>NZ_ATXU01000005.1 GCF_000421845.1 Leucobacter chironomi DSM 19883
CCCCGCCCCTGTTCGCGGGAACCGCTCGCTACGCGCGCGGCTTCTCCACCATCTCGGTGGTCTCGATCTCGTCACCCAGCTGGATGTCGTTGTACTTGCCCAGACCGATACCGGCCTCGAAGTCGGTCTTGACCTCGGTGACGTCGTCCTTGAAGCGACGCAGCGACTCGATGGCCAGGCCATCGGCGATCACGACGCCCTCGCGGATGACGCGCGCCTTCGCGTTGCGCGTGATCGTACCGCTGCGCACGATGACACCGGCGATGTTGCCGAACTTCGAGGAGCGGAACACCTCGCGGATCTCGGCCACACCCGACTGGACCTCCTCGTACTCGGGCTTGAGCATGCCCTTGAGCGAGTTCTCGATGTCGTCCAGCGCGTTGTAGATGACGTTGTAGAAGCGGATGTCGATGCCCTCGCGCGCAGCGCGCTCGCGAGCCTTGACGTCCGGCCGCACGTTGAAGCCGATGACGATCGCGTTGTCGATCGTGGCGAGATCCACGTCCGACTCGGTGATCGCGCCGACACCGCGGTGCAGAATGCGCAGCTGCACCGACTCGTCGACCTCGATCTTCATGAGCGACTCCTCGAGCGCCTCCACGGCACCCGACACGTCACCCTTGATGATGAGGTTGAGCGACTCGACCTTGCCGTCCTCGAGGGCCTTCGTGAAGTCCTCGAGGCTGATGCGCTTGCGAGCCTTCGCGAGCTGGGCGTTGCGCTCGGCAGCCTCACGCTTCTCAGCGATCTGGCGGGCCGTGCGGTCCTCGGAGGTGACGATGAAGTTGTCGCCGGCGCGCGGAACGCTCGACAGACCCTGCACCTGCACCGGACGCGAGGGCAGCGCCTCGAGCACGGGATCGCCGTTCTCGTCGCTCATCGCACGCACGCGGCCGTAGGCGGTACCCGCCACGATCGCGTCGCCGACGCGCAGCGTACCCGACTGGATGAGCACGGTCGCGACAGATCCGCGGCCCTTGTCGAGCTTCGCCTCGATCGCGACACCTCGCGCGTCCTTGTCGGGGTTCGCGCGCAGGTCGAGACCCGCATCCGCGGTGAGCAGCACGGCGTCGAGCAGATCGGTGATGCCGATGTTGTTCTTCGCCGACACGTCGACGAACATGACGTCGCCGCCCCACTCCTCGGACACGAGACCGAACTCGGTGAGCTGCTGGCGCACCTTCTCGGGGTTCGCGCCCTCCTTGTCGATCTTGTTGACCGCGACCACGATCGGCACGTTCGCCGACTGGGCGTGGTTCAGCGCCTCGATCGTCTGGGGCATGATGCCGTCATCGGCGGCGACCACGAGGATCGCGATGTCGGTGACCTGCGCACCACGGGCACGCATTGCGGTGAACGCCTCGTGACCCGGGGTATCGATGAAGGTGAGCGCGCGATCCACGCCGTCGTGCACGGTGTGCACCTGGTAGGCGCCGATGTGCTGCGTGATGCCGCCGGCCTCGCCGCCGCCCACGTCCGCCTTGCGGATCGCGTCGAGCAGTCGGGTCTTACCGTGATCGACGTGGCCCATGACGGTGACCACGGGGGGCCGCGGCTGCAGCACCTCGTCGCCCTCGTCTTCGAGCTCGCCCTCGATATCGATGTCGAAGCCCTCGAGCAGCTCGCGGTCCTCGTCCTCGGGCGAGACGATCTGGATCTTGTAGCCCAGCTCGTCGCCCAGGATCTCGAAGGTCGCCTCGTCGAGCGACTCCGTCGCCGTCGCCATCTCACCGAGGTGGAACAGGATCGTCACGAGGTTCGACGCGCTCGTATCGATCTTGTCGGCGAAGTCGGAGAGCGATGCGCCGCGACGCAGACGGATCGGCGTGTTGCCGTCGCCGCGAGGAACCTGCACGCCGCCGATCGACGGCGCCTGCCGCATCTCGAACTCTTGCCGCTTCGCCCGCTTCGACTTGCGCGCCTTGCTCTTGGAGCCGCCACGGCCGAACGCGCCGGCAGTGCCGGCACCACGACCACCACGACCGCGACCTGCGAAGCCGCCGCCGGGACGAGGCCCGCCGAAACCGGTGCCGGTGCCGGGACCGGTGCCACCGCCGCCGGGACGGTTGAAGCCGCCTCCGCCGCCCGGGCGTCCGCCGCCCGGGCGACCCGCGCCGCCGGGACGGCCGGCACCCGCGCCGGCGCCCTGCGGGCGAGGTGCGGGGCGGGGGATGTTCCCGGGGTTCGGGCGGCCAGCGCCGCCGCGGTTCATGCCCTGGTTGGGCGAGAAGGGGTTGTTGCCCGGACGGGGCGGACGGGGAATGCCCATGCCCTGGCTCGAGGCGAACGGGTTGTTGCCGGGGCGCGGGCCCGCAGGCTTCGGGCCGGGCTTGGCGCCCGACTGCGACGCAGCCGCCGGCTTCGCGCCGGGCTTCGGTCCTGCCGCCGACTTCGGTGCGGCCGCGGGCGTCGAGGCCTCATCGGCCTTCGGGGTCGCGGGCTTCTTCGGGGCCTCGGCTGCGGGAGCCTCGGGCTCCTCGACGGCCTTCGGCGCCGGCTTCGGGCCGGGCTTCGGCGCGGCGGGCTTCTTGGCCGCCGGCTTCGCCTCGGCCGGGGCGCCGTCCTTCTTGGTCACGCCATCCGCCTCGAGGGCGGCCTTGACCTTGCGCGCCACCGGGGGCGCGATTGCGGACGAGGGCGCCTTGACGAACTCGCCCATCTCCTTGAGCTTTGCAAGGACGACCTTGCTGTCGACACCGATCTCAGTAGCGATCTCGTGTACGCGTGGGTTTGCCACTTTTCTCCTGTCTGGGTTCACGCCAGACAGGCGAGAACCTTGGTTATCGGACGGGCCTCATTGTGAGCCGCTCATTAGTTGTCCATGAGTGTTTTCAGCCTGTTCTCTAAAGGGCCGGCGTCGGGCTTCCCCGACACCTTCAATGCACGCGGAAAAACTCCGCGCGACACTGCTCGATCCAGACACCGCGCCGTGGGATGCACCCAGGCGCCCCGCCCCGGAAGCACCGCCCGATCATCGGCAATCAGCCGTCCATCTTGCAGCACCACTCGCAGCAGTTCATCACGCAACGCGCGCTTGCGGCACGCGACACAGGTCCGAATCGGATCCATCTTACCAGCTTCCTCCACGACGCATCCTCCCGGGCGTTCGCCCGGCGTCCGCTCACAGCGATCCCGGGCGTCGTCTCAGGCGGTGGATCACAGTTCAGGCGGAGGTTTCTCGTGCGATTCCTCCGCCTGAACTGTGATCCACTGCCCGAGCGGATCACCGCCGGGGCCTGAGTGTCAGTCGTTCATGATCGAATCGGGCTGGATGTCAGTATTTGCAGCGCTCGCTGCCGCTCGCGAACCGGAGCACGAGATCGCTGGCGCGATCTCTCTGAGCGCTCCGGCGCAAAGATCGAAACACCCAGCCCGATCATCTCAGTCGTTCATGATCGAATCGGGCTGGATGTCGATCTTCGCGCCCGTCAGCTTCGCAGCGAGGCGGGCGTTCTGGCCCTCCTTGCCGATCGCGAGCGACAGCTGGAAGTCGGGCACGAGCGCGCGCACCTGCTTCAGCGACTCGTTCAGCATGAACACGTCGGTCACCTTGGCGGGCGAGAGCGCGTTCGCGACGAACGCCGGCAGCTGGGACGAGTAGTCGACGATGTCGATCTTCTCCTCCCCCAGCTCGCTCATCACGGCGCGCACGCGGCTGCCCATCTCACCGATGCAGGTGCCCTTGGCGTTGATGCCGGGCTGCTTCGCGCGAACGGCGACCTTCGTGCGGTGTCCCGCCTCGCGGGCGAGCGACACGATCTCGACGATGCCCTCGGCGAGCTCGGGCACCTCCCGTTCGAACAGCTTGCGCACGAGGCCGGGGTGAGTGCGCGACACGATCACCTGCGGGCCCTTCAGGCCCTTCGAGACGCTCGTGACGTAGACGCGGATGCGGGCGCCGTGCGGGTACTTCTCGCCCGGCACCTGCTCCTCGGGAGGCAGAATCGCCTCGAGGTCGCCCAGGTCGACGTGCACCATGCGAGGGTTCGGGCCCTGCTGCACGACGCCGGAGATGATCTGGCCTTCCTTGTCCTTGAAGGCGCCGAGCACGGCGTCGTCGGTGAGGTCGCGCAGGCGCTGGTTGATGACCTGCTTCGCAGCGCTCGAGGCGACACGGCCGAACTCGTCGGTGGTGACGTAGGCCTCGCCGATGACCTCGCCCTGATCGTCGACCTCGGGCACGAGCACCGAGATCTCGCCGCTCTTGCGGTCGAGCGTCACGCGGACCTCGTCTTCCTTGGGAACCGGGATGCTCTGGTTCTCCGCGTGGCGCAGGTAGGCGGACTGGATCGCCTGCTCGATGATCTCGACGAGCTCGTCGAAGGGAATCTCCTTCTCGCGCTCGATCTGTCGCAGTGTGACGAGTTCGATCTTCACGGCGCCTCCTTGAGTTATTGAAATGTCTATTCAGCTATCGATCCGGCATCGGATCAAACCAGCATTCTAGCCCACCTGTCTCCGCAGCGGATCGGGGACGCAGCCCGCTCCAGGATCTCGCTCAGACCGGCATGGCTTCTCTGAGCGCCGCGGGATCCGGGAGCGCGACGTGCACCGGGATCGCCCTCCCGTTCTCGACGGCGAAACCGCGACCGGGCGGGAAGTCTGCTCGCCGCACCCGGCCGAGATCCTCGCGGAACGGGCTCTGGGACTCGTGCTGGTCCGGCTGCAACGACAGTCCCCACTTCGGTTGCTTGAGCGCCTGGTAGAGATCCCAGATGGCGCTCGCCGTGCCGGTCTCGAACTCGCAGAGCACGAGCACCCCGGCCCGGCGCGCGGCCTTGACGAGGGCGACGAGCTGCGGCAGGGCAGCGGTCCCCTCGGCCTCGGCGGGACGCTCGATGACGATCACTCCGCGGGCACCGGTTGCAGCAGGGAAGGCCGCACGCCCGGACCCCGATTCCAGCTCTGGGCTTCCGCCGCCTCCGGCTGCGCCACCGAGTCCGGCAGCTCCGAGACCGGCACCCACGAGTCCGGAACCCACGAGGCCGCCGCCGAGGCTGGAACCGATGAGGCCGCCGCCGATGACTCCGCCGCCTCCCAGAGCTGAACCTCGCGCAGGGCTCTGTCCGCCGAGTGCGACCACGAGCTCGGCGGCGACCCGCTCGACATCCGCTGCACCGCAGGCGACCCTACTCCAGTTCCGACTGGCCCCGATTCCGTTCTCGTCGAAGCTGAGCAGCACCGTCTCAAGGGGTTCGCCGCGTTCGGCCGCAGCCCGCTCGACGGCGGTCACGCAGCACAGTGCCGCCTGGGAGAGCCCGGCGCCGCTGGGGCCGGCGATCACTCCGAGACCGGCGGGCGGCAGGACGACGGGCTCAAAGCTGCGCACGTCGATCCCGAAGACAGGCCGACCGGCGATTGTCGCCGGCAGCTCGGAGAGTGGCTGCAGCTCGGGCGCGTTCACGATGCGCGGGGCGGCATCGATGCGCCGGTGGCTCAGTTCGGCGGCGAGCGCCTCGATCGCCGCGGACTGCTCGGTGAGGTCGGCGCCTCCGGCGACCGCGAACTGGATTTCGCGGTCGTCACCCGCGAGGACCGCACGCCCGGGCGGCGCGGCTTCGAGCGCATCGGCCGGCACACCGAGGGAGCCGTAGTCGTGCGGGTTGGCGAGTCTGAGCACGAACTGCCGTTGCAGGCTCGCGCTCATCGATGCCGGAATCACCGACGGGCGGTCTCCGGTGAGTACGACGTGCACGCCGACCGCCCGTCCGCGCATCATGATCTCGCTGAGCAGCTGGAACGGGGGCTCCGCGCCTCCCAGCGTTTCCGTGGCCTGCCGGAAGGCGGCGAAGCCGTCGACGAGCAGGAACACGCGGGGCTCTTGTCTGTTCGGCTCCGCGACGCGGTAGGCGGCGAGCCCGCCGGCCCGCACCGAGGCGTAGCGGGGGCCGCGCTCTTCGACCAGTTCCCCGAGGTGACGGAGCACCCGGTGCATGAGCTCGGCGTCGGCGAGCGGGGCGACGGCACCGACGGTCGGCAGCGAGCTGATCGTCCCCAGCGCGCCTCCTGCGCCGTCGATGCCGTAGATCTGCACGGGATCCCGGTCGGCCGCAGCACTCAGAGCGGCGACGAGGGTGACGAGTGCGCTGGTCTTTCCCGTGCCGCCCGCCCCGATGATGGAGACGTTGCCGGCTTCCTCGAAGTCGATGCGCACCGGGTGCTGCGCTTGCGCGGCCGGGTCGTCGCGCAGGCCGATGGGGCCGGTCGAACCGTCGGCGATCCGCTGCTCCACGCTCTCGAGGGTGAGCAACGGCGGCAGCTCGTCGAGCCACGGTCGGCGCGGCGGAGTCACCGAGAGTGCGCGCGCGGCCTCGACGATGCCGTCGCGCAGCCGTTCGATGTCGCGGGGCTGGCGGCCACCGCGGCTCGGGGGCCGCAGCTCGGAGGGGATGTTCCACGGCTCGCCCTCGACGAAACCGAGGGATCGCACTTCGATGTCGGCGGCACGATGCTCTACCGAGGGCCGCCCGCCGAGGTACCCGGTCTGGAAGTGGGCGATCCGGCCCGGCCCCACTTTGATCGCTCCGCGCCCCGGCGTCTCCGCGGCGAACAGCGCGGCGTCCTTCACCCCGATCACGTCGGCGCTGTCGGATTCATCGGCCATGCGCAGCGCGACCCGCAGGTTCGTGTTGGCCCGCAGATTGTCGGTGATGACGCCCGCTGGACGCTGCGTCGCCATCACCAGGTGGAGGCCGAGAGACCGACCGCGCTGGGCGACGTCGATGACACCGTCGACGAACTCGGGCACGTCACTCGCGAGGGCAGCGAACTCGTCGATCGCGATGATCAGCACGGGCGGAGCCCCGACTGCTGAACGCCGCTCCATGGAAATGAGATCTTTCGCCCCGTGGGCGGCGAGCAGTTCCTCGCGGTAGCGCAGCTCGGCGCGCAGCGAGGCGAGGGCGCGGCGCACGAGGTGCGGGCTGAGATCGGTGACGAGTCCCACGGCGTGCGGCAGATCCACGCACTCGGCGAACGCGGCACCGCCCTTGTAGTCCACGAGCAGGAAGGTAAGCCTGTCGGGGCTCAGCTTCGCGGCCATGCTCATGATCCAGCTCTGCAGGAACTCCGACTTGCCGGCACCGGTGGTACCTCCGACGAGAGCGTGCGGGCCGTGCGTGCGCAGGTCGAGGACCGCGGGGCCGTCGGGCCCCTGCCCCACGACGGCGGCGAGCGAGATCGGTTCGCGATCCCGCCCCTGCTGCCACTCAGAGACGAGGGAGCCGGTGTCGGCCCAGGTCTGAGCGATAGGCGCCGCGCCGCCGAGCAGGTCGGTGGTGTGCAGCTCTCGCAGGTTCACAGCACGCGGCAGGTCGCTCTCGTCGAGCACGCGCGCGGCGGTGTCCTCGACGGGGGCGAGCCGCCGAGCGAGATCGTAGGCCCGCGGCGATTCGACGTGCTCGTGCCGCGATAGGGGCACGATGCTGGCCGAACGCACGAAGTGCACGCGACCCTCACCGCTGCCGACTTCGACGAAGGTGCGGCAGGCAGCGGGCAGGGACGCGCGGTCGCCGGCCACCCAGATCAGGTGCACGCCGTGATCCGGCCCGGTCTCCGCGAGTTCGATGAGGCGAGCAGGATCGACCAGCCCGTCTGCGAGCACCAGCACGACGATGGCGGGCAGTAGGGGTAGCTCGGAGACTGCTTCGCCCTGCGCCTCGTCGTTGCGGGTGCGCGCGTCGAGGTGGGAGCGGACGACGGTGCGCGCACCGCGGGCGGCTTTCCGGGCTTCGAGCACGCCCTCGATCGCGGTGATCAGCCGGACCGAACTCGCCTCCGAGTCGGCGATCTGCCAGCCCGGGATGGGACTCGCGACCGGGTCGACGTGGGGCAACCACTTCAGCCACCCCCAGGTCTCATCGTGCTCCGCACCGGCGAAACACGCGAGCACGAGCTCGTGGGGCGAGTGCAGTCCGACCAGTTGCAGCACCAGCGACGCTGCTGCACCCTCGGCCCAGTACCGCTCGCCCGCCACGCCGAGCGAACCGCAACGATCGAGCCGCTCGATCACCGGCACCGGAGCGACGTGCGCGAACTCCTCGGCGAGCTGCCGCACCCGATCCCACTGCTTGCGCGGAGCTTCGCCCCGTTCGGGCAACTCGATTTCTGTGCGGCTGGGAAGGGTGCCGTCCCCGAACCTGACTTCGAGGAAGGATCGGTGCTCCGGACGCCGCGTCCAGAGCAGTTCGTCGCGCTGCTCGATCGCGACGCGAACCTCCTCGGTAGTGGGGGTCTCGGCGGCGCGCACTCTGATCTCCTGCTCGCGCAGAGCGACGAGCTCGGTCTGTTCTCCGCGCAGCTCGCGCTCGAACCGGCCGGTTTCGCGGATGAGCTTCCGACGCCCGCCGATCCGCCCGTCGATCCACGAACCGATCATCATCACCGGCGAGAACGCGACCATCATGAGACTCATCGGGGACTGCGTGATCGCGTACATCGCACCGCCCATCAGCATGGGGGCGAGCATCGCGAGCATCGGGATCCGCCCGGCCTCGGCGGGGGTGGGCGGTGCCGGCAGGGCTCGTTTCGACACCGGGAAGTGCGGGGAGACCCGCGGGGACCGGGTGTGCGCCACGCGATGAGACAGAGACGGGGCACCGTGGGATGGCGGCCCCGGCGTGATACGGAGATCGACCGCGCCGAGACGCAGCGTCGTCGGCCCGGTGACGCGGTGCACGGGCTGTTGCTCGTCGGCGACGAGCACGCCATTGGCCGAGCCGAGGTCTCGCACGGCGATGGCACCGTCGGGGTCGATGCGCACTTCCGCGTGGCGGCGGGACACGCTCGGATCGAGCAGCTCGATTCGGCAGTTCTGGTCGCGTCCGATGAGGTTGCTGCCCGCGATCAGGCTGAAGTGCACGCCTCGCTGTCCACCGTTCAACACTTCGAGGGACGCTGCGGTCTCGATGAGGCGTTGGGCCGGGCCGAGGAATCCGAATTCGGGGACCGGCTGGACCAGTTGGCCGGATTGCAGGCCGGAGACCGCCACGGGGGTGGCAGGGTCGAGCAGCAGTGCACGCGCGTCGCCGCGACCGGCGCGCAGGGTCAGCGGCGCCAGTCTGCGGTTCGCGATCTCAACGAATCGCGGATCGGAGCCGAGTCCGGCACGGATGAGGGCCCGCGCGACGTCGGCCACCGTCGCCGTGATATCGCACGACAGCGTGACGTCGCACTCGCCGCCACGCGGCAGCACGACCGACACCTTCAGTTTCATGACTCACACCTCTCCGGCTCGCGCGCTACCGATCGCTATCGGTTCTGCTTCGGCGGATTCACTACGGGGTCGTCCCAGGCGGGGAACGGCACCCGGACCCCGGGGACCGTGAGTTCGTCGTCAAAAGCCTCATCGGGCGTGCGCTTGACGATTTCAGCTGTAAGCACGCTGTCACTCCCCCAGAACGGACCGGCGGACACGCTCATCACGTACCACCCGTTCGCCTGCACGCGATACTCCAGCCAGTACCCGTCCCCCGCATCCGCATACACCTCGTGGTGAAACTCAGCCACATCGTTGATCTGGTATTCCCAGCCCCGAGCGTCGAAGTACGTGAGAATCGGATCAAGGTCGGCCCGATCCCCCACCGCTCCCGGAAGCTCAATCGCACGATCAGCTCCTAAGTAGTAAGAACCCTCACCTCCCGCTCCTGGCAGCGCGCCTCCCGGAGCGAACAACCCGTTCGATGGGGCCATGCCCCTGGTGAGGTACTTCCATCCATCCGCGCTCACTTGCTTCTGCGCCTCAGCCAAGAGATCCTGCAACAGGTCATACCGCTCGCCCAGCAAGGCGAACTGCTCCCCGAGTGGCATCCGTTCCATTTCAGACCGGGTGAGCCCAGCCGCATCTCGCACATCGCTCTTCAGCATCACGCCGACCTCTCCGTTTTCTCTCTCGGCACGTACGCATCCCGACACAGCCACCAAACACAACAGCACCAGGGCCACCGCGAATACTCGAGCCATTTTCGACCTCATGTGCTACTCCTTAACTTCCCTGTCGCAAGAATCGATGCGATTTCTCTCACCGAGCTTGTCCCGGGCGACAGATACCCGACCTTGTCGCTCGGCGCACCGTTTTCATCGATCTCCGGCACGAACATGTCATGCACGTTGGTTTCTTTCTCGCCTTTGCCCCCCTCAGCCGAGAGCTCAACGGCCCCGATCTGCCGCGGATCGATCCGATCGCTCAGGTAGAAGTCCGTTCCTTCCTGAGCCTTAATCGGCACCTGCGCTAGCGAGTCTTTCCTTGCTTGCGTTGCATACAGACGCCCCGTGTCTTTGATCCCGTGTCTCAGATCTTCATAGGTGGTGTCGGCCGCGAACCCGGCGGATCCGTAGGTCACGACGTTGTCGACCTTGAAGTTCAGCGAGCCGTGCTGCAGCGCCTCCGCAATCGCGGTTGAACCGTAAGAGTGAGCGAACACCGCGAGCTGTTCGAGTGGAGGGTATCTCGTGCCACGGCTTGCCTGAATACCATCGAGAAAGCTCGCGATATTCTCCGCGGCCCCGGTCGCGCGCATCATCGACCCCACACCCCAGAGCGAGGGCGCTCGGTATCCGATCACCATCACTACCGCATACGATCCGCCCGGAAACCCCCTTTGCGCTTCCTTGAAAATCTCCGCAACGCCGTCCACTCCGTTGCCGATTCCGGCGACGCTCGAACCCATGCCCGCATAGTTCACCCCTACATGAGATGCACGATCGAGGTTGCCGAGCGAGATCCCAGCGGTCAGGGCACCATCGTGAACGCCCAGATTCACCAACTGGATCTTCGTTGCTTTGGGGAGCTCGCCTCCTACTCTCCCTTCAGCGTCGATGAGCGCCTTGTTCAACCCATCGATGTGTCGCATGAACTCCGTGAGAGCAAGCGGATCGCCGGGTCGCGAGCCGTACACGCGCTCGTATCCCGCAGCAGGATCAGTCAGAGCACGCTCGAGCACGGCGCGCCCCGCAATGTCCTGCACACACGCCGGAATTCCGTTCGTCCGAGCCAGCACTGCGAGCACTTCGAGAGGGAGGCACTGCACGTCACCTTTTCCGTACCGCCCCGACTCGCGGATGGACTTCCACGCTGCAGCGACTTCAGCCTCTGAAAGTGCACCAGAGAGAATTCTTTGCAGATTCGAATCTTCAGCGAAGTTCTGCGGCTGCGCTGCTCCGCCGAGAACGGCGGTGAATATGCCTGATTGGACGGCACCGCCGGAGAAGCGAATCAGCTCGCCGAGATCCGTAAGATCCAATGCGTTCACGAGTGCGTACTCGGCAGCCCTGCGGTCTTCGACCAAAGCTCGCCACATGCGTTGCTCTGCTGAGATTCGTTCCAGCGCGCCCACCCATACCTGAGCCGCACTGACCCAGTCTGTCTCGGCCTGAGCCCGCGCCGCACGCCTCACCGCCCGTCGCATTGCGGCCGCAGGATCGCCCGACTCGGATCCGTCATACCTCGACCCAACAGGACCTACAGGCGGGCACAAACTCGGAGGTGCGTGCCAAACATCGGGCACGCAGCAGGAGCCCACCCCCAGAACGGCACATGCGGCTTCGAGTCGATGTGACGCCGCGATGATCAAGTGAAGATCAGACTCCACCGTCGCAACGACCGCGCGTGCCGCACGGTGAATTCCCTCGATCTCGGAACCGTAGGTTGCAAAAGCCTGCGCACCTGCAGCCACCGAATGCGTGAATGCGCGAGCGGCGGGCACCACCCGGCCGTCGAGCCGAGTTCGCAGCGTCGTGAGGCTCACTCCCTGCATCGCACCAAGAGTTCCCGAGGCCTGCACCGCGTGCCCAACCATGTCTTCGACCTGACGCACGACGCCGCGTAGGACGTGGGCGGCCTGCGCTGCATCGTCCGGCGTCCCTACAATGGGCGACCGTTCTTGCAGCACCCCGCCCTCGATCACGGGGAAGATTACAGTCATGTCGAGGCCGCCACGGTATCGCCAAAACTCACGCTTTGCGCAAGATGCGTATCGGTCTGCTTCGCAGCATCAGCGATCGTGACCACCGAGTTGCGGGAGCAAGCCAGTGAGGCTGAGAGCTCTGCCATGCCATTCGCGACCGTCTGAATGAATGCGTCGATACGACCGGTCACACCCTCGTAGGTGGCGGCACCACGCATCGGCAATGCCAGCACATCACTCGCGGCAACCGCACCGGTTGCACGTCGCAGCCAGGACGCTGCTGCGTCCAGCTCCGCGGTAGACAACTTCACATCGGGCACCACGCACCCCTCCCCTCTACCGAACCCCGCCCCGACTGCGCTAGTTGATCCGCGCCGCGATCTGCGCGTCCATGTCGCGCATCGCGTTCGCGGTCTGGGTGAGGAAGCTCTGGATCTCGGTGAGCTTTTCGATCACGGTGTTCGCGCTCGCCGTGTACTGGTTGTAGGCGTCGTTGAACTTCACCGATGCCTGATCGGTGACGAAGCCCGACGACACGAGTGCGGCGATCTGCTGCTGCAGCACCTGCAGCTTCTGGGTGATCTCGTCGCGCCCGACTCCCAGCTGAGTCGCCGACTGCTCGATCTCCGCGTAGGAGACACTGATGTTCGCCATAGTGGTTCCAATCGCTCGGGCCGGCGAGGGAGCCTCGTCGGCCTGGATGAGTTATCGATGCGTATCGATACACGCCACCTTAGTGAAGCTATGGATTTTATAAGCAAAGTTTGAGCAAATCTGTGGATAACCCGTCACGATCGGTCGCCTGGCCCGGTTGTGAGCGGAGCGCTACACGCACGAGGCCCCGGATCGCAATGCGATCCGGGGCCTCGGACTTCGCGCGATCCCGCGCCGGCGACGGCTACTGCGAAGCCGTGAAGAGCGCAGGAACCTCACTCAGCGCCACCCGCTCCTTCGTGCCCGACTCGCGATCCCACACCTCGGCGAAGCCCTCCGCGGCGTCGCGGCCCACGACCACGACACGCGGCACGCCCAGCAGCTCGGCATCGCCGAACTTCACACCGGGAGAGACCTTGGGGCGATCATCGAACAGCACGTCGACGCCAGCCGACTCGAGGTCCGACGCGAGCGACGAGGCGATGTCGTACACAGCGGCGTCCTTGCCGGTCGCCACGAGGTGCACGTCGAACGGCGCCACTGCGGCCGGCCAGATCAGGCCGCGGTCGTCATGGTGCAGCTCGGCGAGGATCGCCATGATGCGGGTCACGCCGATGCCGTACGAGCCCATCGTCACAGTCACGAGCTTGCCGTTCTCGTCGAGCACCTTGAGGCCCAGTGCCTCGGCGTACTTACGGCCGAGCTGGAAGACGTGGCCGATCTCCATCCCGCGGGCGGTCTCGATGGGTCCCGATCCGTCGGGAGCCGGGTCGCCATCGCGCACCGTGGCGATGTCGGCGACGCCGTCCGCGGCGAAGTCGCGCCCGGCGACGAGGTACGCGACGTGCTTCTCGTGCTCGTTCGCACCGGTCACCCAGGGGGTGCCGTCGATGACCCGCGGATCGAGCAGGAAGCGGATCCCGCTCGAACCCTCGAGCCCGAGCACGGCCTCGCCGTTCAGATTGGGACCGATGTACCCCTTCACGAGCGCGGGGTGCTTCTCGAAGTCCGCGGCGGTGGCGGGCTCGACCTCGCAACCCGGGAACGCCACCTCGACCCGCTTCATGTCGGCGTCGCGATCGCCCGGCACACCGATCACCACGAGCGAGCGTTCGCCCTCGAGATCGGTCACCGCGAAGACGAGGCACTTGAGCGTGTCGGCGGCATCCCAGTCACGGCCATCCTCGCGCGGCAGCACCGCATTGGTGTGGGCCACGAGGGTGTCGATCGTGGGGGTGTCGGGCGAGTCGAACACGATCGGCTGGGGCAGGCCCGCGATCACCTCGGCGGGCACGGGGTCGGGCACCGGCGTCTCATAGGCCTCGACGTTCGCGGCGTAGCCGCCCGCCGAGCGGACGAAGGTGTCCTCGCCGATCGCGGTCGGCAGCAGGAACTCCTCGCTGCGCGATCCGCCCATCGCACCGGCGTCGGCAGACACGATCACATACTCCAGGCCGAGGCGCGCGAAGATGCGCTCGTAAGCGTCGCGCTGCCGCTGGTAGCTCGCGGCAAGCCCCTCGTCGGAGACGTCGAAGGAGTAGGCGTCCTTCATGGTGAACTCGCGCCCGCGCAGCAGTCCGGCGCGAGGACGGGCCTCATCGCGGTACTTATCCTGGATCTGGTACAGCGACAGCGGCAGATCCTTGTACGACGAGACGATGTCCTTCACCATGAGTGTGAAGGCTTCCTCGTGCGTGGGCGCGAGCAGGTAGTCGGCGCCGTGCCGATCCTGCAGCCGGAAGAGGGCATCGCCGTACTCTTCCCAGCGCCCCGTGGCCTCGTAGGGCTCGCGCGGCAGCATCGCAGGGAAATGCACCTCGTGGGCACCCGCGACGGCCATCTCCTCGCGGATGATCTGCTCGATCTTGCCCTTCACGCGCAGCCCCAGCGGCAGCCACCCGAACACGCCCGGCGCCTGTCGGCGGATGTAGCCCGCGCGCACCAGCAGCTTGTGGCTGGCCACCTCGGCGTCGGCGGGATCCTCACGGAGGGTCTTCAGGAAGTAGTTGCTGAGCCGCGTAATCACCCCACCATCGTAGCCCTCGCGAGCAGTCGATCCCCTCGTTTCTCTCTCTTCATGCGGTGGATCGCAGCTGAAACGGATGATTTCGCACACTTCGATCCGTCTGAGCTGCGATCCACCGCCTGAGCTGCGATCCACCGCCTGAGCTGCATATCGGCCAGGCGGCACCCACGCGGGCGGGCATGCAGTCGCCCACGCGGGCGGGCGGCGTCCGGCGGCCCTAGTCTGGGGGCATGAGGGGAATGCGCTGGCTGCGGTGGATCTCGCCTGTGCTGGTGCTCGGGATCGCAGCCGCGCTCCGATTCTGGGCGCTGGGGCGACCCGGGGTGCTCGTGTTCGACGAGCTCTACTACGTGCGCGACGCGATCAGCCAACTCGCGCACGGCTTCCCGACGATGTGGCCGGACGACGACCCCTCGATGTCCGCGGGGCGCGCGAACGGGTTCACCGATGCTCCGTCGAACGCGGTGCACCCGCCGCTCGGCAAGTGGCTGATCGGTCTCGGGATCCTGGCCTTCGGCCCGGACAACGGCTGGGGGTGGCGCAGTGCGGTCGCGCTGGCAGGGGTGGCGACGGTGGGGGTCGTGATGCTGCTCGGCTGGCTGCTCTCGCGCAATCTCATGGTCGCATGGCTGGCGGGGCTGCTGCTCGCGATCGACGGGGTGCACGTGGTGCTCACACGGGTGGGGCTACTCGACGGGTTTCTCACACTGTTCATCGCACTGGGAGCGTTGTTCGTCTGGATGGACATCGAGTGGACGTCGCGACGGGCTGAGGCCCGCTTGCGACCGGCCCAGCGTCGAGACTCTGCCGGGGCGGCGGGACCACCCCGGTGGACCGGGCCGATCCTCCTCTGGCGACCCTGGCTCATCGCCGCCGGTCTCACCTTCGGCGCTGCCGCAGCGGTGAAGTGGTCGGGGCTCTACCCGCTCGCGTTCTTCCTCGTCTTCGTGACGGTGCGGGATCTGCTCGTGCGGCTGCGCCGCGGCGAGCGCGGCGCTCTTCGGCGCTCGATGCTGCAGGCCGGGGTGTCTGCGGTGCTGGCACTGCCCGCGGCAGCCCTCGCGTATCTCGCGAGCTGGGCGGGCTGGATCCTGCGCCCCGGAGGGTGGGCGCGCACACCTGGCACGCCGTGGCCCGCGGACCTCATCGACTACCACGCCGAGATGCTGGCGTGGCACAGCACCTTGACCGCACCGCACCCCTACCAGTCGCATCCGCTGAGCTGGCCGCTCGCGCTCGTGCCGACCGCGATGTACGAGGTGCGCTGGACCGAGGGCTGCGTCTGGCGCGAGTGCGTCTCGGGCATCTCGCCGCTGCCGAACCCGCTCGTAACCTGGGGCGGTGCTGCGGCGCTGATCGTGCTCGGCTGGCTGGTCGTGCGGCAGCTGCTCCGCGCGCGCGGCAGGGGCGCGATCGCGTCTGGTGCGGCGACGACCGCGAGCCCGCTCCCGGTCGTGGGGGCCTTCGTGCTCACCGGGTTCCTGTCAGGGTGGCTGCCGTGGGTGCTGACATTCTCGCGCTCGGCGGTGTTCCAGTTCTACGCGGTGGTGCTGACGCCGTTCTCGGCGCTGGCGCTGGCTATCCTGCTCGGATTGCTGTGCGGGCTGCCGTTGTATTCGCGTTCGGGCTCGGAGTTCGTGCTTCCGATCGACCGCGACCCGGACGCGCTGCTCGGGCGGCGGATCGCGGTGGCCCTGTTCCTGGTGGTGGCGGCGGTGCTGGCACTCTTCTTCCTGCCGGTCTGGACGGGGATGCCGGTCGCCGGCTGGTTCTGGCAGCTGCACCTGTGGCTGCCCGGGTGGAGCTGAGCGGGGCGGCCGGACTGCCTGCGCACGCGGACTCGGGCCGAGCAGCCGGTGCTCAGAGCAGACGTCGCTGCAGCGCCCAGGCGGTGAGTTCGTGCCGGTTGGAGAGCTGCAGTTTGCGGAGTACCTTCGACACGTGGGTCTCGACGGTCTTCACCGAGAGGAAGAGTTCGGCAGCGACCTCCTTGTAGGCGTACCCTCGGGCGATCATACGCATGACCTCCTGCTCTCGCGCCGAGAGCCTGTCGAGTTCGTCATCGGCCGCGGCCGTCTCGCCGCCTCCCGCACCGAAGGCGTCGAGCACGAACCCGGCGAGCCGCGGCGAGAACACGGCGTCTCCGCCGTGCACGCGCACCGCGGCAGCGGTGACCTCGGAACCGGACGCCGCCTTGGTGAGGTAGCCGCGAGCACCGGCGCGGATCACGCTCACCACATCATCGGCGGCGTCGGAGACGCTGAGCGCGAGGAAGCGCGTGGCACGCAGGGCGGGATCGGCGGCGAGCCGCTGCACCACCTCGGCCCCGCCGCCGCCGCTCCCACCGGGCAGGTGCACGTCGAGCAGTACGACGTCCGGAGCGAGCGCGGCGATGCGTTCGACGGCCTCGTCGACGCTCGCCGCCTCACCCACCACGTCGAGCTGCGGCCCGAGTTCGGCCCGCAGTCCGGTGCGGAAGATCTGGTGATCGTCGACGATCACCACCCGGATCGAGGGGGTCGGCTCCTCGTGCCGGCGGTCGGTCTCGTGCTGATCCGTCATCGTTCGCTCCCTCGGGGGTCGTGTTCGCCGGGCGCGGCCATCGGGCGCTCGACGGAACTGCGCGGCGGTTGTTCGCCCGATCCGGGGGCAGGATCCTCAGCTGAGCCGGGCACGTGCTGCTCACCGGAGCCGGGCGCGGGCTGTGCAGTTATGTCAGCCACAGGCTGCTCGACGGGCATCGCGAGACGTACCGAGGTACCGCCGCCCGGGCCGGGCACGATCCTCGCGGAACCGCCCGCCCGCTCCATGCGGCCGAGGATCGATTCTCGCACTCCCATGCGCCCTTCGGGCAGCCGCTCGGCGTCGAGGCCCGGACCCCGGTCGGTGACGTCGATGGAGACGCGGTGCTTCGCGGCCTCAATGTAAACGGTCACGTCGCCGCCGGCATGACGCGCCGCATTGAGCATCGCCTCGCGCGCGGCCAGCACGATGGCCTCCGGGGCGGCCGCGCTGCCGCCGACGGAGACCACTTCAAAGCGCACGGAGTGGCCGTCTTCGAGCGCCGTCGCGTGCGCCCGCAGATCGGCGTCGACGGCTTCGCGCGGCGGTGGCGGGGCTCCGTCCGCCGAACGGAACAGCCACTCCCGCAGCTCACGTTCCTGGCCCCGGGCGATCCGCGCGACATCGCTGCCCGGCTCGGAACGCTGCTGGATGAGCGCAAGGGTCTGCAGCACGGAGTCGTGCAGATGCGCTGCGATGTCCGAGCGCTCCGCCTCTCGGGCGCGGGCCGCACGCTCCGCGATCAGTTCGCGGTTGATCCGCAGCAACCACGGCGCGATCGCGAGCGCGACCCCCGCGAGCACCGCCAGCGACGCGGCGACCACGGTCCACGCGTTCGGCTCGCGCGAGGTCACGAAGATCATGAGCACGCCGACGGCGACGAGGGCGAGCGCTCCGAGCACGCGCGGCAGCTGATTGCGGTCGGGGCGATCGCGATCTGCGATCTGCCACCAGGTGAGCCCCACGCCGACGAGCACCGCGAGCGCGGGCAGCAGCAGTTCGAGTTCGAGATGCGCCCCCAAGCGGTCGAGCACGAGCCCGACCCCGGCGATCAGCAGACACACCCCGAGGAGCAGCTCGGCGATCGGCCACCGCCGGCGCGGCACGGCCTCGCCCGATGGGCCTGCCGACCCAAGCGGGCTGCCCGGCCCGGCCGAGCCGTCTGACCCGACCGGACCGACGAAGCCCGCCGAGCCTGCCGATCCCGCCGCGCCCGCATGGCCTGAGATGCGCGCCCGAGCTGCCGGGCGTACTGACGCCGCGCCGCCGCCTCGGGCTGCAACGCTCGACACCCCCGCTGGCGCGGTCTGCTCGGACCGGGTGCTGCCCTCGGCGGGCCGGGTGAGCGCGCGGCGCAGCGGCAACACAGCGCCGTCGTCGCCCGAGAGCGGCACCGTGCCCCAGAACCACAGGTAGAGCAGCCCGCCCGCCCCGCCGAAGACGCACGAGCCGAGGATGACCCCGCGCACCACCGCGACCGGCCAGCCGAGGTGCTCGGCGAGGCCCGCGCACACACCGGCGAGGACGCCGGCGTCGCGCGATCGCGTCAGGGGTGGTCGTTGCATGGTCCCATCCAAGCACGGGCCACCGACACCGACGGGATCGGGGTCGAAACCTCAGGGGTCGCTCAGGGTGAACCCCGATGGCACGATGTCGGTGGTCGGCGTCAGACTCGAAACATGAACGAATCACCAGCTTCCGAACGCCCCGAGGGCGCCCCCGCCGGGCACGGCTTCTTCGCCTGGCTCCGCGGCCTCGACATCGTGCGCGGCTCCGACCGCTGGCTCGCCGGCGTAGCCGGGGGCATCGCGGCGAAAACCGGGATCGACCCGATCATCGTGCGCGGCATCTTCATCGTGCTGGCGCTGCTCGGCGGACCCGGCGTGCTCCTGTACCTGGCCGGCTGGCTGCTGCTGCCCGACAGCAGCGACCGCATCCATCTCGAGGACATCATCCGGGGGCGAGCATCGGCCGGGGTGCTGACCGCGGCGATCATCATCGCCGCGCTAGTCGTCATCCCGGCAACCTTCGGAATCGCGCTCACGGGCGCGCCGCTGCTCGGCTTCCCCGGATTCTGGGGCTGGGATCTCTGGAGCGCGATCAACGTGCCCGGTTGGATCCCGCGCACCGCCGCCTGGTTGTTCTGGATCGCGATCATCGTGTTCGGCCTGCTGTGGCTGCGCAAGGCCATGCTGAACCGGGGGCGCCGCCAGAGCGAGCAGCAGGGTGCATCCGCCGCCGATACCGCAGCCGCAGCCGGCAGCCCGACGGCTGCATCGCACCCCGCTCCGCCGACCGTTCCGACCTTCGCTGCCACGGTCGACGGGTCGGGCACCGAGCCGCTCGCACCCCCGATCTCCGATCAGGCCGCTTCGGCGCAGAGCAGCCGCTCATTCGCCGAGCGCACGGACGACTTCGCGAAGCGCACCGCGGATGGAGCCGCGGCGTGGGGCGAGCGCGTCGGCGAGCAGGCCACCCGCTGGGGCGATGAAGTCGGCCGCCAGGCCGACGAGTGGAGCGCGCGCTACGCGCAGCACCACGATGCGCACCGCATGGGCGCCGCGCAGGCGGTGCTCACCCTCGCGCTCGCACTGCTGGCCGCCGGGGGCGCCGCCCTCTGGGTGATGGGCCTCGACGCGCCGCCGCAGGTGAGCAGCGTCGCTCCCGCTCCCCTGCTCGCGGCCATCATCGCCGCGCTCGCCGTGCTCGCCGTCTCACTCATCGTGGCGGGGGTACGCGGCCGGCACACGGGCTGGGTCGGCTTCCTCGCGGCCTGCGGCGTGTTCGCCCTGCTCATCACCGTGGTGCTGCCCTGGGGCACCCGTTTCCACCCCTTCGGCACCGTGCACGTCGACGGGCTGAGCCCAGCGGGCACCGTCGTCCTGGCTGGCAATGTCAACGTCGATCTGCGCGACCTGGACGATCTCCCCGACGAGCCCCGCGACATCGAGATCTGGCAGCTCGCGGGCAACACCACGGTCCAGCTGCCCGAGCATCGTGCCACGGCCGTGCGGGTGCGGGTGCTCGCCGGCAACGTGAAGGAAGAGGCCACCGAGCGCGAGGGGTCGCGGGTCTCCGGCCCGTTCCTGTCGCACGACACCGGCAACGTCGCGATCAGCAGCCGCGAGGCCTTCGCCGACGAGTCGATCGCGCACGTCACTGTATACCTGGTGGCAGGCAATGTGCGTATCGAGGGCAGCGGATCCTCAGCCGACCGGCTCAAACGGCAGAGCGGCGAAACCGAGCGGGATCGCCTCGCTGAGGAGAGCGGGCGCGACATCGCCGAGCAGCAGGCGGCCGACCGCGAGCGCCTCGCCGACGCACGGCAAGAACTCGAACGGATCGACTGGCAGTTGCAGGAGCCGGGCCTCACAGCCTCAGACCGGCGAGATCTCGAGCGGCAGCGCGAAGATCTGCTCGACACCGTGAACGACCTCGAACAGGAGATGGCGCGATGAACACGAACCACCACGACTCCGATCCCACCGGTCCGGTGAACCCTGCGGACCCCGCAGGCTCTGCAGGCCCCGCAGGCCCCACCGGCCCGGCATCCCCCACCGGCCCCACGGGTGCCGTCGACCCCGCCGGCCCAGCGAATCCCCTAGGCTCCGCAGACCCGCAGGCGGGCGCTGCCACCGCGGCGAACACCGCGCACTCGTCGAACACCGCAGCCCCAGCTGCCGCAGCTCCAGGTGCCGCAGCCCCGGCTGCCGCAGCCCCCGGTGCCACCGCCCCAGCTGCCACCACCCCAGGTGCCACCGCCCCCGGCGCCACAGCCCCGGGCCCCGCCGCCCCGGGCCCCGCCGCCCCCGGTCCCGCCCAACCGGGCGCCGCGACCCCCTCGAAGTCGGCCCAACCGCCGACCCGGGTCGGGCCGCGCACGGGTCCGATCGTCTGGGGCGCGCTGATCCTCGCATTCTGCGGGTATGCCGTGCAGCGGGCATTCGGCACCGGCGGCCTCGACACCGCCTGGTGGATCACGTCGACGGTGATCGGTCTCGGAGTGCTGCTGCTCGTGGTGGGCGGCGCGATCCTGCTGCGAGGCAGACGCTGATCGCCGCGGTGGGGCGGCGACGACCGCCGCATCCCACCGCGGTGCGCGCCGGCAACGGCGCCCGCGTCGCGCCTAGGTGCGGATCCGGGGAATCTCGCGGGTGGGCGTCGGAATGCGCGGGATCTCCCGCGTCTGCGCCGAGATCCAGTGCAGCGGCACCTGCACCGCCACGCGCGTGCCGCCCCCAGTATCCGGACCCCAGACGATGCTGCCGCCCAGCTCGCCCTCGACCAGAGTGCGCACGATCTGAGTGCCGAGACCGTCGCCGACGGTGCCGCCGGGCAAGCCCGTACCCGTGTCGATGACCTCGACCGAGAGCCTGTCGTCGTTGCGGTCGGCCCGGATGAGCACCTCGCCCTCGCGGCCGGCCAGGCCGTGCTCGACGGCGTTCGTCACGATCTCGGTGAGCGCCAGGGCGAGTGGAGTGGCGTACTCCGAGGGGAGTTCGCCGAACTCCCCCTCCTTGCGCAGGTGGACGGTCGTGTTGTGCAGGCTCGCGACCTCGGCCGCGAGCCCCAGCACGCGGTCGAACACCACGTTGAAGTCGACGATCTGCGAGAGCCCCGTCGAGAGGGTGTCGTGCACCACGGCGATCGCGGCGACTCGGCGCATCGCCTGACCGAGCACTTGTTTGGCCTCCTCGCTGCGCGCCCGGCGCGCCTGCACCCGCAGCAGCGAGGCCACGGTCTGCAGGTTGTTCTTCACCCGGTGGTGGATCTCGCGGATCGTGGCGTCCTTGGTGATCAGTTCCTGCGCCTGCTGCCGCAGTTCGGTGACGTCGCGGGTGAGCACGATGCCGCCGACGCGCGAGCCGTCGCGGATCACGGGGATCGACCTGAGGTTCACGGTGCGCCCGCGCGCGGTGATCTCGCCGCGCTTCGCAACCTTGCCCTGCGCGATGAGCGGCAGCGACTCGTTGGTGTCGAACTGCCCCTTGACGATCTCGGCGATCACCTCCGAGAAGTTCTCGCCCTCGAGCTCATCGCGGTATCCGAGCCTGTTGAAGATGGTCTGCGTGTTGGGGCTCGCGAAGGTCGCCATCCCCTCGAGGTCGATGCGCACCAAGCCGTCCGAGGCGCGGGGCGCGCCGTGCTGGCGCCCCGCGGAGGTGCCGGGGGACGGGAAGAGGCCGTGCTGGATCATCGCGAACATGTCGTCCGAGACCTCGCGGAAGGCGGCACCGATCCGCGAGGCCTTCTGGGTGTCGGCGACGCTCGTGTGCACGGTCGCAACCGCGAACGGCCCCTCCTCCTCGTTCTCGGTGCGGCGACTCACCGAGTAGGCGGAGAGCCGCATCGGGTTCTCCTCGTACCAGGCGGGAGAGGTCGAGATGACCGGCTCCCCGGTGCCCATCGCCTCGTCGACGAGTTCGCGCCAGTCCGGCCGCAGGAACTCGCCGATCACGTCGCGGTAGAACAGCGTGACCGAACCGGCTGGGCGGCTGTGCGCCACGGCGAGGTAGTCCCCGTTCTCCGTCGGCACCCACAGCACGACGTCGCTGAGGGCGAGGTCGGCGAGCAGCTGCCAGTCGAGGGCGAGCAGCTCGAGCCACTCGATCTCCTCTTCGTTCAGGGTCGAGTACTTCGTCGCGAGATCACGCAGAGTTGCCACCCCCTCAGCCTAGGGCACCCCGACCCCGGGATGACCGGGATTCTCATCCGGTCAGGCCCATGCGCCGCACCGCGCCGCTCGACTTCACACCAAGATCCAACCCATCACCGGCAAATCGGCGATTCCACATTAAAACACAGAAAAAACACAGCTTTTTCGACCAGTTTCCAAACGCACTTGACCGCCTCCACCGAGCATTCTCTAGCATGGACCTTCCACTGACTCCGCGACAGCTGCCGCGGATGTCACGACGATGCACTGTCGCATCATCGCCCGGCGCCCTCATCGCCGGGCCGAAAGGAGACCATCATGCCCCCTTCCGCCGTTCGCAGGCCCGCCCGCAACGCCCTGATGCGCCCGGCCCCTCCGCCCGGATCCGAACGGGGTGCCGCCCCGGCGCCCACTCCCGCAGCTCCGGAGCGCAGCGCCCCCGCCCGCCATCTGCACGCGGTTCCCGCGCTTGCGGCATCCGCTCACCGGGCATCCGCGGAACCGGGTTCGGACGAGGCGATCCCCGCACCGTCCGCGCAGCTGATCCAGAAGCTCGCGCTCTACGCCTTCGAGGCGCTGGAGGGCACCCGCGCGATCGCGCAACTCGGCGGCTGGGTCACCTCGGAGGTCGTGCAGAATCTGCGCGAGCGCCGCGCGGCCCGCACCGAACGGCGCACCGTCTACCGCGACGAGCGCCGCATCGTCGCAACTCCAGGCCGCGCCCACATCGGGCGCCCGCTCCCCCACGTCGTCGAGGCGACCGTGGTGCTCTACGCCCAACCGCGCTCCTGCGCCGTCGCACTGCGCTTCGAGCACGTCGCCGGGCGCTGGCGCGCCACAGATCTCACAGTGCTGTGAGGCGGCTCCGTCGACGCTCGGGCACGGAGCACGCTCAGGCAACGGAGCACGCGCGGGCAACGGAGCACGCGCGGCAGCTGTGCGGACGCGCCGGCCCCGAACCCGGGTGCCTGCCCGGCCCGCACGGCTGGACTACTCCGCGCGGAGCTTCGCCACCTCGTAGAGGGCCACGCTCGCCGCGATGCCGGCGTTCAGCGACTCGGTCGCCGAGGAGATCGGGATCGACACGACGGCGTCGCAGTGCTCGGTGACGAGCCGCGACAGCCCCTTGCCTTCGCTGCCGATCACGAGCACGAGCGGGCGATCCGCGAGTTCGAGTCCCGGCAGCGACACGTCGCCGCCGCCGTCGAGCCCGAGCACGAAGACGCCCTGCTTCTTGAACTCCTTGAGGGTCTGCGTGAGGTTCGACGCCATCGCCACGGGGACGCGCGCGGCGGCGCCGGCCGAGGTCTTCCAGGCTGCCGAGTTGAGGCCGGCCGAGCGGCGCTGCGGCACGACGACGCCCTGCCCGCCGAAGGCGGCGGTCGAGCGGATGATCGCTCCCAGGTTGCGGGGATCGGTGACGCCGTCGAGCGCGACGATCAGCGGCACCTCGTTGCGGCCGATGATCTCGTCGAGCATCTCCAGGGGGTGCGCGTACTCCATCGGGGGCACCTTGAGCACCACGCCCTGGTGCACCGTGTCGCGCTCGGTCATGCGATCCATCTCGGGGCGCATCACCTCGAGCACCGGCAGGTTGCGGTTCGTCGCGAGGCGCAGGATCTCGCGCGTGCGGTCGTCCATCTCGATGCGGGCGGCGATGTACAGCGTGGTGGCGGGGATGCGGGTGCGCAGGGCTTCGAGCACGGCGTTGCGGCCGGTCACGAGTTCGGACTCGTCCTTCTTCGCCCCGCCGCGACCGCGCTCGGGAGCGCGTCCGGCGCCTCCCGCGTGCCGCTGCTTCGCCGCTTCGTAGCGCTCGCGCGACTTCTTGGCCTTGTACGCGGCGTGATACTCGCGGTCTTCGGCGCGCGGCGTGGGGCCCCGGCCTTCGAGCGCTTGACGCCCCTGCCCGCCCGAGCCGACGGCCTTGCCGAGACCCTTCTTGCGAACGGCGCCGGTACGGCTCTTCTTATTACTCATGACAGGCTCCAGCGGGTTCCGTTCGGTGTGTCTTCCAGCGCGATGCCGACTACCAGCAGGCGGTCGCGGATCGCGTCGCTCAATGCGAAGTCTTTGTTCTTGCGGGCCTCGGCGCGCTCATCCGAGAGCTGCTGCACGAGCGCGTCGAGGGCGGCTGCGGCCGCATCATCGGCGGCGGATCCGCCGGCGGCTGCCTCCCACGACTGCGCGCGCGGGTCGAGGCCGAGCACGTCGAGCATGGCGACGACCTCGGCTTCCCGTACCCGCACCTCGACGGCGTCATCGGCATCGATCGCCGCGTTGCCGGCGCGCACGGCGCCGTGCAGCACCGCGAGCGCCTGCGGAATCGCGAAGTCGTCATACATGGCCGCGTCGAACTCGGCGGGACGGCCCAGGTGCTCCAGGGCTTCGAAACGTGCCGGCAGCAGGCCTCCGCTCGCTCCCGTGTCGAACTCCATCATCTGGTGCCGGGCGCTCTCGGACTCGCCGTACTTCTCCGCGCGCTCCAGGAAGCCCTCGATCCGCGAGAACGCGGCCTCCGCCTCGACCAGCGAGTGCTCCGAGAACTCGAGCACCGAGCGGTAATGGGCGGATCCGAGGAAGTAGCGCAGCACGATGGGACGCGCCGCCGAGAGCAGATCCGCCGCGAACAGCGAGTTGCCGAGCGACTTCGACATCTTCTGGCCGCCCGTGTTCACCAGGCCGTTGTGAATCCAGTGGCGCGCGAACGGGTGACCGGCCGCCTGCGACTGCGCCAGCTCGTTCTCGTGGTGCGGGAAGCGCAGGTCGAGCCCGCCGCCGTGAATGTCGAACTCCTCGCCGAGGTAGCGCGTCGCCATCGCCGAGCACTCGATGTGCCAGCCGGGCCGGCCGCGCCCCCACGGCGACTCCCACGACGCCGAGACTGGCTCGTGCTCGCGGTGCGCCTTCCACAGAGCGAAGTCTTGCGGGTTGCGCTTGCCGCCCGCGTTCGCCGAATCGGCGGCGTCCTCCATCTGGTCGCGGCTCTGGCGCGTCAGCGTGCCGTACTCCGGCCAGCTGGCCGTGTCGAAGTAGACGCTGCCCGAACCGTCGGTCGCCGCGTAGGCGTGGCCGCGCTCGACGAGCCGTTCGATGAGCGCCACCATCTCGGCGACGTTCGCGGTCGCCCGCGGCTCGTACGTGGGCGGCAGCACGCCGATCGCGTCATACGCGGCGGTGAACTCCCGCTCCACCCGGTAGGCGAGCGCCCACCACTGCTCGCTCGAGCCGGTCTGCTGCGCCGCCCGGGCGTGGTCGAGGATCTTGTCGTCGATGTCGGTGACGTTGCGGATCAGCGTGACGTCGTGCCCGCTCGCCGTGAACCAACGCCGCATCTGGTCGTAGACGAGCGCACTGCGCAGGTGCCCGATGTGGGGGGCCGACTGCACGGTCGGGCCGCAGACGTAGAGGCCGATCCGGCCCGCTTCGCGGGGCTCGAGATCGACGACCTGCTGCGCGCGCGAGTCGTAGATGCGTTGTTTCACCCTCTAAGCCTACCTGCGGCCGGCCGCGCGGCAGACGCGAGCGCGGCAGACGCGCGATCGATTCCGACGCGCGCCCCTCGACCGCGTTCAGTCGAGCGTGCCGCTCAGGAAGAACTGCACCTGCTTCGCGATGCTCACCGCGTGGTCGCCGAAGCGCTCGTGGTAGCGGCTCGCGAGCGTCGCATCGACGGCCCCCATCGGGTTGTCGGCGAGCTTGTCGCTGAGCACCTTCTCGAACACCTTGGCGTGCAGCTCGTCGAGATCGTCGTCGAGGTCGCGCACCTCCTCGATGACCCGCGGATCCAGCGCGCCGAGCAGCTCGACGATCTTGCTCGCCATCTCGACGTCGAGCGCCCCCATGCGGACGAAGATCTTTTTGAGGCCCTTCGGGATCGCGCTCTCGGGGTAACGGTAGCGCGCGAGCTGCGCGATGTGCTGCGCGAGGTCGCCCATGCGCTCCAGCGAGGCGCTCATGCGCAGGGCGCCGACCATGAGCCGCAGGTCGGAGGCGACCGGCTGCTGGCGGGCCAGGATGTCGATCGTGAGCTGATCGAGCTGCGCCGCGAGCACATCGATCTCCTCGGCGCCGTCGAGCACCTGCTCCGCGAGCGCGACGTCGGAGTTGCCGAAGGCTGCGGTGGCGTTCTCGATCGCCGCCTCTACGAGCTCGGCGATCTTGACCAGTCGCTCCTGCACCTCGCGCAGTTCCTGCTGAAAGACCTCACGCATGCCGTTTCCTCTCTAAATCCTGCGCCCAACGGGCACCCTCACCAGTCTGGGCCGGGCCGGTGAACCGCGGCGCACGGGCAGGTGAACAACAGTTGAACTCTGGATCTCCCGCCGGGGGCCACCTCTACGATAAAAGACATGGACCCCTCCCTGCTCGTTCTCGCCTCGACGGCGCTGGGGGCGGTGGCCGGCGCGGGCGTCGCCGTCGCCATCCTGGGCATGCGCCGAGCGGGCCGTCGCCGAGCGGCGGAGCTGCGCCCCGAGCTCGAAGAGGTCGCCACCACGATCCTTGACGAGATCGACATGTTCGCGGTGGTGCTCGATTCCTCGCTCACCCCTGTATACGCGAACCCGATCGCGCGCCAGGAGCGCCACATCAGCGACGACGACATCCGCGATCCCGACTTCCTGCTGCGGGTGCGGCGCGTGATGACCACCGGCGTCCCCGACACGCACGAACCGGATCCGACGGACCCCTCCGACACGGTCCGCATCCACATCGTGCGCATCCAGCGACGCTTCGCCGTGATCCTCGCCGAGGACCTCGGCGAGGAACAGCGCGTGAACGCGATGCGACGCGACTTCATCGCGAACGTGAGCCACGAGTTGAAGACCCCCATCGCCGCGATCGGGCTGCTCTCCGAGGCCGTGCAGCAGGCCGCCGACGAGCCCGCGGTGGTGCTCGACTTCGCGAAGAGCCTCGTGAAGGAGTCGCGCCGGCTGGGCGAGCTGAGCCGCGACATCATCCAGCTCTCCGAGGCGCAGTCCGCGCTGCGGCCCGAGGACCGCGAATCGGTGTCGCTGCGCAACCTCGTGCGCAGCGAGGTGGAGTCGCACCGGGAGTTCGCGGTGCAGCACGGCATCGAGCTGGTCGTCACCGACGAGTCGGATCAGGACCGCGATGCGGTGATCCTCGGCCGCCCCGCTTCGCTCGGCGCGGCCGTCGCGAACCTGCTGAGCAACGCGATCCGGCACTCCCCCGACGGGGGCCGGGTGGGTGTCGGCATGACGATCCGCCGCCGCAGCTTCATCGTGACCGTCACCGACCAGGGCGCGGGCATCGCCCCGGAGCACCAGTCCCGCATCTTCGAGCGCTTCTACCGCGTCGACGGCGCCCGCACCCGCGGCGACGGCGGCACCGGCCTCGGCCTCAGCATCGCCCGCCACACCATGCGCGCGCACGGTGGCGACGTCGACGTGTGGTCGCAGCCGGGCGTCGGCTCGAGCTTCACGCTCGCGTTCCCGCTCCACGACCCCGAGGGCTCGGCGAAGAGCTCGAAGCGCGCGAAGAAGGCGCGACGCTCGACGCGCGGATCCGCCGAGACCGCACCCGCCCCCGAACCGGCCCCGTAAGCCCGCACGAAAGGACCCCGCAGTGGCCCAGCACATCCTGCTCGTCGAGGACGAGGAGTCGATCTCCCGCCCGCTCGCCTTCCTGTTGGAGCGGGAGGGCTACCGGGTGACGGTGGTGGACGACGGCGCCGAGGCGGTCACCGTGTTCGGCAGCTCGCGCCCCGACCTCGTGCTGCTCGACCTCATGCTGCCCGGCCTGCCCGGTACGGAGGTCTGCCGCGCGATCCGCCTCACCTCCCGCGTGCCCGTCATCATGCTCACCGCGAAGGACAGCGAGATCGACATCGTCGTGGGCCTCGAACTCGGTGCCGACGACTACATCACGAAGCCCTACTCCACCCGCGAGCTGCTCGCCCGCGTTCGGGCGGCGCTGCGCCGTTCGGGCGCCGGCGAGGAGGATCGCGAGGAGGAGCTCGACGAGATGGTGCTCGACGAGCTCGGGATCCGCCTCGACTCGGAGCGCCACGCGGTGACCGTGCGCGGCGAGGAGATCGCGATGCCGCTGCGCGAGTTCGAGCTGCTGGAGATGCTGATGCGCCACTCGGGGCGGGTGCTGACGCGCGGTCAGCTGATCGACCGGGTCTGGGGCAGCAACTACTACGGCGACACCAAGACCCTCGACGTGCACATCAAGCGGATCCGGGCGCGCATCGAGGAGGAGCCCTCCAAACCGACCCTCATCTCGACCGTGCGCGGAGTGGGCTACCGCTTCGGCTGATCGCCCCGCCCTACCCCCGCCCTCCCCCACCCTGCCCCTCCCTCCCTCACCCTGCCCCCACCCTGGTGGCGCAGTTCAGGCAGTGGATCGCAGTTCAGACGGAGAAATTCGGCGAGAACGTCCGCTTGAGCTGCGATCCACTGCCTGAACTGCGCAGGCCTCCGGGGGCAGAGCCGGGGGAAAGTCGCTGATACCGCACGCAGAACGCCCCCGGATCTGCCAGAGGCGGATCCGGGGGCGTTCTGCGTGAGGACGAAGTGCGCTACTGGGGCTGATCCTCGTCGTTCTCGGCGATGTGCGACTCTGCCGCCTCCTGCTGCTTGGCGGTCGACTGCTCGGCCTGCTCGCTGGCGCGGCTGAAGTCGGCGGGCAGCACGTAGTCGCGGTACTCGGCCAGCGTGCCGTCGAGCACGGGGACCTTGTACTCGACCTCGGGGCTGCCGGCGGCCTGGAAGTAGGCGGTGACCGTGGCGCCGGCGGCGAGGCCGGGCAGCGACACGAGCACCGGGGTCTGCTCACCGTCGGGGTTGCCGAAGCGGGTGTTGCCGGTGGGGATGTCGAACTCGGCGCTGGCGGAGGACGAGCCCGCGCCCACGAAGTTGATGGTGAGCTGCTGCGTGCTGCCGCTACGGTTGACCGCGCTGAACACCACGTTGAAGTTCTCGCCGGTCTCGTCGGCGACGAGCATGATGTTGCGCACGTCGACGTTCTTGGTGGAGATGTCGCGGCCGTCGCTGGGAGCGTAGGGCTCGAGGGTGCCCTGGGGTGCGATCAGGCTGCATCCCGTCGCGCCGAGCGCGAGCGCCGCCGCGAGAGCGATGGACGAGGCGATCCGAATCTTCAAGAGGTCCTCCGAGCGGTGGTTCGATGACATGCGTCGCATACGCGATCACAGTTTGAACTCATCATACCGGTCCCCGTTTGCCGGACGCAGCTTAGGTAAGCCTAACCCAGAGGTGACGAGTGTGGTATTCTAGTACCCGAACTGCTGTAAAGGAGCCAACTCGATGCAATTTGAGGTCGGAGAGACCGTCGTCTTCCCCCACCACGGTGCCGCCAGGATCATCGATGTCAAGAAGCGCAAACTCGGCGGTGAAGAGAAGCTCTTTCTGAAGCTGCAGGTGGATCAAGGCGATCTCACCATCGAGGTCCCGGCCGAGAACTGCGAACTCGTCGGCGTGCGCGATGTCATCGACAAGGAAGGCCTCGAGCGCGTGTTCGAGGTGCTGCGCGCCCCCTTCACCGAAGAGCCGACCAACTGGTCGCGCCGCTACAAGGCGAACACCGAGAAGCTCGCCTCGGGCGATGTGATCAAGGTGTCCGAGGTCGTGCGCGATCTGTGGCGCCGCGACCAGGAGGTGCGCTCGCTCTCCGCCGGCGAGAAGCGCATGCTCGCGAAGGCTCGCCAGATCCTCGTATCCGAGCTCGCGCTCGCCGAGAAGACCGATGAGGAGAAGGCCTCCGAGGTGCTTGATCAGGTGCTCGCCTCCTGATCCGCACGCCTCGGGATCCCGGATCCCCCACGCGAAACGCCCCGCCCCGAGCGGGGCGTTTCGCGTTTCCGGGGCTCCCGGCCGGGCTCCGCTCCACCGCGCTCGAAGCGCGCGCCGCGTCTCGCGCACCGGACTCCCGGGGGCGCGCAGCAGGCGTCCGGGCCCGCGCGGTGTCCGTGCCGGGCGGGTACGCTGGGGCTATGAGCCCCCTCGCGAACGACGTGCCCGGATCGACTCCGCACGAGCTGCCGGCCCTGGGCGTCGTGCTCGTCGCTGCGGGGCGCGGCGAACGACTCGGCGCAGGGGCCCCCAAGGCCTTCGTCGAGCTCCGCGGGCGGGCGCTGCTCGAGTTCGGGATCGGCGTCGTCACCTCCCTGCCCCACCCCGGGCATCTCGTGGTGGTCGCCCCCGAGTCGCACGCGGCGCATGCCCTCGAGATCGTCGAGCAGGTGCTGCCCGAGGGATCCTCCTGGGACGTCTCGGTGGTGCCCGGCGGTCGCGAGCGCCACGAGTCGGTGCGGTTCGGACTCGACGCGCTGCCCGAGAGCGTCGAGGCGGTGCTCGTGCACGACGCCGCCCGCCCCTTCGCGAGCGCCGCACTGTTCGAGCGGGTGATCGCCGAGGTGCGGCGCACCGGTGACGCGGTGGTGCCGGCGCTGCCGGTGGTCGACACGCTCAAACGCGTCGACGCCGCGGGGGTCGTGCACGAGACGGTGGACCGCGCGCCCCTCGTGGCCGTGCAGACCCCTCAGGGCTTCGTGCGCGAGACCCTCGCAGCCGCGCACGCCACCGCGCAGTTGCAGCACGAGGGCGGCCTCCCCACCGACGACGCCGAGGTCGTGCAGCGCGCCGGGGCACTGGTGCGGACCGTGCCTGGCGAGCAGCGCGCCCACAAGCTGACCACGCCGGCCGACCTGGCGATCCTCGAGCATTTCCTCACCGCCAACCTGCTCGGTCTGGAGGCTGAGGCGTGAGCGCCCCCGCGGAAGCCGCGCACCCCGCCGTTCCGCAGATCCGGGTGGGCACCGGCTTCGACGTGCACGCCTACGACGCGGGATCGCCCCTGCGCCTGGCCGGCCTCGACTGGCCGGGCGAGACCGGCCTGTCGGGTCACAGCGACGGCGACGCCGTCTGCCACGCCGTGGTCGACGCGCTGCTCTCGGCGGCGGGCCTCGGCGACATCGGCGGTCTCGTGGGAGTCGATCAGCCCGAGACCGAGGGCGCGGCGAGCACCGGATTCGTGCGTCTGGCGCTCGCACGCTTGAACGCGCACGGCTGGCGGCCGGTCAACGTGTCGGTGCAGATCGTGGGCAACCGGCCGAAGTTCTCACCGCGCCGCGACGAGGCGCAGCGGATCATGAGCGACCTCGTCGGTGCTCCGGTGAGCCTCGGTGCCACCACCACCGACCACCTCGGCTTCACCGGCCGCGGCGAAGGCCTCGCGGCGATCGCGACCGCCCTCATCGCGCGAGCCTGACCGGCTGGGCCGATCCGTCCGGAAGGCTGGGCCGGTGCGGCCGGAAGCCTGTGGCGGTGCGGCCGCCCCCGACCAGCCCGGCCGCCCAGGCCGGCGCGCCGCGGCGCTCAGCCCGCGTAGCCGCCCACGAGGCGCACCGCGCCCCCGTCGACGCCCTTCGCGCCCTGCTCGAAGCCGGCGAAGTCGCGCGCCGACGTCGAGACCGTGCCCGCGACCCAGGTGTCGAGTCCCTCCGCGGTGAGCGCCGCAGCGACCTGCGGGGCGCGATCCGCGGCCACCACCGCGAACATGCCGATGCCGAGGTTCCAGGCGCCCTCGAGCGATTCGAGCGTGTGACCGCCCAGCTCAGCGAGGTGGCGGAAGACGGGCAGCGGCGACCACGAGGCGCGATCCACCTCGACCCACGCACCCTGCGGCAGAACGCGCGCCAGGTTCGCCGCGATACCGCCGCCGGTGACGTGGCTCAGCACGTGGATCGCGCCGTCGAGCGAGGGGTCGTCGAGCACGCGCAGCAGCGGAGCCGTGTACAGCGCGGTGGGCGTGAGCAGGGCCTCGCCGTAGCTCGCCCCCAGATCGTCGCTGCGGTCGCCGTAGCCGATGCCGCGCTCCGAGAGGATGTGCCGCACGAGCGAGAAGCCGTTGGAGTGCAGCCCCGATGCCGCCATCGCGAGCACCACGTCGCCGTGCTGCACGAGCGCCGGCTGCAGCATGCGGTCGGCCTCGACCACGCCCGTCGCCGCACCCGCCACGTCGTAGTCGTCGGGGCCGAGGAGACCCGGGTGCTCCGCGGTCTCGCCGCCGACGAGGGCCGTGCCGGTGGCCTCGCAGGCCTCGGCGATGCCGCGCACGATGTCGGCGATGCGCTGCGGCACCACCTTGCCGCAGGCGATGTAGTCGGTCATGAAGAGCGGCTTCGCGCCGACCACCACGATGTCGTCGACGACCATCGCGACGAGATCCTGGCCGATCGTGTCGTGCTTGTCGATGGCCTGCGCGATGGCCACCTTCGTGCCGACGCCGTCGGTCGACGAGGCGAGCAGCGGCCGCTTGTAGCCGAGCAGGGCGCTCGCGTCGAACATGCCGGCGAAACCGCCGACGCCGCCCAGCACCTCGGGGCCGTGCGTGCGGCCCACCGCGGACTTCATCAGTTCGACGGCGAGGTCGCCCGCCGCGGTATCGACTCCGGACTGGGCATAGATCGACGCGTTTTCGCTCACCCCACCAGCGTACCGTGCCCCGCGGCGGCATCGGCGAGGGCCTCGCGCACACAGCGGCATGTGGGACACTAGACCCTGCGTCTGTCTGACGTCCCATCGCATCCCAGGGAGCATCACACCAGCATGTGCGGCATCGTCGGTATCGTCTCGCAAGAACCGGTCAACCAGCAGGTCTACGACAGCCTCCTGCTCCTGCAGCACCGCGGCCAGGACTCGACGGGCATCGCCACGCTCGACGGCGACTTCTTCCACGCGGTGAAGGCGAAGGGGCAGGTGCGCGAGGCCTACCGCACGCGCGACATGCGCACGCTGAAGGGCAACATCGGCCTGGGGCACGTGCGCTACGCCACCCGGGGCTCGGCAGCGGCAGAAGAGGAGGCGCAGCCCTTCTACGTGGGCGCCCCGTACGGCATCATCCTGGTGCACAACGGCAACCTCACGAACACCCGTGAACTCACCGCCGAGCTCTACAACGTCGACCGCCGCCACCTCAACACGCACTCCGACACCGAGCTGCTGCTCAACGTGCTCGCGAACGAGCTGCAGGCCGGCATCGCGGGCCTCTCGCTCGACGCGGATCAAGTCTTCGAGGCCGTCTCCCGCGTGTACCAGCGCGTGGAGGGCTCCTACGCCACCATCGCGCTCATCGCGGGCTACGGCCTGCTGGCCTTCCGCGACCCGAACGGCATCCGTCCGCTCGTGCTCGGCCGCCGCACCGCCGCCTCCGGGGCGGACGAGTGGGTCGTCGCCTCCGAGTCGCTGGTGCTCGAGTCGGGCGGCTACGAGGTCGTGCGCGACGTCGAGCCGGGCGAGGCGATCCTCATCTCCCCCGACGGCACGATGGAGTCGCGCCAGTGCGCGGCGCAGACCCGCCTCGTGCCCTGCGCCTTCGAGTACATCTACCTCGCCCGGCCCGACTCGGTGCTCGACGGCATCGCGGTGTACGACGCGCGACTGCGTCTCGGCGACGTGCTCGCCGAGGAGATCGCCGAGCAGCTGCCCGACGTCGACATCGACGTGGTCATGCCGATCCCCGATTCCGCGCGCCCCAGCGCCATGCAGGTCGCGCAGAAGCTCGGCATCGAGTACCGCGAGGGCTTCTTCAAGAACCGCTACGTCGGCCGCACCTTCATCATGCCCGGCCAGGCCGTGCGCAAGAAGAGCGTGCGCCAGAAGCTCAACGCGATGAGCATCGAGTTCAAGGGCAAGAACGTGCTCATCGTCGACGACTCGATCGTGCGCGGCACCACCTCGCGCGAGATCGTCGAGATGGCCCGCGCCGCCGGCGCGAAGTCGGTCATCTTCGCCTCGGCTGCTCCCCCCGTGGTGTTCCCGCACGTCTACGGCATCAACATGCCCTCGCGCGGCGAGCTGATCGCGCACGGCCGCAGCTCCGAGGAGATCGCAGCCGAGCTGGGCGCCGACCACCTCATCTACATGAGCGTCGAGGGCATGAACCGCGCCATCATGCAGGGCCAGGATCGCGTGACCGAGCTCGAGCAGAGCTGCTTCACCGGCGAGTACATCGCGGGCAACGTCGACGCCGAGTATCTTGCCTGGGTCGAGGCGACGCAGGAGAGCTGAGGGCCGGCACCCCGAACGACGACAGCGGGGGCCGCGCTCAGTGAGCGCGGCCCCCGCTGCGGTGTTTCGGAGTGACGGTTACGGCTTGTCGCCAGGAGCGCCGTCGCCGGTCTCCCGCGACTCGGGACGCGCGGTGTCGGTGCGCCCGGCCTCGCTGCTCGGCGCCTCAGGGGCGACGTCGCTGCGCTTGGCCGTGCCGGCTTCGGCATCGTCGTTGCGCACTTCCTTCTTGAGGATGCGCATCGACTGGCCCAGGCTCTTCGCCAGCCCCGGCAGCTTCGGCGCACCGAAGAGCAGCAGCACGATGAAGAGGATGACCACCAGGGTGGGGCCGTTGAGGTTGCCGAGCATGCTGGAGGACTCCGATCGTCAGGGTCAGATCATTATGGCAGGTCGGGGCGCTGAGGCGCCGCTTCCTGCGCTGCGGCCGGAGCAGCGGTCGCGACCTGAGCCGCGGGGACGGCGGGCGCCTCCGCAACGGTGTCGGCGCGAGGAGCGGCCTCGACGTCGTCGTTGCGCACTTCCTTCTTGAGGATGCGCATCGACTGGCCCAGGCTCTTCGCCAGCCCCGGCAGCTTCGGCGCACCGAAGAGCAGCAGCACAATGAAGAGGATGACGACGAGGTGCGCTCCACCCAGGTTTCCAAGCATCGGATGAACTCCGTTCGTGAGTGATGGGGCGATTATCGCACGTCGCGCTGAATGGCGACACCGACCCCGCTGCCGCGCTTCGCGAGGAATCCGAGGACGATCGAGAAGAGCCCGGCGATGCCGAGGCCGATGGCGCCGCCGATGATCGCGCTGATGCCGACGGCCTGCCCCATCGTGTACTCGGCGTCTTCGGGAACGGGGAAGAGCAGGCAGGCGAGCATCGCCACGATCGCGCCGAGCACGGCGCCGCCGATGAGCACACGCCCGTAGCGCACGGTGCGCTGCAGCACCACCTCGTGCTCCGTCTCCTCGATCACGGGAACGTGCGGTTCGAGGGCGTCTTCGACGGGGGCCGGTGCGGCCTCTGCGGTTTCGGGTTCGACGGCGGCGCGCTGCGGCTGCTCGCCCGCGGCATCGGGAGTGCTCATGCCTCTATTGTCGCAGCCTGCGTCTGTGCGTCGGCTCCGACGCCGGTGCGAGACCGCCGTGCGCGGGCGGCCGGGTTCGCCGGTCGCGCGGGCCGGTCACGCGAGCGCATCGCGCGGGCCGGTCACGCGAGCGGGAGCAGCCCGTGAAGGTCGGCTCGGGATCCCGAGGCCACGACCCGCGCGGCGCCGAGAGCGGTCTCCCAGTCGAGCTCGCCCGTCGCGAGGGCGATCCAGGTCGCCGGATCGGTCTCGATGACATTGGGCGGGGTGCCCCTCGTGTGGCGGGGACCGGCGACGCACTGCGTGGCACCGAACGGCGGCACCCTCACCTCGACCGAGTTGCCCGGCGCCCGCTCGGCGAGCTCCTCGAGCAGGTAGCGCACCGCGGTCGCGAGCACGGTGCGGGCGTCGGCTCCGGCCCGCACTGCGGCGAGCGCGGCCCGCCCGTCCTCGATCGACACCTTCCGCTTCGCCACGCGTCCCACTGTACCGGCGCACCACCCCACTATCCTGGAACGGTGAAGATTCTCGTCCTGGGCCCGGGTGCCCGCGAACACGCCATCGTCCTCGCTCTCCGCTCGGAGTCACCCGATCACGAGATCGTCTGCGCTCCCGGCAACGCCGGGATCTCTGCGAGCGGGGTCGAGACCCCCGAGCTGGCCTACACCGATCCCGAGGCCGTCGCGGCGTTCGTGCGCGAGCGCGGCTTCGATCTGGTCGTGGTCGGGCCCGAGGCCCCGCTGGTGGCGGGGGTCGCGGATCCGCTGCGCGCCGCGGGCGTGCCGGTGTTCGGGCCCGACCGGGCCGCCGCCCAGCTGGAGGGGTCGAAGGCGTTCGCCAAGCGCGTCATGGATGCCGCCGAGGTTCCCACCGGGCGAGCGACCCGGGTCGCCTCGGTGGAGGAGGCCGGCGCGGTGCTCGACGAGTTCGGGGCTCCGTACGTCGTGAAGGCTGACGGCCTCGCCGCGGGCAAGGGCGTGCTGGTGACGGAGGATCGGGCGGCGGCGCTCGACCACGTGGCGGCCTGGGCACCCCACGGCGACGTGCTGATCGAGGAGTTCCTCGACGGGCAGGAGGTGTCGCTCTTCTTCTTCGCCGACGGCCACGACGTGCTGCCGCTGACCCCCGCCCAGGATTACAAGCGCATCTTCGACGGCGACGAGGGCCCCAACACGGGCGGTATGGGCGCCTACTCTCCGCTGCCCTGGCTGCCCGGCGGCGTCGACGCCTTCGTCGAGGAGATCACCCGCACGGTGGCGCTGCCGACGGTGCGCCGTCTCGAGGCCGAGGGCACGCCGTTCGTCGGCCTGCTGTACTGCGGCCTCATCGTGACGTCGAAGGGCGTGCGCGTCATCGAGTTCAACGCGCGCTTCGGCGACCCCGAGACCCAGGTGGTGCTGGCCCGCCTCGAGTCGCCGCTCAGCCGCTATCTGCTGGCCGCAGCGCGGGGCCAGCTCGCAGCGCAGCCCGCTCCGGAGTTCTCCGACGAGCCCGCGGTGATCGTGGTCGTCGCGAGCGAGGGCTACCCGGGCGAGGTGGCCACCGGGCGCGGGATCACCGGGATCGAGGACGCCGAGCGGGTGCCGGGCGTGCACGTGGTGCACGCAGCCACCGAACGCGACGCCGAGGGCGGCTGGGTCGCGACGGGCGGTCGGGTGCTGGGCGTCGTCGCCCGCGGCGCAGACTTCGCAGCGGCGCGCGAGCGCGCCTACGAGGCGGTGGGGCGGATCGCGCTCGAGGGCTCGCAGCACCGCACGGACATCGCGGCGCGCGTCGCGTAGCGCAGCGCGCGTGGCGCCCGCATCCCGGTCGAGGGGTGCGGGCGCCGTTCGCGTTCAAGCGCGCGAGGCGCGCGTCGGTCAGAGGCCCCGGATGAGAGCGTCGAAGTCGGGGTCGCCCGTGAGGCTGTCCGCTTCGGGTTCGGCGCGTCGCTTCGACTGCCGCGGCAGATCGGAGGCCCCGGCGGAGGGATCCGGATCCGCCGCCGTTTCAGCGGCCTCGGTCTCAGCCGGGCCCGCCGCGGTCTCAGCCCCCTCAGCCTCGGCGCCAGCGTCAGCCTCGGCCGCGCCGCTCGCGGCGCCGTCTCCTGCGCCGGGCTCGGCCGCGGCATCGGGCTCGATGATCTGCACGGAGGCGGTGCCGAGTTCGAGGTGCTCGCCCAGCTGCGGCTCGGCGTCGAGTTCGAGCGACACCTCCGTCTCGGTCTCGACGACCTCGCCGTCGACCTCCTCGGGTGCGAGCTCGATGGCTCCGAACGGACCGTCGCCGGCGCCCTCGCGCGGCAGCCGTGCGACGGGTACGGTCTCGTCGCTCCCACCCTCGTCGCCGGTGTCGGGGCTCGCGGCATCCGCGATCGCGGCTTCGGCGATGCGGTCCGCGCCGGTGTCCGCCGCGGCCACGCCTTCCGGCTCTGCAGCGGGCGCGGGCGGCGCCTCCGCCGTGATGATGCCCGCGGCGACGCCGGCGTCGATCGCCTGCGACAGCGCGGCGAGCAGCACCTCCCAACCCTGCTGCGAGGCCGCGGCGCGTTCGGCGGGAGCCGGCAGCGCGTCGAAACCGGTCTCGGTGACGGTGACCCCGGTCTCGCCGCCCTGCGTGCGGAGGGTCAGCAGCACAGCCGTGTCGCGGGGATCGCCGGCTTCGCGCCAGGTGAAGCCGACCGCGTGGCCCTCCACCCAGACGTCCACCCGGCCGGCCGCATCGCGGCTGACGGCGTCATCGCCCGAGCCTTCGCTCCAGCGCTCGGCGATCTCTCCGCCGATCCGCGTCTCCAGCTCGAGTTCCGGCCACCACTCGGCGCGTCGTGCGGGGTCGCTCACGTACGACCACACCCCGGCCCGCGCGGCTTTCATGCGGCTCCGAGCCACCACCGGTCCCAGCGGGATCATGTTTCTCCTCAGCGTTGCTCACCGGGTCATCGTCTCCCTCGCGCCCGGCTCCCGGCGAGCCCGCGACACGGAGGTTCCCCTCGATAGGAAGCGTAGCCCTCCCCGCTGACAAGGAGGTCTCATTCGAGTGGCAATTCGCGTGGAAGAATGGAGGTCGTGACCGATTTCGCCTCGCCTCAGCAGCTCGCCGCTTGGACGCACGTCTACTCCGGGAAGGTGCGCGACCTCTACGTCCCCGCCGACGGATCCGACGAGCACCTGCTCGTGGTGGCGAGCAATCGCGTGAGCGCCTTCGATCACGTGCTGGAGCCGCCGATCCCGGGCAAGGGCGCCCTGCTCACCGCGCTGTCGAACTGGTGGTTCGAGCGCATCGACCTCCCTAACCATCTGGCGGGCGCCGGTGCGCCCGCGGTTCCGGACGAGGTCGCGGATCGCGCCGTGGTGACCCGCAAGCTCGAGATGCACCCGATCGAGTGCGTCGTGCGCGGAGCGCTGACGGGATCCGGTTTCGCCGAGTACCAGCGCACGGGAGCCGTCTGCGGCATCGAGCTGCCCGCCGGCATCGAAGACGGCGACCTGCTCGACACCCCCATCTATACCCCCGCGTACAAGGCCCCGCTCGGCGAGCACGACGAGAACATCACCTACGAGCAGAGCGTCGAGCTCGTCGGCGAGGAGGTCGCGTCGGCCCTGCGCGACGCATCGCTGCGCATCTTCACCGCGGCCCGCGACCTGGCCGCCGAGCGCGGCGTCGTACTCGCCGACACCAAGTTCGAGTTCGGCCGCGATCCGCGCGCCGAGGATCCCGCCGAGCTGGTACTCGCCGACGAGGTGCTCACGAGCGATTCGTCGCGATACTGGGACGCCTCCGCGTACTTCGACGAGCACAACCCGCGGGCGGATCGCCTGGCCTCGTTCGACAAGCAGATCGTGCGCGACTGGCTCTCGGCCAACTGGGACCGTCAGGGCGAGCCTCCGGTGTTGCCCGAGGAGATCGTCTCGCGCACCTACGATCGCTACGCCGAGCTCTACGCGCGACTCACCGGCGCACCCGCCGGCACTCCTGACGGCGAGTGATCCCGCGCCCCGTCTTCGCCGTGTCTTCGCCGCGACGAACCCGGCGGCCGCTGCGGGTAGACTGGTGCTCGACTTCTGTGTTCTCGAGTTGGAGGCTCTCTAGTGCCCACGATTGTTGTTGATGTCATGCCGAAGGCCGAACTGCTCGACCCGCAGGGCAAGGCGACCACGGGGGCGCTCGCGCGCCTCGGCCACGGCAAGTTCGAGAACGTGCGCATCGGCAAGCGCTTCGAGTTCACCGTCGAGGGCGAGGTCGACGAGACCGTGCTCGCCGAGGTGCGCCAGCTCGCTGACGAGATCCTCTCGAACTCGGTCATCGAAGACGTGGTCGCGATCAGCGTCGACGGCGAGGCTCGCTGATGTCGACCCGCATCGGCGTCGTCACCTTCCCCGGCTCCCTCGACGACCGCGACGCGCAGCGCGCGATCCGCCTCGTGGGCGCCGAGCCGGTGGAGCTCTGGCACGCGGATCACGATCTGCAGGGCGTCGACGCGATCGTGCTGCCCGGCGGCTTCAGCTATGGCGACTACCTGCGTCCGGGCGCCATCGCGGCGGTCTCGCCGATCATGACCGAGATCGTGGAGGCCGCCCGCAAGGGCATGCCCGTGCTCGGCATCTGCAACGGCTTCCAGGTGCTGGTCGAGTCGCACCTGCTGCCCGGCGGGCTGATCCGCAACGCGCACCAGCAGTTCATCCGCCGCGATCAGCGTCTCGTGGTCGAGAACGCCGACACCGCGTGGACCAACCGCTTCGAGCAGGGCGAGGAGATCGTGATCCCGCTCAAGAACGGCGACGGCGGCTTCATCGCCGACGACGAGACGCTGAAGCGCCTCGAGGGCGAGGGGCTCATCGCCTTCCGCTACGCGGGCGTCAACCCCAACGGCTCCCTGGCCGACATCGCGGGCCTCACCAACGAGCGCGGCAACGTGGTCGGCCTCATGCCGCACCCCGAGCACGCGGTCGAGCCGGGCTTCGGCCCGGACATGCCCGACGCCATGCGCTCCGGCATCGACGGCCTGCGCTTCTTCGAGAGCGCCGTGGCGGCTCTCGCTGCGCGGGTCTGACGGCCGTCTCAACGGCGAGGGGCGGGGATCGAGCGATCCCCGCCCCTCGTCGTTTTCAAGCGCGACCTCTCGATATGGGATCTGCCGAAGATCCGGCGGATCCGGGCCTGAATCCCATATCTCCGGCAGATCCCATATCCACGGCGGGGCCCGTTCGGGTCAGGCCACAGGAGCTGCGGGGCCGACCTCGGCCGCAGCCCGCGCGGCCGCCGGCAGCGCCTCGACCACGCGGGAGATCGCGGCGTCGTCGTGGGCGGCCGTGACGAACCACGCCTCGAATGCGCTGGGCGGCAGGTTGACGCCGCCCTCGAGCATGGCGTGGAAGAACGCCCGGTGCCGCTGCGTCTCCTGCCGCTGCACGGCCGCATAGTCGATCGGCGCCTCGGGGAACTCGCCGAAGAGCACGCTGAAGAGGGTGCCCGCCCGCTGCACGCGGTGCTGCACCCCGGCCGCGTCGAGCGCGCGGCTCACCTCGCCGGAGATCGCGTCGGCGGCCCGCCCGAGCGCCGCGTAGGCGGGCACGTCGGCGTGGCGCAGCGTGGTAAGCCCCGCGGTGACGGCGAGCGGATTGCCCGACAGCGTGCCGGCCTGATAGACCGGCCCGAGCGGCGCGAGCATCTCCATGATCTCCGCACGCCCGCCGAGCGCCGCGAGCGGCAGCCCGCCGCCCACCACCTTGCCGAAGGTGAAGAGATCCGGTGCGAGCGCCGACGGCACCCGGGCCTGCTCGATCCCCCAGTAGCCCGAGGGGCCCGCGCGGAAGCCGGTGAGCACCTCGTCGAGGATCACCAGCGAGCCGTGCCCGTGCGCGAGTCCGATCATGAACTCGGTGAACCCCGGCTCGGGTGGCAGCACCCCCATGTTCGCGGCCGCCGCCTCCGCGATCACCGCGGCGATGCGGTCGCCGTGCTCGGCGAACGCCGCTGCCAGGGCAGCCGGATCGTTGTAGGGCAGCACGAGCGTCTGCGCCGCGGTCTCGGCGGTCACCCCCGCCGAACCCGGCATCGCGAGCGTAGCCAGACCGGATCCGGCCTCGGCGAGCAGTCCGTCCGAGTGACCGTGGTAGTGGCCGGCGAACTTCACGATGAGCGGGCGGCCGGTGGCCCCGCGCGCGAGCCGGATGGCGGTCATGGTCGCCTCGGTGCCGGTGGAGACGAGGCGCAGGCGCTCGATGCCGGGCACCCGGGAGATGATCTCCTCGGCGAGCTCGGCCTCCTCGGGAACCGAGGCGCCGAAGCCGAGCCCCCGCGCCGCCGCGGTCTGCACCGCGTCGATCACCGCGGGGTGGGCGTGCCCCAGGACGGCGGGCCCCCACGAGGCGACGAGGTCGACGTACTCGGTGCCGTCGACGTCGGTGACGTACGGGCCGCTCCCCGAGACCAGGAAGCGAGGGGTGCCCCCGACCGAGCCGAAGGCCCGCACCGGGGAGTTCACGCCACCGGGGATCACGCGCGCCGCCCGCTCGGCGAGCCGGGCGTTCAAGGTCGTCGATCCGCCGCTCATCGCACCCATCCCGCGAGCTCGACGGCGAAGTAGCTGAGGATGGCATCGGCCCCCGCGCGCTTGATGCCGAGCACGGACTCCTCGACGGTGCGCCGCCTGTCGATCCACCCGTTCGCGGCCGCCGCCTCGATCATCGCCGCCTCGCCCGACACCTGGTAGGCCCAGACGGGCACAGGGCTCACGGCCGCGACGTCCGAGAGCACGTCGAGGTAGCTCATCGCCGGCTTCACCATGACGATGTCGGCGCCCTCGGCGATGTCCAGCTCCGCCTCGCGCAGACCCTCGCGACGGTTCGCGGGATCCTGCTGGTAGCTGCGCCGGTCGCCGGTGCTCGAAGGGTCGGCACCGAGCTGCGAGTCGACGGCCTCGCGGAAGGGGCCGTAGAACGCGGAGGCGTACTTCGCGGAGTACCCGAGGATCGCGGTGGCCTGGTGCCCCGCCGCGTCGAGCGCGTCGCGCACGGCGGCGACCTGGCCGTCCATCATGCCCGAGAGCCCGAGCACGGCCGATCCGGCCTCGGCCTGCGCGAGCGCCATCGCGCGATACCTGTCCAGCGTGGTGTCGTTGTCGACCTCGCCGCGAGCGTCGAGCACCCCGCAGTGACCGTGGTCGGTGAACTCGTCGAGGCAGAGATCGGTCTGCACGACGAGCGCGTCGCCGACCTCCTCGGCGACGGCGCGCGTCGCGACGTTGAGGATGCCCCGGGGGTCGTCGGCGGCGCTGCCACGGGCGTCGCGCACAGCGGGCACGCCGAACAGCATGATGCCGCCGACGCCGGCCTCGGCCGCCTCGGCCGCGGCTCGGCGCAGGGAGTCGAGGGTGTGCTGCAGCACTCCCGGCATCGCGGAGATCGCGCGGGGCTCGTCGATCCCCTCGCGCACGAAGGCGGGGAGGATGAGCTCGGCCGGGTGCAGCCGGGTCTCGGCGGCGAGCCGGCGCATCGCGGGGGTGCTGCGCAGGCGGCGCGGGCGGACGGTGGGGATCATGCGGATCTTCCTTCCGGGTGGTGCGAGGTTTCGGGATGGTCTGCGGTGGGGCGGCCAGCAGCCGCGCCGGAGAGGATCGCGGCGAGGGTGTCGAGCAGCCCGTCCGAGGTGTGTCGGGTCGCGACGGCGTCGGCGCGGAGTCCGTGGGCTGCGAGCGCCTGCGCCGTCGGACCGCCGATCGCGACGAGCCGGGTGCTCTCGGGGAGGGGGTCGAAGCGGCGGGCGGTCTCGGCGGCGCCGGATCCGCTCATCACGAGGATCGCGTCGACGGCCCCGCCCCGCACCTCGGCTTCGAAGCGCGGATCCCGCGGGGTGGGCAGCGTGCGGTAGGCGGTGACGCGGTGCGGCGCGTGACCGGCCGCGGCGAGCGCGTGCTCGAGCTCGGCTCCCGCGATCTCGGAGAGCGGCAGCAGCACGCGCCGGGCCTCCTCGGGCCGGTCCACCCGGTCGAGCACCGCGAGCAGCGCATCGGCGAGGCCGACGGCCGAGAAGTCGCGCTCGGGTTGCACGTCGACGGCGAAGCCGTGCTCGCGCAGTGGTTCGGCGGTGGCGGGGCCGACCGCTGCGACGCTCCCCGCGCCGGGGCGGGCGCCGGCCGCGACGACGGCGTGCGCCCCGTTCGCACTCGTGACGACGAGCCAGTCGTAGTCGCCCCGGTTCCAGCTCTCGACCGCTGCGGCGAGCGCGGCAGGGTGCTGCGGCGGCGCGGTCGTCGTGAGCGGCGCGATAACGGGGAGGCCGCCGCGCGCGCGGATCTCGGCCGCGAGCCGTTCGCCGGCGGCGCCGCCGCGCGGCACGAGGATGCGGCACCCCGTGAGATCCGGCGCGCCGGGTCCACGGCCGGTGGGGAGGGAGGTCACCGGGAGCCTCCGCGGTTAGTGGTTTCGGGCCTGGTGGTCGCGGGGCTGGTGGTCTCGGGATCCGCCCCTCCGAGCGGGGCGATCCTCGCGGCGCCCATCTCGAAGAGGCGCCTCGCGACGGTCTCGCCGAGGCGCTGCGGGGTCTCCAGCACAGCGGCAGCAGCACCGTTACCAGCAGCGGCAGCAGCACCGGCACCGGCAGCACCGGCAGCAGCAGCGGCCCAGGGCAGCGTCTCTTCGGCGACGAGCCGCTGGGTGCCGTCGAGGCTCGAGACCTCGGCGCGCAGCACGAGGCGCGCACCGACGACCTGCGCGGTGGCGCCGACGGGTGCCGCGCAGCCCGCTTCGAGCGTCGCCAGCACGGCGCGCTCGGCGAGCGCGCTCGCGCGCGACTCGGCGTCGTCGAGGGCAGCGAGCGCGGCCGCGTAGGGGGCGCGGGAGGCATCCTCGCTGCGCACCTCGATCGCCAGGGCGCCCTGCCCCGGGGCGGCCGGGGCCTCGTCGAGCGGGAAGCGCTCGGTGATGGCGGCCTCGCGCCCCAGCCGGTCGAGCCCGGCGCAGGCCAGCACGACCGCGTCGAGGTCGGCGCCCACCCGGCCGAGCCGGGTGTCGACGTTGCCGCGCAGGTCGACGACGTCGAGATCGGATCGCCGGGCGAGCAGCTGCGCGGCGCGGCGCGGCGAACCGGTGCCGACGCGGGCGCCCTCGGGCAGTTCGGCGAGGGTCAGCCCGTCGCGGGCGCACAGCGCGTCGCGCGCGTCGGCGCGCACGGGGATGGCGCCGATCTCGATGCCGGGGCAGGCTCCGGTGGGAAGGTCTTTCAGCGAGTGCACGGCGAGATCGCACGCCCCGTCGAGCAGTGCGTCGCGCAGCGCGCTCACGAAGACTCCGGTGCCCCCGAGCTGCGCCAGGGGGGCCTGGGAGACGTCGCCGCGGGTGGTGACGATCACGAGCACGGCTTCGAGCCCGGTGGCGATCGAGACCTCCTCGGCGACGGTCGTGGACTGGGCGACGGCGAGGGCGCTGCCGCGCGTACCGATGCGGATCAGCCCGGGGGCGGCCTCGACAGGCACGTCGGAGCGACGCACGCGCGGCGCGCGGGGGCTGGTGGCGGGTGTGCGATCGGTCATCGCGGGCCTCCTTCGGAGTGCGGGACTGAGGGGCGGTCTGGGGTGCGCGAGGACGTCGAGGATCCTGCGCGCCGCAGCGCGGGCGCCGGGCACGACCGAGGCGAGCCCCGTGCCGCTCACCCAGTCTCCCGTGACGGCGACGCGGGGCGGCGCCCCGAGATCCGGTGCAGCGGATCCGGCGGCGGATCCGGTGCCGCCGCCCGAGCCGCCGGCCGATCCGTTGCACCACTCGCGGCGGCGCATGTCTCGCACGGACGCCGGGTCGAGCGCGACGCCGAGGATGCGGGACGCGTCCTCCACAGCCATCTCGCGCACCCGCTCGTCGGGTAGGCCTGCGGTTTCGGGCGCACTGCCGAGACGTCCGTAGGAGAGTCGCAGGAGGTGATGGCCGGGCCCGAGTGCGTCGGCGCGCCGGGGCCACTTCGCGGTGACGTGGGTGAGGGCCTTCGCGCGGATGCCGTGCTCACCGGCGGCGACCAGGGCACCGGTGCCGCGGGGCGCCGCGTCGAGGCGCGGGTCGTCGACCGCGAGCGCGACGACCTCGACGCGGGTCTCGGGGCCTGCGGCCGGGGCGCCCAGCAGCTCCCGGGCGACGGCCTCCGGCACGGCGAGCACCGCGGCGTCCACGAGCTCGGTGCTCGCGGCGGCGGTGTGCTCGATGCGGATCAGGATCCCGCCTGCGGCGTCGGCCGCGATCTCGCGCACCCCCGTGGCGGCGCGCGTCTCGACGCCGAGGCCGCGGAGCTCGGCGTCGAGCGCGTCGACGAGCGACCCCATTCCGTCTCGGAGGCCGGCAACGGCGCCACCCGCGGCGGAGCGCCCGTCGCGCAGATCGCGAGCGGCAGAGACGAGCGAGCCGCGGCGTTGCAGGGCGGCTTCGAGACCGGGCACTGCGCTGATCGGCAGCTCGTCGGGGTCGGCGGAGCGCACGCCCCGCACGACGGGGCGCACGAGCCTGTCGAGCACGCGTGCGCCGAGCCGCACGCGCACCAGGCGTCCGAGGGAGCCGCCACGGCCGAGCGAGCGGGGCAGCAGCGGTTCGATCGCGGCTCGCAGAGCCCCGGGGAGTCCGAGCGCTCGCCTCGTATCGGCCGCGAGCGGCGCGGCCGGAATCCCGACGGTACCGGCCGCCGGCAGCGGGAGTGCCCGGCCCGCGGCGACGATCCACGATCCGAGCGGGGCGGGGCGTTCGACGCGGTCGGCGAGGCCGAGTTCCGCGAGCAGTTCTGCGACGGCGCCCCCTCGTGTGGCGAAGGCTTCGGCGCCCAGGTCGATCGGCACGCCCGCGAGGGTCTCGCGCTGCACGCGGCCACCGAGGCTGGGCTGCTGTTCGAAGAGCACGACGTCGGCGCCGCCGAGCGCGAGCTCGCGGGCTGCGACGAGCCCCGAGACGCCCCCGCCCACCACTGCGACGCGGCGTCCGGCGGCGGCAGCAGCGTCAGCGCCGTCAGTGCCAGCGGCGGCGTCAGCGCCGTCAGCGCCGTCAGCGGGCATGGGCGAGCTCCACGAGGCGGGTGAGCACGTCCGGATCGGTCTCGGGCGGCACGCCGTGGCCCAGGTTCAGCACGTGGGCGGGTGCGCGGGTGCCCCGCCGCAGCACGTCGTCGAGGTGCGCTGCAAGCCGCTCGGGCGGCGCTCCGAGGTAGGCCGGGTCGAGGTTGCCCTGCAGCGGCACCGTGTCGCCGAGCCTGCGGCTCGCTTCGTCGAGCGGGGTGCGCCAGTCGACACCGATGGCGCTGACGCCGACGGCCGCGAGCTCTTCGAGCAGGTGCCCCGAGCCCACGGCGAAGTGGATCGCGGGCACGGTTTCTTCGCACGCGGCGTAGCCGTCGCGGAGCGGGTGCCGGTATGCGATGTCCCGCACGGCGTCGAGCGTGCGGCGCGAGGCGGGGGCCACGTGGGCGCGGTAGTCGGCGGCGCTGAGCGATCCCGCCCACGAGTCGAACAGTTGCACCGCGCTGGCGCCGGCCTCGACCTGCGCTTCGAGGAAGACGCCGCTGAGCTCGGCCGCCCAGTCGAGCAGTTCGCGCCAGGTCTCCGGGTCGGCGTGCATGAGGGTGCGGGCTCGCAGGTGGTCGCGCGAGGGGCCGCCCTCCACGAGGTAGGCCGCGAGGGTGAACGGCGCCCCGGCGAAGCCGATGAGCGGCGTGCCTCCGAGCTGCGCGACGGTCAGCCGTACGGCGTCGCGCACGGGGTCGAGGGCCGCGCGCAGCCGATCCGCGGTGAACTCCGCGCGGCAGCGCCTGACGTCGGCGGCGCTGCGCACGGGATCCGCGAACACCGGGCCGCGCCCGGCGACGAGGTCGACATCGACCCCGGCGAGCTTCAGCGGCACGACGATGTCGCTGAAGAAGACCGCGGCGTCGACGCCGTGCCGCCGTACGGGCTGCAGCGTGATCTCGCTCGCGAGTTCGGGGTTCACGCAGGCGTCGAGCATACGGTGGTCTGCACGGATGCTGCGGTACTCGGGGAGCGACCGTCCCGCCTGGCGCATGAACCAGACGGGGATCCGCTCGGGGCGGTGCCCGTGGAGGGCCCGAATCAGGGGGGCGTCGCTCGTGCGACCGTCGACGAGCGGGTGCGAAGCTGGGAGTGAGTTCATCGGTCGAGATGCTAGCTTATAGATCTGATGTGAAACATCAGATCTGTTCAGCTTGGCGTGCCGCGCTCGGCTGATCCACGCTCCACCCCGAGGACCCTGCCGAGAATCCATGCTGCTCTGCCTCACCGTCGATCACCGGAACGCCGACCTGGCGCTGCTCGAACGCATCGAGCGGCGCACCGACACCGTGACCACCGCGCTCAGCGACCCCGAGCTCGCCCGCGGCGCCGTCGTGCTCGCGACCTGCAACCGCTTCGAGGCCTACCTCGACGCCCCTGGCCTCGCTCCGGAGCAGGCCCTCGACGGGCTCGCGCGAGCCACCGGCCTGTCGCGCACCGAGCTCTCCGCGGCCTGCTCCGTGCACCGCGGAGAAGCCGCGGCCGAGCACCTCTTCGCGGTCTCGAGCGGCCTCGAGTCGGCCTCGGTGGGCGAGGCCGAGATCGCCGGGCAGGTGCGCCGCGCCATCGACGCGGCGCGCGCCTCGGGCCGGGCGAGCACCGAACTGGAGCGGCTCTTCCAGCAGGCCATGGTCGTCTCGAAGCGGGTCAAGCACCGCACCGGGCTGCAGACCCGGGGCCGATCGCTCGTGCAGCTCGCGCTCGCCCTGGTCGACAGCCGGGTCGGCGACTGGCAGGCGTGCCGGGTGCTGCTCATCGGCACCGGCGCCTACGCCGGAGCGAGCCTCGCCGCACTGCGCGCGCACGGCGCCAAGCACATCGGGGTCTACTCCCCCTCCGGCCGGGCGGACGCCTTCGCCGACTCGCACGGCATCCGCCCCGTGGCGCGCGACGCCCTCGACGCCGAACTGCGCGACACCGACCTCGTGGTGGCGTGCAGCACCGTGCACGAGCCTCTGCTCACGCGGGAGCGCTTCGACGACACCGTCACCGAGGGCAGCCCGCCGTTCTGCTCTCGCTTCGGCAGACTGCCGGCCCCCGAGCGGAGCCGCACGCGGCCGCGGCTGCTCATCGACATGGGTCTCCCCCGCAACATCGCGCCGGACGTCGCCGGGGTTGCGGGGGTCGAACTGCTCGACCTCGAGACGATCGCGTTGCACGCGCCGATCCCCGAGCTCGGGGCCGAGCTCGAAGCGCGCGACATCGTGCGCACCGCGGCCGCCGAGTTCACGGCGCTGCGTGCCGAGCGCGACGCTATCCCGGCGCTGCGCGAGCTGCGATCGTTCGTGAACGGGATCCTGGAGGACGAGCTCTCGCGGATCCGGGATCGCGCGACCGGCGGCGCGACCGAGCCGGATCACACCGCGGAGACCGAGGCCGCCCTGCGGCACCTGGCCGGGCGCCTGCTGCACCGCCCCACCGTGCGCCTGCGCGAGCTCGCCCGCGAGGGCCGCGCCGGGGAGGGCGCCGGCGCCGTCTCGACGCTGCTCGGCGAGCCGTCGACGCGCGGCGGATCCTGATTTCGGCGCCGCCTCCGCCGCAGCTCGCGCCGGCCCCGGCTTCGATGTTTCGGATCGGGCCGATGCTTCGGATCCGCATACGGCAGTTCAATCCGAAACACCGGCCCGATCCGAGACACCGGCCCGATCCGAAACACCGGCCCGATCCGAAACACCGGCCGTGTCGCCCCAGCGCGGAGGGCGCCGACGCCGTCTACGGCCGGTAGTACACCGCGACGCGGTGACCGCCGTGCTCGATCACGTCGACGGGCGTCTCGAAGACGCGCTCCAGCACCTCCGGGGTGATGATCTCGTCCGGCGTGCCCGACGCGACGACCCGCCCCTCGGCGAGCGCCACGATGCGGTCGGCGTAGACCGCCGCGAAGTTCACATCGTGGATCACGAGCACGACGGTCTTGCCGAGCGCATCGGCCGCCGCCCGCACCTGCCCCATCATGCTCACCGCGTGGCGCATGTCGAGCCCCGTCAGCGGCTCGTCGAGCAGCACGAAGTCGGTGTCCTGCGCCAGCACCATGGCCACGAAGGCGCGCTGCCGCTGACCACCGGACAGTTCGTCGATGAAGCGCTCCTCGAACCCGGCCAGGTCGAGGAAGGCGATCGCGGCGTGGATCGCGCGCTGGTCGGTCTCGGTGAGCCGCCCCGCCGAGTGGGGGAAGCGGCCGAAGGTGACCAGCTGGCGCACGGTGAGGCGCGCCATGAAGTGGTTCTCCTGCTTGAGGATGGACACCACCCGGGCGAGCTGCTTCGGCTTGGCGGTGCGCACGTCGAGCCCGCCCACGGTGACGCGCCCGCTGTCGGGTTCGAGCAGTCGCCCGATGATGGTGAGCATGGTCGACTTGCCGGCTCCGTTGGGGCCGATGAGCGCCGTGACGCCGCCCCGTTCGAGGCTGAGGTCGACGGGGCCGAGCACCTGCCGGCCCGCGTACGCCTTCCCGACGCCGCTCAGCTCGATGCCCGGGCCGCGGCCCGGCTCGGACTCCGCGGCGAGCACCGCGGCCCCGGCCGTCTCCGGCGGGGCTCCGGCCCCGGTTCCGTTGTGCGCGTCGGTCAACGCATCCCCTTTCTCAGCAGGACGATGAGGAACAGCAGGCCGCCCGCGAACTCGATGATCACCGTCACGAGGCCGGCCGCGGCGAACACGTGCTTGAGCACGAAGGTGGCGCCCAACAGCGTGACGAGCCCGATGCCGATGGCGAGCGGGATCGTCTCGGCGTGCGAGTCGCCCTTGGCGAACTGGTAGGCGAGGGTCGCCACGAGGAAGCCGTAGAAGGTCATCGGGCCGACCATCGTCGCCGACACCGAGACGAGCACGGCCACGATCACGAGCACCGTCACGACCTCGCGCCGGTAGTTCACGCCCAGGCCGATCGCGACGTCGCGGCCGAGCGCGACGACGTCGTAGGTGCGCCGGCGCAGCCACGCGAAGAGGAGGATCCCGCACACGATCGCCGCGGCGATCGGCAGATAGTCGGGGTTGCCCTTGCTGATGCTGCCGAAGAGGCGGGCGCTCAGCACGTCGAACTCGCTCGGGGTGAGCGTGCGCTGCATGAAGGTGGAGACCGAGCCGAAGCCGGCCCCGAGCACCACGCCGACGAGCAGCAGCAGGTGCAGGTTCGCGCGCGTGCCCGAGAACAGCCAGCCGTACAGCAGCGTCGCGAACAGCACCATCAGCACGCTCTGCGCGATGATCTTCGGGATCCCCTCCATGCTCGCGGCCGTCGTGCCGAAGACGAACACGAGCGCCGTCTGGGTGAGCACGTACAGCGCGTCGAAGCCCAGGATGGAGGGGGTGAGGATGCGGTTCGAGGTCGCGGTGTGGAAGAGCACCGTGGCGAGCGCCTGAGCGACGGCGACGAAGGCGATCGTCGCGAGCGAGGTGAGGCGCGACTGCACGATCACCCAGAACCCGGGGCTGCCGGCGGGGGCCGGATTGCCGTAGATGAGGATCGCGACGGCGAGCACGGCCGCAACGGCGAACACGACGACGATGGGGAGCGCCGCGCGCCAGCGGGAGGCGCGCGACGGCGGGTCGGCCGGCGGCTCCCCAGTGCTCGCGAGCCTGACGATGCTGCTCTCCACGGTCACTTCTCCCGCTGCCGCAGCAGGAGCGCGACGAACACCGCGGCGCCCACGAGTCCCAGCACCATCGAGACCGGGATCTCGAAGGGCATGATGATGAGGCGCCCGACGATGTCGCAGGCGACCACGAGAGCGATCCCGCCCAGGCAGACCCACGGCAGGTTGCTGCGCACGTTGTCGCCGCGGATCATCGAGACCATGTTGGGCACGACGAGCCCGAGCAGCGGCAGGAAGCCGACGACCACGGTGGTGACGCCGGCGGCCACGGCCACGAGCGCGGTGCCGCCGATGAGGATCGCCTCGTAGCGCACGCCGACACTCGTCGCCACGTCTTTGCCGAGGCCGGCGACGGTGATGCGATCCGCCATGAGGAACACGAGGATCGTGACCACCGCAACCACCCACAGCACCTCGTAGCGGCCGCGCACCACCGCGGTGAAGCTGCCCATGAACCAGGTGCCGAGCATCTGCAGCAGGTTGAACTGCGCGGCGAGGAAGGTGGTGAGCGAGCTCACGATCGCGCCGAGCATGATCCCGATGAGGGGGACGACGAGGGTGGTGCGGATCACGACGCGGCGCAGGATCAGCATGAACAGCATCGCCCCGACGAATGCGAAGCCGCTCGCGATCACCATCTTGCCGACGAGCCCGATCCCGGGCAGCAGCAGTGCGGCGAGCAGCAGCCCGAGCGCCGCCCACTCGGTCGTGCCCGAGGTGGTGGCGTCGACGAAGCGGTTCTGGGTGAGCATCTGCATCACGAGACCGCTCGTGGCCATCGCGGCGCCGGCCAGCACGAGCGCGATCGTGCGGGGCACCCTGGTGATCCAGAACATCTCGGGTCCGAAGTCGCTGCCCGAGATGTCGTAGACGCCGATCGCGAGCGATGCGGCGAGCAGGCCCAGCACCACCACGACCGCTGCGAGCAGCAGCCAGGGGCGGCGCTGCGGCGGGGCGGCCTCGGGGGCGACGGGCCGGGTGCCACCGATCACGGCGAGATGAGCGGATCCGGCGGCGGATCCGGATCCGCCCGTCTCGCCCGCCTGCGGCCCGGTGCCGCTGTATCCGCGCGCACCCGTTCCCGCCGCATCGCGGGCGCGCCGAGCGGGGCGCCCGTTCTCTCGAACGTGCGCCCCGCTCTCCGGGCTCCCCGGGGTCATGGCCGTGGGGCTCATGCGGCCGAGAACGCCTCCTGGAGCTGCGTGAACAGCGCGGTGTAGGCCTGGATGCCCTCGGTGAGGTAGAAGTTGGGATCGAGGATCACGATGCGGTCCTGCTGCACCGCGGTGACGTTCTGCAGCGCTTCGGAGTTCGTGATGAGCTCGTCGGCGGGCGCCGAACCGGGCTCGCGCTCCTCTGGGGCGAACGCCGCGTCGCGGTCGAGCGCCACGATCCAGTCGGGGTTCGAGGCCGCAATCGCCTCGACGCTGATGTCGTCGCCCTGGTGATCGTCCGTCGCACCCTCGACCTCGAGGGCGGCCTTCCAGCCGAGTGCGGGGAACACCGGACCGAGACCGCGGCCCACGACGGGGGCGAGGTAGCCGATCTGGCCGGCCGAGGTGTTGACGGCCATGACGGTGTCGGTGCCGTTGTATGCCTCCTTCGCGCCCGAGATGGCGTCGTCGAGGTCGGTGTTCAGCGCGGCGGCCTCGTCTTCGCGGTCGAAGATCTGGCCCAGGATCTCGGTCTGACGATTGAGCTCGCCAAACTGGTCCTCGCCGTCGCGGGGAGCGATCTCGATGACGACCGCCTCGGGGTTCTGCTCCTTGATCTGCTCGTAGTAGTCGCCGAAGCGGTAGCCGCCGATGATGAGGTCGGGCTGCTCGGCGACGATCACCTCGAGGTTCGGCTCGCGGTGGTTGCCGACGTTGGCGACCTCGGGGTCGTCGACGTAGCCGGGCCAGACCGAGCCCATGACGTCCTTGGGCACTGCGGCGAGCTCGATGTCCCACTCGTCGAGGGTGTCGAAGACCGTGTTGTCGAGCGCGACGACCGTCTCGGGGTTGACCGGCACCTCGACCTCGCCGTGGTTGTCGGTGATGGTCACGGTCGCGGCGGCCGAGCCGGCGGGCTCCTCGTTCGCGGGGGCGCCGGAGGCGCAGGCCGAGAGGACGAGTGCTGCGCCCAGGGTCAGCGCAGCGGCTGCGCTGCGGGTGGTGCGATTGGACACGGTGTGGCTCCTGAGGATCGACGGGCAAAAAAGAAAGCACCGATACGGTGCGCGCATCAGTGCTTCGCGGTCCCGGAGGCGCGATCACGACTCTCCAGAACCCCGAAGTAAGCCTATACACACCTTCATCTGATGTTCAAGCGAGAATCGACATCCCCGACAGAAACCCCAGGTCAGAGGGTCAGTGCGTATGCCATGAGGCGGCGGCGCTCACCCATCGCCACGAAGTCGTGCTCCCGCTCGGGCACCCGCTCGAACCCCATCCGCTCGTAGAGCCGCTGAGCCGCGACCATCTGCGAAGCCGTGTGCAGCACCAGTCGCCGGGCGCCGCGTTCCCGCGCGAGCGACACGCAGTGGCGCATCAGCAGCTCGCCGACACCCCGCCCGCGAGCCTCCCGCGCAACGCCCAGCAGCCGCACATCCATCTCATCCGGCGCGCTGTCGCGCTGCAGCCGTCGCCCCGGAAACGGGGTCGTCACACTGCCGAGCACAGCATCCCCGACCCGATCCGCCGCCACCCACAGCTGCGCCGACTCGGCACGGCTCCTCACATCGGCGATCTCATCGAGGTAGCCGGGATCGAGACGGTAGTCGCCGCCGTAGGCGGCGCGCAGCAGCCCGCTCGTCGCATCGACTTCGTCGACGCGCATCCTGCGGATCTCGACCCGCGCGGTCACCTCCGGGGCGGCTGCAGTGCGGAGAAGTCGGGCTGCCCGTCGGCCCCCGCGGGCAGCGGACGCCCATCCGGGAACGTCGGCCAGGGCAGCAGCGGCTGCGGGCTCTCAGCCCGCGGCGCCTGCTGGATCGCAGCCGGCTGCGGCTGAGCCCGGTACGGCTGCACCGGCTGAGCCGACGGCAGCGCGGCGGAGCGCGCCCCGCGCGCCGCCTCGCGCGCCGCGGACCCGAACGACCATCGCAGCAGCAGCGTGATCGACAGGCCCAGCGCCGTGAGGATCAGCAGCGCGGTCGCGATCTTCCAGTAGAGATCGGGGATGTGCAGATCGAAGGCCTCGATGCCCACCGGAGCGGTGAAGAGGATGCCCGAGAGCACCGCGAGCACACTCGTCACGAAGGCGAAACGAGTCACCACGACGGGCAGCTTCGCACTCATGCCGAGCAGCAGCTGGCAGCACAGGATCACGAGCCTCGTGACGAGGATCACGAACACCGACTTCCAGAAGATCTCGAGCACGAGCCCGAAGGGCTGGTACGGCGTCATCCAGATCACGATGAGGAGCAGCCCCAGGATGTAGGCGTTGGCGATGAGCGCGACGGGCGCGTACCACTCCGAGCGCTGCTCGCGGCGGGTGTCGAGCGCAGTGAGCAGCACGAACACCGCGAAGAGCACGAACGTCGAGAACACGCGCTCGAACTTGCCCTCGAGATCACCGATGAACAGCAGCGAGATCGAGGCGATCGTGAGCGCCGCCAGCAGGATGATGCTGACTTTCAGGAAGGTCGAGAGACCCTCGCCGCGTGCCTCGGGACTCGCGGCGCGCTTGCGCTGCTTCGGCGGCGCCGTCGGGTGCGATGCCCCCGCTGTCGCGCCCTGGGCCGGGGCTGCGCCCCCGTCCGCCCCCTGCTGCCAGGAGAAGGCGTCCTGCCGCGACGTCTCGGGCACGGGCTGCGACGCTTTCGGGTTCGGACCGGTTGCGTTCGGGTTCGGATCGCTCATGCACCAAGTCTTGCGCGTTCCCCTGTGAAACGGCAACCGTCCGCCGCCGCGCGATCTTCCGCACCCGCGCGATCCTGCGCGCGCACCCGCGCCGTCCTCCGCGCCCGCGCCGGGCGGGCGGCCCCTGTCACGGGGCGGGCTAGACTGGGACTGCATGTTTCGGCTCGTTGAGCCGATCCCGATCCCTCACTCACTGGAGCACACCGAGCGTGACCGACACTGCCGCCCACATCGACGCCCCCCGCCCCGATACGGTGGCCGACGCGATCGCCACCCCCGAGAAGGAGCAGCCCTACGGCGCGCTCGGTCTCAAGCCCGACGAGTACGAGCAGATCCGCGAGATCCTCGGCCGCCGCCCCACCTCGGGCGAGCTCGCCATGTACTCGGTGATGTGGTCGGAGCACTGCTCCTACAAGTCGTCGAAGATCTACCTGCGCCAGTTCGGCAAGAAGGTCAACGACAAGATGCGCGAGCGTCTGCTCGTCGGCATGGGCGAGAACGCCGGCGTGATCGACATCGGCGAGGGCTGGGCCGTCACCTTCAAGGTCGAGAGCCACAACCACCCCTCCTACATCGAGCCCTTCCAGGGCGCCGCGACCGGCGTCGGCGGCATCATCCGCGACATCATCTCGATGGGCGCCCGCCCCGTCGCCGTGATGGACCAGCTGCGATTCGGCGACATCGACGAACCCGACACCGCCCGCGTGGTGCACGGCGTCGTCTCCGGCATCTCCTCCTACGCGAACTGCCTCGGCCTGCCGAACCTCGGCGGCGAGACCGTGTTCGACCGCGTCTACCAGCAGAACCCGCTCGTCAACGCGCTCGGCGTCGGCGTGCTCCGCCACGAGGACCTCCATCTCGCCAACGCCTCCGGCACCGGCAACAAGGTCGTCCTCTTCGGTGCGCGCACCGGCGGCGACGGCATCGGCGGCGCCTCGATCCTCGCCTCCGACAGCTTCAGCGAGGGCGGCCCCACGAAGCGCCCCGCCGTGCAGGTCGGCGACCCCTTCGCCGAGAAGGTGCTCATCGAGTGCTGCCTCGAACTCTTCCGCGGCGAACTCGTCGAGGGCATCCAGGATCTCGGCGCGGCCGGCATCTCCTGCGCCACCTCCGAGCTCGCGGCGAACGGCGACGGCGGCATGTTCATCGAGCTCGACAGCGTGCTGCTGCGCGACCCCTCGCTCACCGCCGAGGAGATCCTCATGTCGGAGAGCCAGGAGCGCATGATGGCGGTCGTGGCGCCCGAGAAGCTCGACGCCTTCCTCGAGGTGACGAAGAAGTGGGACGTCGAGACCAGCGTGCTCGGCGAGGTCACCGACACGGGTCGCCTCATCATCAACTGGCGCGGCGAGGAGATCGTGAACGTCGATCCCCGTACGGTCGCCGTCGACGGCCCCGTCTACGAGCGCCCCGTCGCCTACCCGTCATGGATCGACGGGCTGCAGGCCTCGGGCGTGCGCGCGGCCGGTCTCGCCCGCGCAGCCTCGGGCGACGAGCTGCGCGCGCAGATGCTCGCCGTCGCCGGCTCGCCGAACCAGGCCTCCGTCGACTGGATCACCAACCAGTACGACAAGTACGTGCTCGGCAACACCGCACTCTCCTTCCCCGACGGCGCCGGCATGATCCGCGTCGACGAGGAGAGCGGCCTCGGCGTCGCCATCTCCACCGACGCGAACGGCCGCTACTGCCAGCTCGACCCCTACGTCGGCTCGCAGCTCGCACTCGCCGAGGCCTACCGCAACGTGGCCGCCGCCGGTGCCGTGCCCACCGCGGTGACCGACTGCCTCAACTTCGGCAGCCCTGAGAACCCCGAGGTCATGTGGCAGTTCTCGCGCGCGGTCGAGGGCCTCTCCGACGCCTGCCTCGCACTCGAGGTGCCGGTCACCGGCGGCAACGTCTCGCTCTACAATCAGACGGGCGACACCCCGATCCACCCGACCCCGGTGGTGGGGGTGCTCGGCATCATCGACGACGTCGCCCGCCGCATCCCCACCGGCTGGCAGGATCAGGGCGAGCACCTCTACCTGCTCGGCGTCACCCGCGACGAACTCGACGGCTCGGCCTGGGCCGAGGCCGTGCACGAGCACCTGGGCGGGCGCCCGCCCGTGGCGGTGCTCGACGACGAGCGCGCGCTCGCGGAGCTGCTGCAGGCGGGCTCGCAGGGCGGCCTGATCTCGGGCGCCGTCGACCTCTCCGAGGGAGGCCTCGCACAGGCCATCGCCGACGGTGCGCTGCGCTTCGGCGTGGGCGTCCGCGTGTGGATCGACGAGATCATCTCGCGCGACGGCGTCGACGAGACCGCTGCGCTCTTCTCGGAGTCGCAGGCGCGCGTGCTCGTCGCGGTGCCCCACGAGGAAGAGGTGAAGTTCCGCGGGCTCTGCGAGGGCCGCGGCTTCCCCGTGCTGCGCATCGGCGTCACCGACGGCGCTGGCGCCGACGCCTCGATCGAGGTGCAGGATCGCTTCACACTGCCGCTCTCCGAGCTGCGCGCCACCTCGCAGGCGACGCTGCCGCAGCGCTTCGGAGCCGTCATCGGCGAGTAGCGTCCGCCCGCGGAGCGAAGCGAGGGGCGGGGGATCCTGCGGCAGGATCCCCCGCCCCTTTCGTCTCCAGCCGCACTCGCCATAACGCAGGAGGGGGCTCGGCACAGCGTTCCGAGTCCCCTCCTGCGTTACTGCGACGAGGGAGGAGACGCCGAGGCGTGCGCTCTCGGCCCGTCAGCCCTTCATCGCCACGCCGCGGCGCCAGTAGCCCATGAAGGCGACCTGGGAGCGGTCGATACCCAGACCGCGCACGAGGTGCCGTCGCAGCGTGGTGACGGTGCCGCTCTCGCCGGCGATCCAGAAGTAGGAGTCGGAGTGGTTGCGGGTTCCCTCGACCGGCTCGCCGAGACCCGAGTAGTCGGGGGTCTCCCAGACGAGCGCCTCCGAATCGACGTCGCGGATCTCGAGCTCACCCTCCGGCAGCAGCGAGCGCCTCGCGCGCTCCTCTTCGGCAACTGCCGCCTCGCGTTCGAGGTGTTCGAGATGTTCGAGCACGGCGGGAATCAGCATCGTGCCGGTGCCGACGCCGGCGCGCGCCAGCCAACGCACCTCGAAGCCGTCGGGCGCCGCGATATCGAGACGGTCGCCCGAGGTCGGCACCTCGATGAAGGCCGCGCCGCGCAGCTCGGGGCCGCTGTCCTCGATGATGCGGGCGATGGCGGGGGCGGCCGTCTCGTCGCCCGCGAGCAGCACCATGCGCGCGTCTCCCGGGCGGTATTCGATCCCCCCGCCGTCGAAGCGTCCGCGGCGGGGGCCGACGATCAGCAGCTCGTCACCGATCGTCGCGGTACTCGCCCAGGTCGAGGCCGGACCGGTCTCGCCCGGCACCAGATGCAGCACGAAGTCGATCACCAGAGAGGTGCGGCCGTCGTCGACCACGACGTCGCGGATGGAGTAGGTGCGCATCGAACCGCGCTGCGCCTCATCGACCGCGAGCCACGCCTGGTACCACTCGTCACCGCTGCACGACAGGTCGGGCAGCACGCCCGATGCGGGCGGGAAGATGAGCTTGATGCGCTGGTCGAACGTCTCGGCCGGGTTGCCGAGCTGATCGACGCCCGGGCCGCCGAAGGTGATGCGCACGAAGCTCGGCGAGACGAGCTCGACGGCTTCGACGGTGCCGCACACGACTCCGTAGGCGGGCTGCTCGTCGCGCCCGGCTTGCCCGGCTTGCCTGTCGCGCCCGGCTTGCGCGGCTGCCGCGGGCCGCTCGGCGTCGGCTGCGGAGGAGGGAGCGGAGTCACTGCGTGACGCGGACATGATGCCGTCCTTTCGGGAGTACGAGCGGGGTGCCCGACACCGGGTCGAGAATGATGCTGCTGTCGAGGCCGTAGACCTCCCGCACCAGTTCGGGGGTGAGGATCTCGCCTGGACCGCCCGAGGCGCGCACCCGCCCGCCCGCCATCGCGACGAGGGAGTCGGAGTAGCGCGCGGCGAGATTGAGGTCGTGCAGCACCATGACGATCGTGGTGCCGCGGTCGCGATTGAGATCGGTGAGCAGATCGAGCACTTCGACCTGATGCGCCACATCGAGGAAGGTCGTGGGTTCGTCGAGCAGCAGGATGCCGGTCTCCTGGGCGAGGGCCATGGCGATCCACACGCGCTGGCGCTGGCCGCCCGAGAGCTCGTCGACCGGGCGGTCCGCGAGATCCGAGGCGCCCGTCGCCGCAAGAGCCTCCGCGACGACCTCGTAGTCGCGCGCGCTCCAGCGGGCCAGCGCCCCCTGGTGGGGGTGCCTGCCGCGGCCGACGAGATCGGCGACGGCGATGCCCTCGGGGGCAATGGGGCTCTGCGGCAGGAGGCCGAGGGTGCGCGCGAGCTCCTTCGACGGCAGCTCGTGCAGCGCGCGGCCGTCGAGCAGCACGCCGCCCGAGCGCGGCTTCAGCAACCGGGCGAACGCGCGCAGCAGCGTCGACTTGCCGCAGCCGTTGGCCCCGACGATCGAGGTGATGCGGCCGGGCGGCACCTGCAGATCGAGCCCGTCGATGATGGTGCGCGTCCCGTAGGAGAGCGTGACTGAGTCGGCCTCGAGCCGATGCGATGCGGTCATGATGCGGTTCCGGAACGGTTCATACGAACGAGCAGAAGAATGAGGTAGGGGGCGCCGAGCACACCGGTGACGACGCCGACGGGATAACGGCCTTCGAACATGAACTGACCGACCAGGTCGGCGGTCATGACGAGCAGCGAACCGACGAGCCCGGCCGCGAGCAGGGGCGAGGAGCCCCCACCGATCAGCCGTACGGCAATCGGGCCCGACATGAAGGCGACGAAGGCGACCGGTCCCGCGACGGCCGTGGCGAAGGCGAGCAGGGCGACCGCTGCCACGATCAGCACGATGCGCGTGGTGCGCACCGGGAGTCCCAGCGCCACGGCGCTGTCGTCGCCGAGCTGCAGCACGCCGAGGCCGCGCGCGGTGATCAGCAGCAGAGGGATCAGCACCACGCACGCCAGGGCGAGCGGCAGCACATTCGGCCACGAAGCACCGCCCAGGCTGCCCGTGATCCAGCGCATCGCCGACTGCATGTCCCACGTCGCCGCGCGCGACAGCACGTATGACGTGATGCTCTGCAGCATCGCGGCGAGCCCGATGCCGATGAGAATGAACCGCGCACCAGCGAAGCCCCGGCGATGCGACAGCGCGTAGATCGCGATCGCGGTGGCGAGGGCCGCGAACAGCGCGAGCACCGAGACCCCGGTGCTGCCGAGCCCCAGCAGCACGATGCCGATCACCGCGGCGGCACTCGCCCCGGCACTGATCCCGATGATGTCGGGCGAGGCCAGCGGATTGCGCAGCAGGGTCTGGAAGGTGGCACCGGCCGCGCCGAACGCGAAACCGGCGAGGGCGCCCGCCGTGGCGCGGGGAAGGCGCAGCTCCCCCACCGTGAAGGATGCTCCGGGCACCGTCTCGCCGAGCAGCACGCGCAGCACCTCGTCTGCCGAATACCGGGTCTCGCCGATCATGAGGGTGATCGCGAAGACTGCGAGCAACGCGACGAACAGCGACGCCGCGACCACCGAATTGCGGCGGCGGCGCAGCGCGCGGCCGCGGCGGATGGCTGCCGCACCCGGGGCCGGACGGGTGCCGACGATGGCCTCGACGCTCACAGCGCCCTCACTTTCTGCCTGCGAACGATCCAGATGAACACGGGGGCTCCGATCAGCGCGGTGACGATGCCGACCTCGATCTCCGCGGGCCGGGCGATGAGGCGGCCCGCCACGTCACCCGCGAGCAGCAGGCAGGATCCGACGACGGCCGAGAACGGCAGCAGCACGCGATGGTCGGGCCCGACGAGCAGGCGGCAGAGGTGCGGCACGATGAGTCCGACGAAGCCGATCGGCCCCGCGACCGCGGTGGCCGCGCCGGCGAGGATCACCGCTCCGGCGGTCGCGGTGAGCCGGGCGCGCCCGACGTGCTCGCCGAGGCCCGCAGCCATCTCGTCGCCGAGGGCCAGGGAGTTCAGGCTCTTGGCGCTCGCCAGCACGATGAGCGCGCCCAAGGCGAGCACCGGCAGAACGGTGGCGATGCGATCCCAGGTGGCGCCGCCCACGCCGCCGATCTGCCAGAACTGGTAGGTGCGCAGCAGGTCGACGCGGGGCAGCATGACGGCGGCCGTGAGCGAGGTCAGTGCGGCGGCCGTGGCGGCGCCGGCGAGCGCGAGTTTGAGCGGCGTGGCACCGCCGCGGCCGAGCGATCCGACGCCGTAGACGAAGATCGCCGCCGCCGCCGAGCCGATGATCGCGACCGCCATCGTGCTGTAGGGGGTGTTCAGACCGAACAGCACCAGCCCGAGCACGACGGCGAACGAGGCGCCACTCGAGATGCCGAAGATGGCTGGATCGGCGAGCGGGTTGCGCGTCACGGCCTGCATCGATGCGCCCGAGAGAGCGAGGGCGGCCCCCACGAGAATCGCGAGCACGGTGCGGGGCAGTCGTTTGACCACCGCGGCCTCCCCCACCGTGTCGGAGGCACCGCCGAGCGCGGCGGCGATGTCGTGCAGCGAGACCTCGCGCACACCGAACGCGACCGATGCGCAGACGAGCAGGGCGAGCACGACGAGGCAGCCGAGCAGCACCGCGCTGCGCCCGGCCGCGCGCCCGACGAGCTGCGCCGCGCCTGCGCTCTGCGCAGCATCTGCGCCCCGCGCACCGCTGGGGCTCTGCGCCCGCGCCTGCGTCGCCGCGCTCACCCGCCGCGCCCTACTCGGTTGCGGAGCTGCTGTTCAGCAGGGCGAAGTAGTCGCCGATGCCCCACGGAACCGACAGCGGCGAGGGGTTCGCCGACGCGGCGCGCGGCGTCGAATCTTCGAGGATGACGATGTCGCCGGCCGCGATCGCGGGAATCTTGGAGAGCAGCGGATCGGCCTGCAGCTGCGCGACGAGCTTGCCGTCAGGGTCGCCGTAGGTGACGAAGACGTCGACGTCTTCGAAGCGCTCGGCGTCTTCCGAGCTGACCTCGACGTAGAAGGCATCGGTCTTGGCGGTCTCCTCTGAGACGATGGTCGGGGTGGGCATACCGAGGCCCTCGAGGAAGCCGGGACGGGTGTCGTGGCTGGTGTAGAAGCCGACCTTGCTGAGGTCAGATGGATCGATGAACGCGAAGATGACCTTCTTATCGGCCAGACCGGCGTTCGCGTCGAGCGCGTCGCGCGACTGCGCGTCGAGGTCGGCGATGAGCTGCTTCCCCTCGGTCTCGAGGCCGAGGGCCTTCGAGTTGATCGTGATCATGTCTTCGACCGAGGTGCCCCAGGCGACACCGCCTGCCGGGTAGGCGACCACGGGGGCGATCTTCGAGAGGGTGTCGTACTCCTCCTCGGTGAGGCCGGAGTAGCCGGCGAGGATCACATCGGGCTTGGTGTCTGCGACGGCCTCGAAGTCGATGCCGTCGGTCTCGTCGAACAGCACGGGCGTTTCAGCCCCGAGCTCTTCGAGCTTCTCGTCGACCCAGGGCAGCACGCCGTCGCCGTCGTCATCGCCCCACGCGGCCTTGCTCATGCCGACCGGCACAATGCCGAGGGCGAGCGGAACCTCGTGGTTGGCCCACGCGACGGTCGCGACGCGCTCGGGCTTCTCGACCACGGTCGTCTCGCCGTAGGCATGTTCGATGACGACGGGGAAACCCTCGGAGGAGGCGGTGCCGGACGAGGCTTCGTCGCCGCCAGAAGAGGAGGAGGAGCAGGCGGCGAGAGGGATCGCGACAGCGATGGCTGCGGCGAGACCGAGAACGCGGGAGACGCGCATGGGCGGTCCTTTCATCGGAATGACGGGTTGCGCGAGCGACGCTCGCTGCGTCTCGCGGAGCGCGCCCCGCGAAATCTCGCTAATCATAACCTAACTTTCATCCGATGAAGTGTCAGGTAGATGGTGCTGCAGCTCGCAGCTCGGTGCGACCAGAGCTCCCCCGCGGCCGAGATCCGGCTCCACCATGTTCCGCGGATCACGCTGCCCGGCATCGCGCTGCCGGAGAGGGTCGTCGCCCTCTCGCCGGCGGTCAGAGGGCCGTGAGCAGCGGCGCCACGCGGTTGATCACGGCCGTGTGCAGCTCGTCCGCAGGCTGCGCGGCGTCGAGCACGAGGTAGCGGTCGGGAGCGACGCGGGCAAGGTCTCGGAAGCCCTCGCGCACCGCCTCGTGAAACTCGACGGCCTCCGCCTCGAGGCGATCGTCGACTTCCCCGCGTCCGCGTCGCCGCGCGATCGCGGTCACGGGGTCGAGATCGAGCAGCACGGTGACCTGGGGCCAGAGGCCGCCGACCGCCCATTCGCTGATGCGTCGTACATCGGCAACGTCGAGCACGCGCCCGGCCCCCTGGTAGGCGAGCGACGAATCGATATAGCGATCCGCCACCACGATCGCCCCGCGTTCGAGAGCCGGCCGTACGACCTTCGCGATGTGCTGCGCCCGGTCGGCCGCGTAGAGCAGCGTCTCGGCGCGGGGATCGACCTCGCCGATCTCGTCGCCGCCGTGCAGCAGCAGACGCCGCACTTCGATGCCGAGACGCGTGCCGCCCGGCTCGCGCGTGCGCACGACCTCGTGACCACGGGCCTCGAGCCAGGCCCCAAGCAGCTCCGCCTGGGTGCTCTTGCCCGCACCGTCGCCGCCTTCGAGGGTGATGAAGAGTCCGCTCATGGGTCCAGTCTGCCATCGACCGCGGCTCGGCCGCCGCTCGACCGCGGCTCGACCTCGGCCGGCGAAGCGACTCAGCCCGTGGTGCGACGACGCGGCGGCGGCCCGCCGAGCAGGCCGGGGGCCGGATAGCGGGTGCCCGTGCAGCGGTGCCAGACGAGTGCCACCGCGACGATCGCCATCGAAGCTGCGAGCACGGGCACCAGCAGGAACATCCAGCCCGCCCCGGTGACGAAGGCGAGCACGGTGTTCGCGATCGCCGGAGGGTGGATGATCCGCAGCACCGCCATCGCCCCGACCGAGCACCCCGCGACGAGCGCGATGCTCCACCAGGTCACCGGCAGCACGAACGCACCGGCCACGCCGACGAGCGACGCGACGAGCTGCCCGCCGATCACCGCGGGAGGCTGGGAGACCGGCGCCTCGGGGAGCACGAAGACGAGGAGGCAGCTGGGGGCGAAGCCCACGAACAGCGGCAGCAGGTCGACGGTCTCGTCGAGGAGCCCGAGCACGCCGACGATCACCGCGACTCCGAGTGAGGCCAGCACGAGCCGGCGCCACGGGAGTCGCGGCTGGTTCGGCAGGAGGACGTCTCTGAGGCGCACCCCTCGCTACTGTCCTGCGGCTTCGGCGGCTTTCTTCGCCGCGTTCGCCTTGCGCGTCTCGGCCGCCTTCTTCGCCGCAGCGGAGCGGGCCGGGTCGACCGCCTTCTTCGCGGCGGTCCTCTTGGCCGCCGGCTTCTTGGTCGTTGCCTTCGTGGTCGTCGCCTTGCCGGCCGCGGCGGTCTTCTTCGCCGCGGTCTTGCGCGCGGGAGCCTTCTTCTTCGCCGGACCCTTGGCGCGCTTGATGGCCAGCAGCTCGATCGCGCGTTCAAAGGTGATGTCGTCCACGCTGTCGCCGCGCGGGATCGTCGCGTTGGTCTCGCCGTCCGTGACGTACGGGCCGAAGCGTCCGTCGCGCACGCGCACGGGCTTCCCGCTCACCGGGTCGGCGTCGAACTCCTTGAGCGCCGCGCTGGCCTTCCGCGCACCGTACTTCGGCTGCGCGAAGAGCTCCTGGGCGCCCGCGAGATCGACCGAGAAGATCGCGTCCTCGCTCGGCAGCGTCCGGGTGTCCGTGCCCTTCTTCAGGTAGGGGCCGTAGCGGCCGTTCTGCGCGGTGATCTCGGCACCCGATTCGGGATCCTGCCCCACGACGCGCGGCAGGTCGAGCAGTGCGACGGCCGCGTCGAGGTCGATCGTCGCGGGATCCATGCTCTTGAAAAGCGACGCTGTGCGCGGCTTCTGCCCCTTGGGCAGCTCCTCGCCCTCGTCGGGCAGCTCGGTGACGTAGGGGCCGAAGCGTCCGTTCTTCGCGATGACGCGCTTGCCGGTCTGCGGGTGCAGACCCACGACCCGGTCCTCCGCGGGCTCGGCGTCGGCCAGCTCGTGGGCGCGCTCGGGGGTGAGCTCGTCGGGGGCCATGCCGTCCGGGATGTTGACGCTGCGCGGCTTGAGCGCGCCGTCGTCGCCGACCTCGCACTTCTCGTCGAAGACTTCGAGGTAGGGGCCGTACTTGCCGTTGCGCAGCGAGATCTCGTCATCGATCTTGATCGTGTTGATCGCGCGCGCGTCGATCTCGCCGAGGTTGTCGACCACGCCGCGCAGGCCCGGGTGGGCGTCGGTGCCGAAGTAGAACTCGCCCAGCCACTTGCCGCGCGCAGCCTCGCCGGCGGCGATGCGGTCGAGATCGTTCTCCATCTCGGCGGTGAAGTCGTAGTCGACGAGCGCACTGAAGTGCTCCTCGAGCAGGCGAACGACGGAGAAGGCGATCCAGCTCGGCACGAGAGCCTGGCCCTTCTTCGTGACGTAGCCGCGATCCATGATGGTGCTGATGATCGCCGCGTAGGTCGAGGGGCGGCCGATGCCGAGCTCTTCGAGGCGCTTGGTGAGGCTCGCCTCGGTGTAGCGCGGCGGCGGGCTGGTCTCGTGGCCCTTGGCGGTGGGATCGGCGATCCCGAGACCCTGACGCTCGGAGAGCTGCGGCAGGGAGACGTTCTGCTCGGCGTCGCCGCGCTTCTCGTCGCGCCCCTCCTCGTAGGCGAGCAGGAAGCCGGGGAAGGTGATCACGGTGCCGCTGGCGGTGAACTCGAGCGCGGTGGCAGTGCCCTCTCCGGGCTCGACGACGGAGGCGCCGACCGTGACGGTGTCGGTGGATCCCTTGGCGTCGGCCATCTGGCTGGCGACGGTGCGCTTCCAGATCAGCTCGTACAGGGCGTACTCGCCCTGGGTGAGCTTGCCCTTCAACGAGCTGGGCCGCTGGAAGGTGTCGCCTGCGGGGCGGATCGCCTCGTGGGCCTCCTGCGCGCCCTTCGCCTTTCCGGTGAAGACGCGGGGCTTCTCGGGCAGCGTCTCGGCGCCGTAGAGCTCGGCGGCCTGCTTGCGCGCCGCCTGGATCGCCTGGCTCGAGAGCGTGGGCGAGTCGGTACGCATATAGGTGATGTAGCCGTTCTCGTAGAGCGACTGCGCGAACGACATGGTCTGGCGCGAGCTGTAGCGCAGCTTGCGCGAGGCCTCCTGCTGCAACGTGGAGGTGGTGAACGGAGCCGCGGGGCGGCGGGTGTGGGGCTTGGTCTCGACCGAGAGCACCGTCGCCGCGGTGCCGGTGCCGAGCAGCGAGGCGAGGCGCTCGGCACGCTGCTGCTCGAGGCCGACGACGTTCGCCTTCAGCGCCCGGGGGGTGAGTTCGCCGTCGTCGCCGAAGTCGCCACCTGTGGCCACGCGCCGATCGCCGACGCGTACGAGCTTCGCCTCGAAGGCGGTCGTGTCGGCGGCGTCGGCGGCGGGCTGGAAGGTGGCGGTGAGATCCCAGTACTCGGCGGCGCGGAACGCCTGCCGCTCGCGCTCGCGGTCGACGACGAGGCGCGTCGCCGCCGACTGCACGCGGCCGGCGGACAGCTTGGGGGCGACCTTGCGCCACAGCACGGGCGAGATGTCGTAGCCGTAGAGCCGGTCGAGGATTCTGCGGGTCTCCTGAGCGTCGACGAGCGAGATGTCGAGATCACGCGTGTTCTGCTTGGCCTGCTCGATCGCCTCTCGGGTGATCTCGTGGAAGACCATGCGGCGCACCGGCACCTTGGGCTTCAGCACCTCGAGCAGGTGCCACGCGATGGCCTCGCCCTCGCGGTCCTCATCTGTTGCGAGCCAGAGCTCGTCCGCTCCCTTCAGCGCCCGCTTGAGCTCGGAGACCGTCCTCTTCTTGTTGTCGTTGACGACGTAGTAGGGGGCGAAGTCGTTGTCGACATCGACGGCGAACTTGCCGAAGGGCCCCTTCTTCAGTTCGCTCGGCAGCTCTGACGGCTCGGCGAGATCGCGGATGTGCCCGACCGAGGCGATGACCTCGTAGTCGTCGCCGAGATAGGCGCCGATCGTGCGCGCCTTGGTCGGCGACTCGACGATGACGAGTTTCTTCGTACCCTCCACGGGTCTCCTTCGTTGCTCCGAGCTCACGGCTGGTGAGTCGCCTGCTCGGCGACTGCCGGTTGCTGCACCGACACGCGGTTCTGCACCGACACGATACACACTCTCGTGCAAGAAACCACTATCGGCGATCCGCGGCGCTCCTCTATTCATACCATCGTCGCGATCACGGGAGCGCGCGACGAGGCCTCGGCCTCGGCCTGCACGCCCCGCGGCCGGTTCGCGCGACGGCTCCCGCGCCCTGCCCTAACACCCGTCGCAGACCCGAGCGGTGGGTGCGGTCACGGCGGACCGAGGTAGGCGAGCGGATCGACGTCCGGGTTCCTGTTCGACGGAGCCGACGAGAGAGTGAAGTGGGTGTGCGGCCCGGAGGTGCAGCCGCTCATCCCGGCGCTCGCGACCCGCTGCCCAGCCACCACCCGCGCACCCGGCACGACCCCGAAGCGCTGCGGCGACCCCGGCGCGACATGGTTGTGCGAGCTGTAGAGGGTGCGGCCCCCGACGTCGTGCCGCATGAGCACCGTGTGGTTGACGCCCCGCCACCACTCGGGGCGGGCGACGCACGGATCGGGCATCCCTCCCCCGTCCGGCCCGGCACGCACCACGACGCCCGCGTACGGAGCGTAGAGCGCGCCTTCGGCAGTCACCTCGAGGTCGAGCGAGAAGCCGTCGTGGAACCCCTGCGAGAGGGCCCGAAGATCCGACGGCCAGGCCCAGCCGTTCGCCGCGACCGCGCCTCTCGCGGCTTGGACCGGGCCGGGCGGCGGCCCTGCTCGCGCCGCGGCCACCGCGTCCCCGAACGGCAACGCGATCCGCATCTCGACTCGAGCCTCGCCCGAGACCGAGGAGGCCTCGCACCCCGCGAGCGCCGCTCCCGCTTCGACCGCGACGAGTCCCGCGAGTGCGCAGGGCTCCCCCTCGATCCAGCCCGTCATCGCATCAGCGGCGGCGAGCGCGGCGGCGTCCGCCGCTGCCGCCGCGCGATGCCCGGCCTCGAGCTGGGCGCTCGCGGCGATCAGCGGCAAGCCCAGGCAGAGCGCCGCAGCGCCGCAGGCGAGCAGGGCCGGCGCGCTCACGGCGACGCCTCGGAATCGCCGCCGGGTTCGCTGTTCGTCGCGGCGCACGCCCGACTCTCGATGCCGATGCCCGAGAGGATCCCGCGCCCCGGGCTGGCCCTGAGGGTGACGCAGTGGAGCGGTCCGCTGCGGTCCCGTTGCACCGTGATCGCCCCCTGGGCCTCATCGAGCCGGGCTCGTGCGCGGTCCGCATCGCCCCTGGCCTCGAGTCTCGCGACCTCCGCAGCGAGACTCACCAGCGTGATGCGGTGGGCCGCGATGAAGATCCCGCCGATCACGAGACCGAGCACCACGAGCACCGCCGGCATCACCACCGCGAACTCCGCGGTGACGGTGCCGCGCTCGTCGCGGACGAGACCGCCCAGCGGACCGCCGAAACGCGGCCGCGACGAACTGCCGGCAGCAGCACCATCGAGCGCGCCGAGCACTCGCCCGGCACCGGCGCTACCCGCCGGAGCCGAGAGCATTCTCGACCAGCTGCACGAGCATGGCGCGGATCTCCGCCGATCGCATGATCGCCACAAGCAGGCCCGCGAAGGCGACCGCGGCAAGGATCACCACCGCGTACTCCGCCGTGATCGCGCCCCGCTCGTCGCCGAGCAGATCGCGGGAGGCGGGCGCTGCTGCGCGTCGGCGGCGAGCGCGCGCCACGAACGCGGGGCGACCCTGCCCCGAAGGAGGCGGCGCGGGCTGCTTCCGCAGCGCGACGCCGCGGTCCGATACGAGTTCGAGTCTGGCATTCATGGGGTGCTCCCTTCATCGCGCACGGCCCGGCGGTCGCCGGTGCACCCATCCTGCGGCAGTCGCGTCGACGCCGGAGCGCCGGTCGAGGATCTGTGAAGAAGTCCGGGCGATCCGGGCCGGATGCGCAATTGTGAGCGAAGTGCGAGCCGCATCAGGCGCCCAGCATGGCGATGAGCACCGGCAAGACTCCGAGCACGATGAACGCGGGCAGCACGCACACGCCCATCGGCACCAGCACCCGCACGCCGAGACGTTCCGCTCCCTGTTCGAGCCTCGCCTGAGCCCGGGCCCGCGCAGCCGCCGCCTCCTCCAGCAGCAGGCGCTGCAGGGGCGCACCCGTGCTCGTCGCCGCCGCGACGGCGCTCGCGAGCGCTCCCGACCGCTCGAAGGCCGAGAACGGCACCCACTCCGCACCGAAGGCGTCGACGGCGTCCGCCGTGCGCAGCGCCGCAGCCCCCGGCGGGGCGCCACCGCCGAGCGCGACCCACACCAGTTCGAGTTCGATCCCGGCGACGCAGTCCTCGCGTTCGAGCCGGCGCAGCAGCGCTCGGCCCCACGCGACCCCTGCGGCGAGCAGCAGCGCCCCGGCGGACAGCAGCACGGCACCCAGCGGGCTCAGCAGCACGGGCACCGGATCGAAGCCGAGCAGGGCGCCGAGCAGCAGCGCGAGCGGCGGCAGCGCCGAGACGAGGCGCACCGTCGCGCGCGGCCCCGAGAGCAGCACCGCACGGCGCGCCCGCAGCTGCTCCAGACCGCGCAGCGCCGAGCCGATGCGTTGCAGGGCGGGGGCGAGCGGTGCACCGCTCTGCTCGGCCAGCCGCCAGGCGGCCGCGAGCACCCGCCACTCGGGCGCCCCGCACGCACCGAGCGCCTCGGGCGGTGGAACCCCGGCGGCGATGCGTGCGGCGAGGCCCGCCGGGTCCGCGCCCTCACGCCTAGGGGGACCACCGGGCGGATCCGCCGAGGCGAGCACCACCGCACGTCCAGCCGGGACGCCCCCGCGCAGCAGCGCGGCGCAGCGGAGCGCCAGCTCGGCCGCATCTCCCGCGCCGGCCTCGCTCCGCGCGCGCCTCCGCCCTGTCACGGCCGCACCTCCTCGATGCGGAGCAGCCCGGCGCGATCGAGCCGAAGCCGGCCGGCCCCGGCCACGCGGTGGACGCCTCGGCGGCGTTCGAGGTGGATGACCCCGTGCAGCGCCGACGCCGCCTGCCGCGTCAGCGCCGGCGGGTCGAGCCCCGCGAGGGCGCCAAGGGCCTCCAGCCTGGCCGGCACGTGCTCGATGCGGTTCGCGTGCAGCGTACCCGCGCTGCCGTCGTGCCCCGTGTTCAAAGCGGCGAGCAGGGTCGCCACCTCCGCCCCTCGGCACTCGCCGAGCACGATCCGATCCGGACGCATGCGCAGCGCCTCGCGCAGCAGGCGGTCGAGCCCCACCTCGCCGAGGCCCTCGGTGCTCGGTCGGCGGGCCTCGAGCGAGAGCGCGTGGGGGTGGCGCAGCCGCAGCTCCGCGAGGTCCTCGATGACGAGGATCCGCTCGCGAGGATCGGCCAGCCCGAGCAGCGCTCCGAGCATCGTGGTCTTCCCGCTCCCGGTGCCGCCGGTCACGAGCAGGTTGCGGCGAGCGGCGATCGCGCTGCGGAGCGCCCGGGCCATCGCGTCCGAGCAGAGCCCACCGCTCACGAGCGCATCGAAATCCGGGGGCGCGACCCTGGGCACGCGGATCGAGACCGCAGCGCCCTCGACCGCCACCGGCGGCAGCACTGCGTGCACCCGGATCCCGTCGCCGATCCGTACGTCGGCGCAGGGGTGCAACTCGTCGATGTGCCGCCCGCCGGCCGCGATCAGCTCGCAGGCCAGCCGGTGCACGGCGGCAGGTGTCGCACGCCAGCCCCCGATGGGCTGCGGCCCGCCGCCGCGATCCGCCCACAGCCGCCCTTCGCCGGCGCTCACCTGCACGAGCAGGTCGCGCAGCTCCGGGTCGTCGAGCAGCGGCAGCAGGCCGCCGAGGGCGCGCCGCTCGGCGATGCCGAGCCGCCCCGTCCGTGCGGGCGCGAAGAGCGGCGCCGGACCGCGGGGCATCGGAACGGGCGCACCGCGGGGCATGGAGACGGGGTCAGCGGTCATGGTCTCAGACAAGCAGGATCCCGATGCTCGCGGTGGCGGAACGGGGCTTGTGTGGATAAGCCGCGCGATCTCCGCGCAGGACCGGATTGTGAGCGAAGTCCCACGCGACGATGACCCCTCCGACGGTATAGCCTGACACCAGCATTCATTCGCACGCGCGCGGTCTCGGCAGCCACGGCCCCGTTCCGCGGGCGGATCACTGGAAAGACGGATAAGGGCGTCCATGACTGATCAGAACGGCACCATCGAGAGTCACCCGCTGCAGCACGGCGAGGAGGTGGAGGTGTATCCGCCGTCGGACGAGTTCCGCGCGCAGGCGAACGTGCGCGACTCCTCCGTCTACTGGCAGGCGGCGCAGGATCCCGAGGCCTACTGGGCCGAGCGCGCCCGCCAGCTCAAGTGGTCGAAGCCGTTCACCGAGATTCTTGACTGGTCGAACCCGCCGTTCGCGAAGTGGTTCGCCGACGGCGAGCTGAACGTCGCCGCCAACTGCCTCGACCGCCACGTCGCAGCGGGCCTCGGGGATCGCGTCGCGATCCATTTCGAAGGCGAGCCCGGCGACACGCGCACCCTCAGCTACGCCGAGCTGACGCACGAGGTGAAGCGCGCCGCGAACATGCTGACGAGCCTCGGCGTCTCCGCCGGCGACCGTGTCGCGATCTACATGCCGATGATCCCGGAGGCCGTGATCGCGATGCTCGCGGTCGCGCGTCTCGGCGCGGCGCACTCGGTCGTGTTCGGCGGTTTCAGCGCCGAGAGCCTGCGCGCCCGCATCGACGACGCCCAGGCCGAGCTCGTCATCACCGCCGACGGCGGCTACCGGAAGGGGCGGGTCTCGGCTCTGAAGCCCACCGTCGACGACGCGCTCGCGCTCGACACCGGCACCCCGCTCTCGGTCGAGCGGGTGCTCGTCGTGCAGCGCGGCGGCAACGAGGTCGTCATGCAGGAGGGTCGCGACCTCTGGTGGCACGAGGAGATCACGGCCTTCGACGGACAGCACGAGGCGAAGGGCTTCCCCTCGGAGAACCCGCTGTTCATCCTCTACACCTCCGGCACCACGGGCAAGCCGAAGGGCATCCTGCACACCTCGGGCGGCTACCTCACTCAGGTGTCCGCCACCCACAGCGACGTCTTCGACCTCAAACCCGAGACGGACGTCTACTGGTGCACGGCCGATATCGGCTGGATCACCGGCCACAGCTACGTCGTGTACGGACCGCTCGCGAACGGCGCCACGCAGGTCATCTACGAGGGCACCCCGGAGACCCCCGACTGGGGGCGCTGGTGGAGCATCATCCAGAAGTACGGCGTGAGCATCTTCTACACCGCCCCCACGGCGATCCGCGCCTGCATGAAGGTCGGGCGCCAGGTTCCCGAGCAGTACGACCTCTCCTCGATCCGCGTGCTCGGCAGCGTGGGCGAGCCCATCAATCCCGAGGCGTGGCGCTGGTACCACGAGGTGATCGGCGGCGGCAAGGCTCCCATCGTCGACACCTGGTGGCAGACTGAGACGGGCGCCATCATGATCGCCCCGCTGCCGGGGCTCACCGGGCTGAAGCCGGGCAGCGCCCAGGTTCCGCAGCCCGGCATCACCGCGACCATCGTCGACGAGCAGGGCGAGCGAGTCGGCCACGGCCAGGGCGGCCTGCTGGTGGTGCAGCGCCCTTGGCCGTCGATGGTGCGCACCGTGTGGGGCGACGACCAGCGATTCATCGACACCTACTGGGCGAAGTTCGGCGACCAGTACTTCGCGGGCGACGGCGCGCGCTTCGACGACGACGGCGACATCTGGCTGCTCGGCCGGGTCGACGACGTGCTGAACGTGTCGGGCCACCGGCTCTCGACGGCCGAGATCGAGTCGGCGCTCGTCGAGCACCACGCCGTCGCTGAGTCCGCGGTGGTCGGCGCGCACGACGACACCACCGGTCAGGCAGTCGTGGCGTTCGTGATCCTGAAGTCTCAGCAGACGCTGCTCGCGCCCGAGCAGGCCGAGGTCGAGCTCAAGCAGCACGTCGCCGCGCACATCGGCGCCATCGCGAGGCCGCGTCGGGTGCTCGTCGTGTCCGAGTTGCCGAAGACCCGCTCGGGCAAGATCATGCGTCGTCTCCTCAAGGACGTGGCCGAGGGCAAGGAGGTGGGCGACACCACCACCCTCGCCGACACGAAGGTCATGTCCACGATCCAGGATCAGCTGCGAGCCGGTTAGTAGGCAGCGGCTCGCAGGCGCGAGAAAGGCGGGGCGGATCCGAATACCGGATCCGCCCCGCCTTGTTGTCGCGTTACGACGAGGGCGCGCTCAGTCCTCGACCTTGAACACGAACTCGATCTCGACGGGGGCGTCGAGCGGCAGCACGGAGACGCCCACCGCCGAGCGCACGTGGATGCCGAGGTCGCCGAACACGCGGCCGAGGAAGACCGAGGCGCCATTGGCCACGCCCGGCTGACCGGTGAAGGAAGGGTCGGAGGCCACGAACGCGGTCACCTTCACCACCTGGGTGATCTTGTCGAGCGAGCCGATCACGCCGCGTGCGGCGGCGAGCGCGTTGAGCGCGCAGAGCCGCGCGAGCTCCTCCGCCTGCTCGGGCGCGACGAGGCCCTCGCCCTCACCCACCTTGCCGGTGGCGGGCAGCTGACCGTTCACGAAGGGCAGCTGCCCCGCCGTGTACACGTAGTTGCCGTCGCGCAGAGCCGGGACGTAGGCGGCGACCGCAGCGGCCACCTCGGGAATCTCGTAGCCGAGATCGCTCAGGCGCTCCTCGATCACAGACGTCATTTCAGGCCTTCCTCTTCAGATATGCGACGTTGCCGCCGGCAGGACCCTCGATGATCTGCACGAGCTCCCACCCCTGGGCCCCCCAGTTGTTGAGGATCTGGGCCTCGTTGTGCAGCAGCAGCGGCGTGACGAAGTACTCCCAGCGAGGTGCTTCGGTCGATTCACTCACGTGCGGATCTCCCCTCGGTATGTGCGGTGACAATGCGTTGCGGGCGACGGCGGAACAGGCCGTGGGGCCTGCCGCCTTGCTGTTTTGTCAGCTATGTCGCTTACCCTTGATTCTATGACCCGTCAGACATCCAAGTCCGCGCGCGTGCGCACCTTCAAGCCGCGCAGCGCGGGTGGTGCCCTTGGCGGCATTCTCGGCGCCATCGCGATGAGCGTGATCGCCGGAGTGCTCGTCACCGCCGCCGTCACCCCGGTCGTCGCGCTGAGCGGCCACACCGCGAAGACCGCCGTCGAGATCTTCGAGAAGCTCCCCGGCCACCTCGACCCGGGCCAGCTCGCCGAGCCGTCGACCCTCTACGCGAGGGGATCTGACGGGACCGAGTACGAACTGGCCACGTTCTACGACCAGAACCGCGAGATGGTCGACTGGGGCTCCATCTCCCAGTACGTGAAGGACGCTGCGGTCGCCGAGGAGGATCCGCGCTTCTACACCCACGGCGGGGTCGACATCCTGGCGACGAGCCGAGCAGTGCTGCAGAATGCAGCGGGCCAGAATCTGTCGGGCGCCTCGACGATCACGATGCAGTTCGTGCGCAACGTGCTCATCCAAGAGGCCTACTCGATCCAGGACCCGGAGGAGCGCGACAAGGCCTACGAGGACGCGATGCGTCAGGACGCCGACCGCAAGCTCAAGGAGATGCGCTACGCGATCAGCATCGAGAAGCAGTACCCGAAGGACGAGATCCTGCTGGGCTACCTCAACATCGCTCTCTTCGGCCGCCAGATCTACGGCATCGAGTCGGCCGCGCAGTACTACTACGGCAAGTCGGCGAAGGACGTCTCGCTGGCCGAGGCCGCGAGCCTCGTCGCGATCGTGAACAACCCCTCGCTGTACCAGCTTGACGTGCCCGAGAACCTCCCCGCGAACCTGGAGCGCCGCAACAAGATCCTCGACAGCATGCTGAAGCACGGCAAGATCACCGAGGCCCAGCATGAAGAGGCCGTCGCCACCCCGATCGAGCCGAACATCACGCCGCGCGTCGCGGGCTGCTTCGTCGCCGAGCAGAACTTCGGGCTCGGCCACTTCTGCGACTACGTGCTGCGCTACATCAAGCAGGATCCGAACTTCGGGGCCAACCCGGCCGAGCGCGAGTTCCGCTTCAGCCGCGGCGGGTTCAAGATCTACACCACCATCGACCTCGACATTCAGGCGGCCGGGCTCGAAGCGGTGCGCAACACCGTGCCGGCGCTCATGGACGGCATCAAGGTCGGTGCCGCGAGCGTGAGTACGCAGGTCGGCACCGGGCGCGTGCTCGGGATGGTGCAGAACCGGCCGTTCAACGACGCGGAATCGTTCCTGAGCGTCAACCCCGAATACACGACGGTGAATTACAACACCGACTTCGACTACGGCGGATCGAACGGCTTCCAGGTCGGATCGACGTTCAAGCCGATCACGCTGGCCGAGTGGATCCGCACGGGCCACTCCATCCGTGACATCGTGCAGATGGACGGACGCACCGTGCAGCTGCAGTCTTTCCGCGATTCCTGCTCCCCCGACGGCGTCTACGGCTACGGCCCCTGGACCTTCCAGAACGACAACCTCGGAGTGCGGGGCAACCGACCGGTGCTCACGGCGATCACCCAGTCGGTGAACGGCGGCATCGTGTCGATGCAGCAGAAGATGGATCTCTGCGACACCTACAAGCTCGCCGAGAAGCTGGGCATTCACCGCGCCGCGAAGCAGACCCATGAACCCGGCTTCGACAACTACGGCACCACGAAGCTCACGCGCGTGCCCTCGGGCACCTTCGCGGGCACCGACGAGATCGCGCCCATCACCATGGCCTCGGCCTTCGCCGCGTTCGCTGGCGACGGCACCGTCTGCACCCCGGTGCCCATCGACGAGATCCTCGACACGAAGGGCGAGCCGGTACCGTTCACCAAGAGCAAGTGCACGGAGGGCGTCGCCCCCGAGGTCGCCGCAGGTGTGGCGTATGCGCTCGAGGAGACCGTGAGGAACGGTCTCGCCGACCACGCGCAGTCGCGTTTCGGTGTGCCGCACCTCGCGAAGACCGGCACCACCGACGACATCAAGGACAACTGGACCGTGGGCTCCAGCACCACCGTCGCCACCGCCACCTGGGTGGGCAACGCCGACCCGATCTGCTACGACGACGGCGTCTGCGAGCGCGTCTCGACCCAGGGCTTCGGCAACCTCATGTTCGCGGATCAGACGATCTGGCCGGCCATGATGAACGTCGCAGACCAGAAGTACGGCGGCGCCGCGTTCCCGCAGCCCTCCTCCGCTTCGATCCGTCAGACGATGGTGACCGTGCCCGACGTGAAGGGCAAGCCCTTCGACGAGGCGACGAAGCTGCTCACCGATGTCGGCTTCTCCGTCTCCGACGGCGGCGAGATCGACTCCTCGATCGCCCAGGGCCTCATCGCCCGCTCCGATCCGGAGGGCGGCGCCTCGGTCTCTCTCGGCTCGGGCATCACGCTGTACCGCAGCAACGGCCAGGCGGTCGTCGTGCCGGACGGCCTGGTGGGTGCGACAGGCAGCGATGCCGAGGCCCGAGTGCGGGCCGCCGGACTCAACGGGGCCGACTTCTCCTGCCAGGCCGGGGGCAAGCCCGACCCGAAGAAGGACCTGGTGGTCTCCACTGATCCCGCGAGCGGCGGCGAGGCACGAGGCAACAGCAAGATCTCGATGGTCCTCGCCTGCGCGGACAAGGGCTGACGCGGTGAGCTCAGCGCAGCGCAACGCTGCGGCCGTTCTCGGAACGGCCGCAGCGGGAGTCGCGATCTGGTCGACGCTCATCGAGCGGCGTCTCTTCACCGTGCGTCGGCACACCGTGCCGCTGCTGGCCGATGGCGCGGCACCGATCCGAGTGCTGCAGCTCTCCGACCTGCACCTCGCCCCCTGGCAGTCGCGGAAGATCGACTGGGTGCGCTCGCTCGTCGAGCTGCACCCCGATCTCCTGGTGCTCACGGGCGACCTCATGGGTCATCTGCAGGCGCGTCCCGCACTGCTGCGCGCCCTGCGCCCCCTCGTCGAGCGCACGCCCACGGTCTTCGTGCACGGCTCCAACGACTACTACGGGCCCGTCTTCAAGAACCCGGCCCGATACCTCATGGAGCCCAGCCGGCTCAGCACGCGCAAGCCCAACATCGACAACGTCGCGCTCACCCGCGGCCTCGAAGAGCTCGGCGCGATCAACCTCAACAACGATGCCGCTCAGCTCGAACTGCGCGGCACGCGCGTCGAACTGTTCGGGATGAACGATCCGCATGTGCGCTATCACGACGCCGCGGCGATGCGCTCAGCCCTGCACGCGCTGCAGGCGGAGCGCAGCGACGCAACGGCCGATGACACCGCTGCAGTGCGCCTCGGCGTGGTGCATGCACCCTATCAGGAGGCGCTCGGCGCACTCCTCGACGAGGGGGCCGACGTGATCCTCGCCGGGCACACCCACGGCGGCCAGGTGCGCGTACCCGGCGTGGGAGCGCTCACCGCCAACTGCGATCTCCCCACCGCGCAGGCCCGCGGGCTCAGCGTCTGGTACGACGCTCACCGCGCTGCGTTCCTGAACGTGAGCGCCGGTCTCGGCAACTCCATCTACGCACCGGTGCGGTTCGCGTGCCGCCCCGAGGCTTCGCTCCTGACGCTCGAGGCGGCACGCTGAGGCGAGCCTCCTCCGGGCGGCAGGCTTCGCGCCTCAACGGCGCGCAAGCGCCGCGAGGAGAGACGAGAGACACAGCAGAGGGGTGGGGATCCGATTCGGATCCCCACCCCTCTGGCGTACGGCGCGGTTACGCGGCGAGCTTGGCCGCGACGGCCTCCGCGATCTGCACCGCGTTGAGCGCTGCACCCTTGCGCAGGTTGTCGTTCGAGATGAAGAGCACGAGACCACGGCCCTCGGGCGCGGACTGATCCTCGCGGATGCGTCCCACGAACGAGGGATCCTGGCCTGCGGCTTCGAGGGGGGTCGGCACCTCGCTCAGCTCGACACCGGGGGCGTCGGCGAGCACCTCGCGAGCGCGATCCGCGGTGATCGGGTTCGCGAACTCGGCGTTGATCGACAGGGAGTGTCCGGTGAAGACCGGCACTCGCACGCAGGTGCCGGCCACACGCAATGCGGGCAGTTCGAGGATCTTGCGGCTCTCGTTGCGGAGCTTCTTCTCCTCGTCGGTCTCGCCCTCTCCGTCGTCGACGATCGAGCCGGCGAGCGGCAGCACGTCGAACGCGATGGGCTTGACGTAGACGTCGGGATCCGGGAATGTCACCGCCGAGCCGTCGTGCACGAGGCGCTCGATGCCGCCGGCCTCGACCGCGGCGACCGCCTGGCCCGCGAGCTCGCGAGCTCCGGCGAGACCCGATCCGGACACGGCCTGGAAGGTGGTGACGACCAGGCGTTCGAGCCCTGCCTCGCTGTCGAGCGCCTTCATGACCGGCATCGCGGCCATCGTGGTGCAGTTGGGATTGGCGATGATGCCACGGCCTGCCGCGACGACGCCGTCGAGCGCGTGCGGGTTGACCTCGCTCACGACGAGCGGCACCTCGGGATCGAGACGCCACGCGCTGGAGTTGTCGATGACGATCGCACCGGCCTCCGCGAACGCGGGGGCGTACTTCTTCGATGCGGCGCCGCCCGCGGAGAAGAGCGCGATATCGATGCCGGACTTGTCTGCGGTGTCGACGTCCTCGACGGTGATCGACTCACCGCGGAACTCGATCTCCGACCCGGCGGAACGAGCGCTCGAGAAGAGGCGCAGGCTCTTGATGGGGAAGTCGCGCTCGTCGAGCAGACGACGGATGACCGCGCCCACCTGACCGGTCGCGCCGACGACGGCGACGTTGAAGCTCAGCTGCTCTGCCATGTGGATTCCCTTCAGCGGCCGGTACCGGCGTAGACCGTGGCGTCGGTGTCGGAGTCGAGGCCGAAAGCGGTGTGGAGCACGCGCACGGCCTTGTCCATGAGATCCGCGCGGGTCACCACCGAGATACGGATCTCGGAGGTCGAGATCATCTCGATGTTGATGTCGGCCTCGTACAGCGCGCGGAAGAGCTGAGCCGAGACGCCGGTGCTGGTGCGCATGCCCGCTCCGACGACCGCGACCTTCGCGATCTGGTCGTCGTACTGCAGATTCTCGAACTCGAGCGTCTCGCGCTCGGCCTCGAGGGCCTCGATGACGCGGCGGCCATCGCCGAGCGGAATCGTGAACGAGATGTCGGTGCGGTTCGTGTCGGCGGCCGAGACGTTCTGCACGATCATGTCGACGTTGGCGTGGGTCTTCGCCACGATCTCGAAGATCTGGGCGGCCTTGCCCGGGGCGTCGGGCACGCCGCCGACGGTGACCTTCGCCTCGCTCTTCTCAGCGGCGATACCTGTGATGACCGGCTCTTCCACCTGATCTCCCTTCGGATGCCCCTTCTGGGGGTCGTAGACGATGGTGCCCTGCTCGTCCGAGAACGAGGAGCGGACGTGCAGTGCGACGCCGTGGCGGCGGGCGTACTCGACGGCGCGCAGGTGCAGCACCTTGGCGCCCGAGGCCGCGAGTTCGAGCATTTCCTCGGCCGTGATCGCGTCGATCTTGCGGGCCTTGGGAACGACGCGCGGGTCGGTCGTGAAGATTCCGTCAACGTCGGTGTAGATCTCGCAGACGTCGGCGCCGAGCGCAGCGGCGAGCGCGACGGCCGTGGTGTCGGATCCGCCCCGCCCGAGGGTGGTGATATCGCGGGAGTCGCGGCTGAAGCCCTGGAAGCCGGCGACGATCGCGACGGCTCCCTGATCGAGCGCTTCGCGAACCCGGCCCGGGGTGACATCGACGATCTTGGCCGAGCCGTGCTCGGCCGTGGTGATCATGCCCGCCTGGCTGCCGGTGAACGACAGCGCCTCGATGCCCATGCCCTTTATCGTCATGGCCAGCAGCGCCATCGAGATGCGCTCGCCCGCGGTGAGCAGCATGTCGAGCTCGCGGGGCGCGGGGATCGGCGTGCACTCCGCTGCGAGATCGAGCAGTTCGTCGGTGGTGTCGCCCATGGCGCTCACGGCGACGACGACCTCGTTGCCCGCACGGCGGGTCTCGACGATGCGCTTGGCGACCCGCTTGATGCTCTCGGCATCCGCGACCGACGAGCCCCCGAATTTCTGCACGATCAACGCCACGCGGGTCCTCCTCAAGTCTACGCGAGAGGCCAGTCTATCGGACGGCGCTGCCCGAAAGCCGCGCCCGGTCCAGGGGGCCGCTTCCCGGAGGCGCCCGGGCGATGTCCTGTCCGGTCCCACCCAGCGGATCGGTCGTCGCGAAGGAGGCGTTCAGCTCGCCTCGATGATGGCCGCCGCCCAGATCCCCACCAGTGCGACCGCCGCCATCATCAGCATGCACGCGGCCATCCACCACAGCCGGATAGGCCGCCGGGCGACGGCGAACCGCAGCACGATGATCGCCGCGTAGAGCAGCAGCACCGCCGTGATGGCCACCACCGCGATCGGCGTCGAAGCCCCTCCTGCCAGTGCGAGCATCACGAGCGGCACGAGACTCGCGATCGCGAAGCACCCGCCGACCACGATCCAGATCAGGCCGCTGGAGGTCTGCAGCGCCGGTTGATTACTCATGCTCATCGGGTCGCGGCGGTGTTCCCGTCTCGAAGCCGGTTCGTGCCGACTCATGGTGCCGCCTCCGTTCGCTCGGCTGCGCGCGCGGGCCGGGCCGACGAACTCGCATTCGGGGCTCTCCGCATCGTCGGACTCCTCTCCCGGTCGAGCGGGACTGCGTCCGCACTCGCCCCGCCCTTCCAGCTTCGCTCGCGGGCCGGGCCGACGCCAGGGGTGGCCGGAGCGACGGTGCACGAGTATCCTGCAGTTCGGCGAGGGAAGCCCGCTGCCCCGTGAGACCGGATCGAGCCGAGAGGCGTGCGCCTCTAGTCGATGCTGCGGCGGCCCTCGAACGCGCGACCGAGGGTGACCTCGTCGGCGAACTCTAGGTCGCCGCCGACCGGCAGGCCGGAGGCGAGCCGCGAAGCGGGAACCTCGATGCTCGTCAGCAGTCGCGAGAGGTACGCCGCGGTGGCCTCGCCCTCCAGGTTGGGATCGGTGGCGATGATGACCTCACGCACCTCTGCCTCGCCGAGCCGGCGCATGAGCGCCGGAATGCTGAGGTCGTCGGGGCCGATGCCGTCGATGGGGCTGATCGCGCCGCCGAGCACGTGGTACAGCCCGCGGAACTGCCGGGTGCGCTCGATCGCGACCACGTCCTTCGGCTCCTCGACCACGCAGATGAGGGTCTGGTCGCGCCGGGGGTCGCGGCAGATCGAGCAGCGCTCCTGTTCGGTGATGTTGCCGCAAACCTCGCAGAAGCGCACCTTCTCGCGCACCTCGGTGAGGAGTTCGGCGAGGCGTGACACATCGAAGTTCTGGGTCTGGAGGATGTGGAACGCGATGCGCTGCGCCGACTTCGGGCCGATGCCCGGGAGCCGGCCGAACTCGTCAATCAGGTCTTGGACGATGCCGTCGTACACGTGGGGTGTCTCCTCGAAGTGGGTGAGTCGGATCGCGCGGGGTCAGGGGGTGCGCGGAGGCAGCGGGCGCTCCTCCACGAAGCGGGCGCCGAGCACCTCGCGCACGACGGCTTCGCCGTAGCGGGTGAAGGCCGGCGCTGAGCGCCGAGTCGACGGGTCCGGAGCGGCTGGCGGCTCGCTGGACGGCGCGGCAGGCGGATCACCTGCGGCCTGAGCGCTTGCAGTGGCAGGGTCGGGCGTCGCCGCAGTGGCGGCGGTCTCCCGGGCCTGGTCCACCTGATCGCGTTCCGGGCCGGGGCCTTCGGACCCGTATGGATCATCGGGCATTCCGGCGTAGGGGTCGCCATCCGGGTCGTAGGACGCGGGGATGTAGTCGTCGTCTGCGCTGTTCGAGTCGTCGCCACCCGAGGCGACGCGCTCCCGGGCGCTGCCCCCGGGGGTGCTGTCCGGTCCGGGGGCGGCGCCCGCCGCTCCCCCGGCAGTCTCGACGTCCGGGCCGCGCCGGACGCCGGCCTCCGATGCGGCGGGCTGTTCGGGTCGCGCGGGTCGCGGTGCAGCGGGTGCGAGCGGCGCGCCGTCGGCGGGCGGGGCGGGCGGCGGCTCAGCCCAGGCGGGCGCTGCGAGAGCGGGGCCGAGCCCGCTCAGGCGAGCGGCCGCTCGCGCGACCGGATCGTCGGCATCGCCGGGGTCGAACCCGCCCGCAGGCGCCTCGGAAGGCGCAGAGCTCGCCGCGGGCGCGGTCGCACGCGGGGCACTCGGCTGGTCGGAAGCACCCGCTCGATGGGGCTCCTCTGCGTCGGGATCGCGCTGGGCCTCGCCCTGGCCGCTGCCGCCCTGGGGAGCGGCCTCGCGGCTCTCGCCGCCCGGAGCGATGCGCTTCGGCACGTACTTGACGTTGATGCCGATGGCCGCATTGATGGTCTCGCGCAGCGGCCCCGCACCGCTCGTCTTGAAGGCGGCGAGGTCGGACTGGGAGCCGAGCCCGACGGTGAGCACCTCGCCGTCGAGCGCCATCGGCGTCACCACGCGCACCGCGTTCCACGCATCGCGATCCGCCTGCAGGATCTCCTCGAGCAGTTCGGGCCACAGTTCGACGAGGTCGTCGAAGCCGCCCGAAGCAGCCTCGGCTTCGACCTCGGAGCCATCGTGCTGCGATCCCTCCGCAGTCGGCTCGGAGCCTCCGGCGCTCGCCACGGCCACGCCACCGTCGGCAGCGACCGGCGCCGTCGACGCGGCTTCGTCGTTCTGGCCCGACGCGCGCTCCGAAGACCCGGGCTGAGCTGCGGCCTCCGAGTCGGCGGCGCTCTGCTGCGCGGCGGGGGGCGCCTGGAAGGCTGCGTCGCGGCCGATCCCCTCGATCTGCGCCGCGCTCAGCACATCGGAGATCGGTCGCCCGAACCCTGCCGCTCCCGTGTTGGGATGGGTCGCCGAGGGCCCGGTGCCCGCGGTGTCCGACGGGCCCTCGACCGGGGCCGCGCCGGAATCGGTCGCCCCAGTGCTCGGAGCTTTCGGCGCCGCGCCGGCACCCGCCGGATCCTCGCGCAGGAACTCCCTGATCGAAGCCGCCGTCTCGGCCGCATTCGGCTGCGCATCTGCGCGTGCCGACCGCGAGGCGGCGGGGCTGCTGTTCGCCGGGGCCTGGGCCGGGGCCGCCCCGGCAGCCGGGGAGTCGTTCAGCGCGCCCCGGGCAGCAGCCACCGCGGCGAGAGGATCCGGCCGCGGCGGCGTGGGCGCGGCGGGCGGGAAGGCCTGGCCTGGGGCTGCCTCAGCACGCTGAGCCGCCGGCGCAGCGGAGACGGGCGATGCCGCCGGAGCCGCCGCAGTGCGCTGCGGGCGAGCCGCCGCAACCGCCGGCTGCGCGACCTGCTCCACCAGTGCGCGGGCGATCATGAGTTCGAGCTGCAGCCTGGGCGCCGTCGCGCCGGCCATCTTGTCGAGCGAGCCGCTCACCACGTCGGCGATGCGCGACAGCTCGCCGGGCCCGAAGCTCTGCGTCTGCTCGAACATGCGCGTGAGCTGGTCCTGGGGCACGCCTCGGAACACCGCGGCGGCGCCCTCGACGGTCGTCGCGCTCACCACGATGAGGTCGCGCAGCCGCTCGAGCAGGTCTTCGACGAAGCGACGGGGATCCTGCCCGGTCTGCACGACGCGGTCGGTGGCGCGGAAGGCGGCTGCGGAGTCGTGGGCGCCCAGCGCGGCGACGACGTCGTCGAGCAGTTCTGCGTGGGTGAAGCCCAGCAGGCCGGCGGCGCGCTCGGCAGTGACGAGGTCGCCCTCGGAGCCCGCGATGAGCTGGTCGAGGATGGAGAGGGTGTCGCGCACCGATCCGCCGCCGGCCCGCACCACGAGCGGCAGCACTCCGGGCTCGACGCGCACGCTCTCGCTGTCGCAGAGCGACTGCACGTAGTCGATGAGCGTGCCGGGCGCGATGAGCCTGAAGGGATAGTGGTGGGTGCGCGAGCGGATCGTACCGATGACCTTGTCGGGCTCGGTCGTGGCGAACACGAATTTGACGTGGGGCGGCGGCTCTTCGACGATCTTCAGCAGCGCGTTGAAGCCGCCCGGCGTCACCATGTGCGCCTCGTCGATGATGAAGATCTTGAAGCGATCGCGAGCCGGAGCGAAGACCGCGCGCTCGCGCAGGTCGCGCGCGTCGTCGACGCCGCCGTGGCTGGCGGCGTCGATCTCGACCACGTCGAGCGATCCGCCTCCGTCGCGGCTCAGCTCGCGGCAGCTCGCGCACTCGCCGCAGGGGGTGTCGGTGGGGCCCTCGGCGCAGTTGAGGCAGCGCGCGAGGATACGGGCCGATGTCGTCTTGCCGCAGCCGCGCGGACCGCTGAAGAGATAGGCGTGCCCGATGCGCCCCGTGCGCAGGGCCGTCATGAGCGGTTCGGTCACCTGGGACTGACCGATCATCTCGGCGAACGATTCTGGCCGGTAACGGCGATACAGTGCGGCAACCACGGGTCCATGCTACCGGCGACCACTGACATTCTTCGTGGAGCGAGTCCCGCGATCGCGATCCGTCCATCGCAGCAGACCGGCAGCCCGGCAGCCCTGACGACGACGCCGGCTCTGGATCGGCCCGACCGGCGTCCGCTCCCCCGCGACCGCGGGTCAGCCGACGAGAGCGCGGGTCTGTCGGGCGATCTCCGCTTCCTCGTCGGTGGGCACCACGAGCACCTCGACTCGGGAGTCGTCGGCGCTGATGCGGCGGGCTCCCCGATCCGGCGATTCGTTGCGCGACCCGTCGATGCGGATGCCGAACCACTCCAGGCCGGCGCAGATCTCGGCTCGCAGCGCAGCGTTGTTCTCGCCCACGCCCGCGGTGAACACGATCGCGTCGGCCCCGCCGAGTTCCACGAGATAGGCCCCGAGGTAGCGGCGCACACGGTGCGCGTAGACCGCGATGGCCAGCGCCGCCTCGTCGTCTCCCGCATCGGCGGCGGCGCGCACATCGCGGAAGTCCCCGGTGCCCGTGAAGCCGAGCAGCCCGGAGCCGTGATTGAGCAGCCGGTCGAGCTCGTCGACGGCGTAGCCCTCGCGCAGCAGATGCAGCAGCGCACCCGGGTCGAGGTCGCCGCCGCGCGTCCCCATCACGAGCCCCTCGAGCGGGGTGAAGCCCATCGAGGTGTCGATCGACCGCCCCGCTGCGACGGCGCACGCGGAAGCCCCGTTGCCCAGGTGCAGCACGATCTGGCGCAGCGATTCGATCGGGCGCCCGAGGAACTCCGCAGCGCGCCGGGACACCACCTGATGCGAGGTGCCGTGAAAGCCGTAGCGGCGGATCCCGTGGCGCTCGGCGACACCCGAATCGATGGCGTAGGCGTATGCCTCCTGCGGCATGGTCTGGTGGAACGCCGTATCGAAGACGGCGACGTGGGGCACTCCGGGGAACCGCTCCCGCGCTGCCACGATCGCCTGATGCTGACCGGGGTTGTGCAGCGGTGCGAGGGACCCGAGCTCGAGGATCTGCGCGGCGACCAGGTCGTCGATGCGGGTCGGAGCGCTGAACACGCTGCCGCCCTGCACCACCCGGTGTCCGACGGCCGCGATGCCGAGGGCGGCCACGGGGGTGCCCGCGCGCTCGAACGCCGCGACCATCTCGGCGAACGCCGCGGTGTGATCGGCGACGTGCACACGACGCTCCTCCTCGCGTCCGTCGTCGCTGCGGTGCACGAGGCGCCCCTCGGGTTCGCCGATGCGCTCGACCAGTCCCGACGCGAGGCGCTCCTCGGTCTGCGGTTCGATGAGCTGATACTTCACCGATGACGAACCGGCGTTGATCACCAGGATGCTGCTCATGCCCGCTGCTCCATTCCGGCCTGCACCGCGGTGATCGCGACCGTGTTGAGGATGTCGTCGACCGTGGCCCCTCGCGAGAGGTCGTTGACCGGTTTCGCGAGCCCCTGCAGCACCGGCCCCACCGCCACGGCGCCTGCGGAGCGCTGCACGGCCTTGTAGGTGTTGTTGCCCGTATTCAGGTCGGGGAATATGAAGACCGTGGCGTGGCCTGCGACGGCGGATCCCGGCAGCTTCGCGGCCCCGGTCGCCGGGTCGCTCGCGGCGTCGTACTGCAGCGGCCCCTCGATGAGCAGATCGGGGCGTGCGGCCTGCGCGAGCGCGGTCGCCTCGCGCACCTTGTCGACGTCGGCGCCGGATCCCGACTCGCCCGTCGAGTACGACAGCATCGCGACCCGGGGCTCGACGCCGAACTGCGCGGCCGTGTCGGCCGACGAGACGGCGATGTCGGCCAGCTGCGCGGCCGTGGGGTCGGGGTTGACCGCGCAGTCGCCGTAGACGAGGACGCGGTCGGCCAGGGCCATGAAGAACACGCTCGACACCACCGAGACGCCGGGGCGCGTCTTGATGATCTCCAGGCTGGGTCGGATGGTGTGCGCCGTCGTGTGCGCGGCGCCCGACACCATGCCGTCGGCGAGTTCGAGGTGCACCATCATGGTGCCGAAGTAGCTCACGTCGCGCATCACATCGCGCGCCTGCTCGAGCGAGATCCCCTTGTGGGCGCGAAGCCTCGCGTACTCGTCGGCAAAGCGTTCGCGCAGCGGGGAGCTCGCGGGGTCGATCACCTCGGCCGCGTCGATCGACAGGCCGAGCTCGCCCCCGCGCTTGCGCACGGCCGCCTCGTCGCCGAGGATCGTGAGCCGCGCCGTGCCGCGCGCGAGCAGCGTGCTCGCCGCGCGGAGGATGCGGTCGTCATCGCCCTCGGGGAGCACGATGTGGGCGTTCGCCGCGGCTGCGCGGTCGAACAGCTCATAGGCGAACATGACCGGGGTGCGCACACCGCCGCGGTGCAGTCGCAGACGCTCCCGCAGCACCGCCGCGTCCACGTGCTGGTCGAACAGCGCGAGCGCCGTGTCGAACTTGGCGGGGGATTCCTCGGTCAGCAGCCCTCGAGCGCGAGAGATACGGCGCGCAGTGTCGAAGGTGCCGAAGCTCGTACGCACGATCGGCAGCGTCGAGTCGATGCCGTCGAGCAACTGCTCCACGGAGCGCGACAGCTCGAACTCCCCGTTCAGCACCACCGCCGCGATCGTGGGGAAGGTCGGGGCCTCGTGCGCCATGGTCACCGCGAGCAGCGTCTCGGCCCGATCCGCCGCGATCACGACCGCCGCGCCCTCGAGCAACCGCGGCAGCACGTTCTCCATAGACATGCCGGCGATCACCACATCGCGCACCTCGCGGGCCAGCAGGTCCGCGGAGCCGCGCACCAGCTCCCCCTCGACGGCCTCGATCACGCCGCTCACCGGGGGCGCGACGAGCAGCAGTTCCTCGGGCACCGCCCAGACCGGCGTGCCGGTGGGCAGGGAGACCGCCACCTGCTGCTCGATATCGGCGAGGTGCTGCGGGTCGGCGCGGTTGACGAGCGCGGCGAGCACCTCGGCGTGCTCGGCGCGGAGTTCGGCGATGCCGAGCTCGGCGAGCTGCGCGATCTCCGAGGGCGTTCGCGCCGGCTGCTGGCCCAGGTGCTCCGCCTCCTCGTTCGAGCGACCGCCGAGCACCAGCAGCACGGGCGTATCGAGGTTCGCGGCGATGCGCGCGTTGAAGGAGAGCTCGGTGGGGGCGGCCACGTCGCTGAAGTCCGAGCCCACCACCACGACCGCGTCGCAGCGGTCGCGCAGCCGCCGATAGGCCGCCACGATGCGGGTCATCGCGGCCTCGGGATCGGCGTGCGCCTCGTCGTAGGTGACCCCCACGCACGCCTCGTAGGGCGCGTCGGACGTGGTTCGGGAGTGCAGGAGATCGAGCACCCGGTCGCGCTCGCCTGCTGAACGGATCAGCGGCCGGAACACCGCCACCCGCGGTGCGTCCGCCCGCAACGCGTCGAGCACGCCGAGCGCAACGGCGCTCTTCCCCGTGCGCCCCTCGGCCGAGGTGAGGTAGATGCTTGCTGCCACCCTCCCACCCTATGCCCGGGATCCGCTGATCCGCCGGGAGCCGCTGATCCGCCCGACCTGAGCCTGCCCTCGATATGGGATCTGCCGTAGATATGGCCTCTCCTCCGGATATCCCCATATCCTCGGCAGATTCCATATCCAAGGCGGAGGGCGGGGGTGAGTGTGAGCGGTGAAGCTTGTGGGTGAGGGGCCTGGTCTACGAGTCGAGGCCGAGGCCCGGCGCTGGCAGGCCGTACTCATGCCGGAGGGCGGCGCGGGCCGCATACCAGCCCGAGAGGCCGTGCACTCCGGGCCCCGGCGGCGTCGACGACGAGCACAGGTAGATGCCGGCTGCGGGGGTGCGCCACGGCTCGCGGGCGACCACCGGCCGCGCGAGCAGCTGCCACGGCGTCACCGCGCCCGCACTGAAGTCGCCCCCGATGTAGTTGCGGTTGTACCCGGCGAACTCGGCGGCGGTGGTGACGCGCACATCGAGGATCCGGTCGCGGAACCCGGGGGCGAAGCGTTCGATCTGCGCGATGACGGGGTGGGACATGTCGACCGTCGACCCCTTCGGCACGTGCGTGTAGCTCCAGATGGGCGTCAGTTCGGCCCCGTTCTCCTGCACCGGTGCCCGCTCAGGATCGAAGGCCGCGGTCTGCGCGAGCAGCACGTAGGGCTGCCGCGGGTGCCGACCGCGGGCGACCTCGCGTTCGGCCGCCGCCCCCTCGGCTCGGCTGCCGCCCAGGTGCACCGTGGGGGCGCCCGCGACCCGCTGGTCCGCCCACGGAATCGGCCCGTCGAGCACGAAATCGACCTTGGTCGCCCCGTCGCCGTATCTGAAGCGGCCGAGCGCACGACGGTAGCGGCCGGGCAGAGCCGAGCCCGCGATCCGCATGAGCCCGCGGGCGGAGGTGTCGAAGAGCTTGACACGGTACGCGTCGAGTTCGCGCACGTCGGAGACGGGGTGGGACGTCTCGATCCGGCCGCCGTGCGCGAGGAGATCCGCTGCGAGCGCGTCGGTGATGGCCCGGGATCCGCCCACCGGCACCGGCCAGCCGCTCGCGTGCCCGAGCGCGCCGAGCACCAGGCCGACGCCGGCCGAGGCGAGCCCCGGCATGCGGCCGATGCTGTGAGCGGCGACGCCCGAGACGAGAGCCGGGGCCGCCTGCTCGCTGAACCGGGCGTTCCAGAGCGGCGTACCCTGCTCGAGGGTGCGCAGGCCGGTGAGAATCGCAGCCAGCGGGTCGCTCGGCCAGCGCAGCATCGACCCGCCGAGGGCGAAGTCGATCACGCCTTCCAGCCGGCGGAGGAGCGGCCGGTAGAGGCCCGCGTACGCCGCTCCGTCACGGCCGAGCTCCGCGGCGGTGCGCTCGAGGTCGCGGTAGGCGATGGCGGCCCGATGATCGCCTGCCGTGCCGTCGAGCGGGTTGGCGTAGGAGGCTTCGGGGACCACGAAACGCATGCGGCGTTCGAGCTCGAACGCGCGGAAGAAGCCGGTGGCGAGGGCCATGGGGTGAATCGCGGAGCAGACGTCGTGCAGCACGCCGGGGCGCACGAGCTGCTGCGTGCGAGTGCCACCGCCGATGGTCTCGGCCGCTTCGTAGACGGTCACGGGGATGCCCGCGCGGGCGAGGGTGACCGCGGCAGCGAGGCCGTTCGGTCCTGCCCCGACGACGACGGCGCCTGCTGAAGTCATGCGCCCAGCCTAGCGTCACGCCCCGCACAGCGCCGGACCCACCCACACCAGCAGGCCTCCGGGCATAGAAAGACCCCCATGCACTCGAGACACAGCGCCGGACCCACCGACGCCAGCAGGCCAGTCGACATAGAAAGACCCCCCATGCACGCGAGACACAGCGCCGGACCCACCCACACCAGTAGGCCTCCGGGCATAGAAAGACCCCCCATGCACCTGGCAGAGCCCGACTACCCTTGCTTCGTTTCCGACCTGGGGGAGTTCGCCGAGATGCCACCGCATGGGGGGCCTTACTAGTCTAGCCGATGTTCTCCTCGGCGTCGTTCACGGTGCTCGCCGCGGCGCGCTTGCGGCGCTGCGTGATCGCCACTGCGACGGCTGCGCCGCCGAGCAGCACGAGGGCTACTGCGCCGATGATGAGCGGCGTGTTGTTCTCGCCGCCGGTCTTCGACAGGCCCTTCGCGCCGGGCCCGCCGTCGTTCGGCTGCGGAGCGGGGTTCGGCTTCGGGTCGGGCGCGGGGGCGTTGGCCGTGGTGATCGTGATTGATGATGCGGCACCGGCCTTCCCGAGGGCTGAGATCGGGGTGACCCGGGCGGTGTAGCGAGTGGCGGCGGTGAGCCCGGTGAAGGCGTGACTCAGCTGCTGCGCGCCCAGCTGCGCCGTCTGCACCGCGTTCGCGGGCAGCGGGTCGCCGGTGAAGAGCTCGACCATGTAGCGGTTCGCGTTCGCTGCGGCCTGCCAGCCGATCGTCGCCGAGGAGTGCGTGACGGCGGTCGTGGCGAGCGCGGTCGGCTGGGCGGGCACGGGCGAGTCGGCGTAGATCCGCTCGAGCAGCGCGTTCGCGTCGACGATGCCGGCGCCGAAGACCTCGGCATCGGAGAATCCCGTGTAGGGGTTCGCCGGTCCGCCCGCGGCGGTGCCCCGGGCCGTCTCGAGGACGAGCTGTCCGAGCGCCGGGCCGCGCAGCTCGGACGAGTACGACAGGCCGAGCGCCGCGACGGCGGCCGCATTCGGCGCCGCTGCGGAGGTGCCGTAGAAGCGGTACTCGGGAGCGCCCGGCGCGCCTTCGTCCTCACCGAAGAAGGTGGTCTGGGTGCCATCGACCGCCGCGATGTGCGGCGTGTTCACGATCACAGGCTGGGGCAGGCGCGCCGAGGGCGCCGTCGGGTTCACGAGGTTTACCGGCTCGAAGAGCAGCGTGCCCGGGCCGAGGGAGCTGTAGTCGCGCACCGTCTGGGGTGCGTCCCAGTGGAGGGAGGCGACGCTGATCGCCGAGCCGTCGCCGCTGTGACCGAAGACGGTCTCACCGACCCAGTCGGTCGCGGCGCTGCCGAGGTGGGCGTTGCCGAGGAAGTGGCGTTCGGCGATGGCGGGCCCGCCACGGATGAAGGAGAGGAAGACTGCGGGTTCACGCACGGCCGGATCGTGCCCGGTGCGCACCATAACCATCCGCACCTCGGTGTCCTCGTTCACGGTCACCGCACCGCTGAAGCCGGGGTAGTCGGAGTTGAACTGCGGCACGACGCTCAGCAGCTGAACGTCGTTGGTTGCGGCGTCCACCTCGTAGAAGCGCAGCTCATACCGCGTAGTGACGCCGTAGAGCGGTTCACCGATCGACCCGATGGGCTGCAGGACGGCCTGACCATCACGGAGTCCGTCCCTGATCTTTAGCGTGTCGTAAGGGACGACGGCCGAAGTGTCGGGATCGAAGTCGAGGCAGTCCGCGCTGGCGTAGGGGGCGGGATCCTCGCCTGCGGCGAGCAGCCAGGAGGGGCAGGCCGTGGCACGGTAGGCGGTGGTCTGCCAGGAGGAGATGGGCTTGTCCGCGCTCGCTCCGCTCGATCCGACTCCCGTGGAGTTGCCGGCCGAGGTGAAGTAGGTGATGCCCTGTGCTTTGACGTGCTCGATCGCGCCCGAGATGAAGCCCTGCTGGTAGTAAGTCTCGGAGGGCCAGGTGATGTCGTCGACGATGATGTCGGCACCCGCTTGCTGGAGGGCGACGATGTTGTTCGCCATGTGTCCATCGCTGCTGCCGGCGTCGGCGAAGAGCAGTTTGGCGCCGGGCGCGATGCCGTGCACGAGCTGCGCCATGGCGCGGCCCTCGTCGCTGCCGGACCGCTGGTCGGAGACGATCTCGACGGGAATGAGGCGCCCGCAAGGGTTGCCGGTGCCGGGCAGTGCGCCCGAGGCTACGTCGTCTGCCCAGCTCGTGGGTGCCGAGGTCTTGGCGAAGGAATCGGAGATGATGCCGATGGTCACACCGGTGCCGTCCACATTGAAGTCGGTGCGAGCATCTCCGGAGTTCAGCGGCACGTCGGCTTCGATGGGGACGGGGCGGCAGTCGGTCGCAGGGGTCGTCTGGAGCGGCGTGGGCGCCTGGGACGTCACCAGTCCGAGTTCGCTGCGCAGGCTCGCGGCCACTGCCGACCGGTCGCTGCCGACGAACGGGGCGAGGGCGGGGGTGACGCTCACAACGCCCGGCAGGTTTTCGAGTTCGAGGAGATGCTCGGGTGCGACGCTGACGGTAGCGACGGGCACAAACGACGGCTCGTTCTCGATCTGCGCGATCTCGGCCAGGCTGGCGAGCTGATCTGTGCTCGGGATCTGCTCGTAGACGACGGTCGCTGCGACGCGCTGCTGGTCGTCGAAGGTCAGGCTGCCGCCGCCCTCGACCGGGAGTGACGCCTCCTCGGCGAACTGCTCGGCAGTGGTAGCTCCCTCGGATGCCGCCTCGACGATGCGCTCGGAAAGGGTGCTCGGGGGAGCCTGTTCCTCTCCTTCCGCATACGCGGGTGCGGCGAACAGTATCAGCATCGGGATCGCAACAGCCGCTGCGATCCCCCGGCGCATCGATGCGCGCATAGTATCCCCAATCCCCGGATGCCGAACGACACCCAACCAGGGCAGAGACTACCTGAAAACTTGAACGCAGTCCACATCGATGGGAGATAGTGCCCACGGCGCTCCGAACCACTGCACCTGCGCGAATCGTGCGGCAGGAGCCGCACTTCCGGCGAACCGCCCCGGGCGCCGGAACCGGGGCGCGAGCGCGGCGCTCCCGAAGTTCCTGACCCGTGGCACCGACGTTCGTGGGCCGGCCCTGCCGGACGCTCGGGGCGGCGCCGCGTCACGGCGCCGCCCCGAGCACTCAGGAGGCGGCGGGCCCCTCGGCGCTGTCGCCCTCCACCACTCCGACCGCACCCGTTACGACCGCCACCGAGCCGGTCAACAGCTCTTCGGCGTGGGCCTCGTCGATCTCTCCGGCGAACTGCGCCTGGTAGAGCCGGTAGTAGGCCCCCCGCTTCGCCAGCAGCTGCTCGTGCGAGCCCTGCTCGACGATGCTGCCGTTCTCCATCATGAGGATGGTGTCGGCGTCGCGGATCGTGGACAGGCGGTGCGCGATCACGAACGAGGTTCGGTCAGTGCGCAGCGCGCGCATGGCCTGCTGCACGAGCACCTCGGTGCGCGTATCGACCGACGAGGTGGCCTCGTCGAGGATCAGCAGCGACGGGTTCGCGATGAAGGCGCGCGCAATGGTGAGCAGCTGCCGTTCACCGGCAGACAGCGACGATGCGTTCTCCGAGATCTCGGTGTCGTAGCCGTCGGGCAGCTGCCGCACGAAGCGGTCGACCATCGTCGCCGTCGCTGCCTCGACGACCTCGTCGTCGGTCGCGTCGAGCCGTCCGTAGCGGATGTTCTCGCGGATCGTGCCGTCGAACAGCCAGGCGTCCTGCAGCACCATGCCCACCTGGCTGCGCAGCTCGGCGCGGGTGAGGCGGGTGATATCGACGCCGTCGAGCATGATGCGCCCGCCGTTCAGCTCGTAGAACCGCATGATGAGGTTCACGAGCGTGGTCTTGCCCGCACCCGTCGGCCCGACGATCGCGATCGTGTGGCCGGGCCTCGCCTCGAGCGAGAGACCCTCGATGAGCGGCGTCTCAGGGTCGTAGCTGAACAAGACGTTCTCGAACTCCACGTGCCCGTCGGTGCGCTCGGGCAGGCGTTCGGAGGCGGCATCGGGATCCTGCTCGTCGGCGTCGAGCAGCTCGAAGGTGCGCTCGGCCGAGGCCACGCCGGACTGCAGCATGTTCGCCATGCTCGCCATCTCGCTGATGGGCTGCGAGAACTCGCGCGAGTACTGGATGAAGGCGGTGACATCGCCGAGCGTCATCTGGCCGGCGGTGACGCGCAGCGCACCTGCCACGGCGATGAGCACGTAGCTGAGATACTGCACGAACTGCATGGCCGGCATGATCGTGCCCGACAGCGCCTGCGCCTTGTAGGCGGCATCGAAGAGGCCCTCGTTGCGGCGGTCGAACTCCTCGGCCATCTCGGCATCCCGGTTGAAGATGCGCACGAGCTCGTGACCCGTGAACGACTCCTCGATGTGCCCGTTGAGGTCGCCCGTGTGCTTCCACTGCGCCACGAAGAGCTTCTGCGCGCGCACGCCGACGACGCCCGCGATGATGCCCGAGAGGGGCAGTGCGATGAGAGCGATGAGCGCGAGCTGCCACGACACGATGAACATCATCGCGGTGATGCCGATCACCGTCAGCAGCGACTGCACCAGCTGCGAGAAGGCCTGCTGGAGCGCCTGCTGGATGTTGTCGACGTCGTTCGTGACGCGCGAGAGCACGTCGCCGCGCTGACGCCCGTCGAAGTAGCTGAGGGGCAGCCGGTTGATCTTCTCCTCGATGTCGCGGCGCAACTGGTAGACGATGCGCATCACCATGCGGTTCAGGAGATAGCCCTGCAGCCACATGAGGAAGGAGGCCACCAGGTAGAGCGCCAGCACTGCGAGGATCAACCGGCTCAGCAGGCCGAAATCGATGCCCTCGCCCGGCACCACGTTCGCGCCGGCGAGCACATCGGCGAACTGCGTGTTGCCCTCGGCTCGCGCGCCCTCGATGATCTGCTCGATCGGCACGCCGGCCGGGAGCTGCTTGCCGAGGATGCCGTTGAAGATCACGTCCATCGCCTGGCCGAGGATCTTCGGGGCGATCACGGTGAGCACGACCGAGCCCACGACCAGCAGCACCACCAGCGAGAAGAGCCACTTCTCCGGTGCGAGGAGGCCGATGAGCCGCTTCGCGGACGGCCAGAAGTGCTTCGCCTTCTTGACGGGCTGCGATCCGGTCCAGTCGTCGTTGTCGGGCTGGTAGTCGTCGGGCAGCTCGAACTCGCCGGTGGTCGCAGCCTCGGCCGCCTCGGCGCGCTTCTTCGTCTTCTTCTCAGCCATCAGGCCGCCTCCGCCTCTTCGAGCTGCGATCGAACGATCTCCTGATAGACCTCGTTCGACTCGAGCAGTTGCTCATGGGTGCCGCGGCCGACGATCTCGCCGTGCTCGATCACGAGGATCTGATCGGCGTCGGTGATGGTCGAGACGCGCTGCGCCACGATGATGGTCGTGGCTCCCGCCGTCGCTTCCGGCAGCGCCGCGCGCAGCCGCGCATCGGTCGCCACGTCGAGCGCCGAGAACGAGTCGTCGAACAGGTAGACCCGGGGCTTCGCGACGAGCGCACGCGCGATGGACAAGCGCTGACGCTGACCGCCCGACACGCTCGTGCCGCCCTGCGACACCGGTTCGTCGAGCTGGCGCTCTCTGGCTCGGACGAAGTCTTCGCCCTGAGCGACCCGCAGCGCCTCCCACAGCTCCTCGTCGCTCGCATCGGAGCGGCCGAAGCGCAGATTCGAGGCGATCGTGCCGGAGAAGAGGTAGGGCCGCTGCGGTACGAGGCTCAGCGCCTCGGCCAGCTGCGCACGGGTCAGCGCCGAGATCGGAGCGCCGTCCACGGTGATCGACCCCTGCTGGGGGTCGTAGAGGCGCAGCATGAGGTTGAGCAGGATCGTCTTGCCCGCGCCCGTCGAACCGATGATCGCGGTCGTCTTGCCGGGCTCGGCGACGAAGCTCACATCGTTGACGACCGGCTTCTCGGCGCCCGGGAACCCGAAGGTGACCCTGTCGAACTCGACGCGCCCGGAACTGGGGGTCGCGACCGTCTCTGCAGTCGGAAACGAGAGCGTCGACTCGGTGTCGAGGAGCTGCCGGATGCGCTCGGCGCAGACCACGGCGCGCGGAATCATCATGGTCATGAAGACGCCCATCATCACCGCCATGAGGATCTGCAGCAGGTACTGCAGGAAGGCGGTGAGCGAGCCGACCTCGACCAGCCCCTCGTCGACCCGGTGCCCGCCGAACCAGAGCACCGCGGCCGTGGCGCAGTGCAGCACCATCATGATGACCGGGAACATGAGCACGAAGATGTTGCCGACCTTCACCGAGACGTCGGTGATGTTGCGGTTCGCCACCTCGTAGCGGTCGGCCTCGAAGTTCTCGCGCACGAAGGCGCGCACGACCCTGATACCCATGATCTGCTCGCGCAGCACGCTGTTGATCGAGTCGACCCGATCCTGCATCGTGCGGAAGAGGGGCAGCAGCAGCCACACCAGGAAGCTCACGATGATCGCGAGCACGACCACCGATACCCACACGAGCCAGGACAGGCCCGCATCCTCGCGGAGGGCCATGATGATGCCGCCGATCGCCATGATGGGCGCCGAGACCATGAAGTTGAGGGTCATCAGCACGAGCATCTGCACCTGCTGCACGTCGTTGGTGCCGCGGGTGATGAGCGTGCCGGCGCCGAAGCGGGTCGCCTCGAGCGTGCTGAGCGAGTCGACCTTGCGGTAGACCTCGCGACGCAGGTCGCGGCCGACGCCCATCGAGGTGCGCGCACCGAAGTAGACGGCCGCCGCAGCGGTGAGGAGCTGCCCCAGCGAGACGATCAGCATGAAGCCGCCCGTGCGCCAGATGAAATCGGTGTCGCCGAGGGCGATGCCGCGGTCGATGATCTGCGCGTTGAGGCTCGGCAGCCACAGCGCGGCGATGGTGGAGAGCAGCTGCAGCACGAGCACGGCCGCGATGAACGGCCAGTACCTTTTCGCGTGTCGAAGCGTCAGGGAGATGAGGGCCACGAGAATCCTTTCGTCGTGTGCCATTCTGCGACGCACCACCGACATTCATGGCCGGTCGGCGGCAGCGGGAGGATCCAGCGCGCGGCAGCGGGGATCCTGAATCGGATCAGAACAGCCGGGCAACTGTACCAGCTTCCAGCTGCGACCACCACCGTCGCTCCCCGCATACGCGAAAGGGCGGAACCACCCGAAGGTGATCCCGCCCCTGCTTCGCTGTGCGAAGAACCGAAGTCCGGAAGGACTTAGGCGAGCTTGACGCCCGCGCCGGCCTCCTCGAGCTTGGCCTTGGCCGCCTCGGCGTCCTCCTTCTTCGCGCCCTCGAGCACGTTCTTGGGAGCCTCCTCGACGAGAGCCTTCGCCTCGCCCAGGCCCAGGCCGGTCAGCTCGCGCACGACCTTGATGACCTGGATCTTCTTGTCGCCAGCCGACTCGAGGACGACGTCGAACTCGTCCTTCTCCTCGACGGCCTCGGCAGCGCCACCGGCGGCCGGAGCAGCGGCGACGGCAACCGGAGCGGCAGCCGACACGTCGAAGGTCTCCTCGAACGCCTTCACGAACTCCGAGAGCTCGATGAGGGTGAGCTCCTTGAACTGCTCGAGCAGCTCTTCAGTCGAAAGCTTAGCCATTGTGTATCTCCTTGATGTCTGCCCTCACGCGGTGCGCGAGAGGCGGGTGTGTGTGTAGCGAAACGGCGTATGCCGATCCTTACGCGTCCTGCTTCTCCTGCAGCGCGCCGAAGCCGCGTGCGGCCTTGGCGGGCAGAGCGTTGAACAGCTGTGCCGCACCGACCAGAGCAGCCTGCATGGCGCCGGCGGCCTTGGCCAGCAGCACCTCGCGGCTCTCGAGATCGGCAAGCTTGCCTACCTCAGCGGCGGTCAGGGCGTTGCCATCGAAGTAGCCCGCCTTCACCACCAAAAGAGGGTGTGCCTTGGCGAAGTCACGCAGAGCCTTGGCGACCGCAACGGTGTCACCGTGCACGAAGGCGAGAGCCGAAGGACCGGCGAGCTCGTCATCGAAAGCGGTGATCCCGGCGTTGTTGGCCGCAATCTTGGTCAGCGTGTTCTTCGCCACAGCGTACGTCGCGTGCTCGCGGATGCTGTTGCGGAGATCCCGCAGCTCGGCAACCGTGAGACCGCGGTACTCAGTCAGCAGAACGGCGGTCGACTCTTCAAACTTCTGCTGAAGATCGGCAACCGTAGCGTCCTTCGTAGCCATGGCGCTCCCTAGCTTGTCGTACCCGTGCAGCGGATGCCGCTCGGGGGCCGTGCCGCTCGGATGCTCCCCCTGAAACGGGAAAAGCTCCGGCGCGCACGCACGGAGCTTCTGTGAAGATCGGGATCGGAATCCCACTCTCAAGGAGTTCGTACCTGCGCAGGTCTTCGCTTACGCGAACGTTCCGGGATCCTGGCGGACCCTACCGGCGGTCTGTGGCCGTCGAGAACTCTACCACACCACGGACCCGGATGCGATCCGCCCCTCCCCCAAGGGGCGGATCGCATCCGTCGGTCGAACGCGTCGACGGGCTCAGGCCGCCGGCTTCAGCATGTAGCCCGCGCCGCGCACGGTGTGCACCATCGGATCGCGGCCGGCATCCACCTTCTTCCGCAGGTACGAGATGTAGAGCTCGACCACGGTCGACTTGCCGTTGAAGTCGTAGGCCCACACGCGGTCGAGGATCTGCGCCTTCGACAGCACGCGGTTCGGATTGCGCATCAGATAGCGCAGCAGCTCGAACTCGGTGTTGGTGACCGCGATCGACTCCCCCGCGCGCTCCACCTCGTAGCTGTCCTCGTTGAGCGTGAGATCCCCCACACGCAGCACCGGATCCGGCTCCTGGGCGAGCGCCACCTGCGAGCGACGCACGAGACCTCGCAGCCGCGCGATCAGCTCTTCCAGGCTGAACGGCTTCACGACGTAGTCGTCACCGCCCGCCGTCAGCCCGTTGACGCGGTCCTCGACGGAGTCGAGCGCGGTCAGGAACAGCACCGGGAACATGCGCCCGTCGGAGCGCACCCGCGACAGCAGCTGCATCCCGTCGAAGTCGGGCAGCATGATGTCGAACACTGCGACATCGGGCTCGAATGCGCGAATCTTCTGCAGCGCTTCTTCCCCGTTGGCTGCAGTCTCGACATCCCACCCTTCATATCGCAGCGCCATCGCGACGAGCTGCGTGATCGATTCCTCGTCGTCTACGACGAGGGCGCGCACCTTCCCACCATCGGCGCGCTTCAATGTTTGAGATTCCATGTTCTGAGTGCCCCTCACCCGGCACGTCTCGCGCTGAGAGAAGTCAACGCCGAAGCGCACCAGATCGTTATCTCCCCCCGAGGCCCGAGTTCATGTGAGCGCTCGGGGAACTTGTCTTCACGAGCCTAGTGCTTTCCTTTCCCGCAGCGCATCCAACAGACGATGAGGATCGGCATCTCCCGATGGATTATCAGCGAACTTTCCGATTCACGCGAACGAATATGCCGTATTCCAGTGTTTTGCGCGACAGTAGGTGTCTTTCAGGGGCGTTCGCGAGCCGAGTCGAAGCCGCAGCCGAGACGTGGAAGACTGGGATGGTGACCGAGCAGCAGCCCTCCTACCTGAACCGGATGGTGACCGACGGCACGGATCGCATGGCGTGGATGCGCGCACGCGCACGCGGCATCACCGCGACCGACGTGGCGAAGCTGACGAGTCCTCGCTCGATCGAGGCCGCCGCTCACGAGAAGCTGCACGGCAGCCGCTTCACCGGCAACGCCTACACGGCGCACGGCAAGGCCCGGGAACCCGAGATCGCCTCCTGGGTGCTGCGCGAGCACCGCATCTCGCCGAGCCAGGCCCTCTTCCACGCCGAGACCGACCTGCGCCACCTGGCCACCCCCGACGGGCTCGCGCAGCGCGACCGGGGCGTCATCGAGCTCGCCGAGATCAAGACCACCAACAAGCAGTGGCGCTCGATCCCCCGCAACTACCTGCGCCAGGTCTGGTGGCAGCAGTACGTGCTCGGGGCCGAGCGCACCCTGGTCGTGTGGGAGCGCCACGAGAACTTCGTGCCGGTCGGAGACCCGGAGTGCCGCTGGGTGGATCGCGACGAGAGCGAGATCGAACAGCTCGTCGGGCTCGCCGGTCAGCTGATCGACGTGCTCATCACCCGCACCAGCTGAGCGATCGGATGATCGTCTGTGCCCGCGGGTACGGGCGGAGTTTCCCGCGGTCGAATTCAGCGGGGGCGGATCACCAGAACGAGACCGGCCCGGCCTGCTCCGGTTGCGCCGCGGTCGGCCCCGGGAGCTGCGGCGCCGGCAGGTTCGCGAGCCGCTGCTCGACCCGCGTCGCATGCTCGTAGTTGCGCGCCATCAGATCCTGCAGCGCGTCGGCCACCCGCTCGCTGCCGGGCACGTCGGTCAGCCTGAGGCTCTCGGCCCCGTGCAGCAGGTCGATGTCTCCCGAGCCCCACACCCGCTGGGACAGCCCCCGACGAGAGCGCACCTCGCGCACCCGCCCGAAGGAGACCTCGCTGCGGTGACGCGAGAAGAGGCCCTGGCGCAGGATGACGCGACGGGTCGTCACCGTGGTGCGGTGGGCGAGCCACGAGAACACGGGCAGCACCCCGAGCAGCAGGGCCAGCAGGAGTGCGCCCGCGCCCGCCGCGAGATTCATCCACGCGGCGGGGAGCGCGCCCACCCAGAACCCGGCGGCGGCGGCGATCACGACCAGCGCGAGCACCGGCGGCACGAGTTGCCGCCCGTGCCGCCGGAATCGCAGCACCACGACCTCCGGTTGCGCATAGCTCACCGGGGCGGGGCCGAGCACCGACTCGACCTCCGCCGTGACCGATCGTGGAGCGCGGGAGGGCATGCCCCTATTCTGCCGGGTTCTGCTGAGGCGCAGCGCCGAAACGGTCGAGACCGGTCGCAGCCGTGCGGCCGGCGCGCTGGGCGGCGTCGCCGGCTGCGCCCGTCACGGACTCGGCGGCCTCGGCGGCCTCGGAGGCGGTCTGGGCCGCAGTCGCGGCGAGATCCTGCGCGGCGACGGCGATCTGCTCGGCTGCACCGGCGTTCGATCCGGCGCGGGAGCCGGAGGCACCGGCACGGGCCGGAGCGGCATCCGACGTCGCGACAGCAGCCCGCGCCCGATCAGTGCGGGCGTGATCCGCCTGGACGCGCTCGACCCGCCCTCGATCCGCCTGCCCCTGCGAGGCACGGCCCGCAGCCGCACCCGCGGCACCGCCGGTGACCGCACCGTTGAGTATGCCCACCAGGTCGATGCCCACAGTCTCGCGAGCCATCTCGAGCATACCCTTGATGTTGCCCATCGCGTCGCCGGTCACCTTGGCCGAGCCGTCGGCCGACACGACGGTCATGTTGTCGATCGCGCCGATCGCCTGCGCGTACTCGCCCGCGATCTCCGGCAGCAGGTGGATGAGCTCCTGCGCCAGCACGGCCTGCGACTGCGTCTCGAGCGCGCGGGCGCGGGCGTCGATCGCGGCGGCCTCCGCCGTGCCCTTCGCCTCGAGCGCCGAAGCCTCGGCCCGGCCCTCGGCCTCGAGCGCCTCGGACGCCGCGATACGCGCGGAGCGGTTCGCGAGGCCCTCGCGTTCCACAGCCTTCGCCCGCCCCTCGGCGGCCGACACCGCGGCCGCGGCTTCGGCCTTCGCCAGCGCCTCGACCCGGTAGGCCTCGGCCTCGGCCACGGCGCGCACATCGGCGTTCAGCTGCTCGGTGCGCAGCGCCACGCCCTTCTGCGCCGTGATCTGCTGCTGCTCGACGATGGCCTGCTGCTGGATCGCCTGCTCCAACGGCTCGGCGGCCGCCGCCTGCGCGGTGGCCTTGTCGGTCTCGGCCTGGATCTCGGCCTGGCGCAGCTTCAGCTCGCGATTGCGATCGAGCAGCACCTTCTCGGCCGAGATCTTCGCCTCCTGCGACGCCTGATAGGCGTTCGTCTCGGCGATGTCGGCCGCCTGGCGCACCTTCGCCGCCTCGGGACGGCCGATGTTCGTGATGTAGTCGGCGCCGTCGCGGATCTCCTGGATCTGCAGGGTGTCGACCACGAGGCCCTGCTTCGTGAGCGCTTCCTCGGCGGCTTCGAGCACGCTCTGGGCGACGACGGCGCGATCCCTGATGATCTGCAGCACGGTGAGCCCGCCGATGATCGAGCGCAGCGAGCCCGACAGCACCTCCTGCGTCGACTCGTCGATCTCGTCGGAGTTCGAGAGGAATCGCTGAGCCGCGGCGCGGATCATCTCCTGGGTGCCGCCCACCTTCACCACGGCGACGGCCTGCGCCTGAATGGTGATGCCGTCGGTGGTCTGAGCCTCGGTGGTGATCGAGAGGCGTCGGGAGCGCAGGGAGATGGTGAACGACTTCTGCACGAAGGGCACGACGAACACGCCGCCACCGGTGACCACCTTCTGCCCGGACAGATCGCGCGACCGCTGCCCCGAGGCATCGACGACTTCCTTGCCCTTGCCGCCGGTGACGATGATCGCCTCGTCAGGTTTTGCGATGCGGTACCGCTTGATGATGACGAGTGCCACCAGTACCAGCGCGATGACCGCGCCAAAGATACCGATGATCGCCGGGCTTGCGAGCAACATTCAGTCTCCGTTCATTGAGTCTTGGGGTCTGCTGCAGGGTCTGAGCCGGAGGCGCCGGGCGCAGCATCCGGGGCGGGCGGCGCCGAGACCGGCTCGACGCGCACCGAGGTCGAGGTGATGGTCTGCGTGACCCGCACCGCCGCACCACGCGGGATCGCGGTGTCGGCCGAGGCGGCGAGCGAGATCCGCTCGCCGTGGCGGGTGATCGCGACCTCGCCGAGCCCGCCCTCCGGGATCGCAAGCACGACCGCGCCCTCGGATCCGACGAGATCGCCGCCGCTCACCGCGGTGCTCGACTCGGCCCCGCGGATCATGCGCGACAGCCACCAGGCGGCCGCACCGCCCACCGCGCCGGCCAGGGAGCCGATCACGGCCGCGACCGGCGTGGCCATGCCCGCGCCCACGCTCGCGAATGCGGTGAAGCCGAAGATCGCGGTGAACGCCGCGATGGTGGTGAGGCTGAGCGGTCCATCGCCGAAGTCGAACGCGTCGAAGATGCCGTCGAGCACCAGGGACACGAGCAGCAGCACCCCGCCGACGACGCCGATGACGAGGAAGACGCCGCCCGCCATCAGCGAGCCGTCGAGCAGCCGCTCGAACCAGGTCATGATGCCATCCATCGAGGGGCTCCTCTCGCACGATCCGGTACTGGCAGCGTATCAAGGGCCTCGGACATCGTCACCGCCGGGCGGGCGCAGCAGCAGTGGTCGGGCGCGGCGGCGCGGATCGGGCCCGGTGTCGCCGCGCGGCGCGGCGCCGCCGCGGTCAGGCCCGGCGACCCAGCCGGGGCACCGCGGAGAGCAGCTGACGACCGTAGTCGGTGCGGGGTTCGGTGAAGAAGGCCGCGCCTCCGGTCTCGACGGCCTCGCCCCCGCGCATCACCAGCACCTCCTCGCACAGCTCGTGCACCACCGCGAGGTCGTGCGAGACGAGCACGAGCGCCACCCCGGTCGCGCTCCGCAGCTCCCGCAGCAGCTCCACCACGCTCGCCTGCACGGAGACGTCGAGCGCGCTCGTGGGCTCGTCGGCGACGATCGCACGCGGTTCGACCGCGAGCGCACGGGCGATCGCGACCCGCTGGCGCTGCCCGCCCGAGAGCTCGTGAGGATAGCAGCGTGCCAGGCCCGGATCGAGTCGCACCGATTCGAGCAGCCCGGCGATCCGCGCGCGCGACTCGGCCCCCGTCGCGAGACGATGCGCCCGCAGCAGCTCCCCGAGCGTCTGCCCGACCGTCATGCGCGGATCGAGCGAGGAGTACGGATCCTGCGGCACGAGCTGCACCGCCCGCCGCGCCGCGCGGTCGCGCCGCGACGGCTGGATCCGCCCGTCGAGCAGGATCTCGCCTCCGATAAGCGGCAGCTGGCCGACGATGGCGCGGGCGAGGGTGGTCTTGCCGGATCCGGACTCCCCCACGATGCCGAGCGCGCCCCCGGCCCGCACCGCCAGGGAGACGCCGTCGACGGCGAGCGCGCGGCCGTAGCCGATCTGGGCACCGCGCACCTCGAGCACGGGCGGCTGCGACGCGGAGGCCGCTCCCCCGGCCACGAGCGCTTCCGGTGTCCGAGCGCCGGTGCGGCCCTGCGGGCGCTGCGGTGCATCACGGCCGCCCGGAAGGGGGGTACCCGGCCCGGGGTCCGCGGCGAGCTGCGGCAGCGCGGGCACCGCGTCGAGCAGGGCGCGGGTGTAGGGCTCCCGGGGATCCCGCACCACGCGCTCCGTCTCGCCCGACTCGACCGCCCGGCCGCCGCGCATCACGATGACCCGCTCGCACATCGAGGACACCACTGCGAGATCGTGGCTCACGAACACCAGGGTGATGCCGCGGCTGCGACGCAGCTCGTCGAGCAGTTCGAGCACGCGGCGCTGCACGGTGACGTCGAGCGCGGTCGTGGGCTCGTCGCAGAGCAGCAGAGCCGGATCGCCGGCGAGCGCCATCGCGATCACCACGCGCTGCCGCTGCCCGCCCGAGAGCTGATGCGGATAGGCGCGCGCGATCCGCCCGGGATCGGGCAGGCGCACCCGTTCGAGCAGTTCGCGCACGCGCCTGGCGGCCTCCGCGCGCGAACCGTCGTGCGCGGCCTCGACCGCTTCGCGCAGCTGCACGCCGACGCGCGTGAGCGGGTCGAGCGCCGTCAGCGGATCCTGGAAGACCATGCGAACCGGCCCGCCCGCGCTCGCCTCGCCGGCCGCGACGCGCGTGCCGGGCGGCATCATGCCGAGCAGCGCGCGGAGCGTGAGGGTCTTGCCCGATCCCGACTCCCCCACGATGCCGACGGCCTCTCCCGGTCGCACTTCGAAGGAGAGCCCGTCGACCAGAACCGGCCCGCTCCCGCCGCCGCGGGGCGCCGCCTCCACTCGCAGACCCCGCACCCGCACCTCGCCCGCGCGCAGCGCAGCGCTCGCGCCCCCGGCCGCACCGGCCTTCGCGTCAGCCCCCGCCGGGCGCTCGATCCGCCGCCGAGGTGGCGCGAACGGCCCGTTCGCGCGCGGGAGACGACCACTCGCGTGACCTCGACCGCGGTCGACGCGGCCCGCGCGGCCGGCTCGGGGCCGGGCGCCGGCCCCGACGCGCAGCGCGTCGCCGACGCCGTCGCCGATCAGCGACAGGGACACCCCGGTCAGCACGACGGCGAGACCCGGCAGGGCGGACAGCCACCAGTGGGTGGTGATGAAGGCCTGGCCGTCGGAGATCATGGTGCCCCAGTCGGGCGTGGGCGGCTGGATGCCGAGCCCGAGGTAGCCGAGGGTGACGATCGCGACCATGATGAGCACGATCTCGGTGGCGAGCAGCACGATCGCCTGCGGCAGCACGTTCGGCAGCAGGTGCCGCAGCAGCACCCGCGCGTGCGACAGCCCACCGCCGCGCGCCGCCTGCACCCAGCCCGACTCCCGCAGTGCGGCCGTCATCGCGCGCAGCACCCGCGCGTAGCCCACCCACCCCACGAGCGCGAAGGCGACGATGATGCCGCCCTCGCCGGCACCCACCGCGAACACGATCGCGATGACGATCACGTAGAAGGGGAACGCGATGACGGTGTCGATGATGCGGGATCCGACCCAGTCGACCGCGCCCCCGAAGTAGCCGGTGACGAGCCCCACCGTCACCCCGATCACGAAGGGCGCCAGCGCTGCGAGCACCGACACGCGCAGGTCGGTCTGGGCGGCGAAGAGCATGCGCGAGAGCACGTCGCGTCCCAGCTGATCCGTGCCGAACCAGTGCTCGGGCGAGGGGGGCAGCAGCCCGCCGGTGAGGTTCTGGGCGTTCGGCGGGTAGGGGGCGAGCACGGGGGCGAGCAGCGCGGAGAGCAGGATCAGCGCGAGCAGCGTCGCCCCGGCCGCGAAGGCGGGCGAGCGGCGTAGGCGACCCAGGGCATTCATCGGGCGATCCCCTCGTCCGCCGGCCGCGCCGACTCCGGCTGCTCGCCCACGCGCAGGCGCGGATCCAGCAGCGCCGCGAGCACCCCCGCCAGCGTCGTCACCAGCACCACGAGCACCGCGCAGTAGAGGGCCACGCCCTGCACCACGGGGAAGTCGCGGCTGCCGATCGACTGGAACAGCAGCGTGCCGAGACCGTCGATGCCGAACACCTTCTCGACCACCAGGGTGCCGCCGATCAGGTACGCGGTGTTCACGCTCAGCAGGGTGAGCGTGGGCAGCGCCGCACCGCGCACGACGTGTCGCCACAGGATGCGGTGCTCGGGCACGCGCGCTGCGCGCAGCGTCGTCACGAAGTCGGCCGTGAGCACTTCGAGCAGCTGGGCCCGCAGCGAGCGGATCAGGGGCGGCGCCATGCCGAGCGCGACTGCGAGCGACGGCAGGAAGAGGCTGCGCAGCGGCTCTCCCGGCCCCGATCCGACCCCGCCGACCGGGAACCACCGCAGCTGCACGCCGAACACGATGATGAGCAGCAGGCCGATCCAGAAGAGCGGCATGCCCATGCCCACCGCGGGCAGCACGCGCACCACGTGATCGACCCAGCCGTCCCGGCGCAGCGCGGCGGCGAGCGCGAGCGGCACGGCGATGAGCACCGCGAGCACCACCGCGAACACCACGATGCCGAGGCTCACGGGGGCGCGGGCGAAGATCAGCTCCCGCGTCGGCACCCCCGTGACCAGCGAATCGCCCGTGTCGAAGCGCGTCACCACCTGCACCGCGAAATCGGTGAACTGCCGCCACAGAGGCTGGTCGAGGCCGAGCTGCGCGCGCAGCTGCGCAACGGACTCGGGGGTGGCCCGCTCGCCCAGGATCATGGCGGCGGGATCGCCCGGCACCATGCGCAGCAGGAAGAAGACCGCCACCACCACGCCGAGCATGACGGGCACGATGCGCGCGGTGATCCGCCCCACCGCCCGCAGCGTTCGTCGCAGCCTGTCGTTCTTCACGGTCTCACCCTACTCACGGCCTCCGAAATCGACGCTCCGTTATCGACCCGGGCGGCACCACCCGGACCCCTGCCCGACGGCCCCGGCCCAGTGCCGCCGAAATCGGAAGTCGCGCCCCGCGGTCTCGCACTCGGCGAGACCGCGGGCCGCGACTCTCTTGCAGGGCACCGCCCCGCGACGGGCCGTCAGATCGGACGCCTTACTTCCCGCCGCCGCTCAGCCAGGCCTCCTGGAAGCGGACGCTCGAGTTGGGCAGCACCGTGAAGCCGTGCACCTCGCCCGTGGTCGCCTTCAGGTTCGCCGGGAAGAACAGCGGGATATAGGGCACGTCGTCGGCGAGGATCTGCTGGATCTCGGCATAGATCGCCTCGCGCTCGTCGCCGGGGGGGCGTGGTGCGTCCCTCGTGCATGAGCTCGGTGACCCGCTCGTTCGTGTAGTGCGTCCAGTACGACTTGCTGAAGCCCTCCGGGTCGGCCTGGAAGGTGATGAAGCCGTTGGGATCCGGGGCGTCCGACTGGCCGCTGTTGAGCATGAAGTCGTAGTCGTAGGCGAAGAACCGCTCGCGGAAGACCGCGATGTCGAGCTGCTCGATCTCGACCTCGATGCCGATCTTGCTCAGCGATTCCTGCACGATCTGCGCGATCTGCGCCCGCTGCGAGTTGCCGCTCGCGATGAGCAGCGTGGTGGTGAATCCGTCGGGGTAGGCCGACTTCGCCAGCTCGGCCTTCGCCGCATCGACGTCGAAGTCGAGCGCCTCGACGGTGTCGTTCGCCGAGTAGGTGATGGTGGGCGGCAGCAGCGCGTTCGCAACCTCGGCGGTGCCGAAGGTGGTGGCGGAGGTGATGCCCTCGCGGTCGAGGGCGTGGGCGATGGCGCGGCGCACGTGCGGATCGGCGAACTGCTCGCGCTGCGTGTTGAAGAAGACCTGCTCGGTCGACCAGCCGTCGGTCCGCGAGAGCACGGTATCTGCTGCGGCGTCGACCTCGGCGGCATTGGCGGCCGGAACCGTGTCGATGGCGTCGATCTGGCCGGCCGCGAGCTGCTGGCGCAGCTGGGTGTCGTCGGCGATGAACTTGTAGACCAGCCCGTCGAGGTAGGGCTTGCCCTCCTGCCAGTAGTGCTCGTTCTTCACGAACGACAGGTCGCCGCTCGGATCCCACTTCTCGACCACGAACGGCCCCGTGCCGACGGGGTTCTGGAAGAACTCCTCCTCGGTCGCGCCGCCGAAATCGGCGGGGAAGATGCCGTTCGAGAAGCCCGAGAGCTCCGACAGGAACGGCGTATACGGGGTGTCGAGGGTGATGGTGATCTCGCGGTCTCCGGTGGCCTCGATGCTCGCGATGGGCGCCGTCAGCGGCAGCGGCCCCCCGACTTCGAGGTGCCGGTTGAGCGAGAAGACCACGTCGTCGGGGGTCACGTCGTCGCCGTTCGAGAACTGCAGGCCCTCGCGCAGCGTGAAGGTGTAGACGAGGCCGTCGTCGCTCTCGTCGTACTCGGCGAGCCAGGGGCCGATCTCGCCGTGCTCGTCGAAGGCGACGAGCGGTTCGAAGATCTTGTCGATCGCGAAGGCGTTGTTGGCGGTGATCTGCTGGTTGAGGTCGAGGTTGTTGACCGCTGCGACTCGGCCGAAGGTGAGCGTGCCGCCCGCGACCGGGGTGGCGGAGTCGCCCTCGGCCTGGGGGCTCGCCCCGCCGGCGCAGGCGCTGAGCAGCAGGGCCGCGGCGGCGAGCGAGGCGGTCGCGAGCGCGAGGCGGCGGCGCGGCGCGGTGTGGGGCTGTCTGGGCACGGGGTCCTCCGGGTGCGGATCGGGATCGGGCGCCGGTGCGCCCTGCGTGGTCTATGTTCATACGCTAACCGAGCGCAGATCAGTGGACCACTTTCCGTGAGCCGCGCAGAACCACCGCCGGGGCTTCGCGATCAGACGGCGCGCAGCGTCGCCGGGTCGATGAGGCGGCCGCCGAGCAGCACCGCCGCGATGGATTCCGGATCGCTCAGCGCTCCGGGCTGCAGCGGGTCTCGGCGCAGGATCACGCCGTCGGCGACGGCGCGATCCGCGATCCGCCCGATGAGCGCGCCGCGATCCGCCGCGGCCGCACGATCCGCGGCGCCACGATCCCCAGCACGCTCCGCGACCCGCGCGAGCAGCTCCGCCCCCGAGCGCGTGGCGGCCAGCAGCGCCTCACCTGGAGTGAGCCCGGCGTCGACGAGCGCGTCGAGCTCGCGCCCGTTGGTGCCGTGCTGCTCGGGGGTGCCGTAGTCGGTGCCGAGCGCGATGCGCAGTCCGGCGTCGCGCGCCCGCAGCACCGCTCCCGGGTGCGCGCCGATCGCCTCGGCGACCCGCGCCCGCAGCCCGGCGGGCAGCGAGCCGACGTCGATCATGCGCTCCACGAGGCGGTAGATGCGCAGAGTGGGCACGAGCGTCATGTCGCGCTCAGCGGCCCGCGCGGCTTGCTCCCCCGTCAGGAAGAGGCCGTGCTCGATGCTCAGCGCGCCCGCCTCGATCGCGTCGTCGATCGCCGTGCCGCCCCACGCGTGCACCATCACCCCGGCGCCTGCGCGCTCCGCGCGATGCACCGCATCGCGCATCTCGGCCGCGGTGAAGGTCGCGTCGAGACCGGCGCCGGCGGGCGAGCCGATGCCCGCGGTGCCGTAGAGCTTCACCCAGGCCGCGCCGCGCTCCAGCACCGCTTCGACGGCGCGGTCGAGGCCGCCGGACAAGTCGGCGAGCGCCCGATCGATGATGCTGATCGAGAGCTGCATCCGGGGTCGCGAGGAGCTCGGGATCGCGGGCAGCGCCAGGGGGTCGAGCCCGCCCGCGTCGCGGGCGCTCGTGACACCGGCCGCGAGCGTGCGGGCGAGCGCCCGTTCCGTCGCGGCGAGGGTCTGCGCCTCGTCCAGACGGCCGCGGTCCGCCGCGTCGAAGGCGTGCCAGGCGGCGTGCAGGTGGGCGTCGACGAGACCCGGGATCAGCCAGAGCTCGGTCGCGCCCCAGCTCACCGGGGCGAGGTCGGTCTCGCGTTCGCGCCCGCCGAGCGCGAACGCGCCTCGACTCCACGAGACCCGGCCCGGTGCGGTGAATCCGCCCCGCTCATCGAGGACCCGGACCCCGAGCACCGCCTCGCCGCTGCTCGCCGGCGACTCCGTCTCGATGCTCATGTTCACTCCATCCCGCCGCAGTGCACGGCGCCCCGGCATGTGCACGGCGCTCCGCGGCTCCCGCCGCGCGGCCGTGCCGCATGTGCAGCAGCAATCTAGCACTCCGCCATCCGCCGGTCGCGAGGTGCGTGCGGCAGGCCCGGCACGCAGCAGCACCCGCAGCCCGCACGGCCGATCGCGCCCCACGGGTCGAATAGAATGATGCGGTGACCAGCACCTCCGACACTCAGCCCACCCGTGCCGCCGTGATCCTGCAACTCGTGCGCGCGCTCTTCCACCTCGTCGCCGTCGCTTCGGTGACGGTGTGGGGCTTCGTCGCCTGGCCGCTGCCGTTCCCGGGGTTGCTCACCGGGTTCGGGTTCCTCGCGCTCTCGGTGCTGCTGTGGGCGCTCTTCCTGTCGCCGCGCCCCGTGCTGCGCACCGACCGCTTCGCACAGGCCCTCTTCGAGCTGCTGCTGCTCGCGGCCGCGGTCGCCGCACTGCTCGCGCTCGGCGTCTTCTGGGTGGTCCCGGCGCTCTACGGCGTCGCCGGCGCCGTGGTCGGCTACATCGCTTCGAGCCGCAAGGCCTGAGCGGGTCGCTCGACCGGATCGCTCGACCGGGCGGTCTGAGCGGGGCGGCCTGACCAGATCGCTCGACCGAGCGGTCTGATCGGCAGCCTCACCCGATCGCCCCGAGCCTCCCGAACCGTGAGCGCGGGCGAGGAATACGGCCCCCTGCCCCGCGGTTGAGATCGGCATGGCTCACCTCACCCACCCGACAGGCCCCACCCCTGCCCCGCTGCGCGCGGTCGCCGGGGCGGACGCCCGGCAGCTCATCCTCGGTCTCGACACCTTCGGAGATGTCACCCGCACCTCCGACGGCGCCCCGGCGCATCACGCGCAGGTGATCCGCGACGTGGTCGAGCAGGCCGTGCTCGCCGACCGCCTGGGGGTCGACGCGATCACGCTCGGCGAGCACCACCGCGACGACTTCGCGCTGAGCAGCCCCGAGATCGCGCTCGCGGCCATCGCGGGTCGCACGGAGCGGATCCTGCTCGGCACCGGGGTGACGGTGCTGTCGAGCGACGACCCGGTGCGCGCCTACGAGCGCTTCGCGACGCTCGACGCGGTGAGCAGCGGCCGCGCCGAGGTGATCCTGGGGCGCGGCTCCTTCACCGAGTCGTTCCCGCTGTTCGGCTACCGGCTCGAAGACTACGACGCGCTGTTCAGCGAGAAGCTCGAGCTCTTCTCGCGGTTGCGCGGCGAGGGCGCTGTGACCTGGTCGGGCCGCCACCGCAGCCCGCTCGTGGAGCAGGAGGTGTTCCCCAAGACCGAGCAGGAGGGCGGGGTGCGCGCCTGGATCGGCGTCGGCGGCAGCCCGCAGTCCGTGCTGCGCACGGTGCAGACGGGCATCCCGATGATGCTCGCGATCATCGGCGGCGATCCGGCTCGCTTCGTGCCGTTCGCGAAGCTCTACCGGCAGGCCCAGGACGAGCTGGGCCGGGAGCCGATGCCGCTCGGCGTGCACTCGCCGGGCCACATCGCCGACACCGATGCCGAGGCGCGCGATCAGTTGTGGCCGCACTTCGAGGCGAACCGCAATCGCATCGGTGCTGAGCGCGGCTGGCCGAGCACCACGCGCGCCGAATTCGAGCAGGAAGCGGATTCGGGATCGCTGTACGTCGGGTCGCCGGAGACGGTGGCGCAGCGGATCGCGCGCACGGTGCGCACGCTCGGCGCCGACCGCTTCGATCTGAAGTACGCCAACGGCACGATGCCGCACGAGCTGCTGTGCGCGAGCATCGAGCTCTACGCCACGCGGGTGATGCCGCGGGTGCGCGAACTGCTCGCGGCCTGAGCCGCGCCCTAGGCGACGAGCGTGCGCCAGGCCCCGGTCTCGGCGTCGGTGGGCATGCCGTCGAGGATGCGGATCGTGCGCGCGTCGGGGTCGGTGAGCACCGTTGCAAGGGTCGCCCAGCGCTCCCCGTAGCTCTTCGACATGTCGGCGCGGCAGGTGAGCGGCGGCTCGCCCTCGCCGCTGAGCAGCACGCGCACCATCTCGGCGGGCGCGGTGGGAGACCCCTCCGCGAGACGCTCGCGCACGAGCGCCAGGCGCGCCGAGGAGTCGGGCTCGAAGACCTCGGACTTCTGCTCCGCGAGCGGGGTGCCGTGCTGGAAGTGGTTGGTGCGCTGCACCGAGCCGCCCTGCTCCTCGATCACGAAGACCCCGGCGGGGCTCATCTCGACCGACACCGCCCGCTGCGCGTCGAGCATCGTGAACGCCGACGACGACGCGATCGGCGCCTCGCGGATCAGCGCGATCGCCTCTTCGACGGAGCGGCACTCCGAGAGCACCACGCTCGACAGCACGTGCATGGGCACCCCGTCCGGGCCGTCCTCGCGGTGCCCGAGGATGTTGAAGTGCAGAGCGAGGCCGGCCTCGTTGACGCCGATCTTCGAGAGAATGCCCTGCTCGGTGAGCCCGGCGTAGCGCAGGCCGGGGCCGATGACGGAGTGCGTGTGCCAGAAGGGCTCCAGCTCGATGTGCCAGTCCCAGGTCTGCACGCCGAGACGGTGGCCGCCGATCTGCGCGGTAAGCGTCGAGCACTCGCTGCTCGCCATCCCCCCGAGCGCGATGATCTCGGTGCGGGCGTTGAGCGCGATGACCGGGGCGAGGTCGACCCCGGCACCCTCGGCGATCCCCGCGAACTCCTCGAGCAGTGCGGGCCGCCACGGCCGCAGGGCGGCGATGATGCGTTCGGTGCCCTCGCGCTCCAGCTCCTCGCTCACGCCCAGCAGGCGGAACAGCTCGGCGTACTTGGCGTAGGCGGCCGGCAGGGTGGCCCGCAGCGCGGCGCCGCGGCTCAGCCCCAGCTCGCGCGGGGTCGCGCCCGAGACATCGATGTGGAGGCGTTCGGCTCTGGTGGTCATTGGGGGTTCCTTCTGGGTGAGTGCGGGGTCGGGCGGGCGGGTGCGGATCGGGATCAGGATCGGAGTCCGCCCGCCGCGGCCCGGATCCGGCGTTCTCGGCCGCCGGATCCGGATCGTCGCAAGGCTCAGGCCTCGTCGGCGAGCAGCGTTTCGCGGAGTCCGCGTTGCGGGTGCCAGCCGGGGCGGGGTGCCGAGGCGATGAGGAGGCGGGTGTAGGGCTGCTGCGGGCGGTCGAGTACGGCGTCGACGGTGCCGCGCTCGATGATGCGGCCCTTGCGCATCACCACGACATCGTCGGCGATGTCGCGCACGACGGAGAGGTCGTGCGTGATGAAGAGGTAGGAGAGGCCGTGCTCGGTGCGGAGCTTCTTGAGGAGGTCGAGCACCTGGGCCTGCACCGACACGTCGAGCGCGGAGACGGCCTCGTCGAGCACGATGATCTCGGGCTCCGCGGCGAGGGCGCGGGCGATCGCGACGCGCTGCTTCTGCCCGCCTGAGAGCGCGGCGGGTTTGGCGTCGGCGTGGCGTTCGGTGAGGCCGACCTCGTCGAACAGTTCGAGCACGCGGGCGCGGCGTCCGGCCTTGTCGAGGTCGGGGCGGTGCGCGCGCAGCATCTCGTCGATGGTCGCCGCCACCGGCAGGGAACGGTTGAGCGAGCCTTGCGGGTCTTGGAAGACCATCTGCACGAGCTTGGCCCGTTCGCGCAGGGCGCGGCGTGCGGTGGTGGGTTTCACGTCACGGCCCGCGATCCGCACCGTGCCAGAGTCTGCCGATTCGAGGCCGACGATGACGCGGGCGAGGGTCGATTTGCCCGATCCGGATTCGCCGACCACGGCGAGGCAGGTGCCGGCCCGGAGCTCGCAGGAGACGTCGTCGAGTGCGGCGACGCTGGCTTTGCGGCTCAGGTGGAAGGTGCGTTTGAGGTGTTCGACCTCGATGATGGGCTGCTCGCTCATGCGCCTGCCTCCTCGGTGTTCGCGCTGCTGTCGGGCCTGCTCGCGGCGTGTGCTCCTGCGTCGGGCACGGGGTGACCGGCGGGGTAGAGCAGCGGGCGGGCGGCCATGAGGGCGCGGGTGTACTCGGTCTCGGGATGATCGCGGATGTCGTCGGGGGTGCCGATCTCGAGGATCTCCCCGTCTTTCATGACGGCGAGCCGGTCGCAGACTGCGGCGGCGAGGTCGAGGTCGTGGGTGACGAAGATCATCGAGAGTCCGTGCTCGCGCCGCATCTCGTCGAGGATCGCGACGACCTCGGCCTGCGTGGTGACGTCGAGGGCGGTGGTCGGCTCGTCGGCGAGCAGCAGCTTCGGCTCGCCGGAGATCGCGCCGGCGATCACGACGCGCTGCAGCATGCCGCCCGAGAGCTGGTGCGGGTACGAGGCGAGCACCCGCTCGGTGTCGGTGATGCCGACCTGCCGCAGCAGATCGGCGGCCTTCGCCTGCGCATCGGCGCGGCTCATGGTGCGGGCATCGCTCATGCCCTCGACGAGGAAGCGGCCGACGGGCAGCACGGGGTTGAGGGCTCCGTGGGGGTTCTGCGCGATGAGTGCGAGATCGTTGGCGCGGATCTTCCGCAGCTGCTCGCCGCCGGCGGCGAGCAGGTCGGTGCCGTCGAGCTCGATCCGCCCCTCGACCCGAGCCCCTGAGGGTTCGATGCCGAGGATGCATTTGAGGGTCATCGACTTGCCCGATCCGGACTCGCCGACGAGGCCGAGGGCCTCGCCCTGGGCGAGCGCGAAGGAGTTGCCGTGGAGGATCTCGGTCTCGGCCCCGGTCTCGGGGTCGGTGACGGTGAGGACGAGGTTCTCGATAGTCAGCATCAGCGGGTCCTTCCTGAAGCGCGGCGACCGCCGAGCTGTTCGCCGACGTACCCGAAGGCCGCGACGGTGATCACGATGGCGAGGCCCGCGAAGATGCTCTGCTCCCAGTAACCCTGCTGCAGCGACGCCTGCCCGTTGGAGACCATGAGGCCCCAATCGGCGGTGGGCGGTTGCACGCCGAGCCCGAGGAAGGACAGCGCGGCCAGCTCGATCATGGCGTAGCCGAAGTTGATCGTCATACCGGTGAGGATCTGGGTGCGCACGTTCGGCAGGATGTGCCGCACGGTGATCACGAACCCCGAGATGCCCTGCAGCTGCGCCGACGAGACGTAGGGCAGGTTGCGTTCGCGCAGCGCGACCGAGCGGATCACGCGCGCCGAGTACGGGGTGAACCCGATCGCGAGCGCGATCGATGCCGTCAGCAGCGACGGCCCGAAGATCGCGACCGCGAGGATCGCGAGGAGCATGTTGGGGAACGCGAAGAGGATGTCGAGAATCCGGCTGATGAACGCGTCGACCTTGCCGCCGAACCAGACCGCGGTGAGCGCGAGCGTGGTCGCGAGCACCGCGGTGACCACGATCACGATGAGCGGCCCGACGAGGCTGGTGCGGGCACCCCAGATGATGCGGGAGAAGATATCGCGACCCGACTGGTCGGTGCCCATGAGGTGCGCGAGGCTCCACGCCTCGTGGCGGGCGGTGACGCTGCCCTCGTAGGGGTCGTAGGGCGCGATGACCGGAGCGAGCACGGCCATGAGCACCACGAGCAGGATGACGCCGAGGCACACGATCCCGATCGGGCCGAGACGCTTCGCGATGAGACGCCACCCGGAGATGGGCACATCGCCGCGGTGCTTGCGCAGCAACTGCACCGCGACGGTGTCCTGCGCGGAGGTGTTCGTGGATGGTTTGCGTGTGGACTTCTGCTGAGTCATCGTGCCGCTCCCTTGCTCAGCCGGACCCGGGGATCGATCACCGCGTACAGCAGATCGACGATCAGATTGATGAGACCGAAGGCCAGCACCATGATGAGGGCGATCGCCTGCACCACCGCGAAGTCCTTCTTCTGCACCGAGTTCACCAGCAGCGACCCGATGCCATCGAGCGTGAAGGCGTACTCGATGACGAACGCGCTCGCGAGCAGGCCCGCGATCTGGGTGCCGAGCACCGTCGACACGGGCAGCATCGAGTTGCGAATCGTGTGCCGCCACAGCACGAACTGCTTCGGCACGCCGCGGGCGATCGCCATGATCACGTGCTCGGAGCCCTGCTCCTCCCGCACCGCGGTTCGCGTGATGCGCGCCACGACCGAGATACCCGGGAACGCGAGCGCGAGCGCCGGCAGCGTGAGATGCCACAACCGGTCGGTGAAGCCCTCACCGGATCCCGAGACCGGGAACCAGCCCAGGTTCGAACCGAAGAGCGCCATGAGGATCAGCGCGGCGAAGAACGTCGGAACCGCGAAGCCGAGGTTGGATCCGAACACCACGAGCTTCTCGAACACGCCCGAGCGGGTCGCGGCGAGCACGCCGAGGCCCACACCGAACACGATGATCAGGATCGCGGCGAACGCCGCGAGGAACAGCGTGGTGGGCAGGCGGGACATGACCAGGGTCGACACGTCCTGCTGCGTCAGCAGCGAACGGCCGAGATCGCCCTGGAACACATCCAGCAGCCAGTGCCAGTACCGCAGCAGGAAGGGATCGTCCAGACCGTACTGGGCGCGGATCGTGGCAAGCACCTCCGGGCTGACGGTGCGGCCCTGGACCAGGAACTGCTCCGGGCTGCCCGGCGCCAGATACATGCCGGCGAACACGATGAAGCTGGACACGACGAGCACCGCGATGAGCGCTCCGATCCGTTGCAGCACGTAGATCATGAACGATCCCTTCCTGCTGGGGTCACCGACTACTCGGCGGAGCCGAGGTCAGCGGCCCACGGGTAGTAGAGGTAGACGAACGAGGCGGGAGCGCCCGTGATGGCCTCGTCCATGTACATGCGGACGGCGAGGTCGTTGATGGGCACCCACGGCTGCTGGTCCATGATGAGCGCCTCGGCCTCGACCGTGAGCTCGGCGCGCTTCTGCGGGTCGCTCTCGGCGAGCGCGGCGTCGAGTGCCGCGTCAACGGCGGGGTCGGAGAAGCCCGAGTAGTTCTGGTCGCTGCCGGTCTTCGCAACGCTGACCAGGTGCAGCAGCGGATCGGGCGCGCTCATGTAGTTGGTGGTCACGAATCCGTCGTAGCCCTTGCGCGCCTCGGGGTCGGAGAAGAACGCACCGAACTGGGCGCTCGGCACACCGGTCGGCTCGAGCGTGATGCCGAGCTCCTTGGCGCCATTCGCCATCTCGTTCAGGATGTCGGCGTAGAAGCCGCGCTCGCTCGGGTAGGCGATCTTGATGGGCTGCGAGAGATCCGCGTCGCTCTTCTCGAGGTCGGCCTTCGCGGCTTCGAGGTCGAAGCTCAGGTCGGGCAGCTCTTCGTCGCGCAGCTCGGCGACGCCGTCGATCGCGTCCCAGGGCGCCTGCGGCACGACGGAGCGCGACGGGGTGCCGGTGCCCTCGTAGACGGTGTCGGCGATGGCCTGGCGATCGGTGGCGCGGGTGATGGCGCGGCGCACGTCGGGATCACCGAAGAGGCCGTTGCCGGTGGAGATGATGGCCATGATCTGCATGCCCTCGCCGAAGTAGAGGTTGCCCGAGGTGCTGTTCGCGAGCTCGCTCAGCGCGGGCAGGGGCACGTCGTACGAGCCCTGGATCTCACCGGCGGCGAGTGCCGTCGAGATGGCGGTGGGGTCGACCACGAAGCTGATCTCGATCTGCTTGGCCTTCGCCTGCTTGTCGGCGTTCCAGTAGCCGTCGAAGCGGTCGAGGGTGATCGACTGACCCTGCTTCCAGTCACCGGGGGTGTACTGGAACGGGCCGGTGCACATCACGCCGGTGTCGGGGTTGCCGTAGTTCTCACCGGCGGCCTTGCGCTGCTTCTCCTGCACGACCACCCCGAGCACGGTCGAGAAGGAGGAGGGCAGCAGCTGGTCGGGGGTGTTCAGGGTGACGGTGATCTCGGAGTCGCCGCTCTTGACGACATCGGCGATGTTCGCGGTGACGCCGCCGGTCCAGTAGCTGCCCTCGGCGGGATCGTTGTGGCGCTTGAGCGAGTAGACGACGTCTTCGACGGTCATCGGGGTGCCGTCCCAGAAGGTGACGTCGTCGCGGATGCCGATCTTCCAGGTGAGGCCGTCTTCGGTCTCCGCGCCCGTCGCGAGGTTGGGCTCGATCGAGAAGTCGGGCTGCATCTGGAAGAGCGGCTCGCAGAGGTTCGTGACCACGGTGTTCTCGGAGTAGTTGAACGCCTTGGCGGGGTCGAGGCTGGCGAGCTCGCCGTAGGTCGAGTTCCAGGTGACCTTGTCGGCTTCGCCGGTGGCCGCCGGGGTGGTCTGCAGCAGTTCGAGGTCGGCGGTGCCGCCGCTCTCCCCGCCGCCGCGGCTGCCCGAGGCGCAGCCGGCGAGCGCCAGGCCCGTGATGGCAAGCAGGGCGATCGCCGCCCGTGTCTTTGCGAGTGTCACGTTGTTCTCCATTCGAAGTTTCGTCGTTGAATCCTCCTGGTCCGGCACTGCGCTGGACGAAGACCCACGAGGATGCTAGCACCCAAAACGATTTGTGAAAAACGTTTTGGGTGCAACGTTTCGATAACGGAACCGGGTTTCTCCCCGGTGTTCGCACCCATCGCACCGGCGCCGTCCGGCTATCCTGACGGGGTGCAGCGCAGTGGCAGACCGACCATCAAAGACGTGGCGCGGGCGGCTGGCGTCTCCCCCACCACCGTCTCGCACGCCCTGAACGGCAAGGGCGTCGTGCGACGGGAGACCGCCGAACGCATCGAGCGCATCGCCTCCGAGATCGGCTACCGCCCGAGCGCCATCGCACGCGGGCTGCAGAGCTCGCGACTCGGGCTGCTCGCCCTCGTGATCCGCCCCTTCCACAGCCTCGACACCTTCCTGCCCGAGGGCGTCGACTACTTCCTCCGCATCGCCGGCGCCGCGTCGCTCAGCGCAATGGAGCGCGGCTACAGCATGATGCTCATCGACGACCCCACACGCCCCGGCGTGCCGCCCAGCGCCCTCGCCGCCGACGCCTACATCGTGACGGAGCCCTTCGAGAACGATCCCGTGCTCACCATGCTCTCGGAGCAGCGCATCCCCTTCGTCACCGTCGGCGCCGACCCCGCACGACGCGGCCTCTTCCACTCGATCGACGAATCCGCGGGGCAGCAGGCGCGCACCATGATGAACCACCTCTCGGAGGCAGGAGCACGACGCATGGCGCTCGTCACCGGCACCGACCGCAACGACTGGAACCTCGGCTCCCGCCAAGCGCTCATCGAGTGGAGCGAGGCGCGAGGTCAGAAGCCGCTCGTGCTGGCACTGCCCGAGGCGGAGGGCGAGCAGGTCGGCGATCGGGTCATCGACCACTTCTTCTCAGGAGATCCCACCGATCGCCCCGACGCGATCTTCTGCCTGACCGGCCGTCACGCGGCCGGCGTGACCGACGCGGCGATCCGACGCGGTATCCGCGTACCCGAGGACCTGCTCATCGCGGCAGGGTCGGGGGCGATGCAGAACCGCACCTCGAAGCCCACGGTCACGACGCTCGACCTGCGCCCGGAGCAGACCGCGCAGATCGCAGTCGAGGCCGCCGTGGCCCTTGCGGAAGGACGCCCCGTGGCGGAGCCGCTCACGGCGCCGGAGGCCACGCTCGAGATCCGCGAGTCCACCTCCCGGGCGCCCGTTCACGCGCCGTAGCCGCCGCACGACACGCACCGATCCGCGCTCCGGCGCCTCGTCCTCCGCGCACCGGGCGCCTGACCGTCGACCGGTGCGGCACGCAGCTTCGAACGCAGCAGGGGGCCGGCGCCGAAGCGCCGGCCCCCTGCGCGGACCGCGGGGCGAGTGAGGACTACGCCAGTCGCTGCTGCAGGTTCTCGTCGATCGCGGCGAGGAACTCCTCAGTGGTGAGGTAGCTCTGATCCGGGCCGACCAGCAGCGCCAGATCCTTCGTCATCTTGCCCGACTCGACGGTCTTGATGACGACGTCCTCGAGGGTGTGCGAGAAGTCGATCAGCTCCTGGTTCTCGTCGAGCTTGCCGCGGTGCGCGAGACCGCGCGTCCACGCGAAGATCGAGGCGATCGGGTTCGTCGAGGTCGGCTTGCCCTGCTGGTGCTGACGGTAGTGGCGGGTCACGGTGCCGTGGGCGGCCTCGGCTTCGACGACCTTGCCGTCGGGGGTCGCCAGCACCGAGGTCATGAGACCGAGCGAGCCGAAGCCCTGCGCCACGGTGTCGGACTGCACATCGCCGTCGTAGTTCTTGCAGGCCCAGACGTAGCCGCCCTCCCACTTCATGGCCGAGGCGACCATGTCGTCGATGAGGCGGTGCTCGTAGGTGAGGCCCGCGGCCTCGAACTGCTCCTTGAACTCGGTGTCGTAGACGTCCTGGAAGATGTCCTTGAAACGGCCGTCGTAGGCCTTGAGGATCGTGTTCTTCGTGGAGAGGTACACCGGGTAGTTGCGCGAGAGGCCGTAGTTGAGCGAGGCGCGCGCGAAGTCGCGGATCGAGGCGTCGAGGTTGTACTGCACCTGGGCGATGCCGTCGCCCGGCGACTGGAAGACCTCGAACTTCTGCGGCTCGCCGCCGTCCTTCGGGGTGAACTCGACGGTCAGCGTGCCCTCGCCCTGGAAGCGGAAGTCGGTGGCGCGGTACTGGTCGCCGAATGCGTGGCGGCCGATGATGATCGGCTTGTTCCAGCCGGGCACGAGGCGCGGAATGTTGGAGATGATGATGGGCTCGCGGAAGATTACGCCGCCGAGGATGTTGCGGATCGTGCCGTTCGGCGAACGCCACATCTTCTTCAGGCCGAACTCCTCGACGCGGGCCTCGTCGGGGGTGATGGTGGCGCACTTCACGCCCACACCGTGCTTCTGGATCGCGTGCGCCGCGTCGATGGTGACCTGATCGTCGGTCGCGTCGCGGTGCTCCATGCCGAGGTCGTAGTAGTCGAGCGTGACGTCGAGGTACGGGTGGATCAGACGGTCCTTGATGAACTGCCAGATGATGCGCGTCATCTCGTCGCCGTCGAGCTCGACGACCGTACCTTCAACCTTGATCTTCGCCAACGCTTCTCCCACTCTCGTATTCCGTATGTATGAAGCCGCCGCCCATCCTACCCGAGAGCGGCTGGGATATCTCGACATCGAGATATATCGGGGGTCCGGCCGCCGCGGATCACCCCGGTGACGCGCAGATCGGGATCGAGCACGACGGCGTCCATGCGCCGGCCGACGGCGAGATCGCCCACGTCGCCCCAGCCCATCGCCCGTGCCGGGTTCGCGGCCGTCAAACGCACCGCCTCCCGCAGCGCATCGTGCCGGCCGGCCGCCGCGCCCTCGACCCAGTCGCGGAACAGCCCGTCCATAGTGGCGGTGCTCCCGGCGATCGTGCCGATGCCCGCCACGCGCGCGACACCGCCCGAGACCTCGACGTCGAGCGCCCCCAGACGGTAGGCGCCGTCACCGCACGCGGCGGCCCCCATCGCGTCGGTCACGAGCATCGCCCGTCCGGTGCCCCCGTGGGCGGCCGCCCACCGCGCGAGCGCGGTATGCAGGTGCGTGCCGTCGGCGATCAGCTCGACAGCGACCCGCGGATCCTCGAGCAGCGCGAGCACCGAACCCGGCTCACGGTGGTGCAGCGGGCGCATCGCGTTGAAGAGGTGGGTGGCCACCGTGGCGCCGGCGTCGATCGCGCGGAGGACGCAGTCGTAGTCGGCGTCGGTGTGCCCGATGGCGACCACCACCCCCGCGCGCACGAACCGCTCGATGGCGTCCATCGCACCGGGCAGCTCGGGTGCGATCGTGACCATCGCGATCGCGTTGTGGGGCGCGGATCCGGATCCGCCGCCCGCCACCGCCTCTGGGCGCGGCTTCGCTGCTCGACCCGCGCCCTGATCCGCGTGCGGATCCGCAAGCTGGCCCGCGAGCGAGCCCGCGCGCAGCAGCGCGTCGATCTCCGCGGGATCCGGCTCGCGCAGCAGCGCGGGATCGTGCGCCCCCGCGCGCTCGGGGCTCAGCCACGGGCCCTCGAGATGGATCCCACGCAGTTCGCCTGCCGCGACGAGGCCGGCGAGCATCCGCACACCCTCGAGCAACCGCGCGGGGGTGTCGGTCACGAGACTCGCAAGGCTCGTCGTCGTGCCGTGCGCGAGATGCGCCGCGCGCGCCCGCCGCGCGAGCTCCGCTGAGCCGTCGGTGTAGCCCGCCCCTCCGCCGCCGTGCACGTGCACATCGACGAAGCCGGGCACGAGCACGGCGTCGCCGAGATCGCAGTCGGCGGGCACGGGCGGGCGACCGCCGCCGACTCCCGTGACCCTGCCGCGCTCGAACGCCACCCAGCCCGGCTCGTGCACGGCCGAGGCCGTCACCACGCGTGCAGCGGCGACAAGGCCGGTGCCCGACGGCGCGCTCGTCACGCCGAGCCCTCCGGCAGCTGCTCCTGCACGTACTCGTAGTAGTCGTAGAACCGCAGCTGCGACGCTGCGGCCCGGTCGATCACCACGACCGCATCGGGGTGCAGTTGCAGCGCGCTCGCGGGGCAGATGCTCGCGAGAGGCCCCTCGATCATCTGCGCCACGGCCTCGGCCTTGCCCTCGCCCTGCACCACGAGCAGCAGCTGCCGCGCCTCGAGGATCGTGCCGAGCCCCTGCGTGACGCAGTGCACCGGCACCCGGTCGGGCGCTTCGAAGAAGGCGGGAGGTGCGGCATGAACGGCGCCCTGCGGATCGGCATGGACATCGGCGGCACCAAGACCGAGGCGGTGGCCCTCGACCGCGACGGCACGGTCGTGGCGGTGGCCCGGATCGCGACGGTTGGGGGCCCGGACGGCGTGGTCGGCACGGCGGAGCGCGTGATCGCGATGCTCTCCGAGCAGACGGGGTGCGCGGTCGCCGAGTTCGCGTCGGTGGGAGTCGGGATCCCCGGCCGCATCGACCGCGAGCACGGCGAGGTGCACAACGCGTACAACCTCGGCCTCGCGTGGCTGCCGCTGGCGGGGCGGCTCGCCGACGCCACGGGGCTGCCGGTGGCGCTCGACAACGACGTCACCGCGGCGGCGATCGGCGCCGCCCATCTCATGCGCCTCGACGGGGTGGTGGCCTACCTGAATCTCGGCACAGGGCTCGCGGCGGGCCTCGTGATCGACGGCGCTCCGGTCAGGGGCGCGCAAGGCGTCGCCGGGGAGATCGGTCATCTGCCCGTCGACCCGCTCGAGCGCCCCTGCCCGTGCGGGCAGCGCGGCTGCATCGAGACGGTCGCGAGCGGTTCGGCGCTGAAGCGGTACTGGCCTGCCGGCGGGGACCACCCGGGGAGGGTGCTGCTCGCCGCGGTCGATGCCGGCGATGTCGAGGCCGTGCACGCTTTCGAGCAGCTGGTGCGCGGTGCGGCGAGCTGCGTGCGGCTGCTGTCGCTGACGCTCGATCCGCACACCGTGATCATCGGCGGGGGCCTGCGCTTCCTGGGTTCGCGGCTGCTTGACGGCATCCGCGAGACGCTCGACGGCTGGGCCGCGCAGTCGCCCTTCCTCGGGATGCTCGATCTCTCGGGCCGGGTCGAACTGCTCGCCGCCGACTCCTCGGCGGCCGCGGTCGGAGCCGCGCTCGCCAGCGAAGGCCGGAGGCGCTAGCCTGGGTTCATGAGCGCTCTGAGACTCGAAGAACTGTCCGCCGCGACCATCGTGGCCGTGAACACGCTCGGCCTGAAGCCGGGCCAAGAGCAGTTCATCACCCCGGTCTCGTACGCCGCAGCGGCGGCCGTCACGCCGGTGCACACCGCCTGGCAGCGCGTCGTTCTCGACGCCGACCGCGTCGTCGGCTTCGTGCACGGAAACTTCGATCCGGATGCTCCGCAGGAGGAGTTCCGCGCCGCGCTCTGGCGCATCAACGTCGACGCCGAGGCGCAGGGCATGGGCGTCGGCGCCTTCGCGGTGAACGCGCTCGTCGAAGAGGCGCGCCGGCGCGGCGTCGGCCGTCTCACCGTGCTGTGGGAGCCCGGCGATGACGGCCCCGAGGGCTTCTTCCTGCACATGGGCTTCACGCCGATCGGAGAGACGCCCTACGGCGAGATCATCGGCGCAATCGACCTCGCGGATTGAGCCGCCCGCTCCGCCCGGGCCCGCTCGGCTCGGGCGGTCGCGGCGTCCTCGTCTCTGTCGCCTCGTCGGTGCTCTTCGGCGGCATCTACTTCGTCACGCCGCTGCTCGCTCCGGCGTCGGCCGAGGCGATCTGGGGCATCCGCAACCTCATCACGATCCCGGTGATCGCGGTGGCGCTGCTCGCCATCCGGCAGTGGCACCTCATCACCGAGGTGGGGCGGCGCATCCGGCGATCCCCGGTGCTGGCGCTCGGGATCCTCGTCTGCGGCGTGCTCGTCGCCGCGCAGCTGTGGGTGTTCAGCTGGGCCCCGCTGCACGGGCGCGGCCTGCAGGTGGCCCTCGGATACTTCCTGCTGCCGCTCGTGCTCGTGGTGGTGGGCCGCGTCCTCTATCGTGACCGGCTGGCCTGGTGGCAGTGGCTCGCCCCCGCCTGCGCCGCCGCGGGCGTCGTCTTCGAGCTGGTCCGGGTGGGCGGAGTGTCGTGGGAGACACTGCTCGTGGCGCTCGGCTATCCCGTCTATTTCGTGCTGCGTCGTGCGCTCGGAATCGGCCACCTGGGCGGCATGTTCTGGGAGTTCCTGGCGCTCGCCCCCGTCGCGGTCGTCATGCTGGTGATCGAGATCGCCGATGGATCCGCCACGGCCGCGAATCCTGCGCTGTGGTGGGCCGCCCCGGTGTTCGCGATCGCCTCGGGCGTCGCCCTGATGTGCTACCTCGCGGCCTCGCGCCTGCTCACGATGAGCCTGTTCGGCCTGCTCAGCTATCTCGAGCCGGCACTGCTCATGATCGCGTCGCTGCTGAACGGCGAGCGGATCTCGCCCCAGGAGTCGGTCATCTACGGCGCCATCTGGGTTGCGGTGCTGGTGCTCGTGGTGGGCGGGGTGTCGCGGTTGCGGTCGGGGCGCGGATCGCCCTCCGCGGATCCTCCGCGGGACGACGTGTAGGGTTCTCGCATGAGCGAAGCGACCGACGCCTCCTGCGAGCACGACACCCACGGCTACATCGACCACAAGGACGATCTGCTGAAGCGGCTGCGGCGCGCCGAGGGCCAGGTGCGCGGCGTGCACCGCATGGTCGAGAACGACGAGTACTGCATCGACATCCTGACGCAGGTGTCGGCGGCGACGAAGGCGCTCGAACGGGTGGCGCTCGCACTGCTCGACGACCACCTCGCGCACTGCGTCGCCTCAGCCGCCGCGGAGGGCGGCGAGGTGGCGGCCGAGAAGCTGCACGAGGCCTCCGCCGCAATCGCCCGACTCGTGCGCTGACGGTGCTGCGAGTCTGCGGCGCTGAGCTTCACGGCGCAGCGGTGTTGCGGCTCCCTCACAAATGACGGGTCGCTGAGGGGCGCCGCGTTGGAGGTGTCCTCGGGGCTTGCTGTGAGCGGACCATGCCCGCCGTAGACTGGGAAGTGCGCCCGCGCTGATCCACTCGAACCGAAGGAATCACATGGTCAACGGCCCCGAACACGCGCCCGCAGACGACACCTTCGAGATGGCCGCTCCCGGCCAGATCGACGTCACGCCCGAGATCGACGAGATCGCCGAGCTGCGGCGCAAGGGCCGCGCTCCGAAGCTCGACGACGGCCCGGATGCGCCGTGGCGGCAGGGCTACCCCTACGACGTGAAGATCTCCCGTCGCGCTTACGAGCGCGAGAAGCGCAAACTGCAGATCGAGTTGCTCAAGCTGCAGGCCTGGGTGAAAGAGACCGGCCAGAAGATCGTGATCCTCTTCGAGGGCCGCGATGCCGCCGGCAAGGGCGGCGCCATCAAACGCTTCACCGAGCATATGAACCCCCGCGGCGCGCGGGTGGTGGCGCTGGAGATCCCCACCGAGCGCGAGCAGACGCAGTGGTACTTCCAGCGCTACGCGGCGCATCTGCCGTCGGCGGGCGAGATCGTGATGTTCGACAGGTCCTGGTACAACCGGGCCGGGGTCGAGCGGGTCATGGGCTACTGCACGCCGCAGCAGTACCTCGAGTTCACCCGATCCGCCCCGGAGTTCGAGCGCATGCTCGTGAACTCGGGCGTACACCTCGTCAAGTTCTGGTTCTCGGTGGGCAAAGCCGAGCAGCACGAGCGCTTCGTCTCACGCTCCTCCGACGAGGTGAAGCAGTGGAAGCTGTCGCCCACCGACCTCGCCTCGCTCGACAAGTGGGACGACTACACCGCCGCGAAGGAGGCGATGTTCTTCTACACTGATACGCCGCACGCCCCCTGGACCGTCGTGAAGTCGAACGACAAGAAGCGGGCCCGCCTGGAGGCCATGCGCTGGGTGCTCTCGCGCTTCGACTACCCCAACAAAGACGTGAAGCTCGTCGGCAATCCGGATTCGAAGATCATCGGCCCGCCCGCCACGGTTTACGATGAGGGTGAGACGCCCACCGGCACCTTCCCGGTGGTGGGTTCGCCGAGGTAGTCGGACCCGCTCACCCGGCGCCCGCTGACACCCGAGGAGCAGGCCATGACCGACGATCGAACCCCCGCATCGTCAGCTCCGGGCCGCACGGGTGCCGCGCCCCGCCGCATGCGCCGCGGCCTGCGCAACACGCTCATCGCCCTCGGCGTGCTCGTGGTGCTGCTCGGCATCGCCGCGGGCGTCGCATACGCACTGCTCGCAAGCACCTACAACGAAGTGCAACGGGTGAGCATCGAGCAGGATCCCGCCCTCGAACGACCCGCGGCGGTGCAGCCCGCGCCGGGCGAGCAGGCGCCGATCAACATCCTGCTGCTCGGCTCCGACTCGCGCGAGACCACCGACCCGGCTGCGTCGGCCGAAGACCTCCGGGGCTTCCGCAGCGACGCCATCATGGTGGCGCAGATCTCGCCCGACCGTCAGCACCTCACGGTCATGTCGATCATGCGCGACAACTGGGTCGAGATCCAGGGCCACGGCGAGGCGAAGATCAACGCGGCCGTCGCCTTCGGCGGGCTGCCGCTCGCGGTCAACACCGTCGAGAACTTCATCGGGGCGCGCATCGACCACGTCGCGCTCATCGACTTCGAGTCGTTCAAGGGGCTCACCGACGCCGTGGGCGGGGTGACCGTGCACAACGACGTCGCCTTCACGTCCACGCACGGCGGCTTCGACTTCGCCGCGGGCGAGGTCGCCCTCGACGGCGAGCGGGCCCTCGGCTTCGTTCGCGAGCGCTACTCCTTCGTCGACGGCGACTACCAGCGGGCGCGCAACCAGCAGGCCTACCTCAAGGCGCTCGCCCAGAAGGTGATGAGCTCCGAGACGCTGCGCAGCCCCGGGCGGCTCGTCGACACTTTCCAGGCGTTGAAACCCCACCTCATCCTCGACGAAGGCCTCGATCTCGGCACTGCCGTGGCCCTCGGCTACGATATGCGCGATCTGCGCAGCGACGACATCGAGTTCTTCACGAGCCCCACACTCGGCACGGGCACCTCGGCCGACGGGCAGTCGATCGTGCTCCCCGACTGGGCCGAGATGGCGAAGGTGCAAGCCGCGTTCCAGAACGGCACCCTGAACGAGTACGCGGCGACCCGCACCCCGGGCTCCGGGCTCCCCCAGGGGTGAGCGCCAAGCGCCCGCCCCGCCCCACGCCCGTTCAGTCGGCCTGTTCGTACCGAGTCGGCCTACGATTCGCGCGAGAAGCAGGCCGACTCGACACGAATAGGCCGTCTCAGTGAGCGAAGGCTAGCCCTGCAGCACGGCGACGGGGGCGGTGTCGAAGCGCGCGGCCGGCGTCTCGAGCAGTTCGAGGGCGCGCCGCAGCGCGGTGCTCGACGTGTGCGCCGTGTACGGGAAGTAGACGACCTCGACGCCCACCGCCGCGAAGCGGCGTTCGAGCTGCAGGCCCTTCTCGGTGCCCCGCCAGTCGTCGCCCTTGAAGAAGTGGGTGAAGCGCACCTCGCGCCACACCTCGAGCTTGTCGGGCACGCGCTCCACGTAGACCTCGTCGACGAAGTCGATGTGGCGCACGATCTCCTCGCGCTCGGCCGTGGGGATCACGGGTTCGCTGCCCTTCACCTCGCGCAGCATCTCGTCGCTCACCACTCCCGCGACGAGGTAGTCGCACTGCTGCTTCGCATGCCGCAGCAGGTTCAGGTGGCCGATGTGAAACAGGTCGAATGCTCCCGCTGCATAGCCGATGCGCGTCATGGTGCTCCCCTTCGCCGGCGCCGGCCGCCCCCTTGCGAACCGTGCGCTTCACGTCAGCGTAAGTTCGGCACCCCCGGCGGCGCATCGGCGGGAACTACGTAAGCTGCGCGTGGGGTGCGGCGGATCGCCGGGCCGCACCCGCCCCGGGCTCGGCGCGGTGCACGGGATCGCGCGATCCCGGCCCGGCCCGCTCGCCGTCGTCGCGTTCCCGCAGCGCGAGCGCCGCGACGGCGAAGGAGACGATCAGCCCGTTCGGCAGCAGGCCGTAGTAGGTGCTCTCGACGAGCGTCACCAGCTGCACCGTGTGCAGCACGAGCACGACGGGGCCCTGCCATCGCGCAGTGGCGACCACGAGCCAGACGAGCGCGAGCATGAAGCAGAGCAGTGCGGGCAGCCCGTGCGAGAACATCACCATCCAGACGTGCCCCTGCGTGCCCACTGCGGGCGGCGAGGTGTACGAGGGCCGCGGAGCGCCGTAGCCGAAGAACGGCGAGTCGAGGGTGCGCACCCAGGTCTCCTCGTAGAGGGTGGAGCGGGTCGTCGTCGACGCGCTCACCTCCACGCGGTCGGAGAGCCGCGAGAACAGGTCGAGCCCCACTGCGAGTCCCACGCCGAGCAGGCCGAGCGCGCCGAGCGATAGCACCTCGCGCGTGCGGCCAGCCATGATGAAGCGCACGAAGCAGTAGGCGCCAGCCACCACGAGCCCGATGAACATGCCCCGGTTGAGGGAGAGGATCGCGGGCACCAGCGACACCGGAACGGCGATGAGCACGCACCAGAACCGCCACCCTCGGCGCACCACGTCGAGGTAGGCGATCGCGATCGGCAGGGTGACCGAGTACACGTTGCCCCAGGCGTTCGTGTACAGGAAGGGCGCCGACGGCCGCGGCGCGAGTTCGAGCCACCCGTCGGGGTTGTACTGCGCGGTGCGCCGCACGGCCATCTCGTCGATCAGCTCGTTCTGCAGCAGCGACGGCGGCAGGATGTAGCCGAGCGGCGACCTGAACGAGAACTCCGGGAAGAACACTCCCGCGTAGCCCCCCAGCCAGGTGTAGACCCAGAACGCGGTGAAGACGCCCAGCACGTAGCGCATCGTGAGCCGCTCGCGGGCGTTGTAGACGTACACGAACACGAGCGTCACCACGAGGTAGAGCATCGCGCGGTAGACGAAGCCGACGAGGCGCCCGCTCGTGTCGATGCCGATCACCGAGACGAGCATGAGCACGAGGAACAGCAGCCAGATCCCGAAGCCGCGGGGCGCGCGGATCCCGCCCCGCCGGATCATCAGCACCAGCATGCAGCCCGCGAGCGGGATCCACGCCATCTCGGCGACGCCCAGCACCCACCAGAGCGGGAACCAGACGATCATCGCAGTGAGGGGCCATCTCGGCAGCGCAGCGCGTTCGACGGCCGCCCCGTCCACTGTCACGCCCCCTGATCGCATGCTCTTCTCATTCCCCTGCTTTCCTTTAGGATAAGCACACCACCGGGTTCTCGGGCGTTTCCGTTCACGAGTTCCCCTGCCGAAGGAGGCGGAGCGTCAATGGGCGGCAGCGCAGCGAACGATCAGACCCTCGGGATCTCGCGGTACCTCTCCGTGCTCCGCCGGCAGCGCTGGATCGCGCTCGCCGGGGTGCTCGCGGGCGTGGTCGCAGCGGGCGCCTACCTGCTGGTCGCCCCGCACACCGTCACCGCGACCACCGCGGTCAACCTCAACGTCATCACCACGGAGCCGTTCAACCAGCAGCGGCCCGCGTCGGGGCTGCTGGACGCCGCGACCGAGGCCGACATCGCGAGCTCGCACGTGGTCGCCGAGGGCGCGGCCGAACTGCTGGGCGGTGCGTTCACGGCTTCGCAGGTGCGCGCCTCGTCGCGGGTCTCCTCCTCCGGGGGCGCCTCGGTGGTGCGCGTCGCGTTCACCGCTCCGACCGCGCGGGAGGCGGTGCGCGGCGCCGATGCGATCGCGCAGGCCTACCTGGAGTTCCGCAGCGATCAGGCGCAGCAGCGCATCGACACCATGCTGACGAGCATGAACACCCGCGTCGAGAAGCTCAACGAGGCGCTGCTGCAGGCCAACCGCGAGCTCGTCTCGGCCGAACCGGGCACGACCGACTACGCGCAGGCGGTCTCGCAGCAGCAGCAGATCCAGGTCGAGCTCGACAGTCTGCTGTCGCAGCGCAATGCCCTCTCCAACGTCGACACGACGGGCGGCATCGTGCTCACCTCGGCCCGCGACAGCGACCTCGAGGAGAGCCCGTCGACGAGGATGACGCTCGCGACCGGGCTCGCTGGCGGACTGGTGCTCGGGATCATCGCCGCCTTCGCACGCAACCCCTTCGACCGGCGGCTGCGGTCTCCCTCCGATGTCGCCGACGCGCTGGGCGCGCCCATGCTCGCCGATCTCGACCCGCGACGGGGGGAGGTCTCCGATGACGACGCGCACGAGCAGATGCGGGTCGTGTTCGAGCGCCTGCGCAGCGACGCCGCGGCGACGGCGGGCCCTGTTCTGGTGTTCGACGCGCGCAGGAGCGAGCAGGAGTCTCGCGCGCTGCAGCGCCTCGAGACGATCTCGGACGGATCGGTGCAGTTCGAGCGCGTCGACGCGGCCGCGAGTCGCGCCGACGGGCTCGCGATGCTGCGCGAGGCGACGGCGGTGCTCGTGCTCTGCTCTCGGCGCACGGCTCTGGTCGAGGATGTGCGCTGGATCACGCAGGAGGCGCGCCGCGCCGGCACCCCGGTGGTGGGCTTCGTCTCCGAGGAGTGACCGGGGCGCCGGGCGCGCACCCGGGGCGCCGGGCGCGCAACCCGGGGCGCCGGGCGCGCAACCCGGGGCGCCGGGCGCGCAACCCGGGGCGCCGGGCGCACGGACGGGCGCCCGGACCGGAGCCCGGGCGCCCGAGGTGCGGCGATCAGAGCGCGCGCAGCTTGCGGTACTTGCGCCGCATCGACACCACGGCGTACACGGCGTTCACCGCGAACAGCACGAGGTAGACGGGTACGAACAGCAGGGGCGCGCCCCACAGCGCGAAGCTCCAGCAGAGCGTGCCGGTGTCGGTGGGGATGAGCGCGATCGACTTTCGCACGCCGGAGGGCTCCGGATCCTCCCCGCCGCGCTGGCGCACCAGCTGCTCGGCGAGGATCTGGCTCATGAACTGCCCTGCCGAGACCACGGCGTAGGCGAGGGCGACCCCGGCCGCCCACGTCAGGTCGGGCCGGTGCACCACGAGGGCCACCGCCACCGCGACGTGGGTGAGCGGGGTGCGGATCGCGTCGACGACGTGATCCATCCACTCCCCGGCAGGCCCGCCCGCCCCGGTGAGGCGGGCGAGCTGGCCGTCGGCCGAGTCGCAGGCGAAGCCGAGCGCGAGCAGCAGGGCCACGGCGATGCCGGTGCCGACCCGGGGCTCGGCGACCACGAGCAGCACGAGCCCGGCGAGCGAGCAGAGGGCGCTGATCGCGGTCACCCCGTTGGGAGTGAGCCCGACCGCAGCCGCGGCGGCCGCGATGCGCCGCCCGAGCCACCGGTTGACCCAGCGCATGTAGGCGGGCACCCCGGCGCCGCTCTTCTGCGCGTGCTGCAGTGTGGCGATGTTCTCGCGGTATGCGCGCGGGCTGCGGTCGAGCATGATCTCACTCCTCTTCGGGAACCGCGGGGGCGGGGGCGATCATGAATCGCCCACCGCCCTCGGGCGAGGACCCGCCTGCAGCCGGGGGAACGGCCGGGGAAGGTGCGGCGGGATCCTCTGTCTCCTCGGGCGATGGGGTCACCTGAGGGGCGGGGGTGCTCGGAGTCTCGGCCTGCGGTGCGGGCGCGGGATCGGCGGGCGCTTCGAGGGGCGCCTCGGCCGGTGCTTCGAGCAGTGCGGGCGGCGCAGCCGCCGCCCGCAGCGGGGTCGGGCTCACGGTGCCGATGGCCTGCAGCTCGAAGCTGTGGCTCGGCGTCGTGCGGTAGCCCGAGTGCACGGACACGGCGATCACGTTCGTGCCGGTGACGAGCAGCTCGCCCGGCACGGTGATCGTCACCGGGTTCGCGAGGGCGGAGGCGGCGTTCGGCGAGGCGGTCGCGTAGTTGTTCACGCCTGCCGGGTTGGCCGACACGTTCTGCCGTCCGACCTCGGTGCCGTTGACGTAGACCACGATGCCGTCGTCTGCCCGCGTGGTGATCTGCATCGACTCGACTCTCGTCGCGTCTGCCACCTCGAAGGCCCGGCGGTAGAACGACGCGTACGGCATCGGAGCCGGCGCCGACAGCGGCGTCGCGATCCCGGCGTGACCCCACCCGAAGGGTGCGGCTCCGGTCGACCAGCCTGCGGTGTCTGCGCCGAGGCTGGTCCAGTCGCCGCTCGGGCCTGCCGCGTTGTAGAGGTACACCCACTCGGAGGCCGGGCTCACGTAGGAGACCGTCTCGTTGCGCACCGGTTCGGCGCTCAGCGTGCCGACCGCTTGCAGGTCGAAGCTGTGGCTGGGCGTCGTTCGGTAGCCGGAGTGCATCGATACGGAGACCACGTTGGTGCCCGTCACCAGCAGCTCGCCCGGCACGGTGATCGTCACCGGGTTCGCGAGCGCGGTCGCCGCGTTGGGAGAGCTCGTCGCGTAGCTGTTCACACCGGCCGGATTGGCCGACACGTTCTGCCGTCCGACCTCGGTGCCGTTGACGTAGACCACGACGCCGTCATCGGCGCGGGTGGTGATCTCCATCGAGTCGACGAGGGTCGCGTCGGCGACCTCGAACGACTTCCGGTAGAACGAGGCGAGCGGTACGGGGCTCGGCGCCGACAGCGTCGTCGCGAGTCCGGCGTGGCCCCACCCGAACGGTGCGGCGCCCGTCGTCCAGGCCGACGCGTCGTAGCCGATGCCGGTCCACCCGGCTCCCGGTCCCGCCGCGTTGAAGAGGTACGACCACTCGTCTCCCGAGTTGATGTAGTTGACGGTGTCCGGCGTCTCCGGCGGCTCCTGCGCGAGCACGGCCGCGGTCGAGGCCGACTTGTTGCCTGCGGCGTCGACGGCGCGCACGAAGTACTTCGCGCCCGAGGCCGCGGGCGGCAGTTCGGCGCTCGTGCCGGTGACGGTCGCGACGACCCTGTCGTCGCGCATCACCTCGTACGCGGTGACGCCGGTGTTGTCGGTCGCCGCCGGCCAGCTCAGCGAGACCGCCGAGACGTCGCCGATGGCCGTGAGCCCGGCCGGTGTCGCCGGTGCGGTGACGTCGCGCTGGGCGTGGCGTGTGAAGCCGCTCGTCCACTGCCGCACGTAGCCGGGCCTGGTCGAGTACGACCAGTCGCCGCCCTGCCAGAGCGTGCCGTTCGAATCGACCATCAGCGCCCAGGAGCCCGCTCCGCGGTAGGTGCTGAAGGTGCCGTTGAACTGCGGGATCCGCTCACCGGTGCTCGCGCTCCAGGCGCCCGTCCCCCAGACCGCGTTGGCCGAGGTCCAGCCGGTGCCGATGTTCGGCCACAGCGTCTCTCCCTCGTACTGGGTCTCGAAGCAGTGGCAGCCGCCGTAGACGACGCCGTTGTACTCGGCGATCGCCTGGAAGTCGCCGCCGGCGTTGCCGATGGTGGTGCTCAGCACCGAGAAGTCGTCGCGCGAGTAGCTGAAGAGCGAGTGCTCGGCGCCGCCGAGCCACACCCGATCGCCCACCTCCTTGACGGCCTGCTGATAGCCGGCTCTGCCGCCGGTGCGGTTCGAGAAGAGCACGTTCCAGGTGAAGAGGTCGGTGCTCGTCGACGACAGCGCGGCGGCCTTGTCGGCGTCGCGGCCGCGGGACTGGCTGAAGTACCCGGCGAAGTAGGCCCGGTCGCCGCGCGGTGAGGCGTCGACAGCCATCACGGTGCCGTTGAACTCGGGGTTCCAGAGGTCGGGGGTGCCGTCGGTGACCGAGAGGCGGCCGCCGGCTCGCATGTAGCGCTCCTGGCTCGTGGAGCCGCCGGTGCCGTGGGTGAAGGAGCCGCCCACGTAGAGCCAGCCGTCCTGCACATCGAGCGCTCGGACGAGCGGGAATCCGCCGCTCAGCTTGTTGATGAGCCGGCCCGTGAACAGCGGGTCGAGCTCCCCGGTGGTGCCGTTGAGCACGGCGAGGCCGTTTCTGGGCTGCCCGTTCACCTCGGTGAAGAAGCCGCCCACGGCGATGCGGTTGCCCGGGAGGGCTGCGAGCGCTCGGATCGCGTTGTTGAAGGTGGGCCGGAAGCCGGGATCCCACTCTCCCGTGTCGCGGTTGAACGCGGCGAGGTAGGACTGCTGCTGGGCGCTGCCGCCGGCCGCCGTCTTCTGCACCGTGGTGAAGTTGCCGCCCACGTAGACCTTGCCGTTGTCCTCGGTGAACGCGGCGACCTCGTTGTTGCCCTCGATCGAGCTGGGGCCGTTGCCGGTGCCGGCGACGCTCCACGGCTGGGGCAGCGCGAAGCTGTCGACGACCGAGGTGGTGGTGACGGCGGGGGTGCCGGTGTCGGGGATCGGCTGGTAGACCTCGGTGCTCATGAGCTTGGGCCTGATGAAGACCTGGGTGAAGGGCCTGGCGTAGCCGGTCGAGGTGTCTTTCGACCAGAGGTAGCTGGTGGCGGAGGGGTTGCCGCGGATCTGCGATCCGAAGCCGAAGCCCATCTTCCAGCCCTCGTTGCTGCCGGTGGCCATCCGCACCCGGTTGTAGGAGTTGTCGCTGCCGAAGTTGGCGGTCTCACCGCCGCTGCGGGTGGTGTTGCCGATCTTGTAGGTGGCGACGCGCTGCTTGTTGTTGAACTGCCAGGTCCAGTCGGCGCGGGGGCTCGACAGGGTGAAGGTGAGGTCCTGCCAGGAGGTGCCCTGCTGGTTGGTGGCCCGCACGAGGCGGATGCCGTCGGGCAGGTCTTTGATGGGGGTGTTGTTCGCGAGCTGTCCGATGATCTCGGATGACAGCTGTCGCGGCAGGAACGCCTCGGGTCCGGTGACGGTGCTGCGCACCTGCTCGGGGGTTCCGGATCCGGCGTTCGCGACCCCCCAGCCGTCTCGGCCGCGCCCGACGAGCACCCAGCCGCCGCCGTTGCGGTCCTGGTCGCAGTAGAACTGCTGCGCGCCGCCCATGGCGGGGGTGGCGATCCAGTAGATGCCGCTCGGCGCGGCGGGCGTGGTCTGCTTGATCTCCCAGCAGGAGGCCGCCGCGGTCGCCTCGCTCAGCCCGTCGATGACGGGCGGGGTGGGGGCGGCCGTCGCAGCGGTCGGGGCGGCGAGCAGGCTCGCGGCGAGCGCGGCGGCGAGGGCGACGGCTGCAGCGCCGCCGCGGCGCAGCCTGCGCCGGGTCTCGGTTCGGTGTTCGAACATCTTCGTGTCTCTTTCGTTGCGGCGGCTCAGCAGGCCGGATCGTCGGGGAAGTCGTGCTTGGTCACTCGCCAGACGTCGTCGTCTCCGCGGGTGAGGGTGAAGCGGTGCAGGGCGCGGTTGTCGCGCGACGCCTCCGGGGCGATGGGCTCGCCTTCGGAGTCGAGCGTGTGCACCGCGGTGGCGTCGACGCAGCTCAGCGCGACGGCGCTGCGATCATCGGCGGCGGTCTCGACCGAGGTCTTGACGATCTCGGGCGTGCCGGAGATGCTCCAGCCGTTGACCACGAGCTCTTCCCACTGCACTTCGAGCTCGGAGGCGAAGGCGCCCGCCGCGAAGCTCGCGATCTGCTGGGCGAGGGCCCCTTCGTCCTCGCTCTGAGTGAGCGGTGCGCCGATGGCGGTCGCGATGAGCGTGCTCGCCGTGTCTTCGGTGAGTGAGCCCGCATCCCCCGAACCGCCCGCAGTTTCAGGGGAGTTCGGCGGCTCGGAGGATGCGGGGGCTTTGGTGGGCGGCGCTGCGCCCTCGGTCTTGGGGCCGGCCGCTTCGGGCTGCTGGGCACCTGCGGTGCTGAGCCAGATGCCCCCCGCGGTGGCTGCGAGCGTGGCCGCGATGATCGCGGCCAGCGCCCACCTCCTGCGCGGCGGCCGTACCGGGCCGGTGGGTTCGATGTTCATGGTGTCCCTGATTTCTGCGTGTGGTGGGCCGGACGAGCGGGTCGCCGGCGGTGGTGACCGGAGCGGGTTCACTCCGGTGGTCTCGGGGTCGGCGGTGCGAGGCCGGCGAGTCTGAGCGGGATCCGGCCGAAGCGGCAGGCGGCGGCGAAGAGTGCGAGGCCGAGGCCGGCGGCGACGACGAGGCCGACGAAGCTCGGCCCGAGCACGAGCCGGGCGATCATCGCGGAGAGGCCGACGCTGCCGAGGCAGACCGCGAGGGCTGCGAATCCCGCACCGGGCGCGATCCGCAGCCGCAGCACGAAGCGGATCTCGCACCAGGCGAGCAGCGCGTCGATGACGCAGGCGATGGTCCAGGCCCAGGCGGCGCCGACGATCCCCCACATCGCGACGAACGGCGGGATCAGTGCGACGTTGACGGTGACGACGACGGCCTTGTTGATCGCGGCGAGGCCGCTGCGGCCCGCGGTGAGCAGAATCGTCTGCACATTGCCGGCGAGGAAGGCGATGAGCGCGCCGATGCACATCACGGCGAGCGTGGATGCGCCTGACGCGAAGTCGGGGCCGAGCACCGAGAGGGCGACGGGGGCGAAGATCGCGAGCAGCAGGAAGACGGGGGCGCTGAACAGCACGAGCCAGCTCGTCGCGGTGCGGTGCAGTTCGCGCACCTCGCCCTCGGCGCCGCGGTGCTGCATGCGGCTGAACACGGGGGCGAAGACGACGCGGATCGCGGAGTCGACGATCATGCCGGCCGCGACGAAGCGGCTCGCGGCGCCGTACACGCCCGCGGCTGCGGCGCCGGCGACCGCGCCGACGACGAGCACCGAGATCCAGAGCAGCATCTGCTCGAGTGCCGCAGAGATCACGCGCGGGCCCGCGAAGCCGAGGGTGCGGGTGGGCAGTGCGGTGCCGAAGAAGCGGGCGCCGTCGCCGGTTCCGAGGCCGCGCAGCTGGCGGGCAACGACGACGAGGGCGAGCGCGAGCGCGAGCGCTGCGGGCAGCGCCCACGCGAGCATCACACCGCTGAGCGCCACCCCGAGCAGCAGGGCGGCGAGCACGGCCAGCAGGCGGGCGGCGGGCAGCCCGATGCCGCCGATGAGCACGTACTCGGCGATGCGTCCGAGCGCCCGGCTGACGGCGAGGGCGGTGAGCAGCATCGCCGCGATCGGCAGGAAGACCGCGCTGACGCGCACCACGGCGGGCAGCGGGTCGGCGGGATCGGCCTCGGCCGCGAACCCTGCGCCGATCCACACCACCACGGCGCAGAGGGAGCCCGCGATGCCGGACACCGCGATGAGGAACCAGGCGGTGGCCCGCACCTGCTGCGGCTGGTCGTCGGCGAGCCGGGGCAGCAGCCACACCGCGGTCGAGTCCATGCCGAAGCGGGCGAAGCCGAGCGCGATCATGAAGACCGCGATGGCCTGCAGCACGATGCCGGAGTCGGCGTCGCCGAGGAACCGGGCGAGCACCACCACGAGCAGGAAGCCGAGCAGGGCGCTCGTGGCCGAACCCGCGAAGCTCAGCATGCTCCGGCGCCCCAGGCTCCGCTCCTCGCGCACGGGCGCCGCGACGGCGGTCATGCGGGGCTCGCCGTCAGACGCTGCCGCGCGAGCGCGGCGATGAACTGCACGTTGCCGACCAGGTAGCGCTTCGCCAGCCGTCGCGGTTCGAGGCCCAGCCGCCAGAACCACTCGAGCCCGGCGCGGATCATCCACTGCGGCGCACGGCGGTTCGATCCGCTGAGCCAGTCGAAGAGGCCGCCGCAGGTGAGCACGGCCGGCGGCAGCAGCTCCTCGTGCTCCTGCACCCAGCGCTCCTGCACCGGGTCGCCCATGCCCACGAAGAGGATGCCCGTGCCGTGGTCGGCGATGTCGGCGGCGATGCGCGGCACGTCGCGCTCGTCGAAGTAGCCGTGGTGCGTGCGGATCCGCACCCCGGGGATGCGGCCGCGCAACCGTTCCGCGGCGGTCTCCGCCACCCCCTCGGCCGCGCCGAGGAAGTAGACGGGGATGCCGGCGTCGGCGGCCGCCCGCAGCACGGGCTCGGCCACGTCGGTGGTCGCGAGCCGCTCGGGCAGGCGGCGCCCGAGGAGCCGGGCGCCCCACACGACCGACTGACCGTCGGCGTAGGTGGTGTGCTGCTGCAGGAAGCGGCGCAGCTGCGCGTCCTTGCGGGCCAGATTGCACACGTGCGCGTTGACGCCCACCGCGACATCGACGCCGGGCCGGGCGGCCCACTCGATGACGGTCTCGGCGAAGGAGCGCTCGGTGAAGGAGTCGATCGCCACCCCGGCGACCTCGACCGAGGCGCTGCCGTGAGGATGCACGTTGAGGTGCGACATGATCAGTACGCTCCTTCGCGGTGCACCATCACGCGGGCCGTGCGCCACATGATCTGCAGGTCGTTCATGAGCGACCAGTTCTCGACGTAGCTGAGGTCGAGGCGCACGCTCTCGTCCCACGAGAGGTCGCTGCGGCCGCTGACCTGCCACAGGCCGGTGATGCCGGGTTTCACGTAGAGCCGACGCACGACGGTGCCGTCGTAGGCGGTGACCTCGGCGGGCAGCGGCGGGCGGGGGCCCACGACGCTCATGTCGCCCCGCAGCACGTTCCAGAACTGGGGCAGCTCGTCGAGCGAGAGCCGCCGCAGCACCCGTCCCACGCGGGTGACCCGAGGATCCTGCTTCATCTTGAACAGCGGGCCGGACCCCTCGTTCTGCTCTCTCAGCTCGGCGAGCCGCTGCTCGGCGTCGACCGCCATCGTGCGGAACTTGACCATCGTGAACAGGCGCCCGTCGCGGCCGGCGCGCTGCTGCCGGAAGAGCACCGGCCCCGGCGAGTCGAGCTTGATCAGCAGCGCCAGCACCGGGGTGACCAGCGCGATCGCGGCGAGCGCGAACGCGGCCACGCTCACGTCGAGCCCCCGTTTGAGCAGGTGGTGCCCGCCCTCGTACGACGGGATCGTGATCTGCAGCATCGGCAGCCCCTCGACGGGTCGGAAGGAGATGCGCGGTCCGACGACGTCGGTGACCCGGTTGGAGAGCACGAGGTTCGCCGCGGTGCCTTCGAGCCGCCAGCTGAGTTCCCGCACGAAGGAGGGGGCGTTCTCGGGCTGGCTGGCGACGATGATGGTGTCGGCACCGGCCTGCGAGGCGACGGCCGCCACCTGGTCGGCACTGCCCCGCACCTGATAGCGGTGGCCGCCGACCACGAGCGGGGCCCGGTCGGCGCCGAAGAGCGTCGCCGCGACCACCTGGTAGCCGCTGCCGCGATCCGCCTGCAGCGTGCGGATCACGTATTCGACGTCGGCGCGTTCGCCGACGACGAGCGTGCGCGAGGCGTAGTGGCCGATGCGGCGCTGCTCGCGCAGCCAGCGACGCCACTCCCACCGCGAGACGAGCAGCGCGACGAGCCCGATCGGCAGGGCTGCGAAGATGAGCACCCGGTCGCCGCTCCAGTCGGCGATGAGCGCGGTGATGGCGACGGCGCCGACGGCGAGCCCGGTGGCGTGCGCCACTCGACGGTACTCGACGGTGCCGGCCCCGAGGCAGCCGATGTCGCGGCTGCGCATGCCGGTGAGCGCGAGGATCCAGAGCGTCACGAGCGCGGCCGCCACGACCGGGGTCGACGGGCTCTCGCCCACGAGCAGCCCCTGCAGCAGCAGCGCCGCGCCGATCGAGGCGAGGATGACGACGGTGTCCGAGACGCGGAGGCACCAGCGGAAGTTGCGCTCCCAGCGCCGCCGCCGCTCCAGAGTGGGCGTGCGCCTCGGCGACAGCGCCACCGCTCCCGTGAACGTATCCAGCCCGCTCTCCACCAGCATGCCGACTCCCCTAGCTTGCACTCCATCGTGAATGTGGAGTCAGGCTAAGAAGGGTGGGGGCCTCTGCGGGGACAAGTTACGCAAGCTCTACGGAGCGATTCGGCGCTGTTCTCCGCGCCCGTCGCGGGGAGTTCCTTCCGCTACGCATTCCTCCGCACGCCCGGCGGCGAGAGCCCGGCCGAGAGCCCGGCCACGGATATGGGATCTGCCGAACGTATGGCAGTTCCCGCCTCCCGGGCCATATCCACGGCAGATCCCAGAGGGACGGCCGCTCCCGCGTCTACCGAGAGACGTGCTCGCGGCGGAACCACTGCCGCAGCTCGTCGCGGCCGCTCACCCGCAGCTTCGTGAAGACGTGCCGCAGGTGCGTGTCGACGGTGCGCACCGAGAGGTGGAACTGCTCGGCGATCCAGCGGCTCGAGTAGCCGAGCGAGGCGAAGAGCGCGATCTCCCGCTCCCGCGACGACAGCTCCTCCGTGAGCGGCAGCGGCATCCAGATGCCGTACTCGGTGAGCCGCCTCGACGACGGCGTGTCCCAGCCGTCCCGGCCGTCGAGCAGTTCGTCGCAGTGCGCGCGCAGCGCGCTGCCGAAGTCGGGGTCGACCGCGGCGGCGAGCGCCTCGATCCGCCCGCGGTAGGGCGCGGCCGCCGCGCGATCCTCGATCGCGAGCAGGCGCAGCGCGCGCAGTTCGACCAGTTCGAGCTGCTGCGTGCGGGCCCACGAGGCGAGCCGCTGCACGAGCTCCACGATCTCCGGGTCGCTGTTCCACTGCCGCGCCTGCAGCGTCATCAGCCGCAGGTAGCCCGTGACGGCCTGCGAGATGCCGTAGTGGCGGCTCTCGGCGAGGCGGATCGCGCGGCGGCTGGCGGCGTGCTCGCCGAGCGCAGCGAGCGCGAGTGCAAGACCGGCGTTCACGAGTCCGATCACGCCGTGCCTGTCGTAGGCGCCGAGGCGTTCCCGCAGCCGTTCGGCGCGCTGGGCGGCCAGCCGCCACTTGCCGTCGGCGATGCTCATCAGCACCGCGCAGGTGTCGACGAGGCCCGAGTAGTGCATGTCCGAGAACGACTGCCGCACGGCTTCGGCGAGCATCTGCCGCGCCGATTCGAGCCCGCCGCAGCCCCAGGCGCTGATGAACCCGCAGAAGCGCAGCAGGTCTGCGCTGTCGATCTGCGGCTGCTCGCCGAGCGACGCGAACGATTCGGCGTACTCGGCGGTCTGCACCGCGGTGTCCTGCCGCCCGCGCTGCGCGAGGATGAGCGAGGAGACCGCCCGCCCGAAGGTGCGCTCCCACTCGATCGGCATCGTGCCGAAGTCGCTCGGGTCGGGCACCAGTTCGGCGGCCTCGCGCAGCCGGCCCGTGCGGGAGAGGAAGAGCACTCGCGCGTTGCGCACGACCTCGACGACCCGCACGTCGGCCTCCGCGAACTCGCGCTCCAGTTCGCCGAGCAGCGCTTCGGCGGCCTCGGCGTCGTCGCGGTCGAGGGTGAGGTGCTCGACGAGCGCGAGCCGCAGCTTCGCGCGCAGCAGCGCCGGCACCCCCGAGACGCGGCGCGTGCGCTCCACCGCGGTGCGCACGTGGTCGAGCGCCTGGACGAGCCGTTCGCGATCGCCGATGAAGCGCGCGATCTGGCTGGCCTGCTGCGCGCCGATGGTGAGCTGCAGGGTCGAGGCGTCCGGGTGCGCGGCCACCGCCAGCGCGACGCGCAGTCGCAGTTGCAGCTCGTGGCCGCTGCGCAGGATCTCGAGCGCCTCCCACAGCCAGCCGAGCGGCACGTTGCGGTCGGCGTCGAGGCCCATCGCCACCATGCGGAACAGCAGGCGCGGGGAGCGGTACGGGTCTTCCGAGCCGAGCTCGTCGTGCAGTGCGTCGAAGAGCTGGTTGCTCACCTCCACCAGCCGGGTCGGGGTCATCTGCTCCCGCACCGCCTTGGTGAGCAGCTGATGCTTGAGGCTGAGCGTCAGCCGTCCGCTCGGACCCGTTCCCGCGGCGAGCAGGCCCTGATCGGTGAGGTGCGCCACGTGCACCGGATCGAGCTGCTGGATGAAGGCGTTCTCGAACATGGGCTCGACGTGGGCGACCAGTTCGAGGGTGCGCAGCTCGTCCGCGGTGCAGGTGCTGTGCAGGAACTCGCGGAACTCGGTGGGCACCGCTTCGGCGCCGGGCAGCTCGTAGACCACGCCGCGTTTGCGCCCCACCAGCCCGCGGCGGTCGAGGGTCAGCGCGAGCAGGGTGAGCGACAGCGAGTTGCCCTCGGTCACGCGGTACCAGCGGCGCAGCGTCTGCAGTTCGACGTACTCCGCGCCCAGCAGCTGCACGAGGAATCGCTGCGCCTCGGCCACCGAGAGCGGGGGCACGGAGATCTTGCGCACCTGCGGGTCGCGCGCGAGCTGGCCCGCGGCGCCGCTGAGCTGGCGGGTGGTGCCAATGACCCGGATGCGACGCGAGCGCACCAGCCGGTCGAGCATCATCGCCGCCATCGGCGAGTACTGGTCGAGTCCCTGCGCGATGAGCAGCGGCGTGCGGTTCTCGCTGTCGCGCTCGACGGCCTCGATGAGGCGGGCCGCCAGCACCTCGGGCTCCTCGACGTTGAAGTGGTCCCGGTTCTCGAGAGCGTCCGCTGCGCCGAAGAGCTCGGGGAAGTGCAGGCCGAAATGGGAGGCGATGCCGGTGAGTGGGCTCGGAGGGGACTCCAGCGAGATCACCGATACGGGCTCGCCGAGCCGCCCGCCGAGTGCCCCCGCGGCCTCGTGCGCGAGCCGCTTCTTGCCCGTGCCGGCCTCGCCGATCAGCAGGGCTACGCTGCCGGGAGCGACCAGCGCTTCCAGCAGCGCGTCCAAGCGCTCCGGCGTGCTGCTCGCCTCCACTGCGAGACGCGACTCGGCCGAGACCGTGAATTCGCGATCCGCTCCATCTCCATTGAACAGTTCCATGACCTGACTCCCCCAGGGGAGCCAGTCGGCCCCCACTGCCGCCCGAAAGCCCTCTCAGAGTAAGTCTGGCTTTTTTGCTCCGCTTTCGACTTTACGTGTTTCGCACGTACGTAAGTCTCCGCCCAAATGTCCCGACACGTCAATGATGCTTTGGGAATCTTGTTCCATGTGTGATAAAGGTGTACGACTTTCTCGGCGTATGGTGCCGGGCCGTGCAAGGATGAGGATCCGGCCGTCACGATTCGAAGGAGAGTCATGGCCCAGCACGCAGACCCCGGCGGTCGGGCGTCGGGCGTCGAACGCACCGACGCCGAGACCCCCGATCGGGCGCCCCGCGCCGCCCACGGGGCGGCTCCAGCCCCCGCGCCCGTAGCGCTCGTGATCCTCAGCTCGGTGAAGTGGAACTTCGCCTGGCAGCGCCATCACTCGCTCGCGAGGGCCGCGGCCGGGGCGGGGACCGCCGTCGTGTTCGTCGAGCCGCTGCTGCGCGATGTCCGGCAGATCCTCGCGAGGCTCCGGCGCCGGGGCGGCGACGCTCCCCCGGCGCAGCAGCTGCCCGCGGGGGTGCGGGTGCTGCACTGGTCGCCCGTCGATCTCCTGCCCGGCGCGACCCTGCGCCGGATCCGCCGACGCCTGGGGTCCGCGTCCGCGAGCGAGACCATGGTGCTGCAGTACGTGCCCTCGCGCCGCTGCCTGGCGCTCGCGAGGCGACTGAGCCCGCGGCGGATCGTCTACGACCGGGTGCTCGACTGGTCCCAGGTGCCCGCGAACTGGTACCCGCCCCGCCACTGGCGCCGCGTCGAGCGCGCGCTCGAGCACGAGGCGGGCCTCGTCACCGATTCCGCCGCCATGCAGCTGGCGTGGGCCGAACGCGGCCTCGACTCGATCCTGGTGCTGCCCGCGGCCGACGACGAGTTCACCGGCTACCCCTGGTCCGAGCCGCAGCCCGACGCGCCCATCGGCTACTTCGGCACCGTGCAGCAGGGCATCGTCGACCTGCCCGCGGTCGCGGCCGTCGCACGCACCCGTCCCGTCGAGGTGGTGGGCGAGGTCGACGAGGCCTCGCGCGCCGAGCTGCTCGCGGCGGGGGTGCGCCTCGCGCCGCCGGTGCCGGTCGCGGAGCTGCCGCCCATCATCGACCGCTGGAGCGCGATCCTGCTGCCCTACCGCGTGGGCGACCGCCAGCAGACCCTCGTGCCGGCGAAGATCTGGAACGCGCTCGCCAGCCGCCGCCCCGTGCTCACCCTGGGACTGTCGCTCCCGCCCGGCATCGCGCAGCACACCGTGCCGCTCGACGATGCGGCGTCGCTCTCCGACGCGGTGGCCGCCGCGCTCGCGCACGCCGGCGAGGCGCTGCCGCAGCAGGTGCCCACCTGGGTCGACGCGTGGCAGCGGATCGCCGCCCTCGGCCCGCCGGCCGCCTGAACGCCGACCCGCTCGGCGAGCCTCCTCTTGCGCCGGCTCGGGCGAGAGAGCACGATGAGCTCATGAACTCCTCACCGCTCCACGCCGTCCCGGACCACAACGCCGCCATCGACGTCGACTTCGAGGGAGGCTCCGACGAGCCGGCCTTCACGCTCTTCGCGGTGTTCCGTCTCAGCTCCTCGCACCCCGTCACGGTCGACGGCCGCGACGTGCCCGATGCGGTGCGGGAGCTCGAGGGCGTGGTCGAGCTCATCGAGGACGAGGGCGTCACGCTGCGCGGCTGGTACGACGTCAGCGGCATGCGCTCGGACGCCGATCTCCTGGTCTGGCTGCACGGCACGGCGGCCGAGGATCTGCAGTGGGCGCTGCGCGAACTGCGCCGTTCCTCGCTGCTCAAACCCCTGATCCGCACCTGGGGCGCCGTGGGCGTGCACCGCGACGCCGAGTTCAACCGCGGGCACCTGCCGGGGTTCGCGCGCGGGGTGCCGCCGCTGCAGTGGCTCGCCGTGTACCCGTTCGTGCGCTCGCCCGAGTGGTACCTGCTGCCGCCCGAGGAGCGCCGCGCGATGCTCGCCGAGCACGGCAGCGCGGGTGCGCAGCACGCCGGAGTCGTCTCGAACACCGTGTCGGCGTTCGCGCTGGGCGACTACGAGTGGCTGCTGCCGATGGAGGCCGACGACCTCACCGAGCTGGTCGACATGATGCGGGATCTGCGCGGCGTCGATGCCCGCAACTACGTGCACCTCGAGACGCCGTTCTACACGGGCCGGCGCATCGAGCCTGTCGAGATCGTCGAGGTGCTGCAGTAGCCCCACCCCCGCCCCACCCCCGGGGGTGAGTAGGAATCACGGCTTTCCTCCTCCCGCCCCGCCGGGGGCGCCTACGCTCTGCGGTGTGGGAGCAATCGCAGTGCAGCATCAGGGCGTCGTGCGCGCCGGCTCCAAAGCCGGGTACATGCACGAGATCGATGGCGTGCGCGGCATTGCTCTCACGCTCGTCATGGTGTTCCACGTCTTCGGCAACGGCCGGGTCTCGGGCGGCGTCGACGTGTTCCTGGTGCTGTCGGCCTACTTCCTCACCCGCAAGCTGCTGGGGTACTTCGACAGACCCGAACCGGGCGGCGGCCGCAAGCGGCCCGGCGCCTGGCTGCGGAAGCACTTCATCGGGGTGTCGACCAGGCTGATCCCGAGCGCCGTCATCGTGCTCGCCGCGGTGCTGATCGCCACCTGGCTGTGGCTCCCCGCGACGCGCTACCTCCAGACCTTCCGCGAGGTGTTCGCCTCGGCGCTGTACTACGAGAACTGGGAGCTCATCTCGTCGCAGCTCTCCTACGGCGCCGCGGGGCCGGATTCGAGCCCCGTGCAGCACTTCTGGTCACTGGCCGTGCAGGGGCAGTTCTTCCTCGTCTGGCCGTTCCTGGCACTCGCCCTCTACGCCCTGTTCGCGCGCGGCGGGGCGCGGCGGCCGACCTTCCGCGCGGTGTTCCTCGGCACGACGCTCGCGCTGACGGCGGCCTCGTTCGTCTGGGCGCTGGTGCTCGTCGACGCCGACCAGACCGTGGCCTACTTCAACACCTTCAGCCGCTTCTGGGAGCTGGGGGCCGGCGCGATGATCGCGTTCATCCCGGCGACCTTCCTCGCGCACGGCTGGGTGCGCGAGGCCGGCGTGTGGGTGGGGCTCGCGATGATCCTCGTCTGCGGTCTCATCTTCGACGGCGCGCGCGAGTTCCCCGGCGTGCCGGCCCTGTGGCCGGTCGGCGCCTCGCTGCTGGTGCTCTTCGGGGCGACCCGCGGGGCGCCCGACGGCTGGGCGGCGCACGCGCTGAGCGTCGGCCCGGTGAAGTTCCTCGCCCGGATCGCCTACCAGTTGTACCTCTGGCACTGGCCGGTGCTGATCTTCACGATGCGGGTGCGCGGCGAGACGACGGTGAGCTGGGGCACCGCGATCTTCATCGCGGCGGTGTCGTTCGCGCTGTCGATCGCGACGGAGCGGATCGTCTCGGCGGTCTCGCGGCGCTCGCTGAGCGACTGGTCGTGGCCGAGGGCCGCGGCGGTGCCGCTCGTGCCGCTGATGCTGCTCGCGGTCACGACGGTCGGCTGGGCGGAGCTCGTCGACCGGCAGCGCCACGCCGATCTCGCAGCCGCGGCCCGGCTCTCGCCCGAGCAGGTCGGCGCGGGCGCGCTCGCCGGCCCCGGCGCGGCGGCGCCGCTCGATCCGGATCCCGATGTCGGCTTCCTTCCCACCCCCACCTCGGCGTTCATAGACCTCGCGCCCATCTACGACGAGGGCTGCATCCAGTCGCACCGCGACGAGCCCGGCGACGGCGAGGTGCTGGTCTGCGACGTCGACGATTTCGGCCGCGAGCGCACCGTGGTGCTGACCGGCGGCTCGTTCTCCGTGCAGTGGTACCCGGCGCTGCGCAGGATCGCCGAGCAGCAGCACTGGCGCCTGCTCGTCATCGAGAAGGACGGCTGCCGGCTCACCACGGAGCAGACCGGTGACACCTGCAGCGAGTGGAACGGCGATGTCGTCCGCACGATCGCGTCGTACGACCCGGATCTCGTCTTCACCCTCGGCAGCGTCGTCTCGTTCGAGCCGGGCACGCCGGAGGAGATCCCGCGCGGCATGATCGAGCAGGTGGAGCGGCTCGGCGAGCTGGGCATCGAGGTGGTCGGGATCCGCGGCACGCCCAAGTTCGCCTTCGACGTGCCCGAGTGCCTCGTCGAGCACGGTGCGGATCCGAGCTCCTGCTCGCTGCAGCGGTACGAGAAGCTGGCGCCCGACTTCTTCGGGACGCTGGCGGCGGATCTGCCCGCGAATCTGCGCATCATCGACCTCTCCGACGCGCTCTGCGGGCCGACGACGTGCGAACCGATCGTGGGCAATGTGCTCGTCTACCGCGACGACGGGCACATGACGAGCACCTACGCGCGCACCACGGAGCCGGCGCTGCTCGCCGCGCTGCGCGAGGCCGTACCCCAGCTCTTCTCGGCGCAGCCCTCCTCGTCGCAGCCCTCCTCCGCGCAGCCCGCAGCGAGGTAACGCGTGTGGTCGTCTCCCGGCGAGGAGACGACCACACGCGTCACCTCGAACGCGAGGGGGCGGTGAGCGACGCCGCGCCGGGCGGCGAGCCGGGCGCGGCGCCGGCCCGTGCGTGCGCCTCGCGCAGCAGGCGCTTGTCGCGCGCGGCCACGCAGACGCGCAGCAGCACGGCGACGCCCACGCCGACGGCGGCGCCCAGCGCGTTCGCGAGCACGTCGAGCAGCGTCGCGAAGCGCGCCGGCAGCAGGAGCAGCTGCACCGCTTCCACGGCCGCCGAGAACCCGACGGCCAACAGCGCCGCCAGCCAGGCCCGGCCGAGCGGCAGCAGCAGCGCCGCGAAGAAGCCGAGCGGCACGAACATCACGATGTTCGCCGTGAACTCGAGCGCGGCGTAGCCGAGCTGGGGCGGCGCTCCGTGCGCGTGCAGGAAGGCGATCAGCTCGCGCACGAGCGCGCGGTGGTTCGAGTCGACGGGATCCGGGGTCAGCGTGATGACGGCGACGAGGACCGCTCCGAGGGCGAGGCCCGCGCCGCCGATCCAGCGGCGCGCGCCGGACACGGTGCTGCCAGCGGCACCGCCAGAGGCGCTGCGGGGAGCGTCGACCGAGGTGCTGCCAGGTGCCGGCGGCCCGCCGTCGCTCACCGCGGGCTGCGGTGCGTCGACGCCGTGGCCCGCCATAGGATCACAACCCGGAGTAGGCGTGCAGGCCCTTGAAGAAGACGTTGACGATCGTGAAGTTGAAGATCACCGCGGCGTAGGCGATGATGTTCAGCCATGCCGAGCGGGTGCCTCGCCAGCCGCGCGTCGCGCGCGCGTGGATGAAGCCGGCGTAGAGCACCCAGATCACGAAGGTCCAGACCTCCTTGGTGTCCCAGCCCCAGTAGCGGCTCCACGCCGCTTCGGCCCAGATCGAACCGGCGATGAGGGTGAAGGTCCAGAAGACGAATCCGATGATCGCGAGCCGGTAGGCGATGTCTTCGAGCCGCACGGCGTTGGGGAGCGTGGCGAGGAATCGCAGCCCGCCCGGCTCCTGCGCCGCGAGCTTCGCCTCGCGCCCGGACTGGAGCACCTGGAGCAGGGCGAGCCCGAACGACAGCGTGAAGAAGCCGACCGCGAGCACCGCGACGAGGATATGGATCACGAGCCAGTAGGAGTCGAGCGCCGGCTGCAGCGGCACGATCTCGACGTAGTAGTTCACTTTCGAGACGCCCAGGAAGAGGACGACGAGGCCGGTGACGAGTGTGCCGAGGAACCGCAAGTCGATGAAGAGCTGCGCGACGAGGAAGACGAGCATGATCGCGCAGGTGGCGGTGAGCGCGAACTCGTACATGTTGGCCCACGGCACGCGCGAGGCGGCGATGCCGCGCAGCACGGTGGCGGCCAGGTGCAGCACGAAGGCGAGCACCGTCAGCGAGAAGCCGATCCGCAGCGAGCGGGAGCGGGGCGGCCGCGTCTCGGCGCGGGCGGTCGCGGTGCGCGTGAGGGTGGCGACGCCGCCTCCGGCAGCGGCCTGCTGCTCCCCGCCGCGCGATGCCTGCCGGGCCGTGTCGCCGCTGCGATTCGCGAGGTCGACCGCGTAGAAGACGAACGCGATCGAATACACGATCATGGCGGAATACAGCGCGATCGTCGAGTAGTGTTCCAGCTCACTCAGCACAGTCCCTCAGGGTACCCTGCGTCCCTGGGAACTCGCAGGCGCGCCGACTAGTCGCGTGCCGTCACCTCGACCGTGAAGGAGAGAGGCTGGATGCCGCCCTGCTCATTCGTCATGGTGACCTCGGTGGTGCCGGGCGCGAGCGCGGTGACGCCGGGGTTGAACTCGGCGGTGTCGCCGGTGCGGCCGGGCGTGAACTCGGCGACCGCGGGGTCGGCGACCTCTCCGTTGTAGCTGTCGACCGCCAGGCTGTCGGTGTTGATGTTGAGCACCTGCCCCGTGACCAACTCGACCGTGGCGCCCTGCAGTTCGTTCACGCTCATCGTGACGGGCGCGATGGTGTTCTTGCCGATCGGCTCCGAGTCGGCGGGGTCTCCGGCCGATCCGCCGCAACCGGCGAGCGTCAGGGTCAGCAGGGCGGCGGCTCCGAGAGCGGCCCAGGTCCTCGTTCTCATGGCATCAGTGTGGCACCGCATCCCGGTGTTCCCCAAGCGTGCTCGGCGAGTTCGCAGCAAGAGCGGGGTTTGCGCCGAGTGTTCACACATTTTCGAATTGCAACTAAAATTAGACTGAGTCAACGTCACAGTCCCACGAACGGCAGGAGACCGCATGGACCGCACGCCCACTCCCGCACCCGAACCGGGTGCGGGCGCCCGCGCCGCGGCGGGCTGCCCCGTCGCTCACGGCGCGACGCCCGGCGATCCCGACCGCCGCGGCGCCGACGACGGCTATTTCGGGCCCGGCAGCGTCAGCTGGCGCCTCTTCTCAGACCCCAGCTCGAAGCTCGGCGGCGTCGCCGCGCTGCTGCTCCAGTCGCTCAACCCCATGATGATGCGAGTGTTCGCGGGCACCAGCGGCTACGCATCCGACGCCGAAGGTCGTGCGGAGCGCACCGGCAGGTACATCGACACCACCGTCTTCGGTGACCGCGCCCACGCCGACGCCGCGGGCGAGGCGGTGCAGCGGCTGCACGCCGCGAGCGTCTGGACCGATCCGCGCACCGGCGAGGAGCTGCGGGCCGATACCGAGGAATGGCTCGCCTGGACCCACAATGCCATCGTCTACGGGGTGCTGCGCGCGGCGGACGCGTTCGGGCCCACGCTCACCGTCGCCGAGCAGGATCGCTTCGTGGTCGAGCAGCACGAGGCGGCCCGCATCGTCGGCATCACCGACGCCGCGCTGCTGCCCGGCACCCGGCGCGAGCTCGACCGCTACATCGACGACAACCGCGATTGGATGGCTCTCACGCTGCCCGCCGCCGAGCTCTCCCGCGAGCTGCGAGCGCCGGCGCTGCGGGGCAACCCGGTGAAGGTGTGGGCGGCGCTCAACATCCAGGACGGGATCCTCTCCCTGCTGCCGGAGTGGGCGCGTCTGCTGTTCGGGATCGACGGCCGCCCGATGAGCCTGCGCGCCGCGGCCCGCGTCACGCGGCGCCTCACCGCGGCAGCCCGGGCCGGGCGTTCGAGCGAGGATCTGATCGCCGAGGTTGCCGACCGCGTGCAGACGCACCCGTATCGGCGGGTGCGGTCGCGCTGACCCGGCGCGACCGATCCCGCTCATACACTGAGAGCATGCACATCGAAACCGTGTCCAAGCCCGGAATCTGGCGCGAGAGCGCGACGCTGTTCACCCGGGGCTGGGGCCTGGTGCGGGCGGGCGGGGCGCGGCTGCTCGGCCTGATTCTGATCTCCCAGCTCGTGATCCTGGGCGCGGCGATGCCGGTCATCGGCTGGCTGTTCCGGGAGGCCCTGCGCGCGAGCGGCATGACGGGTCTCGACTTGGGCGCGCTCTCGCCCGGGCGCGGCCTCACGCTGACGCTCGGCCTGATCGTCGCCATCGTCGCCCTGGCTTTCTGGCTCATCTCGCTGCAGTTCACGGCGCTCGTGGTGCTGCTGCAGTGGCCGGGGATCGGCTGGCACGGGCTCGCTCGCGAGCTCGGCCGTGTGGCCCGCAAGCTGTTGCGCCCGGGCTCGCTGTCGCTGCTGTTCTACCTGTTCCTGCTGCTGCCGCTCACGGGCTTCGGCTTCACTTCGGCGTTCACGCGCGGCATCGCGATCCCGTCGTTCGTCTCGGGCGAGCTGCTGAAGAGCGTGTCGAGCGGGGTCGCCCTCGGTGTCGTGCTGCTGATCCTCGCGGTGCTCAACGTGCGTCTCGCGCTGACCGTGCCGATCTTCGTGCTGACCACGGGCGGGCGGGCCTCGCGGTCGAGCTGGCGACTGACCCGAGGAGTCCGCGCCTGGCTGCCCCTCGTGCTCGCGGTGGCGGCGGCGATGCTGCTCGGCGGCGCTGCCGTGATAGCCCTCACGATCGCGGCGGTCGTGCCGACGGCTCTCGCCGACGAGCTCGCCCCCGCCGCCTCGCCCGTGGTCGCGGCGTACTCGCTCGGCATCGCGCAGGTGCTCGGTATCCTGCTGAGCGGGCTGGTGACGGCGTTCGTCGCCTCGATCCTCATCGCGCGGGTGCAGCGGGGTGCGGATCGCCTCGCGCCCGGCGTGGAGCTCGTGCGGCTGCCCGGATCCGCCGCACCGGCTACGCGATCGGGGCGCCGCGCCGCCCGCTCGAAGCGGCCGGCGCTGCTCGTGGGGGCGCTCTCGCTCGTCGTCGCTCTCGGTCTCGGCACGGCCGCCATGGACACGATGCAGCGCCTCTCCCAGGCGCCGGAGACGCTCGTGCTCGCGCATCGCGGCTTCTCCGACGGCGGCGTCGAGAACACGATCGGCGGTCTCGAAGCCGCGCACGCCGCGGGCGCCGACCTCGTCGAGATGGATGTCATGCAGACGAAGGACGGCGAGTTCGTCGCGATGCACGATGCGACGCTCGCCCGGCTCGCGGACCGGCCCGACGCGGTGAAGGATCTCACCCTGGCCGAGCTCACCGCGATCACGGTGCACGATCTGCAGGGGCACGAGGATGTCATCCCGAGCTTCAGCGACTACGTCGTGCGCGCGCAGCAGCTGGGGATGCCGCTGCTCATCGAGATCAAGCTCGGCGGGGCCGATACGCCCGATCACGTCGAGCGGCTGGTCGCCGAGCTCGAGCGGCTCGACGCGCTCGAGAGCAACATCTACCACTCCCTCGACGCGCCGAGCGTGGCCCGGTTGAAGCAGCTGCGCCCGGATCTCTCGGTCGGCTACACGATGGCGTTCGCAGCGGTGGCCGCGCCCGACACCCCGGCCGACTTCATCGTGGTCGAGGAGTGGAGCGCGACCGAGCCGCTGCAGCAGTCGACGTGGGCGGCGGGACTCGGGTTCATGGTGTGGACCGTGAACGACGAGCCGGGGATGCGCGAGCAGCTGCGACGCAGCGTGGACGGGATCGTCAGCGACCACCCCGACCGGGTCCTCGCCCTGCGCTCCGAGATGCAGGAGGAGACCGGCCTCGTCGAGGTGCTGGTCGACACTGTGACCCGCTTCGTGAGGATCTGACCGGGCGCGGTCTACGCCCCGATCACCTCGGATTCGAGCCTGGCGTAGCTCGCCTCCATGCCGTCGACCATGCCGGTCGCGAGCACCATCTCGCGCGTCGCGGTGTCGGGGTAGGTGATGAGCAGCGACAGCAGGGTGCCACCCTCGACGGGGGTGAGGGTGAGCTCGTTGCGCGTCTCGGGGCTGCCGTCGGCATCGGGGTCCTCGGGCGTCCACATCTTCTCGGTGGTGACCGCGCGGTACGGCGCCGCGACCTCCAGCAGCACGCCGGTGAATCCGAACTGCTGCCCGTCGGCCGTGTTCTCCCAGCCGCTGCGGTGGTGCTGGCCGACCTCGGTGGCGACCTCGCACACGGGCATGGTCCAGCCATCGGGGCCGAGCTGCCAGCGGCGCAGCAGATCCGCTTCCATGTGCGCGCGCCACACCTGGTCGACCGTGCCCCGGATCACGCGCGCGACGCGCGCCTTGCGGTCGCCGATGAGCTGCAGTTCGGTGCCTCGGCCCTCAGCGAAGGAGGCGAGGTCTTCGAGCACGGCGTCTATCTGCCCCATGGCGGCGCTCATGCCCTCGACCATGCCCATGCCCTGCAGCTGTTCGAGCTCTTCGAGCGAGTTGAAGTGCGTGGTGGTCACGAGCCGCGAGCCGAGCGCGGTCTCGGCGAATTCGAACACCATGCGCATGTGGGGCAGTTCGGTGTTGGGCTCGCCGTCTTCGTGGGCGAAGCCGTCCCGCACTTCGAAGGAGCGGGGAGCGTCGACCGCGGTCCACTCCCAGTAGCCGCAGCTGCGGTCTCCCTCGGGGCCGGTCATGCAGTACTGACTGACACCGCCGGGGTGGGCGTCGTGCCGGAAGAAGGTGGCGGGGTACTCGGGCGGGCCCCAGAAGCGCTCGATCTGGCGCGGGTCGGTGTAGGCGTCCCAGAGTCGGCTCACGGGGACGGTGAAGTCGGCGGTGACGGTGAGCGTGAGGGATTCGGGATCGGTGGTGACGTCGGTGATGGGCATGATGGCGGCCTTTCGTGCGGCCCCGTGGGGCTCTGGTGGAGGCCGGCGCGGCGGTGCGCCGGCCCGGGGTGGTCAGCTGGCGGGCGGATCTTCGGCGAGCAGTGCGTCAAGTCGTTCGATGCGTCCGCGCCAGATCTGCTCGAAGCGGCCCAGCAGCTGCTGGGCGCGGCGGATGGTGTCGGGGTTGCCGCGGATGATGCGCTCCCTTCCTCGGGGGATGCGTTCGACGAGGTCGGCGGCTTCCAGCACGGCGACGTGCTTCTGGACCGCCGCGAACGACATCTCGTAGCGTTCGGCGAGCTGCGAGATCGAGGCCTCCGCGCCGAGGGTGCGGCGCACGATGTCGCGCCGGGTCGCATCGGCGAGGGCTCGGAAGATGCGGTCGACCTCGGCGTCGTCGAGCTCGCGGCCCTGCGGCGCGGTCCGGGCGGTCGGGGGGATCATGAGCATCTCCTCAATATGCAACCATTTAGTTGCATATTAGCTCGCGCCGGTTTTGGGGTCAACCCCCGGATGCATCGCGCTCGCGCATCGCGCCCGGAGGCGAACCCGCGCGCCCGAAGGCGAGGCGGCGCTACTCGGCGGCCGGTGCCTCGGGACGCTCCGTCGCCTCCGCCGATCCGCCCAGCTGCGCGGATCCCCCGAGCTGCGCAGCACGGCGACGCGCGCGCCACGAGGAGAAGGCGCGCCACATCTCGATGAGGATCGGGATACCCGGGATCAGCACGAGCACGATGATGAAGACCTCGCTGTACTGCTGCACGAACGGGATCTGACCGAGGTAGTAGCCCAGCAGCGTCACCCCGACGGCCCACAGCAGGGCGCCCACCGCGTTGTAGACCACGAAGCGGCGGTAGCTCATGTGCCCAACGCCCGCCGCGGCCGGCACGAAGCCGCGGATGATGGGCAGGAAGCGCGCGATGATGATCGCCTTCGGCCCGTGCTTCTCGAAGAACGCGTGCGTGCGGGCCACGTTCTCGGGGTTGAAGAAGCGGCTCTTCTCGCGCTTGAAGATGGCGGGGCCGATCTTGCGCCCCAGCATGAAGCCCATCTGGTCTCCCAGGAAGGCGCAGACGAACAGCACCGTGCAGGTGATCCAAATCGGGATGTCGATGATCGGCACCCCGCCCGGGCCCGTCGCACTGAACAGCCCGACGGTGAACAGTAGCGAGTCGCCCGGCAGGAAGGCCAGTACCACGACCCCGGTCTCGAGGAACACGAACAGGCATGCGAGGATGAGCGCCGCCCACCCGCCGGCCTCCAGCAGGGTCTCGGGGTCGAGCCAGTCGATGCCGAGCAGAGCCGGGACGACAGCGCCGAGGGCGAGGTAGATCGTGGTCACGGGAGCTCTGCTTTCGTCGGAACGTCGGGCGGATCGCGGCGGCGCCGGGCTGCTCGGCGGCTGGCGCAAGTCTACCCGCAGCCCCCTGGCCGCTCCCGGTGCGGGCAGCGGGAGCGGCCAGGGCTCGGGTGACGGCTCGCGCTACTCGGCGAGCGTGCGCTCGGCCATCTCCACGACGTTCTTCAGCAGCAGCGCGCGGGTCATCGGGCCGACGCCGCCGGGGTTCGGCGAGACCCAGCCGGCCACCTCTGCGGCGGCGGGGTCGACGTCGCCGACCACGCGGCTCTTGCCGGTCTCCGGGTCGGTCTTGCGCGAGACGCCCACGTCGAGCACGATCGCGCCCGGCTTCACGTCTTCGGCGCGCACGATGCCCTCGACGCCGGCGGCGGCGACGATCACGTCGGCGCGGCGCAGCTCGGCCGCGAGATCCTGCGTGCCGGTGTGGGTGAGCGTGACGGTCGCGTTGTACTCGCGGCGGGTGAGGAGCGGCCCGATCGGTCGACCCACGGTCACGCCGCGGCCCACGACCACCACGTGCTTGCCGGCCCAGGACAGGCCGTTGCGCTCGACCAGCTCGATCACGCCGCGCGGCGTGCACGGCAGCGGGCTCGTGATCTCGGTGTTCGCGTTCAGCACGAGTCGGCCGAGGTTCGTCGGGTGCAGGCCGTCGGCGTCCTTGTCGGGATCGATGCGCTCCAGGATGCGATCGGTGTCGATGTGCTTCGGCAGCGGCAGCTGCACGATGTAGCCGGTGCAGCTGGGATCGGCGTTGAGCTCGTCGAGCACCGCCTCCAGATCGTCCTGGGTGACCGTCTCGGGCAGCTCGCGCTTGATCGACGCGATGCCGACCTCGGCGCAGTCGCGGTGCTTGCCCGCGACGTACCACTGGGATCCCGGATCCTCACCCACGAGCACCGTGGCGAGACCGGGCACGACGCCGCGCTCGCGCAGGGCGGCGACCCGATCCGTCAGCTCGCTCTTGATCGCGGCGGCCGCGGCCTTGCCGTCGAGGATGCTTGCAGACATGACTGACTCCTCTTGTGAGCCGTGCGCCGGGCCGGCCGGAGGGCGGAGAACGCCGCTCGCCCCGGCCGACCCGGCGGACGGGGTTACCAGGTCTCGAGACCGGGGTAGAGCGGGAAGGCCTCGGCGAGCGCAGTGACGCGGGCCTTGAGGGCCTCGAGGTCGCCGGACTGCTGCAGGGTCTGCGCGATGATGTCGGCCACCTCGGCGAACTCGGCGTCGCCGAAGCCGCGGGTCGCGAGCGCCGGGGTGCCGATGCGCAGGCCGCTCGTGACCATCGGGGGACGCGGATCGAAGGGCACGGCGTTGCGGTTGACCGTGATGCCGACCGCGTGCAGCGCGTCCTCGGCCTGCTGGCCGTCGAGCTGCGAGTGGCGCAGATCTGCGAGCACGAGGTGCACGTCGGTGCCACCGGTGAGCACGTCCACGCCCGCCGACTTCGAGGCCTCGCTCGTCAGCGCCTCGGCCACGAGCTTGGCGCCAGAGAGGGTGCGCACCTGACGATCCTTGAACTCGTCGGTCGCGGCGAGCTTGAAGGCGGTGGCCTTCGCGGCGATGACGTGCATGAGCGGGCCGCCCTGCTGACCGGGGAACACGTTCGAGTTGAGCTTCTTGTAGAGCTCGAGGTCGTTCGTGAGGATGAAGCCGGAGCGGGGGCCGCCGATGGTCTTGTGCACGGTCGACGAGGTCACATGCGCGTGTGGCACCGGGCTCGGGTAGAGGCCGGCGGCGACGAGGCCGGCGAAGTGCGCCATGTCGACCCACAGGGTCGCGCCGACCTCATCGGCGATCTCGCGGAACTTCGCGAAGTCGAGCGTGCGGGGGTAGGCCGACCAGCCGGCGATGATGACCTTCGGCTTGTGCTCGAGCGCCTGCGCGCGCACCACGTCCATGTCGATGAGGAAGGTCTCGGGGTCGACGCCGTAGTGCACGACGTTGTAGAGCTTGCCCGAGAAGTTGAGCTTCATGCCGTGGGTGAGGTGGCCGCCGTGGGCGAGTTCGAGGCCCAGGATCGTGTCGCCGGGCTCGGCGATCGCGCTGAGCACGGCGGCGTTGGCGCTGGCGCCCGAGTGGGGCTGCACGTTCGCGTACTTCGCGCCGAACAGCGACTTGGCGCGCTCGCGGGCGAGATCTTCGGCCACGTCGACGAACTCGCAGCCGCCGTAGTAGCGGCGGCCGGGGTAGCCCTCGGCGTACTTGTTGGTGAGCACGGAGCCCTGGGCCTCGAGCACGGCGCGGGGCACGAAGTTCTCGCTGGCGATCATCTCGAGCGTGGCGCGCTGGCGACCGAGCTCGTTCTGCAGCACGGCGGCGATCTCGGGATCGACCGACTCGAGCGGCTCGTTGAAGAATGCGGACTGGGTGGACATTGTGTGCTCCTTCTATCTTCGTCCCCGCGGCACGCGGAGATTCCAGAGAAATACGACCCAGGCGAGCGGCCAATTCATACGAAGTTGTCGTTCCCCGATGGTGTCCCATCTGCACGCCAGTCACGACGGGCACCAGTTTAGCGCGGATCCACTACCCTTGTACTCCGTGAGCACGAACACGATCGCCCCCGCAGACACCGCAGAGCGCACCCAGTGGGTGCTGACCCTCTCCTGCATCGACGGTCCGGGCATCGTGCACGCCATCAGCGGCGCGATCGTCGCCGCCGGGGGCAACATCGAGGAGAGCCAGCAGTTCGCGAGCGCCGACACCGGCCGCTTCTTCATGCGGCTGCAGGTGAGCGCCGTGGCCCAGCCCGAGACCTTCGAGCAGCGGTTCGCGGCCGCGCTCGCCCCGGTCACCGAGCGCTACCACATGACGTGGCGGCTCGATACGGTGGGCCGGCCGGTGCGCACGCTGATCCTCGCCTCCACCGCGACGCACTGCATCAACGACCTGCTCTACCGCCGCCGCGGCGGCCAGCTGCCGATCGAGGTGCCGCTCGTGCTCTCGAACCACGAGACCGTGCGCGACATCGCCGAGTTCTACGGGGTGCCCTTCGAGCACCGCCCCATCGCGGGCGCCGACGACAAGGCAGCCTTCGAGCGCCGGGTGCTCGAAGCCGTCGAAGAGCTCGACATCGAGCTCGTGGTGCTGGCGCGCTACATGCAGATCCTGTCGCCGGAGCTGTGCGAGGCCCTCGAGGGGCGCGCGATCAACATCCACCACTCGTTCCTGCCCGGCTTCAAGGGCGCGAACCCCTACAAGCAGGCGCACCAGCGCGGGGTGAAGCTGATCGGCGCGACCGCCCACTTCGTCACCACCGACCTCGACGAGGGCCCGATCATCGAGCAGGACACGACGCGCGTCGATCACTCCTACTCGCCGCGCGAGCTCGTGCAGCTGGGTCAGGACATCGAGGCGCGGGTGCTACGCCACGCGGTGAACTGGTTCGCCGAGAACCGCATCCTCGCCGACGGCGACCGCACCATCATCTTCCAGTAGCCGCGAGGCTCGCGAGCTCGGCCGAGAACCCCGCGATGAGCGCGCGCAGGCCGAGTTCGAACGACGCGTCCGCGGGCCGAGTGCCGGTCTCCGCGAGCAGGGCCGCTCGGGCTCGGTAGGCCGAGCTGAAGCGCGGCACATCGTCGCGCGGCCCCGGATCGAGCATGTCGTCGGGGGCGGAGAGGTCGAGCGCCGACCCCAGCACGAACGATTCGAGGGCCACGAGCACGGTCACCGCGTGCGTGTCGGGCCAGCCGGCGTCTCCGAGCTTCGCGATCACCGCCTCGTACATCACGGTCGTCACCGATTCCTCGGCGAGCGGCAGCACCGCGAGCAGCGCGACGAGCGAGGGGTGCGCTGCGAACACGTCGCGGTAGTGGCGGGCCCAGGTGGCGAGCGCGGCGTCCCACGGCTCCCGCTCGAAGGCGTCGACCGGGATCCGCTCGCTGATGAGCTCGCGCACACCGGCGATGAGCTCGTTGTAGCCCGCGACGTGGTTGTAGAGCGCCGAGGGGCGCACGCCGAGTTCCGCGGCGATCGCGCGCATGCTCGCGGCCTCGGTGCCGCGCTCGTCGATGAGTCTGAGGCAGGTCTCCGTGATGAGCCGCTTCGACAGCACTCCCGCGCGCGGACGGCCGACCCTGCGCCGGGTCGCGGGCGCCGCCGCGGAGTCGTCGTCGTTTCGGTTCGCCATCATCGGCCTTTCCGTACTATTCTCATTCCGGCAGCCCTAAAAGAACCCCGTTCATTTTAACTGTTCTGCCGCAGGAGCCGGGGCCGACGCCCCGCGCCCGAGCATGATCAAAGGAGATACCGTGGCCGAGACCGCATCGCCGCAGCAGCACCTCAGACGAGAACTCGGCCTCGGAGGGCTCATCCTCTTCGGCCTCGCCTACATGGCGATGGGCACCGTCTTCACCACCTACGGCATCGTCAACCAGATGACCGAGGGCCGCCTCCCGGCAGCCTACGTGGTCGCGCTGCTCGTCATGCTCTTCACCGCCTACAGCTACGCGTCGATGGTGCGGCGCTACCCCGTCGCCGGATCCGCCTACACCTACGCACAGCAGGCCTTCGGCGGTGGCGCGGGCTTCCTCACCGGCTGGGTGCTGCTGCTCGACTACCTCTTCATCCCGATGATCAACTTCATGATCCTCGGGCTCTACATGAGCACCCAGTTCCCGGACGTGCCCGCGCAGGTGTTCTCGTTCGCGGCACTGCTGCTCGTCTTCGTCTTCAACGTGCTCGGCATCACCCTCGTGAGCAAGCTCAACGTGGCGATCATCGCCATCTCGACGGCCTCGCTGGTCGTCTTCACCACGCTCGCCGTGAAGGCCGCCATCGGCAACCCCGACGCGCCCAGCCTCATCGACCCCTTCATCCCCGGCCAGGAGGGCTTCAGCCCCATCTTCGCCGGCGCCGCCGTGCTCGCGCTCTCCTTCCTCGGCTTCGACGCGGTGTCCACGCTCTCCGAAGAGGCGAAGCACCCCCGCCGCGACATCCCCCGCGCGATCCTGCTCACCACCCTCATCGGCGGCGCCATCTTCATCATCGTCTCGCTCGCGGGCGCCCTCGCCTACCAGCCCGAGAACTGGCAGGACATCCCGCGCGAGCTCATCGACGCCGCAGCGGTCGTGCTCGCCGAGCACGTCGCAGGTCAGTGGCTCGCCGTGCTCTTCGTCCTCGTGAGCGTGGCCGGCTGCTTCGGATCGGGCCTCGCCGGTCAGGTCTCGGTCGCACGCATCCTCTACTCGATGGGCCGCGACGGCACCCTGCCCCGGCCGCTCGGCTTCCTCTGGTCGCGCTACGGCACGCCGGTCGTCGCCGCGGCGACGGTCTCGGTGTTCGCCCTCGCGAGCCTCTTCCTCACCCTCGAGCAGGCCGCCTTCATGATCAGCTTCGGCGCGCTCGCCGCGTTCTCGATGGTGAACCTGTCGGTGATCCGCGTCTACCTCTTCCCGAAGGCCGGAGACCCGAAGCCCGTCCGCGCCGACTGGGTCCTGCGCGGCGTGCTCCCCCTCATCGGCTTCGCCATGTCGCTCTGGCTCTGGACCTCGCTGCAGCCCGGCACCTGGGTGGTCGGCGGCATCTGGTTCGCGATCGGTGTCGTGATCCTCGCGATCAACACCCGCTTCTTCACGCGCCCGGTGCCCCGCATGGACTTCTCCGAGGGCCCCGCGACCGAGGTCATCGACGCCGTCGCAGAGGCCGCCCCCTTCAAGTAATTCCGCGGGGGGTGCGGCGCGCGCCGCACCCCCCGCACCCCACAGGCAAAGGAGCCGTCACCATGAGCCTCACCGTCTTCACCGGAGGCACGATCCTCGTCGACCCGCTCGCCGAAGGCGCCGCGGCCCGGAGCGCCGCCATCGCCTTCCGCGACGGCGTCGTCGCAGCGCTCGGAGCAGACGCCGCAGCCCTCGCGGCGCAGCCGGACGCCCGCGTGATCGACCTCGCCGGCGGCGTCCTCGCCCCCGCTCCGGGCGACGGCCACGCCCACCCGTTGCTCGGCGGTCTCGAAGCGCTCGGCCCCCGCATCCGCGAGGCGGCCGACCGGCCGGGCATCATCGACGCCGTCGCCGCCTGGAAGGCCGAACACCCCGAGGCGGAGTGGATCGTGGGCGGCAGCTACGACGCCACCTTCGCCGAGGGCGGCCTCTTCGACGCCCGCTGGCTCGACGAGGCCACCGGCGACACCCCCACGATCCTGCGCGCCTGGGACTACCACACGGCCTGGGTGAACTCGGCGGCGCTGCGGGCCGGCGGCATCACCGCTGACACCCCGGATCCGGATCTCGGCCGCATCGTGCGCCGCGCCGACGGCTCACCCCTCGGCACCCTCCAGGAGGCCGCGGCCAACGACTTCCTCGCCGACGTCGTGCCCGCCTACCCCCTCGACACCCGGCTCTCCGCCATCGAAAGCGCGACCCGCCGTTACGCGGCGCAGGGCACCACCTGGGTGCAGGACGCCTGGGTGGAGCTCACGGAGCTGCCCGTCTACCTCGCCGCGGCCGAGCAGCAGCGGCTCCACACCCGGGTGAACCTCGCCTTCCGCGCCGCTCCCGGCCAGTGGCGCGAGCAGCTCGCCGCGTTCGCCGATGCGCGGTCGACGGTCGAGGCGCTCGGGGCCGACCGGCTCACCGCGCACACCATCAAGTTCTTCGTCGACGGCGTCATCGAGAGCCACACCGCCGCGCTGCTCGCGCCCTACGCCGACCGGCCCGATGAGCACGGCCTCCCGAACTGGACCGCCGACGAACTCGCGTCCGCCGTCACCGCCTTCGACGCGGCCGGCTTCCAGCTGCACATGCACGCAATCGGAGACGCCGCCAACCGCTTCGCACTCGACGCCCTCGAAGCCGCGATCCGAGCGAACGGCCCCCGCCTGCGCCACCACGTCATCGCGCACGTCGCGCTGCTCGACCCCGCCGACGTCGCCCGCTTCGCCGAGCTCGACGTCATCGCGAACTTCGAGCCCTACTGGGCGCAGTGCGACGCCGTCATGCGCGACCTCACGATCCCGCACCTCGGGCATCCGCGCGACGAGTGGCAGTACCTCATCGGCTCGATCGTGCGCAGCGGAGCGACCGTCTCCTTCGGCAGCGACTGGCCGGTGACGACGCTCGACTGGCGGCCGGCGCTCTCGACCGCGATCACGCGCCACAGCCACGCCGAACCCGACGCGACGGCCTGGCTGCCCGATGAGCGCATCGACCCCGCCACCGCCTACGCCGCCTATACCGCCGGCATCGCGCGGCAGGCTCTCGCCCCCGATCGCGGCTCGCTCGCGCTCGGTCAGACCGCCGACGCCGTCTGGCTGTCGGCGGATCCCCTCGCGATCGCACCCGAGGCGATCGCGGACCTCACCGTTCACGGCACCTGGCTTGCCGGCGAGCGCACCTATCAACGCTAAACTGCCGACCACCCCGGTTTCAAAGGAGAAATCATGAGCGAATCTTCGCAGCCGCACCTCAAGCGGGCCCTCGGCCTCACCGGCCTCACCCTGTTCGGCGTCACCTACATGACCGTGATCACGGTCTTCACGACCTACGGCATCGTCAACCAGGTCACCGACGGGCACCTGCCCGCGGCCTACGTCGTCGCCGTCGTCACGATGCTCTTCACCGCCGCCAGCTACGGTGCGATGGTGCGCCGCTACCCGGTGGCGGGATCGGCCTACACCTACACCCAGCAGTCGTTCGGCGGCGCGGTCGGATTCCTCACCGGCTGGGTCATGCTGCTCGACTACCTGTTCATCCCGATGATCAACTTCATGCTCATCGGCATCTACCTGAACACGCAGTTCCCCGCGATCCCCGCATGGGTGTTCACCCTCGCGGCGCTGCTGATCGTGCTCGTGTTCAACGTGCTCGGCATCACGCTCGTGAACAAGGCCAACATGGTCATCATCGCGCTCTCGGTCGTGCTCGTGATCCTGTTCATGGTGCTCGCCTTCAAGCACTCGCTCGGCGGCAACACCGAGATCAGCCTCATCGAGCCGTTCACCTTCGGCGAGGGCGGGATCGGCGCGGTCGCCTCCGGCGCCGCGATCCTCGCGCTCTCCTTCCTCGGCTTCGACGCGGTCTCCACCCTCTCCGAGGAGGCCAAGCGCCCCCGCAAGGACATCCCCCGCGCGATCGTGCTCGCGACGATGGTCGGCGGCCTCTTCTTCATCCTCGTCTCGTGGGCCGGCGCGATGGCCTACCAGCCCGACTGGGAGTCGCTCACCGCGGGCGAGGTCGACGCCGCGGGCGTGACCGTCATGAACAACATCGGTGGCGAGGCCTTCACCGCCTTCTTCGTGGCCGTCTACGTCGTCGGCGCGTTCGGCTCCGGCATGACCGGCCAGGTGTCGGTGTCGCGCATCCTCTACGCGATGGGCCGCGACGGCATGCTGCCGAAGCCGCTCTCGCGCCTGCACCACCGCTTCGGCACCCCCATCGTGGCGGCTGTCACCGTGTCGGTGTTCGCGCTGTCGAGCCTCTTCCTGTCGCTCGACACCGTCGCGTTCATGATCAGCTTTGGCGCGCTCGCCGCGTTCGCGATGGTCAACCTGTCGGTGATCCGCACCTATCTGTTCCCGAAGGGCGGCCGCACGCAGCCCCTCACGGCACGCGCGATCCTGACGCACGGCGTCGCGCCCCTCATCGGCTTCGGACTCACCATCTGGCTGTGGACCTCCCTCGAACCGGGCACCTGGCTCGTGGGCGGCATCTGGCTCGTGGTCGGCGTCATCATCATCGCGATCGTGACCGGCGGCTTCAAGCGGCCCGTGCCCAAGATGGACTTCTCCGAGAACGACCCCACGACCGAGCAGATCGACCAGCTCGGCGAGGAGTACCCGCTCGATCCGCGCCGCTGACGCGTCGCCGATCGGGGGCGGGCACGGGAAACCCCGTGCCCGCCCCCGATGCGTTCACCGCAGATGCTCGATGTCGCCCGCCGAGACCGTGAGCACGCCGCCGGTCGGCAGATCCACCACCAGCGAGCCGTCCTCCGCGAGCCGCCGCGCCCGGCCGTCCACCACCTCGCCGCCGGGCAGATGCACGCGCACCTCGGTGCCGAGCGTCAGCGAGTGCCGCGCAACGCGCGCACGGGCGGCGTCCGGGTCGCTCGCGGCGAGCGCGATCAGCCGCAGCAGCTCGGCGGCGTAGGCGGCCAGCACCCGATCCGCGAGGTCGCGGCCGACCTCGTCGGCGAGGGTCGGATCCGCACCCGCACTGTCGCGCCCATCGGCGCCCGCGATCAGATCGGCGCCCGCGGTCAGATCGGCGCCCACGATCAGATCGGCGCCCGCGGTCAGATCGGCGCCCGCTGCCAGCAGCGAGGTCGCCCGCTCCGTGGGCAGCTCCCACTCGGGGATGAGCAGATTGATGCCGGTGCCCACCACCACCGAGCCGTCGGGCAGCAGCTCGCAGAGGATCCCGCAGAGCTTCTTCCCGGGTCGCCCGGCGATCGCGTCCTCCTCGTCGCGCACGTGCACGTCGTTCGGCCACTTCACGCCCACACGCAGCCCCTCGCCGAAGTACGGCTGCAGGGCCGCAGTGATGGCAGAGCCGGTGAGCAATGGCAGCCAGCCGATCCCGAGCCCGGTGAAGCCCCGGATCAGCAGCGAAGCCGCGATCGCGGTGTCGGGCGGCATCACCCAGCCGCGATCGAGCCGACCGCGGCCGGCCGTCTGGTCCGAGGTCGCGAGCAGGGTGCCGTGGGGCAGCGCACCGGCAGCGGACCCGGCGCCGGTCGCGAGCGTTCGCAGCTCGGCGTTCGTGGAGGGCGAGCTCTCCCGCCAGATCACCTCGGGCAGAAGTTCGCGCGTGCGCCGCAATTCCATGCGCACCACGCTACCCCCTTGCCCCCTCCCTTCCCCTTGCCCTCTCACCCCCTCCCCTCCCCTTTTGCCGTCTGCCCCTCTCCGGGCCCGCAGTCCGGGCAGTGGATCGCAGCTCAGACGGAGGAATCCGCTGAGAACCTCCGTCTGAGCTGCGATCCACCGCGCGAGCTGCGTCGCGAGCTGAGCTTCGAAGTCCCGCCCGTGACCCGCGGCGAGCACGCGACACGGCCGTGTTTCGTATGGAATCGACTACGAATTTCCAGCTCAGTTGGAGGTGTCCATGAACCATCCGTCAGAGGCCCGCGCTAGGCTGGCAGGCGTGATCGAAGAGAACGCCACCGCAGCTGCGCCCGCCTCGCCGGGAGCAGACTCGCTCGCGACCACCGCGGGCCGCATCGCAGACCACCGCCGCAAGTACCAGGAGGCCGTGGGAGACCGCGATGCCGCCGCCGCCGCGAAGCAGCACCCCCGCGGCAAGATGACGGCGCGAGAGCGCATCTCGGCGCTGCTCGACCAGGGCTCCTTCGTCGAGTTCGACAAGTACGTGAAGCACCGCACCCAGGGCTTCGGCATGGAGAACACCCGCCCCTTCGGCGACTCGGTCGTCACGGGAGCCGGCACCATCCACGGCCGCCAGGTGGTCGTGTTCTCGCAGGACTTCACCACCTTCGGCGGATCGCTCGGCGAGGTCGCCGGCGAGAAGATCGTGAAGGCGATGGAGTTCGCCCTCAAGACGGGCGCTCCGCTGCTCGGCATCCTGGACTCGGGCGGCGCCCGCATCCAGGAGGGCGTCGTCGCGCTCAGCAAGTACGCGAAGATCTTCCGTCTCAACACGGCGTGCTCGGGCGTGATCCCGCAGATCTCCATCGTGATGGGCCCCTCGGCCGGCGGCGCGGTCTACTCGCCCGCCCTCACCGACTTCGTCATCATGGTCGACAAGACCAGCCACATGTTCGTCACCGGCCCCGATGTCATCAAGACCGTCACCGGCGAAGACGTCGGCTTCGAAGAGCTCGGCGGCGCGCTCACCCACAATAAGACGAGCGGCGTGAGCCACTACCTCGCCAGCGACGAGCTCGACGCGCTCGACTACGCGCGCACGCTCATCAGCTACCTGCCCGACAACAACCTCGCCGAGGCCCCGGTGTACGACAGCGACACCGCGCTCGAGATCACCAGCGCCGACCGCCGGCTCAACACCATCATCCCGGACAGCCCCAATCAGCCGTACGACATGAAGGTGATCATCGAGGCGATCCTCGACGGCGGCGACTTCCTCGAGGTGCAGCCGCTGTTCGCCCCCAACATCCTCATCGGCTTCGGCCGCGTCGAGGGCCGCACGGTGGGCGTCGTCGCCAACCAGCCCAACCAGATGGCGGGCACCCTCAACATCGACGCCAGCGAGAAGGCCGCCCGCTTCGTACGCTTCTGCGACGCCTTCTCGATCCCGATCCTCACTCTCGTCGACGTGCCCGGCTACCTGCCCGGCACCGACCAGGAGTTCCAGGGCGTCATCCGACGCGGCGCGAAGCTGCTCTACGCCTACGCCGAGGCCACCGTGCCGCTCGTCACGATCATCACGCGCAAGGCCTACGGCGGCGCGTACATCGTGATGGGCTCGAAGGAGATGGGCGCCGACTTCAACATCGCCTGGCCCACCGCCGAGATCGCCGTCATGGGCGGCGCGGGCGCCGTGAACATCCTCTACCGCAAGGAGCTGGCGGCCGCGGCCGAGCGCGGCGAGGATGTCGAGGCGCTGCGCGCAGAGCTCACCGCGAAGTACACGGCCGACGTGTCGTCGCCGTTCCTCGCGGCCGAGCGAGGCGAGCTCGACAACGTGCTCGAGCCCGCCGGCACCCGTCTCGCGGTCATCAAGGCCCTGCGCGGTCTGCGCGGCAAGCGCGACGAACTGCCCGCCAAGAAGCACGGCAACATCCCGCTGTAGCGGCGGGGCCGGGCCGGCTGCCTTCGCGAACGGAGACGGGCGGCACCGCGGCCACACGAGCGGATCCGCACAGCCGCGCGGATCCGCTCGGAAGGCGCCCATAGCCCGCCCACCGCACCCCTTCAGGTATTCTCAAGGGGCCGCGCCCAGCCGCACCGTGGACCGAGAGGAATCATCGTGAACGACCGCCTGCTGCCCCCCGACGCCGCCGAGCGCGACGCCGCCCGGCGCCGGGAGCTCGGAGCGCTCGACGACACGCTCCACGGCGACGACATCCGTTTCGCCACCCGGCAGGTGAGCGACGAGGAGCGGGCCGCCGTGGTCGCGGTGCTCACCGCGGTGCGCGCGGAGGAGACCCAACGGCGCAAGCGCGTGGCGCGCCGCGATCGCGAACCGTGGTCCCGCTCGCAGCGGGTGCCCGAGGGCATCAACGACCTCCTCATCGAAGGCTGACCGGGAGCACAGCAGCCATGCACCGCACAGTCGCCGACGCCGAGCGCGAACTGCGCGAGCTGATGCGCCGCGGTTTCTCGTTCCCCTTCGACCCGCAAGGCGCCCTCTCCGACCGGCCGCTGCGCCACTCGGCCGTGCTGATCCTGTTCGGCGCGCTCGACCGCACCGAGGCATCGCCCGCCGGGGCCGCGGCCAGCGGCATGCCGCCCGAGCTCGACGTGCTGCTCATCAGGCGGGCCACCGGCATGCGCCACCACGCGGGCGAGATCGCCTTCCCCGGCGGTGGTGCCGAGCCCGAGGACGGCGACGATCCGGCGCGCACCGCGCTGCGGGAGGCCGTCGAGGAGACCGGGCTCGTGCCCGAGGGAGTCGAAGTGCTGGGCTCGCTGCAGCGCGTGCACATCCCGGTGAGCAACAACCTCGTGACGCCCGTGGTGGGCTGGTGGCGGCTGCCGAGCGACGTGGCCGCGGATCGCACGGAATCGGTCGACGTGTTCCGCGCCCCGGTGGCGGAGCTGCTGGATCCCGCGGCGCGCGGCACCTCGGTGCTGCGGCGGGGCGGATCCACCTTCCGGGGCCCCGCGTTCCAGCTGCACGACCGGCTCGGCGGTCACGTCGTGTGGGGCTTCACCGGCATCCTGCTCTCGGCGCTCTTCGAAGAGCTCGGCTGGGCAGCGCCCTGGGACGCGCGCCGTCTGCTCCCCGTCTCCCCCTGAGGCGGATCCGCCTCGCGCGCGCCGAGTGCACCGCGCACGCCGGCCGAGCCGGGCATGCCCCGCCAGGCTCAGGTGAGCCGGGCATGCCCGCTGGGCTCAGGCGTGGCGGGCGCCGTCCTCCGGGAAGACCGTCCCGGTGTCGCCCAGCTGCAGCGCGAGCGCCGTCGCCTGCGCGGCGTCTTCGAGATTGAGGGCGCGCCGGTACGCCATCTCGACGGTGTCGGCCACGACCGAGCAGCCGTGGTGCTGCATCACGACGCAGTCGTGCTCCCTCAGCTGCTCCGCAGCCGTGTCGGCGAGCTCATCGGTGCCGTTGTGGAAGAACGGGGTGACGCCGATGGAGCCGAGGTAGTAGGCGTGGTCGAGGGTGAGGCGCCGGATGTCGTGGCCCAGGCTGGCGAGCACGACCGCGGTGCGCGGGTGCAGGTGCAGCACGCACTCCGCATCGGGCCGGGCGCGGTAGGCGCGGTGGTGCAGCTTCCACTCGCTCGACGGCTTCACGCCGCTCGCCGAGGGGGCGCCGGTCTCGTGAGCGTCGAGGCTCAGCTCGACGAAGTCCCCCGGGGTGAGCCTGTCGAACCACACGCCGCTTCCCGAGACGACGAAGCGGTCGTCGGCGATGCGCGCCGAGAGGTTGCCGGCGCTCGCGAGCACGAGACCCCGCGCGGCGGCGTCGCGGCCCACCTCGATCAGCTCCTGCACCAGCCGGTCACGGTCACGCGTCGTAGTCATGCCCTCCACCGTACTCGCTCCCGAGCCCCCGGCCGGTGCGCGGGTCCTCGCCCGACCCGCGCTCGCACGCCGCGGCCCCGCGCATCGGCGATCCGCACCGTGCACGCACCGCACGCCCGACACATCCGCATGCCCCCGCAGCCCGCAGCCCGCACCCCGCCGCCCCGGCTCCCACTGGAATCGGGGTCACTTCTGGTCGCGTGTCGCGGAACGACACGACCAGAAGTGACCCCGATTTCCCAGAGGCCAGAAGCTCAGAGATCCCGAGACCCAGAGACCCAGAGGCCCAGAGACCCAGAGACCCAGAGACCCAGAGGTCCGGGCGGCGCCCGCCCCGTGCGGCGAGACGCCCACCGACCGGGGCTCAGACCGCGCCCGTCAGCTCCCGGTGCGTGGTGAGCGCCTGCTGGTCGGTGAGCGACGCCACGTAGTCGAGGATCGCCCGCGTGCGCCCCTGGCGGCGCAGACCCGAATCGCTCGTGTCGCCCGAGAGCAGCTCGGGCCGCTCCCCTCGCAGCTCGAAGTACGCCGCGACCGACTCCTCCGCCCATTCGAGCAGGCGGCGGGGCGCCCGCGGGGCATCGACGGGGTCGGCCAGCCAGGCGTCGAAGCCGAGGGCGAGGTCGGCGACGACCCGCGCCTGCCCGCGCTGCGGCTGGCCCAGCTCGGGGCGTTCGAGCACGAAGTGCGCGTGCACGAACTTGAGCACCATCACCTCGTGCCAGGCGCGCTGGTCGAGCCGAACGTAGCCGCTGCGCACGTGCGGCCGCTCCTCGACCACGATGGAGGTGCGCAGGTGCTCGATCCAACGGCGCGTGAAGTCGGAGACGGCGCGCTCGCTGTCGATGCCGCCGTCGTAGGGCGCCTCGAGCAGCGCGTCGCCCACCTCGACGCTCACGCGGCGCACGGCGGCGGTGAACGCCTCTCGATCCGCGATCCACGCGTCCTTGAGCGCGAGGCGCCGCCACAGCTGTTCGAGGGCGTGGCCGGGCACGCGCAGCGCACCCGATCCGGCGAGCTCGTCGGGGGCCATGCGCTCGAAGCGGCTGATGTCGGCGAGCCAGGCTCGGAACTCGCCCGCGACGGCGGCCTGCTGCAGCACCCCGGCCCGGGTGAAGTCGTCGAGGTCGTGCACGGCGTAGGCGATGTCGTCGGCGAGGTCCATGACGGCGCACTCCACGGTCTGCATGCCGGCTGAGACGTGCGGGAATGCGGCGAGCGCCGCCTCCATCTCGCTCGCGTCGAGCGCGTAGGCGGAGAACTTCTCGGCGCCGTGCACGGCGTCTGCGCCGACGCCGCGCGGGCGCTCGGCGACGGGTCGCTGGGCCTCGGTCACGCCGATCCAGGAGGCGCGCGTCCAGGGGTACTTGAGGGTTGCCGCGCGGGTGGCGGCGGTGAGATTGAGGCCGGGGAAGTCGCGGCCGAGGGTGTCGAGCTGCGTGAGGATGCGGAAGCTCTGCGCGTTGCCCTCGAAGCCTTCGACGAGGCCGAGCCGTTCTCGGGCCACGCGATCCAGCACCCGTTCGCCGAGATGCCCGAACGGCGGGTGCCCGAGGTCGTGGGCGTGCGCCGCGGCCTGGGCGACCACGGTGTCGCAGCCGCCGAGCCGGGCGACGATCGCGCCGGTGGCGTCGTCTTCGCGCTCGCCGCGCAGGTGCGCCCGATGCCGGGCCTCGTGCCCTGCGAGCTGCGCGGCGATGACCCGTGCGACCGCGCTCACCTTCAGGGAATGGGTGAGGCGGTTGTGCATCACGGGGCCGACTCCGGATCGCGGCACGACCTGGGTGACGTCGGAGAGCCGCGCGAAGTAGGAGGAGAAGCGGATCCGCTCGAGGTCGATGCGGTACTCCTGCGCGCCCGCCAGCTCGGGGCGCGCCGCGTCGGTGGGGGCGACGGCGTCGCCCTCCTGCACGCCGTGGACGTCACTGTCGCGGTCAGGCCGGGCGGGGGCGGATCCGCGGCCGGGTGCGGGGTCGGCGGCGCCCCGGGGCTCGCTTCCGGCGGGGCCGGCGGCGGCCCGGGCGCTGCCCGCCCGCTCGCGGCCGCCGTCGACGATGCCGTCGACGATGCCGTCGCGGATGCCGTCGCCGACGCCCGCCGATCGGTGCTGCGACGAGACGTGCTCGACGTGCTGTCGTGCTTCCCGAGTGCTCTCCTCAGTCATGCCCCCATTCAAGCATCAGCCGCGGCGGCCGCCGAGCTGCGGGCCGAGCCGCGGGGTACGCTGATGCCATGAACGCCGCCGAGCCCGACGCCGCAGCACCCGACGCCGCCGACACGTCCGCGGGCAACCGTACCCGAGCGGGCAGCGTGCCCGCCCTGGAGCGGGCCACCGGCCGCAGCTGGCAGGCCTGGCTGCAGCTCTTCGAGTCGGCGGGCGCGCGCGAGCTGGGGCACGCGGGGATCGCGCGCGTCGCCCGCGCCGAGATGCCGGCCGAGTTGCAGAACCCCGACTGGTGGGCCCAGAGCGCCGCCATCGCGTACGAGCAGCATGCCGGCCTGCGGGTACCGGGGCAGTCGACGTCGGGCACCTTCCGTGTGGGCGCGAGCCGCACACTGCCGCTCGACCGTGACGCCGCGATCGAGGCGTGGGCCGCCGTTCACGGCGGGCGCACCGATCATCGGGGGCATGCGGCGGGCGATCCGCGCCGCTCGCGCACCGACAAGCGCAGCTTCCTGCGCTTCGATCTCGACGGCGCCGGCCGGGTCGAGGTGGCGGCGACCCCGAAGGGCGAGAAGACGTCGCTGGCGGTGTCGCAGGAGGGCCTGCCCGACGGGGAGCGCATCGAGCAGTGGCGAGCTCACTGGAAATCGCTGCTCGCCGAGCTGTAGCCTTCGAAGCGGAGCCGCGATCCCATGACGGCAGGACATCGCGACGCACCCCGACACCCGAGGAGAATGCCCATGAGCGAGCAGGTCGGCATCGTCTGGAACCCTTCGAAGGTCGAGGGCGAGAAGCTGCGCGACGCCTGCGAGCGAGCCCTCGCGAGCGCCTTCGGGTCGCCGGAGGATCGCCCAGAGTGCCTGTGGTTCGAGACGACCGAGGAGGATCCCGGCCAGGGCGCGGCCTCGGCGGCGCTCGACGCAGGCTGCTCTCTCGTCATCGCAGCGGGCGGGGACGGCACGGTGCGGGCGGTGGCCGAGCGGCTCGGGGAGTCGGGATCGCCGGCTGCCGAGCTCGGGGTGGTGCCGCTGGGCACCGGCAACCTGCTCGCCCGCAACCTGGGCGTGCCGCTCGGCAATCCGCGGGCGGCCTTCGTGCGAGCGCTCACCGGCACGGGATCGCCGCTCGACCTGGGCGAGGTGCGCGTGACGCGCGTCGCGGGCGACGGAGCTCCCCACTCCGACGATGCCGCGGCCGCCGAGCCCGAGCGCCACGGCTTCGTGGTGATGGTGGGATTCGGCATCGACGCGCAGATGATCGTGGAGACCGATGACGAGCTGAAGGCGAAGACGGGCTGGCTGGCCTACGTCGAATCGCTGGGACGGGCGACGACGGGCGCCGAGGTCGTGGAGCTGTCGCTGCAGCTCGACGACGAGCAGCCGCTGGTGGAGAGCGCGCACACGGTGCTGGTGGCGAACTGCGGCAGCATCCAGGGCGGCATCACGCTGCTGCCGGACGCCGTTCCCGACGACGGCGAGCTCGATCTGCTGGTGCTGCGCGCGGACAACGCGGGCGCGTGGCTCGACACGATGAAGAACATGGTGTGGGACAACGGCCTCAAGCGACTCATCCGCGGCGGGGGCACGGCCGAGAGCTCGGGATCGACCGCGCATCTGCGGGCCCGGACCGTGCGGGTGGAGCTGCCGCAGGCGCTCGCCTTCGAGGTCGACGGCGATGACGTCGGCGAGGTGTCGTCGTTCGAGGTGCGGATCCTGCCCGCAGCACTGCGGGTGCGCTGAACTGCCGCGATCCGCGACTCCCAGCCCGTTCCCCAGCGACTCCGAGCTTCCTCATCGGCGCGCCTGCGAGGGTGGGAGCATCTCAGCCGTCGACCCGCAGCGCAGAGGAGCCACCCGTGCAGAAGTCCCAGAAGGTCCTCATCGGCGCCGGTGCCGGGGTGCTCGCGCTCGCCGTGGCCGCCGCGGTCGCCGGCCCCATCGTCTACCGCGACTTCATCGCACCGCCCGCCGCCGAGGCTCCGAGTCTCAGCGGTGACGGCGACATGCTGGAGCCTGTCGGCGACGCGCTCGAACCCGCGACCCTCGTGGGCGAGTGGCGGGTGTCCGACGGTTCCGAGGCCGGCTATCGCGTGGACGAGGTGCTGAACGGCACCGACGTCACCGTGACCGGGCGCACCGACGACGTCACGGGCTCCTTCACGATCGGCGCGGGCGGTCTCACGCTCGAGCGCGCGGAGCTGACGGTCGACGTGGCGTCGATCAGCACGGACAGCGCGCAGCGCGACACCTACTTCCGCGACCAGGCGCTGCGCGCCGCGGAGCACCCCACCGCCACCTTCACCCTCACCCAGCCGGTTACACTCGACGCGGCGCCTGCGGCGGGCGCGGTCGTGCAGACGCAGGCGGTGGGCGACCTCACCATCGCGGGGGTGACCCGCAGCGTCACCGCCGAGGTGCAGGTGCGCGGCTCGGCGGGCGCCGACGGCGGCGGCGCGGTCGCCGAGATCGCGGGCACGATCCCGATCGTGTTCGCCGACTTCGGCGTCGAGGCGCCGAGCCTCGGCTTCGTGCAGGTGGAGCCGGAGGGCTTCGTCGAGTTCCAGCTCACCGCCGAGCAGGGGTGACCGCGCCCCCGGGCCGCGCCCCGGACCGCGCCCCGGGCCGCACCGATCGAGTCCGCGCCCATCGAGTCCGCCTATTCGTATCGAGTCGGCCTACGATTCACGCAAAAACCCGGCCGACTCGATACGAATAGGCCGATTCAACGACGGGCGACGGGATAGCGCGGGCGCGGGGGCCTAGCTGTCGGCGAGATCCTGGGCCGACTTGGGGAGCTTGCGCACGCGGGCGCGGCGGCGCCGGCGTTCCGGGATCATCGAGCGCATCTCTTCCAGCTTGCCGAAGCACAGCAGCCGGTCTTCGGCCTCGAGCACCACGTGCTTGCGGGGGTTGGGGATGACCTGCACCCCGCGGTGCAGCGTGAGCACGGTGATGTCGCGATCCCACAGGCCGAGTTCGCCGAGGGTCTTGCCGACGTGCTCCGAACCGTGCATGGTGAGTTCGGCGACGCCGTACCCGGTCGACACCGACAGCCGCTGCCGCACGTCGATCTCGGGGAAGTCGACCTGCCCCGCGATGTAGTCGATGATCGCCCCGGCCACGTCGAGGCCGGTGGCCTGCTCGATGCCCTGCAGACCGGGCGACGAGTTGACCTCCATCACGAGCGGGCCCTCGTCGCCCTCGAGCATGTCGACGCCGGCGACGCGCAGGCCCATGATCTGGGCGGCGCGCACTGCTGTCTGCTCGTAGGCGGGGTCGAGCTGCACGGGTTCGACGGTGCCGCCGCGGTGCACGTTCGACCGGAACTCGTCACCGCTCGCGCGGCGGCGCATCGCGGCGACGACGCGATCGCCCACCACGAGCGCGCGCACGTCGCGGCCGCGGCTCTCCGCGACGAAGCGCTGGATCAGCACGTTCTGACGGGTCGAGTGCAGCGTCTCGATGATGGCCTCGGCCACCTTCACCTGCGGGGCGAGGATCACGCCGATGCCCTGCGTGCCCTCGAGCAGTTTGATGACGACGGGCGCGCCGCCCACGCTCTCGATCGCGGGGCGCACGTCGGCGCGGTTGCGCACGAACGCGGTGGCGGGCATGTCGATGTTGTGACGGGAGAGGATCTGGATGGCGCGCAGCTTGTCGCGCGCGTTGGAGATGCCGCCCGCGGTGTTGGGGGTGTAGACGTCCATCTGCTCGAACTGGCGCACGACGGCGGTGCCGAAGTAGGTGATGGAGCTGCCGATGCGGGGCAGGATCGCGTCGTAGTCGCTGAGCTGCTTGCCCCGGTACAGCAGATCGGGTTCTTCGCCGGCGAGGTCGATCGCGAAGCGCAGCGTGTTGAGCACTTTGACCCTGTGCCCGCGTTCCTCGGCTGCCGTCTGCAGCCGCTGCGTCGAGTATGCCTGCGGGGCGCGCGAAAGAACCGCGAGTTTCACCGTGATTTCCTGCCAAGATAGATGCGTGACCGTACCCGACTATTCAAGCACCCTCACGGGCTGGCGTGAATGGGTGTCGCTGCCCGGCATCGGCGTGCCGTGGATCAAGGCGAAGGTCGACACGGGCGCCCAGACCTCTGCGCTGCACGCCGCCGAGATCGAGGAGTTCGAGCGCGACGGCGCGTCGTGGGTGCGCTTCCTGGTGCAGCCGTGGCAGCTCGCCGAGGAGGACGCGGTCGCGGTGGAGCTGCCGGTTCACGATCGCCGCACGGTGCGCAGTTCGTCGGGCCACGCCCAGCTGCGGCCGGTGGTGCTCGTGGAGATCGGGCTGGCGGGCCGCACCATCGAGGCCGAGGTGACGCTGACGGATCGCGAGGAGATGGTGTTCCGCATGCTCATCGGCCGCGAGGCGCTGCGCCGGGGCTTCGTCGTCGACTCGGCCGCATCGTTCCTGGGCGGTCGTCCGCCGCGCGAGATCCGCCGCCGCAATCGCGGGCGCCTGTAGCCAGAACACGGGGGCTCGGTACTCGGGGGCGGATCGCGCCTGCGACGCCCGGCCCGGCGGCGTCCGCGATCCGCCGCCGAGACAGCCGTTGCCCGGCCGTCCTGCACCATACTGGGGAGCATGAGCTCAGCCCCTCCCGCGGTCGCGGCCGCACCCGCGCACGCTGCCGCCCGCCCGCGGGTGCGCTACATCGGCATCGACCTGGCCCGCTTCATCGCCATCGTCGGCATGATGGCGGCGCACCTGCTCACCGTGAACCGGTTCATCCCGACCGCTTCGGAGTTCGACAGAGGGCTGGCCGAGGGCGCGGAGGTGGTCACGAACGGTACCGCGGCCGCGCTGTTCGCGGTGCTCGGCGGGCTCAGCATGGTGTTCGCCACCCGCCGGCTGCTGCGCGAGGGCCGCACCGGGTCGGCCATCGGCGCGATCATGGTGCGCGGCGCCGTGCTGATCGTGATCGGCCTGCTGCTCGGCCTCATCGAGAACGGGATCGTGGTGGTGCTCGCCTACTACGGCGTCGCCATGATCCTCGTGGCCCCGCTCATCGCCGCCCCAGGCTGGGTGCTCGCCTCGGTCGCGACCGTGCTCGGCCTCGGCGGCGCCTGGATCAACGCGGTGGTGCGCCGCTCGCTGGAGGTCGTGGTCGAGGGCAAGTCGGTCTCGTTCGACCTGATCTCCACCGATCCGGTGGGGGCGCTGCGGGCGCTGCTGCTCACGGGCGAGTATCCGGCGATCACCTGGTGCGTGTATCTGCTCGTAGGGGTGCTGGTCGGTCGCGCCCTGGTCTCGGCGACGGGCCGGGGGGCGCTCGGTCGCGCCGCTGCCGTGCTGGCGGCCGCGGGGGTCGCGCTGACGGTGTTCGCCCAGCTGGTCTCGAACTGGGCGCTCGCGAATCTCTCGGTGATCGGGGTCGGCTCGGGCGCACCCTTCGACGAGTCGCTGGCCGAGCAGCTGATGATGTGGAACTACGGCGCACCGCCCTTCGATCTGCCCGGTGTGCAGCTGATCGCGATTCCGCACACGGGCACCGTCTTCGATCTGCTGCGCACCATCGGCATCTCCTTCGCGGTGATCGGCGTGCTGGTGGTGCTGTGCGATCGCGAGGGTGCGGCGGGGCGCGCTCCCGGCCGCCTGCTGGGCGTGCTGCGTGCGACGGGTGCGGCGCCGCTCACCGTCTACACCCTGCACATCATCGTGTCGGGTCTACTCATGGGCCCGTACCGGGATCCCGAGGTGATGATGCAGGGGATGCCCTGGTGGGCGCAGGGCCCCGGAGCCTTCGCGCTGCAGTTCGGCGGAGCGCTGCTGCTGGGCGCGATCCTGGCGGCGACGAAACGCCGCGGCCCGCTCGAAGCGCTGCTGTCGCGCATCGTGGGGCTCGTGATCCGCTGACCCGCTGACCCGCTGACCCGCAAGGCTGCGCTGCTTATCGCCGGCCATTGCGGATCGGTGTGGGTCGTCGTGCGCCCAGTGTGACGCCGCTTTACTCGCCGGCTCGCACCGTCGCGGCGCGCCGGGAGAGCATGGGGGCATGACCGAAGCCGACTGTCGATCCAGCGTCGTGACCGCGCCGGTGCGAACCGCGCAGGCCGACCCCAGCGGGGTGCCGCTCGCCGAGCTCGATCCGGCGCTGCTGCGCGAGCAGCGCACGAGCATCAAGTGGACCCGTTTCCCGGCCGAGGTGCTGCCGCTCTTCGTGGCTGAGATGGACTTCGCCGTGGCGCCCGAGATCCGCGCAGCGCTGACGGCCCGCATCGAGGCCTCCGACATCGGCTACCTCGACTCCCCCGGCCCGCTCGCCCGCGCCTTCGCCGACTTCGCCCTCAACCGCTGGGGATGGGCGGTGCCGCACGATCACGTGCACCTCGCCACCGACGTCGCCACCGGCGTGGTCGAGTCGCTGCGCGTGTTCCGGCCGGCAGGGGGCCGCATCGCGGTGCCCACGCCCGTCTACCCCGGCTTCTTCGAGATGCTCGAGGAGGTGCCCTTCGAGGTGGTGGAGCTGCCGCTCCTCACGTCGCCCGAGCCGCGACTCGACCTCGCCGCGATCGAGCGCGCCTTCACCGAGGGCCCCGGCGTGGACGCCTTCCTGCTCTGCAACCCCCACAATCCGCACGGTCTCGCGCATCGCGCCGAAGACCTCGCCGAGCTGGCGCGACTCGCAGCCGCGCACGACGTGTTCGTGGTCTCCGACGAGATCCACGCGCCGCTCGTCTTCGACGGCGAGGCCTTCGCCCCCTTCGCCCCGCTCGCCGCGGCAGCCGGCGCGCTCTCCGCGACGACCACCTCGGCCAGCAAGGGCTGGAACCTGGCCGGCGCGAAGTGCGCGGTGATCGTCGCCGCCGACGAGCGCGCGAACGAGGCGCTGCGCCGCCTGCCGCCCGAGACCGTCACACGAGCGAGCATCCTCGGGCTCCACGCCGGGGTCGCCGCGTTCTCGGAGGGCGCCGCCTGGCTCGACCGCGCCATCGCGCAGATCGAGCAGAACGAGCAGCTGCTCAGCGAGCTGGTAGCCGAGCGCCTGCCGGGGGTGCGGCTCACGCGGCCCCGCGCCGGCTACCTCGCCTGGCTCGACTTCCGCGAGGCAGGCCTCGGCGACGACCCCTGCAAGCGCATCCTCGACGAGGCACGGGTCGCGTTGAACGACGGCCGCCACTTCGGCGCCGGCGGGGCCGGGCATGTGCGCCTCAACCTGGCCTGCGCCCCCGACACGATCCGAGCAGCCGTCGCGCGCATCTCGGCGATCCTGCCCCATACCTCGAAGGAGTCCCGATGACCCAGCAGACCGCGCAGCCGATCTACGACTGGCAGGGATTCGGCTTCGACACCCGCCAGGTGCACGCCGGCGAGTACCCCGATAAGAACAGCGGGCTCCGCGTCCCGCCGATCGCGCTCTCCGCCGGGTACCTCTTCGACGACTTCGACGATCAGGTCAACCGCTTCAACGGCAGCATCCACTGGCGGGCCGAGGATCACGCCGGGCACGACGCCGCCGACGGCTTCTCGGTGAGCGAGCACGCACCCATCTACTCCCGCCAGGGCAACCCCACGAACTGGGTGGCCGAGGAGCGGCTCGCGTCGCTCGAGGGCGGCACGGTGGCGGTGGCGGTGGCGAGCGGGCAGGCGGCCATCTCGGCCGCGCTCTTCGCGCTCGCGCAGCAGGGCGACCACATCGTGTCGACGGGCTCGATCTACGGCGGCACTCGCATCCTGTTCGGCCGCAGCTTCAAGCGCTTCGGCATCGAATTCGACTACGTGTGGGACGCCGCCGACGACGCCGAGTGGGAGCGCGCGATCCGCCCCGAGACGAAGGCGATCTACACCGAGACGATCCCGAACCCCCGCAACGACATCACCGAGCTGCGCCGTATCGCGGAGGTCGCCGCACGTTACAATCTGCCGGTCGTGGTCGACAACACGGTCGGCACGCCCGCGCTGATCCGCCCTTTCGAGCACGGCGCGAACATCGTGGTGCACTCGACGACGAAGTTTCTCACCGGGCACGGCGCGGCTGTGGGCGGCGCGGTGGTCGACGGCGGCAACTTCGACTGGGAGGCCGCGGAGCGGGCGGGACGCAGCTACCCGCTCATCACGCAGTCGTCGCGGCCGGGAGTCGCCTCGATGCTGGATCGCTTCGGTCGCGGCGCTTACGCGCGCGCGGTGCGCGAGTCGGTCGTCAACGACATCGGCCCGACGATGTCCCCGCTGCACGGCTTCCTGCTGCACCAGGGCATGGAGACCCTGTCGCTGCGCATGGAGCGCCACGTCGACTCGTCGCTGCGGATCGCATCCTGGCTGGAGCAGCAGCCCGAGGTGCTCTCGGTGGACTACGCCGGGCTGCCGTCGAACCCGCTGCACGGGCTCGCGGTGCGCGATTACGGCGCCGACGAGGCGGGGCGCGGTCGTACCGGATCGGTGTTCGGGGTGACCGTGCGGGGCGGCATCGACGGGGCGCGGGCTTTCGTCAACGGGGTGCGCGTGTTCTCGCGCATGACCGGGATCGGTGACACCCGCTCGATGATCCTGCACCCGCTCACCTCGACGCACGGCACCTTCTCACCCGAGATCAACGCGCGGCTCGGGATCACGCCCGGGCTGCTGCGGCTCTCGGTCGGGCTGGAGTCGTCCGACGACCTCATCCGCGATCTGCGCGGCGCGCTCGACTGGGTCGCAGCGCTGTAGCGTCGCGGACGGGCCCGCACTCCGTTCCACAGACCCGTCGAAGAGAACCGGGCGCTGAGCCTGCCGAAGCACAAGGTGTGCGGAGCCTGCCGTCACTCCAGCAGGAGCAGTGGCGGCCGGGACGGGCCCTCCCACCGCGCGATCGTGACCTTGATCTCCGTCACGTCGCTCTCCACCCGCTCCAGCCTCGCCTCAACGCCGTCAATCCGCGACGTGAGCCTCGCCTCCACGTCATCGATCCGGTGAGACAGCCTCGCCTCCACGTCATCGATCCGGTGAGACAGCCTCGCCTCCACCCCATCGATCCGCGACGTGAGCTTCGTCTCCAGATGACCGAGGCCATGATCGAGCCGCTGATCGAAGCGCGTGATCATCCACGCGAATCCCCCGGCGAACGACAGGAGCAGAGCCACCGCGGTGAGGTTGGTGGTGAGAACTTCAATAGGCATTGCGGACCCCTTTGCAGATCGACCCGCACGGCCTTGGCACCAAGTCTACGGGTCGATGCGCCGTCGGCGCAGCATCCGTCGCAGCTGTGGATATCTCCGTCGAGATCACGTCCTGTGAGCGAAGTACTCGCCCCCGCAAGCAGCCCGACTACGCTCTGCGAGCGGCGCCGCGAGCCGCCTCCACGGCCTCCGGGCTCGCCGCGTACTGGTGCTCGGCCGCGGGGAATGCCCCCGAGCGCACCTCGTCGGCGTACGCCGAGATCGCGGCGACGGTGTCGACTCCGATCGTGCCGAAGGTCTTCACGAACTTGGCAGTGCGCCCCTCGGTCACACCCAGCAGGTCGTGCAGCACCAGCACCTGCCCCTCTGCGGGGCCGGCTCCGATGCCGATAATCGGAACATCGAGGGTCTCCCGCAGCACCGCGGTCACCTCGGACGGCACGGCCTCGACGACCACGCAGAACGCGCCCGCCCGCTGCGCCCCCACGGCCTCCTCGATCACGCGCGCCGCGCTCGCCTCGGTGCGCCCCTGAGCGCGCAGACCGCCCAGCGCAGTCGCGGTCTGCGGCGTGAGCCCGACGTGCGCGACCACGGGGATGCCGGCTGCGACGATGGCGCTGATGCGGCTCAGCTGCGACGGCCCGCCGCCCTCGAGCTTGACGGCGTCGGCGCCGGCCTCCTTCACGAAGCGCACCGCGGTGGCGACGGCCTGAGCGTCGCTCTGCTCGGTCGATCCGAAGGGCACGTCGCAGACGAGGAACGGGGTGTCGGTGCCGCGACGCACGGCCTTCGCCAACATCAGCATCTCGTCGACGGTCACCTCGGCCGTGGCCGAGTAGCCGAGCACCACCTGAGCGCCCGAGTCGCCCACGAGCACCATGTCGACGCCGGCGCGCTCCGCGGCGCGCGCGCCGGGGTAGTCGTAGGCCGTCACCATGACGATGGCCTCGCCGGTGCTCTTGCGTTCGATCAGACTCGGGATGGTCACCTTGGGCATCTCAGCACTCCCTACCGCTGCTCGGGCCCGGCGCCCAGCAGCACGTTGTCGATGAGCCGCACCTCGCCGACGCGCACGGCGATGGCGCAGAGCGTCGCGCCGGTCACCCGCGGCACTGCTTCCAGAGTATCGGGATCGACGAGCGCGAGGTACTCGGCCGTGAGGCCGCTCTGCGCGAGCACCGCCGCACCGCGCTCGCGGAGCGCGGCCGCATCGGTCTCGCCGGATCGCGCGGACTCCGCGATCGCGGCGAGCGCGCGTGGGATCGCGAGCGCGCTCGATCGCTGCTCGGTGCTGAGGCGGGTGTTGCGGCTGGATCGCGCGAGGCCGTCGTCGTCGCGCGAGGTGGGGCAGGCGACGATCCGAACCGGGAGGCCGAGGTCGGCGACCATGCGGCGCACCACGACCAGCTGCTGCGCGTCCTTCTGCCCGAAGTAGGCGGCATCGGGGGCGGCGGCGATGAGCAGCTTCGAGACGATCGTCGCGACGCCGTCGAAGTGGGCGGGTCCGCGCCCGGCACCCTCGAGCGTCTCGGTGATGGCGCCCGCAACGTGCACCGTCGTGGCGAAGCCTGCGGGGTACAGCTCGGCCGCGTCGGGTGCGAAGACGAGGTCGACGCCGGCGCTCTCGGCGAGCGCTGCGTCCCGATCCTCGTTCCTCGGATAGGCGGCGAGGTCCGCGGCCTCGGTGAACTGCGTCGGGTTGACGAAGATCGACATCATCACGAAGCCGTGCTCGGCACGGGCGGCCCGCACGAGCGAGAGGTGCCCCTCGTGCAGGGCGCCCATCGTGGGGATGAGCGCGGCGGTCGAGCCGGCGGCCTTGGCCGCGGCGACCGCGGCGCGCAGTTCGCGCACAGTGCGAACGATCCTCATTCGGGGGTCTCCTCGTCTCCGGGCGGCCTACCGTTCTTCGGGGCTCCCCCGTGTTTCGGACCCGACCCCCGGTTCTCGTCCGAGATACGTGAGAGAACCGCAGAACGGGAGGGCGTGGGATCGGGCGAACCAGGCGACGACGCTCCGGCGGCAGCGGCAGGCCGTCCCGCGAGCCGTCGCGTCTCGGCGGCGAGCGCGTCGAACAGGGGCAGCCGGTCCGGCATACGATCCGCGACCGCCTGCCGCTGCCGCCGCACGGTGTCCTCGTCGCCGCGAGCGATGGGGCCGGTGAGCGCCGCCTCGGCGCCGTGCTCGCCCCAGTTGCGCAGTGCCGCTTCCGCGAGCGGGCGCAGTGCGTCGCGCGGCACCCCCGCACCGTCGGCGAGCTGCTCGGCGAAGCCTTCGAGGGCGACGAGGAAGTTCGAGGCGATCGACGCCGCCGCGTGATAGGCGGCGCGATCCGCCTCGTGCACCCGGAAGGTGCGCAGCCCGAGGGCATCGGCCAACCGCTGCGCAGCGGCCAGCGCTCCCTCGTCGGAGGCGTCGATGGCGGCGTGGGCGCCGGAGAACGAAGTGCCTGCGCCCAGCACGGTGAGCAGCGGGTGCAGCGAGAATGCGGGGTGGGGTTGCAGCGCGTCGAGGCCGGTCGCGCCCGAGCAATGCCCCACTACCGGGCCGGGGGCGATGCGCGCCGCAGCCTCCGCGATCGCGGTGTCGGGCACGGCCAGCAGCACCACGTCGACCGGGCGGCCATCGGGGCCGACGCCGTCGGCGCCCCTCCCGGCGAGGGGCAGCACGTCGAGGCCTGAGCCGGCGAGCGCGTGCGCGAGCGCCGCGCTCACGCGACCGCGTCCGACGAGCTGCACGCGCATGCCCGCTACAGCTCCAGCCCGTAGAGGTTGGGTTCGGGCGCGAGGATCACGCCGAACTCCTGCTGCACGCGCTGCACCACGAAGCGGGCGAGCTCAGCCACCTGCGCGGCCGTGGCGCCGCCGCGGTTCGTGATCGCGAGCGTGTGCTTCGACGAGATCGCGGCACCGGACCCGGGCAGGCGGTACCCGCGCGGCACCCCGGAGTTCTCGATGAGCCACGCCGCCGACAGCTTGATGCGCCGCTCGGGCGCGGCCTGCGGGAAGCGCATGGGCACGCCGGCGGCGAGCTCTTCGAGCGTCGTGACGGCGGGAGCGGGCTCGTCGTCGCCGACCGGGAAGCGGGGTGCGTTCTCGGGCAGGGTGCGCGCGAAACGCTCGGTGACGATGGGGTTCGTGAAGAAGGATCCGGCGCTCCAGGTGTCGTGATCCTCGGGATCGAGCACCATGCCCTTCGACGCGCGCAGCCGCAGCACGGCCTCGCGCAGCTGCCGCACCGGCACGCGATCGCCCGGCTCGACCCCGAGCGCCGCCGCGAGCTGGGCGTAGCGCACGGGCTCGGAGAGCGCGTCGCCCGCCTCCGGAGCGGCCGCCGGCGCCGCATGCCGGCCTGCCGGTGCGGCCGACTCGGCGGACGCGCCCGCGGTGAGCAGCAGGTCGATGGAGAGCACGACGCCCTCGCGCCCCCGCTTGATCGCCGAGTCGCGGTATCCCAGCTGCAGCTCATCGGCCGAGAGGCGCTGCATTTCGCCGCTCTCGCGGTCCAGGAACTCGATCGAGTGCAGCACGTCCGCGAGCTCCTGCCCGTACGCGCCGATGTTCTGCACGGGAGCGGCGCCGGCGAGGCCGGGGATGCCCGAGAGCGCCTCGATGCCCGACCATCCGCGTTCGACGCACGCCGCGACGAGCGCATCCCAGTCGTGGCCCGCCTGCACGCGCAGCCGAACGCGGCCCTCGGGCTGCTCGGGGTCGTTCACGAGCTCCATGCCCGTGCTGCGCACGAGCAGCACCGGCCCGGGGAAGCCGTCGTCGTGCATGACCGTGTTCGAGCCTCCGCCGAGCAGCAACCAGGGCTCGTCGCCCTGCCAGAGCTCGGTCGCGCAGCGCACGAGCTCGTCGCCGCTGCGCGCCACCACGATGCGCTCGGCCGGACCGCCGACCCGCATCGTGGTCAGCTCGGCGAGCGGCGTGCCGTCGCCGACGGCCGCAGCGCCGGGCTCGGGGATCGAACCGGCCGGCAGGCTCACGCGAACGCCGCCAGCAGCTGGGCCTTGCCCAGCACGGTCGAACCCTCGAAGACGACCTTGAGGTCGATGCGCGCCGTGCGGGCCTCGACGTCGATGGCGGCGACCGTCGCGGTGACGGCGACCGTCGCGCCCTCGTTCGCGTCGACCAGCACGGGGCGCGTGAAGCGCGACTGGTAGTCGCGCACCCAGGCCGCGGTGCCGAGCCAGTCGGTCACGACGGAACCTGCGGCGCCCATCGTGAGCATGCCGTGGGCGAGCACGCCGGGCAGCCCGACCGACTGCGCCACGTCGTCGCGGTAGTGAATGGGGTTGAAGTCGCCCGAGGCCCCCGCGTAGCGCACGAGGCGGTCGCGGGTGAAGTGTAGTTCGCGCTGGGCGACGACGTCGCCCTCGGTCAGGTGCTCGAACACCGGTGCGGCGGTCATGCGTCTTCCCCTCTCACCACGAGCGTCGAGATCGCGGTGACCACGTGCGCTCCGGAGGCGTCGGAGATGCTGCTCGACGCCGTGACCATCGAGTTGCCGCCGAGCTGCTTCACGGCGGCGATCGTGAGCGTGGCGGTCAACTCGTCGCCTGCGACGATGGGGCGGGTGTAGCTGAACCGCTGGTCGCCGTGCACGACGCGCGAGAAGTCGACGCCGGCCTCGGAGTCGGCGAGCAGCTGCGCGAGCGTCGACTCCTGCACCACGACGGCGAAGGTGGGCGGGGCCACCACGTCGGTGTAGCCCGCGGCGCGCGCGGCCTCCGGGTCGAGGTGCAGCGGGGAGTCGCTCTGCACGGCGCGCGCGAACTCGCGCACCTTCTCGCGACCCACCAGATACGGGGCGGTCGGCGGGTATTCCCGGCCTTGGATCTCTGGATTCACCACGGCGTCAGTCTACAGCGCCGCTCCTCCCGCTCCTCCGGCTCTCCGCCGCCCGCTCCCCCTGCTGCATCCCTCCTGGCGCCAACCCTTCCCATTCGAACCGCACCGATGCATCTTCAAGCACCGAATCGAGTTGCGTGAGCGTCGATCGGTGCGGCCGTGAGGGGGCGGAGAGCAAGGGAGAAGGTGCGGGCGGGGTCGTGCAGGGACATCGCGGATCGCGGGCGCTCAGACCGGCGGCGCGCCCCGAGCCGGCTATGCGCATCGGCAACGAAACGTCGAAAGGTTTGTGCCTTATATCCAAGGCTCGCGGGACGTCCTGGAATAGGCTGTACCCCATGTCGCGCATTCGTAAAGTGCTTATCGCCAACCGTGGCGAAATCGCCGTCCGCATCATCCGTGCCGCCGCAGACAGCGGCATCGCCTCGGTCGCGGTCTACGCCGACCAGGACCGGGACGCCATGCACGCGCAGCTCGCCGACGAGGCGTACGCATTGAACGGCACCACCAGCGCCGAGACGTACCTCGTGATCGACAAGATCCTGGCCGTGGCCCGCCGCTCCGGCGCCGACGCCGTGCACCCCGGCTACGGCTTCCTCGCCGAGAACGCCGATTTCGCGCGAGCCGTCGCCGCGGCGGGACTCACCTGGATCGGTCCCGGCCCGGACGCCATCGAGCGCCTGGGCGACAAGGTCTCGGCCCGCCACGTCGCCGAGAAGGTGGGCGCGCCGCTCGCCGCGGGCACGAGCGACCCGGTCGAGAACGCCGACGAGGTGCTCGCCTTCGCCGACGAGGTCGGCCTGCCGATCGCCATCAAGGCGGCGTTCGGCGGCGGCGGCCGCGGCCTGAAGGTCGCCTACGACCGCGACGAGGTGGCCGAGCTCTTCGAGTCGGCTACCCGCGAGGCGGTTGCGGCGTTCGGCCGCGGCGAGTGCTTCGTCGAGAAGTACCTCGAGAAGCCGCGTCACGTCGAGACCCAGTGCCTCGCCGATCAGCACGGCAACGTCGTGGTGGTCTCGACCCGCGACTGCTCGCTGCAGCGCCGCCACCAGAAGCTCGTCGAGGAGGCGCCCGCGCCGTTCCTCACCGATGAGCAGAACGAGAAGCTCTACGCCGCGTCGAAGGCGATCCTCAAGGAGGTCGGCTACGTGGGTGCCGGCACCTGCGAGTTCCTCGTCGCGAAGGACGGCACGGTGTCGTTCCTCGAGGTGAACACCCGTCTGCAGGTCGAGCACCCGGTCTCCGAGGAGGTCACCGGCATCGATCTCGTGCGCGAGCAGTTCCGGATCGCCGAGGGCGGCGTCATCGACTACGCAGACCCGGTGGCCCGCGGCCACTCCTTCGAGTTCCGCCTGAACGGCGAGGATCCCGGCAACGGCTTCCTGCCGGCCCCCGGCCCGGTGGCGCTGTTCAAGCCCGCCGCGGGCCCCGGCGTGCGCGTCGACACGGGCGTGCAGTCGGGCGACGTGGTCTCGGGGTCGTTCGACTCGATGCTCGGCAAGCTCATCGTCACGGGGGCGACCCGCGAGGAGGCGCTCGAGCGCTCCCGCCGGGCCCTCGACGAGTTCGAGATCCAGGGCCTGCCGACCGTGCTCCCCTTCCACCGCAAGATCGTGCGCGATCCGGCGTTCACCGCACCCGAGGGCACCTTCGGCGTGTACACGCTGTGGATCGAGAGCGAGTTCGAGAACGACATCGAGCCCTGGGAGGGCGAGGTGCCGCCGATCGGCCAGGATCCGAAGCGTCAGACCGTCGTCGTCGAGGTCGCCGGCCGCCGTGTCGAGGTGTCGATGCCCGCGACTCTGCTGCCGCTCGTCGACCAGGAGGTCACCCGCGGGCCGGCCCCGAAGCGCGCGAAGGGCTCCGGCGTCGCGACCGCGACGGGCGACGCGGTCGCCGCTCCCATGCAGGCCACGGTCGTGAAGGTCGCCGTCGAGGCGGGCCAGCAGGTCTCGGAGGGCGATCTGGTCGCCGTGCTCGAGGCCATGAAGATGGAGCAGTCGCTCTACGCGCACCGCGACGGCGTGGTGGCGAACATCGACGCGCCGATCGGGCAGACCGTGCCGAACGGGCACGTGCTGCTCAGCATCGTCGATTCCGAGTAGTCCGGCGCCTCAGCCGCACCGCAGAGCGGACTCCGCGCTGAGCCGAAGCCGAGCCTGCGCCTCACGAAGGGCCGCCCCGATTCCGTCGGGGCGGCCCTTCGTTGCGCGCGCCCGTTCGCTGCCGCGGCTCCGCTCGGGCTCGGCATGAGATCGGGCATGGAAACGGGTGGGGTTTCCACAGGATGCGCGCCTGCCGTCGCGCATAGGCGTAGAATGCTCTATGGGGACCATTTCATCCGATATTTGGACAAGGAAGTCAAATAATGACAGCACCAGCGTCAGCACATCCCAGGAGCACAGCCCGCGAGCGCCGCAAAGTGGTCGCAGCCTCGGTCATCGGCACCACCATCGAGTGGTACGACTTCTTCATCTACGCCTTCGCGGCGAACCTCGTGCTCGCGAAGCTCTTCTTCGAGCCGGCCGGCCCGGGCATGATGCAGATCCTCTCGCTCGTGACGATCGGCCTCTCGTTCCTCTTCCGCCCCCTCGGCGCGTTCCTCGCCGGCCACTTCGGCGACAAGCTCGGCCGCCAGCCGATGCTCGTCATCACGCTGCTGGTCATGGGCGTCGCGACCGTGGGCATCGGCCTGCTGCCCACCTACCAGTCGATCGGCCTCATGGCGCCGGTCATCCTCATCGTGCTGCGCATCCTGCAGGGCCTCTCGGCCGGCGGCGAGTGGGGCGGCGCCGTGCTCATGTCGGTCGAGCACGCCCCCGAGGGCAAGCGCGGCCTCTTCGGCGTCTTCCCCCAGCTCGGCGTGCCCTTCGGCATGCTGCTCGCCTCTGCGATGCTCGCGCTCATGCGCGTCGTCGCCCCCGGCGACGCCTTCGAGGAGTGGGGCTGGCGCGTGCCGTTCCTGTTCTCGGTCGTGCTCATCGTGATCGGCTTCATCATCCGCCGCACCGTCGACGAGTCGCCCGTGTTCAGCGAGATCAAGCAGACCAAGAAGCAGGCCTCCGCGCCCATCGTGCAGGTCTTCAAGGCGCACACCCCGCTCGTGATCCTCGCCGCGCTGCTGTTCGCCGGTAACAACGCCGTGGGCTACATGCTCACCGGCGGCTACGTGCAGGGCCTCGCCTCCCGCCCCGAGGCCGACGGCGGCCTCGGCTACGATCCGGTGCAGGTGCAGCTCGCCGTGCTCGCATCGGCGGTCGTCTGGGCGATCTTCACCTTCATCTCGGGCCCGCTGAGCGACCGCTTCGGCCGCAAGCCGGTCATGACCGTCGGCTGGTTCCTGCAGGCCGCAGCCGTCATCCCGCTCTTCCAGTTCGTCTTCAACGGCGGCGTCGGCGGCGTGCTCATCGGCACCAGCCTGCTCGCGGTGGGTCTCGGCCTCACCTACGGCCCCACTGCCGTCTGGTACGCCGAGACCTTCCCGGCCTCGATCCGCTACTCGGGCATCTCGATCAGCTACGCGATCGGCGGCGTCATCGGCGGTGCCTTCGCCCCGACCATCGCGCAGATCCTGCTGCAGACCTTCGGCAGCACCTGGGCCATCGTGGTCTACCTGCTCATCATGACGGGCCTCGGCCTGCTCGCGAGCACGCTGCTCAAGGACCGCACCAACATCCCGCTCGACCCCGAGTTCGAGCACAGCGGCCTCATCCACACCTGGGTGCCCGCGAAGCGCTAGTCCGCGAACTCGTGCGCAGGGAGGGGCGGATCCGGAAACGGATCCGCCCCTCCGTGTCGTCCCGGGGAATACGCGATCCGGCACCCCGGTTGCATTCCGCATGGCCGCCACCCCGCTCTCGATCCTCGACCTCGCCACCGTGGAGGCCGACGGCAGCATCGCCGACGCCTTCCGCCACTCCGTCGAGGTGGCACGTCTTGCCGAGGGCCGGGGCTACCGCCGCATCTGGTACGCTGAGCACCACAACATGCCGTCGATCGCGTCGAGCGCCACCGCGGTGCTCATCGGGCACATCGCCGCGCACACCGAGCGCATCGGACTCGGCGCCGGCGGGATCATGCTGCCGAACCACTCGCCGCTCGTCATCGCCGAGCAGTTCGGCACCCTGGCCGAGCTGCATCCCGGCCGCATCGACCTCGGCCTCGGTCGCGCGCCTGGCACCGACGGCGCCACCTTCCGCGCCCTGCGCCGCACCCACGAGGCCGCCGAGAGCTTCCCGTCCGACGTGCTCGAGCTGCAGCGCTACCTCTCCGACGAGCTTCCCCGCACAGCGGTGAACGCGTACCCGGGGCGCGGCACCCGTGTGCCGCTCACGATCCTCGGATCCAGCCTGTTCGGCGCGAGCCTCGCAGCCCAGCTGGGGCTCCCCTACTCCTTCGCCTCGCACTTCGCCCCGCAGCAGCTCACCGCGGCCGTGCAGCACTACCGCACGCACTTCGTGCCGAGCGCGGCGCACCCCGAGCCCTACGTGAGCGCGGGGATCAACGTCGTCGCCGCCGAAACCGACGAGCAGGCCGAGGCGCTGTTCGTGCGCACCGAGATCGACCGGGTGCGGCGCTTCCTGTCGCGGGGCCGCGAGCGCGAGCTCACCGCCGATGAGGCCTCGGCGCTCGTCGACACCCCCGCCGGGGTGGAGATCCGCGGCATGCTGCAGTACACCGCGATCGGCGGCCGCGAGCGCGTGCGCGAGGAGCTGGAGGCCTTCGCCCGCTTCGCCGGCGTCGACGAGCTGATCACCGTGCACCCGGCTCCCACGCGCGCCGAGCAGCTGGCCTCGGTCAGGATCGCAGCCCCCGACGCCTGAACCGGTCATCACCCAAGCCCGCTCCGGCACCGTTTCAGGCAGGGAAGCGAACGTCCGTGGCTCTCCGTCTCTGGGGTGGAGAGAGCCGCCGTTCGGCGTGCCCGCCCGCTCAGGCGGCGGCCAGTTCCTTGCGTCGCGCGTACAGCTGATCGAAGGTCGCGAACTTCTCGGCGATGGAGCTGCCGGTGAAGTGCCCGACCCAGCCGTCGTGCTCGTGGAAGAAGCGGATCGAAGTGAACTCGGGTTCGGTGCCCATGTCGAACCAGTGGGTCGTGTTGGCGGGCACCGACACGAGGTCGCCCGGCTCGCAGTAGAGCGCGTGCACCCTGCCGTTCACGTGGAGGTAGAACACTCCCGCGCCCTTCGCGAAGAAGCGGTCCTCATCGTCGTCGTGCCGGTGCTCCGAGAGGAACTTCTCACGGGCGGGACCCTTCGCCTCGTCGTAGCCCGGCTGACCCGGAGTCAGACCCATGATGTCGACGAGGGTGTACCCCTCCTGCTGCTTCACGGCCTCGATCTCGTCGGTGTAGAGCGCGAAGATCTCGTCGAGCGTCGCGTCGGCGGCGAAGTCCTTGACCTCCCAGTGCGAGAAGCGCGCGCCGAGCTTCGTCAGCTCCGCGAGGATCTCGGCGTCGTCGGTGGTCTCGAGCACGGGGGTCTCGGGGTCGTTCTCGTTCCAGACCGTGAGCAGCGTCATGGTGTCTCCTCTGTGTGCGGGTACCCGATGTCCCCCATCGAGCATCGATTTCGGGCCATCATCTCATCCGGCGCCCGCAGCCCGCGCAGAGGCGGTAACACAACGACGTCCCGACGTAACATTCCGACCGGGCGGCGCGCTGCGCGCCGCCCGGTCACCGCCCGGTTGGCTCGCGTCTCGGACCCGTCGTGGTGGCACGCCCCCTGGGCCGCGCTCGTCGCGGAGCAGCTCAGCCGGTGACGGCCACGAGGTAGCGCAGCAGCCACTCGGCGACCTCGAGGTGGCGTCGCGCCGCCGAGATGCTGCCGCCCCACGCATACATGCCGTGGCCGGCGACGATGAGCGCTGGCACCTCGGGCACCTCGTCGGTGGGCGTGCGGTAGACCTCATCGAAGCGGGCGGCCTCGACCGCCATGTCCTGGTGGTTCTGGATCACCGGGATCCGCACGACCGCGTCGTGGGCGGGGTGGCCGATGCCCTTCAGCATCTCGAGATCCCGGATCTCAACGCCGTCGGGCCAACGATGGCCGGCGATGACGGCGTCGACCGCGTGCACGTGGAAGATCGCTTCGGCCCCGGTGCGGGCCGCGATGTGGGCGTGCAGGCCGGCCTCCGCCGACGGCGGCCGCGGATCGCCGGGATCGGCCGATCCGCCACCCTCGCCCACGAGCACCACATCGCGCTCGGTGAGCTCCGACTTGTCGAGCCCCGACGCGGTGACGGCGAGCAGCAGCGGGTGCCGTTCCACCACGACCGACAGGTTGCCGCCGGTGCCGCGCATCCAGCCGTAGCCGGCGAAGCGCGCCGATTCGGCGGCCAGAGCTCGGCCCGCCTCGCGCACGCGCTCAAGCGAGACCAGTTCGGGGGCGAGGAGGCTCACGACGCCACCTCGATCTCGTCGAAGCTCGCGACCGCAGGCGCCCCGGCGGCGGCGAAGTCGGATCCCGCCCACGGCTCGCCCTCGCGATCGAGGGCGACGACCTGCCAGCCCGCGGCCCGAGCGGCGGCGACCTCCTCGGGGTGGTCGGTGAGGAAGAGGGTGCGATCCGGATCCGTGCCGAGCGCCTCGGCGATCCGCTCGTACGAGGCGGGCTCCTTCTTGGGTCCCGCGTTGGCGGTGTCGAACCAGGCCTCGACGATGGCCGAGAGGTCGCCCTGCGGGGCGTGGCGGAACCACGGCTTCTGCGATGTGACCGACCCCGACGAGTACACGGCCAGACGGATCCCGCGCTCGTGCCAGGCGCGCAGCCGCGGGGGCGCGTCGTCGAAGAAGTGCGACGTGATCTCGCCCGCCGCGAACCCCTCGGCCCAGATGATGCCCTGCAGCGTCTTCAGCGGCGTCGACTTCACGTCGGACGCCATCAGCGCGCGCAGCGCGTCGGCGACCTCGGCGTCGGAGGCGTCCTCTGCGATCCCGCTCTCGGCGATCGCCTGCCGCCGCGCCTCGCGCACCGGGCCGTCGTCGCGCCCCAGCACCTCCTCGAGGCGGGGCCGCGCGTAGTCGTACAGGTCGCCCAGGATGAACCCCGCCGCGCTCGTCGTCCCCTCGAGGTCGATGACCACCGCGTCGGCGGTCACTGGAATCGTCGCGGGCATCGTACCTCCGTGGAACGTATCGGGTTGCGGATCCGGACTCGCGGCGGGAGACCCGCGCGCCCGCCGCAAGCGTGCACTCTGATGCGTCAAGCTACCACCGCACCGCACGCTCCCACCCACGCGTTACGCCCCGTTGCAGCTGCCTGCGGCACGCTGCGGCGCGGGCCGCTCGAGCCCGCCCGGATCCCGTTCGTTCTCGGCCTCCGCCTCCCGGATCCGGGGCGCCCGGGGCTGTGTCGCGCGGCGACACGCGACCAGAGGCGGCCCCGGTCCGCGGCCTAGACTGGAGGGGTGTTGCAGAGATGGCGAGATGTGGCCCGGGCGAGCGGTCTCGCCTCCCCCGACGGGTCGGCCAGGCCCACGATCTTCGCCGAGATGACGGTGCTCGCGCAGCGCACCGGCGCCGCCAACCTCGGCCAGGGCTTCCCCGACAGCGACGGACCAGCCTGGATTCGCGAGATCGCCGCGGCCGCGATCCGCGACGGCGTCAACCAGTACCCGCCCGGTCGCGGCGCGCCGGAACTACGACGCGCCGTCGCCGCGCACCAGCTGCGGCGCTACGGCATCGAACTCGACCCCGAGCGCGAGGTGCTCGTGACGGCGGGCGCCACCGAGGCCATCGCGGCGGCGGTGCTCGCCCTCGCAGGTCCCGGCGACGAGGTGGTCACACTCGAACCCTTCTACGACTCGCACGCCGCCGCCATCGCGATGGCGGGCGCCACCCACGTCACCGTGCCGCTCGTTCCCGGCCCCGACGGCTTCCGCCTCGACACGGCGGCTCTCGGCACCGCCGTCTCCGAGCGCACCCGCATCATCCTCGTCAACACGCCGCACAATCCGACGGGCACCGTGCTGTCACGGCCGGAGCTGCAGCTCATCGCCGACGCGGCACGACGGGCCGACGCGCTCGTCGTCACCGATGAGGTCTACGAGCACCTCACCTTCGACGGCGTCACCCACACCCCGATCGCCGCGCTGCCCGGCATGGCCGAGCGCACCCTCACCATCTCCTCCGCGGGCAAGACCTTCTCGCTGACGGGCTGGAAGATCGGCTGGGTCGCGGGGCCCGCCGAACTCATCGAAGCCGTCACCGCCATCAAGCAGTTCCTCACGTACAGCGGCGGCGCCCCCTTCCAACCCGCGATCGCGCGCGCCCTCGTCGACGGCGACCCCGATATCGCCGCACTGCGCGACTCGCTCTCCGCCCGCCGCGATCTGCTCGTGGCCGGCTTGCGCGACGCGGGCTTCGAGCTGGTCGTGCCGGCCGGCACCTATTTCGTCTGCGCCGATGCGACGCCGTTCCTCGCCGAGGGCGACGACGGCGCCGCATTCGCCCGCGCTCTGCCCGAGCGCGCCGGGGTGGCGACGGTTCCGGTCAGCGCGTTCTGCCGCGAGGGATCCGCCACTTCGCAGGCGCTCGCGCCCTGGGTGCGTTTCACATTCGTCAAAGACGAGCAGACGCTGCGCACCGCCGTCGAGCGGCTGCGCGAGCTGGATCCGAGGAGAGGAGCAGTGCAGCGATGAATCGTGTCGTCGCCGTGGTCGGAGTGGTGCTGGCGCTCTGGATGGCCGCAGGCCGGTGGGTGTTCGGCATCGGCGGGCCGCTCACCTGGTGGTACCTGCCCACGATCGGGCTGGTGTTCGTCGCGCTGCACCTCTGGCTGGCGCGCCGCCTGCGGATCACACGGGCCCGCAACCGCCGCACCAGCCGCAGCACCGTCGTCTCGCTCGCGCTCTCCTGGGCCTGCGCGATCGGCTTCGGCTTGACCGTGCCGGATGTCTCCGACGGCGCCCTCGTCTCGGTGCTCAGCCTCGCGGCGGGATCGTCCTTCTCGAGCGAGATGTCGATCGCGCTCTGCAACCCGCTCGGCATCCTCGCCTTCGCACTGCTGGTCGCCGCCATCGCCTTCGCGCACGCAGACGCTCGCGACCCGAAGCCCGAGGAGGACGAGTACCCGGGCGAGGGCGATATGGTGCCGCACCCGCTGGGCTGATCCGCACTCCGCTTTCGCGTTTCGGCCGGCTCGCCCCAAACAGCGCCGAAAGATGCCACCATGGTGGCATGGGCTTCCTCACTTACGGCGGCGCGCAGGAGTTCGAGTTCGACGACCGCACGCTCGCCCACCTCAAAGTCGCGATCACTATCAAGCTGCGGAGGCAGGAGAGCTTCCTCATGAGCTGGAGCGTGCCGGTGGAACGCGGCGGAGGGCGAGTCTCGATCTGGCTCACGCCGTCGATCCCGCTCTCATTCCGCTTCGCGGGCAGCCGCGCACCGCAGCTCGACAAGCACTGGCTGTCGGTCTTGAACGAGCTTTCGAACACGCCGCGGGGGCTCGTCGTCATCTCCGAGCAGGAGGCGCAGCAGCACTTGGCAGAGCAGAACTAGGAGCACACATGGGTCACCTGAATTACGGCAACGGCGCAAGGTTCACCTTCGACGACCGACTGCTGACGCACCTGCGCACGGTCATCCTCGCGAAGCTCAATCTGCAGGAGAGCCTCGTCTTCACCTGGAGCGACGATCAGCAGCAGCACAGCATCTGGCTGCATCCCTCAGTGCCCGTGCACTTCGAGTTCGACGAGCGCTCGACCGACGAGTTGAACCCGGCGTGGATCGAGCAGCTGCTCGCGTTCGCCAACTCGCAGGGCGGGCTGCGCCTCGTCGAGGAGCCGCCGCAGCCCAGCTGATCCGCTCTCCAGCCCGGACCCGCCCGGCGGTGATGCCGCAGCGTTCTTGTACCGCAATGTGCATGCGCTCCGCAAGCCCCTGGAGCCTCCCCTGCGACCGGAGTAGCGTCGAGATCACCCGAGCGGCCCCGTTCACAGGCGGGTCCGCTTCATGGAAAGGAGCAGGACATGGGTTTCATTGCTTTTCTCGTGCTCGGTCTGATCGCTGGAGCCATCGCCAAGGCGATCCTGCCGGGAAGGCAGGGCGGCGGCTGGTTCGTGACGCTGCTTCTCGGCGTCGTGGGCGCGATGCTCGGCGGCTGGCTGGGTTCGGTGATCTTCGGAGCGAGCCTGCAGGAGTTCTGGTCGCTCCAGACCTGGCTGCTCGCCATCGGCGGCTCCGTCGTGGTGCTGCTGATCTGGGGCCTCATCGTCGGCCGCAGGGGCGCCGCCGACTGACTCCGTCGTCGCACGCGAGGCCCCGCTCCGGTTCGAACCGGAGGGGGGCCTCCTTGCTTTTCCCGTTCTCGCGCTCGACATGGTGCCGACTGAACAGGGGGCGACGCACCCGGGAACCGACTGCCATCGCGCACGGACGCAGAAAGCCCGGTCAGAAACATGTTCTGACCGGGCTTTCACCGCGGAGGGTAGGGGATTTGAACCCCTGATGCAGGGTTACTGCATGCTTGTTTTCAAGACAAGTTCCTTCGGCCGCTCGGACAACCCTCCGCGCACGAGCTTAGCAAAGCCGCGGAGCATGATCCGGCCGCTAGCCGAGCAGCTGCGGGAAGCGATCCCGCAGCGCTGAGAGCAGGCCGCCCTCGTCGACGGTGCCGGTCACCCGCACCGCTGCGGCGCGCACCTCGGGCACCGCCTGCCCCATCGCGACCGAGTCGCCGGAGTGCCCCGCCCAGCGCAGCATGTCGATGTCGTTGCGGCCGTCGCCCGCCGCGAACACCCGCGAGCGGTCGATGCCGAGGCGCGCCGCGACCACTTCGAGGGCGCTCGCCTTCGTCACCCCGTCGGGGGCGATGTCGAGCCACGAGGTGCTCCCCACCGCGTACGAGACGTGCGTGAGGCCCAGGGTCTCGACCGCGTCGAGGAACTCCTCGAGCCGGTGGTCGGGCGACACCACGACCACCCGCGACGCCTGCACCCCGAGCAACTGCTCGAAGGGCACCATGCGCTGCTCGGAGGGCAGCGTGCCGGTGGGAATGGGCTCGGTGTACAGGAAGCCGCCATCGGCGAGCTCGACCGCGAAGCTGGCCGTGACGAGCGCGGTGCGGATCTTCCGCAGGGCGTCGCTCGGGTCGAAGGCCTCGACGTACTCGCGCCGATAGGCGCGGTGGGCGAGCGGATCCCGGCGCAGCGTCACCGCACCGTTGGCTGCGATCACCCAGTCCGGGCGGATCCGCAGCCGCTCCACGATCGGCAGCGTCGCGTCGACCGATCGCCCGGTCGCGATGATGACCTCGTGCCCGGCCTCGTGGAGCGCGCGGATCGCGTCGGCGAGATCGGGGTCGATGCTGCCGCCGTTCGGGTCGTCGCCGGCGCCGTGGAAACCGTGATCGAGCACGGTGCCGTCGAGGTCGAGGGCGACGATGTGGCGTTCACCGGCGGACACGACAGCCCCGGACGATGCGGCGGATCCTGCGCTCATCTCAGGCTCCGGCCACCGGGGTGAGCACGTCAAGCCCGCCCAGGTACGGGCGCAGCGCCTCGGGCACGATCACGCTGCCGTCGGCCTGCTGGTGGGTCTCGAGGATCGCGACGAGCCAACGAGTGGTGGCGAGCGTGCCGTTGAGCGTCGCCACCGGCGACGTCTTGCCGTTCTCGCCGCGGAAGCGGGTGGCGAGCCTGCGAGATTGATAGGTGGTGCAGTTGGAGGTCGAAGTGAGCTCTCGGTAGGCGCCCTGCGTGGGCACCCAGGCCTCGATGTCGAACTTGCGGGCCGCACTCGAACCGAGGTCTCCCGCGGCGACGTCGATCACGCGGTAGTGCAAGCCGAGCGCCTGCAGCATGTCCTCCTGCCAGCCGACGAGGCGATCGTGCTCGGCCTCGGCCTCGGCCGGATCGGCGTACACGAACATCTCCAGCTTGTTGAACTGGTGCACGCGCAGGATGCCGCGGGTGTCCTTGCCGTGCGAGCCGGCCTCGCTGCGGTAGCAGGTCGACCAGCCGGCGTAGCGCACGGGGCCGTTCGACAGGTCGATGATCTCGTCGGCGTGGTAGCCCGCCAGGGCGACCTCGCTCGTGCCGGTGAGGAACAGATCCTGCTCGGGCAGGTGGTACACCTCGCTGGCGTGCTCGCCGAGGAAGCCGGTGCCGCCCATGATCTCGGGCTTCACGAGCGTCGGCGTGATGAGCGGCGTGAAGCCGTGCGACAGGGCCTTGTCGAGGGCCATGTTCATGAGCGCCAGCTCGAGACGCGCGCCCACGCCCCGCAGGAAGTAGAAACGCGCCCCCGACACCTTCGCACCGCGCTCCATGTCGATCGCGCCGAGCAGTTCGCCGAGCTCGAGGTGGTCGCGCGCCTCGAAATCGAACTCGGCGCGCTCGCCGAACTCGCGCAGCGTGACGAAGTTGCTCTCGCCACCCTCGGGCACGCCCTCGATCACGACGTTCTCGATGCGCATCGCGAGCGCCTCGAACTGCGCCTCCGCCTCCTTCGCCCGGGCCTCGGCGGCCTTCACGCCGGCCGCGAGCTGCTGGGCCTCGGCGATGAGCGCGGGCTTGTCCTCCTTCGAAGCGGCCTTGACCCGCCCGCCGAACTCCTTCTGCTCGGCGCGCAGGCTCTCGAACTCGGCGAGCGCGGCCCGGCGGGCCGCATCTGCGGCGAGCGCCTGATCCACCACCGCCTCGTCGTTTCCTCGCGCGCGCTGGGAGCGCTTGACGGCCTCAGGATCGGTGCGGAGCAGGACTGGATCGATCACTCGTCCAGCTTACCCGTGCCGCGGGCCGCGCCGTCAGCCGAGGCTGCCGCTCCCCCACTACGCTGGATCTCATGTCCGAGACCCGCAGCCTGCCCGTCGCCGCCGTGGTCTATCAGCCCTTCAAGACCGACCTGGCTGCGCTGCGCAGCGCGGTGTCCCTGCACGAGCGGCAGTCGGGCTGGGCCGCGACGCGCTGGTACGAGACCGAGGCCGAGGACGCCGGCGTGGCGGCTGCCCGCCGCGCGATCTCAGAGGGGGCGAACCTCGTGCTCGCGAGCGGCGGCGACGGCACCGTGCGGGCCGTCGCCGAGGCGCTGCGCGGCACCGGGGTGCCGCTCGCGATCGTGCCGCAGGGCACCGGCAACCTGCTCGCCCGCAACCTGGGGATGCCGCTCGGACGACCCGACGAGGCGGTGCGCGCCGCCTTCTACGGACGCGGACGCCCGATCGACCTCGGAGTGCTGCGCATCGTGCGCGAGGACGACGGCGAAGACGAGCACGTCTTCCTCGTGCTCGCCGGGATGGGGCTCGACGCCCGAGCGATCTCCGCCACGCGCGCCACGCTCAAGAAGCGCCTCGGCTGGCTCGCCTACGTCGATGCCGGCGTGCGCACCATGCTCAAGGACCGTCCGCTGCAGATCCACTACTCCGTCGACCGTTCGCCCGTGAAATCGCTGTCGGTCTACACCGTGATGATCGGCAACTGCGGACTGATGCCCGGCGGCGTGCTGCTGATTCCCGACGCGAAGCTCGACGACGGCAAGCTCGACGTGGTCGCGCTGCGCCCGCTCGGCCCGTTCTCCTGGTTGCGCATCTGGAACAAGATCGGCTGGGAGAACGGCGTGCTGCGCAAGACGCAGGCGGGCAGGCGGATCATCGACCTCGTGAACGACACGAAGAGCGTCAACTACCTGCGGGCCACCCGCTACGCGCTCTCCGTGCCGCAGCCGGAGCCGGTGCAGCTCGACGGTGACGATTTCGGCTTGGCGCTCGCGGTGAACGGCACAGTGGATCCCGGCGCTCTGACGGTGCGCGTGCTGCCGGAGTGGAACGCGCAGAGCTGACCCGGAGCAGGGTGGCTCTGCGTCAGTTTCGGCGCAGAACCCGGCTTCGGCCTGCCGAGGATTCGGCTCAGGCGGGGTCGGGCACGCCCTCGATCACCTCGCGCAACCAGTCGCGGGCATCGCGGAAGGCGTCGTCGTCGTAGGAGTCGCGGATGCTCGCGGAGACGCGATCCGCCCTCGGATACGACCCCAGGAAGACGACTCGCGGGCTGAACCTCTTCACGCCCAGCAGGGCGTCCGCCACCCGCTCGTCCTTGATGTGCCCCTCGGCGTCGATGACGAAGCGGTAGCGGCCCATGCGGTCGCCCACGGGGCGAGAGGCGAGCAGCGTGAGGTTGACGCCGCGGGTCGCGAACTGCTCGAGCAGTTCGAGCAGCGCGCCGGCGCGGTCCTCGGGCAGTTCGGCGATGAGCGAGGTCTTGTCGGCCCCGGTGGGTTCGCCCACGGCAGCGGTGCGGCTGACCAGCACGAAGCGGGTCACGGCGTCCGGGTTCTCGGCGATGCCCTCCGCGAGCACCTCGACGTCGTAGTGCTCCTCGATACCGGGCGGCGCGATGGCGGCGTCGATGCCCTTCTCCGCGTCGAAGAGGTCGCGGGCGGCCTGCACGTTCGAGGTGGCGAGGAGGTGACGGTGCCGGGGCACCTGGTCGTCGAGCCAGGCGCGGCACTGGCCGTAGGCCACCGGGTGCCCCGAGACGACCGCGATGTCTTCGAGCCGGGTGCCGGGGCGCGCGACGAGCACGAAACGCACGGGCACGAGGTACTCTCCCACGATGCGCAGCCCGGGGATCGTCGCCAGGGCGTCCTGCGCGACGGTCACGCCGCCGTCGATCGAGTTCTCGATCGCGATCATGGCGGCGTCGCTGAAGCCCGTCACGACGTCGTTCAGCGCCTCGCCGAGATTCGCGACGGGGTTCCACTCCTGCCCGACGGCTTCGGGCACCTGTTTGAGCGCCGCCTCGGTGAACGTGCCCGCCGGCCCCAGGTAGGAGTAGCGGCGGGTCGTCTCGGCGTGCTCTGGCATGCGATCCAGCGTACCGCCTTCCCGGGCTCGCCCCGAGGACTATCCGCCCGGAAACCGGCTCAGCCGAGCACGCGGCCGACGAGCGCCTGCGCCGCCCGCTGCACCTCGGCGAGATGCTCGGGCCCGCGGAACGACTCCGCGTAGATCTTCATGACGTCTTCGGTGCCCGAGGGCCGCGCGGCGAACCAGGCGTGCTCGGTCTGCACCTTGAGCCCCCCGATGGGGGCGTCGTTGCCGGGCGCGCGGGTGAGGATCGCCGTGATCGGATCGCCGGCCAGCTCGGTGTCGGTGACGTCGTCGGGCGAGAGCGCCCCCAGGCGGCGCTTCTGCTCGGGCGTCGCCGCCGCATCGATGCGGGCGTAGGCGGGCTCCCCGAAGCGCTCGGTCAGCTGCCGGTAGCGTTCCGAGGGCGACTCCCCGGTGACGGCCTGGATCTCGGCGGCGAGCAGCGCGAGCAGGATGCCGTCCTTGTCGGTGCTCCAGGCGCTGCCGTCGAAGCGTTGGAACGACGCCCCGGCGCTTTCCTCCCCACCGAAGACGACCTCACCCGAGGAGAGCCCGGGCACGAACCATTTGAAGCCCACCGGCACTTCGAGCAGCTCGCGTCCGTGCGAGGCGACGACGCGGTCGATGAGCGCCGACGAGACGAGCGTCTTGCCGACCTTCGCCGTCGCGGGCCAGTCGGGCCGGTGCGTCAGCAGGTAGTCGATGGCGACAGCGAGGTAGTGGTTCGGGTTCATGAGCCCGCCGTCGCGGGTGACGATGCCGTGCCGGTCGGCATCGGCGTCGTTGCCCGTCACGAGGTCGTAGAGCGGCTGGGAGTCGGCGACGGTCGACATGACGTGCCGCGAGGAGGGATCCATGCGGATCTTGCCGTCCCAATCGAGGTGCATGAAGCCCCACTGCGGGTCGACACCGGGGCCGAGCACGGTGAGGTCGAGGTCGTAGCGGTCGCGGATCGCCGCCCAGTAGGCGACGCTCGCCCCTCCGAGGGGGTGCGCGGCCAGGCGCACGCCGGCCTCGCGGATCGCGGCGACGTCGACGACCTCGCCGAGCGCCTCGACGTACTCGCCGAGGAAGTCGTAGCGGCCGACCGGCGTGCCGCCGATCCCGTCCTCGCTGGCACGAGGCACGGAGTCGATGCCGTGCTCCAGGATCTCGTTAGCGCGGGCCGCGATCGCGTTCGTCGCGTCGGTGTCGGCGGGGCCGCCGTGCGGCGGGTTGTACTTGAAGCCGCCGTCCGTCGGCGGGTTGTGGCTGGGTGTGACGACGATGCCGTCGGCCCGGGCCGGATCGTCGGCCGCGCGGTCGCTGTTGTGGGCGAGGATCGCGTGGCTCACGGCCGGGGTGGGCACGAACACCTCGTCACCGCTGCCCGCCTTCGCGAGCACGTGCACGCCCGCAGCCGACAGCACCTCGCGCGCCGTGTGCTCGGCGGGCGCCGACAGCGGGTGCGTGTCCGAGCCGATGAAGAGCGGCCCGGTGATGCCCTGCGCGGCGCGGTACTCGGCGATGGCGGCGCTGATCGCGACGATATGGGCCTCGTTGAAGGAGCCCTTCAGCGAGGAGCCGCGGTGGCCCGAGGTGCCGAACACGACCCGCTGGGCGGGGTCGGCGGGATCCGGCACCACCTCGGAATAGGCGGCGATCAGCGCTTCGACGTCGACGAGGTCCTGCGGCTGCGCCGGCTGCCCTGCTCTCTCATGCATGCCTCCAGTGTGCCAGCCCGCCCGGCGGGCCGCACCTGCGCGGGGTCCGGATCCGTTTCGGGATCCGGATCCCGAAACCCGCGATACCGTCCGTTCATCGTGCCCGGTTACCCTGGAGGCATGGATGAGAGCATGATCCCCTCCCGGCGCGACGAGATCGAGTGCTGGCTCACCGACATGGACGGCGTGCTCGTGCACGAGGAGCGCGCGATCCCCGGCGCCGCCGAGCTGATCCGGCACTGGCGCGAGAACGAGATCCCCTACCTCGTGCTCACCAACAACTCGATCTTCACGGCCCGCGACCTCAGCGCGCGCCTTGCGGCCTCCGGCATCGAGGTGCCCGAGGATCGGATCTGGACGAGCGCGCTCGCCACCGCCGCGTTCCTCAAGCAGCAGAAGCCCGGCGGTTCGGCGTTCGTGATCGGCGAGGCCGGCATCCTCACCGCGCTGCACGACGCGGGCTACGTGATGACCGAGTCGAACCCCGACTTCGTCGTGGTGGGCGAGACCCGCAACTACTCCTTCGAGGCGATCACGAAGGCGGTGCGCCTCATCATGGGCGGTGCGCGGTTCATCTCGACGAACCCGGACGCGACCGGCCCGAGCGCCGACGGCCCGCTGCCCGCGACGGGTGCCATCAACGCCCTCATCACGAAGGTGACGGGCAAGGTGCCCTACATCGTGGGCAAGCCGAACCCGATGATGTTCCGTTCGGCGCTCAACCAGATCGGCGCGCACTCCCACAACACGGGCATGATCGGCGACCGCATGGACACCGACGTGGTCGCGGGCATGGAGGCCGGGCTGCACACGGTGCTCGTGATGACGGGCATCTCGGATCGCCGCGAGATCGAGAGGTTCCCGTTCCGCCCTGACGAGATCCTCTCCTCTGTGGCGGATCTCCTCTAGACCGCACATCGAGCCGGCCTATACGTATCGAGCCCGCCTGCTATTCGCGTGAATAGCAGGCGGGCTCGGAACGAAAGGGCCGACTCGACGGGGCCCAGCGGGACGGACCGGACGGGTTCAGCGTACTCCGGCAGCGCCCTCCAGCTGGCACGAGGTGTCGAATCCGGCGGCTCCGATGACCGCGCGCCCCTCCTCGCGCAACGCCCGCGAGAGGTTGTCGCCGAGCATCTCGGTGGGGATGGTCTGCGCATCGAAAGAGCTTCCGGCGAGGTGCCGAACTTCCTCGGGATGGATCCCGCCGCCGACGGTGAGCGCGTCGCTCGAAGCCCACGCCACCCGGGCGAGCGTCAGCGGATCCGCGCCGGCGAGCTTCTCGCGCACCGCGCCGAGCACCGCCGACGACCACTGCATGCGATCGAGCGCGCCCTCGTCTTCGGTACGAGGGATCCATCGCCCGTCGACGAAGCGCTCGGCGTGGCGGGAGCGCACGAGTGCGAGCGCCGTCGCCCCGTCGACCGTGCGCGGGCCGGCCACGTCGATCTTGAGTCGTGCGGCAGGATCGCGCAGCGGCTCGGGGATGTCGAGCTGCAGACCGCCAAGCGCGTCGATCGCGGCCTCGAAACCGCCCCCGTCGATCTCGACGTAACGGTCGACCGCGATGCCGGTGCCCGCGCAGATCGCATCGACGAGGTGCTGCGGGCCGTCGAGCCGGGTGATCGCGTAGCGCACCGGCGAGTCGTACCCGAAAGCCACCGTGTCGCGGGGCAGCGACAGTGCGGCGACGTCGCCGTTCGCCGCGAGCCGCACCAGCAGGAGGATGTCGGCGCGGGCCGGCGCGTCCGGGTCATCGGTGTACTGGCTGTCCGAGCGGGGCCGTTGGATGCCCGAGTCTGCACCGACGAAGAGGTACACGGTGTCGCTGGCGTCTGCGAACTCCGGCGCGAGGGCCGCCCCGGGCCGTTCGAGCGCCACCCAGTTCACCCGCGTTGCGAAGGCCCCGCCGGCCACCAGCACCGCGACGAGCGCGAGCGCGCCCAGCAGCACCCGCCGCCTGCGGTGCCCCCGGGTACGCCGAAGCGCCGGGGACGAGGAGTCTCGCTCCTCGCCCCCGGCGCTCGATTTATGCTGGTTCGTCAGCGCCGAGCTACTTTGCGGCGACGGCCGCACGGCCGGCCGCATCGGCTTCGAGCGAGAAGGGGCTCACGAGGAAGGCCGCGTCGAGCTGATCGGATTTCAGGGCGTCCAGCGCGGGCTGGAAGCCGAGCTTGAGCCACTCGATGTTCTCGGTGTCGACGCCGGCCTCGTGCAGCACCGAGGTGATGGTGCCGTCGGGCTGCCCCTTGAGCTCGGGCACGGCGATGCTGGTGTCGCCGCCCATGTCCTCGATGCTCTCGATGCCACTGCCCTTGCTGACGTAGACGCCCACCGAGGTGTAGTTGCGCTGTTCGCCGAGCGAGGCGTCGGCTGCGGCGGGGTTGATGCCGTCGGCCGCAGCGATCATGGTGATGGGCACGTTCTGACGAGCCATGGTGAGCGCGGAGATGGTGGGCACGAAGGCGAGTTCGAGCTTGCCGGCCTGCAGGGCCGCGGTGGCGGCGGGCAGGTCGGGCAGTTCGGTGACCTCGACCTGGAGGCCCTCGGCTTCGAAGGTGCCGTCCTCGACGCACATGTACATGGGCTCGGCGGCGATGGAGGCCTGCGATTGGATGCGGATCGTGATGGGGCCGTCGTCGGCGGCCTCGGTCGTACCGCCGGCGGCGGGGCCGGAGGAGCAGGCGGCGAGCGAGACGACCGCGGCGGCGGCGAGGCCGATGAAGGCCAGCTTGCGAATCTTCATTGACAGCCCGGGAAGGCGCCGGATCGCCGCCGTGATCGACATCGCCGAGCGCACCGTCGCCGCGCGCGGGGCCGAGCTGCTGCGCAGCCGTCAGGTGCGCATGACCGCTCTCACGCTGCTGCCGCGCGGCGGCCTGCTCGACAGCTCCATCATCAACGTGCGCTGCGAGGCCGGCATGAACCGGGTCACCGCCATGTCGGCCGCCGCGCGCTCCAATTCGGTCTTCACCTACCTGACGACGGGCGAGGCCGACTGCGTCTTCGAGCTCATGAACGAGCGGTCGCGCTCCCTGGCGACCCTCGTCGACGAGATCCCCGGCATGCCCGGCGCCGCCGGCATCGAGACCGCAACAATCCTCAAGCTCTAAAAGGGCACCCACCAGTGGCTTCCCGGCCTGCTGACCGAGGATCAGGTCGCCGCGCTCATCGACCATGAGCAGACCTGGGAGCCGACCGGCTCGGTCGAGCTCGCGCCCCTCAGCCGCGAAGAGCAGGAGATCGCCCGAGTGCTCGCCGCCGACGGCAGGGCCACGATCGAGGAGCTGGCCCGCGCCACGGCGCTCTCCCCAGCCTCGGCGAGACGCCGCCTCGCTCACCTGCAGGCGAGCGGGCGCCTCTTCGATCGCGCCGTGGTCGAGCCGGCGGCGCTCGGTTTCCCGGTGGAGGCCACCATGCGCATCCGCACTCTGCCCGGCCGCACCGAGTCGGTCGCCATGCAGCTCACCCGGGTGCCCGAGGTGCGCTACCTCGCGTTCACCACTGGCCGCTACCAGCTCTTCGTGAACATCGCGTGCACCGGGCACGACACGCTCGCCGACTTCCTCATGCGGTCCGACTGGACCGAGGACGCCGTCGAGGTCGACACCTCGATGGTGCTGCAGGCCCTCAAGCGCAGCGGCGTGCGCATGGACGAGGAGTGAGCCCGGCCGGCGGGGGTGGCTTCGGGGCTACTTCTTGCCCTGGCGGAGCGTCTTGACGAGCATCTGCCCCAGGATGAAGGCCAGCAGCAGCGAGAAGGCCACGTTCGACCAGAGCGGCGGGATGTGCGTCGCGATCACCGAACCGAGCGGCGACAGCACGCTCGCCGCGATGCCGAGCACAGCGGCCGACCGGATGTCGACATTGCGCCGGCGCGCGTTGCCGAGGGTGCCCGAGATCGATCCCGGGATGAGCATGATGAGCGAGGTGCCCTTCGCGATGAGATCGCTCGCCCCGAAGAAGAACATCAGCACGGGCACCACGATGACGCCGCCGCCCACGCCCAGCAGCCCGGAGAGCACCCCGGTCACGAGCCCCGTCAGCACGAGCAGCGCGCCGGTGAGCACCGTGATGTCGATGACCGCGTCGCGCTGCGGCACGACGAACCAGAGGCTGATGACCACGCCCAGCAGGAACGCCATGAACATCCAGCGCAGGAAGCCCGTGGGAACCCTCGACAGCAGGTAGCTGCCGATCTGCGCCCCGACCACTACGCCCGCGGCGAGCAGCACCGCAGCGAGCCAGTCGACGTTCCCCTGCACGGCGTAGCCGATGCCGCCGACCACCGCCGCGGGCAGGATCGCGGCCACCGAGGTGCCCGCCGCGAGGCGCTGCTGGAACCCGAGGAACATGACGAGCATGGGGACCAGCACCACGCCGCCGCCGATCCCGAAGAGACCGGAGAGGAGGCCGGTGACCGCCCCCAGGATGCCGAGGACGATGATGCTGGGGCGTGAAGTCTGAGTCATGGAGGTCGTTTCTGAGAGAGGTGGCTGAGCTGCGGATCGGGGCTGCGCCTCCGATCAGCCGGAGGCGGACACCACGATCGCAGAGCCGTCGGAGCGCGGATCGCTGGCAGCGTCGTACCCCTCGGCGCTGACACGGATCAGATTCGAGTGTCCCAGATCCTCCGAGTACGGCGGCACCGTCTTGAGCGGGAAGCCCGCGGCCGCGATGGCGTCCCGCGCGCTCTCGGGGACGTCCTCCTCGATCGTCACCCGCACCGTCCCGTCCGCACCCGGCTCGTCGACGATCCACCTCGGAGCGTGCGTCGCCTCGTGCGGGGATGCTCCGGCGAGGGAGCGCAGCAGCAGCTGCGTGTGGATCTGCGGCTGCGCCGATCCGCCCATCGTCGCCGGCACCCAGGCGAGCTCGTCGCCGCGCAGGATCAGCACGGGCATGAGCGTGTGGCGCGGCCGGCGGCCCGGCGCGAACGCGTTCGGCGAGGCGGGGTCGAGCGAGAACGACGTGCCCCGGTTCTGGAACAGGATTCCCGTCTCGGGGTCGAGCACCGCGGCCCCGAAGCCGAAGTACACCGAGTTGATGAGCGAGATCGCCCAGCCGTCGGCGCTGACGGCGCTCAGGCCGACGGTGTCGCCGCTCGGCTTCGCCTCGCGCGGGGGCGCGTGCTCCGGTCGGGGCATCGCGATGAGTTCCGGGCCGGTGGGGCCGCCCGATGCAGGGTCGGCGAGGTAGGCCGCGCGCACCGCATTGCCGCCCCGGAACGCGTCTGCGAGGGCGCCCGCTCCCGCGCCGAGCGGATCGTCGATCCCGTCCGCGATGGCCTCGAGGGCGCGCAGCAGGATGAATCCCGAAGTGTTCGGCGGCCCGGTGATGACGCGGTGGTCGCCGAATGATCCTTCGAGGGGGTCGTCCCAGAAGGCGGTGTAGGCCGCGGCGTCCTCGGGCGCGATCTTCGACCCGAGCGCCTGCAGGCCCGCCACCCAGCGCTGCGCGAGCTCGCCCGTGTAGAACTCCTCCGGCCCGCCCGCGGCGAGTCGGCGCAGCGAGTCGGCGAGCGCGGGCTGCACGAACGGCTGCCCCTGCACGAGCGGCAGCCCGTCCGGGATGAAGGCTTGCCGGCAGCCGGGGTCGAGTTCGAGCACCTCGCGCTCGTCGACGATCGCGGCCGCGACCGACTTCGCCGTGGGCACGCCGTCGGCGGCGTAGCGGATCGCGGCCTCCAGGTGCTGCTCCCAGCTGCGGGTCGCCCCGAAGTCGTGCAGCTCGCCCCATCCCCGCACCCCGCCGGGCACGGTCACGGTGTCGATGCCGCGCAGCGGCAGCAGCTCGCCGTACGCCTCGCGGAGCGCGTCGAGCGACTGGGCGGCGGGAGCGGTGCCCGTCGCGTTGAGGAAGCGCACCTCGCCCTCCGGCGAGCGCACCAGGGCGACGAGGTCGCCGCCCAGCGCCACATTGTTCGGGTACACCACGCAGAGGGCGGCAGCGGCGGCGAGCGCCGCATCGATCGCGTTGCCGCCCGCTTCGAGTGCGGCGGCGCCGGCCTCGGTGGCGAGGTGGTGCGAGGTCGAGATGGCTCCGCGGGGGTGTGCGTCGGGGTGGGTCATCCCTGTGCTCCTTCGTCGTTCGCGCCCGTCGCGGCGAGGGCGATCTGCTTGCTGATGTCGAGCACGTGGGCTCGGGCCTCCGCCTCGGCGGTCGTCGGGTCGCCGGCGGCGATCGCCTCGAAGATCCGGCGGTGCGCGACGCTCGACGCCTCGCGGCGCTCCTTCGTCTGGTACCGGCTGGCACGGCTCGGGGCGATCTGCTGGGCGATCTGCTCGTTGATGAGTTCGAGCAGCGGGTTGTGGGCGTACTGCGCGATGGCCTGGTGGAAGGCCCGATCGAGCTCCGCGTACCGCTCCTTCGTGACGTCCACTTCCATCGCCTCGACCAGCTCGCGCAGCTGCGCGATGTCGCGGGGGGTGGCGCGCGTCGCGGTGATCCCCGCGATCGGCGGTTCGACGATGGCGCGCAGCTCCATGATGTCGCGGATCTCGGGGTGCACCGCCGAGACGGCGCTGGAGATGCGGTCGGCGATCCCGGATCGCTCGCCCGGGCTCAGCACGATGGTGCCGCGCCCCGGCTTGCGGTCGATGAAGCCGCGGTTTTCGAGCTCCCGCAGCGCCTCCCTGATCGAGACGCGCGAGACGCCGAGGTGCTGGGCGAGCTCGCGCTCGGCCGGAAGCTTCTCGCCCGGCGCGAGGTCGCCCTCGAGGATCAGCCGTTCAAGGTCGACCGAGAGCCGGTCGGGCACCGAGAGGGTCGCCCCCCTGTTGATCGAGTCCCAGTCCATTGCGCACTTCCATTCTCAGTTCGATAGCCTCACCGCGGGGCCGCTCAGATCGCACTCGTCCGCTCCGGGTGCCGTCACGTGTCCGTGCCCTTGCCGAAGTAGGCCTCGTGCAGCCGTTCGTCCTCGAGCATGGCCGCCGCCTCGCCACCTCCTGAGATCTTGCCCGTCTCCATGAGGTACCCCCGATCCGCGATCGAGAGCGCCATGCGGGCGTTCTGCTCGATCAGCAGCACACTGGTGCCCGAACGGTTGATCTCCTCGATCACCTCGAACATCTGCGCGACCACCTTTGGGGCGAGACCCATCGATGGCTCATCCAGCATAAGCAGTTTCGGGCGTCTGATGAGCGCACGGGAGAGGGCGAGCATCTGCTGCTCCCCGCCGGACAGGGTTGCGGCGGTCTGGTGACGGCGCTCTTCGAGCCGCGGGAAGAGCGAGAACACGGTCGCGACCTCGGCCGAGAAATCGGTCGATGCGCCCCAGTGGGCGATCTGCAGGTTCTCGAACACCGACATCCGGCCGAAGATATGCCGGCCCTCCGGCACGAGCGAGAGCCCGGCCCGGGTCCGCTGCTCGGCGCGGCGGGACGAGATGTCCTGCTCCAGGAAGGCGATCCGCCCTCGGCTCTTGTTGAGTCCTGCGACCGAGCGCAGCAGGCTGCTCTTGCCGGCTCCGTTCGCTCCGACCACGACGACGAGTTCGCCCTCGTCGACGTGCATGTCGACGTCGGTGACCGCCCTGACCACGCCGTAGCGCACGTTCAGGCCTTCGACTTCGAGCACTCTCACTTCGCATCACTCCCCAGGTAGGCCTCGAGCACTTCAGGATTGACGCGGATCTCGGCCGGCGTGCCGTCGGCGATGATCACGCCGTGATCGAGCACGATGATCCGGTCGGAGACCCCCATGAGCAGGTCCATGTCGTGCTCGATGAGGATCACGTCGATGCCGCGCTCCCGGATCCGCTTGATGAGGCGGGCGAGGTCGCGGGTCTCGCTCTCGTTCAGGCCCGCCGCCGGCTCGTCGAGCAGCAGCACGTTCGGGCGCGTCATGAGGGCGCGCGCGATCTCGACTCGGCGCTGCTGGTACGCGTCGAGCGAGGAGGCCCGCTTGTCGCGGCTGTCCCACACGTCCATGAAGGCCAGCACCTCCTCGGCCTCTTCGACCGTAGCCCGCTCAGGCGCCCGCACGAACGGGAACGGCGACAGGAACTTCGGAACGAACCCGGCGAGGCGCGAGTGCCCGCCCACGAGCAGGTTCTCGAGCACCGTCATGTCCCAGAAGAGGCGCACGGTCTGGAAGGTTCTCGCGATGCCTCGCATCGCGACCGCACTCGATTCGAGGCGCTGCGTCTGCTCGCCGTGCAACTCGATCGTGCCCGACGTCGCCCGGGTGACACCGGAGATGGCGTTGAGCAGAGTCGATTTGCCGGCGCCGTTCGGCCCCATGAGGCCGAGTACTTCGCCGTGCCTGAGCTCGAAGGTGACCGCTTCGAGGGCGACGAGCCCGCCGAACACCTGCTTGACGTTCTCGGCCTTCAGCACGGGTGCGCCGGCCGCCACGGGCGTCTCTCGCTCGTTCACGATGAGCTCGCCCTCCGGCGATTCCTTCCCTCCTCGCGCCCGGGTGAGTTCGAGGCGCTTCGAGATGATGCCGCCGGGGCGCAGGATCATGAGCACCACGACGATGAGCGCGAGGAACCCCGTGCGGAACTCGGGGTGCGCCTGGATGAGCGGGATGTCCTTCGCGACGGCCTGGAAGAAGATCCACAGCACTGCGCCGGTGATCGGACCCCACAGCGTGCCCGCCCCACCGAGGATGACGAGGCTCAGCACGATGAAGTTGTCTTCGAGGGTGAAGCTGTCGGGGTTCACGAACTGGTTCATGTGGGCGAAGAACACGCCGATCACGCCGGCGGTCGAAGCCCCGACCACGTAGGCCAGCAGCTTGTAGCGCCGCGTGCGGATCCCCATCGACGAGGCGACGAGCTCGTCCTCGCGGATGGCGACCCAGGCCCGCCCGACGGGCGAGGCGATGAGCGAGGCGAGCGCGACGACGAGGATGACCACGACGAGGAACACGATGTAGTAGGTGGTCAGCGGTCGCACGATCTCGCCCGTGAGGGTGAGTGCGGGGATGTTGCGGATGCCGACCGCGCCGCCGGTGAAGTCGGTCCAGTTGATGGAGACGATGCGCACGATCTCGCCGAAGGCGAGCGTCATGATGGCGAGGTAGTCGCCGCGGGCGCGCAGCGTGGGGTATCCGATGATCGAGCCCGCTATGCCGGCCAGCACGATCGCCGCCACGATACTGAGTGGAAGCACCCAGGCGAGCGCGGCGGGGTTGTCCACCAGGTTGACGCCGAAGGTTCTCGTGCAGAATATGGCCGTCGTATAGGCGCCGACGATGAAGAAGGCGATGAAACCGAGGTCGAGCAGGCCGGTGATGCCGACGAGGATGTTCAGGCCGGAGGCGAGTGCCACGTAGATGAGCGCCAGGGCGGCCACGCGGATCCACTTGTCGCCGGGCAGCACCAGGGGAGCGAGCAGGCCGATGAAGAGGAAGACCGCGGGCCAGATCCAGCGCTTGAAGCCGTGATCCTGCCTGAGGATGACGATGGGGGCGGTGTGCGTGTTCGACATCGTTAGACCTTCTGTACCTCTCGGCGGCCGAGCAGCCCCTGCGGGCGGAGCCACAGGATGATGACCAGGATCCCGAACGCGATGACGTCGCGGTAGGCGGATCCCTGCGGGACGTAGGACGCGGCGAGCTCCTCGCTGACGCCCAGCACGAGGCCTCCGACGAAGGCGCCCGGGATGCTGCCGATGCCGCCGAGCACGGCGGCGACCAGCGCTTTCAGACCCGGCAGGAAGCCCATGGTGGCGGCGGCGAACCCGTACCGCTGCGAGTAGAGCAGACCCGCGACCGCGGCGAGGGCCGAACCGAGCACGAAGGTGGTTGAGATGACCCTGTCGACGCCGATGCCCATGAGCCTCGCCGCGTCCTTGTCCTCCGCGGTGGCGCGGATCGCGCGGCCGATCGGGGTGAAGCGGATCACCGCCCAGAAGGCGAGGGTCACCGCCACGGCCACTGTGAGCACGATGACGTCGATGCGCTGCACTCGCGCACCGAAGATGTTGAGGGCCTCGCCCAGTTCGGGGCGGGGCACCGGGAGCTGCGCGGCGCCGAAGAGGAAGGTCGCCACGGCGCGCAGCAGCATCGACACTGCGATCGCGGTGATGAGCATGGAGAGGATCGGGGCGTTGCGCAGCGGCCGGTACGCGATCCTCTCGATGAGCCAGCCGATGAGCGAGCCGACGATGAGCCCGAAGAGGATCGCCGCCCACGCGGGGAGACCCGGGCCGTCGATGCTCGCGTCTGCGATGAGGATGTTGGTCTGGCCGGCGACGAGCGCTCCGACGGCGCCGAACATGAAGATCTCGCCGAAGGCGAAGTTCACCATGCCGAGGACGCCGTAGACGACGCTGAACGCGACGGCGAGCAGCCCGTAGATGCCGCCGACGGCGAGACCGTTGATGATTTCCTGCATTACCTAATCTCCGTAGCCTGCTGGGGGAACCGGATGAGGATCCCGGTGGGCGCCGAGGCCGGCGCCCACCGGGCGGTTGCTACTCCTTGATGACCACGAAGGCGCCGTCTTCGATGCGCTGGAAGGTGAGGTTGCCCACACGGTTCCCCTCGTCATCGAAGCTGATCTCGCCGGAGACGCCGGGGAATCCCTCCGTCGCCGCGATCGCCTCGGTCACTGCCGCGCGATCGGTCGATCCCGCGGTCTCCATGGCCTGCGCCGCGATGTACGTGGCGTCGTAGGCGAGCGCCGCCCAGGAGCTCGGCTCCTTGTCGTACTTCTTCGTGAAGGCCTCGACGAACTCGGCGGCCTCGGGGCTGTCGTCGCTCGCGGAGAAGGCCGAGTAGACCTCGACGCCTTCGGCGTTGTCGCCGGCGAGCTCGATGAAGAGCGGGCTCGCGGCCCCGTCGGAGGCGAAGATCGGCACATCGGATCCCGCATCGCGCACCTGGTTCACGATCTTGCCGGCCTCGGTGTAGAAGCCGCCGATGAAGACCGCGTCCGGGTCGTCCTTGAGCGCCGTGTCGACGGTGCTCGCGAAGTTCACCGTGCCCAGCTGGTAGGCCTGGGAGCTGGTGACAGTGCCACCGGCCTTCTCGATGCCCTCCGTGAACGCGTCGGCGACGCCCTTGCCGTAGTCGTCCTGCTGATACAGCACGGCGACCTTCTTCACACCCCGGTTCTCGGCGATGAACTTCGCCGCCTCGGCGCCCTGGTAGGCGTCGGTGAACACGGTGCGGAAGAAGATGTCGCTCGCGCCGCTCAGCTCGGGTGACGTGACCGCCGATGCGATGATCGGCAGGCCGCACTGCGTGTAGATGGGCAGGCCCGACAGTGCGACGCTCGAGAAGCTGAACCCGAGAACGACCGGAATATCGGCGTTGTCGCAGAACTCCTGCGCGATCACGGGGCCGTTGGCCGGCTTGCCCTCGTCGTCGACCCCTTCGAGAGTCAGTTCGCGGTCCAGCACGCCGCCGTCGGCGTTGATCTCCTCGATGGCGAGGTCGATGCCCTCGCGCATCTCGAGACCGTAGCTCGCGAAGTCTCCGGAGAGGGTCGCCGTGTATCCGAGCGGGATCGCGCCTTCGGCGCCGCCTCCGTCACCGGAGCCGCCCGATCCACCCGAGGAGCACGCGCTCAGCGCGAGGAGCGCGACGCCCGTCACGACCGCCAGTTTGGCTGTTCTCTTGCTCAACATTCTCATCACACCCGTCGGTTCGGAGGTCAGTCGACCGTCTCGATCGTCATCCAGTTTTCGAAGCAGTGGTTCGCGGCGAGCGAGGTGACGCCGATCGTCGCGCGGCCGCCGAGGCCGTTCTCCTCGCCGAACACGTCGCGGAAGAGGTCCGTGGCGCCGCACGACACGAGGTTCACGTCGACGAAGTCCGGCGCGGCGACCACGAAGTTCAGCGAGTTCACGAGGCACTTCACGCGGTCGAGCGAGCCGAGCGCGAGGCGCATCGTGCCGAGGCAGTTCAGCGCGGTCTGGCGGGCCTCGGCGTAGCCCTGCTCGACGGTGACCTCGGCGCCGAGCTTGCCGGCGTGGGTCGGCTGGCCGTTGTGGCCCACGATGTCGGCGACGTGGCCCGAGAGGAAGAGCAGGTTCCCGGTCTTGTGGAACGCCTTCATCGTGCCGTAGTAGGTGCCGTGGTAGCCGCCGTTGCTGTAGTCGGGGATGTCCAGGCCGAGCTCCGCCACGCGCGCTTCGTATGAGACAGACACTATATTTCTCCTTCTTCTCGTCGTTGAGGTGTCGGGTTAATCAGGACTATTGGTCTGACCGAATGACCGACTGTCCATGACGTTATCTGAGACGAGGGGAAAGGGGAAGACCCGGAGCAAGTTTTTTCTCGACCGTGATCAAGTCGTCACCTGGCACCCCTCGGCACCCCTCCAAGACCCCTGCCCCACCCCTGCCCCTGCCCTTCCCCCGCGGACCCCGCTGCCGAAAGGCGGATTTCGCAGGCGGCGCAGACCCATCCCATGCGAAATCCGCCTCTCGGCAGGGCGAAGCAGGGGGCAAGGAGCAAGGAGCAAGGAGCAAGGGGACACAAGCCCGCGCACGCAGAAGAGGGGCCCCGCGATGGATCGCGGAGCCCCTCCCGAGCTTTGAGACCGACGGCTACTGCGGCGACAGCCCCAGGTCGTCGAGACCGATCGCGTAGCGGTACTCGTAGCCCGCCGCCTCGATGCGCTCCTTGGCAGGCGCCTGGCGATCCACCACCACGGCGACCGCCGCGATCTTGGCGCCCACCTTCTGCAGCGCCTCGATGGCCTTGAGCGGCGATCCGCCGGTGGTGGAGGTGTCCTCGACCACCACGACGCGCTTGCCCGCGAGATCCGGCCCTTCGACCTGGCGGCCCCGGCCGTGATCCTTCGGCTCCTTGCGCACCACGAAGGAGTCGTACACCTTGCCGCGCGCGACACCCTGATGCATGATCGCCGAGGCGATCGGGTCGGCGCCCATCGTGAGGCCGCCCACGGCCACCACGCCGTCGATGTCGTCGATGAGGTCGAGCATCACCTGGCCGATGAGCGGAGCCGCGCGGTGATCGAGGCTCAGCTTGCGCAGATCGATGTAGTAGGTGGCCTTCTTGCCGCTCGTGAGCGTGAAGTCGCCGTGGAACACGGCCTCGCTCGTGATGAGGTCGATGAGCTGTTCGCGCGCAGTCGTCATGGTGACGATCCTACGGCGTTCCCGCGCACCCGACCGCACGCGGCGCCGCATAGGATCATCTCGCAGCCCCCTGCAAATCACCACCCCGGTCGCGGACGACCCGGGCCGGACGCACGTCCCGGCGAGGTCTCCCCGCACCGCGGTGGCGCCACCGCTCCGAGACGAAAGCCGGTCAGCCATGCCCGACTCCCCCGCAGCACTGCCCGCACGCCGAACCGAGCGCCGAGCAAGCGGGAAGCACCGCCGCGCCCTCCTCCCGCGGCGCGCCCTCGCCGCACTCTCCGACGCGCCGCGCGATCCGCTCGCGATCATCGACGGGCAGAACGCCACCCGACTCCCCGAGCTCATCCCGCTGCGCACCGAGCGGATGAGCGCGAGCCCGTTCGCCTTCTACCGCGGCACCGCGGCGATCATGGCCGCCGACCTCGCGGCCGAGCCGCACACCGGCATCCTCGTACCGTCCTGCGGCGACGCCCACGTCGCGAACTTCGGCTTCTACGCCTCGCCCCAGCGCACGCTCGTCTTCGACCTCAACGACTTCGACGAGGCGGCGTGGGCGCCGTGGGAGTGGGATCTCAAGCGGCTCATCGCGAGCATCGTCATCGCGGGGGCGAGCAACGGACGCGCGGAGGACATCGTCGGGAAGGCGGTGGTCACCGCCACCCGCTCCTACGCGCTCGCGATGCGCACCGCGGCGAAGGCATCACCGCTCCAGCGCTACTACGCGCACTTCGAGGCCTCAGCGGGCACCGGTGACATGCACCCGGAGTCCCGGAGCGTCCTCGACCGCGCAATCGCCCACGCGAGAAAGCGCACGGGCGAGCGCGCCTCCCGCAAGCTCACCCAGGCGGATCCGGACGGGCGCCTCCGCTTCGTCGAGCGGCCGCCGACGATGCGCGCACTCGAACCCGCCCGGCGGGCGCTCCAGACCGAGCTCATCGAGCGCTACCTCCGCACCGCGAGCGCGGACATCCGGCTGCTGCTCCGCCACTACACCGCGGTCGATTCGATCCGCCGCGTCGTCGGCGTCGGGAGCGTCGGCACCCGGTGCGCGCTCTCGCTCTTCCAGGATGGAGACGGCAACGCCCTCATCCTCCAATCGAAGCAGGCGGGGCCGAGCGTTCTCGAACAGTACGGCGGCATCGCCCAACCCGCAGAGCTCGTCGAACTCACCGCTGACCTCGGCGAAGGCGGACGCGTCGTCGCGATGCAGCGGATCCTCCAGGCGCTGAGCGACCCGTTCCTCGGCTCGCTGCGCCACACCGGCGAGGAGTTCGGCGAGCTCGAGCTCTACGTGCGCCAGTTCCACGACATGAAGGGCGGCATCGAGATCGAGGAGATCGAGGACGAGCCCTTCGTCACCTACTCGCGCGCCTGCGCGGTCACGCTCGCCCGCGCGCACGCGCAGTCGCCGCGCGCGGCCGAGGTGAGCGGCTACCTCGGCGACGGCACCAGGGTCGGCGAGGCGCTGCTCGACTGGGGACGCGGCTACGCCGAGCGCTCGCATGCCGACTACACGGTCTTCACCGCTCGCGCAGAGATGAGCGTCGAGGGCATGCCCTAGGTTCGGAGGAAAGGGGGAATCATGACACCACCGCAGGCCGGCTCACCGCAGACCACTGCGGCGCTCGCCCGGCTCTTCGAGGCGGGGCCGGTGGCCGTGCTCACCGGCGCCGGGATCAGCACCGACTCGGGCATCCCGGACTACCGCGGGGCCGGCTCACCGCCGCGGACGCCCATGAGCATCGCGCAGTTCATGGACGACGAGGCCTACCGCCGCCGGTTCTGGGCCGGCGCACGCATCGGCTCCCTGCGGTCGAGCGGCGTCGCCCCCAACGCCGGCCACCTCGCCCTCGCCAGGTTGGAGGCCGCGGGCCGCATCGGCGGGGTCATCACCCAGAACGTCGACGACCTGCACCGGCGAGGCGGCTCCCGCACCGTGGTCGAGCTGCACGGCAACGGCAGCGTCATCCGCTGCCTGCGGTGCGGAGCGCGCTGGAGCCGGACCGAGGTGCTCGGCTGGTTCGACGAGCTCAACCCCGGTTTCGTCGACCGCAACGCGACCGCCGAGCTGGCCCCCGACGGCGACGCGCGCGTCTCGGGAGCCGGTGACGCCGTCGTCCCCGCCTGCCCGGGACGGGGCGCGCCCTGCGGCGGACTGCTGCGACCCGACGTGGTCTACTTCGGCGAGACCGTGCCGCCGGCGGTATTCACCACCGCCGAGACGCTGCTGCGGGACGCCGAGGCGCTGCTGCTCGTCGGCACCTCGCTCGCCGTGAACACCGGCCTGCGACTCGTGCACCGCGCCGAACGGCGCGGGATCCCGGTCGCCGTCATCAACCGCGGCCCGACCGCGGTGGACGACCGCGACTCCGTGCGGGTGCGCGTCGAGGGCGGCACGAGCGAGACACTCACCGCCCTCGTCGCCGTGCTCGGCGCGGAAAGCGACTGACCGCGCGGCGCGAACAGCGCGCACGGCGGCTGAGCCGCGCGGCCCCGCTACTGCACGCTCTCCAGGAAGTTGCGCGTGCGCTGGCGCTGCGGGTTGTCGAGCACCTCGTGCGGCGGGCCGGCCTCGACGACGACGCCGCCGTCCATGAAGACGACCTGATCCGCCACGCCGCGGGCGAAGCCGATCTCGTGGGTGACCACGATCATCGTCATACCCTCCCGCGCCAGCTCGCGCATCACGTCGAGCACATCGCCGACCAGTTCGGGGTCGAGGGCCGAGGTCGGCTCGTCGAAGAGCATCAGCTTCGGCTCCATGGCGAGCGCCCGGGCGATCGCGATGCGCTGCTGCTGGCCGCCCGAGAGCTGCGCCGGGTAGTGCCCCGCGAAGTCGGCGAGGCCGACACGATCGAGCAGTTCCAGTGCGCGGCCCTTCGCCATCGCGCGCGGGCGACCGGCGACGCCGACCGGCGCCTCCATGATGTTCTCCAGCGCGGTCATGTGCGGGAAGAGGTTGAAGCGCTGGAACACCATCCCGATGCCCCGCCGCTGCTTCGCGATCTGCCGCGGGCTCATCTCGTGGGTCTTGTGCCCCGCCTGCCGGTAGCCGATGAGCTCGCCGTCGACGATGATCCGGCCGCCGTCGATGGTTTCGAGATGGTTCACGCAGCGCAGCAGTGTCGATTTCCCCGAGCCCGACGGGCCGAGGAGCACCGTCACCGTGCCTGCCGGGACGGCGAGGGAGATGTCCCGCAGCACCTCGTGCGCGCCGAAGCTCTTCCGCACCCGGCGAATCTGCACGAGGGCCTCGGAGTGCTGCGCCTCGGACTCGGCCGCAGTCAGGGTCATGCTCATGTTCATGCTCCGATCACCTCGACGGCGTTCGTGGGGGGCGCGGGCGCGGGGCCCGGCTTTCGGCTCTGCAGCGCGGAGCGCAGACGCTGGAAGGGGGTGGGCGGAAGGTTGCGGGTGCTCCCCCGCCCGAAGCGGCGCTCCAGGTAGTACTGCGGCACCGAGAGCACGCTCGTCATGAACAGGTACCAGATGCTCACCACGATGAGCAGCTCGACCTGCTTGAGGTTGGACGAGGAGATCACGGAGGCCTGGGTGTAGAGCTCCATCACCGCGATGACCGAGAGCAGCGAGGTGTTCTTGAGCATCGAGATGAGCTCGTTGCCCATCGGCGGGATGATGACCCGCATCGCCTGCGGCAGCAGCACTCGACGGAAGGTGTACAGCGGAGACATGCCGAGGGAGTACGCGGCCTCGCGCTGCCCCTCGTCGACCGACATCATGCCGGCGCGCACGATCTCCGAGGAGTACGCGGCCTGGTTGAGCGTGAGCGCGAGCAGGCCGGCCACGAACGGGGTGACGAGCGCGTTCGTGTCCATCGACCAGAAGACGACGTCGGTGAGCGGGACGCCCAGGCGGATCTGATCGAAGAGCAGGCCGAGGTAGCCCCAGAGCACGATCTGCACCAGCACCGGCGTGCCGCGGAACGCCCAGACGTAGAACCAGGCGACGCTGAGCAGCACCGGGTTCGAGGAGAGCCGCATCGCGGCGATGACGATCGCGAGGATCGTCGACACCGCCATCGAGATGACGGTGATGAGGATCGTCAGCCAGACCCCCTCGAGGATGCGCGGGTCGAACAGGAAGAGGCCGACGGTCGCGAAGTCGAGGTTCGGGTTCGTCGCGATGACGCTCACGAACCAGACGAGGAGGGCGAGCACGACGACCGCGCTGATCCAGCGCCAGGGGCGTCGCAGCGGGATCGCTTCGACGTCGTCGTCGGTGGCGAAGCCGGGATCGGCCGGGGCCGAGCCGCGGGGCAGCGTGGGCGCGGTCACGAGGCGGCCTTGCCCTGGTTCACCGCGGCCGTCTCGACCGCGTAGGCGCCGATGTTGTTGCGGTCGAGCACCTGCTGATAGGTGCCCTCCTCGATGAGGGACTGGAGTGCGGCGCGCACGGCCTCGATCAGCTCGGTGTCGCCCTTGAGGATGCCGATGCCGCTGTAGACAGGATTGAATCCAGCCGGGTTCTCGGCGTCGCGCACGATCTCGAACGCCTTGCCGTCGTCGGTGGTCGCGACGACGTACTCCGCGACGACCGCGTCGGCGGTGTAGGCCTGGCTCTTGCCGGCGCGGAGCGCGGTCTGCGCGTCGAGATCCGAGGGGAGCTCCATCACGTTGATGTCGCAGTCCATCGCGCGCAGCAGCTCGCCCTGCACCGTGGCCTTCTGCACCGAAACGGTGAGCCCGCAGAGGTCGCGCTGGGTGGTGATCCCCTCGGGGTTGCCCTTCTTCACCGCGATGGCGAAGCCGCCGTGGGTGTAGTCCACGAAGCTCAGGGTCTCCTGGCGCTCGGGGGTGTCGTTCATGCCCGACATGATGATGTCGTTCTTGCCGGCCTGGAGCGACGGGATCACCGAGTCGAAGGCTTGCTTGTTCAGCGAGACGTCGATGCCGAGCTTCTGGCCGATGAGGCGACCGAGCTCGGGGTCGAAGCCGATCGCACGGTTCGAGTCGTCGTACATCGCCATCGGCGGGAAGGGGATGTCGACGGCGATATCGATCCGCCCCTTCTCGACGATGTCGTCGGGCAGCAGCTCGGTGAGCGCCGCATCGGTCGTGGTGCTGATCTCGTCGCCGGCGGGCAGGCTGTCGCCGCCCGCTCCGCCCGACGCCTCGGCGCCAGAGGTCGCAGCGTTCGAGCAGCCGGTGATCGCGAGGGTGAGCGCGGCAGCCGCCGCGAGCAGGGTGAGGGGTGTCTTCTTCATGGTGTTCCTTCGTCGTCGGAGGAGATTGGGCAGTTCTGAGGGCGGATCGCCCGGCGCAGTCGGCCTCAGCCGAGCTCGCCGAGCAGCGGCTCGTGCAGGCGCAGCAGGTCGTCGTAGGTCTCGCGCCGCGTCACGAGGCGGGCCTCACCGTCGCGCACGAACACGATCGCCGGCTTGAGCGCCCCGTTGTAGTTGTTGGCGAGGGTGTAGTTGTAGGCGCCCGTGCCCGGCATCACGACGAGGTCGCCCGGGCGGGCCGGGGGCATCGGGGCTCCGTCGATGAACAGGTCGCCGGACTCGCACTGGCGGCCGACGAGCTGCACCGTCTCGGTCCACGGCTCGTCGATGCGGTCGGCGAGCAGCGCCTCGTAGCGCTGGTCGGTGAGGGCGATGTCGAGGTTGTCGGCGAGGCCGCCGTCGATCGCCACGAAGATCTCGCCGGTGTGCTTCACGGTGACTACCCGGTACAGGGTGACGCCCGCGCGGGCGACGACCGAGCGGCCCGGCTCGATCATGATCCGCGCGTCGGCCGGCAGGTTCTCGCGAGCCGCCGCCACGATCGCGTCGAGGTACTCGTCGACGGTGGGGGGCGTCTCGTCGTAGGTGTACTGCACGCCGAGGCCGCCGCCCACGTCGTAGGTGCCGAAGGTGCCGACGGTGGAGATGTTCGCGACCGCCTCGGCGAACTGCCGCGTGTTCAGGATCTGCGAGCCGATGTGCAGGTGGACGCCCTCGAAGTGCATGAGCGGGTGAGCCTGCATGCGCTCGATGGCGCGCTTCGCCTGATCCATCGGCAGGCCGAACTTCGACTTCGCGCCGCCCGTGGCCTGGGAGGCGTGGGTCTCGGCCTCGACCCCGGGGATCACGCGCAGGAGCAGCGCCTGCGGCCGTTCGAGCAGCCGTTCGAGGCGATCGAGCTCGTCGTCGTTGTCGACGATGATCGCGCCGACGCCCGCGTCGAGCGCCATCCGCAGTTCGGCGTCGGTCTTCGCGTTGCCGTGGAAGTGCAGCTTCTCGGGTCGCACCCCGGCCGCAAGTGCGAGCTGCAGCTCGCCGCCTCCGGCGACGTCGACCGAGAGGCCTTCTTCGTGCGCGATCCGGTACATGCCGGGCACGGGCAACGACTTCGAGGCGAAGAGCACTTCCGAGTTCGGCCACCGCTCGGCCAGGCCGTCGATGAAGCGGCGGATCTGCCGGCGCAGACCGGTTTCGTCCATGATGTGCAGCGGGGTGCCGTAGGTCTCGGCGAGTTCGGTGACGCCGAGGCCGCCGATCGCGAGCTCTCCGCCGCGCGGGCCGTCGATGCGTGCGGCCTCCTCGGGGAGGATGTTCCAGAGTTCGCCGAGCCGGGTGCCGTCGGGGGCGGTGCGGGCAGGGGTCTGTGCGTGGGTCACTGGATCTCCGTTCACGTCGTCGTCTCCCCCACTTTAGGCACCGAGAACCGACAACATTTTGTACTTTTCTTATATGTTTGAATCATGAGCTCAGCGATTTCGACAGCACTGCCGGTCGGTGCGCTGCGGCTCGACACCCTCGTCGCCGAGCTCGGCCCCCAGACCGCGACCCTGCTCGGCGCCCCGCCGGCGGCTCGCGCCGTGCGCACCACCGAGTTCCACGACGCGCTCGAAGACCTCCCCGACGAACCCGACACGCTGCTCCTCGTCCCCTCCGCCGCGCCCGCCGCGGGCCCCGACTTCGCCGCTCTCGCTGCCACCGCCGCGCAGCTCGGCTACGCCGGCATCGCCGTGAAGTGCCGCGACGCGGACGTCGACGCGGTCTCAGCGGCTTCGCTTCGCGCCGGGATCCCCGTCATCCGCGTCGGGGAGCGGATCAGCTGGCGCCTCTTCGACGCGCTCCTCGCCCAGCTGCTCGGCGAGCACCGCTCCAGTGAGGACACCCACCGCGACCGCGGCGCCGAACCCCTGTTCGCCCTCACCAACGAGCTCGCCGAGTTCTTCGGCGGTTCCGTCGCGATCGAGGACCTCGGCCGGCGCATCATCGCCTACTCCTCGGTGCCTGGCCAGCTCATCGACCGCCTCCGCACCCAGGGCATCCTCACTCGGAAGGTGCCCGACTCCCCCTTCAACGACGACCAGTACCGCACCGTGCTCCGCTCGGAGGTGCCGATCAAGTACCCGCGGCTCGACGACGAGGAGCCGCGCGTCGCCTACGCGATCCACGCCGGCACCCTGCCGCTCGGTACGATCTGGGCCATCGACTCGAGCGGCCTGCCCGAGCTCACGGCCGAGCAGGAGGAGCGGATGCGCTCAGCCGCAGCGCTGGCCGCCTCGCACATGCTCGACGACCTCCGCGTGCGCCGAGCCACCCAGCAGCCCCGTGAGGACCGGCTGCGCACTCTGCTCGACGGGAATGACGTGGGCGGCTCAGAGTTCGCGGAGCTCGGCATCTCCGAGGAGCACGGTGCCGTGCTCCTCGCGTTCTCCCCCGAGCGGCGCGAGCACTCGCCACTGCCGGCGCAGCTGCGCTCGCTGGTGCAGCGGCATCTCGCCCTGCAGCGGCCGGAAGCGGTGACCGCGATGCGCGGCGGCCGCGTCTACGCCCTCGTCGAGCACGCCGGCTCCCGCTCGCCGCGCGACCTCGTCGAGCCCGTGCTCCCGGTCATCGACCGTCTGCTCGGACCCGGCGTGCGGGTCGCACTGCCCGGTGTCGCCGCACGCCCGGGCGACGTCGCGCCGCTCAGGGATCTCGCGACGCGGCTCTTCGACGTCTCGCCGGCGGGCCCGGGAGACAGCCCGGCCAGCCCCGCCGATCGGCTGCTCACCGTCGACGCGCTGCGCCCCGCTCTCGTCTTCGCACGCGCCTCAGCGCTCTTCGCCGAAGCCCCCGAGCTGCGATCGCCCGCGATCGAGCGCGTGATCGAAGCCGATCCGCTCGTCGCCGACACGCTCGTCGCCTGGTGCGGCGCGTTCGGCAATGTGGCCCGCACCGCCCGCGAGCTCGGCATCCACGAGAACACGGTGCGCTACCGCCTCAAGCGGGCCGACGAGCACTACGGCGTCGACCTCTACGACCCGGACACGCTGCTCGCGGCGTGGCTGCAGCTGCGCAGCGGATCCGGATCCGCCCCCGGCTGAGCACCGCGACGGGCCGCCGTGCCAGCCGGCCAGAGCAGCACGACGAACCCAGCGGCTGCTTCGTCACTCCCCGCGCGAGACGCGGGTCATCTCCTCGCGGGACACGACCTTGATGCGGGTGCGCCCCGCCTGCTCGCCGAGACCGAGCTCGTGCTCGTCGAGCCGGTGCCAGCCCTCGATCGTGGTGTACGGCACCTCGCGCGCGTGCAGCAGCTCGGGAATCGCCCCGGCCTCGGGCGCTTCGGGCTGCCACCAGCTCGCACGGTCCTCGAGCAGGCACTCGAGCGTCTCCATCGCGTCGCTCTTGGTGTGGCCGATGAGGCCGACGGGGCCGCGCTTGATCCAGCCCGTCGCGTACACGCCCGGAATCTGCTCGCCTTCGAGATCACGCACGCGCCCCTGCGCGTTCGGGATCACGCCCTTCGCGTCGTCGAAGGGGATCTCATCGAGCGGGGAGCCGTAGTAGCCGACCGCGCGGTAGAGCGACTGCATGGGGACGATCTCGAACTCGCCGGTGTCGACCACGCCGCCCTGACCGTCGGGCGCGGTGCGCTCGATCTTGAGCCCGGCCACGCGGCCGTCCTCGACGACCACCTCGACGGGCTTCGACCAGAAGTGCAGGTGCAGGCGGCGCGACGACGGCTCGACCTCGCCGGCCTCGCGCTGCTGCTGCTCGGCCCGCCACTTGTCCATGATGCGGGTCATCACCACGACCTGCTTGTTCTTCGCGAGCGTCTCGTCGGCGTAGGCGTCGTCGCGGTCGAAGTCGCGCTCGTCCACGACCATGTCGACGTCGCGCACCTCGCCGAGCTCGCGCAGCTCGAGCGGCGTGAACTTCACGTACTTCGGGCCGCGGCGGCCGAAGAGGTGCAGCTCCTCGATGGGGTTCTGCTTGAGACCCGCGTACACGTTGTCGGGGATCTCGGTGGGGAGCAGGTCGTCGGCGTGCTTGATGAGCATGCGGGAAATGTCGAGCGCCACGTTGCCGTTGCCGATGACGCCCACCTCGCGCGCCTCCAGCGGCCAGGTGCGGGGCACGTCGGGGTGCCCGTCGAACCAGCTCACGAAGTCGGCGGCGCCGTAGGAGCCCTCGGCGTCGATGCCGGGGATGTTCAGCGAGACGTCGCGGATCGCGCCGGTCGCGAAGATCACCGCGTGGTAGTGCCGCTTGAGGTCGGCGAGGGTGATGTCCTGGCCGTAGCGCACGTTGCCGAAGTAGCGGATCGCGCCGCTGTCGAGCACCTCGCGCAGCGCCGTGATGATGCCCTTGATGCGGGGGTGGTCCGGCGAAACGCCGTAGCGCACGAGACCGTACGGGGCCGGCAGCTGCTCGAACAGGTCGATCTCGACCTCGAAGTCGCGCTCCGCCTTCAGCATCAGGTCCGCGGCGTAGATGCCCGCAGGTCCCGCTCCGACGATCGCCAGTCGCATCTTGCTCATTCTCAGCCTTCCCTGTTCACGATCGAATCCGCCATGCGCTCCAGCGCGCGCCGCACCGAAGTCTTCGGCAGCACCTCGAGCACCGCCTTCGCGTCCTCCGCCCAGCGGTGCGCCGTGGCCTCCGTCTCGCGGGTCACGTCGTGCGCGCGCAGCTCCTCGACCTCGGGGTCGAGCACGCCCGGATCCGCTCCCTCGCGGATGGCCGCGACGCCCGCGTCGATGCGGCGCAGGAGTTCGGCGTCGGCGGCGTCGCCCGCCGCGGCCCGCTGCTGCAGCAGCAGCAGCGGCAGCGTCGCGACGCCCGCCCGCAGGTCGGTGCCGGCGCGCTTGCCCGTCTGCTCCTTCTTCGGCGACAGGTCGATCACGTCGTCGATCAGCTGGAAGGCCACGCCGATGCGCTCGCCGTATTCCATGACCGGGTCGGCGTACTCGGCCGGAGCGCCGCCGAACATCACGCCCATGCGAGCGGCGGTCGCGATCAGCGCGCCCGTCTTGTCGGCGAGCACCTGGATGTAGTGCGCGATCGGCTCGTCGCCCTCCTGCGGGCCGACGGTCTCGTGCAGCTGCCCCAGGCACAGGCGCTCGAAGGTGCGGGCCTGCAGCAGGATCGCCTCCTCGCCCATCCCCGAGACGAGCGTGGAGGCGCGCGCGAAGAGCAGATCGCCGGCGAGGATCGCGACCGAGTTCGACCAGACCGTCTGCGCCGCGGGCACGCCCCGGCGCAGTTTCGCGTCGTCCATCACGTCGTCGTGGTAGAGCGAGGCGAGGTGGGTCATCTCGATCGCCTGAGCGGCGCGGCGCACCTGCTCGTTCGGGCCGTCGCCGAGCTCGCTGGTGAGCAGGGTCAGCATCGGGCGGATGCGCTTGCCGCCGGCCTCCATGAGGTAGCGGGCGGGCGCGTCGGCCACCGGCGACGCGAAACGCAGGTGCTCGGTCAGCTCGGCCTCGATGAGTTCGAGCTGCTGCTGCAGCTCCTTCGCGTGGCGGCGATCCTGCACACCCCGGAAAAGACGCATGGGCAACGCCTGGGTCGCCGTGTCTTCGGCCATGGAACGGCTCACTGGCTGGCTCCGCCCTTCGAGGTGTCGGTCGTCGAGTGATCGGTCGCGCGCTTCGACACGAAGCCGCGGTGCAGTGCCACGATGCCAAAGGTGAGGTTGCGGAAGGCGACGCGGTCGAGACCCGCCCCGCGCATCCACCGGCACAGCTCGGCCTGATCCGGCCACGCCTCGATCGAGTCGTTGAGGTAGCGGTACGCCTCGGCGGCCTCGCGGTTGATGAGCCCCGCGACGCGCGGCAGCACGTGGCGGCCGTACAGCTGGTAGGGGCGGCGGATCAGCGCCGACGGCGGCTCCGAGAACTCGGCGATGACCACCCGGCCGCCCGGTTTCACCACGCGCCGCATCTCGGCGAGGGCCTTGCGCGGATCGCTCACGTTGCGCAGGCCGTACGAGATGGTGGCCGCGTCGAAGGTGTCGTCGTCGAAGGGCAGCTGCGTGGCGTCGGCCCAGACGAAGTCGATGAGATCGTTGCCCGCGTGGCGCTTGCGCCCCTCGGCGAGCATGCCCTCCGAGAAGTCGGCGGCCGTGACGTGCGCGCCGTGCGCGGCGAGCGCCGCCGAGGAAGTGCCGGTGCCCGCGGCGAGGTCGAGGATTCGCATGCCCTTGCGGGGCGCGACCGCGCGCGTGGTGGCGATGCGCCAGAGCCGGTCGTTGCCGACCGTGAGCACGTCGTTGATCAGGTCGTAGCGAGGGGACACCTCGTCGAACATGGCTGAAACATCGGCCGCATGCTTGGTCTCGGTGTCGGGTCGGGTCACCCCTCCATGCTAGCCGTTCATTCCTCGGAGCCTCCCGGGCTCGCGAACCGGCACCGCCGAGGCCGAGCCGGTAGATTGGTGAGGGTGACGAGCGAACCTGAGGTGCCCCGGCTGCGCGCGGTGACGCGAAGCCTCCAGCGGCTCCCGGACCTGCTCTCGCTGCCCGACCCGCAACGACCCATGCTCTGGCACCGCGACGACCGCGGCAGCGTCGGACTGGGCGAGACGCTGCGCCTCGGCTTCCGCGGCCCCGGCCGCTTCCGCGACGCCGCGGAGCAGTGGCGCCGCATCGCCGCAGCCGCCGAGATCGACGACCCGGTGCGCCTGCCCGGCACCGGCCTCGTGGCCCTCGGCACTTTCGCCTTCGATGACCGCAGCGCAGCCGAGAGCGTGCTCATCGTGCCGCGCTTCGTCATCGCCCGGCACCGCGACGCCGCCTGGATCACCGAGATCTCGCTCGCCGGCGAGGCCTCGGCACCGGCGGCGTCGACGGTCGCGCCCGAGGTTCCCGCGGCCGCAGCGCCCGGTCCGTGGCCGGGCACGGCCTTCGAGCCGCGCGCGCTTCCGTCGCGCGCCGATCGCGACGCCGGCCGCGACTCCGTCGACGCCTACATCGCGGGCGTGCGCGAAGCCGTCGACCGCATCACGAGCGGCGAGGTCGAGAAGATCGTGCTCGCCCGCCAGATCGAGGGACGGGTCGAGCCGGGCTCCGATCTTCGCGTGCCGCTGCGCCGACTCGCCGAGCACTACCTCGACTGCTGGACCTTCGCGGTCGACGGTCTCGTGGGCGCGAGCCCCGAGACGCTGATCCGCTCGACGGGCGGCGCGGTATCGGCACGCGTGCTCGCGGGGACCCGTGCGCGACACCACGACGACCCGCAGCGCGACGCCCGCGCCCGCGCGCAGCTGCTCACGAGTGCGAAGGAGCAGCACGAGCACGCCTTCGCGGTGCAGAGCGTGGTCACGGCGCTCTCGCCACACGTGCGCGAGCTGCGCACGAGCGAGGAGGCCTTCCCTCTGCGGCTGCCGAACGTCTGGCACCTCGCCACCGACCTCGGGGCGACGCTCGACGAGCGCAGCTCGGCGATCGAGCTGGTCGGCGCCCTGCATCCCACGGCCGCGGTCGCGGGCACCCCGACCGCCGAGGCCGTCGAGGCGATCGCCGAACTCGAACCCTTCGACCGGGGCCGCTACTCGGGGGCCGTCGGCTGGATCGACGCTGCCGGCGACGGCGAATGGGTGATCGCGCTGCGCTGCGCCCAGCTCTCCGAACCGGCCGAGGACGGGTCGCTGGCGGTCGTGGCGAGCGCCGGCGGCGGCATCCTCGCCGGTTCCGATCCGCAGCACGAGCTCACCGAGACCGTGGCGAAGCTGAGCCCCATCACCGAGGCCTTCGCGGCGTAGCGACGCCGCCGGCCGTGCACCGGTGCGACGTCAGCCGGGCCAGTGCATGTCGGCGGTGCCTGCGAGGCGGGCCCGCTCGGATGCGACGTCGAAGTCGGCCTGCGGCCAGCGCGGATCGATCCGCTGCAGCTCCGAGATAACGATGCGCTGCACGGCCGCCCGCGCGTACCACTTCGCATTCGCCGGCACCACGTACCAGGGCGCCCGCTCGGTCGCGGTGCGCTCGATCGCGATGCTGAAGGCGTCCATGTACTCCGGCCACCGCTCGCGCTCGTCGATGTCGCCGGCGTTGTACTTCCAGTGCTTCTCGGGGTCGTCCAGGCGGGCGAGCAGGCGCTCGGCCTGCTCTTCGGGCGAGATGTGCAGCATGATCTTCACGATCCGCACGCCGTCGGCGACGAGCCCGCGCTCGAAATCGACGATCGCCCCGTAGCGGCGCTCGATCTCCTCCGGCGGCGCGAAGCCGCGCACGCGCTGGATCAGCACGTCCTCGTAGTGCGAACGGTCGAACACGCCGATCATGCCGGGCGCCGGCACCCGCGGCGCGATCCGCCACAGGAAGTCATGAGCGCGCTCCTCCTCCGTGGGCGTTTTGAACGCCGAGAGTGCGAGACCGTACGGCTCGACTTGACTGAACACGTGATTCACGATGCCGCCCTTGCCCGCGGCATCCATCGCCTGCAGCACCACGAGCAGCCGGTCGCGCGCACCGAGCCGGCTCTGCGCGAACAGCTTCTCCTGCAGCCCGCGCAGTTCCTGCGCCGAACGGCCCAGCTCGTCGACGCCGTCGCGCTTGCGGGCCTCGGTGCCGGGCGTCGAGTCGGGATCCACCCCGCGCAGATCGAAGTCGGCGCCCACCCGCAGCAACCGCGTCACATCATCGGTCCAGAACTCGCCGGTCATGCCGTATCCCTCCGTCGGTGTGCTCCCCACTGTATGCCCGCCTCGCAGATCCGCACCGCCGCCGATCCGCCGCCGCCTCTTCATTTCGGGGTCACTATTGGTCGCGTGTCGCGGCGGCACGCGACCAATAGTGACCCCGATTTCAGAACCCGGCTCGCCAAGCCGCTGACGGCGGGTCTCGGCCGCGCAGGCATGACACAGGCCGCAGAGCTACGGAGCGAGCGGGATCTCGACGAGGCTCGGTCCGGTCACCGGCTCCGTGAGCAGTTTCTCGATCTCGCCCCGGGTCGCGACGCGCCGGTACTCCCAGCCGTAGGCGCGGGCGAGCGATGCGAGATCGGCCTGCTGCGGCGTGCGCATCACCCGGCTGAAGAGCTCGGGATCGGCGGATCCGGCGACCTCCAGCCCGTCGAAGATCGTGCCGCCGCCGTCGTTGCCGACGAAGAGCTGGATGCGCGGGGCGGGCTCGCCCTCGGACAGCAGCAGGGAACCCGCGTCGTGCAGCAGCGCGAGGTCGCCGATGATGACGCGCGTGGTGCCCGCCGCCTTCGCCGGGTCGGCGTCGCCCTGGCTCGCGGCGGCGATGCCGAGCGCGGTGGCGACCGTGCCGTCGATACCGGCGAGGCCGCGGTTCGCGTGCACGTCGACCCGGCGGGCCGGGGCGAGACCGTCGAGCACGCGCACGAGGCGCGAGGCGGCCAGCACCAGCCGGTCGTGCGGCCAGGTGGCCCGCCAGACGCTCTCGACGAGCAGCGCGCGAGAGATCGGTTCCCGCATCACGGCCACCTCGGTGCGGGCGTACGCGTTGCGCTCCTTGTAGCCGGTGGCGAGGGCCGCTTCGAGGTCGGGTTCGTGCACGGTGGTACGTTCGCGCAGCAGCTCCCGGTCGGCGGTGACCCAGGCGCCGAGCCAGCGGCGCAGCGCGCGCGGGTCGTGGTCATCGGCGACCCGGGCCGATCGCACCACGCGGGCTCCGCGCGACGGGTCGTAGTGCTCGGCTCGGGGGTGCGGATCGACCACGACCACCTCGACATCGTCGCGGCGCAGCAGGGCCGGCACGGCGCGGGTGAGCGTGGGGTGGCCGAACACGATCGCCTGCTCCACGAGTTCACCGAGGGGCGGGCCCTCGGCGCGCGGCGCGGCGAGCAGAGCGGCGTAGCCCGCGATCGCCTCGCGGCCGAAGCGGGCGCCGCTCACCACCTCGGCGAGCAGCGGCAGCCCCGCGGCGTGGGCGAACGCCTCGGCTTCCAGGCCCGCGCCCTCTCCCGCGATCACCACGGCGAGGGTGTCGCCGCGGTGCAGGTAGGGGTCGGGATCGGCGACGCGATCCACCGCCCGCTCCGGTTCCGCCCGCAGCGCTGCGCTCTCCTCGGCGGCGGCCTCGAAACCGCGCCCGATCATCTCGTCGAAGCCGTGCGTTCCCGAGAGCGGTTCGCGGAACGCGATGTTGAGCTGGACGGGGCCGGCCGGGGCGGCGCCCGGCGCCCCGAGCGAAGCGTGCAGCACGGCCCTGGCGAGGGATCCCGGATCGCGGTCCGGATCCCGCGCAAGATCGCCGTCCTCGCCGAACCGGGGCGCGGGCACGTCGAGCGACAGCCGGGCGACCGAGCCGAAGAGCGCCGCCTGGCGCGTGGTCTGATTGCTGCGGATGCCGCGCAGCTCATCGGGGCGATCCGCGGTGATGAGCAGCAGCGGCACCCGAGCCTCATGGGCTTCGAGCACGGCCGGCGCCAGATTGGCCACCGCAGTGCCGCTGGTCACGATCACCGGCGCGGGCAGCCCTGTTTCACGTGCAACGCCGAGCGCGAAGAACGCCGCCGAGCGCTCGTCGAGGCGCACGTGCAGCCTGATCGCGTCGGCCTGCTCAGCGGCGGCCGCCGCGAGGGCGAGGGCTTGCGAGCGCGATCCGGGGCAGACCACCACGTCTCGCACGCCGCGCCGGATCAGCTCGCCGAGCAGTTCGACCGCGAAGACCGAGGCGGCGGCGAGCCCCGCAGCGGGGCGGCCGGTCCGGTCCGAGCCGTGCGGCCCGCCGCTCACTTCTGCGCCGCGTCGTCGTCGGGGCCGGGCTGCTCCTCACCCCGGGACTCGCCGTCGGCGGCGGGCCGCTCCGGACCCTCCTCGCCGGGGAACTTCTCGTCGTCGAGCTCGCGCAGGCGCTGCTCGAGATCGCGCATGTGCGAGTCGAGATCGGCGGAGGACATGCGCGTGCCCGTGAAGCGCGGATCGTCATCGGGCGGCGTGGGCCGCTTGGCGGGAGGCGCGCCCTTGCCGATCATGAACCAGAGCACCCCGCCGATCACCGGCAGCACCACCACGAGCACCACCCACACCGGCTTCGAGACGCCCCGCGCACGCGACCCGTCAGTCATCGCCGCATCGACAAGCGCGTACAGCGTGAACGCCACGGCGATGACGATTCCGATAATCACGAATCGCACCATACACCCATGCTACCGACCTCAACTGTGCCAATCTCGACCGTGTCGAACCCGTCAGCCGCAGCCGCAGACGATGGCGGATCGCGGGCCGCCGCCGGGGCTCCGGTTCATGGCCCGTCGGGGGCGCCCGCCCCCGGAGCCGCCCGCGGTTCGGCGTCGGCTCAGCCTGCCTCGCTACACTCGTGCCCGTGAAGAACCCCCGCTCCGCCTGGATCACGTACACCGCACTGCGCCTGCTCTTCTTCGCAGTGCCGTTCGCCCTTCTCTACGTGCTGGGGCTCTCGCTGCAGTTCTCGATGATGGTGTCCGCGCTCATCGCGGCGGTGCTGGCGGCGCTCATCAGCGTGTCCCTCTCGGTGCTGCTGCTCTCGAAGTCGCGCGAGGTCGCCTCGGAGAGCATCTACGACTGGCGCAACCGCGAGCGCACGGCGGACGACATCATCGAAGACGACGCGATGGACGCCGCGGAGGCCGCGGGCGGCGACGCCGAGCCGGCGCTCGCCGACGGCGCTGACCGCGCCGACACCCCGGCGGACGAGCCCAAGCGGGCTGCGGTCGAGCCGGAGCGCGGCGCGGACGAGCCGGAGCGCGGCGCGGACGAGCCGGAGCGGGCTGCGGTCGAGCCGGTCGCGGGCGGCGACGCGGATCCCGCGCGCTCCGACCGTCCCTGACCTCGCGACGGCCGGGGCCGCCGCGCACGACGTCGACTGAGGCCCCGACGCTTGCTGCGGTTCAGCCCCCTCTCCGACCACCTGCTTCTCACGATCGGGGTCACTTTTTGCCGTGTCGCAGGGCGACACGCGGCCAAAAGTGACCCCGATTTTCAGGACCGACCGCGGGCCGCGGGCCGCAGGCCGCGGGCCGCAGGCGCAAGCGCAGGCCGCAGGCCGCAGGCCGCGGGCCGCGGCATCTGCGGTGTCAGTGGTGCGCAGTAGCGTGGAGGCGTGACCGAGACGAGCGCGCAGCCCGCACCCCGGTGGAGCCTGCTGGGCCGCCGCGACGACACTGCGGTGACCGTCGTCGACGTGCTCGCCGACGGCTCCCGCGGCGAAGCCGTGCGCCTCGAAGCCGCCGCCCTGCCGCAATTCATCGCCGAGCGCGAGCGCAGCGGGTCGGCGACGCGCTGGGTGTGGAGCGACGCACCGAGCTGGTATCCGCAGCTGCTGGCCGCCGGGGTGCGCGTGGAGCGCTGCCACGACCTGCGGCTCGGACACGCGATCCTGCGGCAGAGCGAGCTGGTGCGCGAGCGGACGGCGCTGCTCGCGGCCCGCGAGTGGGATGCCCCGCCGGGTCTCGACGCCGACGAGAGGCCCGACGACTCGACGCTCTTCGATTTCGACGAGGCCGGCACTGGACCGCCGACCGTGCCGCACGACCCGGAGTCGGTGAGCGCCGAGTTCGAACGGCAGCTCGCCGCGATCTCCGCGTCCACCGACCCGAACCGCCTGCGGCTGCTGCTCGCCGCCGAGTCGGCCGGCGCGCTCGTGGCCGTCGAGATGCGCAGCGCCGGCGTGCCATGGGACGCGGCCGAGCATGACCGCCTGCTGAGCGAGGTGCTGGGCCCGCGACTCGGTCGGCAGCGCGAAGCCCGCCCGGATGGTGGCGCTGGCCGAGGAGGTGCGGTCTGCGCTCGGCGACCCCGGGGCGAGCCTCGACTCGCCGCCGAAGCTGCTGGGCGCGCTGCGGCGGGCGGGCATCGACGTCGCGTCGACCTCGCGCTGGGAGCTGATGGAGAGCGAGCACCCGGCGATCGAGCCGCTGCTGCGCTACAAGAAGCTCTCTCGGCTGCTGACCGCGAACGGCTGGTCCTGGATCGACGAGTGGGTGCGCGACGGCCGATACCGGCCGGTCTACGTGCCCGGCGGGGTGGTCACCGGCCGCTGGGCGTCGAGCGGCGGGGGCGCGCTGCAGCTGCCGCGGGCGCTGCGCCCCGCACTGCGCGCCGACCCGGGCTGGACGCTCGTCTCCGCCGATGTCGCGCAGCTCGAACCGCGCGTCCTCGCCGCCATGTCGGGCGATCGGGCGATGGCCGCGGCGGGATCGGGCAAGGATCTCTACTCCGGCATCGTCGAGAGCGGTATCGTCGCGAGCCGGCAGGAGGCGAAGATCGCCGTGCTCGGCGCCATGTACGGCGCGACCACGGGTGACAGCGGGCGGCTGGTGCCGCGGCTTCGGCGCGGCTTCCCCGCCGCGATGCGCCTGGTGGATCGCGCCGCCGAGGTCGGCGAGCAGGGCGGTGTCGTGTCGACCTGGCTCGGACGCTCCTCTCCCCTGCCGGGGCCCGAGTGGTCAGAGCTGCAGGCGCTCGCGAGCCTGCCCTCGGCCACGCCCCGCGACGAGGCGCGCGCCCGCCGCGCCGCGCGCGACTTCGGGCGATTCACCCGCAACTTCGTGGTGCAGGGCACGGCCGCCGAGTGGGCGCTCGCCTGGCTCGCAGAACTGCGGCTGCGGCTCGCCGCCATGCCCGCCGTCGACGCGGCACCCGCGCCGGCGTCGGGGCCGGTCTTCTCGCACGGGCCGCACCTCGTGTTCTTCCTCCACGACGAGGTGATCGTGCACACGCCTGCCGCGCAGGCCGACGCCGTCGCCGAGGCGGTGCGGGCCTCGGCCGAGGCCGCCGGACGACTGCTCTTCGGCGGAGCACCCGTCGACTTCCCGCTCGACGTGCGGGTCGCCGAGCGCGCCGCGAAGGAGTGACGCCGCCCGGGCGCGGTGCGAAGCCCGAGCCCCGGCAGGCGCCGAGCGGAGCGCGGCGCCCTAGAACGCGAAGGCGATGCCCACGAGCACGCCGTAGGCGAGCGCCGCGAGGCTCGTGAGCTGCAGCACGAGGATCAGCTCGCGCGGTGTCTTCGCCGTGATCACGATGAGCACGCAGGGCGCCACGATCAACAGCACGAACCACACCAGCACCATGCCGGGGTTCACGAAGCCGTAGAGCGCCGGCACCGCGAACGGCAGCACCACGCACGCGATGTAGAGGGCGCGCGAGGCGCGATCGCCCATGCGCACGGCGAGGGTCTTCTTGCCCGCGAGCCTGTCGGTGGGGATGTCGCGCAGGTTGTTGACCACGAGCACGGCCACGGCGAAGAGGCCGACGCCGGCGCCCGTGATCCACGCCTCCTGCGTCTGCACCTCGGTCTGCAGGTAGACCGTGCCGACGGTCGCCACGATCCCGAAGAAGATGAACACCATCACCTCGCCCAGGCCGGCGTAGCCGTAGGGCCGCTTGCCGCCGGTGTAGAACCAGGCGGCGAGGATCGCGACCACGCCGAGCGCCAGGAACCACCAGCGCCCGCTCAGCACCACGGCCACGAGGCCCGCGACGGCGGCGAGCGCGAAGAACACGAGCGCCGCCGCGAGCACCCGCTTCGGGTTCACGAGACCCGAGCCCGTGAGCCGGGCCGGGCCGACCCGGTACGCATCGGTGCCGCGGATGCCGTCGGAGTAGTCGTTGGCGTAGTTCACGCCGATCTGCAGGAACACGGCGACGGCGAGCGCGAGCAGTGCGAGCGGCAGTGAGAAGCCCTGCACCATGTGCGCCACACCGGATCCCGCGGCCACCGGGGCGACCGCCAGGGGCAGGGTGCGCAGCCGCGCGCCGCCCACCCAGTTTCGCCAGGTGATGCGCGGCGCCTCGCCCGAGCCCACCTGTCGTTCGGCGGCGGCCCGCACCGCCGGGTTGCCCGACTTGCGCCGATCCTTCGCGTTCACTCCTGCTCCTCCCCTGCGACGGCCCGCGTCTCGCGGAAGCTCGCCCGCAGCCGTTCCAGCCACTGCTCGATCGCCCGCAGATCGGGCTTGCCGCCCGCGAGGCGCGGCAGCTCGTCGGTTGCGGTGGCCCACACCGGGGCCGCCGCCGCGCCGAGGCGATTCCGGATCGCATCGCGCACCTCGTCGAACGTCGCCCGCGGCGCGGCGCCGCCGGCCCCCTCGCCGTCGGCCTCTGCCTTGCCCGTCTCGACCACCAGGCTCACACGCTCACCCCACTCGGGGTGCGGGGCCGCGACCGCGACCGCGCTCGACCAGCCCGCGAACTCACGGGCGGCGCGCTCCACCTCGTCGAGCGACACGTTGACGCCGCCCGAGATGACCACCCGGTCGAGCCGTCCCGTGACGGTGAGCATGCCGCCGAGCAGCTCGCCCGCATCGCCGGTGCGATACCAGCGGTGCACCGAGCCGTCGCGATCCCGGTCCTCGATGAAGCGGTCCGCGGTGAGCTCGGGGTCGCCCACATAGCCCAGTGCCAGCGACGGGCCGGCCAGCTGCACCTCGCCCGCGCGGATGCGCACGCGCGTGTCGCCGATCTCGACCCCGTCGTAGACGCAGCCGCCCGCCGTCTCGGTCATGCCGTAGCTGCGCTTCAGCGCGACGCCGAGCTCGTGCGCTCGCCGGCGCATCTCCAACGACACCGCCTGCCCGCCCACGAGCACCGCGTCGAAGCGGCGCAGTGCGTCGGCGGCGGCGCGATCCTGCTCGGCGAGATCGAGCAGCCGCGAGAACTGCAGCGGCACGAGCGAGACGTAGCGGCGCTGCCCGTCGAGCCCCTCGGCCGCGTCGAGCAGCGCCGCCGGGTCGAAGCCGCCCGCCGCGTCGAAGAACCGCGGCGGGATTCCGGAGACCTCGCTGCGCACCAGCATCTGCAGCCCCGAGATCAGGTGCGACGGCAGGTCGACCAGCCACTGGCCCGCGCCGCCGAGGCGCTCGTGCGTCGCCTCGGCGGCCGCGCGCAGGGCGGCGGCCGACAGCGCGACCGCCTTCGGCACGCCGCTCGAGCCCGAGGTGCGCACCACCACCGCGGTGCCCTCGGGCAGTTCGGCGCGCTGCAGCGCCGCGACCGCCTCGGCGTCGGCGCGGTCGTCGGCGACCGGGAGGATGGGCGCACCGCCGCTCAGCGCGTCGCCGAGCGCGGCCATGAGCCAGGCGCGATCCCCTGTCGGGATGGTGCGGAGTCCGTTGGGCGCAGTCACCGTTCCAGGCTACTCGGTGGCGGCGGGCAGCGACGGTCGCGGCTCCGGGCTGCCGCGCGGGATGAGCAGGGTGAGCACGGTCGCCACCACCGCCGCGCCGAGCGCGATCCAGAAGCAGGTCGCGAAGGCCTCGGCGGTGGGCACGGCGCGGCCCTCGTGCTCGACGCTCATCGCCGCGAGCACGCCGCCCATCACGGCTGAGGCGCTCGACGTGCCGACGGATCGGAACAGCGCGTTCAGGCCGTTCGAGACCCCCGTCTCGTGGGCCGGCACGGCGCCCATGATGATCATCGGCATCGCGGCGAACGAGAACGCGATACCGACGCCGATGATGGCGTTCGCCACCACGACGTGCCACACCTCGCTCGACCACAGCAGCACGAACACGTGCGCGACCACGATCGACGAGGTGCCGATCGTGAACAGCGGCCGCGGGCCGAAGATGCGCTCGAGCTTGCCCGACAGCGGCGACAGCACCATCATGATGAGGCCCGCCGGCATGATGCAGATGGCCGCCTCGATCATCGTGAGGCCGAAGCCGGCGCCCGTCTCGCGCGGCATCTCGAGCAGCTGGGGGAACGTCACGTTGGATCCGAACAGCGAGAACCCCATGCCGATCGCGGCGAGGTTCGTCAGCAGCACCGTCGGCCGGGCCGCCACCCGCAGATCGACGAGCGGATCGCGCGCCCGCAGCTGATACACGCCCCAGATCAGCAGCACCACGACGCCGGCACCCGCAGAGCCGAGCGCGAGCGGCGATCCCCAGCCCCAGTCGGCGCCGCGCGACACGAACAGCAGCAGGCCCGTCAGGCCCACGGCGAGCCCGAACGCCCCGATCACGTCGAGGCGGCCGCCCGTGACGAGCGTGTCCTCGGGCACCGCGAACCGCACCGCCACGATCCCGAGCGCGCCCAGCGCGGCCGACAGCCAGAACAGCGCGTGCCAGTCGGCCGTCTCGGCGATCAGCGCGGCGAGCGGCATGCCCACGGCGCCGCCGACGCCCATCGTGGCGCTCATGAGGGCCACCGCGGTGCCCAGGCGGGCGGGCGGCAGCACGTCGCGCATGATCGCGATCCCGAGCGGGATCACCCCCGTCGTGATGCCCTGCAGACCGCGCCCCACGATCACCCCGAGGATCGACGACGACAGCGCCGCGACCAGCGAGCCGACGATCAGCGCGACCAGCAGCACGAAGACCACGCGCCGCTTGCCGTACATGTCGCCGAGCCGCCCCGAGATGGGCGTGGCCACGGCTGCCACGAGCAGCGTGATCGTCACCACCCAGGAGGTGTCCTCGCGGGACGCCTGCAGCAGCTCGGGCAGTTCGGCCTGCAGCGGCACCACCAGCGTGAACATGAACGCCGAGACGAGACCGACGAAGGCGAGAGCGCCGACGGTGGTCCAGCCGGGCGGTGGCGGGCTGGGTTTCGTCATCACCTGCCAGGCTACACCTGGGGGCCGGCAAGGCCGCCCCCGGTGCGCCCGGCCTAGTAGTGGTACGGGAACGGCGCCCAGTCGGGCTCGCGCTTCTCGAGGAAGGAGTCGCGGCCCTCGACGGCCTCGTCGGTGCCGTAGGCGAGGCGCGTGGTCTCACCCGCGAAGAGCTGCTGGCCTACGATGCCGTCGTCCACTGCGTTCATCGCGTACTTCAGCATGCGGATCGCGGTGGGCGACTTGCCGAGGATGGTGCGCGCCCATTCGATGCCGGTGCGCTCCAGGTCTGCGTGCGCCACGACCTCGTTGACGGCGCCGATCTCGCGGGCGCGATCAGCGTCGTACTCGCGGGCGAGGAAGAAGATCTCGCGCGCGTTCTTCTGGCCCACCTGGCGGGCGAAATAGGCGCTGCCGTAGCCGGCGTCGAAGGAGCCCACATCGGCGTCGGTCTGCTTGAACTTCGCGTGCTCGCGGCTCGCGATCGTGAGGTCGCACACCACGTTGAGCGAGTGCCCGCCGCCCGCCGCCCATCCGGGCACGAGCGCGATGACGACCTTCGGCATGAAGCGGATGAGGCGCTGCACCTCGAGGATGTGCAGGCGGCCGGCGCGTGCGGTGGCTTCGGGGCCGACGTTCGTCTCGGAGTCGCTGTACTTGTAGCCGTCGCGGCCGCGGATGCGCTGGTCGCCGCCCGAGCAGAACGCCCAGCCGCCATCGCGCGGCGAGGGCCCGTTGCCGGTCAGCAGCACCACGCCTACGCGGGGGTTCACCCGCACGCGGTCGAGGGCGTCGTAGAGTTCGTCGACGGTGTGCGGCCGGAACGCGTTGCGCACCTCCGGCCGGTCGAAGGCGATGCGCGCGATGCGGCCGTCGCGGCTGAGATGCGCGGTGATGTCGGTGTAGCTTTCGGCGCCGGGCGCGGTCTCCCACTCGGCGGGGTCGAAGAGCTCGGAGACCCGCTCGTGCTGCGGGTCTTGCGGTGCGGGGTGCGGATCGCGCTGCGTCATGCCACCCAGCCTACTTGCGCGGCTTCTTCGGTTTCGGGGCGGGCAGCGCCGCCGCCGTCAAGTCGATGAGCTCGGTGAGCCATTCGCGATCCTCCCAGCGGTCGCCGCTCACCCGGAAGTAGGGCTTCGATCCGGGGTAGGCGGGCGCTTCCTCGGGTTCGCCCAGGTATTCGCGGCCGGCATCGGTGGGCTTCACGAACAGTTCGTCGTCGCAGACGAGGGCGACGGGCTTGTCATCGCAGTAGAGGCAGTACTCGCCGAACATCTTGCGGCTGCGGATGGCGGGCAGCGCGCTCAGCTGGTCGGTGAGGAACTCGATAGTCTCGGCCCGGGTGCTCATGCCGCCAGAGTATCGCCGCTCGCGCTCGCGCCACCACCCCCGCGGGCGCGAGTTCGAGGGGCCGTGGCAGGATCGGAGCATGAGTGATGCCCGGGGCCCCGAGACGGCCGCCCTTCCCCCGCTCGACGAGGTGCTCGCGGTGATGCGCGTGGTCGCGATCCCCACCCGCACCCGGTTCCGCGGGATCTCGGTGCGGGAGGCGGCGATCTTCGATTCGCCGCTGGGGGCGAGCGAGTTCTCGCCCTTCCCCGAGTACGGTGACGCCGAGGCGTCGGCGTGGCTGGCGGCCGCTCTCGATTTCGGCTGGCGCGAGCAGCCGGCGGCGCTGCGCGACCGCGTCGAGGTGAACGCGACCGTGCCCGCGGTGGCGGCGGGTCGGGTGCCCGAGATCCTCGCCCGCTTCCCGGGGTGCCGCACCGCGAAGGTGAAGGTCGCCGAGCGCGGCCAGGGTCTCGCCGACGATGCGGCGCGGGTGCGGGCGGTGCGCGAGGTGATGGGGCCGGACGCGCTGGTGCGCGTGGACGCGAACGGGGGCTGGGGCGTCGAGGAAGCCGTGACGGCGCTGCGAGCGCTCGCCGAGTTCGACCTCGACTACGCCGAGCAGCCGTGCGGGGGCGTCGACGAGCTCGTCGAGGTGCGGCGACGGCTGAGCCCGGGTGATACCGGCGAGGGCCCGCTGCTCGGCGAGGCCGCCGCGACCCTGGGATTGCACGCCCGCACCTCGCCACTCGTGCGCATCGCCGCCGATGAGAGCGTGCGCAAGGCGGCCGATCCGCTCGCGGTGGCGCGGGCCGGTGCGGCGGATCTGCTGATCGTGAAGGCGCAGCCGCTGGGCGGCATCCGGCGCGCGCTCGGGATCGTGGCCGAGGCCGGCCTGCCGGTGGTCGTGTCGAGCGCGCTCGACACCTCGGTGGGCATTGCGATGGGGCTGCAGCTCGCGGCCGCGCTCCCGCTCGCCGAGGGCGAGGGGGCCAGCGGTGCCGTGCTCGCCGGGGCGTGCGGCCTCGGCACGGCCGCCCTGTTGGAGGGAGACGTGACCGCCGATCCGCTGCTGCCGAACGGTGGCGAGATCGAGGTGCGCCGCCCCCGGCTCGACCCCGAGCAGCTCACTCGCTACGCGGCCCCGGCCGAGCGCGAGCGGTGGTGGCGGGAGCGCGTGACCCGCTGCCACGCGCTGCTCAGCGCTGCCGCTCACTGAGCGTCACCGCTCGCTGAGCGCTTCCGCCGGCCGCGCGCGGCGGCTCAGCCTTTGAGCCCGGGGAAGTCCTCTTCGCGCCACTCGGCGGCGATCCGCTCCCCTGCGCGATGCGCGGCGAGCTCGCGCTCCCGCAGCTCGACCCGGCGGATCTTGCCCGACGAGGTCTTGGGCAGCTCGAAGAACTCCACCCGACGCACGCGCATGTAGGGCGGCAGCGCGATGCGGGCGTGGGCGAGGATCGCGCGGGCCGTCTCGGCATCGGCGGGTGCGCCCGCGGCGAGCGCGACGTACGCCTTCGTGACATTGAGCCGGGTGTCGTCGGGGGCGCCGACCACGGCCGCCTCGGCGACGAACTCGTGTTCGATGAGCGCGCTCTCCACCTCGAACGGCGACACCTTGTAGTCGCTCGACTTGAAGATGTCGTCGGTGCGCCCCACGAAGGTGAGCACGCCGGTCTCGCGGTCCCGCTGCGCCACGTCGCCGGTGTGGAAGAGCCCGCCCGCGGTGGCCTTCGCGGTGGCATCAGGGTTGCCGAAGTACCCGGTCATGAGGTTCTCGGGCGGCTCCGGGGCGAGCCGCAGGCAGATCTCCCCCTCGTCGGCCTCCGCACCCGTGAGCGGATCGACGAGCACGGCGTCGACGCCCGGCAGCGGGATGCCCATCGCACCCGGCACGACGGGGTCGCCCGGCATGTTACCGATGAGCGCGGTGGTCTCGGTCTGCCCGTAGCCGTCGCGGATCTCGAGCCCCCACCACTCCTGGATGCGGGCGATCACCTCGGGGTTGAGCGGTTCGCCGGCCGAGAGCAGTTCTCGCAGGGCGCGCGGCTTGCGCTCCAGGCGGTGCTGGATGAGCATGCGCCACACCGTGGGCGGCGCGCAGAAGGTGCTGACGCCTGCGCGATCGAGCTCGGAGACGAAGTGCTCGGCGTCGAAGCGGGCGTAGCTCAGCACGAAGATGGTGGCGCCCACGTTCCAGGGCGAGAAGAAGCTCGACCATGCGTGCTTGCCCCAGCCCGGCGCGCTCACCACGGAGTGCACGTCGCCGGGGCGCACCCCGATCCAGGCCGTCGTGGTGAGGTGCCCGAGCGGGTAGCTGGTGTGGGAGTGCTCCACGATCTTGGGCAGGCTCGTCGTGCCCGAGGTGAAGTAGATGAGCGAGGGCTCGGCGCTCGCGGTCGTGCGCGGGATCGCGGCGAGCGACGCGGCACTCGACTCCTCGTAGCGGTGCCAGTCGAAGAGGGCGGCGCGCTGGTCGCGGTTCGCCTGCTCGAAGCCGACGCCCACGCGGCCGTACCCGCCGGGCACCTCGGCGAACTTGAGCGCGTCGGCCGCGGCGGCGAACACCCAGCGCACGCGACCCCGGTCGACTCGGTCGCGCAGCTCATGCGCGCCGAGCACCGTCGAGGTCGGCAGGATCACGACGCCCAGCTTGAGCGCGGCGAGCATGATCTCCCAGAGCTCGACCCGGTTGTCGAGCATGAGCATCGCGACATCGCCCTTGCGCGCTCCGATGCTGCGCATCCAGTTGGCGACCTGATCGGAGCGCTGCTTCATCTGCGCGAAGCTGCGCTTCTGCTCGCTGCCGTCGGCGTCGACGATCCACAGCGCGGTATCGTCGTTGCCTTCGGCGATCGCGTCGAAGACGTCGTGGGCCCAGTTGAAACTCGGCCCCACGTCGGGCCAGCGGAACTCGGCGCGGGCGCGGGCCGGATCGCCGGCGAGTTCGAGCAGCTGGTCGCGGGCCGCGAAGAACGCGCGCGTGGCATCGGTGTGGGTCATGTGACTATTCTGCCTCGCGACCGCGGGTCGCGTGCGGCGCCGACGTCCGCGGCGGGTTGGGCGCGGTGCCGGGCACCGGCGGCGGCTTCAGCTGCGGAAGACCGTGTGCAGATGCGGATCGCGGATCGCGTCGCGGCCGCCCAGACCTTCGATCTCGAAGAGCACCGCGGTGCCGGCCACCTCGTAGTCGAGTTCGCGCAGCACCTGATGGGCTGCCGCGAGAGTGCCGCCGGTGGCGAGCACGTCGTCGATGACGAGCACGCGCGAGCCGCGCGGGAAGTCGGCGTGCGCCTCGACCTCAGCGATGCCGTACTCGAGCGCGTAGCCGACGTTCGCCGCCGGCCGCGGCAGCTTGCCGGCCTTGCGGATCGGCATGAGGCCTGCACCGGTGGCGTAGGCGGCGGCGCTCGCGAGCAGGAAGCCGCGCGCTTCGAGGCCTGCGACCACGTCGAAGGTGCCGCGGAACGGGGCGATGAGCGCGTCGACGGTGGCGCGCAGCGCGGGCCCGTCGGCCAGCAGCGGCGTGATGTCGCGGAACAGGATGCCCGCGCTCGGGTAGTCGGGGATCTCGAGGATCAGCGATTCGGCGCGCTCGAGCTCAGGACTCGGCTCGGGAAAGCTGGGCAGGTCGAGGGGCTCGTTCGTGGTCTCCGTCACTCGACCCAGGGTACCGGGAGTCTCGACGAGGCGGAGTGCGAGCGCGCCCGATGGCCCGATGACTGCGATCGTGCGCCGGATGCCGCCGCGCTCCTCCGGTTCTACCGTCCCGCACCGCCTCTCCGCACCGCGCGACACGCCCGCCCGACGCCGCAGCCGCCCCGATTTGAAGAGCGAACCCGAGTCGTGTAATGTTCTTCTGGTTGGTGAAGCCAACATGCGCCCCTAGCTCAGCTGGATAGAGCATCTGACTACGGATCAGAAGGTCGGGGGTTCGAATCCCTCGGGGCGCACCACTCACCCGGGGTTCTGCACGCAGATGCGGAACCCCGGGTTTTTTGATACTCGGATCATGTGGATCACAGGGCCTCCGGGTCGGCCTCCCCCTCCCGCAGCCCGCATCTCGACCGCGCATCCTATCCGGCGAGCGCTCGGCGGCGCCAGCCCCTCCCGCGCCACCGTCCGCTCCCGGATACTGAGGATTCCGCACGAAGGAGCGCTCCATGACCGATATCACGCCGTCCCCCGTGACCCCGCCCGCCGCGGTCAGCCACGACGACTCCGACGATCTCGAAGCCACGATCCCGCTCCCCCATTACCGCCCCGAGCGTCTCATCTGAGCGCAATACGCTCACGGCCCCCACAGCCGAGAACTGCTCGCCGCGCAGGAGCGCATCAAGCTCCGCTACGCCGCCGACGGGGCGCTCGACGGCTTCGAGCCACGATTGGTGAGCTCGACGGCGTCCATCACGACGGCGCGCAGGCTGCCGGTGCCGGCCAGCACACGGCGCTGACGGTCCGCCCCGGTGCCCTCGGCGAGGATGCGGGCCACCCCGCGTTCCACGCGCTCGCGGTCGCCGGCGTGCTCCAGCGCGACGGCCGCGTGGCCCAGCAGCTCCGCAACAGCGGCACGGGGGCTGCGAGGGGCGCCCGTCACCGGATCCACGAGACCCGTGCCGCCGGTCCCGAACCGGCTCGCCGACCACATCGCGAGCCGCAGCACCGCGCTCTCGGCCGGCGCTGGAGCGATGCCGCCGCGCCACTCGCGAGCGGCGGTCTCGACGAGCGCCCGCACCAGCGCAGCGATCACCAGGGCATCCTCGGCATCCATGCATGCATCAGCCACCCGCACCTCGACCGTCGGGTAGTGAGCGCTCAAGCGGGCGTCGAAGTAGACCATGCCGGGGTCGAGCACCACCCCGCTCGCGATCAGGGAGGCGACGACGCGGTGGTACTCACCCGGCGAGCCGAAGAGATCGTATGCGCCCGCCGAGGGCCAGCGCCCCCACGCCTGATAGCGGTAGCTGACATAGCCGGTGTCTTCTCCCCGCCAGAACGGCGAGTTGCCGCTCAGCGCCAGCAGCACGGGCAGCCACGGTCTGATCCGGTCGAGCACGGCGACCCCCTCCGCATCGTTCGAGACCGCCACGTGCACGTGGAAGCCGCAGGTCAGCTGCTCGCGCATCGTGAGGCCGAAGCGCTTGCCGATCGCGGCATAGCGCGGGCTCGGCGTGACGTGCGAGTCGACGGGGAGCACGCTCGTGCCGAGCGCTGCGGCCCGCACCCCGATCCGCCGCGCCGCGTCGTCCGCCCGGCGTCGCCCGACGAGGATGGATCGCGCGAGTTCGTCGAGGCTGCGGCACGGGGGCGAGACGACCTCGATCTGCTCCCGCTTCACCTCCCGTTCGAGCCCGGGAGACGCCGCCTCACCGGGTGCCGCCTCTGCTGCTGCGACCACCGCCTCGACCACCGCGACAGGCTGCCCCGACCGGCCGTCCACGAGCAGCAGCTCCTCCTCCACCCCGACCGTGCGGGGCTCGGAACCGGCGTCCCTCGCGACCATCCTGCTTCTCCCGTTCACCGCACTCGATCCGGGCTTCTGCACCGGCGGTCAGCCGATCCCGAGCCGATCCGGCCCGCCGATTGCGCCGCCGACACCCCGTCGGGAATCGTCTCCAGCTTCAAGGGTGGAGCACCGCCGGGTCAGCCCCTTGACTTTTCGGCTGCGGGCCGAGCAGAACTCGGTCCCTCCCGATGCATCGCAGCGGATCGGCGACGCCGCCTGGGCCCCTCTAGCAGAGCCGCCACCCGCGAACAAGCCCTCTCCGAGGGATTCCCGCCGGCGGTAGCATCGACGCCCGACGACTCGAAAGGCGGTGCGCGTGATGGAGCAGGACGACCAGCGGAACATCCCCTCGCCCGACGAGCGTCGCGGCCAGGATCCCGCGCAGCCCACCGCGACCGCACCGGATTCGGTGGACCGGTCGGTGCCCACGGCCGACGACGCCGGCAAGACCGGCCCGGACGCCGCAGACCCGCCGCGGACGGCCGGCAAGCACGAGCAGGAACAAGGCTCGGGCGACGGCGGGGCCGACGCAGAACCAGAGCTCGACGCCGACGAGGGCGCCGACGCTTTCGAGACCCCCGAGGAGGCCGACTCGGGGGCGTATACCGGCGGACCGGAACGGCGGGACGAGGATCAGATCACCCTCGACACGCCCGACTGACCGGATCCGCCACCCGACTCCGGGGGGAGAGGGAAACGGAGGCCTTCGCTACGGCGGGGGCCTCCGTGCTGTTCGGGCGGAGTCGCGCATCTTGGCCGCGCCGCGCATCTCGGCCGCGCCGCGCATCTCTTCCGCGCCGCGCATCTCGGCCACGCCGACCGTCTCAGTCGAGGAGGCGCCTCACGCCGGCGCGCGCCAGCATCAGCACGACTACCAGGAGCGTGACCGAGAAGAACCCGCCCAGGTGCACGGCGTCGCCGAGCAGGAGGTCGGTGAGCCAGAGAATGAGGGCTTTGCTGCCACCCGCGACGAGGGCGAGAGCCACCGCTGCGACCGCGCGCTCCCGCGCCGTCGCAGCGCGCTTGAACTTCGCGACGATGCGGGTCTTCACCCGCACGACGATCTCGAGCACCGCCTTCAGCAGCACCGCCGTGATGAGCGAGGTGAGAAAGGACTCGCTGATGACCTCGGGGAAGAGTTGGGCGAAGGTGGCGAGGACAACGGTGTAGACGAACACGTCGACGACGTCTCTCGCGTGCATGCGGCATAGCGCCCATCGTAGGCACCACGCGGAGCGCCGGAAAGCCCGATGCCGCAGCCGAACCGGTCGAATGCCCCGAAGCAGTCACCCCTTCTCGTCCTGGATCGAATTCCCTCCGTCGACGACCAGCAGCTGTCCGGTCACGTATGAGGCGCCCTCCGACGCGAGGAACTCCGCAACGGCGGCAACCTCATCGGGAGTGCCCGACCTCTGCAACGGTGTCGCGAGACCCATCGCATCCTCGTGCGGGGTGGCCGACCCGGTATGGATCCAACCCGGAGCCACAGCGTTCACGGTGGTGCCGTGCTGGGCGACATCGACCGCGAGGCCTCGAACCAGCCCCACCATGCCGGCCTTCGCCGCGTGATATCCGATGTCGCCCCGGTAGGCCAGCAGCGGACCAGAAACGGAGGACATCATGATGACGCGGCCCGCAGGGCTCGCATTCACCCACGGCAGGGCCGCCCTCGTGACCAGAAAGCTCGTGGTCAGATTGCGTTGCAGAGCGTGGTTCCAGCCCGCGAGCCCGATGCCATCGATCGCGGCAGGATCCTGGGGGTCGGTGACCGAGGTCATGCCCGCATTGTTGACGAGCACGTCCACCCCTCCGAACGCCGACACCGCCTCCTCCACGATCTCAGCCGCTCCCGCTTCGTCGGACAGATCTCCGACGCTCGCCCGGACGCGTTGCTCGGCTCCGGTCTCCGACAGCTCGGCCAGCAGCTCTTCTCGCCGCAGGTGGATGCGCTCCGACGTCGCACCGATCACGACGTTCATGCCCGCGTGGAGCAGTCGCCGCGAGATCGCGAAGCCGATCCCGTCCGCCGCCCCGGCTCCGGTCACGATTGCTGTTCTCCGCCGCTCAGTTCTGATCATGTCGCGAGCCTAGCGATGCGCCTGGCATCTCCGAAGCGACATCCTGCACCATACGGCGACGAGTGCACGTGCACGGCGAGTGGGGTTGCGCAGTCGACGAGCAGCGTCGCGGCACCGCACGACAGCCGCCCGGAACTAGTCGCCGTCGTAGTTCTCGACGGGGCGGCGGCGCTTCTTCGGCTGCGTGGTCGACTTGAGGAAGAGGCGCACGAGACCGCGCTTCTTCTCGAGATACGCGTGCCGCTCGATCGCACCCGCCGCGTACTGTTCTTCGAGTTCGGCGATCACGGTCTCGGCGTGCGCGGCGTCGTACCGCGACGCCGCTGCATCGAGTGCTCCGTTCTCTCGAATCCCCATGCCGCCGAGAGTAGCCGTAGCCACTGACATTTCATCGCACGTCGCATATCTCACGACTCGCCCACCCGGCTCGCGCCGGGCGGATCACCCTGCGCGATCCTGACGAGGAGGTCGGGAATGTCGGTCGAGTTCGATGAAGTGACGGTCCGGATTCTGGCATCGCCTCCTACGCTCACGCTCGCGGTGTTCCGGCAGGGGGTATAACAGAGAGGTGAAGTCAATGTCGGGGGCCGCGTACGGCGGGTCTCTCGTGCTCACCGGTGTCGCCGGCTTTGTGGACGCGATCGGCTTCATTCTCTCTGGCGGATTGTTTGTCTCGTTTATGAGCGGGAACTCGACCCAGGCGGGTGTGGAATTGACCCGAGGCGATACTGAGACTGCGGTGCTGGCTCTCAGCCTCGTCGCGTCGTTTGTCGGTGGGGTCGTGCTGGGGCGGCTGTTGACGTTGCGCTTTCCGGGGTACGGGGTAGGCGGCCGGATTGTGACCATCGCGTTCGGGCTCGGCGCTGCCACCGGCGCTTTGGCGCTCGTACCCACCGCGGGCGCTCCGCTGATTGGTCTCGCAGCCGTGATGGGTGCGATGAATACCCTGTTCGTGGTGGATGGGCGGGCTCGGATCGCACTGACCTATGCGACTGGGACGCTCGTGAGTTTCGGGCTCGGCGTCGCGGAGCGCATGAACGGGAGTAGCCGCAGCAGTTGGCTCCGGCCTTTGTTGCTTTGGGGAGCGATCAGCGGTGGTGCTGTGGTCGGGGCGATCACCTGGCGGTTGTGCGGGCTGTGGTCGCTCGTCATCGCATCGGTCACGCTCGTCCTGCTCGGTGTCGCGCAGATGTTGCGCACTCGAAGTCGTCGCGTGATCTGACCTCTGGCGACATAGTCAACGAAGGGCGGACCGCGTGGGAGCCGTTTCGCAGCCCCACCCGCTGCCGGGCGCCTACTCCTTGGTTCCGAAAATGTGCTGGAGTCTTCGGTCAAAGGCGAGGCCAGCAGGGCTCACCCCGGTAGTGCTGCACTCGATCAGGCACGCCGTGCAGCATTTGGGTGCAGGGCCTCTTCGCGTCCATGAGGTTGGTGGTTTTGGCCTCAGGTGGTAGCAACTATTCCCCATAAGCCCGATAGATGTGTAGCTGTGTAAAGTACCGGCTAGGTCCTTTGAGTCTGATGGCACCGAAACTGACCAGCCTGAGAAAGAAGCCTTGGCAGCTGAGGAAGCTGATGAGATGTCGCCGCAGATGGCACTCGCTCACTACCTCGAACATCTCATCGGTGTCTTCTCGGAACGTCAGCTGGAAGTTCTTCGAATGTCAGAGTTCGTAAGAGAACGGGAACATGAGCTTCATGATGCGAAGGAGCGGGCGAAGCGCGCTATCAGCCAACAGCTAACAGAGGTCGACGAGGATGTGCTCGACCGCTTGATCGCACTTTTTCAGTCAGTTGAAACCGAGAGACAAGATGGCGAGGAAGGCTCTCTTCCGAGTTCCGAGAGAATGGATGCCTTCCGGGTTGCATTTGCGGAGGTATCCAACGAGCTCCCTGAGGGAATCGCTCAGACGTACGCCGAATCGATCTTGAACTCGATGCGCCCGGCAGTCGGTGTGACGTTTCTCTACGGCTCAATGCTCACAACACTCGTGGGAGAACTCGAAGTCTTCATTAATCTCATCGCGCGAGTCGCCTTCGAATACAACCCTGAACCTCTGACCCAGAGCGAGAAGAAGTTCACGTGGGCAGAAATATCCGCCCATAATTCGATCGACGAGATGCGGGACGAACTTGTGGACTCGATAGTCAAGAATCTTCTTCGAAAAGGCCTTCCCGATTGGATGAGCTTCTTCCAGGATCGTTTCGGTCTATCCGAAAACAAGGCGGCAAAATCTCTCGATGCGCGTGAAGCAATTCAACGACGGAACTGCGTGGTGCACAACGGAAGCAAAGTGTCCCAGGCCTATATCGACAACCTGCCGGATCTAAAAACAAAAGTTAAAGTAGACGACGACCTCAAGGTCGATGCTGACTACCTAGCAAAGGCGGCGGACAGCCTCTTCATGGTCGCCTACAGCCTCACATGGGCTCTCGCCACGAAAGCGCTCGATGACAGAGAAGCGCTCGGGCGCGCGATAGGTGCTCTAGGAGATCGCACGATGTTCTTGATTCAAGAGGGACGACTGGACCTTGTGAAACAGATTTCCCAGGCGGCACCACACCGAGAGCTCGAAAAGACTCCCGAGCTCGAAGAACTCTCCTGGATTCTTAGAATCAATAGATGGCTCGCATTCAAAGAATGCGGTGAGTTCCATAAGATCCGGGGCGAGGTCGAAGCATTCAACGCACGTTCGAAGGATGATCGATACAAGATGGCCAAAGCCGCGCTATTGGACGAGATTGATGAAGCCGTAGAGTTCGCACGAAGTCTCCTCGCGCGCGGGGAACTAAAGCCCGCTCACATCCTGACCTGGCCGCTCCTGAAAAATGTTCGCGATCATACAGATTGGTCGTAGCTGAGAAGATTCACTTCGGTGTGAGCAGCGGACCATTAGCATGAAGTAGTCAGAGAAGGGATAATCATGGGCACTGCAGATCTGTAATACTCGCATTCCGCACGCCACTCTCCTGTTCTGCCTTGGCTCCACAGAGGGATTTTCCTTGTATCTACGGGGACGCGGCTTGCATCCCCGCTACTCGCGGCCCAGGCGGCTAAGCTGCCGACTGACCTCACCAACGCACTGCGCCCCCGTGCACACTCTCACGAGTGGGTGCGGGGGCGCTTTCGTCATTTCAGAACAGCGTAGGCAGCGTCTCGACTGGGCGATCGGGTTGCATCGCCCGGCTGAGCTCCTCCGATGCGATCTGCGCCTCCGCCACGAGCTCGGCGTCACCTGCACGCTCGGGGTCGAGCCACTCGGCGGCGAAGTCCGCGGGGATGGGGAGCGGCATGCGCGACTCGGTGCCGCCGCTACTCTTCGACTTCACGGCCGAGGCCTTGCCGGTCCCTCGTCTGGTGACCATGGCGTAGGTCAGGCGGGTCTCACCGGTCTCATCGTCCGTGACGGTCGAAGTGACGGCAGCGAGCCAAAACGGTGACCCATCGGCGAGCGACCATCTGGGCTTGCCCTCGTCGTACCAGCTCGCCGGCAGGAGGGCGCGGTGTTGGAAGGCGTGGCTCCATCGCCTCACGAGCGAGTCGTCTCTCGCGTTGAAGCTGTTGCGTCCGCGGGGACCCCTGCCGTCTGCCCAGAGCGACCACCATCCGAGTTCGAGGCGGTCTCCGATGAGGACTGGGTTCAGGTTTTTCGCTTTGCGCCCGGTGATCTTTGCGTGCCCGTTGTGCTGCGTGATCCAGTCGTTGAGCAGCGCGAGCGATCCTGGTTCGCTGATCGGCTCGTCCTCGCCCGGCAGAGGGATGGGGGTACTGTCGCCGCTGAGACCGTATGAAGCGCACATGCGCACAGGCTACGCCCGCCGGCCCGGGCCCGGTAGCCCTACCTCTCCCCGGGGTGGATGGTGCCGCCGCCGTTCGGCGCGCCCATCCGACTCGCAGTTTCGCTGCTCTGCGTCGGGCGCTGGTATCGCACAGAGAGGTCGGCATCGGCGAGTGAGGTGTGGATCGCGGTCATGCGCCGCCGGGACGGTTCGACGTGCCAGGCGAGCACCAGATAGCGCGCCTCGCCAACGGTGTCGGTGACGCGGTGCACAATCGCGGCCGGATGATCGGGAGCCTCACGCATTATGGCCCACGTGTCTACGTCAAGGCGAATGGGTGCCGGTCTGGTCATGTGGGCAGGGTACGCCCCGCCCCCGACATTCAGTCCTCGGGCTCCCAGGGAAGACGATCCTGCGGGGCAGCAAGGATGCGCTCAAGCCCACACGTCGGGCACGTCAGCCGGGCCATGTCGACGCGCCTCATCGCCGCACCGCAGCCAGGGCAGGGCCACATGATCAGGAACGCCGTACGGAGATCATCTGCCAGCCCTCGGGGATCAGCTTGCGCAGGTCGTCCATCGTCTCTGCTTCGATCTCGCCGACCTCATCGCGGCGCTCGAAAACACCGGCCGCAGTGAGCGCGGTCGTGCCGGCTCGCATCGCGACTGGCGCCGAAACCAGATCGAATCCCGCCGGACGCTTCGCCTCCAACTCGGCCCGCACCGCGTCGAGACCTTCACCTGCCACCTCGACAGAGACGGTCTCGACTCGACGGATCGTGGCATGCAGCATGAGACGAGCCTACCGCCCGGTCTGGGCGCGCAGAGTGTGGGCAAAATGTGGGCAAAGGCCCAAATCGGCCGGTCTCCCAGAAACAGATGAGCCCCCGACTTCCCAGTGTTTCCTAGGGGAGTCGGGGGCTTCTATCTGTTGTTCGTCTGGCGGAGACGGGGGGATTTGAAACCTGCCAGACCCGAGTGCACCGCTAACGCCAATCTCAGATCACTGTTTTCACGCGGCAATTTGATTTCTAGAACGATGGCGACCTCGCGTTGATTAAGACAGGGTGTTGCCATTCCGTTGCCACTCGCATGCTGAAGCGCCCTGGGTTTGTTGGAGGCTCCAGAGTTACGGATGGAGAATGGATTCATGCCCCAACACAAGAACAAGGGACGCCGCTATGAATTGGCCTGGTTTGAGTTCCGACCGGTTTTCCTGTCAACCTGTCGGTGACAGAAGTTCCTCGGCCTCAGCATAGTAGGCCTGCTCGACCTCGATCGGGGTACGCATATCGAGCTCCCCGTGAAGGCGCTCATGGTTCCACCACCACACGTATTCGAGGGTCGCGAGTTCGACCTGCTCAACCGTCCGCCAGGGGCCCTGCTGTCGGATCAGTTCGGCCTTGTAGAGGTTGTTGACCGCCTCAGCCATGGCATTGTCAAAACTGTCGCCGACCGTCCCGGTCGAGGGCACTGCTCCGAGTTCCGCAATGCGATCCGTATAGACCATGGCGGTGTAATTCGACCCGTGATCGGCGTGATGGATCAGCCCATCGAGCCTGCCGCCCGATTGCCACGCAGCCATATCGAGTGCCTGCATCGGCAGAACCTCAGATTTCAGCGTCGCAGCGACATTCCAGCCCACGATTCTGCGCGAGTACACGTCAGTGACGAACGCGACATAGGCGAACCCAGACCAGGTGGCGACGTAGGTCACGTCGCACACCCAGAGCTTGCGCGGCCCGTCAGCGGCGAATCTCCGGTTGACGAGATCGGTAGGCAGTGCCGCCGTTTTGTTGGGGCGTGTGGTGAACACGCGCTTTGATTTCCGTACCCCGCGCACGCCGGCGAGCCGCATCAGACGCTCGGTCTGGTCGCGGCCGATCTTCCACCCCTCACGCTTCAGCAGGGCATGCATCTTCCGGCGCCCGTACACGCCATAGTGCTTCGCGTGGAGCCGCCGGATCTCAGGGAGGAGCAACTCGTCGCGCAGCTGCCTGGCTGAGGCCGACCGGGCTTTCGCGGCCCGGTATCCGCGGGAGATGAGGAACCCACGAACTGCCGCACGCAGCGTACGACAGAGGAACTCGACCCCGAAACGATCACGGTACTCGTCGATGAATCTGATCATTTCGTTCGTGGCCGGTCGAGTTCCTTCGCGAAAAACACGCTCGCGGCTTTGAGTACCTCGTTGGCCTTCCGGAGCTCGCTCACCTCGCGGCGTAACCGCCGGTTCTCCTGGGCCATATCGATCGAGGTGCCAGGCTTCGCGCCGGTATCGATGTCGTAGCGGCGCTGCCACACGCGCAGCGTCTCCGGGCTCACTCCGAGGAGCCCACCGACGTGTCGGCAGGCCGCGGTCAGCGACTCGTGCTCGGGGCGGGCTTCGGCGAGCATCCGAAGTGCGCGCTGGCGAAGTTCAGGGTCATATTTGCTTGGCATCGTAGTTCCATCCTTGTATAAAGATCGGAACTCAAACCAGGCCAATTCAGTCGGCATCCTCGATCACGATCACCCGATGCCGCCCCTCTGCCGGAGCGTAGTGGGCGGTGGTGGCGATGTCGCGCAAGTCGATGCCGATCACGACCTTCTGGGTCGTGAGCACTGCGACGTCGGGATGGGTGCGGGCCCGCACCTGGGCGAAGACGCGCTCGCGATCGCCCGGCTCGCGGGCGGTGAGGGCCGCCGCGAAGCGCAGGGCGAGATTCGAGCGGCCCGAGCCGGGCGGGCCGGTGATGAGCCAGGCGTGGGCGAGTTCGCCCCCCGGCGAGGCGGCGCGCTCGAGCGCGTCGACCGCCGCGGGCTGCCCGACGATCTCGCTCCAGAAGTCCATGGATTCAGGCTATCGTTCACGGCTGACATTCGTGCTCGGGAACGGGCGAGGGCCCGGAGGCTCATCCCTCCGGGCCCCGATTCCCCCCAGCTTCTGCCGCTAGTCCGCGCGGACTCCGCGAACCTCGCGACGACCGCGTGCGGCGGCGGCGACAGCGCCGCCGAGCATCAGCAGCGCCGCGAGCATCGCCAGGTAGCCGACCGCGCTCGCACCGGTGATCGACAGCGGGTCGAGCGCCTTGACGGGCACCGTCGCGTCGTCGCTCAGCACCGAGTCGGGCGTGAGGTCGGCGGGCGAGTCGATCACGACCGTGTTGGTCACCTGCGGGTAGGCGGCCTGCAGCACGTTCACCTTGAGCGTGAGCTCCGCGGTGTCGCCGACGGCGAGGCCGCCGGTGAGCGTCCAGGTGACGGTCTTGCCGCTCACCGCCATGCTGACGCCTGCGGGCAGGCTCGGCGAGGAGTGGTAGGCGAGGCCGTTCGGCAGCACGTCGGTCACGGTGATGGGGCCGGGATCGTCATGCGGTCCCTGGTTCTCGACCGTGATGCGGTAGGTGCCGACCTTGCCGACCTGGAACTGCCCGACGGCGGTCTTCTCGACCACGAGCTTGACGACCGGGGTCACGTCGAGCGGATCCGACCACTCGTTGTTGCTCGTGTCGGGATCGGGCTCGTTCGCACTCGTGATCTCCACGTGGTTCGGCACCGTGCCGCGGGCGTTCTCGTGGATCAGCGTCGAGATGATCAGCGGATCCGCCTCGGTATCAATACCGGCGGTTACGCCGAGCGTACCGGCGTAGGTGGCCACCACGATCGCGCCACCGGTCGGGTCGAGCGGATCGACCAAGGTGATCGAGTCGATCGTCCACGCGGTGCCTGTGACGGGCCCGGTGGTGCTCGTAACCTCGATGCCGGCCGGCACGGTGTCGGTCACGGTGAAGCCACTCGAGATCGACGGCCCGTTGTTCGTCACCTGGATGGTGTAGTCGAGCGGATCGCCGACGTGCAGCTGGCCGTTCAGGTCGGTCGGGTGCGACTTCACTACCGCGAGGTCGGCGGAGCGCGCCACGTCGAGCGGAGCGGTGTCGGTGTTCGGGTGCGGGTCTACCGCAGGCTCCGGAGTGCCGGAGGTGACGGTCGCCGTGTTGACGAGCGGCGTCACCGGGGGTGCAGCCGCGGGATCGGTCGGCTGCAGGCTCGGGTCGAGCAGCACGTCGAAGAGGATCACCGGTGCCGGGGTCGCACTGGTGCCCACCATCGGCAACCCGACGTTGGAGCCGCCCGCCGTTCGAGTGAACGTGACCGTCTGCTGCACCGCGGGGTTGTAGGCCGAGGCAACAATGCTCCAGTTGCTTGCTGTGTCGCCGGCCGGGCCGACGTAGCTGACGCCGAGCGGCAGCGTGTCGGTGACGACCAGGTCGGGCGCCGCATCGCTCGGGCCGTAGTTGGTGACGTCGATGCGGTAGCGGGCCTGCTCGCCGGCGACGGCCGACGTCACCTCTGTGACATCGTCTGCCGGATCGACCGCGGTCTTCACCAGGCCGAGGTCGGCCTGCGCGGTGACGATGATCGACGCGTCGTCGTCGTCCTTGCGCGGATCCTGGGTGGGATCCGGGAACTGGCGGCTGTCGGTCCACGTCAGCACCGCCTCGTTGACGAACGGGTTCGTCAACGTCGCCGTGGGCAGGTCGCTCGCGATGTGCGCGACGACGGTGATCTCGGTCGCCGCTGCTGCGCCCACCGGGTGCAGACCATCGTAGGTGCAGCTGCCGCTCTGGGTGCCCGGGGTCGCCGTGCAGGTCCAGTCTGTGCCGCTCATCGAGACCAGAGTGAGCCCTGCAGGCAGCGTGTCAACGACCTGCGCGGGAGCCGCAGATGGGCCGTTGTTGGTGACCGTCAGCGTGTATTCGACGTCGGTACCCGCATGCCATGGGCCTGGGTCGGCTGGGTTTGTCGTTGTCTTGACGATCGTCATCGTCGCCTCGGTGTCGATATCGACCGGATCGCGATCGGTGTCGCTGTTATCGGGCCCGGTCACCGTTGCAGCGTTCTGCACCCCGTTCTGTTCTGGGTGATCGGCTGCGACGAGCGCTTGGAAGGTCACGACGATCGTATTGTTCGGTGCCGTGGCGGGCAGGGTGCCCGTCGCGTCGCGAAGAGCCGCCCAGGTCAACGTCTGACCACCGGCATTTGGATCGCCGGTTACGGTCGGTTGTGAGGCCTCACCGCCGACGCCGTCGACCGTGGCTGATCCCGGGACGAAGCTGAACTTCGTGGGGAGCGCATCGCTCAGGCTGATCACACCTAGGGAGTCACTCGGCCCATCGTTGGTGATCACCATGCGATAGGTGACGGCTTGACCGGCCAGCGCAGCGGCTCCTGCCGCGGGTACCGTGTGCGTCTTCTCGATCGAGAGCATCGAGAGCCTGTCTGAATCGAACGGCTCGTCGTCTCGCGGTTTCGAGGGGTTGTCTTCAGAGCTCGCCTCGACCCAGTTGGTGACGTTGGCGGGCAGCGTCGGCGCGGTGTCGTAGGTGACGACGAACGCGCGCGACTGGCCGACCGGCAGATTGCCGGTGAGCGAGAACACATCCCAGTGGGTGTTGGGGGCCGCGTGGTCTGCTCGCGTCCACACCGCGGTACCGGTAGGATCACCAGTCGCCGCGTGGGTCACCCAGGTCGCGTTGAAGAGCGTCGTCGGGTGCTCATCGACCACCTGCACGCCGCGGGCGACCGCGAGCCCACTGTTCGAGACGGTCACCAGGTAGCTCACCTGATCGCCTGCGTTGACCGGAGGCACCGGCGACAGGGTGGCGGCTGGCACCCAGGCGTTCGCCGTGGTGTCCCAGATCACGCGCACTTTGGTGATGCCGAGGGTCGCGTCGAACGCCGGGTTTGCCGGGGCGTCGTCGGTGTTGTTCGGTGTCACCGGATCGGGGGTCGAGCCGGGCGTGATGACCGCAACATTGACGATGCTGCCGTTTCCGGCCGGCCCCGAGGTCGGGGTCCATGCCGCATCGACGGTGCCGCTCATCGTAATCGGCGCATGCACTCCGGCACCGCCGATCCCGAGTGACGAGATCGCAGGGTCGAGTGTGAACGTGATCGTATCGCCTGCGGTCGCGGTGGTGCCCACGGGCCAGGCCGCGCCGTTCAGCGTCGCGATCCATGTCGCATTCGACGGGTCGGCCACACCGCTCACTCCCGTGGGGATCGTGTCGGTGATGGTGATCGGATTGGCTGCAGAATTTCGCGAGACCGATGGCCCGTTGTTCACGGGCTGGATCGACCAGTTGATCGTTCCGCCCGCGTTCACGGTGCCGCCGGCGTTCGTCATCGTCTTCACCACTGCGAGGTCGGCGCTCTCGGTGAGCGTCCGCTCGGCGTCATCCTCGTTGGGGTTCGGGTTGGTGCCGTCATTGGGCAACTTGCTCGGCGCTTCATAGGTGCGGCCGAGCACGCTCGCGTCGTTTGCCGGCTTGGCGCCCGGGTCGGCGGCCGTCGTGATGTTCACGTTCGCGGTCAGCACGATCCTGTCTGTGCCCGCCGCGTTCAGGCTGGTAGTGTTTCCGCCCACGGTGAACCGGTAAGGATCAGCGGTGGTACCGCTGCCCGAGGTGCTCAACGAGATCGGCGTGCCCGTCGTGGCTCCCGGAGCGAAGTACTGAGCTGCCCAACCGGTCGTCGTCACACCCGCAGGTAGATCCAGCGTGTCGGTGATCTCAAACGGGCCGTAGCTCGCATTGGGGCCGTGGTTGTCAACGGTGATGCGCCACTGCGGCTGAGTGTACACACCTGCCTCAAGGCTCTGCCCGATGACCCACTGGTCGGCCGGTACCCCGTGCAGCGGGTGGCCCGCGGGCGCGTTGCCCGTGGTGCCGCCGACGGCATCCTTGACCAGCTTCAGGTCGGCTGAGTGGATGTAGCCGTTCGCGGGGCTGCTGCCCGGCGAGTACGAAGGAACGCCCTGCCGGCCAGTGTCGCCACGGGTGTCCTTCGCGACCGCGGTCAACGTGTTGGTGTGCGGCACCGCTACGCCTGCGTCGGTGGTGACGCCCGCGTCAGTGAGCGCCCCGGTCTGTGGGATCGTGCTGAAGCGAATCTCGAGGTACGAGCTCGCATTGCTCCCGACCTTGCCCGGGATCACCGGGCTACCGGCCGCGATCACGCCACCGTTCTCAAGCGCCGCACGAACGCTCGCCTCGCTCCACACCAGGTTGGTGGTGCCCGTCGGTGCTGCGAGCGTCACCCAAGCCCCGCCGTTGAGGCGAATCTGGGGTGCGCGTGAGGGGTCGCCGTCGTAGCTCCAGTTCTCCGGCAGTTCGTCTTGGATCTCGATGTTTTGCGTGTGGCCGGCGCCGTTGTTGGTGGCGCGCAGCGTCCAGGCAAAGGGTGTGTCAACGTAGGCCACGTCGATCGCCGGGTTCGCTGGGTTGTCTGGCGAGACCTGCTTCAGCAGCGCCACGTTCGGGAACACGGGCGTGACCTGCGCGGTGTCGGTAGCCGCCGGTACCCCGCCGGCGCCTGGCACGTAGCGACGGCCCTCATTGCTCGGATCCCACGAGAAGTACTCGGTAACCGTCGCCGTATTGGTCTTCGTCGCATCTGTCAGGTTCGCTGCACCGACGAACGAGCCATTGTAAGAGAACACCATCGAGTTCAGCCTGGTGGTGCCGTTGGAATCGGCCAACGGATAGAGCGGCCCGAAATCTTGCCACTGAATCGTGGCACCGGTGCCCGTTGAGAGCGCGGTGCTGATGGCTGCCAGGTTCGTGGGCACTGGCGAGATCGATGCCGGGTCAACAATCACGCCCGCGGGCACCACGTCTTGCATGGAGACATGGTGTGCCGGGGTGCGGTTGGCTGAACCGACAGCACCGGTACCGGTGTTGTTCACCGTGATGGCATACCTAAAGGTACCGTCGGGGTTCAACGTCATCGCATCTTGGTTCACCGGGCTCGCGGTGCGTGCGTCAACCTTCTTCACGAGGCCCACGCGCGGGTGCTGCACGGTGATGATTGCGGTCGCCTCATCAGTGTTCGTGCGCGTGCTGTCGACCCCATCGCTCATGTTCCAGAAGAATGTGGCGCGGTTGGTGCGGTTGGCTGCCGTCGGGCTCGCTGCGACGCTGTCGGTCACCCTCGCATCGAAGGAAATCACGATCGTGCGGCTGACGGTATCGAACGGAATGTCGATCCTGGACCCCGCGGACGGCGGGCCGGCGGTCGCCGGCCAGGTCACGGTCTGTCCCGAGACGTGCAGATCGTTCGTCACCGCGGGCCCGCCGACGAAGGAGACCGTCGGGTTGCCCGCGTAGCTGAACCCTGGCGGCAGGGTGTCAACGAGCTGAGCATCCCAGAAGTTTGCATTCGCCGGGATGGTGGTCGTGAGCGTGTAGCGCACGGTGCCGCCGACGGGTGCGTAGGCAGGGGATACCGTCTTCGCCAGGGTGGCTCGAGTGAGCGTGACGTCCCGTTCGGCACCGGTTGCGCGATCGCCGCGGCGATCAGCGGTGCTCTCGCCGCCGATCGTGCCGGGCAGCGTATATCCGACGATGTGCGCACGGTTGATGTAGCTCGCGCCGCCGCCGGCGGCGGGGTCGAGCTTGGCGGTGAAGAGCAGCGTGCTGGGGCTGCCCGCATCGAGGCGGCCGATGTCCGTCCACTCTATAAGAGTGCCGGTGCCCGCCGCATCGGGGATCACGCGCTGATCGGCGCCCGTGCCGTCGACGCGGCACTTGCCGCCAGCCAGCGCCGAAACCTGAGCGGTACCGTTGGCGGTGGTGAAGTTCCAGCCTGGGGCAGCTGCGGGCTCCGCGAATCCGGCGGGCAGGCAGTCATAGACCACCGCATCGTAGAGCGCCGGGAGCCCCGCGGTGCTGCCCGCGGTGAGCTCGAAGGTGACGAGGCCGTCTGCTCCGCCGGGCGTGCCGACGACCGTCTTCGACAGCGTGGGCAGCGGCTCGATATACGTCACGTTCGCGTCGTCATCGGCCTCGATCTTCTGCCGGTTGTCGGGACCTGGGGGCAGACCCGGATCGTAGTTCGGGTTGGTGAACTCGAGGCGCGCGGTGTTGGTGAGCGTCTTGGAGTGCGGGAAATCCGGGTTGTAGGTGTTGTCGGTCTCGTCGCGATCCTCTACCCAGACCTTGATCTGCACGACGAAGGTGAGCGGATCGGCCCCCGTGTTCGTGTAGGTGGCCGGGAACACCAGCGTGCCGGGGCGCTCGGCGCCCCCCGTCGCGCCCACCCGGTCGAAGCCGGTCCAGACGAAGCCCGGGATCACTGCGCCGTCCTTGTCGCGCACCTCGAACACGGCGCTGCCGTCCACGAAGTTGTAGTCGACCTCGCGGCTGCTCGGCGTGCTCGGGCTGCCCGTCCAGCGGAGCTTGCCGTCGTCGGAGAGCTTCGCATCCTTCACCGTCGTGTTGCCGGGGATGACGACCGAGTACTGGAAGGTCGCGTGCTCACCCTGCACGATCGCGTCGTCGGGGCGCGCCGCGGGAGCGGGGCCGAGATTCGAGGTGTTATTCGCGTCCGCCGGGTTCGAGCCGGTGGGCTTGACCTCGGTCTCGACGAGGACCTTGTCGATACCGGTGCCCAGCACGTAGACCTGCGAGGGGTCGCTCGTCGTGTTGTCCTCGTCGTCGAGCTCGAAGACGCCGGAGCCGGGGGCGGGATGCCGCTCGTCGGCGAGGTTCTCGGTGCCGTTGACGATGACCTCGTTGTTGACCGCGTTGCCCGGGGTGCTGCTGTTGCCCTGGTAGGCGAACTGCACGATCGAGGCGTCGTTCTGGTAGCGCTGCGTCAGCTCCGCCGCGGCGCTGCCGGTCGTGCCGTCGGGCACCACGACGGTGTAGCCGAGCGTGATGCCGCGGAAGGCGGCAGGAATCACCGGATCGACCGAGTCGTCCTCGGCGATGGAGCCGAGCACGGGCGCACTGTAGCTCCATACGACGATGCTGCGCTCGGCATCCTTGATCTCATCGCGCAGGTGATCGTTGACGTCTGCCGGTGCACCCGGGTAGCCGCCCGCACCGGCGTTGAACGCGGGATCGTAGTCGTAGACGTCGGCGGTCCAGTTCGTGGTCGCGCCCGAGGTTGCGGGAACCGGGGTCTCGGCGACCTCCCAGAATCCGGGATGCCCGGGGTTGGGCGCCGCGATCGGCACCCAGACCTGGTTCACGTCGGCGGCGGTGTAGCTGCCGGGCTTCACGTCAGCGGCCTTGATCCCCACCGGCAGCGCGTCCCAGACCTGGTAGTTCGTGGTGCCGGTGCGCGGCGCCGACACGTCGAGGCGGAAGGTCACCTCATCGCCCTGCACGACGGTCTCGGAGGTCGGCGTGCCGTCGACGTTGGTGTTGAATAGGTTGCCACCCGGCAGCACGGCAGGGCGCGAAGGGCTGTCGGCGTTGGTGTTGCTGCGGATGCCCTTCAACAGGCGCGGGCTGCCGTCGACTTCGATCTCGGCCATGTCACGCAGGAAGAAGATCTCGCCGTCGACGTTGTTCTGCTGGTACTTCGCGAGGTTCTGCGGCAGATCGACCTCGGCGAAGGCGGCCGGATTCTTGACGGAAACTTTCAGGTACACCTCGAGCGGGGCGGCCAGCGGCATGAAGCGATCCGTGCCGCCCAATCCGCAATTCTGCCCCAGCTCAAAGGTGAGAACGTTGCCTGAAACTGTCGGGTTCGGCACGAAGGTGTAGAGCCACCGCGTGAAATTGTTATCACCCGGAGTACCAACAATGTCAGAGGGGATCGGGGCGTTCGCTGCGGTGCAGGTGCCGATCCAGGGTAGGTTCTCTCCAGCGGCACCCCAGTCGCCCGAGGGCACGATCCACATATCCTCGAGCCGCTTCGTGCTGCCATTCATGGTGGTGCTATCGAAGCTCACGCCCTCGGGGAGGAAGTCGGTGAGCTTCGCATTTCGCACGTCGGCCCCGCTCGGTGGCGTGACCTTGATCTTGTACCAGACCTGGTCACCCACCGCGAACGGCGTGTTCTCTTCGGGCGTTTTCACCCAGTCATCGTCGTCTACGTTCATCACGACATTGCGAGCAGGCACCCCAGCTTCTCGCTTCAGCACCCACTTATTCAGCTCGCTGAGACTAGCCTGCAGCGTCGCATCCGAGTCGTCCCAGGCGCGCCATGTGCCATCAGCCTCGGCGCCCGAGGCAGACTCCACATTGTCAAGGGCCGGAATCGACTGCGTGGTCATCATCAGCTCAGCGGTGTTGACGATGGTGTCGCCTGAAGTCGTCGCACCGGGCACGCCGCCGCCTTCTGAGTAGACGGTATTCTGCAACGCCGTATACGTGATGACCTGTTGGCTGTTCGCGGCGAGTGCTGCCGTGTTGAGGTCAAGGTAGAAGTGGCCCGACGTGGGGTCGTAGGCGATGCCCGTCAGTGTCGTCGCACCAGGGGTGCCAGTCAGCGCCGCACCGGTGCGAGACGAGGGGAAGCCGCAGGCACTCGCAAGGCTCGAACCGAGCGCAGCGGTCCAATCCGCCGCGGTCAAGTCGGGGCCCACGCTCCCACCAGGATTCGGGTTGCCGATGACGAGGCGGGGAATATCGGTGCCTGCCGTACTCGCACCCGGAGTGACCGCGACACCCGCCGGGAACACGGGGCAGATGCCGTCGCCCAGGTCATCAACGAGGCGGTTCGGGCGGATCGCACCGCTGCCACCAGCACCCAGGTCGGCGCTCGTGTACTCGCTCGTGTGAATGTCGAGCGTGTAGGTGGCGAGCCCACCCTGCGTGAACTCTTCATAGTCGACCGACTTCAGCAGACGCACGTCGACCGCGTCGATCGTCTCGGTGTCGGTGTCGGTGAGGATGCGATCCGCCTCGTCCGCAACTTCGCCATTATAGACACCCGCGGCGGTGGCCACGTTCGTGTAGCTCTTCGCATCGCCGTCGTCGCCGAAACCGGGCGTCGTCTGCACCGAGCCATGACGTGTCGAGGCACCACGGTTGTTATCGAGGTTTGCGATCTGGTGGCGCCCGCCATCTGCGGTCGGTTGGTTGCCGTTGCCATCGAAGTCGACGGTGTTCTCGAACAGCGGCACGGCGGCACGGTAGCGAATCTCAAAGAAGCCAGGCGTACCGGGCATAGCGTCATACGTCTGCGCAACCGGATCAAGAATGCTGTAGCTTGCGAGACCCGTCTTCAAGAGCTCGCCGATGTTCCAGCTCACGACGGTGTAGACGTCGCCTGCGACGACGCCGGGGTGGGCCGCAGCGTCGGCGGCGGTCGCCACCCTGGTCGTGACGGTCTCTTCGCCCATGTTCGCGGCGTTGCGGCTGGCGTCAATCACGCCGGTGCCAGCGTAAGTGCTGCCGGCAGGGGCCGGGGTGCTGTCGAGGCGCGGGGCACCCGGGTACTCGACGAGCCCCTGCGTGCCGTTCGCATTCGTCGTGCGGTCGGGGTCAACCGCGCTGCCCAGTCCCAAGTATTCGAGGCCGGCCGGGATGAAGTCGGTCACCGTCACATCGTCGATGTCGCCCTCGCCCGTGTGCCACACACGCAAGGTGTATGTGGTCGAGTTCGCGTGCACCCCGCGCAGCAGTTCGCTCTCGGGGCTGGGCTCGCTCTTTTCAAGGCGCAGGGCGTTCACGAGCACCGAGGTGGTGCGGTTGGGTGCGGCCGGAAAACCGGGGGCCGAAGTTTTCCCGGAGTCATCGGCAACGCCGGTGCTTCCCGGGAACACGGGAATGTAGCTCACATCCTCGCTCGTGAAGGCGGTGACGTCGAGCTCAACCCGCGAACCCACCGGGAACACCAAGGCATCGGGGCGCAGCGTCACCGAATGCGTGGCCGAGGCGCCCTCGGGCAGGTCGGAAATGTTCTGGAAGACGAGGTACTGCATGCCGTCGGGCACGACGCACTTGCCGGAGGCCTGGTCCGGAGTCCAGGGCTCGAGCCCGAGCGCGGCGCACTGGGCTTCGCTCATCGAGTAGTTGCCGGGCAGTTGCACGCGCGCAGCGGGGCTCACGGGGTCGAGCGGCAGTGCGCGGCCGGTGTGGACGACCGAGGCGCCGAGCGTGCCCGAATCAACCACGGTGATCCCCTGCGGCATCACAACACCGGCGCTCAGGTTGTACTCATCACCCGCAGCTGCACCAGCACTGGTAAACGTGAGATTCAGCGACAGATCCTCGCCCGCCAGGTAGGTGCCACTCTGAGCGACGGAGACACCGGGCGCAGGCGCTCCCGCCAATGCCGAATTCACGCCAAAGCCAGCAACCACGAGCAAGCCAGCACCGAGAGCCGCAGCTGAGACGCCCGCGATCCACTTTTTGATGCGAGCGTTCACGCTCGACCGCTCGGTCTTCTCTTCCGCATGACGCGACATGCTGCTCCCCCAAGCAAACCGGCCGCACACGGGCGGCCGACCCTATTCCTCTAAGTCAACGCTGGATGTCCGCATCGAACGCATCCATCTGGGCGCTCGAACAAGCTACTCCAGCAGACGGCCCCGAACAAACAAGACCACCTATCTCATACAAACCTATGCCACAGCAAGCTGCACAAAATGGCGACGAGGGTGAAATCGGGGGCGATATCTGGCCCGGCGATCGGTGCGACGACCGCGATGCGGCCACGGCGCTGCGCCCAGACCAGACATTCGGATCCGCAACTCAGACGATCCCGCGGCGCTCCGCCTCGAGCACGGCGCCCGCCCGCGAGCTGACACCCAGCTTGCGATAGATCGATCGCAAGTGAGCCTTCAGCGTGTTGAGCGAGATGAACTGCGACCGCGCGATCTCCTCCCGCGAATGCCCACCCGAGAGCTGCTGCAACACATCGAGCTCACGGGCCGTGAGCGGCACCCCCGTCTGGAACATCTCGGAGTCGTCGAACCCCGGCTCCTCGGCGAAGGGCCACGTTCCCACACCGGCGCCGGCGAACCGGTGCACGTCGGCAGGGAAGAACTGCGCCTCGTGCGGGCTCAAACCTCCGGGCAGCCGCGCCGCCAGCTCGAGCACCTCCCGGCACTCATCGGCCGATCCGAGAGCCAGATGGCATCCCGCGATCACCGCGAGACGCTGCACCTCAAGACTTCGCAGGCTGCCAGTCTGCTCGCGCACGCCCTCCAGCCGCCGCAGCGACTCCCTCGGCCTGCCCGCGGCCAGCTCGAGTCGCGCAGCGACGAGCCGGGTGACGGCGATCGAATCGTCTGCTCGGCCGATCCTCTCCCTCGCATCGAGCAGATCCCCATGCGCCACCGAGTCGGCGATGCGGCAAAGCAACAGCACGCTGCCGGTATAACCTTGGCCCTCCTGGCGCGGCAAGGGCATGCCCTCGAACATCTCAACCCGCCGTCTCGCCTCCTCCTGATAGCCGGCCGCCACAAGGGCACGATGCACGGCCGCAGCATGGAAGGGCCACATCTCGCCGACCTCGTGCAGGGGCACCGACTCGAGCATCCGGAGCGCCTCGGTGGGAGCCCGACTCGGCAGCAGCGACCCGGCGATCACGGCACAGGCGTCGAGCCCGCCCTCGGCCCAGCTCTCGGTGCGCAGCACCCTGCTCGCATCGTCGAGCAGTGCGCTGGCACGCTCGGCATCCCCGTACAGCGCCTCGATGAGCGCGGACTTGACGTAGGCATCACGCGTGAGAAAGGCGAGGTGCGGCACGATCACATGCATGCGGGCCTGCGTGAAGCTCGCCAGCGCGGCCGAGAAATCTCCCGCGAGCATGGCCGTCACCCCAAACTGCACCGGCGCGAACAGCCCCCACCCGTTCTGCGTGTCGAACAACGGGTAGCTGATGCCGGATCGGCGGTCGAGGCTCGCCGAGAACTGCATCGCCTCGACCGGGCGACCCTGCAGTCGGAGGGCGAACATGCGCTGGGAGAGCGCCGCCAGCTCGTCGAGCGTGCCGGCCTCGGGTGCGCTGTCGCTCAGCTGCTCGCCGATGGCGTGCGCCGAGCCCGGTGAGGCGAGCAGAGTGGCGATGGTGCGCAGTACCAGGTTGACCGGCGCACCCGCCTCGGTCATCGTCGCGATGATCAGCCCGAGACGCTCGGGCCGAAGGCCGAACCAGGCGGCCAGTATGTTGCGATCGAGCAGTTCGGCGAGCAGATCGTAATCGCCCAGGTCGAACGCACGCTCGATACTGCCGATGATGCTCCCAAGCGGCGTGCGATCGCTTGCGCGGCGGAGCACCATGGGCGGGCGGGCGGAGACCGGGTCGTTCGGCGGCTGATGCTCCGCATTCGACATCGACAACTCCCAGCGTTCGCCGTAATCACATTGTTTCGAGAGTAGCGCAGGCCCTGCTCCGCCGGCAGAGCGCACACCGGGGCTCACCGCATAAGTCGCGCATCCGCGCTCCCGCGTGCGCAGTAACCTGGGATGATGCCCGTCACCGCCGGCCCCGAAGCGCGCGCCCGCACCCGCACTCGGGCGCACGCTTCGGCGACGGTGCTGCTGCCCCGCGCAGAGTGGTCACGGCGCGAGCACGAGCATCAGCAACGAGCCGACGCCCTCACCGCCGGCCACCGGTCGCGCCGGTCGCGGCGCGAGCGGCATCCGGTCGAGGACTTCCTCTGGACCTACTACTCGGTGAAGCCGGGCGAACTGCGCCGGTGGCACCCGGGTGCGGGAGTGGTGCTCGAAGGAGCAGCAGAGGATCGCGCCGGCTGGCGCTACTACCGGAAGGTGTCGGGATCTGCAGTTGGCCCGGGATCCTCGATCGATTCAGGATCGCAACCCGATGCCGCCCTCGACCTGCCAGCCTACTTCTCGAAGCGCGGCGGCACCGTCGACTACGTCGAGCGGCTGCTCGGCGCGACGCTTGAGCGCCCCGCGCAGTTCGGCTGCTTCGGCCTGCACGAGTGGGCGATGGTCTACCGCCTCGGGCCGGAGCAGGTGCGGCACGCCGGCCTGCCGCTCCGCATCGGTCACGAGGCCACCGACCGGGTCGTCGAGTCGCACCGCATCGCGTGCACCCACTTCGACGCCTACCGCTTCTTCACGCCCGAGGCGTCGCCGCTCAACACGCTGCGCCCTACCCGCGAGACGCAGCCCCGGTTCGAGCAGCCCGCCTGCCTGCACGCCGGCATGGACGTCTACAAGTGGGCCGCGAAGCTCGGCCCGATCGTGCCGGGCGAGGTGCTGCTCGACGCGTTCGTGCTGGCGCGCGACATCCGCGAGGTCGACATGCGGGCCTCGCCCTACGACGTGACCGGATACGCGGGGGCGGACGGGACGCCGCTCGCGCCGATCGCGATCGAGACGGCGGCCGGCAAGCGCGAGTACGCGGAGCTGCAGCGCGGCTTCGCAGAATGCGGCAACGCCCTGCGCGAACGGGTGCTCGCGGCTATCGGCGCCGCTCGGAGCGTGGCCCCACGGCCCTGAGCGCGCCGAGGATCGCGACCAGATCGACCGCCTCCTGCAGCCACGCGCCGGCCAGAGCAGGCAGGAACCCGAAGGCCGCCACCGCCATGAGACCGACGCTGATCACGATGCCGAGCCAGATGCTCTGCAGGGCGATGCGCACGGTGTCGCGGCCGATCCTGATCGCCCGCGTCACGCCGTCGATGCGGTCGAAGCGGTTCACCACATCGGCGGACTCGCTCGCAGCGGTCGCCCCGCGCGCGCCCATCGCGAATCCGACATCGGCGGCGGCGAGCACCGGGGCGTCGTTGAGCCCGTCGCCGACCATCGCGAGCGGGCGGGGTCGCAGACCCGCGACGATCCGCACCTTGTCGGCCGGGCTGCACTCGGCGTGCACTTCGGAGATGCCCGCGCGCGCCGCCATCGCGTCAGCGGTCGCGGCGACGTCGCCCGTCACCATGACCATGCGCTCGATCCCCAGCTCGCGCAGCTCGGCGAGCGTCGCCGGGGCCTCCTCCCGCAATCGATCCCGCATCACGAGGGTGCCTGCGAACCGGTCGTCGAGGGCGACGTAAATCGCGAGCTCGCCCGCGTCGAGCGAAGCGCGCCGCAGCTCGGGCGCAGACTCGGCGACCCAGGACGGCTTGCCGACGCGGATCACGCCCTCGGCGACCTGCGTCTCGATTCGCGCCTCGACCCCGTTGGTCGCGCTCTCGGCTGCCGACGCGACCGGCAGCAGCGCGACGCCCCGCGCCTTCGCCGCGGACACGACCGCGCCCGCCAGCACATGCGACGAGTACACCTCGGCCGAAGCGGCGAGCTGCAGCAGTCGCTCTTCGGTGAAGCCCGGCTCGGGCCGCACCGCGCGAGGCTCCGGCCTGCCCGTGGTGAGCGTGCCGGTCTTGTCGAAGGCCGCAGACCTCACCTCGGCGAGCTGCTCGAGCGTGCCGCCGCCCTTCACGATGAGACCGAAGCGGGTCGCCCGGCTCATGCCGCCGAGGAAGGCGACGGGAGCCGCGATCAGCAGCGGGCAGGGGGTCGCGACGACGAGCACCTCGGCGAAGCGCACCGGGTCTCCGCTCAGCACCCAGGCCGTCCCCGCGATCAGCAGGGAGAGCACCGTGAACGGCACCGCATAGCGATCGGCGAGGCGCACCGTCTTCGCGCGGCTGCCCTGAGCCTGCCGCACGAGCTCGACGATCTGCTGATACTGGCTCTCGGCGGCGCCGGCCGCCGCCCGCATCCGGATCGCGGTGCTGCCGTTGACGACGCCGCTCGCGACCCGCTCGCCCGCCGCGCGCTCGACCGGCAGGCTCTCGCCGGTCACCGACGACTCGTCGAACTCCGCCTCGGCGGTGAGCAGGATCGCGTCGACCGGCACGACCTCGCCCGGCCGCACGAGCAGCAGGTCCCCCACCTCGATCTGCTCCACGGGCACGGTCTCGGTGCGCTCACCGGCGCCGTCGTCGGCGCCGGAGCGATCCTCGGCGTCGTCCGCACCGCCGCTCGCACCGCCACCGGTGATCCGCATCGCTCGCTGCGGGGTCCGGGTGAGCAGCGCCGTGAGCTCCCTCTTCGAGCGGTGCTGCGCGTAGTCCTCGAGCGCCTCGCCTCCCGTGAGCATCAGCACCACCACGAGCGCGGCCCACGGCTCGCCCACGAGCACGGCCGGCGTGCCCGCGGACGAGCTGGCGGATCATGCCGAACCCCTGCCACACCGCGACGCCGATCGCGTAGGCGCCCACGATCCAGGCCGCGGCCGGGCGGGCCGGAGTGGCGAGCAGCAGCAGGCCGACCGCGCCCACGAGCAGCGTCACCGCGACCAGCGGGTAGGACCGGATCGCCGTGCGCAGCCTGCTCATGCCTCCATTCTGGCCGGGTGCGGTGCCGGGCGCATCGAAGGCGAGCCTCACCTCATCCGCGCGACCGTCGGCCTCGGCCGGAAACGCCGCGGGGCCCGGATCGGAACGAATCCGACCCGGGCCCCGCGAGCGCGTCAGCGGCTAGGGCGTGTCTCCTATATCGGTGGGTGATGTTTCGGCAGACTGAAGTGCATGGTTCGCCGGTCGAGGTTTACGCAGTTCACGAACGAGCAGTGGGAGCGAGTCGATCCGCTACTCCCCTCCAACGAGGGCCGGAAAGGCCGTCCGTTCGAAGACAATCGCCGGGTGGTCGAGGGCATTGTCTACCGGTATCGGACCGGGATCCCGTGGCGGGATCTCCCAGAGCGGTTCGGTCCGTGGCAGACAGTGTGGAAGCGGCACCGTCGATACGCCGTCGATGGCACCTGGGATCGCGTGCTGATGCAGATCCTTGCCGAGGCCGACGCTGCCGGTGACATCGACTGGGGTGTATCGGTCGATGCGACGATCAACCGTGCCCATCAGCACGGTACGAATCTGCCGCGCCCGGATCAGGACACAGGGTCAAGTCCCCGGTAGTGGTGTAGCGGTGGGTCCTTCGATGTGTGGGGTTAGGCGCTGAGTTCGAGGATGCTGTCGGTCACCTCCTCGGGGTTGTTGTCGGCGACGAGGGTGAGTCTGCTTTTGGCGAGAATATCGAGGCCGAGGTAGCGGCGTCCTTCGGCCCATTCGTCGGTCTGCTCGGCCAGGACGGCGCCGACGAGGCGGATGATCGCGTCGCGGTTCGGGAAGATGCCGACGGAGTCGGTGCGGCGGCGGATCTCCCGGTTGAGGCGCTCGTTGGGGTTGTTGGACCAGATCTGCTGCCAGAGTCCTTCGGGGAACCCGGTGAACGCGAGGATGT
>NZ_ATXU01000006.1 GCF_000421845.1 Leucobacter chironomi DSM 19883
TTCCACGTGGGTCAGCTCGCCGGTGACGCGCTCGATCGGGTGCGGCAGCGAGTCCAGCAGGAAACGCTCGGACACCGCGGACGCCGGGGCGATCCCCTCTACGCGATCCGGAAAGTGCTGCGCACCGGCGAAGCGTTCCTCACCGAGAAACAACAAGCGAAGCTCGACGCAGTGTTCTCTGACCCCGCGCATGCGGATGTGTGGCGTGCGTGGCGGGTCTACCAACAGGTCGTGAACTCGTATCGGGAGAAGTTCTCGGGAAACGGCAGACGTCGGCTCCGTGAATTGATCGACACGGTGAAAGCCACCACGCCATCCTGGTTCGTCGAACTCCGCAAGCTCGCGTACACGCTCGACCGGCGCCGGGCAGACATCCTCGCGTACTTCGATCACCCAAGAACTTCGAACGGACCGACCGAAGCAATCAACGGCAGACTCGAGCACTTGCGTGGCTCGGCACTGGGCTTCCGAAACCTGGCCCACTACATCGCGAGATCCCTGCTCGAGGCCGGCGGATTCAGACCACGACTACACCCTCAAATGCGATGAGCCGTAAATGTCGGGGGAGCGGCGTACCCTTTTCGAACATAGTTTCGAATGGAGGTGTGATGTCCAACCCGGCCCCGATTCAGATTGACACCGACACCTGGATCATCATGCGCGAGCACCCTGCCCAGCCCAAGGCCCTCGTGAGTCGCGTCACCGACACTGGGGGAGAGGCCCGCTTCCTGCTCATGGTCTGGAATGCGGTGCCTGCCCGGAGACGCATGCATGGGATCTACGGCAGCCTCGAAGAAGCCGACCGTGCCGTGCTCTGGGACAACTCCGAAGCGCTCAAGAGAGCAAGGGACACTGTCGGCCCGGCCCCGGGGTACCCGAACATGAGCAAGATGCCCCGCGGTGATATCAAGTTGGCTCGATCAACTCAGGACCGTCACCCCTGAGTGGGCGCACCGCCCACTCGTGCAGCTGCTCCGAGATTGGCGCCGACGCCTCCGACACCGCGTCGACGAGTAGCTGGTCACCCTCGGTCTCGGGGTCGAGCCAGTCCTGCAGCAGCTCATCTGCCATGAAGACCGGCATGCGGTCATGAATGTCGGTCATCACTCCTGCCGAGGCTCGCGTGAGAATCGTAGCCGTGAGGTGCCACCCCTCACCCTCAGCGGCATCGGGCTCACGCCACCACGAGTACAGGCCAGCCATCGGGAGGATCTGCGCGGGTCCGAAGATCGCGTGTGGAGTGCGAGCGGTCTTCGCCCCCGTCCACTCGTAGAAACCCGTGACGGGGATCACGCACCGTTGCCGCTTGAGCGGCCCCTTGAATGTCGCCTTCTCCGAAAGCTGTTCCGAACGGGCGTTGAACGTGGGATACCGAGACTTCATCTCTTTCGCCCACGGCGGCACCAAGGACCAGTGCGCCATCTCAAATCGCTTCGCCCCGTCTTTCGTGGAGGTCAGCGCGACCGGGATCTGCTGTGTCGGCTTCACGTTCCATGAAGGCTTGTATCCAGTGGGTCGCGCCGTCAGCCATTCGGCCAGCTCGCTTCCACCCGCTACGTCCATGTTCTCGTCGTAGTCGACGATGACCCTCCCGCACATGCGCCCAGGCTACGCGCCCCGTAAACGCACGAAAAGGGGCAGCCCGTCAATTGATGGTGACGGCGGGTCTCGCGTCCACCTCCTACATCACGGCTTGCTGTGAGTACCGGCAGGCCCAACTCCACGGGGTACTCTGTGCCTAGGGTGCTCCGGATTCCCACCCCATTTCGTGGACGCTGCGATGTGGGGCCTTCCCCAAGGCCGGGGCACCCGCCTTCCTCAACACAACAAGCGCCCCCGCACCCACTCGTGAGAGTGAGCGCGGGGGCGCAGTGCGTAAAGAAAACGAAAACCAGATTTTCCCTAGTTTTCGATAGGGGTCAGTCGGCGGCGTACCGGCCACGACGCACGAGCGAAGCCGTGCCAGGATCCGCGACCGGGCCTGACCCGATCGACGTGAGCACAGACAGTGCAGCCGCCACGAGCGTGACGGATCCCACCTGCACCCAGTCAACATCGAGGATGCCGACCATGCCGGTGCCGATGAGGGCCGTGGCGGTCTGGGCTGCGGTCTTGATGGCGCGCTCGATCGCGTCGCGCCAGAAAACGAGAGTGAACATCACTGCTCCTTCCGGGGGTTGAGGGTCTTCTCGATGTCAGTGACGCGCTCGGAGAGCTCGTCATCGCCCGTCTCCATGAGCTGCTGCAGGCCGGTGAGCTTCTCCGTGGTCTCGGCGAGCTGTTGTGTCTGCTGGTCGAGCTGCACCGCCTGGCGAGTCTGCTCAGCTTCCACGCGGCGCACGGCATCGTTGAGGCTGGTGCCGGTGTTCGGGCGCACCTCGTGGTGGATCTCATCGAGGAGGCGCATCTTCGCGGGCAGCTCCGCGAGCGCGTCGATCGTCTGGACGAACCGACGCAGCAGCGGCCACACCTTCACGATCGCGACGATGAGCACGAAAGCCGCGAGCGCCCAGAGCACGAGTTGCACCACGGTGATGTCGCCAAACAGGCGTGTCAGTTGTTCCTCCGTCATTCGCGCCTCCGATTCGTGAGCCGCCGCAGCATCATGTGAGCTCCGAGGGTGGCCCCGGCACCCGCGAATGCGAGGCCGAGACCGATGAGGAGGACCGCTGTGACGGTCACGCGTACTTCGCCTTCAGCTCGAGCCAGCGAGCAGCCGAGAGGACGGTCGGCTGCCCGAACTGCGACGCCATCGCATCCGCGGCGCGACCGCGGAGGCCTGCGCTGTCAAACTCTTCCCACGAGCCAGCGTGCCCGGGGCGGTAGATCGCGTAAGCTGCAGAGCCATCCTGTCGGGCTCCTTCTGTGAGTGCTACGAAATGCATGGGGTCGTCCTTTCGTCGCCGAGCACGTGCGAGCGCGGCCAGCTTGTGAGAAGCGGCGATCGCCGCGGTGCGTGAGGTGTCGACCATGCCGACAGAGATTGCGCGGGGCCGGAGATATCCAATGAGACCATCGATGACGAGGTCCGATACCTGTACCGTGCCGGGGTTCTGGGTGAGGCACCGCAGCATTCGCCCGCCGTGCGTGATTTCAAGAACAGTGGCGACGTGCGAGAGCGGATACCAGGCGGATCCGTACTCCCAGAACGCCACATCCCCGGGCTGTGGCGTGGCGGTGGCGGGCAGGATCTCGAACCATTGCCCGAGGCCCGAACGGGCAGCGTTGTGGAAGACGTTGCAGGCGTATCCCGAGTGCGGGTGCGTGCCGCCGGCGTTCGTGTACGTCGGCCACGACGGCACGCCGAGGAAGTTCGTCGCGTAGTGCGACCACTGGTCCCAGCACTGCGCGCCGAACACCCGGTCGACATCGATCCACTGGTAGCGGACGCGCTGCACGTAGGCGGCGAGTTCTGTTTCGGTGACCATCAGATCCCTTCCTAGACAGGTCCGATGGCTCGGAACGAGCCCTTCGTTGGGATGGGTTGCACACCGAGGCGGATCGACCTCAACCGGAATCCGGCCCCGGTGACCTCGAACAGCTGGTCGACCTGCACGGCTCCCCACGGGGTCTCAGTGGAAAAGAGCAAACGGGGCGGGCGAGAGAACGGAGTGGAGAAGAGCACCTGCGTCTGGTCCTGGTAGTACCACCCCGACGCCGTCGCGACCGATCCCGCGAGTGCTGTCGTGAACGTCCCTTCAACGACGCGCTCGCTCAACTGCCAGAGCTGCAACTCGGTGGTGCCGGACCGCGCGTACACCCACGCAACCGGCTCGTCATCAACGACACCGACCGACTGGTTGCGGCCGGCGGGCAGCGTAGTCGGTGGGGCGGTCTGCGCTGAGTTCGGGCCGGTCGCGCCCGGGATCAGCATGTATTGCGCCGAGCGAGACGCCCCCCAGGTGCGGCGCAACACGAGCAGATGCCACTGCCCCGTTGCGGGTGCCGGCACCGTCACCGATGTGAGGGTGTCGGTCGCGACCAACACCCCGGCACCGACCGATGCGCGAGGGTCGATGAGCAGGGTCCGACCGGACGAGCGCACGGGATCCCCGGAGGTGAGCGTGTACTTCTGCGCCACGGCGGTCATGATCTGCGCCCACTGTGTCTCCGAAACGGTGCCCTGGAAGCCCGCGATTGTCATAGCCATTTGGCTCTCCTATCTGCTTGAGTTGTCTCTGCGCTGGCGATCGGCGACCGCCCGCAGTGCGCGCGCCTGCACCTCATCCGACGACGCAACCTCAGACCCAACCTGCGGGGTCACCTTTAGCCCGTCCTCGCGGGAGAGCGTGATCGTGACCTTCTCGATGCGCTTTCGCAGCACCATCCACCCCAGGTCAATCGAGACGATCTGGCCGAGGACGTAGCCGGACTCGCCGCCGTAGTGGATCTCGCTCGTCTCCTGCAGCTCCACCGATACCTCGGTCTCAGGCGACGCCTCAGCGAGATAGCGGACGCCCTGCTGATCGAAGTATCGGCGGGCGCGATCCTTGTACCCTTGCGGCACGGTCGAATCGACAAAGTAGTAGCGCGGGAAATCTTCATACCCCTGCTGGTTGAGCGACATGAGCTTCGCCCCGGTCGCGTCCTTGAACACCTCGATGACGCGGCCGTGCTGCTCCCGGTCGAGCTGCTGGCGCTCCTGAAAGATGCGCTGCTCCTGCTCGCCGGGGCCGCCGAGGATCACGCGCGACCCGGTGTGATCTGATATCGACCAGCTCCCGTCGATAACGGTTCCCGCCGAAACCGACAGCGGCACCGGGTAGGTGGCTGGTGCCTGCTCGATCCCGATACGGACGTTCCACGGGCCGCCGCCGATCTCTCCGCGCGCGAACACATTGAAGCTCCGCTCTGTGGTGTCGTCGGCCCACGCCTGGAACGCCGCTAGCGTCTCCCGCAGCGTGTGAAGTCGGGGCGAGAACCCGTCAAACCCGTTCATCCACGGGGGTGCGTCAGTGGGCGACGTCCATGCCTGCGCGTTCACGACCTCGTAGGGTGCGCCGTTCGACGTGCCGAACCCGATGCCGGACGAGAACACCTCCTCCGGCCCGCTCCACAGAGTTCCGCGAGAGAGATAGCCGACCCGCCGGAGGTTGTTGATCAGCAGCGGGCACAGCAGCTCGCCAGCGAATGTCGGAACCCGCTTCCAGTCCCACAGCTCAGCGTTCGTGTACGGCCACGACCACATGTAGTGTCCCGGATCTAGGAACGGATCCGGGAACGACTGCGCAGTGTCCTTTGCCGCTTCCGGCTCGACCTTCGCGGAGGAGTAGAGGCCGCCCCAAGAGTTAGAGTAGACCGCGGGCGTCGGCATCACCCAGGCCAGCGTGTTATCGAACACCTCGTCCTCGCTGCGCGCGTACACCGTGATAGCGGCGTCCGGTCGAACCCCACCGTTACGCAGGTAGACGTGCCCGATGAACTCGCACCGGCCGCGGAACTTGACGACGACGCCGCACATCTCCCGCATCAGCAGCTCCCGCTGCGGCGAGTCCGCATCCACCCCGATCTCCAGCACATCTGCCGACGACCGGATCTTCGTGAGCACGACGTGCATCGGGTCACCGAGCACACCCCAGTCCTCCTGGTAGTCGGGAGAGCACAGCCGGATCTCCAAGCTATCGTCGAGCAGTGCCATCAGATCGCCCTCCAATATCTAGGTCGGTACGAAAGCCGCGCCTCGCCCGCACCGGCCAGTGTGAGCAGCACTACCTGCACGTCGGGCTCGAAGGTCGGCGCAATCGGGAAGAACGCACGCCCGGTGAGCTGCGCGGTCACGTTCGTGCCGCCGCTGGTCGCACCCTTAGCGCGCAGCATCGCCGCCTGAGCCGTCGGATCGAAGTCGAGCACGAGCTGCTCCGACCCCGACACCGGGATCTCCGCCGACACAGCCGACTCCACGAACAGCGGCTGCGTGCTGAAAGCGCTCGCGGGACCCAGGATCGTGAGCGTCGGCCACGCCTCAACATCACCGGCCACCGTCAGCCCCGTAGAACCGTCCTGAGCACCCGGCACGATGTAGAACGGGGGTGCGGCATTCGACGCGCCGAAGAACGGTTCGACGGACGGCTGGACGGCCGTCACCGCAAGTTGCTCCGGGCCCAACCAGAACGGGTTGTCGGCGGTGAGCGCTACGCCGATGACCTGTCGGATCTCCGTCGGATCGTGAGCGTAGACCGTAGCGTTCTCGTCTAGGAAGACGAGCAGCTCACGCCACGACCCATCGGACGCGTATACCCGCCATGCGGCATCCCGGTCCGGGGACAGGCACGACCAGAACAGCCGCTGGACGGTCACCCATTCCTGGCCGCGTTGCTCGAAGACGACGGGGAGGAAGGCGGTGCGGTGCTTCGCGCGGGTGCCGGTGCGGACGCGGCCGGCGCCGCGCGGTGTCTCGCGCGCGAACACGTCGATTCCGGGGCCGCCCATGCCTTCGATGCCGGTAGCGACGCGAGGCCCGACACCGGAAGAGACGACGGTGCCAGCCGCGGTCTCGATCCGATATCGGGCCTCCGTGAGATCCCACACGACGAACCGGGCCGCCTGGGTGGGGTGCGGCATCCTCAGCTCGTGACGGATCATCGGATACCTCCCACACCATAGACGGCGTCCGCTCGGCGGCGCTTCTTGTCGATCTCCTCGGCCACGCCTTCGGGGTTGCCGTACACGGGGCCGTTGATCTGCACCACCGTGGACGCGCCACCGGCACTCCCGGCGGCCGGGACCCCTCCCGCCACTGCGAGCTGGGTGCCGCCGAGCGCAAGATCCATCACTGCCGACACTCTCGTCTGCAGGGAGTTCCCGCTCCCACCAGAGAAGGCATCAGCAAGCGTGGACGCGAGCCCAACGCTCGATGCTTCAACCTTCGAGCGCTGGCTGTCGAGCCCGATGACGAGGCCTTCACCAGTCCACACGCCAAGCTGCTTGAACACCTTCGACGGCGAGGCGATGCCGAGGAACGACTTCACCTTGCTCACCATGGAACTGCCGAGATTGGTGACAGCACGCACGGCGTTTGAGACCATGTCGTTCACGCCGTTGATCAAGCCTTGCACCATATCCCGACCCACCGAGACGAGCCACGATCCAGCACCGCTCAGAGCGGAGACGATCCGGCCGGGGAGACCGGTCACGAAGCTCACCGCCGACTCGACCCCGGACCGGAAGGCGCCAGAGACGTTCTGCCAGATGCTCCGGGCTGCGCCGAGGAATTGGTCGAGCCCCTGCTTGGCTAGATCCATGTTGCCGGTGATCAGGCCGACGATGAACTGCAGCGCCCCGCCGAGGGCGAGGCCGATCTGTTGCCAGATATCAGCGAAGAACTGCCGGACTGATTCGAGTCCGGACTTCACTTCGGTCCACTTCTCCGACAGCCACGCGATCACGGGGCCGACGGTCTCCGCCACGACGACCGAGAAATCGTTGAACCAGATGATCAGATCGGAGATCGCATCGAGCACCGATTCCGATGAGCCCGCGATCCCGCCGAGCTTCTCAGCAGTCTCAGACAGGCTCGAGTCGCCCGACAGCCAGCCCAGCAGCGCACTGATCTGCTCGCCCCAGACGCCCCACGCGTTCGCGACATCCACGAGGATCGGAGTGATTGTTTCGAGGGCATCGACGATGACCGGTAGCGCATCGGTTCCGAGCTCGATCCACTTCGGGAGGTTCTCGGCGACCGCGTTCGCAAGCTCGATCAGGGAAGGCGCCGCCTCCTTGACTGCGGCTCCGAGCTCGGGGCCTACCTGATCGATGACATCGTTCAGGACGGGCACGAGCTCGTCGTTCGCGATCTTCGCGAGTTCCGTCAGCGTCGGCATGAGCGATGTGCCGAGCTTCGCCTGCGCGTTTTCCCACTCAGCGGTGAGTCGCTGCTGCTGGCCGGCAAGCGTGTCCGACTCACGGGCGAAGGTACCCGAGGCGTCAGCGGTTTGCTCGTAGATCATCGCGAGCGTCTCGTTGGCCTCCGCAGCCTTGAGAGCGTCGCCTTCGAGTTCGTTTAGGCCTTTCGCAGCGAGGCGAGCGTTGATGTCCGCCTGCTTGATCGAAACGCCATAGCGCTCGATCGGATCTCGCTCCCCACGAAGTGCGGACGACAGAGCATCCACCGCATCCGAAGTCTCTCCGCCGAATTGGGCGGACAGATCGGCTCCGAGGGAGATGAGGTTCCCGGTCTGCGATATCACGTCACCCATGGGGAGACCCATGTTCTTGAGCTGCGCGCCGACGACCGTCGCGAACTCCTGATACTTGACCTGCGAGAGGCCTACAGACTGGGCAGACTCGGCCGACCACGCCTTGATGGTCTCCGCGTTCTCTTTGAAGATCGCGTCGACTGCACCCATCGACTGCTCGAGGCTCGACGCGGCGCTGACCGAGTCCTTCACGTAGTTGATGACCGACGACACTGCGGTGTCGATCGCGTTGCTCACCATCGACGCGATGCCGAGCGCTGCGACGGCCCCAAGTATCAGGGGGGCAGCCTTGCCAATGCCGGAGGCGATGCCGCCAGAGAACTTCTTGCCACCTGAGTCGCCGACAGAGCTGAGTTCAGTGCCCGCTCGGTCAGCTGAGCGTGTCAGCTCACCAAAGCCGCCCTGAGCGCCGTCTGCTGCGTTCTCGACCTGCTTGAGCTCGCGCTCCGCCTTATCGGTCGCATCCGCGAGGCGCGACTGCGCAGTGCTCAGCTTGTCGGTCGAAGACTTCGTTTCTTCCTGCCTGGCCGAGAGCGTGCGCTGCGCGGCCTGCAGGCGCTCCTCCGCGCGGACGACCTGAGACGAATCAGACGCGTACTTCTTGCGAGCCTCGGCGAGCTGGACCTCGGCAAGGCGCACCTTGCCTGCAGCGTCCTGCTCCTTGAGTCGCGCCTGCGACACCTCGCGTGCGGCCTTCGCCACATCCGAGCGCATGCTCTTCGTGAGCTGCTCGACGGTCTTCTTCGTCTCCCCACCGAATGCAGAGTGGAAGCCTCTACCCGAGTCAGTGCCCGCCTTGGTCCCGGCCGAGGCGAATCCCTTCTCGAAGGCGCCCTTGGCTTCCTTCGTGGTGGCATCCACCTCGGCGCCCACCGCGCGGCGGAACCCCTTGATCGTCGGGACGATCGCGACCTCGCCGACACCTACCTGAGTCGCCACAGTCGGCCTCCTCTCAGTCGTCGAGCGAGAACGGTGCAGTGGCTCGCGCATACTCCACGAGCTCGTCGCGCTCCTCCGGGGTGACGTCAGCCTCAGGCGAGCCACGCTCTGGGAACGGGCTCGGCAACTGCACCGGCTCCGCCCCGTCCGGTCGGTAGAGGTTGATCATTCGCGTCGCGTGGAGGATCGATGCGATCTCGCCGTAAGTCGTCGGCGATGCCATACCGTTCAAAGACGACCAGTAATGCGAGCCCGGGTGATTTCCGAGCTCATCGATCAGGTCGATCGCTTCCGGCCACGGGATGCCCTCCCCGATATCAGAGAGGGGCACCCCGAACTCGTGCCGGAAGTCGAAGGCAAGCTCGGCGCGATAGGTCTTTACCGTCGCGGCGAGCGTCGCAATTTTCCCAGCGACACCTGCGTCCGCTGCTTCCACGCGCGGAAGAACAGCAGCGATACCGCGATCGCGTCGGCCATGTCGATATCTTTCAGCGTCTCGACGGTCTTCGCGTCGCCGATGATCTCGAGCAGAACGAGGAGCTGATCGAGCTCGTCAGCGTCTTCAGACGTGCGGCCCTTCAGATCCTGGATCTGGTTGTACGAGAGCTTGAGGGGGAGCCGGAGCTCGCCGGGATCTTCGAGGCGAACGATCAGCGTCGACCCGGCGATGAAGCAGGGGAAGCGATCGTCGCTGTCGTCTTCTACGACGGGGATCTCGTACTCGTCGACGTTGAGCAGCTCTTCCTCGAGGGGGTCGGTAGCCTCGTCGACGGCCTCGGGGGTGGGGTTCTCGTTCATGGTGGGTTCCTTCGTGTGGTGGGTGAGCGGTGGGTAGGGGAGTAACCGGGGCAGCGCACCCACCGAGCGCTGCCCCGGGGCCTGTTACGGGGTGACCGGGACCGGCGGGATGATCCACTGCCGGTAGTGGCGGTTACCCACCGCCCCCGATCGGTCGACCTTGAACGTGACAGCCTGGCCCTGCACGCTGCCGCGCTCGGACTTGTCGAGCTTCACGAGCTGCACGCCGACGTTCGGCATCGCCCGACGACGGATCCAGCCGCTCTTGAACACCTCATGCGAGAACAGAACGACACGCTTGTCGTTCGACGCCTCTTCGATGTCAGCGGCACCGTCGGCGTCCGGAGCCTCCCCATAGAGGAGCTCCTGGTTCTTCGCCTTGTGCTCGGCGAGAGTCGCGGCGATGGTGACGTTCGCGAGACCGGTGGGGACCGAGTAGCCCTCCTGCCAGAACTCGATCGCGTCGCCGGACGCCTCGCCGGTCCAGTCGAAACCGCCGTCCTGCTTGATCAGGCCGACCTTCGCGAACGCGGCGGCGAGCTCGAGATCGAGCTCCGCACCCTCCGACTTCGCCGGGATTGCGGTACCGATCGGCGCCCATGCGAGAAACCCCGTGATGGGGATCCCGACGAGACCGATGTCGTTGCCTTCGGCATCTGCTGCCATGGTTCTTCTCCTTCAATGAGAAAGCCCCCGGCAGCGCCAGGGGCAAATGGATGTTGATCGGTGGGTCTAGAGCGGTGTCGATACCACCGCGAGCGAGCACGTCATGTAGCGCTGCTCGTACTGCGAGTCCTCCGGCACCGGGTAAGGGCCATGGAACTCGAGGACCGCGGCTACTGGGGATGACGGTCCAGGACGCGGCGAGGCCTTGACGATCGCCTTCACGAGCTTCGCGAGCCGGATCGCCGGGCCCGGGTTATCCTGAGAGCCTGCGACGCACACGATTCCCACGCCCGCGTCACCAAGCGAAAGGTCGACGTCGTTGATACCGTCGTCACGGACGATCACCTGCCACGCCGGTGGCGGTGTGGCAGGTGCGGCAGCGGGTGGCGTCCAGCGCCGATTCGACACGTGCCCTTTCGCTGCGGGGAACTCGGCGCCAGCAAGTGCCGCAAGGCGGGTGCGGATCTCTCCCGTGAGGAAGCGTTCGATGTCTGGGTCGAGGAGTTCACCGGCCACGGCCTGAGCTCCTCACCGCGCGCGCCAGATTCCCGGTGCGGGCCTCGACCTTCATGGAATGCCGCGCGCTCGCCGTCACAACGCCGACGTAACGCTTCTGCATCTTGCCGCCGGTCGTGATCTTGCGCTTGTAGTCGCCGCCGTCCTCAGGAGCGGTCGACCGTGCCTTCACTGCAACTCTCTCGGTAGCCTCGTCGACGACCGCGCGGACTGGTGCCGATCGCAGCAGGGACTCGAAGTATCCGTTCTGGAACTCCATCACCCCACCACCCTCGTCAACGGGATCTCTCGGATCGGCTGCCAGCCCGTCCACGGATTCACATCAGCGGAAGGCATGCCGTCGATCGAGTAGGTCACGCCTTGAGCCCGGACCCGATCCTGTGCTTGTACGTCCGCGGCTGGGTCGTCCAGATACAGGCTCTTCTCTTCGAGCAGTTCGTTCCGGGCCGCATCTCGCCGAGCGGACGTCGATGACGATGCAACGTACGCGCCTTCGAGCACCAACTCGTTGGTGCTCTCCCAATCACCGAGCGTCACCGTGCCGGAGTAGTCGTCGAGGAGCTCGCGGCGCCGGAGGCGCACGACCTGCTCACCAGATGGGAAGCTCATCGGGCACCTCCGGGCGGTAGCGATTGCCGAAGCGTTGCTCGTCCGGCGCGGGCGTGCGGTGCGAACGGATCACACCCGTACCTGCGCCTACGAGGTCATCGAGCTGCGCGAGCTCCTCGGGCAGGAACCACGCTGCGAGCAGGAAGCGCGCGTCCCGATCGATCGATGCGGGTCCGACGCGCTCTCGCAACGCCCCCGAGCGGGGACGTTCGAGGCGCCGAATGATCGCATCTGCTGCCGCCGAGACGAACACCGGCTCCAGCTCCGTCGTGATGGCGTCCCCGTACCTCTGGTTGAGCAGTGGTCCGAGAACTGTGATCCACGCGTTCACCTTCGTTGACTGGGCGGTGGAGAGCGTCGGGAGGAACGGGTCCAGCTTCGCTCTTGTGAGGTCCATGTCTCCGTCCCTCCCGTCTGCTACTCGGCCTCAGCGATGGTCGGCTCCGAGGTGTCGGGCGAACCGGACACCTCGTCACCGTCGCCGCCGGTCTCGTGAGCCTCGATCGCGGCGAGGATGTCGTCCTTCTTGGACGCCGCCCCGAGGTCGATGCCGTGCTCAGTGGCGTACGCCTTGAGCGCGTCCACCTTCCACGACTTCGACGGGGCGGTCGGCTCCGAGGTGTCGGGCGACCCGGACACCTTCTCCCATCCGAGCGCGATGTAGCCCTCGGCCAGGTTCTCGGGCACATCGACGATGCGGCCCTGTGCGTGCTTGAGCTTCATGGGTCAGCCCTCCTCGCCGGCCGCGGCCGGGGTCACGGCGCCCGCCGGCTCCGCGGAGGTGCCGTTGGCGGTGATGGTGTTGCCGAGCGCGTAGGCGTAGCGCGCCTTGAAGCGCAGCGCCACCATGTCACGCTCGGCGAGGTTGATCTGGTTCGCCCCGGTGCCGAGGGTGGCCTGGTCGAGGAACTTCACGGTGATGTCCTGACGCTGGCCGATCTTCACGCGCGACTTGTCGGCGACGATCGCGGTCGCCTGCGCCGGGTCCCAGGCGCCGTTCTTCACGAACGCGGCGTCGAGGCCGGCGATCGAGTCGGAGAACGAGCCCGCGTCTCCCATCGTGCGGGAGAGGATCGCGGTACCGTCTGAGGCGCGGAGGTTCGCGAGTCGGAAGCGGAGGCCCGACGAGGAGAAGATCGTCGTCGGATCGGCGCCCGAGTCCGCGACCGCGCCGGCCGCCTGGAAGATCGACCCCGCGAGGTCGTCGGCGCCCGGCGTGTTCGAGATCTGGAACACGTTGCCGCCCGCGATCGCCGCCGCGAGCAGCGCCGGATCGGTCCAGGTGGTCGGCTTCTGCGTACCGAAGAGGACCGCCTGGTCCAGCTTCTTGCCGATCGCCTGACCGCCCAGCTTCGAGAGCTCCTCGAGACCGTCCTCGGTCATGTCCTCCAGCACATCCTCATGCACCGGGATGATGACCGCGATCTCCTCGACCACGAACCGCTTGTTGCCCCAGGTCGCCTCGCTGGTCGGCTTCACACCCTCGGGCGCGGTAGCCGACTCCGACACCCAGTAGGCGTCGGGCAGGGTCGTGAGCACGGGCGCGTTCGTGATCTTCGTGCCCAGCGGCACGGTACCGAACGCCTGGATCACCGCGGAGCCCTCCGAGCTCGCCGCGGCGTCGAGGAACACGTTCGAGTATTCCTCCTGGATGAGAGTCGCAACGTCGTTGCGAGAGATGTCAGCCATGAATGGCCCCTTTCAATGCGAAAGGCCGCCCGAGAGGACGGCCTGAATGGTGTTGATGATGTGGGTCAGGAGGACTTCCTGGATGCCCCAAGCTGACGCAGCGCAGCCGCAGCGCGACCCTTCGCGGGGCCCGACTCCTGCCGCTCACCCTGCTTCGGACGCGGGCGCGTCGCGGGACGAGCGCTCCCCGCCTTCACGAGGTACGGCTTGTCGGTCGCGAGCTTCTCGACCGCGGCCTTGATCGCCTCAGTGTCGGGCTCGTCGTCCTTCACAGGCAGCTTCTCCGCGTCGATGACAGCGAGCGCATCCGACGGGTCGTTGAACCCCAACGCCGACGCGATCGCCTTCACCTCCGAGGAAACGAGCTTCGAGAGATATCGCTGCGCGACCGCGCTCTCGGTGTCGGCCTTCGTCTGGTCGAGCGCCTTCTGGTGCTCGTCCTTCTGCGAATCGAGGTACGCGTCGTGGTCGGCTGCCTTCTTCTTGAGGTCGTCGTAGTCGGCGTACTTCGACCGTTCGCGTGCGAGACGCGATTCGACGATGCGGTCGAGTTCTTCCTGCGATGCCGGGGGCGTGTACTCCGGCTTGCCGCCGCCCGTCGGCTCGTCGCCGGCCGGGTTCTCGTTCGCAGGCTGGTTCTCGGTGGACATGATGGGTGGTTCTCCTTCGCCGGCATGTTCAAGCAGGTGCCGTATCCTGCATCCCCACGAGCGTGGGTAGGTTCATTTCGGGGAGCCGCAGCGCGACCGGGGTCGCCCCGGTGAACTGCAGCCCAGTGAGGCCGACACCGCGTGCTGCATCCTCCGGTGCGACACCGGCACGGATGAGCGAGCCGAGGGCGTCAGCCTGGTCATTGGTAGCGCCGCTCAGCTCAGCGCCTGGCTGGCTGGCTGGACGAGGATGCCGCAATCTCGAGCATCTTCTTGTCCTTGGCGCTCCCGGCGGACTCAAGAGCGTCCTGCCTCGACCAACCCGGCAGCATCTGGAACAGCCGACCCAGATCTGCGCCGACGGCGTCGAGCTTCGAGATCGCATCCGACACCTGCGCCAGCGACCACGACTGCACATTCGCCCAGGACACCTGATCGGTCAGAGCGCTCGCCGCAGCCGACTCACCAAGAATCCGTGCCCCGGTTCGCAGCGCGAGCTCGTACCCTTCGCCGAGCGCGTCGCGCCGGTCACCGATGTTCCGGTGATAGCCCGACTCCGCAGCCGCGATGCCCTCAGCGCTCATGTTCACCACGGCGCCCAGCAGGTAGTGCGGAGGCACCTGCAGCACAGCCGCGAGATGCTTCACATGCGCTTCGAGCGCCGCGACCATCTTCGTAGGGTCTGCCGCCTCGAACGTGCCGAACCGGACCGTCTCACCGGCCTCGCCAGGAGCGTGGATCAGCGAGTCGATCGCGACCCGTACTTCGCCGAGCGTTCCACCGGCACCCCACTTCTGAGGGAACGCACCGTATCTCTGGATCATCTGCAGCGCGAAGGTCGCGTCGACGATGCGCTTGTAGATCGGGATCCCCGGCTCCACGCTCGACTGCGGTTCGCCCTCCGACGCGAGCGAGTTCGAGATCCGAACCACTGGCGCGAAGTCGAGACCATGCGGGGCAGGGCGGAGATTCTGCGGCGTCGACGGCGACCCGTCGAACCGGTAGCTGCCTTCGCTATCGAAGGCATACCACTGCGAGTTCCAGAACGTCGGACCCTGCTTCGTAGCACCCACGCGGTAGAGCACGAACTCGGGGAAATCGTCCCACGGGTCTGCGTACACGGCGAAGGTGTTGTGCGCCGACATCGGGCGCATCACGACACCCTGATCACCATCAGCGGGCAACAGCATCAGGTAGCTCTTGCCGAGCCCCACCGCTTCCTTCGTGGACACGCCCTGCCGACCATCCATCCCGTTGGCCCGCCACACGCGATTCCAGATGTCCTCGTTCGCGTAGCCGTTGATTCTGCAGCCCTGCGCGATCGCGTCGCGCGAGAACCCAAGCCAGGGGCCGCCCGACTTGTTCAGCAGATCCTTGTACTCCGCGTCCGCGCCGTCCGGCATCCACGTCCTGAGCACCTTCCCGTCGATGTGCCGCTGCAAGTTACGGAGGCGCATCCACTCCTGGCGCGCATCCTTCATCACCGCGGCGCAACGCTCACCGAGCTCAGTCTCATCGAGCATCAGGCATACCCCCTCACCACTGCTGGCTCCCGCTTCGGGGAAGCTTCGGACTTGATCACGCCCCACACCGCCCAAGTCACCGACTGGGCGTGCGAGATCGGTTTCGTCGGGTCGGACGGCTCCCACGTGAAGCCGGCGCGGCCGATCGCGCGAGTCGTCGCGAGCTCGAGCGACTTCGTGACCTCGGCCTGGTCACGGTGCAGCACGAGGCCGTCGTTCGACATCTCGATGAAGATGGAGTGCGCGGCGGCGAGCTCGTCGATACTCATCGGCAGGTACTTCACGCCGACACGGTCGAGGTCCGCGAGGATCATCGCCGCGTTCTTCGGGTCAACAACCACGAGCGCATTCCCAAGCTCTGCCTTGAGTGCCTTGACGTCGTCGGCCACCCACCGAACCTTGCGGTCGGTCTTGTGGTGCTCGACTGCGATGTGCTCGTCGTCGACGCGGATTGCTTTCGAGATTGTCGCGTACCCGCCGCCACGGCCGACAGCGATCGCGATCACGCCGCCGTCACCCTTCACCGGGTAGTCGCCCGCGACGCGCTTCCACACCGCGATATCGAGCTCGGAGAGCTGCACGGCGTCCTCTTCGCGGCGGTTCGGCCAGATCGAGAAGCGCAGCCGCTTCACTGACTCAGGATCGAGACGCGAGATCTCGTCCTCGATCGTCGCCCGAGTCAGGCCCGGCCGGTAGCCCAGGCCGGGATTCCCGGCCCGCCACACCTCGGGATCTCGAATGTCGATCTTCTCCGCGACGTCGGGATCGTGCGACCCCTTCGGGTTGAACTCCGCCCACCCGGTGCGTGGGTCTGTGCCCGCCCGGCCACGGTCGCGCACTCCTTCGAAGTACTCCGAGTTGTTCAGCTCGTCAGGGACGGTACCGGTGAAGAGTGCTTGCGTGTTGTCGACAGCTGACATGGTTGGCAGTAGCGCATCCATTGCGGGCTGAGGAGTCTCCTGTGCCTCGTCCACGACAAGTACATCGACGGTAAAGCCGACGCCAGCGTTGCGTGACCTGGCCATGAAGATGAGGCGGTTGCCGTTCGCGAGCTCGAAGCCGCGCCACTGGTTGTTGTCCTTGATGCCGCGCTCGCCGCCGAGCAGCTCGCCCATGAGCAGCGGCGACGAGGTGATGACCCGCTTCAGGCGTCGGAAGGCCTCGACGGCGGTCTTCACCTCGTGCGCGGAGTGGAGGATCGTCTTCGGCTCCCCATCAGCTTTCGGCCACAGAAACAGGTGCGCGAGTTCGAACGGCAAGATGATGTTGCCCTTGCCATTCTGCCGACTCACGAGCACACCGAACTCCGTGCATACCCACCGGTCCGAGGCGTCGATTGAGAGAATCGCGTCGAGCGTGAGTTCCTGCCACGGATCCTCCCGAAGTCCGGCGACAGCCGCGAGGTCGAGCGCTTCCCCGACACGGGAGCCGGCCCGCTCGGGGATACGGAGAAGGCTAGGCTCCTGCAGCCCGAGCAGCTTCTCGCTGCTCACGCTCTGCCCTGGCAGCAGCAAGCTGGTCTTCAAGGGTGACCCCCTTCGTCGACTGGCCATTGCCCTGAATCTCCGAGATCTCCCGCAGGATCTCCCGCTGCTCCCGCAACGCGAGGTACGCGCGCGTCGGATCGGACGTCGTCAACGCGGCAACCACCGACCGCGACTGTTCGAGCATCTCCCGCAGCGTCTCCAGCCGGGAAACGTGCCCCTCAGGCGTCGTCGGCGCCGGCTCAACCGGGACCGACACCTTCTCAGCCTCGCGAGCGACCTGCTTCTCCCGTCGAACCTCAGCCGAGTTCGACCGCTCACGCGAATTCGCACGCTTCGCATCCCTACACGCATCACACACCGGGGACTTCTCCCGCAGATGCCGCCGATACGCCGCGTACGTCCCACACGGGGCCTTTGGACGCGCCATATCGCACCCCCTTAACTCAATTCGCACCCCTCGCGAATTCGCACGGGGGGATACCTGCCTCGGCCGAGCGGGAGAGTGGCGGCGTGACGGGCTTGGGGGTGCACCCCCGGGGTCTCTTGCTAGGCGTGGCGGAGCTGACCGGCGACGATGTCGAGTCGGAGTCGTTCGGTGGCTGTGCGCACTGCTGCGCGGCCGTCCACGTCGGACGCTGGGAGTACGTAGGAGCTGAACTGCTCGGCGGTGGCGTCGATGCGCCCGAAGCTCGTCCTCCCGAAGCGTGGCTGTCCGTGATCGGTGCGTGCGGTGCCGAGTAGGCGGGCCTCGTCGATGATGAAGTGAGAGGCTTGGTATCCCTGTGCCGGAGTCATATCTATGACCGTCCGTTGCGGATGTTCCGTGCACCGTTTTCGAGGGCATTAGCGATGGAAGCTCGGACGGAGCTTTCGTCGATGCGGATCTCTCCGATACCTCGGCTTCCGAACGTCTCGATGTTGATCGGGACAATGATGGTGCCGAGCTCGATGGGTTCGCCTTCTGCGATCTGGGCGAGGAGCTTCGCTTCGACGGTGCCGAGTGTTGAAGTCATGGTGAGTTTCTCCTATCGATGGGTAGGGTGTCGTCATGGAACTAGCAGCACTCTGGATTGCACTCGGCGGCACGGCGGCAGCCGTAGCTTCAGCGGTGGTCGCTTGGTTCGCGAGAGGTGATTCACTTCGCGCGCAGGTCGACGCGAATGCGGCAGCGGATCGCGCTACTAAGGTCAGCGAGAGATCATTGGTGATTCAGGAGAGCGCCTTTCAAAGTCCACCGTGGAGTTTCGAGTGGTGGAGCGGCGACACCTTCCTCCTCACGAATACGAGCTCGGTTGATGCGCTCGACGTTGTGATTTCCTCGGCACCTGACGGGCTTGGTCTGCGAATCGGCATGGATTGTCCCGGCATGATCGGTGCGCGCAGTGCTGTCAAGGTGATGTACGCCGCGACTATGGCGGATCCGTGGGCACGTGACATCGTCGTTGCATGGCGTCGGCCAGATAGCCAGGAGCCACTGACCTGGCGATTCCCGATTCCTTCTCGGCCCCGCGACTAGGCGACGCGGTCGCGGTCGACGGTGAGGGCGCAGGGTGCGGCTTGGGTGAGCATGGCGTCGTAGTCAGGGTGGTCTGTTGCAGCTTGGGTGGCGTAGACGGGGCCGGTGCGGCCACGTGCTGCCCACGCGGTGCGGGGTGTGACTGTGACGTGGTGACGCCATCCGCGCTGCTTCGCGTACTCGGCGGCATCGTGCATGGAGACTGCGAGGATGATCGGGTTCACGTTGCCTCCCATATCTCGACGGTGGCGGCGTCGCCCTTGTCGCGGTTGCACTTCCGATGAAACGGATGCAGGTCTTGCTTCACAAGGTCGCCGCCGTTCGCGAGCGCGTCCGGGTGGTCGGCAGTGAACGACATCGGATCCGTGTAGGGGAGGGTCGTGTCGATCGGTTGGCCGCATCCGTAGTCGCTGCCCCATCCGCAAGGGAGGTCCTCTCGGGCGGTGCGGCGCTTGAGCGCAGCCTGCTTGCGACGGTACGCGCGGTGGCCGTGGCCATTGCGGATCTGCTGCGTGCCCACGCTCACCTCCTGGAACGACTGAGCCCCGAGGCCGTGAAGGCTCCGGGGCTCAGATGGTGAGGATGCTGGCAGGTGGTTAGAACCCGGTGATCTCCTTGAACCGGACCTCTGCGATTTCTCCGTTGGTGTCGAGGCAGAGAGCTTCGAACTTCCACTTGCCGTTGGCGTCGATCGTGTTCGTGTTCGCAAGGCACGTGCCGAGGTTTGCGCCGGCAGCATCGTACGAATCGAACGTGATCTGGACGTAGTTCGTGATCGCCTTGTCGCTGTTGTTGGACACATAGCCGCTTACGACAGTCGAGAACCCGTACTCGTCAGGAGCAGCAGTCCACCCCTCGTCGAGAGTGAGTCGCTCCTTGGGCTCCGGCTGAGGTTCTTCCGCCGGCTTAGGCTCGGCCGCCGGTTCAGTAGCTTCGGCTTCGCTCGGTTCGTTGGTCTGAGCGGTGGCCGTCTCTTTCGCTACGGATTCGACCGCTGCGCCGAGGCCGGCGGTGGTGAAGGAGGAAGCGATCAGAGCCACCGCGGCGAGGATGAGGCCGGTCAGCGCGAATGCCTTCGGCTGCTTCTTCACGAGGGCGATGATTCCGAATGCCACGCCTGTCAAGCCGAGGATGATTCCCAGGACCGGGATGAGGCCGAGAAGGAATGCGACGATGCCGACCACGAGGGCAGTAATCGCGAGACCCTTCGGCGCGGAAGGGGGCTGAGGGGGTGCATACTGCGGTTGCGGCGGTGCGTAGGTGGGCTGGGCGTTGGTTGGCTGCTCGCCATTGGGTGTGCTCATGAGGAGATAATGGCAGACGGTCGTCGTCTATGTATCCCGCATGCGCGCTTCCGTGACCATTTGGTTATCCGACGGTGTGCGCGGGCTTTGGGCGCCCTTGCCCGACACACACCGCGGGTCGGAAGGAATGAGAAAGGGCCGGGGCGCATGTTCTGCGTTCCCGGCCCACTTACTCAACCATCACAGTAGGGGGTGACACCGAGAGGGTGTCAAGAAGGTCGTCCGGCGGCGTGTCGCGTGTCAGGGCGCGGATCCGCTGCTGATGGACAGGGTCTGATGTGAGCCGCCGTCGGAACTCTGCGAGTAGAACCTGTTCGCTGACGATCCGGCGACCAGAGCTGTCGAAGGTCATTGGCATGCCTTCTCGACGCCACCTCTTAATGGTGCGCGTAGACCGGCAGACGCGGACCGCCGCTTCACGATAGGTGAGCGTAATCATTGCAGTCGGTCACAGTTGGCGAATATGGTCTGAGCATGACCCAGATCTTTGGTAGGCCACGCCCTCTCGATGTTCGATTGTCCGTTGAAGACGGGGTGTGCACTGTTGAGACTCGGACTGACGGGCCACTTTCGACCTCCAAGTCCTGGGAGTTTGGGATCGAGATCGCACGCGCCCAGAGCGGCAACGGCAGCATCTTGATTCGCTGTAGGTTCGAGCCGACGAGAGCCAACTGGGTGGACGTTCTCGATGAGCACGGAATCGTCCTCCGTGCCTTTGAGGACGTCAACGGCAAGATTCTTCACAACTCCAATCACGTCACCTTCATTTTTGACGCTACGGCTATCGACTTGCCTGAACCCAACGCTCGAGTCCGAGCTTGGAGCCGCGATGAAGGTTCCGCACCAACTGACGCTGACTACACCGATTGGGCATTCGCCTTCACTAGCTAACATCGAGATTGCCCTCGGCCCGATGTGACCATTCTTCACCGCAGGAGTCGCACTGCGCGCCTGCGAGACCGACTGCTGACCAGATGGGCAGCACGGTCCGCTGTCCGCAAGTGGGGCAGGGCCTTGGCCGGTACGCCTTGAACTTCGGCTCTGCTCGGGGGTAGTGCCTCCGCATCTCCCGAATCGTGCCGACGAGGTGTTCGGGGGCGTCGCCGAGCTTCCCGTCGTGCGCGAGTTGTTCGAGGTCGCTGATCTGGTTGGTGAGCCAGGTGCGGACTTCTCCCGCCCACGCGAACGCTTGATCGGGGCGGCAGACGGGGAGGCCCTGGGGTTCGCTCGCGCCCTGCCACATGCCGTTGCGCACGGGGGCCGGGGCGAGGATCCCGGTGTGCTCGGACACCTCCCTCGCGAACAGGACGAGCTCGACGTAAAGGGCGTCGGCGTCGTCGGCCGGGTCCGCGTTGTAGGGGAGCCGTGCCGGGTCGCTGCCGCCCGACACCCGTACTGCTTCGGTGTCCTGCGCGCGCACGGTCGTCTCCACGAGCTCGCGCATGTGCAGGATCTGGAACGGAGCCTGATCGAGATGCCAGCGGAACCACTCGGGCCAGGTGGGGTCAACTGTGTTCATGCTGCACCCCCGATAGGGTTCGGTCATGGAACTGATCACGTCTCTCTCGGACACTCTCCCGGCTTGGCTCGGTGGAATCGGTGGCATCTTGGCTGCGTTTCTGGCGGGGTATGCACTGGTCCGCGCGATCCGCGCTGAAGCACGTCACGTTGTCTGGCAGATCTCCAACGAGCGCAACGAAAATGGTCGAACCGAAAAGTGGCGTCTGGTGAACACCACTGAGGGCGTCGCGGCACGAGTGCTTGGCTTTGAGAACATTAGCGATGGGTTGCAGGATGCTGTTCGGGGCAAAGCCGAACTCCCTGCATATGTTGCCCCCGGGCTCTGGTATCCGTTCTCGCATGAGCGCTCGATGGCGAGCCCATACCCGACCATCGTCCGGGTTACTTGGCGCGAATCGCCGAGTCAGGGCCGTCGGTTCCGCCGAAGAAAGTACACGAGCGTGCTCTACATCGACTGATGTGGTCATTGCTCACCTCCCCTCAGCGTTGCTGACACTGCGGCGCTCAGCGTAACGACCTCGTGCGAATCGGTGCGCCATGCCTCACCCGTCGCCGTCTCGATACCTGCCGAGTCGAGAGCGCCCGCGATCGCCTCCGCGATCAGCTGCTCGCGGTCGGGAGACGGAGCAAGGCGATGCGAGCAGTCCATCTTGTGACCCGAAGCGCGGTGGCACTCGGCGCACCCGCTCGGCCTCTGCGGGGTGCCTGCTACCGTTGCCTGGTGACTGCGCCCCTCGTCTTCTGGACCATCTTCACGGCCGCCGCGATTATCATCTCCGCCGTGACCGCTATCGTCGCTTGCCGTCGGAGTCGACGCGACCGGTGACGGCTCCCGCGGGGCGACACCAGCAGCATCATGCGTCTCTGAATCGTCGCAGTTGCACGGCGCGGGCCAATCCCCGCACAGGTGCTCCTCGGTGGGGTCGCCCCCGAGCAGACCAGCAGCGCAGAGTCGCTCTGCCGCGAGCTTGCCAATATCGGCAGCCTGCTCCTCGGGATCCAGGGCGTCGGGCAGCACGGTATCAGCGTCGAGCGCAGCTTGAGCGATGATCTGCTCGGCGGTCGGGTTAGGTGTGGTCTTCATGGTCATGCTCCGATCTGCGCGAGGATCCGCGCGGTGGTGGTGTCGTCGAGGCGGCGGAGGCCGAGCGCGCCCCGGTACGGGATCGGCTTGGCGAGCAGGTGAGGGTGTGCGAGTTCAAGGTGGTAGTTCGCCTCTTGCGCCTAAGGGCTGCACGCGGGCCGCCACTCGCCGGGCGCCCTGTCCTCAGGCTGACAGCGGATCCGCCCAAGGCTGTCGGGAGTCGCCATGTGCACATCGACGAGGTTGACGACTCCGGCGATGTGCCGGTAAGCGAGGTGCCCGTACGGGATCAGGAACTCTCGCATCGAACTCGCGCCGCGGGCGTCGGCCATGCGCCGGATCTCGGGGTGCTCGTCGGCCGAGCGGTCGTAGACAGCGCCTGCGTGGATCGCAACCGGTCCGCGGTAGTCGCCCGCGAGGTTCCGTGCTCGGTTCTCCACGTCCTTGCCGCCGTGGATGATCGCCCAAGCCCAGGGCTGCCGGACGGTGAGGATCCGCATCTCAGGTGTCGTCATGGTGTTCTCCTGTCAGGTCTTCGGAGGTGATATCGAGACGAGCAAGCACAGCAAGCTCGGACTCAGTGAGGGGGCGGATGCCGGTCATCCGGGCACCCGCTCGAGATGGGTGAGGAGCTGTCGGCCGATGTGCTCCGTGTACGCCGGCGGGATCGCCTCACGGAGCCCGTCACGGTTCGCCCACGGCATCCCCATCACCTCTCGGCCCTTCTCCACGCCGGAGAAGTTGCCGACGATGTGCATGTACTCACCTGGCTGGGGCGGGCGGCCCATCTTCGTCGTGCGCGCGACGTGCTCAGGGTGCTCAGGAGCCGTGAGATCCCAGTTCGTCTCGAACAGGCGGTGCCGGTACGTCTCAAGCCCGAACATGGAGCCGCAGAGTTCAACCGGATCGCGGAGCGGAGCACCGGGTACGTTCTCGATCACGTAGGGCTTGCCGAGCTCCTCGAGCAGGAACCGCGTAGGTTCGATCAGGTCTGGGTGATCGTTCCCTTGGATCTTCTGCGCGTTCGTGTGTGCCTGACACGGCGGCGACGCGTGGACCGCGGCGAGCGCATCAGGATCAAGCCAGAGCGGCACCCCTGACGCCTGGGAGAACGACAGCCACTCTCCTTCCATCAGGCACACCAGCGCATCGATCGCACTCATCTGCAGGAACGGGAACGGGTACCGAGGCTGAGGCTCGATATCGACGCCTACGACGTCGAACCCCGCATCCGCGTACCCTCGCGATGCGCCGCCTTGGCAACAGAACAGGTCGAGCAGGATCAGGGCGCTCATGATTGGACCTCGATTCGGCCAAGGGGGTGTCCAGTATGGTGTGGAGCATGAGTGATGGTGCGGGATTCGCCGGACAAGTCGGACTGCTGGCTGCAGGCGGTGTGCTTACTCTCGGTGGCAGCCTCGTCACTACGTGGCTCACCGATCTGCGACGGTTCAAGCGCGAGGACGCGGTCCGAGAGGAAGCAGCAAAGCGTGAAGATAAACTGCGTGCCGAGGAACGTCAGCATCAGCTGGGCATCGCCGAAAGACAGAGATTCGAACAAGAGAAAGCGCTCCTCTTGGAGAAACGCTACGAGGAAGAGCAACGCGAGACTCAACGACTGTTGACTCTCGAAGCAGCCTCCGCGGTACATCTCGAGACGGCCTATGGCTTGGTCTGTCAAATGATTGTAAGGAACCAGAGAGAAGCTGCTGGCTGGTAAAGACTTCACCGAAGATCCTCTTCTGGAAATGCTCTTCCAAGAGGCAGGTCTCGTGCATGATGAGGAGACTCGAGAGCGCCTCGAACAAGTGATTCAGTTGATCTGGGGCTGGGATGATGTGCGCGAGCTCGATGGTTTCAGAACCGACTACCTCGAGTACCCGAGGATCATGGCAGCCGCAAGAAGAATGATCTCCGCGCGTCTGAGAGGCGAACGATCTCCCAAGGATGTCCAAACGATTTCCGATCTCTACGAGAGATTTGTGTCGAGTAGTTAACCCAGTCATCGCGCTGACCTTTCGGCGGCGCGGATCGCTGCTTGGCAGTCCTTGCACGTCGCCCCCGACTGCGCGATCGGCGCCGAGAAGTGCCCGCAGTAGGTCGTGCCACGGCCGAGGCCAGGCATGCAGGTGCGCTCCTTGTTCTTCACAGCAGGCCCGCCTCTCGGAGCTTGGTCTCGGCGAGCGAGACTCGTTGGAACGCGGCCTCGTCCCCGCCCTGGTCCGGGTGTGCGCGGCGCTGAGCGAGCCGTAGCAGCACCCGCGGCGGCGCTTCCGCGGCCCTCGGCGCCGCAGAGAAGCTCGCGAGGAACGCGACAGCATCGTCAACGGTCGCGAAGCGGGCCGGCGCCGCCGTCGCTTCGATCTCGAGGAAGCCGCGGTACTGCTCGCCGTGACGGGTCACCCCGTACCGGTCGACCTTCCGCAGCGCTTCGAGCGCGAGGGCGATCGCGCGGAGGTTGTCCTGCCAGGCGGTGAACGTGTCGCATGGGTACGAGAGGTGGCCGTGGCGGGAGTCGAGCGAGAAGATCACGCCCGGGTGTTCGGGTCGGGCGTTCGCGTAGGGTCGGCCGTCTCGGCGGAACGCGCCCGCGGGGATCGCGATGAGGAGCTCGGCGGACTTCTGCTGAGCGCGGGTGTCGACGAGGTTCCAGATCTCGCGGTCGAGAGTGCGGAGCGTGCTCGTGAGCGTCGCACTGAACTGTGCTCGGCGCCGCTCTGGGGTGAGCGTGCCGGGCCAGTCGCGGATCGGGCCGGTCTTCATGGAGTCGGGCCAGGCGTTCACAGCACGACCTCCCCGCTGTCAGCGACGACCATGCCGTGCGCCATGCGCAGACCGCACTCGGTCATGTCCTCGACGATCAGCACGTCGACCCGCTCAGCAGCGTCGATCAGTTCGATCGCGAGATCCCTCGCCTGCGACGCGGTATACTGCATGCGCTTCTTCGCCTGACGGAGTTCGATGCGCAGCTCGTCGTCGACCTCGACCGATGCGAGCTCGACCGTGATGCGTTCCTGAATTGCCATGATGATCGCCTCCTAGAAGGGCTGTTCGTCGTCGAAGCCGCCGGGGGACGGCTGCCCCTCGCCGGCCTGCTGCTGTGCCGCTGGTGACCCCCAGGAGGGTTGGCCGTAGCCGCCGCCCTCGGTCTGCCCGTAGGCGGGCTGCTGACCGTTCCCGGTCTTCGCGTAACCACCTCCGGCGGGGCCCGTGCCGGCGCGCGAGACCGCGGCCGTGGCGAAACGGAGCGACGGGCCGACCTCCTCGACGTCGAGATCCAGGGAGGTGCGCTGTTCCCCGTTCTTGTCCGTGTAGCTGCGCTGCGCGAGGCGGCCCTGCACGATGACGCGCATGCCCTTCGTGAGCGATGCCGCGATGTTGTCGGCGTACTCCCCATATGCGCGGCATCCGAGCCACAGGGGTTCGCCGTCGGCCCAGTCCCCGGACTGGCGATCGCGTACCCGCGGGGTCGAAGCGATGCGGAACGTCACCCATGACTTGCCCGACTGAGACACACGAGCCTCGGGGTCGGCGACGAGATTTCCTACTACGGTGATGAGCGGCTCTCCGGCCATGATCTATACCTCTCCCGGCTCGATGAGAGCCGTGGTTTCGTGTTCCTTCTGGACGATGCGTGCGAACTGCCCCTCGAAACGGAGCGTCCTGGTACCGGCCTCTCCCTGCCGGTTCTTCGCGACGATGAAGTCGATGTCGCTGGTCTTCACGACACGGCCCTGCAGCTTCTTCTCGCCGCGGTGCATGAGCACGACCGCATCAGATGCGTGCTCAAGCCCCGCGGAGCCGCGCAGGTCGGTGATCAGGGGGCGCGGGTTGGGCCGGTTCGTCATGTTGCGGTTCAGTTGCTCGAGGATCACGACCGCGCAGCCGAGTTGCTTCGCGAGTTGTTTCGCGGCGTTCGCCCAGTCCTCGAGATCCTGCTGCCGCGACTTCGACGCCGGCGGGGACTTCACGAGGCCGAGGTAGTCGATCACGATCAACCCCAGATCGCCCTTCCGGTGCAGGGCATTCGCGAAACCAGTAATGTCCTCCCACCGGGCGCCGGGGCGGTCATACACCTCCAACGGCAGCACCCCTACGGCCTGCTCGGCCGCCCGCACCGACGCCCACCCCTGATCCGTGAGTTGGTGATTCTGCAGCGCGGACTGGTGGATGCCCTGCATCATCGAGATCAGCCGCTTGAGAAGGTCCTTCTCGGTCATCTCGAGCGACACGTACCCGGCCCGCTGCCCGAGCTCCGCGATGTGGAGAGCGAGCTGCAAGCCGAAGATGCTCTTGCCGCCGCCGGAGCGGGCGGCGACCGTGTAGAGGCTGCCTGGCCGAATCCCACCCACCATCGCGTTCAGCGACGGCCACGGCGTCGGCGTGAACGGGGCCTGCGTGCTCATCTCGTCGACGAGCGCCCCGAACACCTGCCCGATCGGACGCGACTCCCTGAGGGTGCCGTCGCGCAACTCAGCGATGATGCCAGCGGCCTTCTCCACGATGTCGCCCTCCGCGTCACCCGACGCGGCGAGCTCCTGGATGCCGGCCGCGGCCTCGTGCAGCTTGCGGCGCTCGCCGTGCCGGCGCACGATCTCCGCAAACTGCATTGCCTGGAAGCCGTACGCTCCGACCCCGTTGACCTCGTGCGGGTAGGTCGCATCGAACTCGTGCGCGCGGCCCGCAGCGACTCTACGGTCGTTCACCGTGATCGGGGAGACGGTATCGCCGCGGTCAGCGACGTCGCACATGATCGAGAACAGGGCCGCGTTCCGGGGGACCGAGAAGTCCGTCTCGCGGACAATCTGCCGGATCTCCCAGATGCGGGACGGCTGCGCGAACACGGCGCCGAGCATGAACGCCTCGGTGGCCGGGTCGTATTCGAGCGCGGTCACAGCGCTGCTCCTTCCTCGATGATCTCGATGACGTTCGCCGGCATGACGGGGTAGCGGGAGCGCCGGTAATGCTCCGTGATCGCGTCCTTCACGGCCTCACACGGGCGGCCGTGCAGCGCCTCCGCCCACGCCGCAGCCTCATAGGGGCCGCGCTCGCGTCCGTCGAACGCTGCCGCCCACGCGAGCAGCTCGAACGCCTCCTTCTGAGACGCCACTCGCGGGCGGCGATCTGCGGCCTCAGAACCGGTGAGGGTGACCGACTGGCCGAGGCGGGCCTGATCGCCCGCCGTGCAGGCCAGGGCGGCGCGCTCCGCGTGCGTCTTGCCGTCATGCTCCGAGTTCACGGCGCACCCCCTCGGCCTGCATCGCCCGAGCACGCTCAGCCATGCGCTCCACCGCGGTCCCACCGGTCGCGGTCGAGCGTTGCGGGAGGGGACCGTTCTCCCACGCCTCAGCGTTCAACCACGACGCGGGATACTTCGTGAACGCCTCCGCACGGTTCGGGTCATCCCGGTAAGCGACTGCAGCAGCGAAGAGCACATCGGGCGCCGTCTTCTTGAGTGCCGCCTTGTACGCGATGCGTGCGCGGCCCTTGTCCTTCTTGAGCGGGTAGACCTGCCACCACTCATCGAAGGAGTGCGCACTCTGCGCATGCGCATTTGCGCAGGTATCTACCTCAGAACTATCTACCTCTATAGAGAGGTACGAATGCTCGCTCGTGCCGGTAACCTCGGCATCCGGTGCCGGAAACCCCCCAGCCTTTCCGGCACCTGGTGCCGGGAACTCATGCGCACTGAGAGGGCGATCCATCAGGCGGTAACCGTCGGGAAGTCGGCCGCCGGCCTTCGAGCCGCGCTTGACCCGCTCAACCACGCCCAGCGCTTCGAGTTCGGCGAGCGCATCACGCACCTTCCGTTCCGAGCAGCGCGCCTCGTCGGCGAGCGTCGCCTGCGACGGATAGTTCCCCCTGAGTCCCGCGCGAGTTGCCAGGGCGCCGAACACCATCACGGCGTAGAGCGACACGCGCTCGTGCTCACGGAACATCCACGTTGGGATCGCTGCGAATCCTTCTGCCATCTCTCTCATCTCCTTCCTGCGTGTTGCGGGCGGTCATGCTTGCCGCCCTCGTCATCGAGCCACCACGTCCTGCCTCCGAGATCTACGAACGGGACCGCGTCCTCGTGGTGTCGCTCGTGCCGGCTGATCGCCCACCCGGCCGGCGCGTGCCCCTGATGGGCGACGCCGTGACAGCCGGAGTGGTTACCCGACCCGCACAGCGCGAGCAGGTTCGCCATGTTGTGCTTCCCGCCACGCCCCGTGAAGCGGCGGTGATGGATCTGCGTTGCCCGCTTCCCGCACCCCGACTCGCACATGCCTCCCGAGCGTTCTTCGAGGAGGTCGACATGCTCTTGCGGCATCCGGCCGGTCCGCTTGTTGCTCATGCGAACACCCCGGACTTCTGCACACGGAACTCGTGCACGCCCTCCCACCGCATCCGGTTCATCGCGTGCAGCGCCTCGAGCGTGAGCATCCCCTTCCGGGTCCGCCCCTCCACCCGCCACGGCTGCGGATCGTCATCGACGCGGACGACGTCGCCGACGTGGATTTCTTCGAGCTTCACCATCACGCCCTCCTCGGGTTCGAGGCGAGCTGGTACGTGGCGAGCACGAGCTTCGACTGCGTCTGCAGGCTGCTCTTGCGGGAGTCGACAAGGTCGGCGAGGCCCTTCGCATACCGGTACGCGATCTGCGCCGCGGCCTCCTCCGCCCGCTCCTGCTCGGTCGCGAGATCCACCGCCGCTGTCCGCTCGGCCGCGTTCTTCCCCTCAGCGCCAGCCTGCGCTTTCGACTTCGCCCGCAGCAGCACCTCGGCCGCGTCCCCGCGCACCCTGTCGGCTTCCTTCACGATCCACAGCGCCTTGTTCGCGACGGAGTCGACGCGCTCGAGCTGGAAGATGATCTCGTCGGGGGTGCGGATGGTGCCCGGGGCGGGCGGCTCGATCGCGATCTCCTGCCGCATCTTCGCCACCCACCCCTCGACCTCCGCGGCGGTGTGCGGCATGGCGTTCACGCCTCACCCCTGGCGAGGATCTCGGCCTTCGCGCCGCGCAGCACCTGGTCGACGGTCATGTCCTCGACGAGCACCTGGCGCAGCAGGCCCGCCTCCTTCGCCTCCCCGTAGAGCGTGCGCAGCATGTCGACCGCGATAGTCGCGTCCTCGGTCGCGAGGCACTGCTGCACGCGCTCCACCCACGCCGCCGGCTCGAACGACGGTGCATCGTCGACGACCTCGGCTTCCACGGGCTCCTCCTCCGCGGCGGGAGACGGAGCGGCCTGGGGTGCAGGCTGCGGCGCGCGCTGCACGGGCTTCGCAGTGCCCGCCTGCTGCATCTCTTCCGTTCCGTACAGGCCCGAGAGCTCGTTCGGGAAAGCCTGCCGGAGCGCCAGCATCTCCGCGCACTTTGCGAGCTGGTTCGACGGGTTGTTGATCCACTGCCCAGAAGGTTTGAGGTCACCGGTCTTCCGGTCACGAGGGCAGTAGCCAGCGTAGGTGGCGACCGCCACGAGCGGCTCTGAGAAGCCCTCTCGCATCACCGCGACACGCGCCGCGGCAGGGGGTTCGCTGGACAGCCACACGTCCCGCCAGATGCCGTCGTCGCCGCACCACTCCGTCGGCTTCTTGCCCCGGTAGAGTCCAGTGCGATCAGCGATCAGGCGGAACCCGTCGATCGAGATCAGCACCGTCCACTTCCCACCCATCTCCGCTGCGTAGATCTGCCGGGCAGCGGGGTCGAGCTGGGTGCGCTGGCACTGCATCAGGAACGCCTCGATCACGCCGAGCGGCGCGTCGGGCTGCTTCCCCTTCCAGTTGCTGCGATCCACGAGACCGAGCTGCTGCATGAGCGCATACTGCGAGGCCGACCACGCCTGAATGTTGGCGTCCTGCGGCAGCTTCTCCATGAGCTCAGTGCCCATCACTTCGCCTCCTTCGTCTGCTTGCCGGCGGTGATCGTTGCCCGCGCCGGCTTGCCCTTCTTCACGGCTCGCACCGTCTTCGTGTGATGGTTCGCCAACTCGTCGAACGCGGCCTGCAGCTTCGTCACGCGGGCCTTCGCCCGGGCGAGCTGCTGCGCCTCCTTCGGGTGCGCCGCCTCCGCCGCTTCGAGGTCGACCACCTCGTCGTCGAACTCTTCATCCGGGGTGCCCGGCGTGATCGTCACCCGAGCGAGCGGGGACTCCTGCGAGATGCCTCGCTCGATGGTCGCCTTGTACGAGGCCTCCTTGAGCGCCTTGCCCTCCTTCTCGGCGGCGAGGCCCCGGAGGTAGTTGAGGGCGTTGGTGTCCTGCTCTTCGTCGATCTCGGGCGCCTCGTCGTAGTCCATGGCAGCGAGCACCAGGTCAGCGACCTCGACGAGCTGCGCGACCATCCCCTCGTCGCGGGGGAAGTACTCGCGGGAGCGATCACCGGGACGGAAGTCGCCGGGCTGTCCGAGGCGCTGCTCGACATTCAGCCAGCACCCGATCGCGCCGGCCACGTAGCAGCACCACTGCATCTGCCACTCGTACCCGGTTGCGGCGAGCGCCGCCGAACCCTTCGGGAGCAGCTTCCCCGAGGTCTTGATTTCGTCGAGGATGAGGTTCCCGTCGAAATCGACTGACACCCCATCCGGGGAGGCCAGGTAGCGCGAGTTCACGGCGGCGTGGATCACCCGGGACTCGGGCACCACCCCGAACCCTGCGAGATCAGCCGCGATGATAGGCTCCCGCTGCTTCCCCCACTCGGTGTACGCGTTCCCAGTGAAGGGGTCGCCGTCGCGCTTCCTGCGCACGAGATCCTGGATCGCGACATCGCGGTTGCTGGCGGTCATGATCTTTGCGAGCTCGGTCGCGGTCACGCCCTGACGCCGCTCGGCGAGCCAGGCCTCGCGGTCCTGGTCCGAAGCGCCGGCACGCGACTCGAGGTCGAGCAGCGCGGGCACCGGATCGAGATCGGTGAACGTGAGACTCACTGCTCCTCACCGCCCCACGGGATCGAGGGCAGCTCGTCAGCACCCTCCTCGATGCCTTCGAGCGCCAGGGGAGCGTTCCCCGTGCGCTGCTCATACCGCTCAGCGAGGAGCGTGCGCACCGTCTGCGCATCTGCACCTGTAACCGGCTCGATCTGCTTGATCCGCACAGTCGCCGTCCGAGCACCGTCGGCCAGGCGCTCGACGATGCTGTGACCGCTGACGACGACGACCGCGAGCACGTCACCGGGCTGGTGGCCCTTGAAGTGGTCTTCGAGGCTCTGGATGCCGTCGAGCTCCTCGTCGGGACGCTTCGACGTGTACTTGAGTACCATGATGGGTTTCCTTCCGTTGCCCCCAGCCCGGTCAGGCGGGGGAGTCTTTCTCGTAGATCCGCACCTCAGTGCGGGCCCGGTCGCCGGCGCCGTAGTGGCGCTCGACGATGAACTTTTCGATCTGTTCGTCGTCGACGAACGCGACCCCGTTCAGGGCGTCCATCGCGAGCTTCGCGAGGTTGTCGGCATCCACGCCGCGCCGCGTCGCCCGGTAGAAGCGCGCCTCGACCAGCAGGCGACCGGTGAGCGGTTCAGCGTTCGGGTAAGCCGCCCGGAACGCCGCGAGCACTCGCCCCTCCGCTTCCCGGGTGCGCTTCGGCGTGAACGACCTGCCGGTCTTCGTCGCCCTCGGCCGCTCCTTCGGCAGCGGCTCGCCACCGGCCCGGAACGCGAACCTCGGCTGCCACGTCATCGGGTCGCCCTCGGCATGCGCTCTGCGAGTCGCGCCACCCAGCCACGAGCACGCAGCCAGCGACGACCCACACCGGCACCGCGGCGACCGCCACCCATCCGGGCGGGATCAGGCCGGCCACCGTGACGAGCAGCGACGTGATCGCGAGCCCGCACAGGAGACGCCACACCACCAGCGACGGGGAGCACCTTCGTGTCCGTGCGGCGCGCATTCACTGCTCGCCCCGCTTCTGATCCTCAGCGTGCGCGATCCGCCGCGACTCTTCACAGTTCGGGCACTCGCACCCCATGCGGATCCGCTCGAGAATCGCCCGCCCCTCGGGCGAGTCCACCGGGATCGCTGTGAGGGGGCCGCGCCGGATCTCGTTCTCGATCGCATCGTTCGCGAGCTCGAGCATCTTCACGAGCGCACGCTCACTCCGACGCCGGCGCCGCTCGACCCGGAGCGTGTGCACGAGGTAGGTGCCGCAGACCGCGACGAGCACGATCCCGACGATGAACAAGGGGTCCATGAGGTTTCCTTCCGGAAATGGGTGTGAGAGACCGCGCCACCCAGCAGTGGCGTCGGATTGATGAAGCTGGAGAAGAGTGGGGCTGCTACGCGCGCGGCTCAGATGCCGTCGAGCGGATCCACTCGGTGATGTCCGACTGGTCGTAGATGACCGTCTTGAGCGACGGCTTGAAGTAGCGGGGGGCGAGGTTCTTCTTGCGACGCTCGGAGAGGATCTCCTCGGTCATGCCGGGGATTTGCTCACACACCTGCGCGGGGGAGAGCCAGACCGGCGCCGACACAGCAGACGGGCGGATGGCGGAGACGACGGCGCTCACGACGCCACCGCCTCGCGGACCTCAGGCTGCTCGACTACCGTGCTGGTGCTGACGACGTCGAACGCCTCGCCGAGGCCGAGGCCGAAAGCTTCGACAACTCCGGCCATGAACGCGGCCGAGGGCGATGCCCCACCGTCGATGCGGCGAAGGGTGACTCGGTCGACGCCGATCATTCGCGCCTGCACCTCCTCGGTGGGGATCTGGCGGGACTCGCGGAGTCGCTTCAGCAGCCCTTCCTTGATCCGAATTGTCGCTGCCATCGTGATCCTTTCTGATGCGTTGTTGCCTTGCGATGATGCAAGTGTGCCACAGAATCGGATCAATGTGTGGAGAAAATGCCACAGAATTACATTGTTGTAATGCGATTTCGCATAATCATGCGGAAGTCTCGCTTGCAAATGATGCAAAGATGCATCATGATCTAGGTATGGAAACCGACGCAACAGACCTCCTGATCGAGATCACCGGCGAACGAAGCGTGCGAGCAATCGCCCTCAAAGCGGGCTTCGACCCGAGCACCATCACGAGGCAGATCAAGGCCGGCATCAAGGCCGAAACACTCATCGGTATCGCCCGCGCCTACGACAACCTCGAGCCCGTCGATCTGCTCGTCCGCTTCGGGTTCCTCACCGAAGCCGAAGCGCTCGCAGCCGGCGCAGGGGTCGCTCTCGCCGCAGCCACCGACGAGCAGCTCGCCCAGGAGATCCTTGACCGGGCCCGTCGCGGCATCGCCACCGAAGCGCTCACGGACCCCCTCAACCCCGCCGACTACCCCGAGCCGAATGTCAGTGGCGGATCCGATGATGACCTCCCTCACGTCGGCAAGGTCGACGTCGACGCTCTCCGTCGCAGCGGAGTCGCCCTCGCCGCCGACGAACGCGACGGCATCGAAGAAGAACAAGAGCAATCCCAGGAACTGCCGTAGGGGGCAACATGCAACGAGTCCTTGACGAAGCGAAACGTGTCGGCGCACGCCTCGCGTTCGCATCCCTGCCGCCGCCTATGCGGGGCATCTACCTCGCCGACCAGGACCTCACTCTCATCAGCGACAGGCTCGACGAAGAGCAGGCCGCCGAGACCGGGGCGCACGAGCTCGCACACCGCCACTACGGCGACCGCTGCAGCACCGAAGCGAATGAGCTCCGTGCCTGGATCTATGCGTCGAAGATTCTCATCCGGCTCGAGGAGTACATGCCGGCCGAGATCGATGATCCGCACCCGCTTGCGATCGCCCGCCGCCTCGGCACCACCCGCCGCATTGTCGAGCTGTACCAGCAGCACCACCTGCACGCGCAGGCGCTCGCGGCGCCGCGCGACATCTTCGGCGAGCTCGCCGACGAGGACTACGACGAGGACGGCATGTTCCGCCACAGCCTTCGTCGCGAACGCCGTATGCGCTGCGGCGTCTTCGCCTAGAAACAGAAAAAGCCCTCGTGGCGTGTTCCGCCGGCAAGCAAGAACCACGCCACGAGGGCCAGACGATCCACCTCGAAAGGTGAACCAGTGAACACGATACTCGAGCCACCCCACGAGGGGCGCTGATGGCTACGATCAAGCCCTACGACACCGCGGCGGGGAAGCGCTACCGGGTCCGGTATCGGAAGCCGGACGGCGCCCAGACCGACAAGCGCGGCTTCAAGACGAAGCGTGAGGCTGAACTGTTCCTCGCGTCGACGACGATCTCGAAAGCGACTGGCGAATACATCGACCCGCAGGCCGGACGCACCACGATCCGAGTGATCGGTGCGGCCTGGCTCGCCGCGCAGACGCACCTCAAACCGTCCTCTATGGCGGCGTTCGCGGGGTCGTGGCGCACACACGTCGAACCCCAATGGGGTGGTCGTCAAGTCGCATCGATCACCTACTCCGAGATCCAGGCGTGGGTGTCGGAACTCACCGCGGGCATCCCTGGCCCCGAGGAAGGGGAGTGGGTGCGGAAGCCGAAGGGCGCTACGACAGTGCACCGCGCTCATAGCGTGCTCTCCGCGGTGCTCGATGCGGCCGCACGCGACCGCCTCATAGCGTCGAACCCTGCCCGAGGAGTGAAGCTGCCACGTAAGGTAGGCCGACGCCACGCCTACCTCACACACGCGCAGGTCGCCCACCTCGCCCGCGAAGCCAAAGAGCACTCGTTGCTGGTCAACCTGCTCGCTTACACCGGTCTTAGATGGGGAGAAGCGACCGCACTGCACGTCTCCGACATCGACCAGATGCGGAAGCGCCTGCGCGTCTCTCGCAACGCCGTAACCGTGGCAGGGAAGATCATCCCTGGCACACCAAAGACGCACCGCGCCCGGACTGTGCCTGTCCCAGCCTTCCTCCTCGCTGACCTGCTCGAACAAGTCGAAGGACGCGGGCCCGACGCGCTCGTCATCGGCGACGGAGTGACGCATCAGTCGGCGCCGGCGGCGGGCCGTAACTGGTTCTCCGGCGCCGTAAAGCGATGCCGAGCGATCGACAGTACTTTCCCGGTCATCACGCCGCATGACCTTCGCCACACTGCCGCGTCGCTGGCCATCCAGGCTGGAGCGAACGTGAAGGCGGTGCAGCGGATGCTCGGGCACGCGTCGGCGGCGATGACGCTCGACGTTTACGCCGACCTCTTTGAGGACGATCTCGATGCGGTTGGTGCGGCGATGGACGACGCTCGGCGTGCCCACATTTTGCCCACACTTGACCACCCACAACGCCCCCTGAGGCCACTCGATGCCCCCCAAGTTTCGCAGAATCATGCGGAAGTTGAGGCGGCGACTGGGGCCTGATGCTATTCGATTCCTCTCCAGGGCACTTCGTCGCTGCGCTCCTGCGTGCCCTGTCGCGGCGCTCGCGCGGCGCTCGTGTCGCGCCCGCTGATAACGTGGCTTGCGTGGAAGAACGGCGGGATAGTCGAGGCCTCGTGCTGGGTTCGGTGGTGTGCGGGCTCGCGGCACTCGGGCTCGTCATCACTCTCATGCCGCGCACAGACCCGCAGCAGTGGGGTGCCATCATCGTGGTCGGAGTGCTCGGCCCGATCGGTGGGATCATTCTCGCGTCGCTCGCCGGGATGGCCCTGCGCCGGGCAGCCGAGAAGCCGGCGCGGGTCGTCGCGCGAGTAGGGCTCGGGCTCTCGATCGCGGGCATCATCTCTGCGTTGTCGCTCTGGACTCTCTGACCGTCGACGAGCGGTCTCGTCTCCGACCGGCAGCAGTGCTCTTGTCGAGGTGTCGAGCCCTGCGTTCCGTCCGGATCGGAGCGGCCTCAGATGCCCAGAGTGAGCCGCACCCCGGCGGTGATCTCGGCCATGAGATAGCCGGGCACCCGGCCGAGCGGATAGGGGTCCAGGAACTCGCGGCCGACCGGGCCGATCTGCGAGACTACCGCGACTGAGTCGCGGTCCAGCCCGGATGCCTCGGTGGGGACGAGCACGTTACCGGGAAACGCCTCGAGTGCCGCGTTCGAGGTCAGCGGCACGACGAGCACCGTGCTGATCGCCGTGTCGAGCAGCCAGTTCTCTTGCATCACGACCGCTGGGCGCACCTTTGCGGGCTCGGACCCGCGCGGCACACCGAAGTCGACCCAGGTGATGTCGCCTCGGCGCATCACCACTCGGTCCCTCGCAGCATATTCCGGGCGACCTCGTCAGCGAACGGGGTGTCCGTGGGTTGCCCGGTTCGTTCGAGCACGGCATTCGCAATGGCGGTGAGATCAGAAGAGCCTTCGAGCACGTCTGCGTACCATTGGGCAGCTGAGCGGTAGAACTCCGAGCGGTTCATGCCGTGCCTTGCGGCGACCTGTTCAAAGCGGTCGAAGTCGCGGTCGGGAATCGAAATTGCGGTCTTCATGGCCAAAGTATAACCAGTCATACTGGAAAGGGACTGCGATCCTCGTTCGGCGGCGGTTACGGTGGGGGCATGGCCACGCACTTCTACACGGCGTCGACGCTCGACGGTTTCATCGCGACCCCCGATCACTCCCTCGAGTGGCTGTTCGCACAAGACTTCGACACCGAAGGCCCGATGGCGTATCCCGCCTTCGTCGAGGAGATCGGGGCGCTCGTCATGGGTGCCTCCACCTACGAGTGGCTGCTGCGCAACGACGACAGCTGGGGCTACACCCAGCCCACCTGGGTGCTCACGCACCGTGAGCTGCCCGTTCCGGATGGTGCCGATGTGCGCTTCGCGCAGGGCGAGGTGCGCGAGCTGCACGAGGCGATCGTCGCGTCGGCAGGCGAGCGCGATGTCTGGGTGGTGGGCGGGGGAGACCTCGCCGGTCAGTTCGCAGAGGCCGGGCTGCTCGATGAAGTCTGGGTGCAGTTCGCGCCCGTGACGCTCGGCGAGGGGCGCCCGCTGCTGCCCCGTCGTCTCGACTTCGAACTCATCGACACTGCGCGCAACCGCGACTTCGTCTGCGCCCGCTACCGGGTGCGGCCCACCTTCGAACAGCCCGACGCCGGCTGAGTGCCAAGCTGCGGCCCCTGCCTACAGCTCGAGCGCGCGCAGCACCTCCGCCACCCGTGCGCGCTGCGCCGCGTCGAGGCCCTGGATCGGCAGGGGGAGGCATCCGGGCGGCGCGTATCCGAGGTGTTCGGCGATCGCGGCGATCACGCGCAGGCTGCCGCCGAACTCCGAGAACAGCTGCCAGAGCGGGGCGAGCCGACCCGATTCGGCGACGGCCTCGGCGGTGCGTCCTGCCAGAGCGGCCCGCGTGATCGCGAGCGCCGGCTCCGGGAGGGTGCCGCCGATGACCGAGTACCAGGCATCGCACCCCGCGTTGAGGCCGGCGGCCGCCGACGGGTCGCCTGAGACTCCGATGGTGACGCTGTCGGGCAGCACCGCCCGCACCTCGTCGACTCGTCGCCGGGCTGCGTCGGGCTCGGCCGGCACTGCTGGGATCTTGATCGAGGCGATCCTCGGCAGTGCGGCGATCCGGGCGTACAGCTCGACGGTGAACGCGAAGCGGGTGGTGCCGGGGTTGTCGTAGACGATGACGGGCAGCGCGGCATGCTCCGCGACCGTGCGGAAGAGCTCGAACACGTCATGCTCCGTGAGTGGCTGGTAGGTAGCGGGGGCGAGGAGCACCCCCGCGGCTCCGGCCCGCTCTGCGCGGTCGACGTTCGCGAGCACCTGCGAGGTGCGCAGCGCTCCGACACCGACGAAGACCGGGGTTGCACCGGCGTGCTCGACCGCGAGTTCTGCGGCCCGGGCGCGCTCCTCGGTATCGAGGTAGACGTAGGAGCCGGTCGAGCCGAGCACGGTGATGGAATCGACACCGGCGGCGGCCAGACGCTCGATCGAACAGGCGAATGCCGGCTCGTCGAGGACGTCGTCGCGCAGCGGCGTGAGCGGGAACGCGCTGAGCCCGCGGAAGATGCTCATCGCTTCGCCTCGTCTGCTTCGGGACGGCGGCTGGAGGCGGGGTCGGAAGCGGATCGGGATCCGCCGCCCTCCGTGAGTTCCGGCGCGTGCTCGACGCCGAGGGCGGGGTTGCCGTAGACCGACTGCACCTCTGCGATCACGACGCGGTACTCGCCCAGCCACTCGCCGTATCGACGTTTCGCGAGCAGGTGCGTGTCCATGCCCACGAGCTCGCGCAGCGCGTCCATGCTCGACCAGTAGTAGACCTCCGCGTGCAGGCCGGTCTGCTCGTTGTGCCAGGCTTCCTCGCCGAGGAAGCCGGGGATCCGGCGGGCGCGCTGCGCGATCTCGCTGTCGATCCGGTGGAACTCGTCGTCGAGTTCGCCGACCTCGAAGATGAATGTCGAACTGAATCTGGGGGTCGTCATGAGGCCTCCTGCGGTCGGATCGGATCATGCGGATCGGGATGCGGATCCGGATCGGCGCGCGCGCCCCCGCGCTGCGCCGCCGCCCCGCGAGGACCACCAGCGCGACTCCGACGAGTTGCAGCGGTGCGGGCGTCTGACTCAGTACGAGCAGGCCGATCAGGATGCCGAAGGCGGGTTCGATCGCGAGCAGGGTGCCGAAGGCGGTGTGGGTCATGCGCCGCAGCGCGAGCATCTCCAGGCCGAACGAGATCACGGGGGTGATGAGCGCGATCAGCGCTGCGAGCGCCAGCACCCGCCAGTCGGGCGCGCCCGCGACGACCTGCGGCAGCCCGACCGCAGTGGTGCACACGGCCGCGATGGGGATCGTGAGGGCGAGCCCGCTGATCCCCGAGAAGCGGTCGCCGACGAGCTGTGTGAGCACGTTGTACAGGCCCCAGCAGACGCCTGCGAGCAGCGCGAAGCCGATGCCGATCAGGTCGACGTTCCCGTGCCAGGGCTCGGTCAGCAGCACCACGCCGGCCAGCGCCAGCGCCGGCCAGACCAGCCCGTTCCGCCGCCGGCTCGCGATGCCGGCCACCGCGAGCGGCCCGAGGAACTCGATCGCGACGGCGGTGCTGAGCGGGATGCGTTCGACCGCGGCGAGGAAGAAGGTGGTCATGAATCCTGTAACGGCGCCGAGGGCGAGCAGCGCCGGGAGATCCCGGATCCGCAGCGACCGCAGCGAGGGGCGCACGATGACCCAGAGGAAGACCGCGCCGAAGCACATGCGCAGCCAGGCGGTGCCCGCGGGGCCGGCGTGCTCGATCACCCCGACGGAGAGCGCGTTCGACACCTGGATCAGCAGCATCGCGGCGACGGCCATCGTCCACGGCGGGATGCCGGTACGGGGCGCGGCGGCGTTCACGGGCGGGCCCCCTCGCTGCGGTGCCCGGCCCCCACGCCCGGTTCGAAGACCGAGAGCGAGAATCGCGCCGGGACGCGATGGGGGTTCGCGTAGGCGTGATCGACGTCGCCGCGAAAGGCGAGAGCGTCGCCCGTGCCGAGCTCGTGGGCCTCGCCGTCGACATCGACGGTGATCACGCCCTCCTGCACGTGCAGCAGTTCGCGGGTGCCGGGGGCGTGCGCTTCGCTCGCGTGCCGTTCGCCGGGGGCGAGGCTCCAGTCCCACAGTTCGACCACGTCGGGCGGCTCGGTGCCGGCCACGAGCACGCCCCGGCCGCCCGCATCGCCGCTCCACAGCACTGCGCCAGAGCCGTGCCGGGTGACCTTGGGGGAGTCGTCGGCGGGCGGTTCCACGAGCGCGGGCAGGCCGACGCCGAGGGCGTCGGAGAGTCGCAGCAGGGTGCCGACGCTCGGATTCACGGCGCCCTGCTCGACGCTGACCACCATGCGGCGGCTGACGCCGGCCGCGGCGGCGAGACCGTCGAGGGTCCAGTCGCGGCTCTTGCGCTCCTGACGGACGCGTGCGCCGATGACGCGTGCCAGTGACTCCGGATCGATGCTCATGGGTGCAGGATAGTGCATCTTTGGTGCACGGAGCGAGCCCAGGGCGGCTCGGCTTGCCCCGGGGTGCGAGGTACCGGGATCGAGCGCGACTGTTCCAGCGAGCACGACTCCTTCGGGGGCGCTGGGACAGTCGCGCTCGCTGAAAGCGTCGGCCTGGCGGGGGCGCTACAAGGGTGGGTCGGTGAGCAGACCGGCGCGCTCCGCGAGGAACGACGCGAGCGTGGGCGCGCCTGCGAGCGGAGCGCCGGCGCGCCACCGCACGCGCACCTCGCCGTCGGCGAAGCCGACGAGACTGTCGGGCGGCGCCGCAGCCAGCGAGGCGGCGTCGAGCGTGATCGGAACAGCGTCGAAGTCGACGGGCGCTCCGGCCGCGAAGCCGCCCCGCAGGGCAGCGGCAGCGATCTCGCGGCGTTCCTCGCGCGATACCGACTGGTAGCCGGGCCGGCCTCGCTCGGCGGCGCGGGTCGCCCGCCCCGCCGCGTAGAGGCGCGCATCGTCTCCGAGCAGCAGCGCGCCGAGGCGCCACACCTCGCCGAGGGGGCGCATGGTGGCGGGCCGCGTCCAGAGCAGCACGCGCCGCGGCGGCACATACTCCGCGAGGGCCTCGGGTGCCACTCCGGCCGACCGCAGCGCTGCGACGGTCGCAGCGCACGCCTGCGCCGCCCGGGCCGCGGCGTCGGAGATCTCAGCCGTCATCCGGCCAGTGTAGCCGCGGTTAGACTGTGGCCGGTGACCACCTCTCCCGCTGCGCAGACCGCCGCCCGCCGCGCTACGATCCGCGCCATGCTCCTCGTGCTCGCCGGAGCGATCGGCGTGCAGTCGTCGGCCGCGATCGCGATCGGCCTGTTCGATGATCTGGGAGTGCTCGGCACGAGTTCGGTGCGCATGGCGATCGCGGCACTGGTGCTGCTCGCGGTGTTCCGGCCTGCGCTGCGTGGGCGCAGCGGGCGCGAGTGGGCCGGGATCGTGCTCTACGGCGTCGCGATGGCCGCGATGAACGCGTTCCTCTACCTCGCGCTCGGCAGCCTGCCGCTCGGGGTCGCCACGACGATCGACTTCCTCGGGCCGTGCCTCGTCGCCCTGGCGGCGTCGAGGCGGCCCCGGGAGGGACTGCTCGCGGTCGCCGCCCTGATCGGGGTCGGCCTGATCGCGGGCTTCGGCGGGCCCTTCGAGCCGATGGGCCTGCTGTTCGCGGCTCTCGCGGGCGCGTCGTTCGGTCTGTACACGCTGCTCGCGGCGCGCGTCGGCCAGTCCGAGGGCGGGCTGCCGAGCGTGGCGCTGTCGGTGGTGGTGGCGGCGATCCTCATGCTGCCGTTCTCGGTCCCGGCGGTGCCGCTGCTGCAGCCGCCCCATCTGCTGCCGCTGCTCGTGTCGGCACTGCTCGGCACGGCGCTCGCGTTCACGGTCGACACGATGGCGGGGCGGCTCACCTCGGCGCGGGTGCTGGGCGTCTTCTTCGCGTTCGACCCGGTGGTGGGCACGGTCATCGGCGCCGTGTTCCTGGGGCAGCTGCTCACGCCGGTGGCGGTGGCCGGTGTCGTGCTGGTGGTCGTGGCCGGCGCGGGCATCGTGTGGTCGGCGGGGGATCGGCGCGCGCCGTAGCGGCCGCCGCCGGGGCGCCCGGTGGCAGCCCGTATGCTGTCGGTGTGGCGGAACAGACAGCGGCCCAGGGGGCGGAATCGCTTGAGGTCGAGCGCAAGTACGAGGCGGCGATCGGGCTGCGGCTGCCGGGTGCGGAGGCGTTCCGATCGGCGGGGTTCGAGGCGCGAGCGCCGGAGACCCAGCGGCTCTCGGCTCGCTACTTCGACACCCCGGAGGGCGCTCTGGCGCGCGGCGGCTTCGCGGTGCGGGTGCGACAGGGGGGCAAGGACGCCGGCTGGCATCTGAAGCAGCGCACGGCGCAGGGCAATCGCGAGCTGCTCTGGCCGTACGGCGCCGACATGCCGGAGGCGCTGCGGGAGGAGATCGCGGGGCGGATCGGCGTCTCGCCGGATCGCCTCGTGCCGATCGCGGAGCTCGAGACCGAGCGCTCCACCACGGTGCTGTGCGATGCGGAGGGGCGCGAGCTCGTCGAGATCGCCGACGACCGGGTGCGCGCCCGTGAGGGGGTGACGGGTGTGCGACGCGCCTGGCGGGAGTGGGAGGCCGAGCTGCTGCCCGGCGCCGGCTCCGGCGCCGCCGGCGCGGCGGTGCTGGATCGCGTGGAGCCCGTGCTGCTCGCGGCCGGCGCGGTGCCGTCGCTGAGCTTCGCGAAGATCGCTCGGGCGACGGGGCAGCTGATCGCGGTGGCTCGAGCCGCTGGCGCGGGGGAGGACGAGATCGCCGCCCTCGAACGTCTCGACGTCTCGGATCGCCGGGCGGCGGCCGAGGGGACGCCGTAGGCTGGAGCCATGAACAGCGGATTGAAACCCCGGAAGCAGCGCGATCAGCGGGAGACGCCCTCGCCGCGGGCGCGGCGCAAGCAGTTCATCGTGGCGCTGGTGATCGGCGCCGTGGTGGGCCTGGTGATCGCCGCGCTCACCCAGTTCTGGCTGTGGCTGCCGGCGGGGCTCGCGATGGGTCTCGCCACGGGGGCCATCATGAAGCCGCCGGCCGAGTAGCGGCAGGGGTCGCGCGCCCCTGATGTAAACGCCATTGACATTAGCATTTACATTCGGGTGGCGATGTGCGAGGATCAGTGAGGAAATCGAGGACGAGGATCCCATGCAACCCACCATTTTCGAAACCAACCGCCCCGCCGCGAAGATCATCGACGACTCGCTGGCCGATACGAAGCTCGGCGTCTTCTGGACCGAGGACGCTGCAGACGCTGCGCGCTACCCCGCACTCGACGGCGACCAGCGCGTCGACGACGCCGTCGTGGGCGGCGGCTACGCGGGCCTCTGGACCGCGATCAAGCTGAAGACCGAGCACCCCGAGCGGCGCGTCGTGCTGCTCGAGGCCATGCACGTCGGCTGGGCCGCGAGCGGCCGCAACGGTGGCTTCTGCGAGGCGAGCATCACGCACGGCGAACCCAACGCCGAGTCGCGCTGGCCCGACGAGACCGGCACGCTGCGCCGCCTCGGCTACGAGAACCTCGACGCGATCGAGCGCTTCATCGATGAGAACGGCCTCGACGTCGACTTCGAGCGCACCGGGCAGCTCTCCGTCGCGAACGAGCCCTACCAGGCCGAGTGGCTGGGCGAGAGCGCCGATCCGCACGTGGTCACGCTCGACCGCGAGCAGGTGCAGCAGCGCATCGCGTCGCCCACCTTCCTCGGCGGCGAGTTCTCGCCCCGCGAGAACGCGAACCTGCACCCCGCCAAGCTGGCCGCCGAGCTCGCGCGTCACGCCGCCTCCATCGGCGTCGAGATCTACGAGCAGAGCCCCGTCACGCGCCTCGACGGCTCGGCGGAGGCGCCGATCCAGCTCACCACCGACCACGGCACCGTCGTCGCCGAACGGGTGGCCCTCTGCACCAACGTCTTCCCGTCGCTGCTGAAGCGCTACCGGTTCCACACCGTGCCGGTCTACGACTACGTGCTCATGACCGAACCGCTCACCGACGAGCAGCTCGCCTCCATCGGGTGGGAGGGGCGCGAAGGCCTCGCCGACATGGCGAACCAGTTCCACTACTCGCGGCTCACCAAGGACAACCGCATCCTCTGGGGCGGCTACGACGCGGTCTACTTCACGGGCGGCCGCATCAAGCGCGAGTACGAGGACCGCATGGAGAGCCACCGCAAGCTCGCCAGCCACTTCTTCACCACCTTCCCCCAGCTCGCGGGCGTCAAGTTCACCCACCGCTGGGCCGGCGTCATCGACACCTCGACCCGCTTCTGCGCGTTCTTCGGCCAGGCCTACGGCGGCCGTGTGCAGTACGTCGCGGGCTTCACCGGGCTGGGCGTGGGCGCCACGCACTTCGCGGCCGATGTGATGGTCGACCGCTTCGAGGGCCGCGTCACCGAGCGCACCGAGCTCGAGATGGTCAAGCAGGTGCCGCTCCCGTTCCCGCCCGAACCCGCGGCGTCGATCGGCATCAACCTCACCCGCTGGTCGCTCGACCGGGCCGACCACAACGGCGGCAAGCGCAACGTGCTCTTGAAGACGCTCGACGCACTGGGACTGGGGTTCGACTCATGAGCGAGCTGCTGCCCGACGACATGAACCTCGTCGTGAACGGCCTCACCACCGGCGTGGAGCTTGAGGACGTGCCCGCGGGCGACGTCGTCTCCGGCTCGCCGCAGCAGGGCATCGCCGAGCTCGGAAGCATCGGCGGCGCCGAGGCCGGCATCTGGGAGCTGCGCGGGGGAGTGGTTACCGACACCGAGGTCGACGAGCTGTTCGTCGTGATCTCGGGGAGCGCCCTGATCGAGCTTGTCGACGAGGATCGCACCGTCGAGGTGGGGCCCGGCGACGTGATGCGCCTCCTCGCCGGCACCCGCACCCGATGGACGGTCGAGGATCACATCCGCAAGGTCTACATCTCGGCCGAGTAGGCGCGCAGGGACCGCACAGCGCATTAAGATAATGCGTTGGTGCGAACGCGCCGATCCCGAACCCGAAGGAGCCACCGATGGCGCTGCCCTGGAAGCTGCACCGAGACGGCAAGCACGTCTCTCCCGATGCGATCGTGCTGCCCGAGGAGCGCATGACCTGGCCCCGCACCATCGGCTTCGGTGCCCAGCACGTCGTGGCGATGTTCGGCGCGACCTTCCTCGTGCCCCTCATCACGGGCTTCAGCCCGACCGCGACCCTGTTCTTCTCGGGTCTCGGCACGCTGCTCTTCCTGCTGATCACCGGCAACCGCCTGCCGAGCTACCTCGGCTCCTCGTTCGCGTTCATCGCGCCGATCGTGGCGGCGACCGCGGGCGGCAGCGACAGCGCCGAGGGGCTCGCACGCGCCTCCTTCGGCATCCTCGCCATCGGCGTGCTCATGGCGATCGTCGGCATCATCGTCACGAAGTGGGGCACGGGCTGGATCAACGCTCTCATGCCGCCCGTGGTGATGGGCGCGATCGTGGCCCTCATCGGCTTCAACCTGGGCCCGGCCGTCAAGAACAACTGGAACGCGACTGAGCTCTCGGGCTGGGTGGCGCTCATCACGCTCGTCGCGATGCTGCTCATCACGGTGCTGTTCCGCGGCCTCATCGGCCGTCTCTCCATCGTGCTCGGCGTGGTCGTCGGCTACATCGCCGCCGTGGCGATGGGCGAGGTCGACTTCTCGTCGGTCAACGACGCGGCCTGGATCGGCCTCCCCGCCTTCCACGCGGTCGGCAACCCCTTCGCCGATCCCACGCTCTGGGGCCTCCTGCCCGCGTTCCTGCCGGTCGTGCTGGTGCTCATCGCCGAGAACGTGGGTCACGTGAAGAGCGTCGGCCTCATGATCGGTCGCGACCTCGATCCCGTGACGGGTCGCGCGCTGCTCGCGGACGGCGTGTCCACGGTGCTCGCCGGCTTCGGCGGCGGATCGGGCACCACCACCTACGGCGAGAACATCGGCGTCATGGCGGCCACCCGCGTCTACTCGACCGCGGCCTACTGGGTGGCGGGCATCATCGCCGTGCTGCTCAGCTTCTCGCCGAAGATCGGCGCCCTCATCAACACGATCCCGGCGGGCGTGCTCGCGGGCGTCACCGTCGCGCTCTACGGTCTCATCGGCCTCATTGGCGTGAAGATCTGGATCGACAACAAGGTCGACTTCGGCAAGCCCATCAACCAGTTCACCGCTGCCGTGGCGCTCATCGTCGGCATCGCCGACTTCACCCTGCAGCTCGGCTCCGTGATGTTCAACGGCATCGCCCTCGGCACGATCGCGGCGATCGCGGTGTACCACCTCATGAGCGGGCTCTCGAAGCTGCGCGGCGGTGAGGTGCAGGTCGCGGATCCGGTGGTGACTGCCGAGACCGGAGCGAGCCGCGTTTCCACCGGGCAATAGCCGCGGCTCCTGGGCCCGCTGAAGGCCGGGTCTCGCTGAAATCTCGGAGCACACCGATGTTTCGGATCCGCACCCCGCGGAGCGGTCCGAAACATCGGTGAGCCCCGAGACCTCGCGCTGAGTCTGAGGCTGGCCGACTCGACGCGCGACCGCGCGACGAAACACCGCCCGGGTTGCGGGGATTCTCGGCGGGTCCGCTTAGGGTGGCCGTGTGTGGAGTGTAGATCGGCGACGGCAGAACGGTGCCAATGGTCGCGGCAAGGGCGCGCCGGATGAGGCGGCCGCTGAGGTCGCGCTGCCTCAGAACGAGGGCTCCCTTGCGAAAGCGCACGATCCCGCGCACGATTCCGCGCCTCCCGCCGCAGATCTCGCAGCCCAGCTGACCGGCCCCGTCTCGCTCGTCGACGCCTACGCCGACGAGCACGCCGAGTGGCGCGACGCGCTCGCCCGCATCGGCGGACGCAACCCGCTGCTCCACTTCGACGACCGGCCCGCCAATCGCATCGAGCTCTCCACGACGCACCCCGGTGGCCTGCCGCAGTTCATCACCGGCAACAAGATCCTGCTGTCGGCCCTGATCCGCGACGATCTCGCGCTGCGCCACGCGCGCGCCGCCGCCGCGCGCGTCACCGACAAGGCGATCGAGATGCGCACCGTGCGCGGCCTCGAGACCGTCAACCTCGGAGTGGGCATCGCCAAGTGGAGCTTCGAGGGTGAGGAGTTCTGCGCCCCGATCCTGCTGCGCCCCCTCGCGATCCGCCGCTACGGCCGCGACTTCGAGCTCAAGCTCAAGCAGTTCCCCGTCGTCAACTCCGAGCTGATCCGCGCGCTGCGCGAGCAGTTCGGCATCGTCGTCGACGCCCGCGCGCTCATCGAGCTCTCCCAGTCGGAGGGCGTCTTCAAGCCGCAGCCCGTGATCGACCGGCTGCGCCAGATGGCGGCCGGCGTGCCCGGCTTCGTCGTGCAGCCGCGGCTCGTGGTGTCATCGTTCCACAACGTGTCGCAGCGCATGGTGGCCGACGCGAAGGATCTCGACTCGCCGATCCTCGCCGCGATCTGCGGCAGCGAGCCCGCCGCCCGTCGCCTCGCGGAGGCCTACCGACCCGTGAGCCCGACGCCGCCGGACGAGCGCGCGCCGGACACCGATCGCAACCTCTACGACGCCGACGTCGAGCAGGAGGACGTGCTCGCGCAGATCGACGCCGGCCACTCGCTCGTGGTGCACACCCTGCCCGGCACGGGCGGCACCCAGACCGTGGTGAACGCGATCGGCAACCTCGTGCGCGCCGGCAAGCGCGTGCTGGTCGTGTCGCCGCGCCGCGCCGCGCTCGATGGCATCACGCACCGTCTCACCCGGGCCGGTCTCGCCGGTCTCGCCGTGACACCGCGCCGTCTGCGCCGCAACCTCGTCGAAGCCATCAGCCGCAACGAGAACGCGCGCGGCGAGCAGCTGCGCGATGTCGACGAGGCGCTCACCCGCCTGCGCGGCGTGCTGCTCGACTACCAGCGGGCCCTCTCGACCACCGATCAGCGCTACGGCGTCTCCCCGCTCGACGCGCTGCGCCGCCTCACCGTGCTCGCCCTCGACGAGCGCCCGCCGAGCACCACCGTGCGCCTCGACGACCAGGCCCTCGGCCAGCTCACGCTCGACCGCTCATCGGTCGCGGAGGCGCTCACCGAGGTGGCCCGGCTCGGCCAGTTCCAGTACGGCCCCGAGGACTCGCCCTGGTACGGCGTGAGCTTCACGACGACCGAGGAGGCGCGCACCGCCTACGGCCTCGCCGTCGACCTCGCCGAATCGCAGCTGCCGCGTCTCATCTCGATGGCGAACGAGGTCATCGGCCAGACCTCCATGCGGCCCTACGACACCGTCGCCGAACTGGGCGTCTACCTGCGGCTGCTCATGGGCATCCGAGACACGCTCGACCGCTTCACCCCTCAGGTCTACGACCGTTCCCTCACCGAGGTGATCGCGGCGCACGCGCCGCGCGGCGGCGACGAGATGTCGTCGGCCAACAAGCGGCGGCTGCGCAAGCTCGCCCGCGAGTACGTGCGCCCCGGCGTGCACATCACCGACATGTACTCGCGTCTCGTGCAGATCCAGCAGCAGCGCGTGCTCTGGCAGCGCTACACCACGGTGGTGGGCGCCCGGCCCGAGGTGCCGCTCGGCATCGCCGACGTGGTCGTCGCGTTCCAGTCGGCCTACCAGGATCTCGACGAGCTCGACCGGGTGCTCGGCACGACGGGCGATGCGGATCGCCTGAAGAACTTGACGCTCGGCCGTCTCGCGCACCGCATCTCCGACCTCGCCCGCGAGTCCGAGGTGCTGCAGAACATCCAGGAGCGCACCACCATCGTCGAGCGCATGCGCGCCGCCCACCTCGAGCCGCTGCTCGACGACCTCTCGGCCCGCCACGTGCCCGCCGAGGACGTCGCGTCCGAGCTCGAGCTCGCGTGGTGGCAGTCGGTGCTGGAGCGCATGCTGCAGACCAACCAGGCCCTGCTCAGCGCCAACACGAGCGTGATCGAGCGGCTGGAGGCCGACTTCCGGCTCGTGGACGACGCGCACGCCGGTGCGAACGGCTCGCTGCTCGCCGGCTCGCTCGCCGACGCCTGGCGCGTGGCCGTGCTCGACCACAAGCAGGAGGCCCTGGCCTTGCGCGAGGCGCTGCGCAGCGGCTACGTCTCTCCTGCGGCGCTCGCGCAGCGATCCCCGAACCTGCTGAGCGTGCTCGCACCCGTCTGGGTGATGTCGCCCTACGAGGTGGCGCAGCTGCCCGACACGATGCGCTTCGACACCGCGCTGCTCGTCGACGCGGGTGCGACGACGCTCGTCGAGAACCTGGGTGCGATCCGCCGCGCCGATCAGGTGGTCGCCTTCGGCGACACCATGACGCAGACGCCGTCGGCCTTCGAGATTCCGGTCGGCGGGGTGCCCGGCGACGGGGAGGACGCCGTGACCGACGTCGACGCGCTGCACCGCAGCTCTGCTTTCGCACAGCTGGGCGAAGTGCTTCCGACGCTCACCCTGACCCGCAGCTACCGCGCGGGCGGCGAGGATCTCACGAACCTCGTCAACAGCCGCTTCTACGACGGCGCGATCCAGACCCTGCCCTGGGCGGGCAGCTTCCTCGGTCACTCGAGCCTCACCTACGAGTTCGTGCCCGGCGGCCAGGGGTTGCCCGACCAGCAGACGGGCGCGGTCGAGAGCACCGACGCCGAGGTCGACCGCGTGGTGCAGCTCGTGCTCGAGCACGCGAGCGACCGCCCTCGCGAATCGCTCATGGTGATCACCGCGAGCGAGCGGCACGCCGTGCGCGTCTGCCAGGCGGTGCTGCAGGCGTTCTCGAAGTTCCCGCAGTATCGGGAGTTCCTGCTGGGGGAGCGGGCAGAGCCCTTCGCTGTGCTCACCCTCGAGCAGGCGACCGCGCAGAGCCGTGACCGCGTGATCTTCTCGATCGGCTACGGCCGCACTCCGCACGGACGCGTGCTGTCGAACTTCGGCGGCCTCGGCCGTCCCGGGGGCGAGCGGCTGCTCGCCGTCGCAATGACCCGCGCCCGCCGTGCGATGACGATCGTGAGCTGCTTCAAGCCCGAGCACCTCGACACCAATCGCATCAAGCACGGCGTCGTCGAACTCGCCGAGCTGCTCGCCTTCGAGCATCCCGAGCCCGAGGCGCCGGCCCTGCCGGCCGAGCGCGACCCGATGATGGGCGAGCTGGCCGACAGGCTCGAAGCGATGGGCTTCTCGGTGGCGATCGACTACCGCGGCGTGATCCCGCTGGCCGCCTCCTTCGGCGACCGCGCGATCGCGATCGACCTCGACCTGGGCGGTGTCGACGGCGGCGACAGCCTGCGCGACACGCTGCGCCTGCGCCCGGCCGTGCTGCGCCGCCTCGGCTGGCACTACCACCGCGTGCACAGCTTCGACCTGTTCGCCGACCCCGACGAGGTGGCGCTGCGCATCGCGCGCATCGTCGGCTACGACGAGGGCGAGGCCGAGCCGGCGTGATCGGCGAACCGGGATCCCGCGACGCCGCGCCCGGTGGGCCGGACGAGGGCGCCGAGCGTGCGTCGAGCGCGTCTGACGAGCCAGGTGCGCCTGCCGACGCGGCGGTGAAGCGCCGACGGCGGGCAAGCCGCCCCGCACCGGAGGGCAGCGACCCCGAACCCTACGACCCGCCGACCGAACAACGCTCGGAGCGCGAGAACGACGCCAGACTGCTCGGCGACCGCCCGCCCCACTGGGGGTAAGGCCTTCGCCGCCCCGGTCAGGAGCCGGACGAGGACTTCGAGGGCGTCGACGACGAGCTGGATGAGGACGCGGAGCCCGATCCGCCAGCCGACCCCGATCCGCCCGAGCGGGAGTCGGTGCGGTAGAAGCCCGAACCGTTGAAGGTCACGCCCAGCGAGCCGAACACCTTGCGCAGCTTGCCGCCGCACTCCGGGCACTCGGTCAGCGCGGAGTCGGAGAAGGACTGGTAGATGTCGAAGGCGTGCTCGCAGTCGGCGCAGCGGTAGGCATAGGTAGGCACGAGAGATGATTCTACCGTCCGCGGCTGAGGGGCCGGGACGGCTGGCGCCGCGATGCCCTCTGCAGGGATAGGGGTCACTTCTGGCCGTGTCGTGCGGCGACACGCGGCCAAAAGTGACCCGGATTTCGTGAGAGCTGCCGCGTGGGCGTGAAGCGGATCAGCGGCGGACGCGTCAGCGGGGGAAGAGGCGGATCGCCTCCGGGGTGACGACGCCGTCGACAGGGATGTCGTGGAGTTCGCCCGGCAGCGCCGGCAGCACCTCGGCCTCGTGCACGACGGCGAAGAGCGGCGGTCGGCGATCCAGTTCGGACAGGCAGCGGTCGAAGTAGCCGAGGCCCCAGCCGAGACGGGTGCCCCGCAGATCGACCGCGCAGGCCGGGAGCAGCATGAGATCGAGCCCGGCGGCGGCCGACGCGGGCAGCTGCTCGCCGCTCGGCTCGAGGATGCCGTGCCGTCCGGGGACGAGGGGCGAGCCGTCGGAGCGAGTCCAGGCGAGGCGGCTCCCGGGCAGCGAGACCGGCAGCAGCACCTCCACACCGGCATCGTGCGCCCAGTCCAGGAAACCAGAGGTGTCGGGCTCGCCGGGCAGCGGCACGTAGCAGGAGACCGTCGAGGCGCCGCGATCCCGAACCAGCGACACGAGGTGATCGGTGAGCGCATCCTTCGCTCGCAGCCGCTCCTCCGCCTCCATGCCGACGCGGCGACGGCGCACCTCCTCGCGCACATGCCACTTCTGCTGCGCGATCGCCTCGGCGGCTCCGAACCCCATGCGAGCCAGCTTAGAGGCCCGCGGGGAGACGCGTCGCAGCTCTCAGGAAGACCCCGGACTGGCGACTTTGCCGCGGTTGCGCCTGGGGCTAGGCTGGCCGTCATGACTGATACTCAGCCCGCCCGTAGCTCAGTGACCAAGGCGGTCATTCCCGCCGCCGGCCTCGGAACGCGGTTCCTGCCCGCCACCAAGGCGACGCCCAAGGAGATGCTGCCGATCGTCGACAAGCCGGCGATCCAGTACGTGGTCGAAGAGGCCGTCGCCGCCGGGCTGGACGACGTGCTGGTGATCACCGGACGCAACAAGGGCAACCTCTCGAACCACTTCGACAGCGTCCCCGAGCTCGAGCGCACGCTCGAACAGAAGGGCGACCAGAACAAGCTGCGCAAGGTGCACGAGTCGAGCGAACTCGCCGAGATCCACTTCCTGCGCCAGGGCCAGCCCCTCGGCCTCGGGCACGCCGTCGCCTGCGCCCGCCGCCACGTCGGCGAAGAATCGTTCGCGGTGCTGCTCGGCGACGACCTCATCGACGCCCGCGATCCGCTGCTCGACCGCATGATCGAAGAGCACGACAAGCGCAATGCCACCGTGATCGCGCTCATGGAGGTGCCGCAGGAGTCGATCCACCTCTACGGCTGCGCCGCCGTCGAAGCGACCGACGACCCCGACGTGGTGCGCATCACCCGCCTCGTCGAGAAGCCGTCGGCAGAGGAAGCGCCCTCCAACCTCGCCATCATCGGCCGCTACGTGCTGCGCCCCGAGATATTCGACGTGCTCGACGGCCTCGAGCCCGGCCGAGGCGGCGAGATCCAGCTCACCGACGCGCTCAACCACCTCGCCGAGGGCAAAGGCGACGGCCCCGTCTACGGCGTCGTGTTCCGCGGCCGCCGCTACGACACCGGAGACCGCGCCGACTGGATCAAGGCGAACGTGCTGCTCGGCGTCGATCACGAAGAGCTCGGCGAAGAGATCTCCAGCTGGATCATCGACTTCGCCGACCGCCTCCGCGCTCGCAACTCCAACGGCTGAGACATGCCGCTCGGTCGCCCGATCGAGGAGCCGCCGCCGCTGCGCGCCGGCCGCGTCGAGCTGAGGGTGATCCGCAGCCGCGACGCGGAGCCGCTGCGCGCGCTGCTCGCCGAGAACCGCGGCTGGCTGCAGCGGTGGGAGGCGACCCACCCCGCGGGAAGGGGGGTCACCCCGGGCACCGTATCGATGCGACCGACGGTGCGTCTGCTGCGCCGGCAGTTGCGCGCCGGCAGCGGCCTGCCGTTCGTAGTGCTGCTCGACGGAAAAGTCGTGGGGCAGCTGAGCGTGTCCGAGATCAGCGGCGGCGCACTGCAGTCGGCCCAGATCGGCTATTGGGTCTCGCAGCATGTCGCGGGGCAGGGGGCGGCGCCGGCCGCCGTCGCGATGACCGTCGAGTACCTCTTCTCCGAACTGGGGCTGCACCGGGTCGAGATCTGCATCCGTCCCGAGAACTCCGCCTCCCTGCGCGTGGTCGAGAAGCTCGGGCTGCGATACGAGGGCCGGCGCGCCTCGTACATCCACATCGACGGTGCCTGGCGCGATCACGAATGCTACGCCGTCACCCGCGAGGAAGCCCCCGACGGGCTGCTCCACCGCCTGCGCTAGGCGATTGCGGGATCACGGCGCGCCGGGTGCCGTGCGCTCCGCGAACGCCGTACAGTGAGGCCCATGACTGGCGGGGTACTGGGTGGCGGCGTGATCTTCGTGGTGGCCGCACTGCTCTGGGCCGCCGTGCTGGTCCCCGCCTGGATCCGGCGCCGCGAGTTCCGCAGCGCGGAGCGCAACGCCGTGCGCCTGCAGCGCACCCTCCGCGTCCTGGCCGAAACCTCGGAGGTGCCGCAGGAGCTGCACCTGGAGGCCACCGCCCGTGAGGCTCTCGCCCACGAGAAACTGCTGCGCACCGCCCAGAAACGGCAGGAAGCCGAACGCGAGGCGAAGCTCGCCGAAGCCCGCGCCGAACAGGTGCGCGCCGAGATCCGCGCCCAGCAGATGCAGCGCAAGCAGGCCGCCGCGCAGCGGGCCGCCAAACTGCGCAAGCCCCTGGTGCGCCGCGTGCGCGCCCTCTCCGCGCTCGGAGCCCTCATCGGACTGCTCGGCGCCCTCGTCGGAGCGGGGCTCGCGACCGCCGGCAGCGGCGTCGCGATCCTGATCTGGAGCGGCCTCGTCTTCGCCGCCTCGCTGGGCGCGCTCGTGCTGCTCGCCCCCGGCCGGGCTCGCGTGCGCTCGATCGAGGCCGAACGGGTCGCAGTGCAGACCGCACCCGAGCCCGCATCGACCATCGCCGAGGCACCCGCCGCGACCGGCGAGACCGAGCGCTCGGCAGCGGCCCACGCCGCCGCGCAGCGCGCCGCAGCCGAGCGCATCGACCGGGCTCGCGCACTGGCCCGCGCCCGCGCCGAGCGTCCCGCAACCCGCGAGAACCAGACCGACTCGATCCTGCTGCGCGAGGCGCGCGCGCAGGTGAGCGCGGCGCGGGGTGCGGGCCAGACCGGGGCGGGCGCTGCGGATGGTGCTGGCGCTGCTGGTGCCGCTGGCGCCTCGGGTACTGCTGGAGCCTCGGGCGCGGGTGCCGAGGCGGCCGCGAGCAGCGCCATCCCCGCAAGGCCCTCCGCGCCGCTCACCGCGCGGGAGGCCGGCGAAGCCCGCCGGGCCGCACGCCGCACGCCCGGTGCCTCGAAGAGCGCCCAGGAGCAGGCCGCCCGAGAGCGACTGCAGCAGATGGGCGTGATCGGGGACACCAGCCAGGGCATGCCCGACCTCGACGCCGCACTGCGCCGTCGCCGCAACGCGAGCTAGGTTTTTCGCGGGGGCGGCTGCTTCGTCGCGCGACCGCGAGCTGCTCTGTCCCCGACCGCGAGCTGCCCGCCCCTGGCGCCTCGTGCCCTGCTGCCTTGCTGCCCTGCCCCTGTGGCGCCCATCGAAAGGCGGATTTCGCATGGCGCGCGCCGCCATCGCATGCCATATCCGCCTTTCGACCCCCTCGCAAAGAGCTCCAGCTCTGCTCGGGCGCTTCACGAGTGCTTCCCCGCCTCTCGCGCGTGCTCGTGGGGATCCCTCGTGGGGAGCAGGGGTGTCGATTTCACTTCCCAGCCCAGCGGCTGCTACAGTTGATCGCTGTCAGGGTCTGTGGCGCAGTTGGTAGCGCGTCTCGTTCGCAATGAGAAGGTCAGGGGTTCGATTCCCCTCAGATCCACCACGACAAAGGCGGGGCCGATCGGTGAGAAATCAGCGATCGGCCCCGCCTTTTACGTTTCCGGGGTGGGCGCGTTCGGCCGACCTGACTTCGCTGATGAGAGGGTCACCTGGGGCAGAGGTGGGGCAGACGTGGGGCAGACACACCCCTACCCCACGCACTGCCCCGACGACACCGCAGCGGGATCGGCGGAGGCGTCGAGCGTCGCGAGCACGGGCAGCAGTTCGGCGAGGGTCATCGCGTAGCCGATACCGGGGCGCACTGCGTCGCGGGCGAACACGACTCCGGCGACGGCCCCGGCCTCGGTGAGCAGCGGCCCGCCGGAGTTGCCCGGTTGCACGTCGGCGGAGAGGGTGTGCACCTGGCGGGGGGCGCCTCCGGCGCCGGAGATGTCGGGAACCGTCGTCGAGCCGGTCGCGAGCAGGCCGGCCGCCACGGTGCGGAACGGGCCGCCGCGCGGGTAACCCTGCACCGCCCCGACGTCGCCGGGCGCGAGCGAGTCGTCGAGCGGCAGCGGCGCGGCGTCGACGTCGGCTGCGACGACGGCGAGATCGGCGACCGGGTCGAAGTAGACGATGCGGCCGTCGCGGGCGGGCTCGCCGGGCAGCTCGATGAGGGGCGTGCCGATGCCGGCGACGACGTGCGCGTTGGTGACGATGCGATCCTCCGCCACCACGAATCCGCTGCCCGTGGGCATCGTGCCGCAGCCATAGGCGACGCCCGAGACGCGGGCGACGGAGGCCGCCGCGGCGGCGAGCGCGGGATCGTCGGTGTCGATACGGGAGGGGTCGGGGGCGGCGAGCACGAGTGACTCGTCGATGAGCCCGTCGATCGTGGGCAGCACCGTGTCTCCCAGCACTGCGGCGTGCAGGCGCGACATGGCGGTGACGAGCGGATCGGGGGTGACGCGCTCGATGAAGGACAGCATCGACGACGACGCGACAGTGGAGGACACCCCGGGCATCCCGGAGGCCGCGACCGCGGAGCCGATCAGCGCGACCGAGGTGACGGCGGCGAGCAGGCCGACGGCTCCTCCGAGCAGACGGTCGAGGGGGCGCAGGCGGCTCCGGTCGGCTCCTCGCTTGACGAGCGATCCGATGCTCGCCCCGATGCCGCCTCCGACGGCGAGCAGCAGCCCGGCCGATACGATCACCGCCGTGCTGCGCCAGCCGGTCTCGGGGAGTTCGCGCGCGATCATCGGCAGCACCCACGGCGACGCCGCAGCCCCGGCGATCAGCCCGAGCGTCATGCCGAGCGAGGAGAACAGCCCGGCGCGGAACCCGGCCGTGAGCCCGATGATCAGCAGCAGCACGATGATGATGTCTGCGACTCCGGGCATCGCCACCTCCCAGAAGCCCCGACGGTTCGGGGGTGGATTGTGGGCCGAGCCTATCCCATCCGCATGAGTGAATGACCCGTGTCGCGCTCGCCGCTGTGCTGCTCGCGATCGGCGCCGCTATGCTGCTCCTGAACCGGGCGCGCCGACGCTCGGCGTAGCCCGGGCGTGAGCCCCGAAGGAACCGAACCGCAGTGACCGCACCCCAGGCGGCCGCCGATGAGCGCGCCCGATATCGACCCGACCCCTCCGTGCTGACCGCGCTGCGCAGCCCGCGCCTGCTCACGAGGGAGGTGCTGGCCGGGGTCGTCGTCGCGCTCGCGCTGATCCCGGAGGCCATCGCGTTCTCGGTGATCGCGGGCGTGGATCCTCGCATGGGGCTGCTCTCGTCGTTCATCATGGCGACGAGCATCGCGTTCCTCGGCGGGCGGCCCGCCATGATCACGGCCGCGACGGGCGCGGTCGCGCTCGTCGTGGCGCCCGTGGTGCGCGAGCACGGGCCGGAGTACCTCATCGCGACGGTGCTGCTGGCGGGGGTGATCCAGATCCTGCTCGCCGCGCTGGGCGTGGCGAAGCTGATGCGGTTCATCCCGCGCAGTGTGATGGTCGGCTTCGTGAACTCGCTCGCGATTCTCGTGTTCATCGCGCAGCTGCCGCAGCTGATCGGCGTGCCGTGGTCGGTGTATCCGCTCGTGGCGGGCGGGATCTTGATCCTGCTCATCATGCCGCGGATCACCCGGGCCGTGCCCGCACCGCTCGTGTCGGTGATCGTGGTGACCGTCGTCGTGGTGGTCTGCGCGATCAATGTGCCCACGGTGGGAGATCAGGGCGAGCTGCCCCGCAGCCTGCCCGAGCTCGTGTTCCCGGCGGTGCCGTTGGAGTGGGGCACGCTCACGGCGATCGCGCCGTACGCCTTCGCCATGGCGCTCGTCGGCCTCATGGAGTCGCTGATGACGGCGAAGCTCGTCGACGAGATCACCGACACCCACTCGAACAAGACGCGCGAGGGCTGGGCGCAGGGCGTTGCCAATCTGCTCTCCGGCTGCTTCGGCGGCATGGGGGGCTGCGCGGTCATCGGCCAGACGATGATCAACGTGAAGGCGTCGGGCGCGCGCACCCGCATCTCGACTTTCCTCGCGGGCGTCTTCCTGCTGGTGCTCGTGGTGCTGCTCGGAGATCTCGTCGCGATGATTCCCATGGCGGCGCTCGTCGCGGTGATGATCATGGTGTCGATCGAGGCGTTCGACTGGCACAGCATCGCGCCGTCGACTCTGCGGCGCCTGCCGAAGAGCGAGACCTTCGTGATGCTGGCGACGGTGGCGCTGGTGGTGGCGACGCACAATCTCGCTGTCGGGGTGATCGGCGGTGTGCTCGTGGCGTCGGTGCTGTTCGTGCGACGGGTCGCGCACTTCGTGCGGGTGGATCGCGAGGTGCAGCCCGCCGCGCTCGCCGAGGGCCCGGCCGAGGTCGCCCGCTACCGGGTGTCGGGCGAGCTGTTCTTCGCGTCGAGCAACGATCTCACCACCCAGTTCGAGTATCGGCGCGACCCTGATCAGGTGGTGATCGACATGTCGGGGGCGCACGTGTGGGACGCGTCGACGGTTGCCGCGCTCGACGCGGTCGTGACGAAGTACGAGCGTCTGGGCAAGCGGGTCGAGCTGGTCGGCATGAATACGCGCACGAGCGATCTGCACTCGCGTCTCACGGGCACGCTCGGGGGAGAGGGCTGATCGGCGCGCGGCGGCGCGGCGGCGCGAGAGGTCCGCGGGGCGGCGTGCGCGCGCTGGTGCTCGCGGCGCTGGCGGTGTGCGCGCTCGCCCTGGCCGGTGCGTTCGTCGCGCAGGGCTCGGGGGAGGGCAGCGGATCCTCTGCGTCTCCCAACGCGGGCACGGGCACTCTGCGGCAGACGCAGACGCAGACGCAGACGCAGGGGCCGGCCGGTGCGGACCGCGGAGCGCCGCCCGCACCCGTCGCGGAGCGCACCGCCGCCGAGGTGCTCGACGCGATCCCCGTCAAGGGCCGCGCTCCGAAGACCGGCTACGACCGCCGGGCCGGCTTCGGGGACGGCTGGAAGGATCCCGATCGCAACGGCTGCGACGCCCGCAACGACGCGCTGCGCCGAGACCTCGTCGATGTCAGCATCGACGGGCGCTGCCGGGTGCTGTCGGGGGTGCTGCTCGACCCGTACACCGGGGCCCGCATCGATTTCGTGCGCGGCGAGCTCAGCTCGCAGGCCGTGCAGATCGACCACGTCGTCGCACTCTCGGACGCCTGGCAGAAGGGTGCGCAGGCGCTGACCGGCGCGCAGCGGATCGCGTTCGCCAACGATCCGCTGAACCTGCTGGCCGTGGACGGCGCCGCGAACTCCCGCAAGGGTGACGGCGACGCCGCGACGTGGCTGCCGCCCGAGCGGGGCTTCCGCTGCGAGTACGTGGCCCGTCAGATCTCGGTGAAGGCCGCGTACGGTCTGTGGGTGACGGACGCCGAGGGCGACGCGATGCGCCGGGTGCTCGAGGCCTGCCCGGATCAGCCGGCCTACGCTTCGGCGCTCGCCGGATCCGCCCTGGGCTGAACCGGATCAGTCCAGGGCGGCCGGGCGGGCATGGATCACGCCGGGTGGTTGACCGGCGAGTCCGGCGTGCCGGTCTCGAGCAGAGAGACGGCGTTCTGCGCCTGGATCCGCACGTACTCGATCTCGGTGCGCGCCGAGAAGTAGGCGATGTGCGGGGTGAGCACCACGTCGTCGCGGCCGAGCAGCGGGTGACCGGGCTCGGGAGGCTCCTGATCGAGCACGTCGAGCGCCGCCCCCGACAGCTGCCCCGAGTCGAGCGCGGCGGCGAGCGCGTGCGAGTCGATCAGCCCGCCGCGGGACACATTCACGAGCACGGATCCGCGCGGCATCGCCGCCAGGAACTCGGCGTCGACCATGCGCTCCGTCTCCGGGGTGAGCGGCAGGTGCAGGGAGAGCACATCGGCCGTCGCGCGCACCTCGTCGAGGCCGGCGCGCCGCACGCCGAGCGCGTCGAGCTCTGCGCGCACCTCGGGGGTGTCCGGCAGCATCGGGTCGTAGCCGACGATCGCGCCGAAGAGCGGGGCCGCGAGCCGCACGAGCTCGCGGCCGATCTTGCCGAGCCCGATGACCCCGAGCGTGGTTTCGCTGAGGCGGGGAGGCGCAGCGGGGGATCGGTCGTTCCAGTCGGCCGGGGTGGCGGAGGCGGTGTAGAAGGGGAGCTGACGCACGCTGCTGAGCAGGATCGCGAGCGCGTGCGCGGCGACCTCTTCGGTGGCGGCGCCGGGCACGTTCGTCACCCAGACGCCGCGCTCGCTCGCGGCCTCGACGTCGACGTAGTCGAAGCCCATCGACATGAGCGACACGATCCTGAGCGACGGCAGCGCCTCGATGACCTCGCGGGTGACGGCGGCGTAGCCGGGCAGAAGCGCGACGGCGCCCTGCGCGCCCGCGATGATCTCGGCGGGGTCGCGGGTGCCGAGCACGCGCACCTCGAAGCCGTGCTCCTCCAGCAGCCGGATGCCGGCCGAGGGGTCGGTGTCGTCGATGTCGGTGTAGACGGCGAGGGGTCGCCCGGCTTCGGCGCTCATGCGGCGGCCTCCTCGCCGAGGTCGAAGGAGGCCTGCTCGATGTGGATCAGCTGCAGGCCGCCCTCGTGCACGGCCGCGTCGATGGCGTTCGCGAGTTCTCGGGGGGTGGCGGCGCTGCGGCCGCGGCCGCCGAACGCCGCGGCGACCGCGACCCAGTCGGGTTGGGCGAGGTCGACGCCGACCGGCGCGATACCCGCGTCGGCCTCGTTCTGCTTGATCTCGGCGTAGCCGCCGTTGTCGACGACGATCACGGTGACGTCCTCGCCCTGCTCGATGACGGTGATGAACTCGTTCATCGAGAACATGAGCGCGCCGTCGCCGGTCACCACGAAGGCGGGGCGGTGCGGGGCCGCGATGCGACTGCCGAGGGCCGCCGGCAGGCCGTAGCCGAGCGTCGCGTAGGTGGCCATGTAGGGGGTGGAGTTCGGCTCGGACACGCGCAGGGCGTTGAGCAGCCCCCAGTAGGCGATCTGCGATGAGTCGGTCGCGACGATCGCGTGCTGCGGCAGCGCGGCCGCGATGCGCTCGGCGAGGGCGGTGTTCTCGGCCGACAGCTCGGCGGACTCGGCGCGCGCGGCGGCGATGCTCTCGCGCACTCGGGCGGCCGCGAGCTCGGCGCGGTCGGCCCCGGCTTCGCCCTCGGGCAGCGCCCGGAGGATCGCGGCGAGTGCGGTGGCCGCGTCGCCCACGATCCCCACCTCGGCGGCCTGGTTCTTGTCGATCTGCGAGGCGAGCAGGTCGACGCGGATCACGGCGCCCTCGGCGTCGAGCCGCGGCACCCACAGCTCGGCTTCGCCGAGCTTCGAGCCGACGACGAGCAGCACGTCGGCCTCCTGCGCGATCCGACGCCCCGCGGCGAGCCGCAGGTTCGAGCCGACCGCGAGCGGGTGGTGCTCGTCGAGGACGCCCTTCGCGTTGAGGGTGGTGACGACGGGTGCGGCGATCCGCTCCGCGAGCGCGCGCAACTGCGCAGCTGCCTGGCGCGATCCGCCGCCGGCGAGGATCGCCGGGCGTTCGGCGCGGGCGAGCAGCGCGGCGGCCGCCGCGACGGCCTCGGCCGCGGGTTCGGCTGCTGCGGCGGGCTCGCGCGGGGCTGTCGCCGTGGCGGGCAGCGCGGTCTCCTGTTCGAGCACGTCGAGTGGGATCTCGAGGTAGACGGAGCGGGGGCGGGTGGTGGCGAACAGCTCGAAGGCGTCGTGGATCGCGGCGACGGCCTCCTCGGCGGAGGTCGCGCGGCGCCCCCACTCGACGATCGCCGAGGCCGCGCCGAGCTGGTCCTTGGTCTCGTGCAGGGTGCCGACGTCCGCGAACTCGGCTCCGAGCGCGGGGCCGGGCGAGATGACGATCATCGGGCGCGACTCGCAGTAGGCGGTGCCCGCCGCGGAGAGCGCGTTGAGCAGACCCGGGCCGCTCGTGGTGATGACGACGCCGGGCAGGCCGGTCTGCAGGGACCAGCCGTCGGCGCCGTAGCCCGCGCCCTGCTCGTGCCGGGTCGTGACGGGGCGGATCCCGAGCGCGCCGAGGGGTCGGTAGAGCTCGAGGTTGTGGGTGCCGGGGATGCCGAAGACGGTGTCGACGCCGTAGCCGCGGAGGGTTTCCATGACGACCCAGCCGGTCGTGCGCTTGGGGATGGTGTCCATGCTGTTCCTCGAGTTCGTGGGTTGTGCGCCGAGAGGCGGATTTCGCAGCGGGAGCGCGCGATGCTGCGGCGAAATCCGCCTCTCGGCGGGGGTGGAGCGGGGGTGGAGCGGGAAATTAGGGGGTCTGGGGATCCCGCGTGTCGATCGTGGTGGTGTCGAGGCGGGGCCGGAAGGATCCCGTGACCGGGGCCGCGTCGGAGTGCTGCGGCGCGAAGCGCACGCCGATGAACGCCGACACGGTGAGCACGCCGAAGAACGCGACGACCGACCAGAAGTTGCCGTCGGTGACGATGAGCAGCGTCGACGCGATCGCGGGCGAGAGGCCGCCCCAGACCGCGGCGCCGATGCCGTAGGAGAGCGACATCGAGGTGTAGCGCGACTGCGGGCGGAACATCTGCGCCATGAGGGTCGAGAGCGGAGCCCAGGCGCCGCTCAGCGTGACGCGGATCAGGATCACGAAGAGCCAGATCAGCCCCACGTTCTTCGCCTGGATCGAGAGCACCAGCGGGATGATGACGATGAACGACGGGATGATGCCGAGGTACATCACCGTCTTCGCGCCGATCTTGTCGCCGAGGGCGGCGATCGGCAGGGTGACGAGAAATTCGACGAACGAGGCGATCGTCATGGCGCCCAGGATGATCGAGGGGTCGAGTCCGATCTCGGGGGTGTCGGCGTAGTTCTGCACGAAGGTCGTGGCGATCACGTAGCCGCCCGACGACATCGCGATGATGCAGAAGCCGAGCAGGATCGGCAGCCAGTTGTTCTTGAGCGCGAACAGCAGCGGCGTCGACTGCTCCTGCCCCTCGATCTTCGCCTCGAACACGGGCGTCTCCTCGACGCGGTAGCGCACCCAGAAGCCGACGGCGATGAGGACGATGCTGAACAGGAACGGCACGCGCCAGCCCCAGCTGAGCAGCGCGTCCTCGCCGAGCGCCGAGAGCGCCCAGAACGCGCCGGTCGCCATCATCGCGCCGAGCGGGTTGCCGACCTGGGTGAAGCCGCCGTAGAACGTCTTCCACTTCGCCGGCGCGCTCTCGACGGCCATGAGGCTGGCGCCGCCCCACTCGCCGCCGACCGCGAGCCCCTGGGCCATGCGGCACAGGATGAGCAGGATCGGGCCCCAGATGCCGATGGTCGCGTAGCCGGGCAGCACGCCCACGAGGGTGGTGGCGACGCCCATCAGGATCAGGGTGATCGTGAGCGCGGGCTTGCGGCCGAGTTTGTCGCCGATGTGCCCGAAGACGATACCGCCGATGGGCCGCATGAAGAAGGCCACGGCGTAGGTGCCGAAGGAGGCGAGCGTCGCGAGCGCCGGTTCGGCCTCGGGGAAGAAGACGTGCGGGAAGATGATCGCTGCCGCGGTCGCGTAGACGTAGAAGTCGTACCACTCGATCGAGGTGCCGACGAGGGCGGCCATGCCGCCTCTCAGCGCGCGTTTGTGGGAGTTCGGCGCGGCGGCCGTGGACGTGGACATGTGAGCTCCTTTGCTGGATGCCGGGGGGTGGTGGGCCGGGGCGGACGCGTCCGCCCCGGCCGGGAAGGGTCAGCGGGCGAAGACGCGCTCGCCGCCGACCCAGGTCTCGGTCACGGCGAGCTGCGCGAGCTCGGGGACGGGGGTGGTGTGCGGGTCGCGGTCGAGCACGGCGAAGTCGGCGCGCTTGCCGGTCTCGATGCTGCCGAGCTCGTCTTCGCGGCCGAGCGCTCGGGCCGCCGAGATGGTGTGGGCGCGCAGGGCCGTGTCGAGCGAGACGGCGAGGTCGTCGGGCCCGAGCTGCGTGCCGCGGCGGGTGACGCGGGAGACGGCGGCCTGGACGGCCTCCATCGGACGCGGATCGGCCACGGGGGCGTCCGAGGAGATCGTGACCGGCACCCCGGCCCGTTCGAACTCGCCGAGGGGGTTGAAGCGCTCGCCGGGGGTGCCGACGGCCTGCTCGACGCCCTCGCCCCAGTTGTAGTGATGCTGGGGCTGGTTGACCGGGTAGATGCCGGCCTTCGCCATGCGCGCGATCTGCTCGGGGGTGGGCAGGCCGCAGTGCTCGATGCGGTGGCGGGCGTCGGGGTCGGGGCGGTCCTCGAGGGCGGCCTCGATCGCACCGATCACCATCTCGAGCGCGGTGGGCGACTGCGAGTGCGTGGCGGTCTGCAGACCGACTCGGTGCGCCTTGCGGATCAGCTCGGCGTAGTCGCCGGGCTCGTGGTAGAGCTGACCGGTGCGGCACGGGTCTCCCACGTAGCCGTCGGGGAAGTACGCGGTCCAGCCGCCGAGGGTGCCGTCCGAGTAGAACTTGATGCCTGCGAAGCTCAGGTGCTCGTTGCCGAACTGGCCGTGGAGGCCCATCTCGATGGCCTCGTCGAGCAGGTGGGAGAGCAGGTACATGCTCACGCGCACCTTGAGGTCTCCCGATTCGGCGAGCCGCAGGTACATGTCGAACTCGCGTCGGCTGACCTGCGCGTCGCCGATGGTCGTGACGCCGCCCTCGAGGAAGTTCTGCTGTGCCGCGGCGAGCTGGCGCTTGTGCTCCTCGGGCTCGTCGGCGAGGTGGAAGTTGGGGCCGTGGTGCCCGATCTTCACGCCTTCGAGACCGGTGAGCACGTTGCAGGCGGCGTCGGAGAGTTCGCCGGTGAGCTCGCCGTCGGCGTCGCGGAAGAACTCGCCGCCCTTCGGGTTCGGGGTGTCGCGGTTCACGCCGTGCAGCTCGAAGGTGTACGAGTTGACGACACCGCCGTGACCCGAGGCGTTCATGAGGTAGACCTCGCGGTCGGTGGCGACCTCGTCGAGTTCGAAGCGGGTGGGGTGGCGGCGCTCGGCGAGGTTGCGCTGCTCGTAGCCGTAACCGCGGATGGGGCGGCCGGCGGGCAGCGTCTTCGCGGCCTCCTGCAGCAGTGCGATGATCTCGGGGATCGAGCCGGCGCGGTCGGGGCCGCAGTCGACCCAGCTCATCATCTGGCCGAGCATGAGGGGGTGGGCGTGCGCGTCGATGAAGCCGGGCACCACGACGGCGTCGCCGAGGTCGACGAACTCGGGGGCGAGCGCGCTCACGGCGGCCGCGGCGGCGCGGCATGCGTCGATGGTGCCGACGTGCGCGAAGCGGTCGCCGATCACGAGGAATGCCTCGGGTGTGCTGCCGGCCGCGTCGAGCGCGTCGATGCGTGCGGCCGTGATGATCTTCGGTGCGGTGGGGGTCGGTGCCTGGGTGAACGCGAGCTTGCGCACGGTGAACTCCTTCGTCTCGAATCGCTCCGAGAGTACGCGCATTTTTCAGGCGGGGAAAGCAGAAAAAGTGTGAAGATCCGTGTGGTGAATGATATGTCGATGAGTCGCGGCATTTTCGCGTGAGAATGCGTGTCAGATTAGGGTTTGAGTGCTGATATGAGATGAATGGCGCGGCCGGTCTGGCATGATCGGGAGCATGGACGATTTCGATGAGGACCTGATCCGCGCGCTCCAGCTCGACGGCCGCGCGCAGTTCTCAGCGCTCGCCGCGCAGCTCGGCGTGCACCGCGCCGTGGTCGCGCAGCGCGTGCACGATCTGCTCGCCTCGGGCGAGATCCGCATTCTCGCGGCGGTGCACCCGCGAGCGGTCGGGCTGCCCATCCAGGCGAACCTGCAGCTGCGCATCAGCGGCCCGACCTCCCCCGTCTTCGAGCGGATCCGAGAGCTCACGAACGTTGTGTTCCTCTCCGAGATCACCGGCCGGTCGCAGGCCGTGGTCGAGGTCTGGGCCGCCGACCGCGAAGACGTCGCGCGTTCCATCCGCGCGATCCAGGCGATCGACGGCGTGCTCGAGATGCAGTTCTCGCTCTACGATCGCGTGCTGCGTCGGCTACGGCTCGGCGAAGACCCCGAGGTGACCGATCTCGTCTTCGACGACTTCGACATCGCGCTCATCGCCGAGCTGCAGCTCGAGGGACGGCTCACCTTCGGCGAGCTCGCCCGGCGCACCGGCCGGTCGGCGTCGGCGTGCCGGGCGCGCGTGCTGCGGCTGCTCGACTCGGGGGTGATGCGGATCGGCGCGGTGCGCAGCCGTCGCAGCGCGACGAGCTCGGTGCTCTCGGGAGTGGGGATCGTGCTCCGCGGCGACCCGGCGGACACGGCCGCGGCGGAGGAGCTGCTGCTCGGCATCCCCACCATCGAGTTCGCCGCCCGCACCCTCGGCCGCTACGGTCTCATCGCGACGATCGCGGCTCGCTCGCTCGCCGATCACACCGACATCGTGCGGGCGATCCGCGCGCACCCGGGGGTGCACGTGGTCGAGACCTGGGTGCACGCCTTCGTCTGGCTGGAGCGCTACGAGTGGAGCCTCGACCGTCTGGAGCGCAATCGCCAGGCGCGCCCGGCCTCCTCGGGGCTCGCAGCGGCCGGCGCCGAGTGAGCCGCGGCTCGCACCCGGCCCGCGCTCAGCGCACCGACTCGGCCGCCGCGCGGCCCGCGGCTCTGCCCGAGAACAGGCAGCCGCCGAGGAAGGTGCCCTCCAACGCGTTGTAGCCGTGCACCCCGCCGCCGCCGAAGCCGGCCGCCTCCCCGGCGGCGAACAGGCCCGGTACCGGCTGCCCGTCGGCGCCGAGCACCCGCGAGTCGAGATCGGTCTGGATGCCGCCGAGGGTCTTGCGGGTGAGCACGTGGAGCTGCACGGCGACGAGCGGCCCGGCGGCGGGGTCGAGCAGGCGGTGCGGTGGGGTGGTGCGGGTGAGCCGATCGCCGAGGTAGCGGCGCGAGTTGCGGATGCTCATCGCCTGCGCGTCTTTCGAGAAGGGGTTGCGCATCTCGGCGTCGCGCTCGCGCACCACTCGCTCGACCGCCTCGGCCGAGAGCAGCGGTTCGGCGGTGAGCGCGTTCATCTTCGCCACGAGCTCGGGCACCGTGCCCGCCGTGACGAAGTCGGCGCCCCGGTCGATGAACGCCTGCACCGGGCCTGGCGCCCCGCGCCCGAGACGGGTCTGCAGCAGCAGTCTGCGGTCGCGGCCCGTGATGTCGGGGTTCTGCTCGGATCCCGATAGCGCGAACTCCTTGGCCGCGATGCGACTCGTCACGATGAACCACGAATGGTCGTGCTCGGCGAGGTCCGGCCGGGTGCGCAGCAGGCGCAGGGTCGCGAGCGTGTCGTGGCCCGGAAGGCCGGGAGGCGGCAGGCGCCGCCCCAGTGCGTCGAGCCAGAGCGGCGACGGCCGGGCAGGATCCGGATCGCGTGCCCCGGCCACACCGGGTTCCAGTTGCGCACCCCCTCCGTGTAGTGCCACATGCGGTCGCGATTGACGAGGCGGGCCCCGGCCTGCTGCGCGATCCCGATCATGCGGCCGTCGACGTAGGCGGGGACGCCCGTCACCATCGCGCGCGGCGGGGTGCCGAGCCGTTCCGGCCAGAACTTCCGCACCAGCTCGTGGTCGCCGCCGATGCCTCCGCTCGCGACGATCACCGCCCCGGCCCGCAGCTCGAAGTCGCCGACGACCTCGCGCGAGGAGACCGCGCCCCGCGCATTCGAGTCGGGCGCGAGCACGCTGCCGCGCACCCCGACCGCCTTGCCGTCCTCGACGAGGATCCCGTCGCAGCGGTGCCGGTGCAGCAGCCGGGTGCGCCCCTCGGCCTCGGCGGCCTGTGCGGCGGAGGTGAACGGCCCGATCACTCCGGTGCCGGTGCCCCACGGCACGTGGAAGCGGGGCACCGAGTTGCCGTGGCCGCTCGCGGTCAGGTCGCCGCGTTCGGCCCAGCCGACCACGGGGGTGAGCTCGATCCCGGCCTCCCTGATCCACTCCCGCTTCTCGCCGGCCGCGAACTCGACGTAGGCCCGGCCCCAGCGCTCGGCCCACTCGTCTTCGGGGTGGTCGCCGTCGAGACGATCCCAAGCGGCGCTGCCGCGCCAGTCCTGCCAGGCGAGATCGAAGGAGTCCCGTACGCCGAGCCGGCGCTGCTCCGGCGAGTCGACCAGGAAGAGGCCGCCGAACGACCACCACGCCTGACCGCCCAGATCCTGCGGACCCTCCTGGTCGATGACCACGGCGCGCAGCCCGGCGCGGTGGATCTCGCGTGCGGCGACGAGGCCGGAGAGCCCGGCCCCCACGATGATGACGTCAGTGTCCATGCCCTCATTGTGCCTGCTTCGGCGATGCCGGCACAGGGGCGCCCGCGGAGGCCGCTCGCGTCAGGCGCCTCGGCCGCCCGTCGCGTGATCGTCGGCGAGGTGCTGCCCGGTGAGGGCGTGGATCGCCGCCATGATGCGCTCCGTCGCCTCGCGGCGGGCTCGGCCGCGCGGCAGCTCGGCGAGATCGTCGAGCGCGACCGGTGCGCCGAAGCGCAGCTCGACGCGATCGGGGCGACCCGTCGCCGGGTTGCGCAGCGCGCGGTTCGTGCCGATGAGCCCCACCGGAACCACTGTCGCGCCCGTCTCGAGCGCGAGCCAGGCGGCGCCGGCCCGGCCGCGGTAGAGCCGGCCGTCGCGGGAGCGGCTGCCCTCGGGGAACACCGCGAACACGCTGCCCGCAGCGAGCACTTCGCGCCCGGCGTCGAGCGCGTCCTGCGCGGCCGCCGATGCCTCGCGATGCACGGGGATCGCGCCGATCTGCCGGAAGAACCAGCCGCCGATGCGCGACTCGAAGAGCGACGCCTTCGCGAGGAACTGCACCTTGCGGGGCGAGAACGAGGGGATGAGGATCGTGTCGAGGCCCGAGAGGTGGTTGCTCGCGAGCAGCACTGCCCCCTGCGCCGGTACGTGCTCCCGCCCGGACACGCGGGGCCGGAAGCGCAGGCGCAGCAGCGGGCGCAGCACCGCGCGGCCGATGAAGAACACAGGGCCGGGGCGCGCGACGGATCCGCTCCTTGCAGTCACCCTCCGAGCCTACTCCCGATCCGAGAAGCCCTGATCTGCGAAGCCCCGCGCCCGCATACACCCCGGCGGGCTCGGCTGGCAAGGCCCCGTGCGCCGTGCCGGGGCGGCCGTTAGGGTGGGGTGAGCGCACGCACCGTGCGCCCGACCTCACAGGAGGTGCCGCCGTGATCGAGTTCGAGCGCGTGTCCAAGGCCTACCCGGGCGGCGCCGTCGCGGTGCGAGATTTCTCGTGCGTCATCCCGTCACGCCGCTGCGCGGTGCTCGTCGGCTCTTCCGGCTCGGGCAAGACGACGCTGCTGCGCATGGTCAACCGCATGGTCGACCCGAGCGAGGGCCGCGTGCTCATCGACGGCGAGGACGTGCGCGAGCGCAACCCCGTCGAGCTGCGCCGCGCGATCGGCTACGTCATGCAGCACGGCGGCCTGCTGCCGCACCGCACCGTGCGCGACAACGTCGCCACGGTGCCGATCCTGACGGGCGCGTCCCGCCGCGAGGCCCGCGCCGCTGCGGGTGCGCTGCTGGAGCGCGTCGGGCTGGATCCCGCACTCGGCGACCGCTACCCGGCTCAGCTGTCGGGCGGCCAGCAGCAGCGCGTCGGCGTGGCGCGGGCGCTCGCCGCCGACCCCAACATCCTGCTCATGGACGAACCGTTCGGCGCGGTCGACCCGATCGTGCGCCGCGAACTGCAGCGCGAGCTGGCGCAGTTGCAGGCCGAGCTCGGCAAGACGATCGTGTTCGTGACGCACGACGTCGATGAGGCCTTCCTGCTGGGCGACGAGGTGATCGTGCTCGAGGGGGAGGGGCGGATCGCGCAGCAGGGATCCCCGTCCGAGATCTTGGCGGATCCGGCGAGTGATTTCGTGCGCGACTTCGTGGGCGCCGACCGCGCCGAGCGCCGTCTGCGCCCGGTCGAGGTGGGCGGTCGCAGCGTCGCGGTCGACGGCACGGGCCGGCCGGTGGGGGTGCTCGACGGGTGAGCTGGCTGCTCGCGAACTGGGGGACGGTGGCCGGGCTCGCGCTCGATCATCTGCTGCTGAGTCTGCCCGCGATCCTGATCAGCGTGCTGGTGGCCGTGCCGATCGGCCGTCTCGCGTTCCGGCGGCCCCGCATCGGCGGCCCGCTGCTCACGGTCGCGACGCTCGCCTACGCGATCCCGGCGCTGCCGCTGCTCATCATCGTCCCCGCGATCGCGGGCACGCCGCTGCGGTCTTGGCAGACGATGGTCATCGCGCTCTCCGTCTACGGGGTGGCGCTGCTGGTGCGCACCGCCTGCGACGCCTTCTCGGCCGTCGACCCGCAGTTGCGCGACGCGGCCGTCGCCACCGGCTACTCGCCGCGGGGCCTGTTCTGGCGGGTCGATCTGCCGCTCGCAGTGCCGGTGCTGATCTCGGGTGCGCGGGTGGTCACCGTGTCGACGATCAGCCTGGTCACGCTCGGTGCGCTCATCGGCGTGCCGGGCCTCGGCTCGCTGCTCACCGACGGCTTCCAGCGCGGGATCGCGGCCGAGGTGTGGACCGGCGTGATCGCGACCGCGCTGCTCGCGCTGCTGCTCGACGCCGTCGTGCTCGGGATCGGCCGCGCGGTCGCCCCCTGGACGAGAGCGGCGCGCGCGTGACGCCCGCGGCGCTCGGACTGTTCGGCGACGCCCTCGCCTGGCTCGCCGATCCCGCCCACTGGGCAGGTGCCGGCGGGATCCCGAACCGCGCACTGCAGCACCTGGGGGTGACGGCGCTCGCACTCGTGATCGCCGGCGTCGTCGCGCTGCCCGCGGGCGTGCTCATCGGGCACACGCGGCGCGGGTCCGGCCTCGTCGGCGGTCTCACGGGCGCGGCGCGCGCGCTCCCCACGCTCGGCCTGCTCACGCTCTTCGGGCTGGCGTTCGGCATCGGGCTGACCGCGCCGCTGCTCGCGCTCGTCGTGCTCGCGATCCCCTCGCTGCTCGCGGGCGCCTATGCCGGCGTGCAGGCGATCGACCCCGCCGTGCCCGCCGCCGCGCAGGCGGTGGGCTTCAGCCCGGCGCAGGTGATCCTGCGCGTCGAGCTGCCGCTCTCGCTGCCCGTCATGGTCGGCGGGATCCGGGCCGCGACGCTGCAGGTCGTGTCGACCGCCACCCTTGCCGCGTACACCGCCGATATCGGGCTCGGCCGCTATCTGTTCTCCGGCCTGAAATCGCGTGACTACGCCCAGATGCTCGCCGGCGCGCTGCTCGTCGTCGTGCTCACCCTGCTGCTCGAACTGCTGCTGGCCGCCTGCCAGCGCGCCGCGACGGCGCGCTTCGGGCGGCCCGGATCGCGGATCCGCCGTCGCGCGTCGCGCTCCGGCGCCGCGACCGAATCGGCACCGCCCGGCTCGACGACCCCGGTCGCGCCCCCGGGCCCGACCCACCCTGCCTCACCCGCTGAACGAGAGGAAGCCAGATCATGAACCGACGCCCCCACTCCCGCCGCGCCCCGTGGCGTCGCGCCGCGCTCGCCGCGGGCGCCGTCGCGCTCTCGGCGACGCTGCTCACCGCCTGCGGAGGCGGCGATCCGCTCGCGGAGTCGGACCCCGCGACCCCTGCGACCGGCGATGCCATCGTGATCGGCTCGCAGGACTACTACTCCAACGAGATCATCGCCGAGGTCTACGCGCAGGCGCTCGAAGCGGGAGGCTACGACGTCGATCGGCAGTTCCGCATCGGGCAGCGCGAGGTCTACCTGCCCGAGCTCGAAGCGGGCTCGATCGACCTGTTCCCCGAGTACACCGGCAATCTGCTGCAGTACTGGGAGCCCGACACCGAGGCGCGCCTGAGCGATGACGTCTACACCGCGCTCACGGAGGCCGCCCCGGACGGTCTGCGCGTGCTCGATCAGGCCCCGGCGACCGATCAGGACTCGTACACGGTGACCCGCGAGTTCGCCGAGCAGTGGAAGCTGAAGAACGTCGAAGACCTCGCCGGAGTGGACGCACCGCTCACGATCGGCGCCAACTCCGAGGCCGAGACCCGACCCTACGGCCCGCAGGGCCTCGCCGACGTGTACGGCGTCGACGGCGTCGGCTTCACCCCCATCGAGGACGGCGGCGGCCCGCTCACCGTGAAGGCCCTGCGCGACGGGTCGATCCAGCTCGCCATCATCTACACGGCGGATCCCACCGTCGCCGAGAACGACCTCGTCGCGCTCGAAGACACCAAGGGCCTCTTCCTCGCCTCGCACGTCGTGCCGCTCGCGAGCGACCGCGTCGACGAGGGCGCGGAGCAGATCATCAACGAGGTCAGCGCCGCGCTCACCGCCGACGACCTGATCGCGATGAACGGTCGCAGCGTGAACGACGAGCTGGCCGCCGACCGCATCGCGGGCGACTGGCTGGCCGAGAAGGGTCTCGTCTGAGGGGAGCCGCCCGACCCGGGGGTCTGAGAGGATACGAGCTATGAGCACCGTCAGCGTGGATCTCGCGATCATCGGTTCCGGGTCGGGCAACTCGCTCGTCACCCCGTTCTGGGACGACAAGCGGGTGGCGATCGCCGAGCAGGGCGTCTTCGGCGGCACCTGCCTCAACGTGGGCTGCATCCCCACCAAGATGTACGTGCGGCCGGCCGCTCTCGCCCGCACGCCGGAGGAGGCGGCCAGGCTGGGCGTCGATCTGCGGTTCGAAGGCGCCGACTGGCCCGCGATCCGCGACCGCATCTTCTCGCGCATCGACGCGATCTCCGCCGCGGGCGAGCGCTACCGCGCCGACGAGCTCGACAACGTCGAACTGGTCTCCAGGCGGGTGCGCCTCGACGGGCCGCGCGCCTTCGTCGTCGACGGCAGCGACGCGATCTCCGCCGCAGGCGGCGATGCGGCTGTCCGCGATGCCGTCAGCCGGGTCGAGGCGCAGCAGCTCGTGATCGCCGCGGGCTCGCGGCCCGTGATGCCCGACATCCCCGGCATCGACCTGCCGGGTGTGCACACCTCCGACACGGTGATGCGCATCGACGCGCTGCCCGCGCGCGTGATCGTGATCGGTGGCGGCTACATCGCGTGCGAGTTCGCCGCCATCTTCTCGGGGCTCGGATCCGAGGTCGTGCAGCTCGTGCGCGGCGACCGGCTGCTGCGCCGCCTCGACGACGAGATCGCGGGGTGCTTCGCCGCGGAGGCGGAGAAGCGCTGGGAGGTGCGGCTCGGGAGCACTGCGAGTTCGATCTCCGAGGATCGCGCGGGCGGGCTGCGCGTGGAGCTGGCGGGGTCCGCGGCGGCCGTGCCGGGGCGGGCCGAGCCGCTGCGGGCCGACATCGTGCTCGTGGCGATCGGGCGGCGGCCCAACTCAGACCTGGTGGGGGCGGCCGAAGCCGGCCTCGACCTGCACGCGGACGGGCGGATCGCGGTCGACGAGTACCAGCGGGTGCTCTCGGGCGGATCGCCGGTGCCCGGCGTCTACGCGCTCGGCGACGTGTGCTCGCCGTTCCAGCTCAAGCACGTTGCGAACCACGAGGCGCGGGTGGTGGCGCACAATCTGGAGCACCCGCACGAGCTGCGGCGATCCCGGCACGAGGCGGTGCCCGCGGCCGTGTTCAGCGATCCCGAGCTCGCCCAGGTCGGCCTCACCGAGAAGGAGGCGGCGGAGGCCATCGGGGCCGAGCACGTCACGGCGAAGGTGCAGCGCTACGGCGACACGGCCTACGGCTGGGCGATGGAGGACGGCACCGGCGTGTTCAAAGTGGTCGCCGATCGCCGCGACGGGCGCATCCTCGGGGCGCACGCGATGGGGTATCAGGCCTCCAACCTGATCCAGCTCGTCGTGATGGCGATGAGCTTCGACGTCGACGCCCGCACGGCGGCGCGAGGCCAGTACTGGATCCACCCGGCCCTCATGGAGGTCGTCGAGAATGCGCTGCTCGGCCTCGAGACGCCGCAGGGCGACGCGCTCTGACGGCCCCGCTCAGTGCGCGAGGAGCGCGGGGAAGACGAAGTCGGTGTTGAGCGGCGCCATGTCGGCGCGCTCGGCCGTCGGATCCACCCACTCCAGGTGCTCGATCTCGGCCCGCGGCTCCGCGCCGGCCGCCGCCGCCACGAAGGGGTGCTCGAACACCGACGCCTCGACGGTGTGACCCGGTTCGTTGGCCGCGACGGCTCGGAACACGCCCAGGGCGCGCAGCCGCTCGCGGTCGAGCGCGATCCCGAGCTCCTCCTCGAATTCCCGCACCGCGGTGTCGCGCGGATCCTCGCCGGCCTCGTGCTTGCCGCCCGGCAGCATGAGCGCAGCGGTGCCGCGCTTGCGCACGTTGAGCACCCGCCCCGACTCGTCGCGCATCACGACGGCGCTCACGCGGATGAGGAGGGGGTCTGCTGCAACGGTCACCCGACGAGCCTAACGCCGCGTGCGCCGCTGCGCAGCCGGGCGTCAGCCGCGCGGCTCTGCCGAGGGATCGGGGGAGAGCGCCGCGTACGCCTCCGCGCTCAAACGGTCGGCGATGACGGGGAACTCGCCGCGCACCTCGGCGACCCGCCCCGCATCGACCTCGACCACGAGCACCTCCTCGCCGTCGCCGCACTCGGCCACCACGCGCCCCGAGGGGTCGACGACGCGGCTGAAGCCGCCGAGCGTCACGGCACCCTCGCCCGCGCCCTGCGTGCCGCAGGCGTTGCAGGCCAGCACCCACACCTGGTGCTCCACCGCGCGGGCCTGGGTCAGCAGGCGCCAGTGCTCGCGACGCGCGGCGGGCCAGGCGGCCGGCACCACGACCGTCTCGGCGCCCCGAGCGCTCAGCTCCTGCCACAGCCCAGGGAAGCGCAGGTCGTAGCAGGTGGTGCTCGCGGTCTCGCCGAGCGGGCCGGGCACCACGCTCAGCGAGTCGCCGGGGCGCAGCAGCTGCGACTCGAGCGACTGATAGCCGAAGACGTGGATCTTGCGGTAGACCTGGGCGATCCGCCCGTCGGCGCCGACGAGCACCGCCGTGTTGCTGAGCGCGCCGTCGGCGCCGCGCTCGACGATGCTGCCCAGGTGCACCGCGGATCCGAGATCGCGGGCCACGCGCCGCGCCATCTCGACGGTCGGCCCGTCGAGGGTCTCGGCGCGCTCCTCGTAGCGGTCGAACGCGAAGTAGCCCGCGCTCCACAGCTCGGGCAGCACGAACAGGTCGACGCCCTCGTGCTGGCGCAGCAGCTGCTCGACGCGCTCGATGCGCTCGGCGGGCGTCTCCGAGTCGGGGCTCGCCACCTGCACGATGGCGATGCGGCGGATCCCGGCAGAGCTCTCCGGGCGGTCGTGCGGCGTCGTCGCGTTCATGCCCTCAGCCTAACGACCGCCACAGACCCGTCATTCTGGAATCGGGGTCACTTTTTGCCGTGTCGCATCGAGCGACACGGCAAAAAGTGACCCCGATCGCGGAAGAAGATGCGGATCGCGGGCGACCGACGGGTGCAAGAATGGCAGCATGAGCATCGACACGGCCGAGCTGCCCGAGCCCGAGGGACCGGAGGATCGCCCCGCTCCGGCCGGCAACCCCGGCTGGCTGAGCGATGACGAGCTGCGCTTCGTGCGGGGCCGGCTGCCGGTAGTGTACGTCGAGGCCGTGCCGGTGCGGGTCGACGGACTCGGCAAGATCACCGAGGTCGGCCTGCTGCTGCGCAGCACCCCCGAGGGCGTCCTCACGCGATCGCTCGTGTCCGGCAGGGTGCGCTTCGGCGAGACGCTGCGCGAGGCGCTCTTCCGCCACCTCGAGAACGACCTCGGCCCGATGGCGTTCCCGCAGATGCCCACCACCCTCGTACCCGTGCAGGTCGCCGAGTACTTCCCGATGCCGGGCATCTCCCCGTATGTGGATGAGCGCCAGCACGCGGTGTCTCTGGTCTACGTGGTGCCGGTGACGGGCACCTGCAACCCGCGCCAGGACGCGCTCGAGGTGACCTGGATGTCGCCCGACGAGGCGGTCTCCCCGCAGACCCTCGACGAGCTGCCCGACGGGCGCGGCCGGCTGCTGCGCGACGCGCTCGCCGCCGGAGGCTGCTGACCGCCTGTCGCGCGGTTCCGGATCAGCCCCGCGGCTGCCACACGATCACGTGGGCCCGGGAGAAGCCGCGAGCGCAGCGGCCGCAGGAGGTGACGCGGGTCGGCCTGCGGAAGCGGTAGTGCTCGTGCCCGGCCGGGCAGGCGCCGACCCACGGCGCGCGCTCGTGGGCGATCTCGCCGTCGTGCGTGCGCCCGCCGACGTAGCCGATCTCGGCGGCGATCCGCTTCCAAGCCGGCCCGTGACCGGCATCGGAGCCCGCCATCGCGTGCGCCACCTCGTGCAGCAGCACCTGGTGGATCTCGTCGTCGTCGAACTTCTCGGCGAGGTAGCGCGACACGGTGATGCGGCGCTCCGTGTAGTTGCAGAGCCCGGCGCGGCGCTTCGCCCGGTCGAAGTCGAAGGTCCACGTCGACGCCCCGAAGCGCGGTTCGAGGTGCATGCGGATCAGCGCGTCGGCCCACACGCGCACGCGCGCCAGCTCAGCCACGGCGGCCCCGGGTCTCAGCCACGCCCGAATACCTCGGGCGGCGGAGCGGGGCTGGGGGCGGCGTCGGCGTCGGACACCGCCCGCGCGCCGCGCAGCCACTCGGCGAGCTCGCGTCCGACGAGCATGCGCGCCGGGTGCGGCCCGCTCGCGAGAAGGCGGGGCAGCCAGTCGAGGTCGTCGTGGAAGCCGGCATCGGCCGCACCGCCAGCGGCATCGGTGCCGCCCGTGGCGAGCAGTACGACGTTGCCGAAGCGCCGGCCCTTCAGCACCTGGGGCTCGGCGATCGCCGCGACCGTGCCGAAGAGAGAGGCGAGCGTGGCCGCCTGACCGCGCGTGAACGCCTGCCCCGCTCCGTCGGTCGCGTTGACCACGACGACTCCTCCCGGGGCGAGCAGCGGCCGGATGAGATCGTAGAACTCGACGCTCGACACATGGGCGGGCGTGCGGTCGCCCGCGAAGATGTCGACGACCACGAGGTCCATGGCGCCGCGCATGCCGTCGGGGAGCTTGCCGAGCACCTCGCGAGCGTCGCCGCGGCGCACCCGGATGCTGGCGCGGCGCGGCAGGGGAGCGGCCTCGCGCACGAGGTCGACGAGCGCGCCCTCGAGCTCGACGATCTGCTGGCGGCTGCCCGGCCGTGTCGCCTCCACGTAGCGGGGCAGCGTGAAGGCGCCGCCGCCGAGGTGGAGCGCGGAGATCGGGGCGCCGGCCGGGCGGAACAGGTCGATGACGTGGCCGATGCGGCGCACGTACTCGAAGAACAGCTCCGACGGGTCGCGCAGATCGACGTGCGACTGCGGGGTGCCGTCGACGAGCAGCTGGATCGCGCCCGGCACCCACCGGTCCTCCTCGAACTCGGCCGTGAGGCCCGAGCTCAGCACGACCGGTTCGGGCAGGATCACGGGGCGGTCCCGGCGGGGAGGTCGTCGTCGCCGATCCGCTTCGCGCCCTCGCCCGCGGCGGTGCCCAGCCCCAGCTCGGAGATCTTGCGCAGCATGTCGGCGTTCGACGGCTCGACCTGGTGGCTGCGGTCGGGGTAGACGATGACGGGGATGTTGGTGCGGCCGCTGATGTCGCGGGCCACCTCGACGGAGGCGGGATCCTGCAGCAGGTCGACGTAGCGGTAGGGGGCACCGGCGCGGTCGAAGATCAGCTTGGCGCGGCGGCAGTCGCCGCACCAGTCCGCTCCGAAGATGATGGTCTCGCTCATGCGTCCAGCCTAGGCGGCGCCGCGGACAGCGGCCTGGCCGAGCGCTCCCACAGGCGCCGCGCGAGCACCGCGGCGCAGATCCCGAGCAGGGCGCCGGCGACGGTGTCGCTGAGCCAGTGCACGTGGAGCGCGGTGCGGCTCCACATCATCGTGACGATCCAGGCCGCCGCGACGGCCCACGCCCAGCGGGTCGCGGTGCGCGAGAGCCGGCGCGACTCGGCGGCGACGAGGGCGAGCGACACCGCGAGCGCCGCGGCGCCCATCGAGTGCCCCGAGGGGTAGGAGCTGCCGGCCGCGTGGTAGAGCTGCTCCCACGGCCGGGGCCGCAGCACGAGGGCCTTGATAGTCTCCGACGCGGCGATGCCGAGCAGCATGGCGGTCGCCACCGATGCGGCATCGCGGGGGCGCCGCAGCGCGAGCAGCAGCGCGGCGGCGATGGCCGTGCAGGCGGCGGCGCCGATTCCGCTGCCCGCCTCCGCCATGAAGACGGCGATCGCGTGGGGTGCCGACCCACGGCTCACGGCGGCCACTCCGTGCCACCACTCGTCGAGGGTGAACGGGCCGGCGTGCACGAAGCGCAGATAGGCGCCGAACGCCGCGATCAGCACGAGGCCCACGACCGCCCAGGGGGTCGCGATGCGCGCGAGGGAGCGGGTCTGCGGGGGAGCGGCCATGGGCTCTACGCTAGCCGGGCAGCCTGCGAACCGTTCCGCCCGCTTCCGTTCGCGCCGATTGGGCGGATCGGGCCCCCGGGGAATATGCTGGGAGCGACCTGCGATCCGCGAGAACCGTGTCCTGCGCAGTGGACAGTCGATAACAATGGTGTTACAGTCGATAGTTGCACTACGGACACCAGTATGCCTTCATATAGCGGGAGGCCCCGGGAGCTGGCGCGAAAGCGCAGATGAGCCTCGCCCTCGTGATCCGATGCATCTCTCGCAAGACCAGGTCAACCGGCCCGACGGGGCCCACGGAGGTAGTTTCCTTGGCTGCTGCGCGCAACGCATCGTCAACCACCCAACCGAAGAACGGTCGCAACCACTCGCGACTCTCCTTCGCCAAGATTTCCGACACGCTGTCGGTGCCCAATCTGCTGGCACTGCAGCTCGAGAGCTTCGACTGGCTCGTCGGCAACGACGCGTGGAAAGAGCGCGTCGTCGAGGCACAGGCCGAGGGGCGCGATGACATCGCGCTGAAGAGCGGCCTCGAGGAGATCTTCGACGAGATCTCTCCGATCGAGGACAACGCCGGCACCATGCAGCTGTCGTTCGAGAACCCGATCCTCGACGAGCAGAAGTTCACCATCGAGGAGTGCAAGGAGCGCGGCAAGACCTACGCCGCCCCGCTCTACGTCGAGGCGGCCTTCTACAACACCGAGACTCAGGTGCTGAAGAGCCAGACGGTCTACATGGGCGATTTCCCCATCATGACCGACAAGGGCACCTTCATCATCAACGGCACCGAGCGCGTCATCGTCTCGCAGCTCGTGCGCAGCCCCGGCGTGTACTTCGAGCGCGTCCAGGAGAAGACCAGCGACAAGGACGTCTTCACCGCCCGCGTCATCCCGAGCCGCGGCGCGTGGCTCGAGTTCGAGGTCGACAAGCGCGACCAGGTCGGCGTGCGCATCGACCGCAAGCGCAAGCAGTCGGTCACCGTGTTCCTCAAGGCGCTCGGCATGACCAGCGAGGAGATCCTCGAGGAGTTCGCCGGCTACGAGTCGATCGCGCTCACCCTCGAGAAGGACGGCATCCTCACCCAGGAGGAGGCCCTCAAGGACATCTACCGCAAGCAGCGTCCGGGCGAGCAGGTGGCGATCGAGGCGGCCAAGGCCCTCCTCGACAACAGCTACTTCAACCCGAAGCGCTACGACCTCGCGAAGGTCGGTCGCTACAAGATCAACCGCAAGCTCGGCGTCGACGCCCCCATCACCGACTCGGTGCTGTCGCTCGAGGACATCGTCGCGACCATCAAGTACCTCGTCGGCCTGCACGCGGGCACCGAGACGCTTCCGGGCGTGCGCGACGGCCAGCCGGTCGAGCTGCGCCTCGACACCGACGACATCGATCACTTCGGCAACCGTCGCATCCGCGCGGTGGGCGAGCTGATCCAGAACCAGGTGCGCACCGGCCTCAGCCGCATGGAGCGCGTCGTGCGCGAGCGCATGACCACCCAGGACATCGAGGCGATCACCCCGAACACCCTGATCAACACGCGCCCCGTGCTCGCGGCGATCAAGGAGTTCTTCGGCACCTCGCAGCTGTCGCAGTTCATGGATCAGAACAACCCGCTCGCGGGCCTGACCAACAAGCGCCGCCTCTCGGCCCTCGGCCCCGGCGGCCTGTCGCGCGACCGCGCCGGCGTCGAGGTGCGAGACGTGCACCCCTCGCACTACGGCCGCATGTGCCCGATCGAGACCCCGGAAGGCCCGAACATCGGCCTGATCGGCGCCCTCGCGACCTTCGCGCGCATCAACGCCTTCGGCTTCATCGAGACCCCCTACCGTCGCATCCTCGACGGCAAGGTCACCGATCAGGTCGACTACCTCACCGCCCACGAGGAGGACGAGTACCTCATCGCTCAGGCCGGCGCCCCGCTCACCAAGGACGGCAAGTTCGCCGAGAAGCAGGTGCTCGCGCGCCCCCGCGGCTCCGAGGTCGTGCTGGTCGACTCCGACCGCGTGCAGTACATGGACGTCTCCCCGCGCCAGATGGTGTCGGTGGCGACGTCGCTCATCCCGTTCCTCGAGCACGACGATGCGAACCGCGCGCTCATGGGCGCCAACATGCAGCGCCAGGCCGTGCCGCTCGTGCGCAGCGAGTCGCCCGTGGTCGGCACCGGCATGGAGGGCTACGCCGCGATCGACGCCGGTGACGTGGTCACCGCGCAGAAGTCGGGCGTGGTCGAGGACGTCTCGGCCGACGTCGTCACCATCCAGGAGGACGAGGGCGGCCGCAAGAGCTACTTCATGCGCAAGTTCGACCGCTCCAACCAGGGCACGAACTACAACCACCGCGTCATCGTCAAGGCGGGCGAGCGCATCGAGGCCGGCGAGGTCATCGCCGACGGCCCCGCGACCGAGAACGGCGAGCTCGCGCTCGGCCGCAACCTGCTCGTCGCCTTCATGTCGTGGGAGGGCCACAACTTCGAGGACGCGATCATCCTCAGCCAGAACCTGGTGAAGGACGACACCCTCTCCTCGATCCACATCGAGGAGTACGACATCGACGCCCGCGACACCAAGCTCGGCAAGGAGGAGATCACCCGCGATCTCCCCAACGCCAGCATGGAGGCGCTGAAGGATCTCGACGAGCGCGGCATCATCCGCATCGGCGCCGAGGTCAAGCAGGGCGACATCCTCGTCGGCAAGGTCACCCCGAAGGGCGAGACGGAGCTCTCGGCCGAGGAGCGCCTGCTGCGCGCCATCTTCAACGAGAAGAGCCGCGAAGTGCGCGACACCTCGCTCAAGGTGCCGCACGGCGTCTCGGGCACGGTCACCGCGGTCAAGGTGTTCGACGCCGAGAACGACAACGACGACGAGCTGGGCTCGGGCGTCAACCAGCGCGTGGTCGTCTACATCGCCCAGAAGCGCAAGATCACCGAGGGCGACAAGCTCGCCGGTCGTCACGGCAACAAGGGCGTCATCTCGAAGATCCTGCCCGTCGAGGACATGCCGTTCCTCGCGGACGGCACGCCGGTCGACGTGATCCTCAACCCGCTCGGCATCCCCGGCCGCATGAACTTCGGCCAGGTGCTCGAGATCCACCTCGGGTGGATCGCGAAGCAGGGCTGGAAGGTCGACGGCAACCCCGAGTGGGCCAAGAAGCTCTCGCAGGAGGCGCTCGAGGCCGCGCCGAACACGAAGGTCGCAACCCCCGTGTTCGACGGCGCGACCGAGGAGGAGATCGCGGGTCTGCTCGACTCGACGCTCGTCACGCGCGACGGCGACCGCCTCATCGACTCCACCGGCAAGACCCGTCTCTTCGACGGCCGCTCGGGCGAGCCCTACCCGTACCCGATCTCGGTCGGCTACATGTACATCCTCAAGCTGCACCACCTCGTCGACGACAAGATCCACGCGCGTTCGACGGGCCCCTACTCGATGATCACCCAGCAGCCGCTCGGCGGTAAGGCCCAGTTCGGCGGCCAGCGCTTCGGTGAGATGGAGGTGTGGGCGCTCGAGGCCTACGGCGCCGCATACGCGCTGCAGGAGCTGCTGACGGTGAAGTCCGACGACATCCTCGGCCGCGTCAAGGTGTACGAGGCGATCGTCCGCGGTGAGAACATCCCGGAGCCCGGCGTGCCCGAGTCGTTCCGCGTGCTCATGAAGGAGATGCAGTCGCTCTGCCTGAACGTCGAGGTGCTCGGGGCAGACGGCCAGGCCGTCAACCTGCGCGACAACGACGATGAGGCCCACCGCACCGCGGAGGAGCTCGGCATCAACCTGTCCAGCCGCTTCGAGACCTCGTCGGTCGACGAGATCTAAGAGCCGTATCCACCCTGTCGTTCTGCGCGAGCGAGTCGCAGGATCTCGAGATCCTGCGACTCCCCGCAGATGACCGGGTCATAGACATACAGATTCCATACCAAGGAGAACATTTTGCTCGAGGGTACGAGTTTTAATGAGCTGCAGATCCGTCTGGCGACCGCCGACGACATCCGCAGCTGGTCGTTCGGCGAGGTCAAGAAGCCGGAGACCATCAACTACCGCACGCTGAAGCCCGAGAAGGACGGTCTGTTCGGCGAGCAGATCTTCGGCCCCAGCCGTGACTGGGAGTGCGCGTGCGGCAAGTACAAGCGCGTGCGCTACAAGGGCATCGTCTGCGAGCGCTGCGGCGTCGAGGTGACGAAGTCGAGCGTGCGACGCGAGCGCATGGGCCACATCGAGCTGGCCGCGCCCGTCACGCACATCTGGTACTTCAAGGGTGTTCCGTCGCGCCTGGGCTACCTGCTCGACATGGCGCCGAAGGATCTCGAGAAGGTCATCTACTTCGCGGCCTACATGATCATCGACATCGATGAGGAGGGCCGTCACGAGGATCTCGCCGAGCTGGAGGCCGAGCTGCGCCTCGAGCTGAAGGCGCTCGAGGATCAGCGCGACATCGCGATCGCGCAGCGCCAGCAGCAGGCCGAGTCGGATCTCGCCGCGCTCGAGGCCGAGGGTGCGAAGGCGGATCAGCGCCGCCGCGCCGAGGCCTCGGCCGAGAAGGAGATGGCGGCCATCCGCAAGGGCTTCGACGACGACATCGCTCGTCTGCAGCGCGTGTGGGAGGACTTCCGCAACCTCAAGGTGGGCGATCTGAAGCCCGAGGACGCGGTGTTCGCCGACCTGATGGACCGCTACGGCGACTACTTCGAGGCGTACATGGGCGCCGAGGCGATCAAGAAGCGCCTCGAGGGCTTCGATCTCGAGGCCGAGGCCGAGACGCTGCACCTGCAGATCGCCGAGGGCAAGGGTCAGAAGAAGATCCGCGCCATCAAGCGCCTGAAGGTCGTCAGCGCCTTCCTGCAGACGGGTGCGAGCCCGGCCGCGATGGTGCTCGACGTGGTGCCGGTGATCCCGCCGGAGCTGCGTCCGATGGTGCAGCTGGACGGCGGCCGCTTCGCGACCTCCGACCTCAACGACCTCTACCGTCGTGTGATCAACCGCAACAACCGTCTCCGCCGCCTGCTCGATCTCGGCGCCCCCGAGATCATCGTGAACAACGAGAAGCGCATGCTGCAGGAGGCTGTCGACGCGCTGTTCGACAACGGCCGCCGCGGCCGCCCCGTCACCGGCACCGGCAACCGCGCCCTGAAGTCGCTCAGCGACATGCTCAAGGGCAAGCAGGGCCGCTTCCGTCAGAACCTGCTCGGCAAGCGCGTCGACTACTCGGGCCGTTCGGTCATCGTGGTCGGCCCGCAGCTCAAGCTGCACCAGTGCGGTCTGCCCAAGCAGATGGCGCTCGAGCTGTTCAAGCCGTTCGTCATCAAGCGCCTCATGGATCTGTCGCACGCGCAGAATGTGAAGGCCGCGAAGCGCATGGTGGAGCGCGCGCGCTCCGAGGTGTGGGACGTGCTCGAGGAGATCATCCGCGAGCGCCCGGTGCTGCTGAACCGCGCTCCGACCCTGCACCGCCTCGGCATCCAGGCGTTCGAGCCGCAGCTCGTCGAGGGCAAGGCGATCCAGCTGCACCCGCTCGTCTGCGCGGCCTTCAACGCCGACTTCGACGGCGACCAGATGGCAGTGCACCTGCCGCTGTCGGTCGAGGCCCAGGCCGAGGCCCGCGTGCTGATGCTCGCGTCGAACAACATCCTGAAGCCGTCCGACGGCCGTCCGGTGACCCTGCCCTCGCAGGACATGATCATCGGCCTGCATCACCTCACGACGGTGAAGAAGGACGCCATCGGCACCGGCCGCGCGTTCGGCTCGATCGCCGAGGCGATCCTGGCGATGGACGAGGGCACCCTCGACCTCGGCGCGCAGGCGAAGATCCGCCTCACCGGCTACACCGATGCGAACGGCGTCACCTCCGAGAAGCCCGTGCTGGTCGAGACTTCTCTCGGCCGCGCGATCTTCAACGAGGCGCTGCCGTCCGACTACCCCTACTTCGAGCGCGTTGCCGACAAGGGCAGCCTGTCGGGCCTGGTCAACGACCTGGCCGAGCGCTACCCGAAGGTGGAGGTCGCCGCGACCCTCGACCGCATCAAGGACGCCGGTTTCTACTGGGCCTCGCGCTCGGGCATCACCGTCGCACTCTCGGACATCGTGACCCCGCCCAACAAGGGCGAGATCATCGCGGCGCACGAGAAGCTCGCCGCCAAGGTGCAGCGCGACTACGATCGCGGCATGATCAGCGATGTCGATCGTCGCAAGGCGCTCACCGACATCTGGACCGAGGCGACCGAAGAGGTCGCCACGGCGATGCGCGAGAACTTCCCCGAGGACAACACCATCTACCGCATGGTGTCGTCGGGCGCTCGTGGTAACTGGCTGCAGATCCGGAACATCGCCGGCATCCGAGGCCTGGTGTCGAACCCGAAGGGCGAGATCATCGCCCGTCCGATCATCAACTCGTACCGCGAGGGCCTGTCGGTGGCGGAGTACTTCATCGCGACCCACGGCGCCCGTAAGGGTCTCGCCGATACCGCTCTGCGTACCGCCGACTCGGGCTACCTGACCCGTCGTCTGGTCGACGTGTCGCAGGACGTCATCATCCGCGAGGAGGACTGCGGCACCCGTCGCGGTCTGGACCTGCCGATCGCCGCGGCCGACGCGAACGGCGTGCTCGTGCGCGACGAGACCGTCGAGAACTCGGTCTACGCCCGCACGCTCGCGACCGACGCCGTGTCGCCCGACGGCACCGTCGTCGCGGCCGCCGGCGAGGATGTGGGCGATGTGCTCATCGACGGGCTCATCGAGGCCGGCGTGACCGAGATCAAGGTGCGCTCCGTGCTCACCTGCACCTCGGCCGTGGGCGTCTGCGCCACCTGCTACGGCCGCTCGCTCGCGACCGGTCAGCGCGTCGACATCGGCGAGGCGGTCGGCATCATCGCCGCCCAGTCGATCGGCGAGCCCGGCACCCAGCTGACGATGCGTACCTTCCACACGGGTGGTTCGGCATCGGCTGCGGACATCACGCAGGGTCTGCCCCGCGTGCAGGAGCTCTTCGAAGCCCGTACCCCGAAGGGCGCGTCGCCGATCGCGGAGGCCGCCGGCCGCATCACGATCGAGGACACGCCCAAGGGCCGTACGATCCTGCTCACGCCGGACGACGGCACCGAGGAGAAGCAGTACCCCGTGCTGAAGCGCGCCACGCTGCTCGTCGAGGACGGCGACCGCGTCGAGCTCGGCCAGCCGTTCCTGGCGGGGACGCTCGACCCGAAGGACATCCTCCAGGTCGGTTCGACCGAGGGCGGCAAGCACATCCCGGGTGAGCGCGCGGTGCAGAAGTACCTCGTCGAGGGCGTGCAGGGCGTGTACCGCTCGCAGGGCGTGCCGATCCACGACAAGCACATCGAGGTGATCGTGCGCCAGATGCTGCGCAAGGTGACCGTGGTGGATCACGGCGAGACCGAGCTGCTGCCCGGCGAGCTCGTGGACCGTTCGCGCTACCAGAGCATCAACCGCGAGGCGCTGCTCGAGGGCAAGCGCGCCGCGACCGCGCGTCCCGAGGTCATGGGTATCACCAAGGCCTCGCTCGCGACCGAGTCGTGGCTGTCGGCGGCCTCCTTCCAGGAGACCACCCGCGTGCTCACGCAGGCGGCGATGGAGGGCTCGAAGGATCCGCTCATCGGCCTCAAGGAGAACGTCATCATCGGTAAGCTCATCCCGGCCGGCACCGGCCTGAGCACCTACCGCGACGTCGAGGTCGAGGCGACCGAGGAGGCGAAGGCGGAGCGCTACCCGAACCGTCTGTTCGCAACCGAGGGCACCTTCGACGAGAACGATCTCTCGTTCGTGGATTTCGACAGCTTCACCGCTGACGAGTTCAACCCCGGCAACTACAGCTAGGGTCCGGGCCGGGGATCCCGCGCGGGATGCGCGGGATCCCCCGGGCTCGCGAAGGGCGTTCGCACTGCGGTGCGGGCGCCCTTTTTCGTGCGTTCTGCGCGCGTGGTGCCTCCATTGACCGTGGCGGCTTGTATTGTGGCGGCCAGAGTATGTGCTCGGGAACGAGCGCCCACGACGAGAGGTGCAGCGATGAGCGACGAGCGCGAGACCCCCGCATCGAGAGCCGCAGAGGCTCCCGAGACGTCGGCGAATCCCGGAGCGCCCGTGGAGGAGGCCGAGGCGAGCCAGACCGAGGTGCTGGCCGCGGTGGAGCGCTCGAAGGGCGCGTCCGCCGAGGCGGAGCCGATCGACGCGAAGGACGAGCTCGTGGTGGTCGAGGAGACCGTGGTGGTCGAGTCGACCGAGGCCGTCGTCGCCGACGATGCCGCGCTCGCCGAGCAGGCGCGCCGGCAGGCGGCCTCCGAGGTCGACACGCAGCTCGATCTGGAGATGCCCGCGGCGTCCCGCACCCCGGCCGAGGCGCCCGAGCTGGCCGTGCTGCCCGCGCTCGACGACCTCCCCTCCGCGGCGGCCGAAGCGCAACTGCCGCCGGAGCGCGACGGCGAGATCCGCATCAGCGCGGATCACCCGATGGCCGCGCTCTACATGCAGACGCCGATGCCCCCCGAGATCCGCGGCAACCGCGGCGCGGGCGTGCTGATCGCCCTGCTCGCGACCGCCGGCTTCGTGCTGCTGTACGCCGGGGTGATCGCGCTCTGGCTCGCGCCCACGCTCGCCCCGTCGCAGTTCGTCGACGGCCTCTCCGAGCAGCTCCTGTCGTGGAGCACCGCGGCCGTCGCGGGCGCGTTCTTCGCGGGACTGGCGGTGCTGGTGCTCGTGGTCGGCCGTGCCGGATGGTGGGCATACGTGCTCGGCAGCTTCCTCGTGGGGGTCGTGGTCTGGATGGCGGCGACCGCGGGTCTGCTCGTCGACGAGGCCGGCTTCCGGGCGCTGCTGAACATCGCGCCGGTCGTCATCGCGGAGCGTTTCGGGCTGACCGTGCCGGCCATCGTGGCGGGTCTCGCCGCGCGTGAGGCCTCGATCTGGTTCGGTGCGTGGATCGGCGGCCGCGGCCGTCGCATGAAGCAGCGCAACGCGCTCGCGCTCGCGGAGTACGAGGCCGCGCTCGCCGAGGTGCAGGAGAAGCACGCGAAGCCGGAGCAGCCGATCGCGGTGTCGAAGGTGGAGAAGCCGCGGAAGCGGGCGAAGCAGTCGTGACCGGCGGCTCCCGCCGCGGGGTGACGCGCGGCTACGTCGCGGGCCTGGTTCTGGCCGCCGTGATCGTGGCCGCCGCGCTGCTCATCGCCGGTTGGGGGCTGCTCTCGCTCGCGATGCAGCGGGAGCCGGTGTCGAGCGACGGCGTGCCGCGCTGGGCGGCGCCGCTGCTGCTGGTGCTCGGCCTCGCGCTGCTCGCCGCGGCGCTGTGGCAGCAGGCGCTGGTGCTGCTGCGCGGCCGGCGCGGCCCCGCGTGGGGCGTGATCGTGGTCGCCGCGGGAGGCGTCTATCTGCTGTGGTGCCTCGGCGGGGTGCTCGCGGGGCTCTCCGTCGATGAGACCTGGGTGAGCCCCTTCGCTGCTGCGCTCCCGCTGATCTGGGCGGTGGCGTCGCTGCTCTTCTGGGCGGTGCTCGCGCGACGCGTCTACACGGGGCGCCCGGCGCCGAAGTGGCCGTGGGAGCGCGCCGAGGAGGACGAGTGATCGTGGCGGGGGCCATCGACGAACGGGTGAACGCGGCGGTGGACGCCTGGCTGCGCTGGGTGCCGAGCTGGAAGCCGGGGACGCACCGCGGTCGATCGCGGCTGTGCCGCAGGTGCACGGGATCGCCGCTGCTCGCGGCCGCGGGGCTCACGAGCGACGTGCCCCACCAGGTGACCCACGCGCTGGTGTCTCGGATGCAGCGCATCATCGACAAGCGCGTCGACGAGTTCACCGCGGCGCAGTTGCCGGCGCTGCACGATGAGCTCGCCGGCGAGGAGCTGTGGCGCAGCGGCGGCTACGACCCGGCGGAGGGTCTCGCGCCGGAGTACGAGGGGCTGGATCCCGACCCCGAGCCCGATGAGGGGGAGCAGCCCTTCCTCTTCACCCTCGCGGGCCTCGCCGAGGAGAGCCGGCCGGAGCCGCCGCTGCCCAGGCCCCCGCTGAGCGCGGAGGAGAAGCAGCGCCTGCGCCGGGAGATCGAGCTCGCCGATGCGCACGCGGAGGAGACGGGGCGGGAGGTCTGCTTCGCGCTGATGACGCACCGGCAGCGGATCGAAGCCGCGATCCAGCGTTTCGTCGAGCCCCAGATCCAGGCCATGCTCGATGAGCTCTCGCAGCACCTCGAACCTCCGCAGTAGCGCGGGGTCTTGCGCTCTGGTATAGCAGCGCGTAGAGTTGCCTGTTGGTGCCCTCCACCGGTGGTTTCGCTGTGCAAACGGCGGGGCGAGCGGGGGAGTGCCACCAGCAGGGTGCATCGCTCAGCAGAGTCGACACCCCCACGGCATAGCTGCACTCGGTCATCGGAGGCGCGTTCGCGCGTCGACGGCGACAGCAGCTCAGCGGCCGCGCAAGCAGCCGCACATGCTTGACCGTATAAGCATTCCTGTCACCGTGCAGGACGAATGAGGAGAATCAGTGCCTACTATTCAGCAGCTGGTTCGCAAGGGCCGTACGCCGAAGGTCTCCAAGACCAAGGCGCCCGCCCTGAAGGCGAACCCGCAGCAGGCCGGGGTCTGCACCCGTGTCTACACCACCACGCCCAAGAAGCCGAACTCGGCGATGCGCAAGGTCGCTCGTGTGAAGCTCCGCAACGGCACCGAGGTCACCGCCTACATTCCGGGCGAGGGCCACAACCTCCAGGAGCACTCGCTGGTGCTCGTGCGCGGTGGTCGTGTCAAGGACCTCCCCGGTGTCCGCTACAAGATCGTGCGCGGCGCGCTCGACACGCAGGCGGTCAAGGACCGTCAGCAGGCTCGCAGCCGCTACGGTGCAAAGAAGGTGAAGTAATGCCCCGTAAAGGTCCCGCTCCCAAGCGCCCCGTCGTCGCCGATCCCGTCTACGGCTCGCCCGTGGTCAGCCAGCTCGTCAACAAGATCCTGCTTGATGGCAAGAAGGGTCTTGCCGAGCGCATCGTTTACGGTGCTCTCGAGAACGTTGCTGAGAAGTCCGGTCAGGACGCCGTCACCGTGCTCAAGAAGGCGCTCGACAACGTGCGCCCCACCCTCGAGGTCCGCTCGCGTCGCGTCGGCGGCAGCACCTACCAGGTGCCCGTCGAGGTGAAGCCGCACCGCGCGAACACGCTCGCGCTGCGCTGGCTCACCAGCTACGCGAAGGCCCGTCGTGAGAACACGATGACGGATCGCCTCACCAACGAGATCCTCGACGCTTCCAACGGCCTCGGCGCCGCGGTGAAGCGCCGTGAGGACACGCACAAGATGGCCGAGTCGAACCGCGCGTTCGCTCACTACCGCTGGTAGTCATCCGCGCATCGAGCTTGTCGAGATGGCGGATCCCGTCATCTCGACAAGCTCGATGATCGATCGGCACCCCCGGTCCGCACACATTTTTCACCCCCTATTCGGAGGAGACCCCTGTGGCACAAGACGTGCTCACCGACCTGAGCAAGGTCCGCAACATCGGCATCATGGCCCACATCGATGCCGGCAAGACCACCACGACCGAGCGCATCCTGTTCTACACGGGTGTCAACCACAAGCTGGGCGAGACCCACGACGGCGGCGCGACGACTGACTGGATGGAGCAGGAGAAGGAGCGCGGCATCACCATCACCAGTGCCGCGGTGACCTGCTTCTGGAACAAGAACCAGATCAACATCATCGACACCCCGGGTCACGTCGACTTCACCGTCGAGGTGGAGCGCTCGCTCCGCGTGCTCGACGGCGCCGTTGCCGTCTTCGACGGCAAGGAGGGCGTCGAGCCCCAGTCGGAGACCGTGTGGCGTCAGGCCGACAAGTACGGCGTGCCCCGCATCTGCTTCGTCAACAAGATGGACAAGATGGGCGCCGACTTCTACTTCACGGTCGACACCATCGTCAACCGCCTCGGTGCGAAGCCGCTCGTGATGCAGCTCCCCATCGGCTCGGAGTCGGACTTCACCGGCGTCGTCGACCTGCTCTCGATGCAGGCGTTCGTGTGGGAGGGCGACGCCAAGGGCGACGTCACCATGGGCGCGAACTACGAGACCCGCGAGATCCCCGCGGACCTCCAGGCCAAGGCCGAGGAGTACCGCGCGAAGCTCGTCGAGACCGTCGCCGAGACCGACGACGAGCTGCTCGAGAAGTTCTTCGGCGGCGAGGAGATCAGCATCGACGAGCTCAAGGCGGGTATCCGCAAGCTCGTCGTCAACAACGAGATCTACCCCGTCTACTGCGGCTCGGCGTTCAAGAACCGCGGCATCCAGCCGATGCTCGACGCGGTGGTCGACTTCCTGCCGAACCCGCTCGACGTGGGCGCCATCGAGGCGCACGATCCCCGCGACGAGTCGATCGTCATCGAGCGCAAGCCCGCGGCCGACCAGCCGTTCTCGGCTCTCGCGTTCAAGATCGCCGTGCACCCGTTCTTCGGTCGTCTCACCTACGTGCGCGTCTACTCGGGCAAGGCCGACTCCGGCGCTCAGGTCGTGAACTCGACCAAGGGCAAGAAGGAGCGCATCGGCAAGATCTTCCAGATGCACGCCAACAAGGAGAACCCGGTCGACGAGCTCACCGCGGGCAACATCTACGCCGTGATCGGCCTCAAGGACACCACCACCGGTGACACCCTGAGCGATCCGGCGAACCAGGTCGTGCTCGAGTCGATGACCTTCCCCGAGCCCGTGATCGAGGTGGCCATCGAGCCCAAGACCAAGGGCGACCAGGAGAAGCTCGGCGTCGCGATCCAGAAGCTCGCCGAAGAGGATCCCACGTTCCGCGTGAGCCTCAACGCCGAGACCGGTCAGACCGTCATCGCCGGCATGGGCGAGCTGCACCTCGACATTCTCGTGGACCGCATGAAGCGCGAGTTCAAGGTCGAGGCGAACGTGGGCAAGCCCCAGGTGGCCTACCGCGAGACGATCCGCCGCGCGGTCGACAAGTACGACTACACCCACAAGAAGCAGACCGGTGGTTCCGGTCAGTTCGCGAAGGTGCAGATCGCGCTCGCGCCGCTCGAGGTCGAAGAGGGCAGCGACAAGACCTACGAGTTCGAGGACAAGGTGACCGGTGGCCGCGTGCCGCGCGAGTACATCCCGTCGGTCGACGCGGGCATCCGCGACGCGATGCAGTACGGCATCCTCGCCGGCTTCCCCGTGGTCAACGTCAAGGCGACCCTGCTCGACGGCCAGTACCACGACGTCGACTCCTCGGAGATGGCGTTCAAGATCGCCGGTTCGATGGCCTTCAAGGAGGCCGCGCGCCTCGCGCAGCCCGTCATCCTCGAGCCGCTCATGGCGGTCGAGGTGCGTACTCCCGAGGAGTACATGGGCGACGTCATCGGCGACCTCAACTCGCGTCGTGGCCAGATCCAGGCCATGGAGGACGCGAGCGGCGTGAAGGTCGTGCGCGCACTCGTGCCGCTTTCCGAGATGTTCGGGTACATCGGCGATCTGCGGTCGAAGACCAGCGGTCGCGCGGTGTTCTCGATGACCTTCGACTCCTACTCCGAGGTGCCGAAGGCCGTGGCCGATGAGATCGTTCAGAAGGCTAAGGGCGAGTAACTGCTCGACTGACCGGGCGGATCGCGGTCGGATCCGGGATCGGGGCCCACTCGGCCCCGGATCCGGCCGCGATTCCGCTCCGGCGGGCAGCAGCCCAAATCATTGCTCAGGTCGCGATTGCAGGCCAGAGCTTGTAACATAGGTACACACACCCCGTGCTCGCGCGCCCTCGAAACCGTCGAGGAGAAGCGGGCGCAACGATGTCCTGAGGAGGACCATAGTGGCGAAGGCCAAGTTCGAGCGGACCAAGCCGCACGTAAACATCGGAACGATCGGTCACGTCGACCACGGTAAGACCACCCTTACCGCGGCGATCTCGAAGACCCTCGCCGACAAGTTCCCGTCTGACGTCAACGTGCAGCGCGACTTCGACACGATCGACTCGGCTCCCGAGGAGCGCCAGCGCGGCATCACCATCAACATCTCGCACGTCGAGTACGAGACCGACAAGCGCCACTACGCTCACGTCGATGCTCCGGGTCACGCCGACTACATCAAGAACATGATCACCGGTGCCGCCCAGATGGACGGCGCGATCCTCGTGGTCGCCGCGACCGATGGCCTCATGGCTCAGTCGAAGGAGCACATCCTTCTCGCCAAGCAGGTCGGCGTTCCCTACCTCCTCGTCGCCCTGAACAAGTGCGACCAGGTCGACGACGAGGAGATCCTCGAGCTCGTCGAGATGGAGGTCCGCGAGGAGCTCACCAAGAACGGCTTCGACGGCGACAACGCTCCCGTCGTGCGCGTCTCGGGCTACCAGGCGCTGCAGGGCGAAGAGAAGTGGGTCAACTCGATCCTCGAGCTCATGGAGGCTGTCGACAACAGCATCCCCGATCCCGTGCGTGACAAGGACAAGCCGTTCCTCATGCCCGTCGAGGACGTCTTCACCATCACCGGCCGCGGCACCGTCGTCACCGGCCGCGCCGAGCGCGGTACGCTGAAGATCAACTCCGAGGTCGAGATCGTGGGCCTGCGCCCGACGCAGAAGACCACCGTCACCGGCATCGAGATGTTCCACAAGCAGCTCGACGAGGCGTGGGCCGGCGAGAACTGTGGCCTCCTCCTCCGCGGCACCAAGCGCGAGGACGTGGAGCGCGGCCAGGTCGTCGTTCAGCCCGGTTCGATCACCCCGCACACCAAGTTCGAGGGCACCGCCTACATCCTGAAGAAGGAAGAGGGCGGCCGCCACAACCCGTTCGAGACGAACTACCGTCCGCAGTTCTACTTCCGTACGACTGACGTGACCGGTGTCATCACCCTGCCCGAGGACAAGCCGATGGTTATGCCCGGCGACACCACCGACATGTCGGTCGAGCTGATCCAGCCGATCGCCATGGAGGAGGGCCTCGGCTTCGCGATCCGTGAGGGTGGCCGCACCGTCGGCGCCGGCACGGTGACCAAGGTTGTCGAGTAAGTCTCGCTAGCGAGCTGAGAAGAACCCCCGGGAGCGATCCCGGGGGTTCTTCTCGTTTCCGGGCTGCGCGGGGAATCGGCCCCGGCGTTGGGCGTTTTCGCCCACTCCGTTTCGTTCAGAACCCGCTCCTCCATAGGGTGTATCCATGCGGTGCCCGTGCTCGTGGGCCCCGGAACATGGGGAGTAGCAGATGGGGATGCGAAACAGGCTTCGCCTCGGCGTGATCGGGAGCGTGCTCCTGTCGGTGCTGTTCGGGGCGGGTTCGGCGGCTCACGCCGCTGGGCCCGATCCGCTCAACCAGCTCACGCTGCCGGCCGGCGCGGCGCGCGTGTGGGTCGAGCTCGAGCAGAGCGGGCTGACCGGCGACGCGGTCTCGGTGGGAGCCGAGAACGCGGGTTCGACGGTCGATGTCGTGATGACGCCGACCACCTTCGGCCTGCACGGTGAGTTCGCGGCGGTGCCCGGCTCGCTGAAGCTGACGATCCTGCCGAAGCCGGGAGCACCGGCGACGCGCCCCGATCTCGCGGTCACCGTGCTCGACGCCCAGGGGCAGGTGCTGCAGAGTGCGAATCTGCGCCTCGCGATCCCGGCCGGTCCCGCGAAGCCCGGTGAGGAGCCGGAGCCCGCAGTCCCCGACACCGACGATGACTCGCAGGGGCGCGGTGCGAAGGGCAAGATGGCCCGCACCGGCGGCGAGGAGCCGGTCTGGCTCGCGCTGGCCGGTGCGCTGCTCGTGATCGCGGGCGGCACGGTCTGGGGCGTGCGCCGCGTGCGCGCGTCGCGCGAGGAGGTCGCACGATGAAGCATCTGACCCGTTTCGCCATCGCCTCCGTGACGGCGTTCATGCTCGTGCTCGGCTCGACGGCATCGGCGCATGCCGATCCCGTGAACCCCGACGACTACGATCCGGTCCCCGTCACCGGCGAGATCGGCTACCGCGTGAACGATCGCGAGCGACTGCCCGAGGTCGACTCCGAGGTCGGCATCGGCGCCGTGCTCGGCACCGACCCGGGAACGCTCGTCGCGCTCGGAGCGGGCGCCGTCAACTACAGCTCCGCCCTGGTGCGGGTGACGGTCTTCTCACCCGCGCAGGACACCGCGGTGTATCGCGCCGGGGGCGTGCCGTCGCTGCAGACCACGGCGGGCGTGTCGGCGTCGACCACCATGCTGGTGCCCGTCGACCCCGAGGGCCGGGCGCAGCTCTGGGCCAGCGCGCCCGTGCAGGTGCGCGTCGAAGTGCTCGCCGCGTTCAACGGCTCGCAGGCGCAGCCCGGCTCGACGCTCGTGCTCGCCGAGCCGGTGCTGCGCGCCGACACGCGCAACGGCCTCGCCGGCACGGGCCTCGGAAACGACCCGGTGTACGTGGGGCTGACCGGCCAGGGCGGGGTGCCCAGCGAGCGGGTGCGCGCCGCCTATGTCACGGCCACCGTCGAGCTCGACCGAGCCGGCACCCTCGACCTCGGCACGCAGCGCATGCCGCTGCCGGCCGGCGTGAGCACCTTCACCACAGTGCTGTCGCCGGACGAGAACGGGGGCGTGCCGGTGCGGGTCGCCGGCGCGACCGGCCAGCTCGCCCTGCACATCGTCGGCTGGATGCCGGACGCCCCTGACCAAGGCACGCAGCTGAGCCTGCCCGGCAGCTTCGTCGCCACCGCCAGCCTCGACGAGAGCTACACCGACAAGGCCACTGAACGGCGCGACGACTTCGCGACCCTCACCCGCAACTCCGACGCGGCCTACTCGATCGGGCTCGTGACGCTCGCGCCGACCGCCAAGACCGAGCGCAGCTTCTTCGAGTTCGGCCCCGCCTACGACGGGCGCGCACGGGGCGCCGTGGTCGATCCTGCACGCGGCGCTGCGCCGCAGCTGGTCATCGTGCCGGCCTCGACCGACGGCGACGGCGACGGCTACACGCTGCGCCGCGGTGAAGCCCAGCTGTCGTGGTTGCCCGTGGGCGACATCCTCGGCGAAGAGCGGAAGCAGGCCACGAAGAACTTCGAGATCACGATCGACACGCACCAGCAGGGCGAGCAGGTCGACCTCTCCGAGGACGGCTACTTCACCCTGGGCGGCACGGTCACGAGCGAAACGGGCACCCCGAGCCTCGACCGGATCGAGATCTCGGTCGGCGGCGTCGATGGGATCCTCGGCTACGCCGATGTGTGGGAAGAGCAGGGCGTGCTGCGCTGGGAGGCGGATCTCTCGGCGCCGCAGAGCGGCACATTCGGCTACGCGGTCGAGGCCTTCGACCGCGGCGACAACTCGAAGCGCGCCGAGATCGGCCTGAACGTGCAGCGCTTCACCGAGGACGACACGGTCATCGCTCCCGAGATCCACGTGCTCAACGAGACCGCCGGCATCGTCGATGCCACGGTGGTGCCCGAGGAGCCCGACGTGGTCTACGTCGCCGCCAAGTGGAACGTGAAGCCGGGCGACGCGCTCGTCTCGGGCGTCACCGAGACGACGCCGAACGGTCTCTTCGCCGAGGTCGAGTCGCGCGATCTCGTGGGCGAGCAGTGGCGCGTGCGCACCAAGTCGGCGAAGATCGAAGACGTCTTCCTGCAGGTCGACATCGACGAGCACGAGCAGTACGAGAACCTCGAGGAGAGCGGACTCGACGAATCGGGCTTCGGCGCCACCGTCGAGGTCGACGGCGTGCCCGAGGCCGTCGAGGCGGAGCGCGTGCCCGGTGACACCGGCTACGAGACCGCCGAGATCGTGACCGGCGACGAGGTCGACCTCGATCCCCTCCCCTACGAATGCGATCCCGATGCGGCCGATCAGGGCGACGGGCAGTGCCCGCCGGTGCCGATGGTCGATACGGTCGGCACGACCGCCGCACAGGGCGGCATCAGCTCGGCGCTGATGAAGCAGTCGGCGCCGGGCGGCATCCGACCCGCAGCCGGAGCCGAGATCTCGGCCGCCTTCGGCTTCAAGGTCAACACGAAGCTGGTCAAGAAGGAGAAGAGCTGGGGCGTCACCGACGTCGGGTCGTCGTCCGCCGATCCCGAGGCCGAAGTGGCGAACGAGGTCAAGCGCTGGGCGAAGGAGGGATCCGTCAAGGGCGGAGTCGGCATCTCGCTCGCCGCGCAGGCGCTGCCGTCGCTCAAGTTCACGCTCGACACCGACATCACTTGGAAGTGGCGTGTGATCCCCACGGGCATCACCGTCACCAAGTTCTCGATCGAGATGTCGAACACGCTGAAGGCGCAGGCCGCGGTGTCGCTCTTCGTGAAGTTCGAGGGTGCCGTGACGCTGTCGCAGCGGGTGATGTCGATCAACATGCCGGTCACCACGATCATGGCGGGGCCCGTGCCGATCGTGCTGCAGAACACGATCAACCTCGAGATCAAGGCCACTCTCTCGTTGAAGGCCACGGCCACGGCGAAGATCGGATTCACCCGTACCGATGTGGTCGGCACGCAGTACACCGACAAGAACGGATGGGAGTCGCTCAACCAGCCCACGAAGTCGTCGAGCCTGCCGCTCGGCTTCGACCCCATCGCGGATCTCAACGCCGTCTTCGAAGGCGAGGTGGCGGTCGGCCCCGTCTTCGCTCCGAACACGGCGCTCTACGGCCTCGCGGGCCCGCAGCTCGACATCTCGATCCGCGCCGGCCTCGACGGCGAGATCAAGTACAGCGTGGCGAAGGGCAAATGGGTGCTCGCCGCCTCCGTCTTCGCCGAGCTGGGCTACGAGGTGAAGGTGAAGTTCAAGCTCTTCACCAAGGAGTGGGACCGCACCCTCGCCGAGCAGAAGTTCAGGTACACCTTCTGGTCGGACGAGTGGACGTACGGCGGATCGAGCACGGTCGCCTCGCTCGGACCACCGGGCGGCAGGATCGCGGCCCCGCCGCCCTTGCTCCCGGTCTGACCGGTTCAGAACCCCGGGGTGCCCCTCGGGCCGGGGGCCGGGCACCCACCCCGAGCCCGGCCCCCGAGCAGAGCCCGGGCTTCGCACCCCACTGGGGCGCGGAGCCCGGGCTCTGACGCGTCCGGCTGTCGCAGGTTCTGCGGCGCACCAGGCTCGCTCGGAGGGGAGCGGCGGCGCGGGCGGTATCCTCGAAGGTGTTCCTGAGACTCGGTCTCGGGCCGTTTCAGCAGAGCGAATGGAGTTCGAGTGCCGCAGACCCCCGGTGAGCGCGTCGCCCACTTCACCAGGCAGTACGGGCTGCTGTTCCTGCTCGACGCCGTCTCCTGGGCGGTGGGGATCCTCGCGGCACTGGTGCTGCGCTTCGACTTCAACCTGAACCGCATCCACTGGGGCTGGACGCTCGCCGTGATCGGCGTCACGGTGCTGCTGCAACTGATCGGCGGCTGGGTGTTCTGGCTGTACCGCAACCGCTACGAGATCGGCAGCTTCGACGAGGTGCGGGCGGTCGTGCTCGACATCACCGCGGTCATGGTCGTGGGCTGGATCTTCGCGTTCCTCGTGGGCTATGGCAACGGCATCCCGCGCAGTGCGATGATCATCGCCGCGCCCATCACCTTCAGCCTCATGGGAGTCTCGCGGTACGTGCTGCGGCTCTACAACGAGCGGCAGCTCAAGCCCGGCGCAGAGGCGGAGCGCACGCTGCTCTACGGAGCGGGCTACCTGGGCGTCCAGACTGCGAAGCGGCTGCTCACCGACGCCAAGGGCGCCGTGCTGCCGGTCGGCTTCATCGACGACGATCCGTCGAAGCGGAACCAGGAGGTGCGCGGCGTCCGCGTGCTCGGCGGCTTCGACGATCTCACCGACGCCGTGCGCCAGACCCGTGCCACGCGCCTCATCGTGTGCATCGGCGACGCCGACGCCGCGATGATGCGCCGCGTCGATCAGGCGGCGGATCGTGCGGGTGTGACCGCGATGGTGCTGCCGCCGCTCGAGCAGATCCTGCAGAACGCCTCGGTGATCTCCGATGTGCGGGAGCTCTCGATCGAGGATCTCATCGGCCGTCACCCGGTGCGCCTCGAGACCGAGTCGATCGCCGAGTACCTGCAGGACCGGCGGGTGCTGGTGACGGGCGCGGGCGGATCGATCGGCTCCGAGCTGTGCCGTCAGCTGGCGCGCTTCGCGCCGAGCGAGCTCATCATGCTCGACCGCGACGAGACGGCGCTGCAGGAGACGCAGCTCTCGATCAGCGGGCACGGCCTGCTCGACACGAACGACGTGGTGCTTGCCGACATCCGTGATGAGGCCACACTGCAGCGCATCTTCCTGGAGCGACGCCCCGAGGTGGTGTTCCACGCGGCCGCCCTCAAGCACCTGCCGATGCTCGAGCAGTACCCGGACGAAGCCTGGAAGACGAACGTGGTCGGCACGCTCAACGTGCTGCGCGCCGCTCGCAGCGCCGGGGTGGGGGCGTTCGTCAACATCTCCACCGACAAGGCCGCGAACCCGACCAGCGTGCTGGGCCACTCGAAGCGCGTGGCCGAGAAGCTCACCGCTTGGATGGCCGAGCAGACCGGGCAGCGCTACCTCTCCGTGCGCTTCGGGAATGTGATCGGCAGCCGCGGATCGATGCTGCCGACGTTCCGCAAGCTCATCGAGGCCGGCGGCCCCCTCACGGTCACGCACCCCGAGGTCACCCGCTTCTTCATGACGATCCCCGAGGCGTGCCAGCTGGTGGTGCAGGCGGGCGGCATCGGGCGCCCCGGCGAGGTGCTGATCCTCGACATGGGGGAGCCGGTGCGCATCATCGACGTGGCGCGCCGCATGATCGCCCAGTCGGGCAAGGACATCGAGATCGTGTTCACCGGACTGCGCCACGGCGAGAAGCTGCACGAGGAACTGGTGGGCGACGGCGAAGGCCGCGAGCGGCCCTTCCACCCCAAGATCTCGCACGCCCACGTCGACACGATCTCGCCCGATGTGCTCGACCACGAGGGCTGGGTCGCGCGCCTCGACCTCACCGAGGCGGCTGAGGAGCGGGTGCAGTGACAGAACTCTTCGGCGTGCTCGCGATCGGCGCGGTCACGTTCCTGCTCAGCCTGCTGCTGCCGTTCGCGGTGAAACCGCTGCTCATGAAGCTCGGGATCATGGACGTGCCCAACGAGCGCTCCTCGCACGAGCGCCCGGTGCTGCGCGGGCTGGGGCTCGCGGTGCTCATCGCGATGGCGGCCGGCGGGGTGCTCGCGGTTCTGCTGCCCCCGCTGCTCGGATACCCGTACGTCTCGACCAACACGATCACGGTGGTCGCCGGGTCGATCGCGGCGGGCCTGCTGGGGCTCTCCGAGGATCTGCGCGGGCTGAGCGTCAAGGTGCGCAGCCTCTGCCTGCTGCTCATCGCCTCGGGTGTCGCGGTCTCGCTGCTGTGGCAGGCCCAACTCTTCGGCGGATCGTCGGGGCTCGTCAGCCCGGTCATCCTGCAGTGGGTGAGCGGGTGGATCCTGGTGGAGCCACCGGTATGGGCGCTGCTGCTGCTCGCGGTCTACGCGGTGCTCTTCATCTCCAGCTACATCAACGTGGCGAACTTCATGGACGGCCTCAACGGCATCAGCGGTTTCCACGGCGTCATCGCGGGGCTCGCGTTCGCCGCGGCCGGCTCCCTCACGGGGCACGGCTGGCTGCTGCTGGTCGGTCTGGTGCTCGCCGCGGGCTTCGCCGGGTTCCTCCCCTGGAACCTCACGAAGCCGGGTGCCTTCCTCGGCGACGTCGGCAGCTACCTGCTCGGGGGAGCGGTGGCGGTGACGAGCTTCGCCGCGCTCGTCGCGGGGGTGCCGTTCCTCGCGACGATCGGACCGATGGTGATCTACTTCGGCGACGTCGGGGTCACCCTCGTGAAGCGGGTGCGCGCCGGGAAGCGCTGGGATGAGCCGCACAAGGAGCACGCCTACCAGCGCATCCAGCAGCTCGGCTACACCCACGTGCAGGCCTCGGCGATTACGGCCGGCTGCACGGCGCTCGCGTCGCTGCTCGGGATCGCCTCTATCTTCACCGGTCTCTGGGGCACGCTCGCCCTGCTCGTCGCCGGTCTCGCCGTGGTCGTCTTCTACTCCCTCCTCCCGACCCTCCTTCCCGCACGCACGCGTCCCTAACGGTTCATCGGCCGGGGTCCCCGCCTAGCGAGCGCGCGATCGCGAACCGCGACACGCCCGGGTTGCATCATTCAACTTCTCCGTGCGAGAATAGACAGGTTCAGTACTCCGCGCCTTGGTGCGGATCACTGCCAGGCAGTGCATTACCACCGCTTCGCGTCTCGGCCAGCCCGGGTTGCGCAGCGGTTCGGGTGAGGCCGCGGGTAGCGAACACCACCCGTGCATCGAAGCGGCTCGGCGAAAGCCCGGTCGCTTCATGTGTGCGGGGCCGCCCCTGCGTACGTCGCAGGCGCGGTTTTTGACAGGTGAACAGAGACCCAGCACGGCGCGCTCGTCAGAGTGCATGTGCCAGGGCGCTGGTACGCAAGACGTCCAATGCCGCCGGCCCTTCGACACGTTCCGAGGGCATGCGGTACGACGCAAGTAGAAAGTAGAGAGTCACATGGCGGGACAGAAGATCCGCATCCGACTGAAGTCGTATGACCACGAGGTCATCGACAGCTCCGCACGCAAGATCGTCGACACGGTGACCCGCGCGGGTGCGACCGTGATCGGCCCCGTGCCGCTCCCCACGGAGAAGAACGTGATCGCTGTGATCCGTTCGCCCCACAAGTACAAGGACAGCCGCGAGCACTTCGAGAAGCGCACGCACAAGCGCCTGATCGACATCGTCGATCCCACCCCGAAGGCCGTCGATTCGCTCATGCGTCTCGATCTGCCTGCCGACGTCAACATCGAGATCAAGCTCTAAGGGGGGATCCGAACATGTCAGTAGCACGTAACGTGAAGGGTCTTCTGGGCACCAAGCTCGGTATGACGCAGGTCTGGGATGAGAACGGCAACGTCGTTCCCGTGACCGTGATCGAGGTGGCCCCCAACGTGGTCACCCAGATCCGCACCCCCGAGGTCGACGGCTACAGCGCCGTGCAGATCGCGGCGGGTCAGATCGATCCCCGCAAGGTGAACCAGCCTTCGGCCGGTCACTTCGAGAAGGCGGGCGTCACCCCGCGTCGTCACCTCACCGAGGTGCGCACGTCCGACGCCGCCGAGTACTCGCTCGGTCAGGAGCTCACCGTCGACGCCACCTTCGAGGCCGGTCAGAAGATCGACGTCGTGGGTACCTCGAAGGGCAAGGGCTTCGCCGGCACCATGAAGCGCCACAACTTCAAGGGCGTTTCGGCTTCGCACGGTGCGCACCGCAACCACCGCAAGCCAGGCTCGATCGGTGGCGCCGCCACCCCGGGTCGCGTCTTCAAGGGTCAGCGCATGGCAGGCCGCATGGGCGGCGATCGTGTCACCGTGCAGAACCTCACCGTGCAGGCGATCGACGCCGAGAAGGGTCTCATCCTGGTCAAGGGTGCGGTTCCCGGCGCTCGCGGTCGTCTCGTTTTCGTTCGCAACGCAGTGAAGGGGGCGTAGTTCATGGCTACCGCTACCAAGCTCGAGGTGCTCGACGCCAAGGGTAAGAAGGCCGGTTCGGTCGATCTTCCCGAGGCCATCTTCGGCACCGAGACCAACGTCCCGCTGATCCACCAGGTGGTCACCGCTCAGCTCGCCGCTGCGCGCCAGGGTACGCACAAGACCAAGAACCGTGGCGAGCGCTCCGGTTCGGGTGTCAAGCCGTTCAAGCAGAAGGGCACCGGCCGCGCCCGTCAGGGTTCGGTCCGCATGCCGCAGCACCGCGGCGGCGGTATCGTGCACGGCCCCGTGCCGCGCGACTACTCGCAGCGCACCCCCAAGAAGATGATCGCCGCGGCGCTCACCGGCCTGCTCTCGGATCGCGCTCGCGCGAACCGTCTGCACGTCGTCGAGTCGTTCGGCATCGGTGAGAAGCCCAGCACCAAGTCGGCCCGCGAGTTCCTCGTGTCGGTCGCGCCGGGCAAGCGCGTGCTCGTCGTCGTCACCCGCGAGGATGAGGTGACCGTGCTCAGCGTCCGCAACCTGCAGCACGTGCACGTGCTGTACCAGGATCAGCTCAACGCCTACGACGTGGTCGTCAGCGACGATCTCGTCTTCACCAAGGCTGCCTTCGACGCATTCGTCGCCGGCCGCGCCGCCAAGGAGGACACGAAGTGAGCCTGAACAAGTCCGCACACGACGTCATCATCCGCCCCATCGTCTCGGAGAAGAGCTACAACCTCATCGACGCGAACGGCCAGTACACCTTCGAGGTGCAGCCGACCGCGAACAAGACTGAGATCAAGCTCGCCATCGAGAACGTCTTCGGCGTGAAGGTCGAGAAGGTCCGCACCCTCAACCGCAAGGGCAAGACCCGCCGCACGAAGTTCGGCATGGGCAAGCGCAAGGACACCAAGCGCGCCATTGTCACGCTGAAGTCGGGCTCCATCGACATCTTCACGGCTGCGCTGTAGAAGGGGCGAAGAGGAACACAACATGGCTATTCGCAAGTACAAGCCGACGACCCCGGGTCGTCGCGGCTCGAGCGTCGCTGATTTCGCAGAGATCACGCGTTCGACCCCTGAGAAGTCGCTGCTCCGCCCGCTCCCCAAGACGGGCGGCCGCAACAACCAGGGTCGCATCACCACCCGCCACATCGGCGGTGGCCACAAGCGCCAGTACCGCGTCATCGACTTCCGTCGCAATGACAAGGACGGCGTGAACGCCAAGGTCGCGCACATCGAGTACGATCCGAACCGCACCGCGCGCATCGCGCTGCTGCACTTCGAGGACGGCACGAAGCGCTACATCATCGCCCCGAACAAGCTGAAGCAGGGCGACATCGTCGAGTCGGGTGCCGGTGCTGATATCAAGCCCGGTAACAACCTGCCGCTGAAGAACATCCCCACCGGTACCGTGATTCACGCCATCGAGCTGAAGCCCGGCGGCGGTGCGAAGATGGCTCGTTCGGCCGGTGCCTCGGTTCGCCTCGTGGCGAAGGACGGCCCCTACGCCCAGCTGCGTCTGCCCTCGGGCGAGATCCGCAACGTCGACGTGCGCTGCCGCGCAACGGTCGGCGAGGTGGGCAACGCCGAGCAGTCGAACATCAACTGGGGCAAGGCCGGCCGTATGCGCTGGAAGGGCGTCCGCCCGACCGTGCGCGGTGTCGTCATGAACCCGGTGGATCACCCCCACGGCGGTGGCGAAGGCCGCACCTCGGGCGGTCGTCACCCGGTCAGCCCCTGGGGTCAGAAGGAAGGCCGTACGCGCCACCCGAACAAGGAAAGCGACAAGCTCATCGTGCGTCGCCGCCCGACCGGCAAGAAGCGCTAAGCGGCAGGTAGGAGAGAGTAGAAGATGCCTCGTAGTCTCAAGAAGGGCCCCTTCGTCGACAACCACCTGCTGCACAAGGTGGTTGCCCAGAACGAAGCCGGCACCAAGAACGTGATCAAGACCTGGTCGCGCCGTTCGATGATCATCCCGGCCATGCTGGGTCACACCATCGCGGTGCACGACGGTCGCAAGCACATCCCGGTGTTCGTCACCGAAACCATGGTGGGCCACAAGCTGGGCGAGTTCGCGCCCACGCGCACCTTCCGTGGTCACGTGAAGGACGACAAGAAGGGCCGTCGCCGCTAAGCGGTGACGTGAAGGAGGAAGAGAAATGGTGGAGTCGATCGCACGCGTGCGTCATATCCGCATCACCCCCCAGAAGGCCCGTCGCGTTGTTGACCTGGTCCGTGGCAAGAACGCTCAGGAGGCCCTGGCCATCCTGAAGTTCGCCCCGCAGGCCGCTGCAGAGCCGGTGTTCAAGCTCGTCGCCTCGGCGATCGCGAACGCGCGCGTCAAGGCCGATAACGAGAACCTGCGTTTCAACGAGGACGAGCTCGTCGTGGCTCGTGCCTTCGTCGACGAGGGCGCGACGCTCAAGCGTTTCCGCCCTCGCGCTCAGGGTCGCGCATTCCGTATCAACAAGCGCACGAGCCACATCACGGTCGTTCTGCAGACCGCTGACGAGCTCGCCGCTGCGAAGAAGGGAGCCTAACGGTATGGGCCAGAAGATTCATCCCTACGGCTTCCGCCTCGGGATCACCACCGACCACGTGTCGCGCTGGTTCTCGGACTCGACCAAGAAGGGTCAGCGTTACGCTGACTACCTGGCCGAGGACATCAAGATCCGCCAGCACCTGACGAAGCAGCTCGATCGCGCCGGCGTCTCGCGCGTCGAGATCGAGCGCACCCGCGATCGCGTCCGCGTGGACATCCACTCGGCGCGTCCCGGTATCGTCATCGGCCGCCGCGGCGCCGAGGCCGAGCGCATCCGCGCCGACCTCGAGAAGCTCACCGGCAAGCAGATCCAGCTCAACATCCTCGAGGTGAAGAACCCCGAGGCCGACGCTCAGCTCGTCGCGCAGGGCATCGCCGAGCAGCTCGCTGCTCGTGTGGCCTTCCGCCGCGCGATGCGCAAGGGTCTGCAGGGCGCCCAGCGCGCGGGTGCCAAGGGCATCCGTATCCAGGTCTCCGGCCGTCTCGGCGGCGCCGAGATGAGCCGTTCGGAGTTCTACCGCGAGGGTCGTGTGCCGCTGCACACGCTGCGCGCGAACATCGACTACGGCTTCTACGAGGCGAAGACCACCTTCGGCCGCATCGGCGTGAAGGTCTGGATCTACAAGGGCGACCTCACCAACAAGGAACTCGCTCGCGAGCAGGCGGCCCAGAAGCCGTCGCGCGACCGCGGCGATCGTCGCCGTGCGCCCCGTGGCGCTCAGGCTGAGGCTGCACCCGCTGCAGCAGGAGCGGAGAAGTAAGCATGCTGATTCCCCGTCGAGTCAAGTACCGCAAGCAGCACCACCCCAGCCGCAGCGGTCAGTCGAAGGGCGGCAACACCGTCGCTTTCGGCGAGTTCGGTATCCAGGCCCTCACGCCCGCGTACGTGACGAACCGTCAGATCGAGTCCGCTCGTATCGCGATGACCCGTCACATCAAGCGCGGCGGCAAGGTGTGGATCAACATCTACCCCGACCGTCCCCTCACCAAGAAGCCCGCGGAAACCCGCATGGGCTCGGGTAAGGGCTCGCCCGAGTGGTGGGTGGCCAACGTCAAGCCGGGCCGCGTCCTCTTCGAGGTCGCCGGCGTCGACGAGCAGCTCGCTCGTGAAGCGCTGACCCGCGCGATCCACAAGCTGCCGCTCAAGGCCCGTATTATCAAGCGCGAGGAGGGCGACGCGTAATGGCGATCGGTACCAAAGAACTGGCCATCACCGAACTCGATAGCTTCGAGGACGAGCGTCTGGCCGAGGAGCTCAAGAAGGCCAAGGCCGAGCTCTTCAACCTTCGTTTCCAGTCGGCCACCGGCCAGCTGGAGAGCCACGGCCGCGTGCGCCAGGTGAAGCGCGACATCGCTCGCATCTACACCGTGCTGCGCGAGCGCGAGCTCGGTCTGCGGGTCACCCCCGCGGCCGCCCCTGCTCCCGCGAAGGCGAAGAAGAGCAGCAAGAAGACCGAGCAGGCGGACGCCGCCGGTGATTCGGCTAGCACCGAAACGAAGGAGGCGTAAGAATGGCTGCTGAGGTCGAGAACGAACAGCGCGGCTACCGCAAGGCCCGCCGCGGTTACGTCGTCAGCGACAAGATGGACAAGACCATCGTCGTCGAGGTCGAGGACCGTGTGAAGCACCCGCTATACGGCAAGGTCATGCGCCGTTCGTCGAAGGTCAAGGCCCACGACGAGCAGAACACCGCCGGTATCGGCGATCTCGTGCTCATCCATGAGACCCGCCCGCTGAGCGCCACCAAGCGCTGGCGTCTGGTCGAGATCCTCGAGAAGGCGAAGTAAGCCTCGCGCTTACTGAGTGAAGGAGTAACAAGTGATTCAGCAGGAATCCCGACTCAAGGTCGCCGATAACACCGGTGCCAAGGAGTTGCTCACCATCCGTGTGCTCGGGGGCTCGAAGCGTCGTTACGCCGGTCTCGGCGACACGATCGTCGCGACCGTCAAGGACGCGATCCCCGGCGGCAACGTGAAGAAGGGCGACGTGGTCAAGGCCGTCGTCGTCCGTGCGCGCAAGTCGACCCGTCGTGCCGATGGCTCGTACATCAGCTTCGACGAGAACGCAGCCGTCATCCTCAAGGCCGACGGGGAGCCCCGCGGCACCCGTATCTTCGGGCCGGTCGGCCGTGAGCTGCGCGACAAGCGGTTCATGAAGATCGTCTCGCTCGCACCGGAGGTGATCTAGTCCTATGGGCGCAAAGATCAAGAAGGGTGACCTCGTCGAGGTCATCTCGGGCCCGTCGCAGGAGCGCGGCGGCTACAAGGGCAAGCAGGGACGCGTCATCGACGTGCTCGCTGAGAGCGACCGTGTGGTCGTCGAGGGCGTGAACTACGTCAAGAAGCACGTGCGCGTCGGCCAGTCGGACCGTGGCACCCGCGAGGGTGGCATCGAGACCGTCGAGGCCCCGATTCACGTCTCCAACGTCGCCATCGTCGATCCCGAGACGAAGAAGCCGACTCGCGTCGGGTTCCGCGTCGAGGAGGTCGAGAAGGACGGCAAGAAGAAGACCGTTCGCGTGCGCTACGCCAAGTCGTCTGGGAAGGACCTCTAAATGACTGAGACCAAGGTTCAGCCCCGTCTCAAGCAGAAGTACCGGAGCGACATCGTTCCGCAGCTGCGCGAGGAGTTCGACTACGCCAACATCATGCAGGTTCCGGGCATCGTCAAGGTGGTCGTGAACACGGGTGTCGGCGAGGCGGCTCGCGACAGCAAGGTGATCGAGGGCGCTATCGCGGACCTCACCAAGATCACCGGCCAGAAGCCGATGGTGACCAAGGCCCGCAAGTCGATCGCGCAGTTCAAGCTGCGCGAAGGCCAGGCCATCGGCGCGCACGTCACCCTCCGCGGTGACCGCGCGTGGGAGTTCCTCGATCGCCTGATCAGCCTCGCGCTGCCCCGAATCCGCGATTTCCGCGGCCTTTCGGCCAAGCAGTTCGACGGAAACGGCAACTACACCTTCGGATTGACCGAGCAGAGTGTGTTCCACGAGATCGATCAGGATAAGATTGATCGGGTGCGTGGTTTCGACATCACTGTCGTCACCACCGCGAAGTCCGACGACGAGGGTCGCGCGCTGCTCAAGGCGCTCGGCTTCCCCTTCAAGTCGGAATAACTGAATAGTCCAAGCGGAGAGGGTGTCCGGGAGTTTCCCGGGCACCCGATCCGTGTGTCACCCAGGTCGCACTCCGTGTAACGGTGTGTGATACCAGGCGAGAAAGAAGAGTCACTCATGACGATGACTGATCCGGTAGCAGACATGCTGACCCGGCTGCGCAACGCCAACTCTGCGCATCATGACGACGTTTCGCTCCCCGGCTCGAAGCTGAAGGAGCGGATCGCTGAGATCCTCAAGCGCGAAGGCTACATCAAGGACTGGAAGGTGGAGGCGGCTCGCGTCGGCACCACCCTCACCATGTCGCTGAAGTACGGCCCCAACCGCGAGCGCTCGATCGAAGGCATCAAGCGCGTGTCGAAGCCCGGCCTCCGGGTGTACGCGGGCTCGACCGAGATCCCGAGCGTGCTCGGCGGTCTTGGCATCGCGATCCTGTCCACCTCCTCGGGGCTCCTCACCGACCGCGAGGCTGAGCAGAAGGGCGTTGGCGGGGAAGTCCTCGCTTACGTGTGGTAAGCCGTCATGTCACGTATTGGTAAGCTTCCCATCACCGTTCCCGGTGGTGTAGACGTCAAGATCGATGGCCAGAAGGTCACGGTCAAGGGTTCGAAGGGCGAGCTCGCGCTCGTCGTCGCCGAGCCGATCCGCGTTGCTCTCGAGGACGGTCAGGTGCTGGTCACCCGTCCCGACGACGAGCGCGAGTCCCGAGCGCTGCACGGTCTCACCCGCACGCTCATCAACAACAACATCATCGGTGTCACCGAGGGCTACTCCAAGCAGCTCGAGGTCGTGGGCACGGGCTACCGCGTGCAGCAGAAGGGCGCCGGCCTCGAGCTCGCCCTCGGCTTCTCGCACCCGGTCAACGTCGACGCTCCCGAGGGCATCACGCTTGCCGTCGAGGGCAACACGAAGATCACCGTGAGCGGCATCTCGAAGCAGGCGGTCGGCGAAGCCGCCGCCAACATCCGCAAGCTGAAGAAGCCGGAGCCCTACAAGGGCAAGGGCATTCGCTACGCGGGCGAGAACGTCCGCCGCAAGGCAGGAAAGGCTGGTAAGTAACCCATGGCCGCTTCAGTATCTCGGGCTAAGGGTCGTACGGCTGCTCGTATCCGCCGCCACACCCGCCTGCGCAAGAAGATCGTCGGCACCGAGGCTCGTCCTCGTCTCGTCGTCAACCGCTCTGCGCGCCACGTCTTCGTCCAGATCGTCGACGATTCGAAGGGCATCACCGTTGCTTCGGCTTCGACGATGGAAGCCGATCTGCGCTCGTTCGAGGGTGACAAGACCGCCAAGGCCCGCAAGGTCGGCGAGCTCGTCGCCGAGCGTGCCAAGAACGCCGGTGTCGAGGCTGTCGTCTTCGACCGCGGCGGCAGCAAGTACGCAGGCCGCGTCGCCGCGATCGCCGATGGCGCTCGCGAAGGGGGGCTGGCGCTGTGAGCAACGAAACGAAGGAGCAGGAAGTGTCTGCTGAGACTCAGGCCGCCGAGGCCCCGGCTCAGGATCACCGCAACGAGCCGCGCGAGCAGCGTCGTGGCAGCCGTGACCGCGGGACCCGTGGCGAGCGCGGCGGACGCGACCGCAACGAGAGCCAGTTCCTCGAGCGCGTCGTCACCATCAACCGCGTCTCGAAGGTCGTCAAGGGCGGCCGTCGCTTCAGCTTCACCGCGCTCGTCGTGGTGGGCGATGGCAACGGCACCGTCGGTGTCGGCTACGGCAAGGCGAAGGAGGTGCCTCTCGCCATCTCCAAGGGTGTCGAGGAGGCCAAGAAGAACTTCTTCCGCGTACCCCGCGTCGGCAGCACCATCCCGCACCCGGTGCAGGGCGAGGCCGCTGCCGGTGTCGTGCTGCTGCGTCCGGCCGCTGCCGGTACCGGTGTTATCGCCGGTGGTCCGGTCCGCGCCGTGCTCGAGTGCGCCGGCATCCACGACGTGCTGAGCAAGTCGCTCGGTTCGTCGAACACCCTGAACATCGTGCACGCGACCGTCGAGGCGCTGCAGCAGCTCGAGGAGCCCCGCTCCGTCGCAGCTCGCCGCGGTCTCGACTTCGACCGCGTCGCCCCGGCCCGCATCGTGCGCGCCGAGGCGAAGGCCGCGGCCGACGCTGCCGCGAAGGCAAAGGCAGGTGCGTAATGGCGAAGAGCCTGAAGATTACGCAGACGAAGTCCGTTATCAGTGAGAAGCAGAACCAGCGCGATACCCTCCGCAGCCTGGGCCTCAAGAAGATCGGCCAGTCGGTCGTTCGCGAGGACACGCAGGCGAACCGCGGTTACGTGCGCGCTGTCGCTCACCTTGTAGAGGTTGAGGAGATCGACGCATGAGCGAGAAGAACGAGGAGCGCGAGCAGGTGCTCAAGGCGCACCACCTCCGTCCGGCTCCCGGCTCCAAGAAGGCCAAGACCCGCGTGGGTCGTGGCGAGGGCTCGAAGGGCAAGACGGCAGGCCGTGGTACCAAGGGCAGCAAGGCCCGGTACCAGGTGAAGGCCGGCTTCGAGGGTGGGCAGATGCCGCTGCACATGCGCACCCCGAAGCTGCGCGGGTTCAAGAACCCGTTCCGCACCGAGTACCAGGTGGTCAACATCGCGAAGCTCGCAGAGCTCTACCCCAAGGGTGGCGAAGTGACCGTCGACGATCTGGTCGCCAAGGGCGCCGTGCGCAAGAACCAGCCCGTCAAGGTGCTGGGCGACGGCGACCTGCAGGTGAAGCTCACCGTCTCGGTCGACAAGGTCTCCGGCTCCGCTGAGCAGAAGATCGTCGCCGCCGGCGGAGAGATCAAGTAAGGGTCCGTCAGGACTCGATCGCCCGAGACTCTCTCGGGTAGCGGGGGAGCGGTGGAGTCGGTACGTGTGCCGGCTCCGCCCACCCCCGTTTTTCTTTCGCGGATCCCGCTCGGTGGATCCACGTGTTCGACGCCCGGCCGACATGTAGGCTGGTGCAATCGGTTCTCGTCGTCAGGCGAAGGCCCAACGACGTTTCCAGGAGGCAGATTTTGTTCAGCGCCATCGGACGGATCTTTCGGACTCCCGACCTGCGACGGAAGATCGTCTTCACGCTCGCTATCGTGTCGCTGTTCCGGCTCGGTTCATTCATCCCGGCACCGTTCGTCGACTACGCCAACGTGCAGGCGTGCCTGGCGGCGAACGCGAACAGCACCTCCGGCCTCTACGACATGATCAACCTGTTCAGCGGCGGGGCGCTGCTGCAGCTGTCGATCTTCGCGCTGGGCATCATGCCCTACATCACGGCCTCCATCATCACGCAGCTGCTGCGCGTGGTGATCCCGCACTTCGAGGCGCTGCACAAGGAGGGCCAGGCCGGACAGGCCAAGCTCACCCAGTACACGCGCTACCTCACCATCGCGCTCGCGGTGCTGCAGTCGACCACGCTCATCACCGTCGCCCGCTCGGGCCAGCTCTTCGGCGCCGTCGCCGATCAGTCCTGCCAGAACCTCGTGTCGCAGGAGTGGTGGGCGATCCTCATCATGATCCTCACGATGACCGCCGGCACCGGCCTCATCATGTGGTTCGGCGAGCTCATCACCGAGCGCGGCGTCGGCAACGGCATGTCGCTGCTCATCTTCACCTCGATCGCGGCCACCTTCCCGAACGCGATGTGGATCATCAAGGAGTCGCGCGGCTGGGAGGTCTTCTTCCTGGTGCTCGCCGTCGGCCTCCTGGTCGTCGCCGCCGTCGTCTTCGTCGAGCAGTCGCAGCGCCGCATCCCGGTGCAGTACGCGAAGCGCGTCGTGGGCCGCCGCACCTACGGCGGCAGCAGCACCTACATCCCGATCAAGGTCAACATGGCGGGCGTGATCCCCGTGATCTTCGCCTCGGCGATCCTCTACCTGCCGATGCTCATCACGCAGTTCAACCAGCCCAAGATCGGCGAGGAGCCGAAGGGCTGGGTGGTCTGGATCCAGAACAACCTGGTCTACGGCGACCAGCCGATCTACATGCTCGTCTTCTTCCTGCTCACCATCGGCTTCACCTTCTTCTACGTGCAGATCACCTTCAACCCCGAAGAGGTCTCCGACAACATGAAGCAGTACGGCGGGTTCATCCCCGGCATCCGCGCCGGCCGACCCACCGCCGAGTACCTCAACTACGTGCTCACCCGCATCACCAGCGCCGGCTCGCTCTACCTGGGCCTGATCGCGCTGCTCCCGCTCATCGCGCTCTCGTTCTTCGGCGCCAACCAGAACTTCCCGTTCGGCGGCGCGTCGATCCTCATCATCGTCGGCGTCGGCCTTGAGACCGTCAAGCAGATCGACGCCCAGCTGCAGCAGCGCCATTACGAAGGACTCCTCAAGTGACCGATACCCAGACCACCCGCCTGCTCATCATCGGCCCGCCCGGAGCGGGCAAGGGCACCCAGGCCGCGGCCATCGCCGAGCGCTACGGCGTCCCCGCCATCTCCACCGGCGACATCTTCCGCGCCAACATCAAGGGCGGCACCGAGCTCGGCAAGCGCGTGCAGGAGATCATCGAGCGGGGCGAGCTCGTCCCCGACTCGCTCACGAACGAGATCGTGCAGGATCGCCTCACGCAGCCCGACGCGGCGCCCGGCTTCCTGCTCGACGGCTACCCCCGCACCGTCGATCAGGTGCACGCCCTCGACGGCATGCTCGACGGCGCCTCGCTCGACGCGGTCGTGCTGATCGAAGCCGACGCCGACGCCGTCGTCGCCCGCCTGCTCAAGCGCGCCGAGATCGAAGGCCGCGCCGACGACACCGAAGAGGTGATCCGTCACCGCCAGGAGGTGTACGCGCAGCAGACCGCTCCGCTCATCGAACTGTTCTCCGACCGCGGCATCCTGGTCGCCGTCGACGGGCTGGGCTCGGTCGAGGAGGTCGCGGCCCGCATCGCCGCCGGCCTCGAGGCCAAGCTCGCCGCTCCGGTGGAGCGCTAGCCCGTGTCGCGTCGGGGAATCCTGCGGCGCTCCATCTACAAGTCGCCGGCGCAGCTGCGACTGATGGTCGAGCCGGGCCTTGCGACCGGCGCCGCGCTCACGGCGATGCGCGACGCTGTGCGCGCCGGTGTCACACCGCTCGAACTCGATGCGATCGCCGAGGAGGCGATCCGCTCGCGCGGCGGAGCCCCCAATTTCATGCTCGAGCCCGGGTACCGCCACACCATTTGCGCCAACGTCAACGAGCACGTGGTGCACGGCATCCCCACCGACCGGCCGCTGGAACCCGGCGACATCGTCGCACTGGACGCCGGCGCCGTGGTGAACGGGTGGAACGGCGACGCCGCGATCACCGCGGTGATCCCGGACCCCGAACGCCCCGAGCGCACCGCCGCCCTCGAGCTGCTCAGCGAGGTCACCGAGGCGGCCATGTGGTGCGGCATCGCGCGCCTCGCGACCGCCTCGCACCTGAACGAGGTCGGCGAGGCCGTCTCCGGCTACGTGCGCAAGCACAGCGACTTCGGCGTGCTCGAGGACTACATCGGCCACGGCATCGGACGCAGCATGCACGAGGATCCGCCCGTCTTCAACGTGCCGGTGAAGCGTCGCGGCCCCGAGGTGAAGCCGGGGCTCGTCGTGGCGATCGAACCCATCATCTCCGCTGGCGGCATCGACACGATCGTCGAGGACGACGACTGGACCGTGACCATGGCCGACGGCTCGATGAGCGCCCAGTGGGAGCACACCGTCGCCGTGCACGAGCGCGGTATCTGGGTGCTGACGGCCGAGGACGGCGGGGCCAGCGGGCTCGCACCGCTCGGGATCACGCCCGTTCCGATCCCGTAGCCCGACCGCGACGGTTCGGCTGGAGGTGCGCGCGTGAACGAGCACGGGATCGCCCGCCGCAGCGCCCTGGCCGGCGCGGCCGGCCTGTTCGGCCTCGCGCTGGCCGGGTGCGCCGCAGAGGAGACGCGTCCAGCGGCGGCAGAGCCGCGACGCGAGCGGCCGGCCCCCGCAGATCCGCCGAAGGTCGAGCAGCCTGAGGCGCCGGATCCTCCGCCGCAGCCCGATGTCGAGGCGATCATCGCCGCGCACGAGGGCCGCGTCCCGAGCCAGTGGGGCACCGACATCCCGGGTGTCATCCGCACCGCCGCGGAGGCGGGCGCCGCCGATCCGGCCGCCGTGCTCCTCACCCTCGACGCCTGCGGCGGCAGCGCCGGCTCCGGCTTCGACGCCACACTGATCGAGAGGCTCGCTGCGGCCGCGATCCCCGCGACCCTCTTCCTCAACCACCGCTGGATCGAGGCAAACCCCGGCCTCGCCGCGGCCCTCGCCGGCGACCCGCTGTTCTCCATCCAGAACCACGGTACGCGGCACATGCCGCTCAGCGTGAACGGATCCTCCGCATACGGCATACCCGGTACCGCGAGCGTGCGTGAGGCCGCCCTCGAGGTGTGGGAGAACCACGTCGCGCTGACCGAGCTCACCGGGACCGCCCCGCGATGGTTCCGGCCCGGCACGGCGCACCTCGACGACGTGGCGCTCAGCGTCTCCGCCGCGCTCGGCGAGCGGATCGCCGGCTTCGCGATCAACGGCGACGGGGGAGCGACCTTCCCCGTGCGGAGCGTCACCGCCGAGGTGGGCGCCGCCGCGGGCGGCGAGATCGTGATCGCCCACATGAACCAGCCGGGATCCGGAACCGCGGCCGGAATCCTCGCCGCCGTGCAGCAGCTGCGCGACCGCGGCCTGAGCTTCGGCGTGCTCTGAGCGCGGGCTTTACAAACACCGACACGCCCGGTACTCTTGATCTTTGGTGCTTTGCGCCTGTTTTCGCGTTCCCGATCGCAGTTCCGGATCGGGCCCACGGGGCGGACGAAGGGCATTCGCAAGACCAGCACACACCTACGCAAGCGATAGTGAGGCTATGGCGAAGAAAGACGGCGTCATCGAGATCGAGGGACAGGTTGTCGAGGCTCTGCCGAACGCGATGTTCCGCGTCGAGCTGACCAATGGACACAAAGTGCTCGCTCATATCTCGGGAAAGATGCGTCAGCACTACATCCGCATTCTCCCGGAGGATCGCGTGATCGTGGAGCTGACGCCCTACGATCTGACCCGCGGCCGTATCGTCTACCGCTACAAGTAGGTCGCTGGAAAGTAACGGCTCGCGGCATCCCGCGGGTACGAGGACAGCGAACCAGTAAGGAAACATCATGAAGGTCAAGCCCAGCGTCAAGCCGATCTGCGATCACTGCAAGGTCATTCGTCGTCACGGCCGCGTCATGGTGATCTGCAAGAGCAACCCGCGCCACAAGCAGCGTCAGGGCTAAGCAGGTCGTCATTCCGCGCGAGCGGAGCGAAGCGCGGGATCCGATCCGGATCCGGCACCCGCTCCCGACACGCGGAACGACAGCAACACAACTCAACAACTGATCCAGCGCGTCGAAGAACCCGCGCTCACCCGGCCTCGGCCGGCGAGCCGCGGGGGACACCTCGGGACGGAGGCCCGAACCCCCGACACGCACCAAACCTCCAAGATCCGCAAGGAGAGCCAACATGGCACGTCTCGCAGGAGTCGACATCCCGCGCGATAAGCGCGTCGAGATCGCACTCACCTACATCTACGGCGTCGGCCGCACCAGCGCGCTGAAGACCCTCGCCGACACCGGCATCGACGGGAACATCCGAGTCAAGGACCTCACCGACGACCAGCTCGTCTCGCTCCGCGACTACATCGAAGGCAACTTCAAGGTTGAGGGCGACCTCCGCCGCGAGGTGGCCGCCGACATCCGCCGCAAGGTCGAGACCGGCAGCTACCAGGGTCTCCGTCACCGCAAGGGCCTGCCCGTGCACGGTCAGCGCACCAAGACGAACGCTCGTACCCGCAAGGGCCCGAAGCGCACCGTCGCCGGCAAGAAGAAGTAATCGCCGGTTCACTGACCGAACACACAGAGCTTTTCAGGAGAACACTCAATGGCTGCACCCAAGACGGCGGCTCGTAAGCCGCGTCGCAAGGACAAGAAGAACGTTGTCGTGGGCCAGGCCCACATCAAGTCGACGTTCAACAACACGATCGTCTCGATCACCGACACCACCGGTGCCGTGATCAGCTGGGCCTCCTCCGGCGGCGTCGGCTTCAAGGGCTCGCGCAAGTCGACCCCGTTCGCCGCGCAGCTCGCCGCCGAGTCGGCCGCGCGCAAGGCGCAGGAGCACGGCATGAAGAAGGTCGACGTCTTCGTGAAGGGTCCGGGCTCGGGTCGCGAGACCGCGATCCGCTCGCTCCAGGCCGCGGGCCTCGAGGTCGGTTCGATCACCGACGTCACCCCGCAGACGCACAACGGCTGCCGGCCGCCCAAGCGTCGCCGCGTCTGAATTCGTTGTCAAGCCGACTGCGGCCGGCTTCGACTGCGACCTCCGGTCGCGGAAGAAGCGGCCGCGTCGGCTCGGCGATTTCTCCGGTCAGGCCGGACTCGGCTTGACCAATCGGGGAAACCGCATACCCGATCAGAACGCAAGTTCCTCCCTTTACCCGCATGAGTCATATAGCGGACTCCAGCGAAAGGACCACACACAGTGCTCATTGCACAGCGACCCACTCTGACTGAAGAATCGATCTCCGAGTACCGTTCGCGTTTCGCCATCGAGCCGCTCGAGCCGGGCTTCGGCTACACGCTCGGCAACTCGCTGCGCCGCACCCTGCTCTCGTCGATCCCGGGCGCCGCCGTGACCAGCGTGCGCTTCGAGGGCGTCGCCCACGAGTTCACGACCATCCCGGGCGTGACCGAGGACGTCACCGAGATCATCCTCAATATCAAGGATCTCGTCGTCTCGAGCGAGCACGACGAGCCCATCACGGCGTACCTGCGCAAGACCGGTGCGGGCGAGGTGACTGCCGCCGACATCTCCGCTCCCGCGGGCGTCGAGGTGCACAACCCCGAGCTCGTCATCGCGACGCTCAGCGACACCGCGCAGTTCGAGCTCGAGCTCACCATCGAGCGCGGCCGCGGTTACGTCTCGGCAGCGCAGAACCGCAACGAGGACGCCGAGGTCGGCCGTATCCCGGTCGACTCGATCTACTCGCCGGTGCTCAAGGTCACCTACCGCGTGGAGGCCACGCGTGCCGGTGAGCGCACCGACTTCGATCGCCTCGTCGTCGACGTCGAGACCAAGCCCGCGATCAGCCCCCGCGATGCGATCGCGTCGGCCGGTTCGACGCTGGTCGAGCTGTTCGGTCTGGCCCGCGAGCTCAACACCGCGGCCGAGGGCGTCGAGATCGGCCCCGCGCCGGTCGAGGTCGTTGCCGAGGGCGAGCTCTCGATCCCGATCGAGGATCTCGACCTCTCCGTGCGCAGCTACAACTGCCTGAAGCGCGAGGGCATCAACACGGTGAGCGAGCTGGTTGCGCTCTCCGAGGCGCAGCTGATGAACATCCGCAACTTCGGTCAGAAGTCCGTGTTCGAGGTGCGCGACAAGCTCACCGAGATGGGCCTCTCGCTGAAGGACGCCGTGCCCGGCTTCGACGGTGCGCAGTTCTACAGCTACGAAGACGACAACAACTAACGATCCGGCACTGTTCGCCTGATCGCACACTTACTGGAGTAAACAATGCCCAAGCCCAACAAGGGCCCCCGCCTCGGAGGCGGCCCCGCACACGAGCGCCTCATGCTGAACCAGATGGCTGCGCAGCTCTTCGAGCACAAGCGCATCCAGACCACGGAGACCAAGGCCAAGCGCCTGCAGCCCGTGGCCGAGCGCCTCGTGACCTTCGCGAAGCGCGGCGACCTCGCCGCTCGTCGTCGCGTCATGCGCCAGATCCTCGACAAGAGCGTCGTGCACGAGCTCTTCACCGAGATCGCGCCGCTCGTCGAGAACCGCGAGGGTGGCTACACCCGCATCATCAAGACCGGTTTCCGCAAGGGCGACAACGCGCCCCTCGCGGTGATCGAGCTCGTGCTCGAGCCCGTCGCCCCGAAGGCCAAGGCGAAGAAGGCTGCGGCCGCGCCGAAGGCTGAAGAGGTCGTCGAGGCGCCTGCCGAGGAGACCGTCGTCGAGGAGGCCGCCGAGGCGCCCGCCGAGACCGAGGCTCCCGCCGAGGAGAAGGCCGAGTAAGGTCCTCCACTCGCAGTGCCGCAGCGCCCCGTGATCCCTCCGGATCACGGGGCGCTGCGCTTGTTCGGGCCGCTGCTGCGCTGTTCGGGCCGCTGCTGCTGCGCTTGTTCGGGCCGCTGCTGCGCTGTTCGGGCTGCTGCTGCGCTGTTCGGGCTGCTGCTGCGCTGTTCGGGCCGCTGCCTCGGTGGGTTACGGACCCGTGCCTGCTCGTTTCTTCGATCGGGGCCACTTTTTGCCGTGTCGCAGCGCGACACGCGGCCAAAAGTGACCCCGATCTGAAGAAGTGGGGCCGTCGGGCTGTGCCGGTGGGCGGATCGCGGTGGATGGGTGGCGCACCGGGCGGACTGCGGATCGCGGCACGTGCGGATCGCGGCACGTGCGGATTGCGGAAGGTGCGGATCGCGGCGGGTGCTAGCGGCGGGGGAGTGCGAAGCCGACGGCCTCGCCCGGACGCTGCACCTCGTCGAGTGCGCGCTGCACGGCGGCCGCGTAGATCTCGCCGCCGCTCGGATTGGGGTGGATGTCGTCGCCGGCGAGCGCGTCGGGTACGCCGGTCACGGCACCGGTCCAGTCGGCGACCACGACTCCGCGATGGGCTGCCGCATAGGAGGTGAGCAGTTCGTTGACGCCGGGGATCCAGTCGCGGTCGGCGTGCGCGTTCACCAGCACGAGCGGGCGAGTCCCCGCCGCGCGGCGGATCGTGTCGAGGTCTTCGGGCTGCACGGGGCCGTTGGTGCCGAGCCCGACGACGAGCACGCCGCGCAGCGCGCTCTGCGACGCGAGCTCGGTCACGATCTCGGCGCCCGCCCCCATGCCCCGCGAGACGGCCGCGTCGACCGAGATGCCGGGGTAGACGGCCTCGAGCTCGGGCAGGCTGGCCAGCATCACCGAGTCGCCCACCGCGACTAGGTCTCGGCCCTCGGGCGAGACGGGCGGGGCCTCGGCGGCGGTCTTCGAGGATCCCGCCGCGCCCGGCGCCTTCTCAGCACCCGGCTGTTTCTCGGCCGCCGCGCCGGAGCCTGCGCCTGAGCCCGTGCCGGAGCCCTCGCGGGCCTTGGCTTCGCCCCGAGCGTCGCCCGCCTCTGCCTCATCAGTCTGCTGCCGACTGCGTTCGAGGGCTTCCTGCCCGCGCGCGATCGCCTCCGCAGCGGAACTCTGCTGCGGGGCCGTCACGAGCGCGGTGACGGCCAGCGGAGCGGTCACGGCGACCACGACACCGAGGACGACTGCGACGAACCGCCTCCGGGGCGTATGATCGCTCGGACGCACGAGCAGGCGCAGAGAACGGCGCAGCCCGAAGCGGCGCACCGGCTGCTCGACGAATCGGTACGAGAGCGCGGCCGCCAGGATCGTGGCGGCCAGCGTCAGCGGCGCCACCAGCCACTCGAGATCCGCGTTCAGAGCGGCCGCGCAGATCAGCAGCAGCGGCCAATGCCACAGGTAGATGCCGTAGGAGCGCTCGCCCACCCACCGCAGCGGCGGCGCGTCGAGCGCGCGGCCGATCCACGCACCCGGCCGGGTCACCGCCCACACCACGAGCAGAGAGGCCCCCGTCGCCAGCTGAAAGCCCCACTGGAAGCTGGCGGGGCTGCCCTCCGCGAGGGTGAGCGCGAGCCACCCGAGCACGCCGAGGCCGACGACCGCCGCGACGCCCGAGACGAGCTGCCGCAGCGCGCCCGGATCCGCCGTCTCCACCGCCGCCGGACGGTGCAGCACCGCCGCCATCGCGGCGCCCAGCAGCAGGCCGAAGGTGTGGCTGTCGGATCCGAAGTAGATGCGGGTGGGGTCGGCCCCGGCCTGCGACAGCGCGACCATCAGCGCCGCAGAGGCGAGGCCGAGCGCCGCGAGCGGGAGGGCGCGCGAGGCCCGGGATCGCAGCCTGACGAGCAGCAGCACGAGGAGCGGCAGCACGATGTAGAACTGCTCCTCGATGGCGAGCGACCACGTGTTGCGGAACAGCTCGGGAGTGTCCCGCGCGAAGTAGTCGGCGCCGTTCGCGATGAACACCCAGTTGCTCACGAAGAACACGGCCCCCGCGATCTGCTGCCTGATCCCGACGAGCAGGTCGCCGCCGACCGCGAGCGCGAGGGCGGTGCTCACCAGCAGCACGAGCCCCAGAGCGGGCAGCAGCCGGCGAGCGCGCCGGCGCCAGAAGACGCCGAGGCGGATCCGCCCGTCCACCTCGTATTCCCGCAGCAGCAGCGAGGTGATGAGGAAGCCGCTCATCGCGAAGAACACGTCGACGCCGAGGAAGCCGCCGGGCAGCAGCGAGGGGAAGAGGTGGTAGCAGAGCACCAGGCCCACGGCGAGGGCGCGCAGGCCGTCGAGACCGCCGAATCGGGCGGTGCGCGGTGCGGGGCTGGGCTGAGGTGTGATCATGGGAAGCTTTCGGCGCTGCGAGCGAGCGCGCATCGGACCATTCTACGCGCCGAGCCGGGGAGCGGCCGGGCCGGGGGCGTCCCCAGAGAGGAAGGCCGGGGCGCGCATCTGGCAGGATCGAGGCGTGACCCTCGAATCCGGACCCAGCGCGCCCCTCACCCGGTTGCGTCTCGACCTCGCCTACGACGGCACCGACTTCTCGGGGTGGGCGGCGCAGCCCGGGCTGCGCACGGTGCAGGGGGAGCTCGAGGCCGCGATCGCGGTGCTGCTGCGCACGGGTGAGGAGGCGGCGCGGCTGACCGTCGGCGGTCGCACCGACGCCGGCGTGCACGCCCGCGGCCAGGTCGCGCATCTCGACGTCGCCGACGCCCGGCTCGCCAAGTGGAGCGCGCGCCGCGGTGCCGACGATGGTCGGAACGGCGCGGCCGAGTCGGCGATGCGGGCGCGCAAGCTGAACGGCGTGCTGAAGCGCTCGGCGCCCGACGTCGTGATCCACGAGGCGAGGGTCGTGCCGGCCGCGTTCGACGCCCGCTTCTCCGCGCTGCGCCGCCGCTACGAGTACCGGCTGCGGGGGGAGGGCATGCGCCGCGATCCGCTCACCGCGCGCTTCACCGCCGACGTGCCGAAGCCCCTCGATCTCGCCGAGATGCAGTGGGCGAGTGACGAGCTGATCGGCCTCAACGATTTCACCACCTTCTGCAAGGCCCGTGAGGGCGCGACCGCGGTGCGCGATCTGCTGTGCTTCGAGTGGCGCGAGACCGAGGACGGCGCCTACGCCGCGCGCATCGAGGCCGACGCCTTCTGCCACTCGATGGTGCGCGCGCTCGTGGGCGCGGTCGTGGCGGTGGGCAGCGGGCGGATCGGGCGCGACGAGCTCGTGGCCCTGCGCGATGCCCGCGAACGGTCGAGCCGCTTCACGGTGATGCCGGCTCACGGCCTGTCGCTGGAGGAGATCGCGTACCCCGCTGACGCCGAGCTCGCGCTGCGCGCCGAGCAGACGCGCGCGCGGCGCGATCCGCTCTCCGGCGACTGAGGCGGGCGGCCGCCGGTCGGCCGGCGGATCAGTCGCGTTCGGCCTCGGCGAGCTCGGAGAAGAAGGTGCGGCCCAGCCCGTGGGTGCGCAGGCCGTACTCGACGGTGAGGCGCTGGTAGCGCGCCAGCTCGCGGTACTGCTCGGGCACCTCGGCGCCGTCGATCATCGCGGCGAGGGCCTCGAGCCGGGCCTCGTCTTCGGCCGCGCGCTGCGCGATGTGCTCGAGCACTGTGCGGCGCTCGGCGGGGGAGGGCAGAGCGCCGAGGAAGTACAGCCGTGACAGCGCTGCGACCTCCAGATCACGATCGGTGATCGGGCCGAGCATCCAGTCCTGGAAAGCGGATCGGCCCTCGGCGGTAACGGCGTAGACCTTCTTCGCGCGCCCGCCGTCGTGCTCCTCGGTGACGGTGACGAGCCCGTCGGCGAGCAGGCGCTGCAGCGCCTGACGCTGCGCGCCGAGGCTCGCCGCGTAGAAGAGGGAGATGCCCGCCTCGAAGAACTTGTTGAGGCTGTAGACGGTCTGCGGGCCCACCGCGATGAGGAGGCCGAGAACTACGTACGCCACGCGCGCCTTTCGGGTATGTTATTCAAAGTAATGTTTCTTTGAGTAATGTTAGTTCGTTCGTGTGTAAGGATCATCATGCCCGATCAGTCCGACATGTCCCTGGAGCCGCTGCGCGCCCGTTTCGACCGCATCGCCCGCCGACGGGGGAGACTCGGGGCGCCCCAGGTGCTGCTGCGCGCCCCCGGCGTCGAGTTCACCTACGGCGATCAGTCGACGCCCTTCCACGCGGCCAGCATCGGCAAGCTGGCCACGGGCGCCATCGTGCTGCAGCTCGCGCGCGGCGAGGCGTTCGGGCTCGACACCGGCATCGACGCACTGCTCCCGGCGCGCGAGATCGCGGGGCTCTTCGCCCCCGGCTCCCGCCCGCCCACGGTGCTGGAACTGCTGCGCCACACCTCCGGCGCGGCCGACTACTTCGAGGGCGACCGCGGCCGTCGCAACGGCCTCGTGCGCGTCGTCGCCGCCCAGCCCGACCGGGTGTGGACCCCCGCTGAGATGCTCGACTTCGCCCGTGAGCATCACCGGCCGGTCGGGGTGCCGGGGGAGCGCTTCCGTTACTCCGACACGGGCTACGTGCTGCTCGGGCGTCTCATCGAGGAGGTGGGCGGCGCCGCCTACCACGAGGCCGTCCGGGATCGCATCGTCGAGCCCCTCGGACTCGAGCGCACCTTCCTGCCCGGCCTCACCTCGCCGGCCCGCGGCGAGGACCGTCTCGCGCCCTGCTACGTCGGGCGCGACGACCTCAGCGCATCCGGAGCGCTGAGCTGCGGCTGGGCCGGGGGCGGGATCGCCGCGACGCCGGCCGACCTCATCGCCTTCAGCGAGGCGCTGCACGGAGGCCGGCTCGTCACGCCGCGCGAACTCGCCATCATGACGGACGTGCGCAGCCGGGTGCGCAGCGGCATCCACTACGGCGCCGCCATGATGGAGCTGCGCTTCGACGGATTCTCGCCCCTGCTGCGCGGACTGCCGAGACCGGTCGGGCATCTCGGATCCCTCGCCACCTACCTCTTCCACGACCGCGCCCGCGGCGCCCATCTCGTCATGAACTTCCACGCCCGGCGCGAGATCTCCCGCGCGATCCGGGCGGCGATCACCGTCGAGAGCGTGCTCGGCAGCCGTTGAGGCCGGGTCTCGGCCCGGATCCGAAGCTGTGCTAAAGTTGATATTTGGTGCGCAAGCACCCGATTTGTTGAGCCCTCCACGCGCTCGAGCACCCTCAGGGGACCGGGCATCGGAGTGGGATCCACGAACACCTCCAATTCGACAGAAAGCAGCACTCAAGTGACTCGCACATATTCGCCGAAGGCCGCCGATCAGAAGCACGACTGGCTCGTCATCGACGCCACCGACGTCGTGCTCGGCCGCCTCGCCTCGCACGCCGCAGCCCTGCTCCGCGGCAAGCACAAGCCGACCTTCGCCCCCCACATGGACATGGGCGACTACGTCATCATCATCAACGCCGACAAGGTCGTGCTGACCGCCAACAAGGCGGCTAAGAAGCTCGCCTACCGCCACTCGGGCTACCCGGGCGGCCTGCGCTCGGTCAGCTACACCGAGCTGCTCGAGAAGAACCCCGAGCGCGCCGTCGAGAAGGCGATCCGCGGCATGCTGCCGAAGAACTCGCTCGGAGCCGACCTGTTCCGCAAGCTGAAGGTCTACCGCGGTGCCGAGCACCCGCACGCGGCTCAGCAGCCCACCCCCTACACCTTCGGCCAGGTCGCGCAGTAATCGCGGCGACGACGAGACATTCAGAGAGAGACTTCACAGTGACTGAAGAGCAGACCGTGGCCCCCGAGAGCTACACCACCGAGACGCCCGCCTCGCAGGCGACCGTGTCGACCCCCCGTCCCGCCCTCACCGTTCCCGGTGCCGCTGTGGGCCGCCGCAAGCAGGCCATCGCCCGCGTGCGCCTCGTCCCCGGCTCGGGCAAGATGACCGTCAACGGCCGTGAGCTCGACGAGTACTTCCCGAACAAGCTGCACCAGCAGCTCATCACCGACCCCTTCACCGTACTCGAGCTGAACGGCTCGTACGACGTGATCGCCCGCATCGTCGGCGGCGGCCCCTCGGGCCAGGCCGGCGCCCTGCGCCTCGCCATCGCCCGCGCGCTGAACGAGATCGACGCCGAGCACAACCGCCCGACGCTCAAGAAGGCCGGCTTCCTGAGCCGCGATGCCCGCATCAAGGAGCGCAAGAAGGCCGGTCTCAAGAAGGCCCGCAAGGCGCCTCAGTACTCGAAGCGCTAAGCAGGAAGCACCCCTCCATGGGACGCCTGTTTGGCACCGACGGGGTTCGTGGTCTGGCCGGGGTCGATGTGACCGCCGAGCTGGCCATGAACCTCGCTCACGCAGCGGCTCTCGTACTCGGGCGTTCAGCCCGGGGCGAGAGCCGTCGCGCGGTCGCCGTCGTGGCGCGCGATCCGCGCGTCTCCGGTGAGTTCATCGCCGCGGCGGTGTCGGCCGGGCTCGCCGCAGCCGGAGTCGACGTGCTCGACGCCGGCGTGATCCCGACCCCCGCCGCCGCCTACCTCGTCGCCGACACCGGCGCCGACTTCGGCGTGATGGTCTCGGCCTCGCACAACCCCGCCCCCGACAACGGCATCAAGTTCTTCGCGGAGGGCGGGCGGAAACTCGCCGACGACATCGAGGACGAGATCCAGGCCGCCATGGGCGGCACCCGGATCGCGGTCACCGGCCGCGAGGTGGGGCGGATCCGCCGCTTCGCGGACGCCGAGGACCGCTACCTCGTGCACCTGCTCGGCACGCTCGAGGGCGTGAAGCTCGAGGGCCTGCACGTGGTGCTCGACTGCGCGCACGGCGCGGCCGCCGGTATCTCGCCCGACGTGTTCACCGACGCCGGCGCGAAGGTCACCGTGATCGGCAACGATCCCGACGGCTTCAACATCAACGACGGTGTGGGATCCACCCATCTCGAACCGCTGATCGCGGCCGTCCGCCGGCACGGGGCCGACCTCGGCATCGCGCATGACGGCGATGCCGACCGCTGCCTCGCGGTCGACGCGAACGGCGACGTCGTCGACGGCGACAAGATCATGGCGATCCTCGCCCTCTCCATGTCGGCTCGCGGCCGGCTCGAGCGCAACACGCTCGTCGCCACCGTCATGTCGAACCTCGGCCTGAAGCTCGCGATGGCCGACAACGGCATCGAGGTCATCGAGACCGGCGTGGGCGACCGCTACGTGCTCGAAGCGATCAACGAGCACGGCTATTCGCTGGGCGGCGAGCAGTCGGGCCACGTGATCATGAGCGACTACGCGACCACCGGCGACGGCATCCTCACGGGGCTGCACCTCGCCGCAGAGGTCAAGCGCACGGGCAAGCCGCTCGCCGAGCTCGCGCAGTGCATGACCGTGTACCCGCAGGTGCTCGTGAACGTGAAGGGCGTGGATCGCGCCGGCGTGGCGGGCGACGAACTGCTGCAGCAGGCCGTGCACCAGGCCGAGATCGCACTGGGCGGCAAGGGGCGGGTGCTGCTGCGCCCCTCCGGCACCGAACCCGTGGTGCGCGTGATGGTCGAGGCTCAGCACGAGGAGCAGGCGCAGCGCCTGGCCGATGACCTCGCCGCCATCGTCAAGGAGCGGCTCGCGGTCTGAGCTGGTCGGCTGGTTGGTTGACTGGCTGGTCGTTTCCCACGGTATGAGATCTGCCGTGGATATGGAGGTTTCCTTCGAAATCTCCATATCCACGGCATTTCTCATATCTACGAACCTCGCTCACAGGTGGGGGTTTCGGCTCGGGCGAGGTGAATTGTCCACAGTTTCATGGATCCGGGCCCTCCGGGATTTCGCATCGTCGAGGCTGAGGCCATGCTTCGAGAGATCCTCGCCTCCCACGACGGCGTTGTGCGCACCCGCACCCTCCTTGAAAACGGGGTGAGCAAGCACCGTGTGGCCCGTGCTGTGTCGGATGGCAAGCTGGTGCGAATCAGAAAAGGCTGGGTGGCCTTGCCCCAAGCGGACTCCGCTCTCGTGTTCGCCGCGGGAGCCGGGCTGATGCTCAGCTGCCTCACTCAGGCTCGCCGGCTCGGGATCTGGGTACGGGAGGCGGATCCGCGGCACTTCGCCGTGCCGCGACCGGGGGCCGAGGTCAGACCTGACGGGGCCAGGCTGCACTACGGGAAGCCGCTGATCCCGCGCGAACGCTTCGCGCTCGTCGACTCTGTCGAGAACGTGCTCGGTCTCATTGCTCACTGTCAGCCGTTTGAAGACGCCGTGGCGGCCTGGGATTCGGCGCTGAATCGGAAGCTCATCGATCGATCTGTGCTCGAACGGCTGCCCCTCGACGGCACGGCGCGGGCGGTGCTCGCGCAGACCACCCCCTTCGCCGACTCCGGGCTGGAAACGTACGTGAGGCTGCGGCTGCGCAGATTCGGAGTGCGGATCATGTGGCAATCCTGGTTGTACGGGCATCATGTCGACTTCCTCATCGGTGAGCGGTTGGTGCTGCAGATCGACGGTGCCCACCACACCGGTCGTCAGCGCACGAGCGATATCGCCCACGATGCCTTGCTGAGGTTGCGAGGCTTCACCGTGCTCCGGGTCAGCTACGAACAGGTGATGTTCCGGTGGCCCGAGGTGCAGGCCCTGGTGATGGATGCCGTCGCCCAGGGTCTGCACCTGGCCTGACCGGCCCGGGCTGCGGCCGTCGATATGGGATCTACCGTGAATAGGGAGATACCGAGCAGGATCGGCATATCTTCGGCAGATCCCAGATCTACGGCAGGTGCCGTACCGTCGGTCGAGGGGCGGATCACCCGGCGAGGCGACCCGCCCAGTCGCGCAACAGAGCGGCGAACTCCGGCGGCTCGGCCGAGATCACCCGAGCTCTAGAGAGGCCCACCAGGAACACCGCCCAGTCGAGCGACGACGCCTCCACCTCGACCCGGCAGCGATCCCCGAGCGCCACCACCGTCGCCCACCGGCCGACGCGGGGGTGCACTTCGACGGCCGGCCGATCCAGCTCCGCGACGACGACCACCTCGGATCGCCCGTGCACGCCGGCCCGCACGAACGCCGCGGGATCCGCATCCCCGGGCAGCCGGCGCTGCCTGAAGCGATCGCCCGTGCCGGCCACCTCGCTCATGCGGTCGAGGCGGAAGCTGCGCCAGTCGCCACGGCCCAGGTCGTAACCCACCAAGTACCAGCGCCGAGCGAGCGTGACGAGGCGGTGCGGCTCGACTCGGCGAGACGTCTGAGCGCCATCGGCCGAGGTGTAGGCGAAGGCGATGCGCTCATCGTCTCGGCAGGCGCGCGCCACCGCGACCAGCGTGCTCGGGTCGATGGTGCTCGACCACGGCGACTCTGCGCTCACCGTCGCCGCGCGCAGCGCCTCGACGCGGCCGTGCAGACGGGCCGGCAGCACGGGCACCACCTTCGCGAGGGCCCGGGCCGAGGTCTCGGCGGTGTCGGCGATCGGCGACTGAGACGAGAGCAGGAGACCGACGATCACGGCCACGGCTTCGGCGTCGTCGAGCATCAGTGGCGGCAGTGACGTGCCGGGATCGAGCCGGTAGCCGCCACCCACGCCGGGGTCGGCGCGCACTGGATAGCCGAGCTCTCTGAGGCGGTCGACATCCCGGCGCAGGGTCCGCAGCGAGACCCCGAGCCGGGAGGCGAGATCCGTGCCGGCCCAGAATCGCCGTTCCTGCAGCAGCGCGAGCAGACTCAGCGCCCGAGATCCGGTGCCCGCCATGCGCCCTCCTATCAGTGACAGAAACTGGCCGCTATTGCTTCTAGCGTAGGTGATACCAGGCCACCGAAAGGACCAGCACCATGCTCAGCACTGATACCTCTTCCGCGCCGCTCGACGGCGAACGCACCGACTTGCTCGCGAGCCTTGCGCACGCGCGCTTCTTCCTGCGGCACACCGCCCGCGGCCTCACCACCGAGCAGGCCGCTCTGCAGCCCACCGCGAGCACGCTCTCGATCGGGGGCCTCATCAAGCATGTGTCGGCCGTCGAGCAGGGCTGGGCCAGGTTCATCCGAGGCGGAGCGGAGGCGATGATGCAGGGGCACAAACCGTTCTCCGAGTGGACCGCCGAGGACTTCGCCGGGCGCGAGCGGGAGTTCCAGCTGCAGCCGGACGAGACGCTGGAGGGCGTGCTCGCGGCCTACGAGGAGGTCGCCGCCGAGGTCGACGGGCTCGTCCGATCCGAACCGTCCCTCGACGCCACGTACGAACTGCCGAAGGCGCCCTGGAACACCGACGCGGCGTGGTCGATCCGCCGCGCACTGCTGCACATCGTCGCGGAGACCGCGCAGCACGCCGGGCACGCCGACATCATCCGCGAGTCGATCGACGGGGCCCAGAGCATGGCGTGACGGTGGTCTGCCGTCGGTATGGGATCTGCCGTCGATATGGAGGATCCGGGTGATAGCGGCATATCTCCGGCAGATTCCATATGGACGGGACGGAGGGGAATCCCTACAACTTCCGCAACAGCACCTTCTGCACGCGGTGATCCGCCTCCTTGCGCAGCACCAGTGTGGCCCGCGCCCGTGTCGGCCGGATGTTCTCGACCAGGTTGGGTTCGTTGATGTTGTTCCAGAACTCGTCGGCGATGGCGCTGGCCGCCTCGTCGTTGAGCGTGGCGAAGCGGCGGAAGTGCGACCGCGGGTTCGAGAATGCGCTCTCGCGCAGGTGCAGGAAGCGCGTCCGGTACCAGCGCTGGATGTCGGACACCCGCGCATCGACGTAGAGCGAGAAGTCGAAGAGGTCGCTCACCGCGAGCGGGTGCTGCATCGAGGCCGGCTGCAGCACGTTGAGCCCCTCGACGATGAGGATGTCGGGCTGCCGCACAACGGTGAACTGGTCGGGCACGATGTCGTAGACGAGGTGGCTGTATACCGGGGCGCGCACTTCCTCGACGCCCGCCTTCACCTGCGACACGAAGCGCAGCAGGGCGCGGCGATCGTACGACTCGGGGAAGCCCTTGCGGTGCACGATGCCGCGGCGCTCGAGCTCGCGGGTGGGGTAGAGGAAGCCGTCGGTGGTGACGAGCTGCACGCTCGGCGTCTCGGGCCAGCGGGCCAGCAGATCTCGCAGGATGCGCGCGACCGTCGACTTGCCCACGGCGACGGATCCCGCGATCCCGATCACGAAGGGGCTCTGCCGCTCGCCGTTGCGCTGCAGGAAACCCCGCGTGCGCTGGTGCATCTCCCGAGTCGCGATCGCGTACTGGTTGATGAGACGGCTGAGGGGCAGGTACACCTCGGAGACCTCGGCGAGGTCGAGCGGTTCGCCGAGGCCGCGGAAGGCGTCGATCTCCTGCTCGGTGAGCGGCATCGGCGTCTCGCCGGCGAGGCGCGACCACTCGGCGCGGTCGATCTCCGTGAAGGGCGACGTGAACTCGGGGCGCATGAGCGCCTGGGTGTCGGTGCTCAGTGCGCCGCGAGGGCGGGGCTCGCGGGGAGCGTCTTCGACACGCGCGGGGTCGGGGGTGCTGTACTCGGCCATCGTTCATCCATCGTGCCACTAAACTTGACCCCATGTGTGGAATCGTCGGATACGTCGGCCCCAACGATACGGTTGAGGCGCTCATCACTGGTCTGCGCCGCCTCGAGTACCGCGGCTACGACTCCGCGGGCATCGCGGTGGTCGACGAGACGGGTGAGATCTCCGTTCGCAAGCGCTCCGGCAAGCTCGCGCGTCTCGAGGAACTGCTGGAGGCCAGCCCCGTGCAGGCCACGGGCACCGGCATCGGGCACACCCGGTGGGCGACGCACGGCGGTCCGACCGATGCCAACGCGCACCCGCACCTCGGCGACGGCGGCAAGCTCGCCCTGATCCATAACGGCATCGTCGAGAACTTCGCCGAGCTGCGCGCCGAGCTCGAGGCCGACGGCATCGAGCTCATCAGCGAGACCGACACCGAGGTGGTGGCTGCGCTCGTGGGCCGCGAGGTGGCGCGTCAGGGCGACCTGGAGAGCGCGTTGCGCTCGGTGGTCACCCGCCTCCACGGCACCTTCACGCTGCTCGCGATGCACCGCGACGAGCCCGGCAAGGTGGTGGCCGCGCGCCACCACTCGCCGCTCGTGGTGGGCCTCGGCGAGGGCGAGAACTTCCTCGGCTCCGACGTGGCGGCCTTCGTGTCGGCGACGCGCCGCGCCGTCGCGGTCGACGAGGACAACATCGCGATCATCACGCCCGACGAGGTGCGCATCACCGACTTCGCCGGCACCCCCGTCGAGTTCTCCGAGTACGAGGTGCAGTGGGACGCCGAGGCCGCCGACAAGGGCGGCTGGTCGTCGTTCATGGCGAAGGAGATCAACGAGCAGCCCGACGCCGTCGCGAACACGGTGCGCGGCCGCATCTCCGACGCCGGCGTCGAGATCCCCGAGCTCACCGAGCTGGGCGACGAGCGACTGCGAGGCATCGAGCGCATCGTCATCATCGCCTGCGGCACGGCGTCGTACGCCGGCCAGGTCGCTGCCTACGCGATCGAGAAGTGGGCTCGCATCCCGGTCGAGGTGCAGCTGAGCCACGAGTTCCGCTACCGCGATCCGGTGCTCTCGGACCGCACCATGGTGATCTCGGTGAGCCAGTCGGGCGAGACCATGGACACGCTCATGGCCGTGAAGTACGCGATCGAGCGCGGTGTCACCACCGTCTCGGTCTGCAACACGCAGAGCGCCACGATCCCGCGCGAATCCGACGCAGCCGTGTACACGCACGCCGGCCCCGAGGTGGCGGTCGCCTCGACCAAGGCGTTCATCGCGCAGATCACGGCGCTGTACCTCGTGGGTCTCCACCTGGGACGGGTGCGCGGCACGCTGTCGGCCGAGGTCTCGGCGCAGGCCGTGCAGCAGTTCGAGGAGCTGCCCGCGAAGGTGCGCGAGGCGGTCGACACGCACGATCAGATCGCGCAGCTGGCGCACTGGATGGCCGACACGCGCTCGGTGCTGTTCCTCGGCCGCCACGTGGGGTACCCCGTGGCGCTGGAGGGCGCGCTGAAGCTCAAGGAGATCGCCTACATCCACGCCGAGGGTTTCGCTGCGGGCGAGCTGAAGCACGGGCCGATCGCGCTCATCGATCACGGCCAGCCGGTGTTCGTGCTGGTGCCGAGCCCGCGCACCTCGCCGCTGATGCACTCGAAGGTCGTGTCGAACATCCAGGAGATCCGTGCTCGCGGCGCCCGGGTGATCGCCGTGGTCGAGAAGGGCGACACCGCGGTGCTGCCGTTCGCCGACGACGTGATCCGGCTTCCTCTCGCCGACGCCCTCTTCGAGCCGCTGCTGCAGGTCGTGCCGCTGCAGTGGTTCGCGCTGGAGCTCTCGACGGTGAAGGGGCTCGACGTCGATCAGCCCCGCAACCTCGCGAAGTCGGTCACGGTGGAGTGAGCCGTCGCTCATTCCAGCCAGTCGGAACCGTCTGAGACCGAGGGAGCCATGATCCGGGGGATCGGCGTCGACACCGTCGACATCGCGCGCTTCGAGCGGCAGCTCGAGCGCACCCCGTCCCTGCGGACGCGGCTGTTCGCGCCGGCCGAGCGCGAGTTGCCGCTCGCCTCGCTCGCCGCTCGCTTCGCCGCGAAGGAGGCGCTCATCAAGGCGCTCGGCGGTTCGGGCCGGCTGGGTTGGCACGATCTCGAGGTGGTGCGGGATGCGGATCGCGCTCCGTCGTTCGCTGCGACGCCTGCGCTCGTGGCGGCGCTCGCAGGGCGCGGGGCGGATCGCGCGCATCTCTCGATGACGCACGACGCCGGGGTGGCGACAGCGTTCGTGATCGTGGAATCGGCGGCGCCGATCGCGGGAATGTCGGAGGTCGGCGGTACGCTCGCAGCATCGCCGACGACGGATCGTCCGACGCCGGAGCAGGAATCGGAGACGACATGAGAACAGGGTCGATGCGGGTCGCGGAGATCTCCCTGTCGGCGATCCGGCACAACGTCGCTCGCGTGCGCGAGCTGACGGGCGGCGCGGTGATCGTGGTGGTGAAGGCCGACGGCTACGGCCACGGCGCGAGCATCGCCGCCGAGGCGGCGCTGGCGGGCGGGGCGGCGATGGTCGCGACCGCTGATCTCGAGGAGGCTCTGGCGCTGCGGGAGGCCGGCATCGAGGCTCCGATCCTGTGCTGGCTGCACGGGGTGCGCGTCGACTTCGCGGATGCCGTGGCCGCCGACATCGAGATCGGCGTCAGCCATGTGCAGCAGCTCGAAGCGCTCGCCGACGCGGCGCGGCGGGTTGGCCGCACCGCCACGGCGCAGCTGAAGATCGACACCGGGCTCAGCCGCAACGGCGCTGCTCCGGACGAGTGGACGGCGCTCTTCGCCCGGGCCGCCGAGCTCTCGCGGGAGGGGCTGGTGCGCGTGCGCGGCATCTTCAGCCACCTCGCGAACGCCGGCGACGAGAACGACCGAGGTCAGGCGGCGCGCTTCGACGAGGCGATCGCGCAGCTGCGCGAGGCGGGCATCGACCCCGAGATGCAGCACCTGGCGGCCAGCGCCGCGACGCTCTCCTCACCGCACCTGCACTACAACACTGTTCGCGTGGGCATGGCCGTCTACGGGCTGAGCCCCTTCGCCGACAAGACCTCGGCGCAGCTCGGCCTGGTTCCGGCGATGACGCTGCGCTCCGAGATCGTCGCGCTGCGCGGCGTGCCGGCGGGCACCGGCGTCTCGTACGGCTTCAACCACGTCTGCGAGACCGCGACGACGCTCGCGCTCGTGCCCATGGGTTACGCCGATGGCATGCCGCGCGCCCTCAACGGCGCGGGGGCGTGGGTCACCGTGGCGGGGGAACCGCGGCCGATCGTGGGGCGCATCGGCATGGATCAGTTCATCGTCGACGTGGGCCCGCTGGCCGGGCGGGTGGCGCTGGGCGAGCCGGTCGTGCTGTTCGGCGACCCCGAACTGGGGCACCCGCCGGTGGAGATCTGGGCGGGCCTCATGCGCACCATCAACTACGAGATCGTGGCGGGGATCGGTTCCCGGGTGCTGCGCCTGGCCTCCGACGGGGGTGCCGCGTGAGCGCGGAGGGGCGCGTCGTGCGATTGCGCATCGACGACCCTGACGAGATGCACCGCTTCGGCGTGCGGCTCGGCCGGCTGCTGGGCGCCGGCGATCTCGTGCTGCTGACCGGGCCGCTGGGCGCGGGCAAGACCACGCTCACCCGCGGCATCGGCGAGGGGCTCGGGGTGCGGGGGCCGGTGCAGAGCCCCACGTTCGTGCTGGCGCGCACGCACCCCTCGCTCGTGGGCGGTGCGCCGCTCGTGCACGTCGACGCCTACCGGCTCGGCGCGCTCGGCGGCGAGAGCGGCGGCGGAGCCGACGAACTCGACGACCTCGACCTCGATTTCGAGGCTTCGGTGGTGGTGGCCGAGTGGGGCGCCGGCGTGGTCGGCGTACGGGATTCCTGGATCGAAGTGGTGATCGAGCGTCCGCGCGGCGCTGGTGCTGATGCCGGTGCTGGTGCCGGTGCCGGTGCTGATGCCGGTGCTGATGACGCGGCTCTGGGCGCGGGCGGCGCCGCGGATGCAGAACCCGACTGGGGCGAGACCCTGGTCGAGAGTCGGTCGGTCACGGTCACCGGCCACGGGCCGCGCTGGTCGGCGGGATCCGGTGATCCGCTCGCTTCGATCGAGGCCGCAGCCCGCTCGGGCGGCGCCGACGATGCGGAAGAGCCCCGCGACGCGGGGGGGGAGCTGCGATGAGCGAGACCGTGGAGCGGGCGCAGACGATGTCGACAGCGCAGACGGCCTCGACAGCGCAGGTATCGCAGACAGCGCAGCCGGCGCAGCCGGTGCAGACCGCCGCTGCTCCGGCGACCGCATCCGGGCCGCGCTGCCGCGAGATCGAAGCGCCCGAGCTGGGCGACCGGGTGCTGCTCGCGATCGACACGGCGATCGGCACCGGTGTGGCGGTGGGTGCGCGCGGCCGCGTCGTCGAGGTGTCGAGCGATGATCCGCGTGGGCACGCCGAGGCGATCGGCGTGCTGCTGGCCGAGGTGTTCCGGCGGAGCGGGGTCTCCCCGTCCGAGGTGACCGGCGTGGTGGCCGGGATCGGGCCCGGGCCGTTCACCGGTCTGCGGGTCGGGATCGCGGCCGCGCACGCCTTCGCCGCCGCGCGTCGCGCGCCGCTGCTGCCCGTGCAGGGCCACGAAGCCGTAGCCCTCGACGTGCTCGACGGTGCGAGCAGCGGGGTGCGGGTGGTGCAGGACGCCCGTCGCCGCGAACTCTTCGTGACGGAGTTCTCCGGTCTCGACTGGGCGGGCATCCCCGAGCGCGCGGCCGGCCCCGGGCTCGTCGCGCGCGCCGACTACGAGGCCGTGCCGAACGAGGTGTGGCCCGCGAGCATTCCCGCGGCCTCGCTCGTGCGTCTCGCGGCGCGACGCCTCGCCGCCGGACGCGAGTTCGAGCCGGATCGCGCGGTCTACCTGCGCGCCCCCGATGTCAAGCAGCCCGGGGCCCCGAAACGGGTGAGCTCGTGAGCAGCCTGTCCGACTCGCCGGAGTCGCGCACCGCCACCGATCCGGCCGCCGCCGGCACCGCCCCCGATCCTGCCGCCGATCCTGCCGGCCTCTCGCTGCGGGAGGCCTCGGAGGGCGACCTCGACTCGATCTGGCGGATCGAGAGCGCGGTGTTCGGCTCCGATGCCTGGAGCCGCGAGATGATGCGGGAAGAACTCGTCGCCGACCACCGCCGCTACCTGGTGCTGGTCGACACGGACGGCGCAGTGCAGGGCTACGCAGGCCTGCTGATCGTGGGCTCGGAAGGAGACGTGCAGACCATCGCCGTCGCTGACGGCGTGCGCGGCGGCGGTCACGGGCGCCGACTCATGGACGCCCTGCTCGCCGAAGCCGAACGCGCCGAGGTGCGCGAGGTATTCCTCGAAGTGCGCGCCGACAACCCCGTCGCCCGCGGTCTCTACCGCTCGCTCGGCTTCGAAGAGCTCGGCGTGCGACCTCGCTACTACCAGCCCGACGGAGTCGACGCGGTGATCATGAAACTCGAGATGAAGGGCCGTCGATGAACGCCGCCGAGACCTCCGGCACCACCCGCGAGCCGCTCGTGCTGGGCATCGAGACGAGCTGCGACGAGACGGGTGTGGGCATCGTGCGCGGGCGCACGCTCCTCGCCAACGCCATCGCCTCGTCGATGGACGAGCACTCCCGCTTCGGCGGCGTGGTGCCCGAGGTCGCAGCGCGTGCGCACCTCGAAGCGATGACCCCCACGATCGAACGAGCGCTCGATGAAGCCGGAGTGACGCTCGACGAGCTCGACGCCGTCGCCGTGACCTGCGGGCCCGGGCTCGCCGGCGCACTCATGGTGGGCGTCGCCGCCGCGAAAGCGCTCGCCGTCGGCCTCGGCAAGCCCCTCTACGCGGTGAACCACCTCGTCGGGCACGTCGGCGCCGACCTGCTGCAGGGCGATGGCCTGCGAGAGGCCGTGGGTGCGGTGGGCGAACTCGAACTGCCGACCATCGCTCTGCTCGTCTCGGGCGGACACACCTCGCTGCTGCTCGTGCGCGACCTCGTGAGCGACGTCGAGATGCTCGGCGAGACCATCGACGATGCGGCCGGAGAAGCCTTCGACAAGGTCGCGCGCCTGCTCGGCCTGCCCTACCCGGGCGGGCCCCAGATCGACCGCGTCGCAGCCGAAGGCGATCCGCACGCGATCCGCTTCCCGCGCGGGCTCACCCTGCCGAAAGACCTCGAACGGCATCGCTACGACTTCTCGTTCTCGGGGCTCAAGACCTCGGTGGCGCGGTGGGTCGAGAAGCACGAGCAGAGCGGCGAGCCGCTGCCCGTCGCCGACGTCGCAGCCAGCTTCCGCGAAGCAGTCGCCGACGTGCTCCTCACGAAGGCGCTCGCCGCCTGCCGCGACCTGGGGGTGCCGCGCCTGCTGCTCGGCGGAGGCGTCGTCGCCAACGCGCGGGTGCGCGAGCTCGCGCGCGAACGCTGCGAGGCCGCCGGGATCGAACTGCGCGTGCCACCGCTCTCGCTGTGCACTGACAACGGGGCGATGATCGCCTCGATCGGCGCCCAGCTGGTCGCGGCCGGGCGTGAACCTTCCGGGCTCGGCTTCGGCGCCGATTCGACCCTGCCGGTGACCGAAATCCAGGTGCGCTGAACCCGACGCGCCTCAGCAGCGAGTCGGTGACGCACCGACGCAGGGTCGCGGTCGCGGCCCGCTCTTCATTATTGTGGAAGAGCGATCGGGGGAGCGCCCCGTCGAGCCCGACCGAAGGAGCACCATGTCTGACACCCAGCCCGGCGGCCAGCCCGCCGCAAACCCCGTCCAGCCCGAGGCGCCGGCCTACGCCGCAGCCGCCCCGGCCCCCCAGAGCACCCCGGGCAAGACGCTCGGCATCGTGGGTCTCGTCCTCGCATTCCTCATGCCGCTCATCGGCCTGATCCTCAGCATCGTCGCCGTGGTCCAGTCCCGCAAGGTGGGCGCCAGCAACGTGCCCGGCGTCGTCGGCATCATCATCGGTGCTCTCGGCACGATCGGCTACATCATCCTCATCGTCACCCTCGTCGGCCTGGCCGGTGTGGGTGTCGACGCGGTGCAGCAGTGCATGAACGGCGCGGAGTTCGTGGAGATCGCCGGGCAGACCGTGTCCTGCTCCGACGTGAACTACTGACCGTAGCGAGCCCTCGGCGGGGCGGGTTCGGGATCATCCCGAGCCCGCCCCGCTTCTCGTTTCCGTACTGGTTCGCGCCATCTCGCCGCGAACCTCATCTCGGAATCGGGGTCACTTTTGGTCGCGTGTCGTGCAGACACGCGACCAAAAGTGACCCCGATCGTGGGGAACGTAACAGCAGCCGCGGTCAGCAGCGTTCGGCGAGCAGCGCGGTGTGGCGTCCCTGCTCGTCGCGCGTGAGGAAGAGCGTGGCGCTGCGCGGGCCGCGCAGCTTCAGACGGCGTCGCAGCGCCGCGGGATCCACGTCCGCGCCGCGCTTCTTGATCTCGAGGGCGCCGATCTCGCGGGCGGCGAGGGCGCGCCGCAGGTCCTTCTCGCGGGGGCTCAGGGTTTCGAGCACCCGGAACGCGCTCGCGAAGGGCGTGTCGAGGCGGCGGTCGCTCGTGAGATAGGCGATCCCCGCCGACAGCATCCCGGCGTCGAGCCGATCCGCGAGGGTGCCGATCAGGCGGGCGCGGATCACGGCGCCATCGGGCTCGTAGAGGTAGTCGCCGAGGCTGCGCACCTCGGCGTCGTCGGCGTCGTGCGCGGCGGTGAGCTCGGCGCTCTCCTCGGCGCCGCGCAGCACCAGGGCGGCGCGGCGCACGCCCGGTCGCGCGACGGATCCGAACCAGAGCCCGGTCTCGACGAGCTGGCCGTCGACCGAGATCCACTGGGCCTCGGCGTCGTCGGGGATGAGTTCGCGGTCGAGGCCGGGGCCGAGCTTCACGCCCGTCGGCCGCTCCTCGGCGAGGCCGAAGGCGAAGCGCAGCGAGGGCGAATAGTCGTCGGGGGAGGCGAGTCTGCGGGTGCCGCTGTGCCCGGCGGTGCGCCGGGCGGGGTCGAGGAAGGCCGCATCGGCGTCGCCCGGGCCCATCGTTTCGGCGTCGCCCACGCGCACGAGCGGCGGCTCGGCACCGAGGTGGGCGGCCGCGAGGGAGAGATTGTGCTGCGCGAACGACGCGGTGAGGGGATCCAGCTCGACGGGACGCACGTCGAGGCCGGCGTCCAGGAAGGCCAGCGATTCCGCGCCGATCCCGCAGCCGAGGTCGGCGACGGAGCGGCAGCCGGCGCTGCGGAAGCGCTCCGCGTGCAGTGCGGCCACCCGTGCGCGGGTGGCCTGTTCGAGTGCCGCGCGCGTGAAGAGCATGGCAGAGGCGCGCTCGCCGAACTTCGCGACGGCTCGGGCCCGCAGCTCGGTCTGCGTCAGCGCCGCGGCGAGCAGTTCGGGATCGGCGCCCTCGGCGCGGAGCGCGCGGGCGGCCTGTTCGAGACTGCGCCCCTCGTGCAGCGCTTCAGCGATGCGGGCGAGCAGGTCTTCGCCCGCCGGGGTCGCCAGGTGCTCCCAGCCGGGGGAGGCGAGCGCTGCGCGTTCGCCTCCCCCGGAGGCGCCTGATCCGGTCGTCCCCACGCCCGGGAGGGGTCAGTATCCGCTCGCCGAGATGGCGAAGCCGATGATGACGATGTAGAAGAGCAGGAGCAGCGCCCAGAAGCCGATCGCCACGTAGCCGATGATGAGGCCGGCGAGCGCCATGCCGCGTCCGTTCTCGCCGGTGCGCTTGATCTGGTTCAGCGAGATGTGCCCCATGATGACGCCGCCGATCGCGAAGATCGCGAAGGTGAAGAAGCCGACGATGCTCGCGATCATGGAGAGGATCGCGAGCGTGTTGGTGGGTACCGGTGCGACGTACACGGCCTGATAGGTCTGCTGCGCGTACGCCTGCTGGGGCTGCGCGTACGCCTGCTGGGGCTGGGGGTAGCTCGCGGGGGCCGGCTGCTGGTACTGCGGCTGCTGCGGCTGAGCGTACTGCGGCTGCTGCGGCTGCTGGTACTGCGGTTGCTGCGGCTGCGCGTACTGCGGCTGTTGCGGCTGCTCAGGCTGCGCGTACTGCGGCTGCTGGGCCGCATCGCCCGCGGCGGGGTTCTGGGGGAAGTCGCCTGCGGGCGGCTGGGGGTGGGACACGGGGTTCCTTTCGACGAACGACGTGCGACGGCGGGTCGCCGCCGGGTCAGTAGTAGAGGTCGGATCCGCTGAACGCGGTGCCCATGGCCGCGAACATCATGGCGATGAACCCGATGTAGACGACGAGGAAGATCGCGATGAACGCGAAGTAGGCGTAGCCGACGATCATGCCGGTCAGTGCGAGGCCTCGGCCGGCGTCGCCGGTGCGCTTGATCTGGGACAGGCCCATGTGGCCGAAGACGATGCCGGCGATGGGCACCAGGAAGCCGAAGATGACGGCGAGGACCGCGTAGGTGTTCGTCGCGCCGAGGGTCGTGGCCACGGCCGGCTGCGGACGGTAGGCGGTCTGCGGCGCGGCCTGCTGCTGGTACCTGACGGCGTTCGCGTCGGCCTGGGGGGCAGCGGCATGCGGTGCCTGGGGGTAGGGCGTCGTGGGCTGCGTGCCGGGCTGCTGGGGAGGGATCGGGGTGGTCATGACTGCTCCTCGAGCGGTTGCGGGATCCCGATCCGCGGTGATGCGCATCGGCTGTCTCTTCTGATTCTAGGCGGCGCGGCCGCGAAGGTCGCGGGTCGCTCGGTCGGGTCGCCGATCCCGTTCGCTGTGGGCGATCCACCGCCGCCTGGTTGGCACTCCCCTTGCAAGAGTGCCAACCAGGGTCCTAAACTCTGCTGTAGGCGCGCTCGCACGAGGCGGGCGCGAGAGAACCTTCAGACATTGGAAAGAGGTCAACCGTGTCGGTAGCCATCAAGCCGCTCGAGGATCGTATCGTCATCAAGCAGGTCGAGGCAGAGCAGACCACCGCGTCCGGTCTGGTGATTCCGGATAGCGCCAAGGAGAAGCCCCAGGAGGGCGAGGTCGTCGCAGTGGGCCCCGGCCGCGTGGCCGACAGCGGCACCCGCATCCCCCTCGACGTCGCCGTGGGCGACGTGGTGATCTACTCGAAGTTCGGCGGCACCGAGGTGAAGGTCGGCGGCGCCGACTACCTCGTGCTCTCGGCTCGCGACATCCTCGCGGTGGTCGAGCGCTAAGGCGCTTCCTCTCGAACAGGCCGGGCCCCGATCTCAGGATCGGGGCCCGGCCTGTTCGTATGCGGGGCGAACGCACCGGCGGGGATAGACTGGGCCGGTGAGACCATCGCGCGCCGGACTGGGATACGGGCTGGGTGCCTACCTCATCTGGGGAATCTTCCCCTTCTACTTCGGCCTCATCGCGATGGTCGGGCCGTTCGAGGTGGTGCCCTGGCGGGTCGGCGCGACCCTCGCCTTCTGCGTGCTCCTCGTCTCCGCGACCCGCCGCTGGAGCCAGGTGGGTGCGATCCTGGGCAACCCTCGGCTGCTCGGGTGGTTCGCGCTGTCGGCGCTGCTGCTCTACGCGAACTGGCAGCTGTTCGTGATCGGCGTCATGACGGGCCACGTGCTCGAGACCTCGCTCGGCTACTTCATCAATCCGCTCTTCACGATCCTCATCGGCGTGGTCGTGCGCAAGGAGCGTCTCACGCGGCCCCAGTGGTGGGCGGTGGGGATCGCGGCCGTCGGCGTCACGACCGCGGCGGTCGCGTACGGCTCGTTCCCCTGGATCGCGCTCGGGATCGCGGGGTCGTTCGGTCTCTACGGCGCCGTGCACAAGCACGCGGGCGAACAGGTCGACGGGATCACGGGCCTCACGATCGAGACCTTCGCCTCGCTGCCGGTCGCGATCGTGCAGCTGCTGATCGTCGCGGGGCTCTCCGGGATCGGCGTGTTCTCGTTCGGGCCCGGCATCACGGCGCTCGTCATGCTGAGCGGCATCATGACCGCCGTGCCGCTCATCCTGTTCGGGGAGGCCACCAGGCGTCTGCCGCTGTCGTATCTGGGCTTCCTGCAGTTCCTCACCCCGATCCTCGGCTTCCTCTACGGTTACTTCGTGATGCACGAGGAGATGCCTGTGAGTCGTTGGATCGGCTTCGTCGCGGTGTGGATCGCGCTCGTGATCCTCATCATCGACATGTTCGGCCGGCAGCGCGGACGCGAAGCGTTCGCGCAGGCCGAAGCGCCGCCGCCGAGTCAGCCCGCGAAGCGGCGCGACGGGTTCGGGCAGGTCAAGCGTTCGCCCACCGCGCAGACGAACACCGGCCCGATTCCCTTAGACTGATCGGGGGAGGCGCCGCGATCCGGTCGCCTGCTCCCATCGGCCCAACCCACACAGCAAAAGAGGTTCCATGGAACAGCGTGACCCCTTCGCGTTCACCGGTCTGACTTACGACGACGTGCTGCTGCTCCCGGCGCACACGGACGTCATCCCGAGCGATGCGGACACCTCGACCCAGCTGACGCGTCGGATCCGCCTCAACATCCCGCTGATCTCGGCGGCCATGGACACGGTGACCGAGACTCGCATGGCGGTCGCGATGGCTCGCAACGGCGGCCTGGGGATTCTGCACCGCAATCTGTCGATTCAGGATCAGGCCGAGATGGTGGATCGGGTCAAGCGCAGCGAGGCCGGCATGATCACCAATCCGGTCACCACCTCGGTCGACGCGACCGTGGCCGAGGTCGACGCCCTCTGCGGCGAGTACCGCGTGTCGGGCCTGCCCGTCGTCGACTCGAACGGGGTGCTGCTCGGCATCATCACGAACCGCGACATGCGCTTCATCGATCCGAAGGACCGCTCGCAGGTGCGCGTCGCCGAGGCGATGACGAAGATGCCGCTCATCACCGGGCCCGTGGGCATCTCCCGCGACGACGCCGCAGCGATCTTCCGCCAGCACAAGATCGAGAAGCTGCCCCTCGTCGACGGCGAGGGCCGCCTCACCGGTCTGATCACGGTGAAGGACTTCGACAAGGAAGAGCAGTACCCGCTCGCCACCAAGGACGACGCCGGCCGACTGCGCGTGGGCGCGGCCGTGGGCTTCTTCGGTGATGCGTGGAAGCGCGCCGGCGAACTCATCGACGCGGGCGTCGACGTGCTGGTGGTCGACACCGCCAACGGCGACAGCAAGGGCGTGCTCGACATCATCGCGAAGATCAAGAGCGATCCCGCCTTCGCGGGCGTCGACGTGATCGGCGGCAACGTGGCGACCTACGCCGGCGCGAAGGCGATCGTCGAAGCCGGCGCCGATGCAGTGAAGGTGGGCGTCGGCCCCGGTTCGATCTGCACCACCCGTGTCATCGCCGGCGTCGGCGTGCCGCAGGTCACCGCGGTCTACGAGGCCGCGAAGGCCGCGACCCCCGCCGGCATCCCCGTGATCGCCGACGGCGGCCTGCAGTATTCGGGCGATATCGCGAAGGCGCTCGTGGCCGGCGCGTCCTCGGTCATGATGGGCTCGCTGCTCGCCGGCACCGACGAGAGCCCCGGCGATCTGGTCTTCGTCGGCGGCAAGCAGTACAAGAACTACCGCGGCATGGGTTCGCTGGGCGCGCTGCAGACGCGCGGCGAGCGCACCTCCTACTCGAAGGACCGCTACTTCCAGGCCGACGTGCCGAGCGACGAGAAGCTGATCCCCGAAGGCATCGAGGGCCAGGTGCCCTACCGCGGCCCGGTCGGCGCCGTCACCCACCAGATGATCGGCGGCCTGCGCCAGTCGATGTTCTACGTGGGCGCGCGCTCGGTCGAAGAGCTGAAGCAGCGCGGCGAGTTCGTGCGCATCACCTCGGCGGGCCTCAAGGAGAGCCACCCGCACGACGTGCAGATGGTCGTCGAGGCGCCCAACTACAAGCGCTAGGAGTGCCGCGCTGCGGCCCGACCGCCGCGCAGAGCCTCCTCGCCACCGCAGAGAGTGCCGGGATCCACGGGATCCCGGCACTCTCGCGTTTCAGGGGATGAGGCCGTGGCGGCGTGCGGCCGCGACTGCGGCGTGCCTGGTGGAGGCCTGCAGCTTCGACATGGCGGTCTTGACGTAGCTCTTGATCGTGCTCTCGGTGAGCCCGAGCGCGCGCCCGATCTCGGCATTGGTCCCGCCGAGGGCGGCGTGGGAAATCACATCGAGCTCGCGCGGCGTGAGGCAGACGCGGTCGGGGCTCGCACCGGCGCCGGCCGTGCGCGGCGCCGGTGCGGCGCGCGCGGTGTCGCCGGGCCGGGGGCCGTGCCCTGAGCCGTCCGGCGCGGTGCCGGGGGCGGCTCCCGTCTCGATCGTCGTGAGCCGACGGTCGACCTCGGCGAGGCGCGCCCGGAGTATCGGATCGGGGACGGCGGCGGCGATGCTGCGCAGCTCGGCGTGGCTGCTGCGCAGCGTCTCGAGCGCGGGCCCGGGCAGCGCATGATGCGCCTGCTGCTCGGCCGCGAGGCGCGCGGCGAGGCAGGCCGCGCGCTGCTCCACCTCGTCCTGCGTCCCGATCTCACGGGCGAGATCGGCGACCACGGCCGCGGCGGATCGGGCGAACGCCGATCCGGCGAGCGTCGCGTCGCGGGTGCCGCCGTAGAGCACCGCACGGATCTCCCCGTCGACGATCACGGGGTGCGCGAACAGCGCCACGATCCCCTCGCCGAGCACCTGCGCATCGTAGTCGTGGGTGATGTGGCGCGAGCGCCGGTAGTCCATCGTCAGCCGGGGTCGGTGCTCGGCGAGCGCCCGTCCTCCGAGGCCCCGTCCGGCCTGCACGCAGAGGCCGTGCAGGCTCAGCGTGCGATGCCCGAAGAGCGCCGTCACCGTCGCCGTTCCGCGCGCTTCGAAGCCGCCGAAGGCCAGGGGGAAGCGCGTCGCCGCGGCGAACTCGGCCACGGCGAGTTCGAGCAGGGTCTGCTGGGCCTGCGGGTCGAGTCGCTGCATCGGGACTACCAACTTTCGGGGGTATTGCCTGGGCTTCCCCCGTCAATAGCCTAATCCACGCACACAGCGACAGGGTTGTCGCGGAAGTTTCAAAGGAGAAATGAGTGAGCACAGCAACATCGATTCCCCGTCCCGGGCAGCACTATCCGGAGATCGTCGCGCGGAGCACCCGGGACCGCGACGCCTTCTGGCTCGAGGCCGCCGCGCGGGTGTCATGGACGACCCCGCCGACCCGAGCCCTCGAGGAGCGCAGCGCCACCGAGTGGCGCTGGTTCCCGGACGGACGGCTGAACGTCTGCTTCAACGCGCTCGACCGCCACGTCGAGGCCGGTCGTGGCGAGGAGACCGCGCTGATCTACGACTCCGCGATGACCGGTACCCGCGCCCGGATCAGCTACGCGCAGCTGCGCGACCGAGTGGCGCGCTTCGCCGGAGTCCTGCGCGATGCAGGCGTGGTCGTCGGCGACCGGGTGCTGATCTACCTGCCGATGACCCCCGAGGCAGTGGTCGCGATGCTCGCCTGCGCGCGCATCGGCGCGATCCACTCGGTCGTGTTCGGCGGATTCGCGGCCAACGAGCTGGCGGTGCGGATCGCGGACGCCAAGCCCCGCGTGATCGTCACCTCCTCCGGAGGCCTGGAACCCCAGCGGGTCGTCGAGTACCTGCCGCTCGTGCACCGGGCCATCGAGATCGCGGGCGGCGCGGACTCCGGCGTCGAGACGGTCATCGTGCGCGATCGCGACGCGGTGCCGGGGTCGGCCGCCGACTTCGCGGATGAGGCGGGTGTCGCGTGGCTCGACTGGGACGCGCTGGAGGAGCAGGCCGCGCCCGCCGATCCGGTGCCCGTGCGCTCCGAGGATCCGCTCTACATCCTCTACACCTCGGGCACCACGGGCAGTCCGAAGGGCGTCGTGCGCGACAGCGGCGGCTACGCCGTGGGACTCGGCTGGGCGATGCGCAACATCTACGACTTCGGTCCGGGCGACACGATCTTCACGGCGTCCGACGTCGGCTGGGTGGTCGGCCACTCGTTCATCGTCTACGGCCCGTTGCTCGCGGGCGGCACGACGGTGCTCTACGAGGGCAAGCCGGTGGGAACCCCGGATCCCGGAGCGTTCTGGCGCATCCTGTCGAGCTACGGCGCGAAGATGCTCTCCACCGCTCCGACCGCGCTGCGCGCGATCCGGCGCGAGGATCCCGAGCTCTCCGAGCTCGCGAAGCACGACCTCTCCTCGCTGCGCGCAGTGTATCTCGCGGGAGAGCGGATGGATCCCGAGACCTGGCACTGGATCAACGACGGCCTCGGAGTGCCCGTCGTGGACCACTGGTGGCAGACCGAGACGGGGTGGATGATCTGCGCCAACCCCCTCGGGATCGAGACGCTGCCGGCGAAGGCGGGTTCGACGTCCGTGCCGATGCCCGGTTTCGACGTGCGCATCGTCGACTCGAAGGGCGCCGACATCACGGCGCCGGGCGTCGAGGGCAACATCGCGATCCGGCTGCCGCTCGCGCCGGGCGCGTTGCTGGGCATCTGGGGGAGCTCGCAGCGCTTCGTCGATTCCTACCTCTCGGCGTTCCCCGGCTACTACGCCACCGGCGACGCCGGCCACTTCGACGAGGACGGATACCTCTTCGTGATGGGGCGGACCGACGACGTCATCAACGTCGCCGGGCACCGGCTCTCCACGGGATCGCTGGAGGAGGTGCTGACGCTTCACCCGGCCGTGGCCGAGTGCGCGGTGATCGGGGTGCACGACGAGCTCAAGGGGCAGCGGGCCGCCGGCTTCGTCGCGCTCAAGCACGGCGAGACCGTGGTGCGGGAAGAGCTCGCGGCCGAGCTCGTACGGCTCGTCCGCGAGCACATCGGACCCGTGGCCGCGTTCCGCGACGTGACGATCGTCGAGCGGCTGCCGAAGACCCGATCGGGCAAGATCCTGCGCAAGACCATGCGCCAGATCGTCGACGGCGAGGAGTACCGCGTGCCCGCCACCATCGAGGATCCCGCCGTGATCGACGACCTCATCGCTGCGCTCGGTGACACCGTCTCGGCGCCCGCGACCCAGGCGGTGACGGTGCCGCGCTGAGCGGACCGTCGTCGTTCCCCGTATTCCCATGAGGCAAGGAGGCCCCATGTCCAATGAACCCCGGGGGTTCGAAGAGACCACCCCCATCGACTACGAAGCATTTCAGGCACGGCCCGAGTTCCAGGAGTACAAGCACCGCTTCCGGCGCTTCGTGTTCCCAATCGCGGTGGCGTTCATGATCTGGTTCCTGCTCTACGTCGTCCTCGCCGCCTACGCGCACGAGTTCATGGCGCAGCCGATGCTCGGCCTGAACGTCGGGCTGTGGCTCGGCCTGGCGCAGTTCGTCACGACCTTCGGCATCACCATGTGGTACGTATCCTTCGCGAACCGGAGGCTCGACCCCGCCACTGCGGCACTGCGCGCCGAGCTCGAAGACCTCGAGCACGCCGCGCCGGGCGGCCCGAACGGCAGCGGCATCGCCGGTGCCGAGGGAGGTTCCCGATGAACGCGCAGATCCTCCATCTCGAAGCCGCAGCCGGTCAGCAGAACCCCGTGCTCAACATCGGGATCTTCCTCGCGTTCGTCGCGGTGACGATGGTCATCGTGATACGCGCGAGCCGGAACAACAAGAGCGCTGCCGACTTCTACGCCGGCGGACGCTCGTTCTCGGGCCGGCAGAACGGTCTCGCGATCGCGGGCGACTACCTCTCGGCCGCCTCCTTCCTCGGCATCTGCGGCGCTATCGCGATCAACGGATACGACGGCTTCCTCTACTCGATCGGATTCCTCGTCGCCTGGCTCGTCGCGCTGCTGCTCGTCGCCGAGCTGATGCGCAACACCGCGAAGTTCACCATGGCCGACGTGCTGTCGTTCCGGCTGCGCCAGAAGCCGGTGCGCATGGCCGCAGCGCTCACCACGCTCGCGGTGTGCTTCTTCTACCTCCTGGCGCAGATGGCGGGTGCCGGCGGGCTCGTCTCGCTGCTGCTCGGCATCGACGACAAGCTCGGGCAGTCGCTCGTGATCGCGGTGGTCGGCGTGGTCATGATCCTCTACGTGCTCATCGGCGGTATGAAGGGCACCACCTGGGTGCAGATCATCAAGGCCGTGCTGCTCATCGCCGGCGCCGCCGCGATGACCGTCTGGGTGCTCGCGCTCAACCGCTTCGATTTCGGCGCAGTGCTCGACGCCGCCGTCACCAACCCCGAGAACGCCAATGGCGCGGCGATCCTCGCCCCCGGCCTGCAGTACGGGGCGAATCCGATCGACTTCGTGTCGCTCGCGCTCGCCCTCGTGCTCGGCACCGCCGGCCTGCCGCACGTGCTCATGCGCTTCTACACGGTGCCCACCGCGAAGGAGGCCCGGCGCTCCGTGGTGTGGGCGATCTGGCTCATCGGCGTCTTCTACCTCTTCACGCTCGTGCTCGGCTACGGCGCCGCGGCGCTCGTCGGCCCGGAGACCATCGCGAACGCCCCCGGCGGGCAGAACTCCGCCGCTCCGCTGCTGGCGCTGCACCTCGGCGGACCGCTGCTGCTGGGCTTCATCTCGGCCGTCGCGTTCGCGACGATCCTCGCGGTGGTCGCGGGACTCACGATCACGGCTTCGGCGTCGTTCGCGCACGACATCTACAACAGCGTGATGAAGCGGGGCCAGGCCTCGGCCCGGCAGGAGGTGAAGGTCGCGAAGATCACGACGCTCGTGATCGGCGCTGCGGCGATCCTCGGCGGTATCGGCGTGCAGGGGCAGAACATCGCCTTCCTCGTGGCGCTCGCCTTCGCGGTCGCCGCATCCGCGAACCTGCCCACGATCCTGTACTCGCTGTTCTGGAGCCGCTTCACGACGCGCGGCGCCGTGTGGTCGATGGTCGGGGGCCTGCTCTCGGCGGTGCTGCTGATCGCGTTCTCCCCGGTCGTCTCCGGCGATCCGGCCGCCATGCTGGGCGACGGCGTGGACTTCGCGATCTTCCCGCTGAAGAACCCCGGGATCATCTCGATCCCGCTCGGCTTCCTGCTCGGGTGGCTCGGATCGATCACCGATCCCGGTCGCGAGTCGAAGCAGCTCGCCGCCGAGATGGAGGTGCGGGCGCTCACCGGTCACGGCGCGGAGCCGCCCGTGCAGCACTGAGCGGCGCCGTCGACGGCGGGGGAGGGGCGGTGAACGCGTCCCGCCCCCGCCGGACCACCGCACAGGGGAGGCCGGATAGACTGGTCGGGTGAGTAACGAGATCGAGATCGGGCGGGGCAAGCGCGCCCGCCGCGTGTACACCTTCGACGAGATCGGTATCGTGCCGACCCGGCGCACCCGCGATCCCGAGCTCGTCTCGACCTCCTGGTCGATCGACGCCTTCCAGTTCGACATCCCGGTGCTCGGCGCCCCGATGGACTCGGTGATGTCGCCGGCCACGGCGATCGAGCTCGGCCGCCTCGGCGGCCTCGGCGTGCTCAACCTCGAGGGGCTGTGGACCCGGCACGAGCACCCCGAGTCCCTGCTCGCCGAACTCGCGGGCATCGACGACGAGGTCGCCGCGGTGCACCGCATGCGCGAGCTCTACTCGGCGCCGATCCGCCCGGAACTCATCACCGCGCGTCTCGGCGAGATCCGCGAGGCCGGCGTGACCGTCGCCGGCGCGCTGTCGCCGCACCGCACCGCCGAGTTCACGGAGACCGTGGTGCGGGCGGGCGTCGACCTGTTCGTGATCCGCGGCAACACCGTCTCGGCCGAGCACGTCGCGAAGGAGGGGCGCGAGCCGCTCAACCTCAAGCAGTTCATCTACGAGCTCGACGTTCCCGTCATCGTCGGCGGCGCGGCCACCTACCAGTCGGCCCTGCACCTCATGCGCACGGGCGCCGCGGGCGTGCTCGTCGGCTTCGGCGGCGGCGCCTCGTCGACGACCCGCGTCACGCTGGGCATCCGCGCGCCCATGGCCACCGCGATCGCCGACGTGGCCGGTGCGCGCACCGACTACCTCGACGAGTCGGGCGGGCGCTACGTGCACGTCATCGCCGACGGCGGCCTCGGCACCTCGGGCGATCTCATCAAGGCGATGGCGTGCGGCGCCGACGCCGTCATGCTGGGCACCGCGCTCGCGAAGGCCTCGGACGCCCCCGGCAACGGGTGGCACTGGGGTCAGGAGGCCCACCACGAGGATCTTCCCCGCGGCAAGCGCCTGCGCGTCTCGCCCGTGGCCCCGCTCTCGGAGATCGTGAACGGCCCGGCGCACGTGCCCGACGGCAGTGCCAATCTGATCGGCGCGCTGCGCCGGGCGATGGCGACCACCGGCTACTCGGAACTCAAGGAGTTCCAGCGCGTCGGCGTCGTGCACGCCGAGCGCTAGGGGGCCGCGGAGCCGGTGTCCTCGAGCCAGCCTTCCTCCCCGGATCCTGCGGCTCATCCCGGGACCGGCGTGCAGCCGACCCCGCACCCCCGCCAGAAGCGACCGGAGTACCTGGGCGACCCCACCCTCGGCCAGGTCATGCGCCGGCCCCGCTGGATCCTCGCGCTCGTGTTCGCGATGCTCGTGGCCGCGGTCTTCGCGTGGCTGGGGCAGTGGCAGATGGACAGCGCGGTGCGGCAGGCGGCGGTCGAGGAGATCGACACGGAGACCCCGCGGCCGCTCGCCGAGGTCTCCGACACTCTGATGGGGGTCACCGACGCGGGGGCCGGCGTGGTCGTGCACCTCGAGGGCTCCTTCGTGCCGGGCGACTCGCGGGTCGTGGCGCCGCGCGTGAACGACGGCGAGTCCGGCGCCTGGGTGGTGGGCCACCTCGTGGCGGACGGGCCCGACGCCGAGCCCGGCGCGCACCTCGCGGTCGCCATCGGCTGGGCTCCCGGTGAGGCCGAAGCCGAGCAGGCGATCGATCGCATCGAAGCGGATCCGGCGTTCGGCGAGCCCCGCACCGTCGAGGGCCGCTTCATGCCGCCCGAGGGGCCGCAGGTGCCGAAACCGGGCGAGGATCCGCAGGTGTTGCGCACGATGATCCCCGCCTTCCTCGCGAACGTGTGGACCGGCGTGGAGAGCCCCGTCTACTCCGGCTACCTCGTGCTGCACGACGAGGGGGGCTCGGAGGCGCTGCTCGCCGAGGCGCAGCTCGACGCCGTCGACTCGGTCGCGCCGCTGCCCGCCGAGACCGTCAACTGGCTCAACATCTTCTACGGGGTCGAGTGGATCGTGTTCGCCGGCTTCGCGCTCTTCCTCTGGTATCGCCTCACCCGCGACGCCTGGGAGAAGGAGCATGAACTCAAGCTGCTCCAAGCGGCGCAAGAATAGAATGGAACCCATGCAACTGCAGCCCAAGCCCTCCGACTACCCGCGCATTCGCAAGGCATTGAGCTTCTACAAGGTCACCTCGGTGGTCACCGGCGTCATGCTGCTGCTGCTGTGCGCCGTGATGGTCATGAAGTACGCCTTCGGCGTGCAGCTCTTCCTCTTCACCGCCGACGGCTTCGCGCACTTCTACCCGATCGCGCCCGAGGGCGTCGAGGCCGACTTCCACCCGGAGGGCTTCGACCTGTTCAAGGCGATCCTCATCGCCCACGGCTGGTTCTACGTGATCTACCTCGTCTCCGACTTCCTGCTGTGGAGCCCCATGCGCTGGAACTTCTGGCGCTTCATCCTCATCGCTCTCGGCGGCGTCATCCCGTTCATGTCGTTCTTCCTGGAGGCCCGTATCGTGCGCGAGGTCACCGGATTCCTCGACGCCCGTGAAGCCGAGGCCGCCCCGGCCCTGCTTCAGTAGAATCGACTTCCTCACCCACAACCCCTGAAAGGCCTGCAATGGCAGAACAGACTGACACGGATCACCGTCCGGTTCTCGTGGTCGACTTCGGCGCGCAGTACGCGCAGCTGATCGCGCGCCGCGTGCGCGAGGCCGGCGTGTACTCCGAGCTCGTGTCGCACAGCATCACCGCGGCCGAGGTCGAGGCCAAGCAGCCGCTCGGCATCGTGCTCTCGGGCGGCCCCTCGTCGGTGTACGAGGAGGGCGCGCCCCAGTTCGACCCGGCGATCTTCGAGCTCGGCGTGCCCGTGCTCGGCATCTGCTACGGCTTCCAGATCATGGCGCACACCCTCGGCGGCACCGTCGGCAACACGGGTGACCGCGAGTACGGCGGCGTCGAGGCCACGATCCTCGGCGACGGCGGTGCGATCCTCGGCGGCCAGCCAGAGACGCAGAACGTCTGGATGAGCCACGGCGACGCCGTGCAGCAGGCACCGGAGGGCTTCGACGTGCTCGCGCGCACCTCGGTCACCCCCGTGGCCGCGTTCGGCTCGCCCGAGCGCAAGCTCTACGGCGTGCAGTGGCACCCCGAGGTCAAGCACTCGGATCACGGGCAGCGCATTCTCGAGAACTTCCTGCACCACGTCGCCGGCATCCCCGCCGACTGGAATGCGGGCAACGTGATCGCCGAGCAGGTGGAGCGGATCCGGGCGCAGGTCGGCGACGCCCGCGTCATCTCGGCGCTGTCGGGCGGCGTCGACTCCGCCGTGTCGACCGCGCTCGTGCACAAGGCCATCGGCGACCAGCTCACCGCGGTCTTCGTCGACCACGGCCTGCTGCGGCAGGGGGAGCGCGAGCAGGTGGAGCGCGACTACGTCGCCTCGACCGGTGTGCGCCTCATCACGGTCGACGCGGCCGACGTCTTCCTCGGCCACCTCGAAGGCGTCACCGATCCCGAGGAGAAGCGCAAGATCATCGGCCGCGAGTTCATCCGCGCGTTCGAGAAGGTGCAGCTCGACCTCGTCGCCGAGGCGAAGGCCGAGGGCGAGAAGGTGAAGTTCCTCGTGCAGGGCACGCTCTACCCCGACGTGGTCGAGTCGGGCGGCGGCGCCGGCACGGCGAACATCAAGTCGCACCACAACGTGGGCGGCCTGCCCGAGGATCTCGACTTCGAGCTCATCGAGCCGCTGCGCACGCTGTTCAAGGACGAGGTGCGCGAGATCGGCCGCGAGCTCGGCATTCCCGAGGCCATCGTGGGACGTCAGCCGTTCCCCGGCCCCGGCCTCGGCATCCGCATCGTGGGCGAGGTGACCCGCGACCGTCTCGAGACGCTGCGCGCCGCCGACGCGATCGCCCGCGAGGAGCTGACCGCCGCCGGCCTCGACGCCGAGATCTGGCAGTGCCCGGTGGTGCTGCTCGCCGATGTGCGCTCCGTGGGCGTGCAGGGCGACGGCCGCACCTACGGCCACCCGATCGTGCTGCGCCCGGTCTCGTCCGAGGACGCGATGACCGCCGACTGGACGCGCGTGCCCTACGAGGTGCTCGCGCGCATCTCGAACCGCATCACCAACCAGGTGCCCGAGGTCAACCGCGTCGTGCTCGACGTCACCTCGAAGCCCCCGGGGACCATCGAGTGGGAGTGACGAAGGAGCTCCCACTCGCGTAGATGCTGCGTGGAACTCGATCGCGCCAGCGATCGAGTGGGAGTGACGAAGGAGCTCTCACTCGCATAAGTGCTGCGTGGAACTCGATCGCGCCGGCGATCGAGGGGGAGTGAGCTGAGTGCTCGCCTGTCTGAGGCCGGCGGTCGCCTCTGCGGAGGCGGCCGCCGGTTTCGGCGTTTCTGTGAGAACGTCATGGGGGTGTGAGGATCCCGGCGGCGATGTCCGCCCCGGCGAACACGCCGGTCCAGGCGCCGGCGAGCATCCACGGCCCGAACGGGAAGGCCGCAAGGCTGCGCGGATCCGCCCCGCTGCCGGCCCGGTGCTGCAGGCCCTGCACGATGAGCAGCCCCGCCGCGAAGACGCCGCCGAGCAGGAACGGGGCGACTGCGCCGAGCAGCGCTGACCCCCACCCGAGCGGGCCGAGGGCGACGCCGAGCAGCGCGGCCAGCTTGACGTCGCCGCCGCCGAGGCTGCGCGGCGAGCAGCGCCACAGCAGGCCGTACCCGGTCGCGAGCGCCAGGCCGCAGACGACGCTGCGGATCAGCAGCCCCGGATCGCCCGCCGCCGCACTGGTCGCGATCACCAGGGCGAGCAGCGCGGCGCCCGAGGGCAGCAGGATCGCATTCGGCAGCGTGCGCGACACGAGATCGATGACTGCGAGCACTGCGCTGACAACGGCGAGCAGCAGGTAGGCGGCGAGCAGCAGCCAGAAGGCGGGCCCCTCGACATCGGCGCCGGCCCGCGGCCACCACCAGACCACGGTCGTCGCAAGTGCGGCCGCCGCAAGTGCGATCGTCGTCGCCGCGATGGCTGTCGCCGCGCTGGCCGTCGCGGGCATCGGATCGGGGGTCTGCATGGCGCCTGCTTTCGGAGGGGGTGCCCTCGACCGTAGTTCGCGCCATCGCACCGCGTACCCGGCTGTCCACAGCCCCGTCCCTCCGGGCGGTCCTCCGGCCGCCCGTCCCTCCGGCCCTCCGGACGTCCGTCTGGCCGGACCCGGATACGGCTGAGGCCGGTCACCCGAGTGGATGACCGGCCCCGATCACCGGAGCACGAGGCTCCGGGTCGCAGACGGTGTCAGTCGCCGCGCAGGATCGCGAGGATGCGCAGGATCTCGACGTACAGCCAGATCAGCGTCACCATGAGGCCGAAGGCCGCCGACCAGGCCCACTTCTCGGGCACGCGGTTCTTCACACCGTTCTGGATGAGCTCGAAGTCCATGACGAGCGAGTAGGCGGCGAGCAGCACGGCGAGCGCGCCGATCGCGAGGCCGAGCCAGCCGGTGCGCAGCCCCCACGGGTCCTGGTTGACGCCGGTGAGCATGAGCACGAGGTTCACGACCGAGAACGCCAGGTAGCCGAAGATCGCGACCATGAAGATCTTGTTGAGCTTCGGGCTGGTGCGCACCTTGCCGCTGCGGAAGAGCAGCAGGGTCACGCCGAACACCGAGAGGGTGCCGATGATCGCCTGCGACACGATGCCCGCCCACTGCGCCTCGAAGATGCCCGAGATGCCGCCGAGGAAGACGCCCTGGAACACCGCGTACAGCACGATGAGGGGAACGCTCGGCTCCTTCTTGAAGGAGTTGACGAGGCCGAGCACCAGGCCGGCGATGGCCGCCGGCAGTGCGAGGATCGGCATGAACCAGCCGACCGCGCCGAAGACGAGCACGATGAGGAACAGCATCACCGTCTTGGAGATGGTGTTCTCGTAGGTCATCGGACGGTCGGAGGGGGCGATGACGGGCGGCTGCTCGCCGCCGAAGCCCGCCTCGGCGACGGGCTCGTCGATGCCTGGCCGCTGCGTCTGCGCAGCGGGCTGATCGTAGATGCGGCGCAGCTCGTCAGCGGTGAGGGTCTTGCCGTTGAGTGCCGGGTTGTTGCTGAGAGCCGGGTTGCTCATGCGTCGGAATCCTTTCCTGGCGTATGGGAACGGTTCCAGCTTATCCACAGGGGGCGCTTCCGTGGCTGTGACTCTGCCCGATCCGCCGCCCCTGTTCGCGCAGCGCGGATAGGCTGGGCGCATGGAGAGCCCGGATCCTGCGCCCATCGTCATCGGCCACCGCGGGGCACCGGGCTACCGTCCCGAGCACAGCGCCTCCTCGTACCGGCTCGCCTTCGAGCTCGGCGCCGACGCTGTGGAGCCCGACATCGTCGCGACGCGCGACGGGGTGCTCGTGGTGCGGCACGAGAACGAGATCTCGGGCACCACCGACGTCGCGCAGCACCCCGAGTTCGCCGCTCGCCGCACCACCAAGACGATCGACGGCAAGCGCCTCACCGGATGGTTCACCGAGGACTTCACCTGGGACGAACTCGCGACCCTGCGCTGCGCCGAGCGCCTGCCGCGGGTGCGCCCCGGCAATCGCGAGTTCGACGGCGCCGAGCCGATCCTGCGCCTGCGCGACGTGCTCGCGATCGTCGACGAGGAGAGCGCGCGGCTGGGGCGGCGGCTGCGCGCGGTGGTGGAGGTGAAGCACGCCGCCTACTTCGCGGGCGTCGGGCACGACCTCGGAGCGCTGCTGCTCGCCGAGCTCGCGGCCACCGGGTGGGATGCGGATCGCGAGCGTCTGGTGATCGAATCGTTCGAGCTCGGGGTGCTGGATCGGCTGCGCGCCGCCGGGGTGCGCGCCGATCTCGTGTTCCTCGCCGACCGCTTCGGGTCGCCGGCCGACGAGCCCGTCGACGGCGCCCCCTCGCGCAGCTTCGCCTGGTACCGCAGCGACCCCGGGCTCGAGCTGCTCGCGCAGCGGGTCGACGGGATCAGCGTCGCGAAGGGCAACCTGATCCGGGTGAACGCGCTGGGGCGCGCGATCGGCGCCACCGACCTCGTGGCGCGGGCGCACGCGCGCGGGCTGCTCGTCTACACCTGGACGCTGCGGCCCGAGAACCGCTACCTCAACGTGCGCCACCAGACCTCGCTGCGCGGGGCGGCGTGGGGTGACTGGCAGGCGGAGTTCGCGCTGCTGCTGCGGTCCGGCGTCGATGGCGTGTTCGTGGACCACCCCGATCTCGGGGTGGCGATCCGCGACGCGCAGTAGCGCGATCGCGGGCGGTGACGCGGAGGCCGCGGTGCTCAGCGGGTGAGCTCCCCGACGAGGTTCTGCTCCATCAGGGCGCGCAGCTCGGCGCCGCGATGGCCGCGGTCGAGCAGGAAGCCGAGCTTGGCCGTCGCCGCCTCCACGGTGAGGTCGGATCCGTCGATCACTCCCGCCGCCGCCAGCTCGCGGCCGACCGCGTAGCGGGCGAGATCCACCCCGCCGACCGCGCACTGAGTGACGGCGACCACGGGCATCGATCCGCAGATCTCCCGCAGCGTGCCCAGCATGCCGGGTCGTGCCATAGGCGCATTGCCGGACCCGTAGCACTCCAGCACGAGCCCGTCGGGCTGCCCGCCCACCATTGCGCGCAGGTCGGCCGCGGTCACCGCCGGGGTGAAACGGAACGAGAGCACGCGGGCCGGCGCGGCGGGGGAGTCCTGGCCTGTCGGCTCCGCTGAAATGCCAGCGGAGCCGGCGGCGAGCGGACGTTCGGCGCGGAAAGCGGCGAGCGACACGCTGTCGTGCTTGACCGCGCGCACGGCGGGCAGGATCGCGCCCCCGAAGGCCACCGACACCGGCGCGCCCGGTGCGGCCTTCACGGAGGCGCGGATCGCGAGGGCGAGATTGTCGAGAGCGTCGGTGCCGGGGGCGCCGTGCGCGAGCTGGCTGCCCGTCACCACGACGGGGCTGCCGATGCCGGAGAGCTCGAACGCGAGCCGGGACGCGGTATAGGCGAGCGTGTCGGTGCCGTGCAGGATGACGACGCCGCGGGGGCGGTGGGTGCGCACGCGGGCGCTGATCGCGCGGGCGATGCGGGGCGCCGTATCGGCGTCGGCGTTCGCGCTGTCGATCGCGGGGAGCAGGTGGTTGATGCGCGCCTCGACGCCGAGCGGGCCGCAGATGCCGGCCACGAGCCGTTCGAGCACCTCGGGGAAGTCGGGGTCGGGGGCGAGCCCCGCGTCGGTCTCGTGCATGCCGATCGTGCCGCCCGTCGCGAAGACGAGCACGCTGGGAGTAGCCATCCCTCTATTCTGGCCTGTTCGCCGCGCGGTTGCTCGCCGGGGCGGATCGGGTGGGGGCGCGGACGTGAATGTCAGTGGTCATGCCTAGACTGGATCCCACGATGAGCGAGTTTGAACTTCTGGAGCCCGGGGCTCCGTTCGGTGGTCCTTCGGCGGGCGGCGCGGGGGCGGCAGACGGCGGCGATCCGCTGCTCCACGGGCTGAACCCGGCGCAGGAGCGCGCCGTGGTCTCGCGCGGACAGGCGCTGCTGATCGTCGCCGGCGCCGGATCCGGCAAGACCCGCGTGCTCACCCACCGCATCGCCCACCTCATCCGCAACAAGGAGGCGTGGCCCAGTCAGATCCTCGCGATCACCTTCACTAACAAGGCCGCCGCCGAGATGCGGGAGCGCATCGAGGGGCTGCTCGGCGAGGGCGCGCAGGGCATGTGGGTCTCCACCTTCCACTCCGCGTGCGTGCGGATCCTGCGGCGCGAAGCCGAGCGCTTCGGCTACGTCTCGGGCTTCACCATCTACGACTCCGCCGACTCGCGCGCTCTGCTCAAGCGCATCATCAAGGAGCTCGACGCCGACACCTACGGCTTCACCCCCGCGAACGCCGGCTCGAAGATATCGAAGCTCAAGAACGAGCTGAGCGACGCCGACGACTACGCCGCGACCATGAACGAGAGCGACCCGCGCGATCGCCTGTTCGTCGAGATCTTCAAGATGTACGAGCAGGAGCTGCGCCGCGCCAACGCCTTCGACTTCGACGACCTCATCGGGCAGACGGTGCAGCTCTTCCGCGCGCACCCCGACGTGGCCGCCGTCTACCAGCGGCGCTTCCGCCACGTCCTCGTCGACGAGTACCAGGACACGAACCACGCCCAGTACTCCCTGATCCGAGAGCTCACGCGCTTCATCGAGCCCGAAGAGGTCGACAGGCTCGTGCCGCCCGCCCGCGCGCGCGAACTCGACGCGAGCGGCCGCATCCCGCCGGCCAGCCTCACCGTCGTGGGCGACAGCGACCAGTCGATCTACGCCTTCCGCGGGGCCGACATCCGCAACATCGTCGAGTTCGAGCGCGACTTCCGCGGCGCCGAGGTCGTGAAGCTCGAGCAGAACTACCGCTCCACGCAGAACATCCTCTCGGCCGCCAACGCCGTCATCGGCAACAACTTCGACCGCCAGGAGAAGAACCTCTTCACCACCGAGGGCGACGGCGCGAAGATCGTCGGCTTCACCGGGTACTCACAGCACGACGAGGCGCGCTTCGTCGCCGAGGAGATCGAGGATCTGCACCGGGGCGGCATGGCCTACGGCGACGTGGCCGTGTTCTACCGCACCAACTCGCAGACCCGAGCGCTGGAAGAACTGCTCATCCGATCCGCGATCCCGTACCGCGTGCTCGGCGGAACCAAGTTCTACGAGCGCGCCGAGATCAAAGACGCGATGTCCTACCTCACCAGCATCGCGAACCCCTACGACCCGATCGCGTGGTCGCGGCTGCTGGGCGCCCCCAAGCGGGGGATCGGCCCGATGGCCGAGGCGCACCTCGCCAACTTCCAGGAGGCGCAGGGCCTCTCGTTCCACGACGCCATGCTGCGCGTCGACGAGATCCCGGCGATCGGGCCGAAGCTTCGGGGCACGGTGCGGCAGCTCGCCGAACTGCTCGCCCGAGCCGCGCGCATGGCCGCCGGCGGCGGTGCGACCGACGACTCGGACGAGGAGGCGAAGCCCGCTCCCGTCGGCGACGTGCTCAAGCTGATCCTCGATGAGACCGAGATGATCGAGAAGCTGCGGGCCAAGCGCGATCCGCAGGACGACGCGCGCGCCGAGAACCTCGAAGAGCTCATCGCGGTGGCCCGCGAGTTCGACGCCAAGCAGCCGGGCGCCGGGCTGCTCGCCTTCCTCACCGAGGTCAGCCTCGTCGCCGCAGCCGACGACCTCGACGACACGAGCGGCACCGTCTCGCTCATGACGATGCACACCGCGAAGGGCCTCGAGTTCAAGGCCGTGTTCATCACGGGAGTGGAGGAGGGGCTGCTGCCGCACCAGATGTCGGTCGACGAGGTCGGCGGCATCAGCGAGGAGCGGCGCCTCATGTACGTCGGTATCACCCGCGCCCGCGAGCAGCTGTACCTCACGCTCGCATCCACCCGCGCCACCTTCGGCGACGTGTCGGTCGCGATGCCTTCCCGCTTCCTGCAGGAGATCCCCGAGGGGCTCATCGATTGGCGCCAGTCGCCCGGCGAGGTCACGGGTCGTGGCGGCACCGAGTCGCGCGCGCTTAACGCGCCGCGCGGATCGTCCTCGGGGTACGGCTCGGGGGCCTCCCGGTCGCGGGGGCGCGTCGACTCCTCGGTGTCGTTCGGCACCTCGGGCGGCGGTTACGGCTCGGCGGCGGTCAGCGAGCCCGCGAGCGGCAACATGCAGTCCGCGCTCGACAAGTGGCGAGAGCGCAAGCGTCAGGCGAAGGCGGCGCAGGCCGCGGGCGGCGGCTTCCCCAACATGATCGGCGGCGCCGCACGCGACAACGGCGACCTCGAACTCTCCTCGGGTGACCGCATCCGCCACGACGAGTACGGCGAAGGCCGTGTGACGAGCGTCACGGGCGCCGGCTCGAAGCGGATCGCGCACGTCGTGTTCGACGCGGTCGGGGAGCGCAAGCTGCTCGTGAAGCTCGCCCCGATCTCCAAGATCGACTGAGCCGCCCGATCTTTCCTCCCAGGGGGCCGCGATCCCACGCGGCCGACCGCTCAGCCGATGAGGACGCGGTACTCCTGCATGATGCGTTCGAGGTCGGCCTCGTCGGCGGCGATGTCGCCGTCGCGCTGCATCCACTCGCCGAGTTGCGCACTGATGACGCCGTGCGCGAGCGACGCCGCCATCGTGGCTTCGCGGAACGGGGAGTCGAGCTTCGCGTGCTCGGGATGCGCGATGAGCCACGCCGTCGCGGTTGCGGTGATGTGGTGGGCCGACTCGAGCAGGGTGACGAGCGCCATGCGTCCGGCCTCCGGCTGCTCGGCGAGCAGCTGGGCGCGCAGGCGTGCCACCTCGGTGTTGACGTTGCTGTGCCCGATGGCGGCGAAGATGAGACGCAGGATGCCGAGGGTGAGGTTGTCGGGGCAGCTGTCGAGCACCACGAAGGCTTCATCGCCCTCGGGGATGCTGATCGCACGCCCCACGATGGCGTAGTCGCGCCCGGCGAAGTAGTTGAAGAAGGTGCTGCGCGAGATGTCCGCCATCTCGCAGATCGCTTCGACCGTGACGTGTTCGACGCCGTGCTCCAGGGCCAGAGTCACGGCCGAGGTCTCGATGGCGTTCTCGGTCGCTCGACGCTTGCGCGCCCGCAGGCCCTCGCGCTTGGGTGTCTCGGTCTCTTCCACGTCCACCTCCCTTGTTCACCGGCCGCCGGAGAGGTCTGATGCCTCCGGGCGGGAACCCCGCCGTCAGCAGCCCCCTCAGCATACCGCCCGCAGCCTGTGATTCCGGTGGCTGCAGCGCGGTCCGCAGGGTGAAGCCAGGGTGATTCCACACGGAAGCGTGTGTACGCTGGCAGAAACTGGCAGGGGCATCGACGGAATGGGGATACGTCGGGGAGGGGGAGTCATGAGGCGAGTCTCGGCGCTGATGCGGCGGCAGGATGCGCACTCCCTGTATCTCTCCTCAGCGGCCCTGCTGCTCGGACTCACTCTGGTGGTCGACGTGGTGTTCCACGCCGGTCTGGGCAACCCCGCGCTGACGTGGGGGCTGCTGCTGTTCTGCGTGGTCGGCGGATGCTCGGCCTTCCTGTTCGGCAAGCAGGTGCCGCGCTGGATCGGCACCCTCAGCGTGCTCATCTTCATCGTGGCGCAGACCTACTACCTGAGTCTCGCCGATGATCCCCAGGCGGTGATCTCCTCGGCGCAGCAGCTGCCGGTGGTCGCGTTCTACCTCGGCTGGTTCGTGCGGCCGCGCCTCGCGCTGCTGCTCGTGATGCTGTGCCTGGTGTCGTTCGGCATCACGATGTGGATGAACCCGCTGTTCAGCGCGGACGGCGTCATCGGGGCCCCGGTCGCCGTGCACGCGCTGCTCGCGATGCTGTTCTGCTTCGGCGCCGGGCTGTACCTGTGGCGCAGGCAGGCGCAGTCCGCCGCGATCGATCCGCTGACCGGCACCTATCATCGGCGGGCGATCGTCGAGCGGATCTCGCACCGGCTGCAGCGGCGCTCGACGCGGCGCGATCCGTTCTGCCTGGTGGTGATCGACTTCGACGACTTCAAGCGGCTCAACGACACCCGGGGGCACGCCGCCGGCGACGAGGCCCTGTTCGAGACGACCGCGGGCTGGCGGGCCGAGCTGCGCGCGGGCGATGCGGTCGGCAGGATCGGCGGCGACGAGTTCGTGCTGCTGCTGCCGCATGTGCGGATCGAGGAGGCCCAGTGCATCGTGGACCGCCTGCGGGACGGGGCCCCTCACCCGTGGTCGGCGGGGATCGCGCAGTCCGGCGCCGGCGATACGCCGGCGGCGATGCTCGCGCGGGCCGACGGCGAACTGTATCGGGAGAAGCAGTCGAAAGCGGATCGGCGGGTGAAGAACGATGGCTAGCGGGTCGGTTGAGTGGGCGGCCGGCGTCTTCGACCGGGCGGGCGCGCTGCTGCGCCGCTTCGTGCGGTGGCAGACGCCGTTCTCGACGGTGAGCGCGTTGATCCCGCTGATGCTCGCGGTCGTGTTCGCCTCCGATCTCGTGGTCGGTCACCCGCACATCGAGCGGCCGATGGTGAGCGTGTGGCTGGTGCTGTACCTGCTGCTCGCGATGGTGCCGCTGGTGCTGGGACGCCACTACCCGCTCTGGGCGGGGTTCGCGGTGGTGCTCGGCATGGAGGCCTGGTCGAGCTACTTCCTGATGTTCTCCCGCCACAGCCACGCGGAGATCAACGCGCTGCTGGAGCTGCCGCTCGTGGCGCTCTACGTGGCCTGGTTCTACCCCACGGTGGTCGCGTGGAGCTTCATCGGGCTGAGCATGGCGCGGGTGTCGAGCACGCTGATCTGGAACCCCGACATGGGGAATGATGTCGGATCGCCGTTCGTCATGATCGGCTACGCGCTCATCATCATGCTGTTCTGCTTCGAGGGGGCGCGAGCGGTGCGCCGTCAGCTGCGCGCCCAGGCGTGCACCGATGCGCTGACGGGCGCGCTGAACCGGCGGGGAATGGCGGAGGCCGGATCGCGGATGCTGCGCCGTTCCGAGCGCCTCGACGAGCCGCTGGCGGTCGCCGTAATCGACTTCGACGACTTCAAGCTCGTCAACGACGCCGGCGGTCACGCCGCCGGCGACACGGCGCTGCGCGAGTCGGTGCGGCAGTGGTCGGCGATGGTGGGGATGCGCGGGCACTCCGGCCGCGGCGGAGGCTTCGTGGCGAGGCTCGGGGGAGACGAGTTCGTGCTCGTGGCGCGTGCCGGCTCGGGGGAGCTGAGGGCGAGTCTCGGTCGTGCGCATGACGAGTCCCCGTTCTCGTGGTCATGGGGCGTGGTGGCCGCGCAGACGACCGAGGGTCTGGACGAGGCGATCGCGCGCGCCGACGCCGAGCTGTATCTCGGTCGTGGCGCACGACGCGAGGGATGAGCCGCGGCCGGGAGGCGCCCATATCGCGGTGCTAGACTCTCGGATGGTCGAGATATCTCGACGTCGAGACATTTTTCTGCCTCGGATCACCATTACTCCCAAGCGAAGGACAGTACGTGGATCTGTACGAGTACCAGGCACGAGATCTTTTTGAGCGATACGGAGTGCCGGTGCTTGCCGGCATCATCGCTGATACGCCGGAGGAGGCGCGAGCCGCCGCCGAGAAGCTCGGCGGCGTGGTCGTGGTCAAGGCTCAGGTGAAGACCGGCGGGCGCGGCAAGGCCGGCGGCGTGAAGGTGGCGAAGACCCCTGACGAGGCGTTCGACGCGGCCCAGGCGATCCTCGGACTCGACATCAAGGGGCACGTGGTGCAGCGCGTGATGGTCGCCGCCGGCGCCGACATCGCGCAGGAGTTCTACTTCTCGGTGCTGCTGGATCGTGCCAACCGCTCGTACCTCTCGCTGTGCTCGGTGGAGGGCGGCATGGAGATCGAGCAGCTCGCGGTCGAGAAGCCGGAGGCGCTGGCGCGCATCGAGGTCGATCCGATCGTCGGCATCGACGCCGCGAAGGCGGAGGAGATCGCTCGCGCCGCGAAGTTCCCCGAGGAGCTCGTCGCCAAGGTCGCGGCTGTGTTCGAGCGGCTCTACGCGGTCTACACCGGTGAGGATGCGACGCTCGTCGAGGTGAACCCGCTCGTGCTCACCGGCGCCGGCGACGTCATCGCCCTCGACGGCAAGGTCTCGCTCGACGCGAACGCCGACTTCCGCCACCCCGAGCACGAGGCGCTCGAGGACAAGGCCGAGGAGGATCCGCTCGAGGCCAAGGCGAAAGCGCAGGATCTCAACTACGTGAAGCTCGACGGCGAGGTCGGCGTGATCGGCAACGGCGCGGGCCTCGTGATGTCGACGCTCGACGTGGTCGCCTACGCCGGTGAGAACCACGGCGGGGTGAAGCCCGCGAACTTCCTCGACATCGGCGGCGGCGCGTCGGCCGAGGTCATGGCCGCTGGCCTCGACGTGATCCTCGGCGATCCGCAGGTGAAGTCGGTGTTCGTCAACGTCTTCGGCGGCATCACCGCCTGCGACGCGGTGGCCAACGGCATCGTCGGCGCGCTGCAGAAGCTGGGCGACTCGGCCAACAAGCCGCTGGTCGTGCGGCTCGACGGCAACAACGTCGAGGAGGGGCGCCGCATCCTCGCCGAGGCCGCGCACCCGCTCGTCACGCTCGCCGCCACCATGGACGAGGGCGCCGACAAGGCCGCCGAACTCGCGAACGCCCGCTAACCCACGAGACTCACGGAAAGAAGCAACAGAATGTCGATCTTCCTGAACAAGGATTCCAAGGTCATCGTGCAGGGCATCACGGGCGGCGAGGGCACCAAGCACACCGCGCGCATGCTCGCCTCAGGCACTGACATCGTGGGCGGCGTGAACGCCCGCAAGGCCGGCACCACGGTGACGCACACCGACCGGGACGGCAACACCGTCGAGCTGCCCGTCTTCGCGACGGTCGCCGAGGCCATGGAGCAGACCGGCGCCGACGTATCGGTCGCCTTCGTGCCCCCGGCCTTCACCAAGGACGCAGCCGTCGAGGCCATCGACGCGGGCATCGGCCTGCTGGTGATCATCACCGAGGGCGTGCCGGTCAAGGACTCGGCAGAGCTGTGGGCCCACGCGAAGGCCACCGGCAACAAGACCCGCATCATCGGCCCGAACTGCCCCGGCATCATCACGCCCGACGAAGCGCTCGCAGGCATCACGCCCGCGACGATCACGGGCAAGGGGCCCATCGGCCTCGTCTCGAAGTCGGGCACCCTCACCTACCAGATGATGTACGAACTGCGCGATCTCGGCTTCTCGACCGCCATCGGCATCGGCGGAGACCCCGTCATCGGCACGACGCACATCGACGCCCTCGCGGCGTTCGAGGCCGATCCGGAGACGAAGGCGATCGTGATGATCGGCGAGATCGGCGGCGACGCCGAGGAGCGCGCGGCCGATTTCATCAAGGCCAACGTGACGAAGCCTGTCGTCGGCTACGTCGCGGGCTTCACCGCGCCCGAGGGCAAGACGATGGGCCACGCCGGCGCCATCGTGTCCGGCTCGGCCGGCACCGCGCAGGCGAAGAAGGAGGCCCTCGAGGCCGCTGGCGTCAAGGTGGGCAAGACCCCCACCGAGACCGCCGAGCTGCTGCGCGCGGCGTACGCCGCCCTGTAAGCGCTTCGGGTTGCAGGGGGCGGGCGGGTGCGCTCGCCGCTGCTGAGGGGCGGATCGCGCAGCTGTGCGATCCGCCCCTGTTGCATGCCTGTGCTCGCGCGAGCGCGATCCACCCCTCTCGAAAGGCGGATTTCGCAGCTGGATTCTTGGGTCCGCATGCGAAATCCGCCTTTCGCGTATTCGGGCAGAGGGAGAGGCAGGGGCCACCCGAGGCTTGGGGGCTTGGGGGATTGGGGGCGTCGGGGCTTCGGGGCTCGGGGCTGCCGGGAGGTTCAGGCCCCCCGACCCCGCTCACTACACTGGAGCGCATGAGCGAACCCCAGGGAGCCCACCTCGTCGGCAGCATCAACTTCGACGACGCCGAGACCACCATGCGCACCGCTGCCGAGCACCTCGGTGACCGGCTCAAGCGCATCCCCGACGGCGAGGTGGGGGAGCGCTTCCACTGGATCGTGTTCCAGGCCGACCGTCTGGGCGCGGCTGACGGCATCGAGCGCGTCGGCGATGCGCCGATCCCGCTGCGCATGCTCGACATGCGGCCGGTGCGCCTCGCCGAAGGGGTGCGCGCCGCCGATCTCGAACTGCCGCCGCTCGGCTACGCCGACGCCGCGCTCGAGTCGTACGCGGTCTTCTCGCGGCTGAAGGGCGAGGGCGCGATCCCCTTGGCCACCCGCTTCCAGGTGTCGCTGCCCACGCCGCTCGGCGTGGTCGGCAGTTTCGTGTGGGCGGCGGATCGCATCGAGTTCGAGCCGGTCTACGAGCGCGCGCTCGCCGCCGAGCTCGACCGCATTCTCGCCGAGATCCCGCACGACGAGCTCGCGATCCAGTGGGATGCGGCTCTGGAGTTCGCGATGCTGGAGCAGCAGAAGAGCTTCACGGGGCAGCCCTACGAGTGGTTCGACGATGTCTGGTCCGGCACGAGCGAGCGGCTCGCCCGCCAGATCGACAGGGTGCCCGCAGACGTGGAGGTGGGGGTGCACCTCTGCTACGGCGACGTGGCCGAGAAGCACTTCGTCGAGCCGCGCGACACCGAGAACCTGGTGCGATTCGCGAACCTCGCAGTCGGGGCCGCAGAGCGCCCGCTCACCTGGCTGCATCTGCCGGTGCCGATCGAACGCGACGACGCCGACTACTTCGCGGCGCTCGCGGGGCTCGCGATCCCGCAGCAGACCGAGCTCTACCTCGGCCTCGTGCACCGCGAGGACGGCGCCGAGGGCGCCGAGCGCCGTATCGCCGCCGCGCAGCAGCACGTGTCCCGCCCCTTCGGCGTCGCCACCGAGTGCGGCTTCGGTCGCGCCCCCGAGGGCACGACGGTCCCGCTGTTCGAGACGCACCGGGCGGTCGCAGCCGCCTGGTAGCGGGGCGGATCGCGACGGCACGATCGTTCCGGCCGCCGCTCAGCCGATGATCGGCAGGTCTATCCCGAGCTGCGTCGCGCCGGATCTGGCGAGCAGGAAGCCGATGATACCGAGGATCCACGCCGTGTTCTCCGCGCCCGTGCGCTGCATCCACCCGGTGAAGCGGCGCAGCGGGCGGTCGACAGAGCGTGCGGCGACCAGGCGTGCCGCCAGCAGGATGAGGGCGGGCAGGATCATCACGACGCAGTAGCCCGCGAGCATCGCGAAGCGGGCCGGCATGCCGATGGGGGCGTCGGCCAGCATCGTCATGCCGATGAGGTAGGGGAGCATGCCCGCCACCTCGGCGAGGCCCGCGGCGAGGGCGACACCCACGACCGCGGCGCGACTCGTGCCGTCGGAGAGCAGGCGGTCGCGCCATCGCAGGATCCGCCCGCTCGTCTGAGCCGTCGGGCTGCTGTCAGGAAGCGCCGCGGCGGCCTTTCGCTTGCGCGCATCCGACACCCCGATCACGATGCCGCTCGCGAGCAGCGCGAGCCCGCCCGCAAGCAGCACCACCCGGCCGAGCGTCGAGCCGAGGAAATCGCGTCCCGCGTCGATGACGTTGACGAGCCCCAGCGTGAAGAGCACGCCGATCGCGAGGTAGAACAGCGTGATCGTGCCGAGGTACAGCAGCACGCGGGCGATACGGGGCCGCCCGGGTGCGATGAGGAAGAACAGGGGGATCAGCAGGGTGCCGACGCTGAGCCCGTCGAGCAGGGCGAGCAGCGCGAGGGCGAGGGGCAGCGGGACATCGGCGAGGATCGGAAGCTGGGCGGTGACGAGCATGCCGCCACTCTCGCGGCTGCGCTCCGCGCGCGCATCGGCGGAAGGCACGACACCGCCTCATCCTTTGGCCGGAGACGGATGTCCGAGGCTGCTGCTTGGATGGGAGCATGACCACTGAGACTGCGCAGCCCCGGGGGATGCTTCGAGTGATCGCCGATCGGCCGGCGGCGTTCGCGGGCAGCTACCTGCTGCTCGCGATCGTGCTCGCGGCGTTCGGGTGGTCGGGGTTGTGGAGCATGTTCTCGCTGCTGCCTGGCGGGGTATCGCCGTGGTGGGGGCTGGCGACGGCGGCGCCCGCCTGCGCGCTGGTGCTGCTGCGGCGTCGTGCGCCGCTGGTGGGCCTCATCGCCGCCGCAGTCGTCTTCGTCGCCGACCTGCTCACCGTCGGTGGGCTCGTGCCGCTGCTCGTGCTGCTCGAGCTCTTCCACGCGCGCACGGTTCGGCTCGCCCCGGCCCAGCGCAGGCGCATGCTCGGGGTGGTGATCGTGAGCACGCTCGCGCTCGTGGTGGCCGCCCTCGCGCTCTCCGACGATCCGCGAGAGGCGGTGATGGTGGGCATCCAGTTCGTCGGGCTCGCCGGGCTGACGTACTGGTATGCGAACTCGGTCGCGCAGTCGCGTGAGCTGGTTGCGCTCTACCGGCAGCGCGCCGACGACACGGCCCGGCTCGCCGAGCTCGACCGCACCGCCGCGGTGCAGGGAGAGCGGGATCGTATGGCCCGTGAGCTGCACGACGTGGTCGCGGGGCACATCTCCGCGATCGCGATCCGCAGCGAGGCCGCGCTCGGACTGCCCGCGGGCGCTGCGGGCGAGACTCAGGAGCGTCGCGCCCTGCGTGCAATGCGCGACGCGAGCCTTGAAGCCCACGGAGCGCTGCGCACCATGATCTAGGTGCTGCGGTCGGGCGAGCGCGATTTTCAGCTGCCGCCCGGCCGAGCCGGGCTGCCCGGGCTGGTCGAGGCCGCGAACGGCTCAGGGGTCGCCGCGACGCTCAGCGACCAGGGCGGCAGCGGGCTGCCCGCGCAGCTCGATCAGGCCGTGGGCAGCGTGGTGCGCGAGGCGCTCGCGAACAGCGTGCGCCACTCGTCGGGCGCCGATGTCGACGTGCGGCTGTCGAGGGGCGAGGGCGAGGTGCGCGTCGATGTGGTCTCGCGCGGTGGTTCCGCCCTCGCCAGCCCCGCGCTCATGGGCAGCGGCATGGGGCTCGAACTGCTGCGAGAGCGCGTGCGCGCGCTCGGCGGGGAGCTCTTCGCCGGGCCGGAGGGCGCCGGTGTGTGGGCGGTGCGCGCGCGACTGCCCGAAGAGGGGGCGGTGTGAAGGCGGGGGGCGCTGAGCGGACTGCGGCGGTGGAGCCGGGCCGGGCCGGGGCGGCGCCTCCGAGGGTGCTGCTCGCCGACGACCACGGCATGATCCGCGAGGGCCTCCGGATGATCCTCGAGACCCACGGTGTCGTCGTGGTGGGTGAGGCGGGTGACGGTGCGGCCGCGATCCGCAACGCGGCCGCACTGCGCCCCGACGTGGTGGTCATGGATCTGCGCATGCCGGGCATCGATGGCGTCGAGGCCACCCGCCGCATCGTTGCCGAGGGCAGCGCCGAAGTGCTGGTGCTCACGAGCTTCGACGAGGACGAACTGGTGTTCGCGGCCATCCGAGCGGGAGCTGCGGGGTTTCTGCTGAAGACCACCGAGGCGGCTCCGCTCGTCGAGGCGGTGCGACGAGTGGCGGCCGGCGAGGGCGTGCTCGATCCCAGGGTGACCCGGCGCGCGCTCGCCGCATTCGCGGCGGTGTCGCCGGCGACCGAGCCGGCGCCGCTGCCCGGCCTCGAACAGCTCACGGCTCGAGAGCGGCAGGTGCTCGACGCGATGCGCGCGGGCCGCTCGAACGCGGGCATCGCGGCCCGGCTCGGCATCTCGGTGCCGACCGTCAAGACCCACGTCTCCAGTATCTTGGTCAAGCTCGGCGCTGAGAACCGCGCGCACGCCGCGGCGCTCGCGCGAGACGCGCAGCTTGATGCCGGGCTCGAGGCCGACGACGGCCCTCGCCCCGAGCGTCCCGCGAGCGGCGGCGGATCACTGCGCGACGGGTGACGTAGAATGGTGGGGTTGCGCGGGCTGATCCGCGCGCCCGCGCTGTTCCGGCATCTCGTCAGCCGATCCGCGGTCTCCTGCCGTGCGGCAGCCCCCGAAAGGACCCCCTGTGACCAGTCGTCTGCTTCGTTCGCTTTCCGTCACTGCCGCAGCCGCGGCCGCCCTCGCGCTCGGGCTCACCGGCTGCGCGAGCGGCGCCGGTTCCGCCGGTCAGGGCGCCGCCGGCGACACCATTCGTATGGGCACGCAGCCGTGGCTCGGCTACGGCCAGTGGTACGTGGCCGAGGATCAGGGGTTCTTCGCGGATCGCGGCGTCGAGGTCGAGCTGTCGAGCTTCAACGCAGACGCGGATGTGAACGCCGCGCTTGCCGCGGGCCGCCTCGACATGGCGAACGTGGGGGCCCAGGCGGCACTGCAGTTCATCGAGCAGGGCGTCGACGTCTCGATCGTGCTGCTGCTCGACTCGGCGACCGACGCCGACGCGATCATCGCGGGCGAGGGCGTCGGCTCGGTCGAGGATCTCGCAGGCAAGAAGGTGGGCTTCGAGCGCGGCGCGACGAGCGAGATTCTGCTCGCCGAGGCGCTGGAGGGCGCCGGCATGTCGTTCGACGACATCGAGACGGTCGAGCTGTCGGCCGACAAGGTGGCGCCCACGCTCATGTCGGGCAGCATCGACGCCGGTGTCACCTACGAGCCCTACATCAGCGAGGCGCTCAGCGCTGGCAAGGGCGTCGAGGCCGTCGCCACCGCCGGCGAGTTCCCGGGGCTCATCACCGACGTGCTGGTGGTGCGCAACGACGTGCTCGAAGAGCGCCCCGATGAGGTGACCGAGGTACTGGCCGCGTGGGATGACGCGGTCGCGTTCTACGGCGAGCACACCGATGAGGCGCGTGCGGTGATCGCGGCCGGCGTCGGCTCCGATGTCGCCGACCTCGAGACCGCGTTCGACGGCGTGCACTTCTACACGCTCGCCGAGAACCGCGAGCTGCTGAACGGCGCCTACACCGCCGAGACGCTGCCGGCGCTCATCGAGGTGGCGCAGCGGATCGGCCTGATCTCGGGCGATGTCGACGCTGCCGGCGCGATCCGCACCGAGTTCCTCGGCGAGTAGTCGCGCACCGCATGACCCGCACTGCTCCGGCTCCGGCCCCGCGCCGCCAGGTGCGCCGCCGAGCACGCATCGGCCGCCCGCTGGGCCGCCCCGCCTATCTCGCGACGGCGGTCGGCACTTTCGTGCTGCTCGTCGCGATCTGGGCGGTGGTCACCTCGCTCGGGCTGGTCGATCCGATGTTCCTGCCCGGCCCGGGCGAGGTGCTGGGCGCGCTCGCGGAGCAGGCCGCGAACGGGGAGCTGTGGGCCGATATCGGGGTGAGCGCGTTCCGCATCCTGGTGGGCTTCGTGCTCGCCACGGTGATGGCGGTGCCGATCGGCACGCTGATGGGGGTGAGACCGCGGGTCGAGGCCGCGCTCGAACCTCTCATGGACTTCATCCGCTACATGCCGGTGGTGGCGTTCGTGCCGCTCACGATCGTGTGGGTCGGGATCGATGAGGGGCAGAAGTTTCTCATCATCTGGATGGGCACGTTCTTCCAGCAGGTGCTGATGGTGGCCGATGCGGTGCGGCGCACGCCGCGCACGCTGGTGAGCCTGGGGGAGACACTGGGTTTGAGCTGGCTGCAGCTCCTCACTCGCATCGTCGTGCCGTCGGCGATGCCGCGCATCTGGGATGCGCTGCGGATCACCCTCGGCTGGGCTTGGACCTGGCTGGTGGTGGCCGAGCTCGTGGCGGCGTCGAGCGGTATGGGGTTCCGCATCACGGTGGCGCAGCGCTTCTTCCAGACGGATCTCATCATCGGCTACGTGTTCGTGCTGGGGCTGCTGGGTCTCGTGCTCGATCAGGCGATGCGCGCCGCGGGGCGCCGCATGTTCGCGTATCAGGAGGGTCGCGCATGAGCGGTCAGGATCGGGCGGCGTCGGCCGGGGCGGCGGCTTCGGCCCAGGGTCCGGGTGAGCCGAAGCTCAGGGTCGCGGGGCTCGTGAAACGGTTCGGTCGCGGGGATCGCGCGGTGACCGCGCTCGAGGGCGTCGACCTGGAAGTGGCGGAGAACGAGTTCGTGTCGATCGTGGGGGCCTCGGGCTGCGGCAAGTCGACGCTGCTCTCGCTGGTCGCGGGTCTCGACGAGCCCAGCGCGGGCACCATCGAGGTGAGCGGCCGCGAGGTCGCGGGGCCGGGCCGGGACCGCGGCGTGGTGTTCCAGCAGGCGACGCTCATGCCGTGGTTGACGGTGCAGCAGAACGTCGAGTTCGCGCTGCGCGGCGAGCCCGGGCTGTCTCGCGGAGACCGTGCGGATCGGGCTCGCGAGTTCTTGCGGCTGGTGGGGCTCGACGGTTTCGAGCGCTCGTTCCCGGCCCAGCTCTCCGGCGGTATGCAGCAGCGGGTGGCGCTGGCCCGCTCGCTGAGCTACGGGCCGGACATGCTGCTCATGGACGAGCCGTTCGGTGCGCTCGACGCGCTGACGCGTCGCACGATGCAGGAACTGCTGCTCGAGGTCTGGGAGCAGCACCGCCTGACGGTGCTGCTCGTCACCCACGACATCGACGAGGCGGTGGTCACGAGCGATCGTGTGGTCGTTATGAGTCCGCGCCCGGGGCGCGTGCAGCGCATCGTCGATGTGCCGATCCCGCGCCCGCGCACGCTCGCGTCGGAGCGCAGCCCCGAGTTCCGCGGGCTGAGCGACGACATTCTCGCGCTCATCCGCGACGCGCCTCGCGCCGAGTGAAGCGGCGCTGCCGCTGAGATGCGGAGTAAGCTGCTGGCGATGAGAGCCATAGTCACCGCCGTGGTCGCCGCGATCGAGGCGGCGGCCGTCGCCTTCGCCGGGCTCGCGGTGGTCGCGGTGCCGGCGCTGCTGCTCTGGATGGTGGTGTTCGGACTCGCGGCGGAGCCCGGCGCGGTGGTCGCCGGGATCTCGGGTGTCTGGTTGCTGGCGCACTGGGTGCCGATGCGGCTCGAGATCGATGCCCAGGCTGCGTTGAGTCTCGGGCTCTCCCCGGAACCGCTCGGGTTCGCGCTCTCGCTCGCCCCGCTCGGGCTCACCCTCGTCACCGTGCTGCTCGCGGCGCGGGCGGGGTGGCGCTTCGGCGCGCGCGGCGGCACGGGCGCTGCGGGGGCGCTGGGGGGTCTGCTGGGCTTCGGGGCCGTGGCCTTCGGGGCGGCGACCTTCGCCGCTCCGCTCGCGGTGTGGCCGCTGTGGCTGGCGGTGCTGGTGCCGGCGCTGAGCTACGGGGCCGTCTCGGCTGCGGCGTTCGTGGTGCGCGCCGCTCGTGACGACCACGGCTGGTGGCGTGCGTGCACGCGTGCGGTGCAGCGCGCGGTGGAGCGGCTGGGCGCCTCGCACGCGGCGGCGGTGCTGCCGGTGCGTGCGGCCGAAGCGGTGCGCCTCGCCACGGCCGTGCTGGTCTCCGTGCTGGGGCTCGCGTCGTTCGTCTTTGCAGTCGCCGTGGTCGTGGGCTACCCGCACGTGATCGCGCTGACGCAGGGCCTGCACCTCGATCCTCTCGGTTCGGTGCTCGTGTTCCTGGTGCAGCTCGCGCTGCTGCCGGTCGCGATCGTCTGGAGCACGGCGTGGCTGACCGGGGCGGGCTTCGCGGTGGGGGCCGGCAGCTTGGCGACCCCGTTCGAGGCGCTGCTCGGTCCGCTGCCCGCACTGCCGATCTTCGGGGTGATCCCCCAGGGGTGGGGAGCGCTCGGCGCGCTCGCTCCCGCCGCGATCGTGCTCGTCGGCGTGGTGGTGGGCGTGCTCTTCGCCCGCAGCGCCCGGCAGCGGCGCTCGACGTGGCTCGCGGCGCTCGTCACGCCCGTCGTCGCAGCGGCGCTCGCGGGGCTCGCGGTGGCGGCGCTCTGCGCGCTCGCCGCCGGGTCGCTCGGACCCGGCCGGCTCGACACCGTCGGCGCCGAGCCGTGGCTGACGGGAGGTCTTGCGGCGGCAGAGCTGGGCGGAGGCCTGCTCGTCGGCGTCGTCGCGGCACGGATCGATCTGGCTGGGGTGCGGATCTCGCTGCCCGACGCGGTGCGTGCGGTGAACGGGCGAGTGCGCGGAGCGCGTCCCGCAACGGGGGAGTCGCGGTCCGGGGCGCTGCCGCTCTTGAGCGAGTCCGACGATGAGATCCTGGGGTCCATCCCGCAGGATGCGGCGGATCCGGTCGACGGCGAGACCGTCGACCTCTCGGAGGCGAGGGCGGCGGAAGCTCGCGGGAAGGCCGACGCGGAGCACCCGCGCGGGGCCGGGGCGGCGCTGCGGCGGTGGATGTCGCGGGACGCCGGCACCGTCGAACCCGCCGTAGATGCTGCAGCCGATCTCGACGGTGCCCAAGACGCCGATGCCCAGGAAACCGCCGCGCTCGACACCGCCGACCTCGACACCGCCGCGCTGGACGCCGCCGACCTCGACACCGCCGCCGACCTCGACACCGCCGCGCCCGACGGCTCCGCGGACACGAGTGTCGCGCCCGCGGACGCCCCAGCCGAGGGCGGCCGGAGCGACGCCCCCGCGCCCGACGACACCGCGCACGACACCGAGGCGCTGCTGCGCGCGTACTCCTGGGATGAGCGGGAGTCGCAGGACGGTGAGCCCGATCCGCCCCGCCGACCCTGGGGCCGTCGCAAGCGCTGAGGCGGCCGCAAGCACCGAGGCCGAGCAGCCCGGCGCGACCTGTTAGGCTGAACGGGCAATCCACGGGAGTCCCGACGCGAGGGGCTGAGAGGGAGCACGCGTGCTCCGACCGTTCAACCTGATCTGGTTCATTCCAGCGGAGGAAGGAAGCCTTCAATGATGCCTGCACGCCCCACGCACGCCCCCGCCCGCCGTTCCGCGGTCCCGTTCGTCGCGCTCGCCGCGGTCTGCGGTCTCGCGCTCACCGGCTGCGCGGGGTCCGCCCCCGGCACCCCGGCCGAGAGCGAGAAAGTCACGCTCGTCGTGCACGACTCGTTCCCGAACGACGAGTTCGCGGAGGCCGCGAGCGCTGCGACCGGGTACGACGTCGAGGTGATCTCGGCCGGCGACGGCGGCGAACTCACCAACAAGCTCGTGCTCACCGCGGGCGCGCCCATCGCCGACGCCTTCTTCGGCGTCGACAACATCTTTGCCTCGCGGCTCATCGAGCGCGACGTGGTCGAGCCCTACCGCCCGGCCGGGTTCCCCGACAGCGGCCTCGGCTTCACGATCGACGGCGAAGGCTCCGACGGCGCCCCGTTCTCCCTCACCCCCGTCGACCACGGCGCCACCTGCGTCAACATCGACCCCGCCTGGTTCGCAGAGCAGGGGCTGGCCGAGCCCGCCACCTACGAGGATCTCGCGAAGCCGGAGTACGCCTCGCTCACCGCGTTGCTCGACCCGACCGCATCCTCGACCGGGGCCTCCTTCCTCGTGGGCACCGTGGCGAAGTTCGGCGAGGACGGTTTCGCCGACTACTGGAAGCGTCTCACCGACAACGGCGCCCGCATCGAGCAGGGCTGGAGCGACGCCTACTACGGCCAGTTCACCCAGGGCGGCGAGGGCGGCACGAAGCCGATCGTCGTCTCCTACGCCTCGTCGCCGGCGTTCACCGTCGACGACGAACTGACCGCCAGCAGCACGCGGGCGCTGCTCGACACCTGCACCCGCCAGGTCGAGTACGCCGGCGTGCTGCAGGGCGCCGCGAACGAGGCGGGCGCGCAGGCCGTCGTCGACTACCTCGTGTCGCACGAGTTCCAGCAGACGATCCCGGACGCCATGTACATGAGCCCGGTCGACGCGTCGGTGGAGATGCCCGAGGCGTGGGCGAAGTTCGCGCCCGAGCCCGCCGAGGGCCAGACCCACGACCTCGCGCCCAGCGCGATCGAGCGGGGCCGCGAGGGCTGGCTGCAGACCCTGGGCGACACGATCGGGCTCTGACGTGGCGCGGCGGAGCAGGACCGCCGCGCGCACGAGCGCGTGGGCCGTCGCGGGGTGGACCCTCGCGACGGCCCTGCCGCTCGCCTTCCTGATCGTCTTCTTCCTGTGGCCGGTGCTCTCGCTCGTGGCCACGGGCTTCACCGACGACGGCCGCCTCAATCTCGGGGCCGTGCCGGAGGTGTTCGGGGCGGCTCGCACCTGGCGGGTCATCGGACAGACCCTGCTGCAGGCCGGTCTCGCCGCGGCGCTCGCGGTCGTGCTCGGCGTCCCCGCCGCCTACGTGCTCTACAAGCTCGACTTCCCGGGGCGCACGCTGCTGCACGGGCTCATGACCGTGCCCTTCGTGCTGCCGACGGTGGTGGTGGGCGTCGCCTTCTCAGCGCTGTTCGGGCCGGCGGGGCCGCTCGAATGGCTGGGTCTCGACCGCACGCTCACGGTGCTGGTGCTCGCCCTCGTGTTCCCCAACGTCGCGGTCGTAGCCCGCACCGTCGGCAGTTTCTGGGCGCGGCTCGACGACAGCTCCGCGATGGCGGCGAGGGTGATGGGGGCGGGGCGGATCCGCGCCTGGTGCACCGTCACGCTGCCGGCTCTCGCACCTGCCCTCGCGTCGGCAGCGGCCCTCGTGTTCCTCTTCTGCTCGACCTCGTTCGGCATCGTGCTGATCCTCGGCGGGCGCGAGTTCTCGAACGTCGAGACCGAGATCTACCGCCTCACGGTGCAGTTCCTCGACCTGCGGGGGGCGGCCGTGCTGTCGCTCGCCCAGTTCGTGATCGTGGGTGCGACGCTCGTGGTGTCGGCGCGGCTGCGGCGGGCGGGCGAGCGGGCCGTGGAGCTGCGCGAGGACGCCCCCCGCGAGCAGCGGCCGGGCCTCGCCGACCTGCCCGCGATCCTGGTCTTCTCGCTCACCGCGCTGCTGCTGCACGCCGTACCGCTGCTCACCCTCGTGCTCCGATCGCTGCGCGACCGCGACGGCGGCTGGACGCTCGCCCACTACGCGGCGCTGGTGCAGCCGCCCGCCGCGCTGCCGCTCGACGCCCCGGTCGCGCACGCCGCGTGGCTCTCGATCCGCATCGCGGCCGTCGCCGCCGCGATCGCGCTGGTGCTGGGAATGCTCATCGCGCTGGTGCTGTCGCGCAAGCCGCGCGCGCCCGGCCTGCGGCGGGCCCAGGGCCTCTTCGACGGGCTCGTGATGCTGCCGCTCGGGGTTTCGGCGGTCACCCTCGGCTTCGGCCTGCTCATCACGATGCACCGGCCCCTCGGCATCGGCTTCGATCTGCGCACCTCGACGGTGCTGATCCCGGTCGCGCAGGCGCTCGTGGCGCTGCCGCTCGTGGTGCGCATCCTGCTGCCGGTGCTGCGCGGCATCGATGAGCGGATCCGCTTCGCCGCGGCGACCCTCGGCGCCGCCCCGATGACGGTGCTCGGCACGATCGACCTGCCGCTGCTCGGCCGCAGCGCGGGTCTCGCGCTCGGGTTCTCCTTCGCCGCGTCGCTCGGGGAGTTCGGGGCGACGTCGTTCCTCGTGCGTCCTGGTGCGCAGACCCTGCCGGTCGCGGTGGGCGAGCTGATCGGGCATCAGGCGCCCGGCAGCTACGGCGCGGGCCTCGCCGCGGCGGTGGTGCTCGGCACCCTGACGGCGGCCATCATGCTCATCGCAGAGCGGCTGCGGGTCGACGGCCGCTGGGGCGGGCGCCGGCAGGGGGAGCTGTTCTGATGGGGGAAGGCTTCGACGTGCTGCTCATCGACGGGCGTTCGGGATCCGGCAAGACCTCGCTCGCCGCGCGGATCGTGCGCGAGCTGCGCGGGGCGGGCGCCGAGCCGCAGCTGCTGCGCGTCGAGGACCTCTACCCGGGCTGGGACGGGCTCGCTGCGGGATCCGGCGCTCTCTCCGAGGTGCTCGACGAGGGGCGCTACCGCCGGTACGACTGGTACGCCGGCGCCTTCGCGGAGGAGCACCGCATCGACCTCCGCGCGCCGCTCGTGATCGAGGGCTGCGGTGCGATCACGGTTCGCAACCTCGCTGCGGCGCGGCGCTGGGCCGTGCGGGCGGTGGGGGAGCGCGCGGTGGTGCGCAGCCTCTGGCTCGACTGCCCAGACGGGGTGCGCCGATCCCGAGCCCTCGCCCGCGACGGTGAGAGCTACGCGCCCCACTGGGATCGCTGGGCCGCTCAGGAGGACGCGCTCTACGCCGTGCACGAGCCGTGGCGCTTGGCCGACGAGACGCGGCTCTCCTGACGCTCGGGCCGCGGCTCTCCCTCTCCTTGTCCGTTGTCTCGGATCTCTCCTGTTTTTCGGATGGAGACCTGGGGGATCCATCCGAAAAACAGGAGAGATCCGAAATACGGGATAGGCGCACGACGAGGGTGCGGGACGAGCGCCCCTGGCCGCTCAGCAGCGCAGCGCCGGGTAGACTGGTCTGCGTGCTCAAACTCGCGGTTCTGATCTCCGGCGGCGGCAGCAACCTGCAGGCGCTGCTCGAAGCGGCGGCGGATCCCGGGTTCCCCGCGAAGATCGTGTGCGTCGGCTCCGACACCGACGCCCCCGGCCTCGCCCACGCCGAAGCCGCCGGCGTGCCCGCCTTCGTGGTGCGCCCCCGAGACTACGCCTCGCGTGAGGAGTGGGGGCAGATGCTGGCCGCGGCGATCCAGGAGCACGGCGTCGGCACCGGCCCCGAGCCCGGCCTCGTCGTCAGCGCCGGCCTCATGCGCATCCTGCCCGCAGGCTTCGTGCGCGAGTTCTCCCCGCACCTCATCAACACCCACCCGGCGCTGCTGCCGCTCTACCCCGGCGCCCACGCCGTGCGCGACGCGCTCGCCGCCGGTGCGACCGAGACCGGCGTCACCGTGCACGTCATCGACGAGGGCGTCGACACCGGCCCCGTGCTGCGCCAGGCCCGCGTCGACATCCGCGACGGCGAGAGCGAGGCAGAGCTGCACGAGCGCATCAAGCAGCTCGAACGCCCGCTGCTCGTGCAGACCGTGCGCGACATCGCGCTCGGCGAGCTCGAGCTGCCCGCTCAGGCCCACGCCTGAGCCGTCAGCCCCAGGCCCACACCACTCCGACCAGCCCCAGCCGCCAACGATATGAGCCCTGCCGAGGACATGCCCGAATCGGAGTGACACCCGATCACAGCGGCAGCCCCGGATCGACGGCGGATCCGCCCCAGGATCCCGGATCCGCCCCAGCCCCACCCCCAGACCCGAAGGAACCCCGCATGGCAGTCCAGAGCCACGACCCCAGCCTCTACGAGCACCGCGACGTGGTGCCGGTCACGCGCGCCCTCATCTCCGTGAGCGACAAGACCCGCCTGCTCGACCTCGCCGCCGCGCTCGCCGCGGCCGGCGTCGAAATCGTCTCGACAGGCTCCACCGCCGCCACCATCCGCGACGCCGGCCACCCGGTTACCGACGTCTCCGAGGTGACCGGCTTCGCGGAGGCCCTCGACGGCCGCGTGAAGACCCTGCATCCCGCCGTGCACTCCGGCCTGCTCGCCGACCTGCGCCTCGCCGACCATCGTGCGCAGCTCCAGCAGCTCGGCTTCGCCCCCTTCGAGCTCGTCGTGGTGAACCTCTACCCCTTCGAGCAGACCGTCGCCTCGGGCAAGCCCGCCGCCGACGTCATCGAGAACGTCGACATCGGGGGCCCCGCCATGGTGCGCGCCACCGCGAAGAACCACGCCAACGCGGCCATCGTGGTCTCGCCCGGCCGCTACGACGAGGTCATCGAGGCGGTGCGCGCCGGCGGCACCACGCTCGCGCAGCGCCGCTCGCTCGCGACCGAGGCCTTCGTGCACACCGCGCAGTACGATGCCGCGGTCGCGAACTGGTTCCTCGATCAGGAGGACGTCGAATGGGGTGACGCCCCCGCCGACGAGGCCCCCGTCGAGGACGGCTCGATCGACAGCATCTTCGAGACCACCGAGGGCTACGTCGGCTACGAGGTCTTCGGTCTGCGCGAGGCGGTGCTGCGCTACGGCGAGAACAGCCACCAGCGCGCCGCCCTCTTCACCGAGAACGAGGGCGCCGGCATCGCCCAGGCCACGCAGCTGCACGGCAAGGAGATGTCGTACAACAACTACGTCGACGCCGACGCTGCACTGCGCGCCGCCTTCGACCACGACCGCCCCGCAGTCGCGATCATCAAGCACGCCAACCCCTGCGGCATCGCGGTCGCCCCCGAGGGCGCCGCAGACCCGATCGCCGCCGCGCACGAGCTGGCGCACGCCTGCGATCCGGTCTCCGCGTTCGGCGGTGTGATCGCCGCCAACCGCGTCGTCACCGCGAAGATGGCCGAGACGGTCTCGGGCATCTTCACCGAGGTGATCGTGGCGCCCGGCTTCGAGCCGGAGGCGCTCGCGATCCTCACCCAGAAGAAGAACGTGCGGCTGCTCGTGCTGCCCGCCGACTTCACCCCCAACCCGGTCGAGCTGCGCCAGGTCTCCGGCGGCTTCCTGCTGCAGGACGCCGACCGCAGCTTCGCACCGGCCGCCGAGTGGCAGCTCGCGACCGGCGAGCCCGCCGACGCCGCCACCCTCGCCGAGCTCGAGTTCGCGTGGCGCGCCTGCCGTGCCGTGAAATCGAACGCGATTCTGCTCGCGCAGGACGGCGCATCGGTGGGCGTGGGCATGGGCCAGGTCAATCGTGTCGACTCCTGCCGCCTCGCGGTGGAGCGCGCTGGCGAGCGTGCGCGCGGCGCGGTCGCCGCGTCCGACGCCTTCTTCCCCTTCGCCGACGGCCTGCAGGTGCTCATCGACGCCGGAGTGCGCGCCGTCGTGCAGCCCGGCGGCTCGGTGCGCGATCCCGAGGTCATCGAGGCGGCCCAGGCCGCCGGCGTGACCATGTATTTCACGGGCGAGCGCCACTTCTTCCACTAGGACTCAAGCCACGCGCCGGGCTCTGACGGCGCACGCGGTACCCGAAGCACCCCAGTCATTGGAGAACACATGGAAATCGTCAAAGGCATCCTCGTCGTAATGCACCTCGTCGGCTTCGGTGCGGTGTTCGGCGGCGCGCTCGCGCAGCTGCCCGCCGTGAAGGCCGGCCGCGCGCGCATCACCCCCGGCATCCTGCACGGCGCCTCGCTGCTGTTCGCGACCGGTCTGCTGCTCGTCGCGTCGATCTACATGATGGGCGGCCAGCCGAACAACATGAAGATCGGGATGAAGACGGTGGTGCTCATCGCGCTCGTCGTCGTCATTCTCGTGAACCGCAAGCGGGACAGCGTGCCCGGCAGCGTCATCGGTGCGGTGGCGGGCCTGTCGCTCGTGAACGTGGTCCTGGCGGTGCTCTGGCACTGAGCGCGTCGCCGCGACTCGCGCCGTGATCGGCCCGGCCCCGTCTTCGGATGGGGCCGGGCCGATCTGCGTGGCGGGGTGGTGTTCGGGGGGCCGGGCGCTGGGGTGCCGGGGCTCGGCGGCGTGCGGCGGCGGATCGCGGGTGCTCGGGAGGCGGATCGCGATCCGCCCGGGTCAGTCGTCGGCGCGCTGCAGCGTGCCGATCTCGCCGCCGTCCTCGTCGAGCAGAGTGAGCGTGTCGCCGGATAGTTCGGCGGAGCGGGCGAGGCTCAGCCAGGTGTCGACGCCCTCGCAGAACATCCGCGTCGAGTGCATGGTGCCGAGGTCGACGGTGTCGTCGGCGCCGGTGTCGTTGCGCCAGCGGCCGCCGATGCCGTTGCAGCCGTCGTTGCCGGTGTAACTGCCGTCGGGCTCGAACACGATCGAGGGCTCGCCGCGGGTCTCCGGGGCGCCCCACGCGCCGATCACCGACGGTTCTTCCGCCGAGGCGCAGGCACTGAGCGCGAGCAGCCCGGTGAACGCGGTCGCGGAGAGCGCCAGCACGCGCAGAGATCGGTTCATGCTGCCACCGTACGGGCGACGCCTATGGAAACGCCCAGAACCCGGCGGCCCTGGCGCTCGTGGGCCCTGCGCCCCTGAGCCTGTGCCCCCTGAGCCTGTGTGCCTGTGAATCAGTGCGTATGTGAGCCGAAAGGCGGAAAACGCACGCCGTCCTCGCGGTGAGCGTGCGTTTTCCGCCTTTCGGTGAGGTCTGGCTGGCTGGGGGGTGCTGAAGGTCTGGGCCTGAGGGCCCGGGCGGTCTCAGCCTCGAAGCCCCTCAGAGCCTCAGCCTCACGGGTGCCTCAGCCTCACGGGTGCCTCAGCGCCAGCGCCCGCCTCAGCGCCAGCGGGCGCCCCACTGCTTCGACTCGCCCGCGGGGGAGATCGCCTGGGGCACGCCGAGCGGGTTGTCGTCGCGCAGGGCCTCGGGCAGGAACGCGGCGGGCGCGTTCTGGAACGCGACGGGCCGCAGGAAGCGGGTGATCGCCGCGGTGCCCACCGAGGTGCTCGTGTCGTTGGAGGTGGCGGGCCACGGGCCGCCGTGCTGCTGCGCGGGGGTGACGGCCACGCCGGTCGACCAGCCGTTGAAGAGCACGCGACCGACCTGGCGGCTCAGCGCGGCGACGAGCGCGCGGAGCTCCTCGGCGTTCGCGGTCTCACCCGTCGCCTCGGCCTCGCTCAGGTGCAGCGTGCCGGTGAGGTTGCCCTCGTAGAACTCGGGCATGAGGGCCGCGAGGTCGGTGCCCTCGGGGGTTTCGACCAGGATCGCGAGCGGGCCGAAGGCCTCCTCGACGAGCGCCTCCTTGCCGCGGCGGAAGTCGTCGAGCGACACGGTGACGACCGTGGGCGTGGCCCAGCCCTGCCCCGCCTCGTCGAAGCGGATCCCGCCGGGTACCACGGCGCCCACGCCGGGGGAGGCGAGGATCGCGCTGCGGCGCTCCTCGAAGCTGCGGGCGATGCGCGGGTCGAGCAGGCGGTGCTCCGCGAGGAAGTCGCCGGCCGCTGCGGTGATCGCCGCGGGGAGCGCCGAGCCCGCGGGCACGAACACGAAGCCGGGCTTGGTGCAGAGCTGGCCCGCAGAACCCGAGACGCTGGTGAGGAAGCCCTGGGCGATCTCCTCAGCGCGCTCGGCGATGGCGTCTGCCGTGACGAACACCGGGTTCACGCTGCCGAGTTCACCGTAGAACGGGATCGGGGCGGGGCGGGAGGCGGCGATGTCGGCGAGCAGGCGGCCCACGCCGATCGAGCCGGTGAAGGCGCCGGCCTTCACCCGCGGATCCTTCAGCACTGCGACGCCGGCCTCTCGGCCGTGGATGAGGTGGAAGACGCCCTCGGGCATGCCGGCCGCGGCCAGCGCCTCGCGCGCGACCTCGGCGGTCGCGTCGGAGAGCTCGGGGTGGCCGGAGTGCGCCTTCACGATGAGGGGGCAGCCCGCGGCGAGGATCGACGCGGAGTCGCCGCCCAGCACCGAGAACGCGAAGGGGAAGTTCGAGGCCGAGAAGTTGATGACCGGGCCGAGCGGGAGCAGCGTGCGACGGACATCGGGCCGCACGCCGAGTGCGAAGTCGGCGTCGGCGGGGTCGATGCGGGCGTCGAGGTATCCGCCGTCGACGAGGGTGTCGGCGAACAGTCGCAGCTGCACGGCCGTGCGCACCACCTCGCCGTTCAGGCGGGCCTCGGTGAGCCCGGTCTCGCGCATCGCGATCCCGACGAGGCGCTCCTTCGCGGCTTCGAGTGCGTCGGCGACCGCGACGATCGCTCGGGCGCGGTCGGTGGGAGCCGTGGCGGCGAAGGCCGGTGCGGCCGCGGCGGCTGCGGCGACGACGGCCTCGAGTTCGGGGGAGAGCGCTTCGTTGGTCATGGGGAGATTGTGCCACGCGCGCGCGAGCTGCGGGCCGCCGGTCTGCACAGTTGCGGGGGTGTCGGCCGTGCGAGGCTGCCGTAGTGCCGTGGGTGCCCAGCGCGGTGCTCGCGCCGCGCTATCCGATCACATCGAAGCGCTTGAGCCGCTTGCGGTCCGCCCTCGAAGCCGAGTGCTGCAGCGCGAGCAGCTCGGCGTAGATACCGCCCGATTCGGCGAGCTCCGCGGGCGTGCCGATCTCGTCGATGCGCCCATCGCGCAGCGTGACGATGCGGTCCACCTCGGCGATGGTGGAGAGCCGGTGCGCGATGATCAGGCTGGTGCGCTGGCGCATGAGATCGTCGAGGCCGGCCTGCACGAGGCGCTCCGATCTCGTGTCGAGCGCCGAGGTGGCCTCGTCGAGAACGAGGATCGGCGCGTCCTTCAGCATGGCCCGCGCCACCGCGATCCGCTGCTTCTGACCGCCCGAGAGCTTCATGCCGCGCTCGCCGATCACGGTGTCGTAGCCGTCGGGCAGCTTCGAGACGAAGCCGTCGACCGCGGCGCGCCGCGCCACAGCCTCGATCTCGTCGCGTGTCGCCCCCGGGCGGCCGTACGCGATGTTCTCGGCGACCGTGCCGGAGAAGAGCGACGGATCCTGGAACACCACGCCGATGCTGCTCCGCAGCGAGGCGAGATCCGTCCCGGCTCCGGCCACCTCGATACTGCCCGAGCGCATCCGGTAGAGGCCCAGCAGCAGGTTGACGAGCGTGGTCTTGCCGCCGCCCGATTCGCCGACGAACGCGATGCGCTCGCCCGGCCGCACCTCGAAGGTCACGTCGCCGAGCACCTCGGTGCGTTCGTCGTACCCGAAGCTCACGCGCTTGAACGACACGGCCGCGCCCGGGGCGCTCCGATCCGCTCCCTCGCCCGACGCGGGCTCTGCCGACCGCGGCAGCGACCCGGGGCCGCCCACGACGGCGGGGTCGAGATCCATGACCTCGAAGTACGAGCGCGATCCGGCGGCGGCCCGCTGCGCGGTGTCGACCACCCAGCTGAGGTTCTGCACGGGCTGCCGGGCCATGGCCATGAGCTGGATCAGCATCACCATCTCGCCGGGCGTGAAGTGGCCCATGACGGTGCGCACGAAGATCATGGCGTAGAGCGCGAAGAAGATCAGGTTGAGCACGCCGCGCCGCACGGCGTCCATGGTGTGCCAGTAGCGCGACTGCTCGGAGGCGAGGCGCACGGTCTCGCCGAAGTGGCGGGAGAAGCGGTCGAGTTCGCCGCGTTCGCGCGCGAACGATTTCACGACGCGGATCTGCCCGACGACCTCGGCGAAGCGCCCCGACGCCTCGTCGACGTGCTCGTTCTTCTCGCGCTCGATGCGCTGCCACTTGCGGCTGGTCATCGCTGTGAGCCAGAGGTAGGCGGGGTAGGCGAGCAGCAGGAGGAGCGCGAGCGGCCAGTAGTGCCACGCGCTGATGGCGAGCACCGCGACGGTCGTCATGAGCATCGTCACGAACATGTTCGAGAACGTCTTCATGAAGCCCGTGATCTCGGTGATCGAGCGGTTCAGCCTGGCGACGATCGTGCCGGTCAGCTCGTTGTCGTAGTAGCGCTGCGGCAGGGTGAGCAGCTGCTCGAAGTAGCGGGTGGAGAGGATCGTGCGCATGCGCTCGCTCATCACGTCGCCCCAGTAGCCGCCGAGGTTGCTCACGACCGTCTCGACGAGGCTCGCAGCCAACAGCGCGAGCGCGAGCAGCATGACGGAGCGGATCGCACCGTCGGGGATCCCCGAGCCGTTCGACACCGAGCCGACGGCATCCACCACCACGTCCGTCGCCGCGCCCGTGATGAAGGGCACGGCGATGCCCGCCCCGGTGACCACGGCGGCGGCGGCCATGATGGCGAGGTAGTAGGGCGTGAGGGTGCGGGTGAACCGCAGAATGCGCAGGATGGTGGTCACGACGGGGTGCGGCCTCCGGGGGAGAGATAGGTATGAACAGGGCAACGCCCCGGCGGCCAGAGTATTCCGGCAGCCGGGGCGTTGCGACGGGTGAGGGCCGGTCAGGCGACCTTGGGCTGCTGCTGCGTGATGCAGTGGATGCCGCCACCGCGCGCGAAGAGCGGACGGGCGTCGATGCCGACCACCGTGCGACCCGGGTAGACCTCGCGCAGCGTTGCGAGCGCGCGGTCATCGGCGGGATCGCCGAAGGCGCAGGCGATCACCGCGCCGTTGAGCACGACGTGGTTGATGTAGCTGTAGTCGACGAAGCCCTCGTCGTCGCGCAGCGCCTCGGGGGCGGGCAGGTCGATGATCTCGAAACCGGCCGAGGCGTCCGCGAGATAGCGCTCGGCCACGGCGCGGTTGGTCTTCGCGATGACGTGGTCGGGGTGCGATTCGGCGTCCTGGCGGTGCATGAGCAGCACGTCGGGCGTCGCGAAGGCCGCGAGGATGTCGGAGTGCCCGCGGGTGCCGAAGGTGTCGTGGTCGCGGGTGAGGCCGCGGGGCAGCCACAGGGCGCTCGTCGTGCCGATGGTGCGGTTGAGCTCGGCTTCGACCTGCTCCTTGGTCCAGCCCGGGTTGCGGCCCGGATCGAGCTGCACGGTCTCGGTGAGGACCACGCGGCCGGTGCCGTCAACCTGGATGCCGCCGCCCTCGTTGGTCATCTCCGAGTTCACCAGCTCGGCGCCGGCGGCCTCCGCCACGATGCGGCCGATGTGCTGATCCTTGTCCCACTGCGCCCAGTCCTGGCCGCCCCAGCCGTTGAACACGTAGTTCACGGCGCCGAGCCGGCCGTCGTCGCCGATGACGAAGCTCGGCCCGATGTCGCGCATCCACGCGTCGTTGAGGGGGGCGGTGATGCGGTCGACCTGCGCCGAGAGGTACTTCGCGGCGATCTCCTCGTCGCCCGGGTTCACCACCACGGTGACGGGTTCGAACTCGCTGGCGGTGTTCGCGACGGCGGCCCAGGTGGTGCGCGCCTCGTGGGCCTCGGCCTCGGTCTCGCCGAGCGTGTAGCCGGTGGTCGGCCACGCGAGCCAGAGCCGCTCCTGCTCGTGTCCCTCGATGGGCATGCGCCAAGTAGTCATTCAGTTGCTCCTTGAATCTCGCGGCGCCACCTCAAAGCAGGCAAGCAGGCCGCTGACATATCAGTCTACCGGGGCGTGCGCCGCACCCGTCTCGATCTTCTTCGAGCTGCGCGCAGGCCTATCGATCGCTTGCCGGGGTTGTCTCTCATCCGAGTCGTTTCGCTTTCGACGCCGTTTCGCTTTCGACGCCGTGCCTTCTTCCGAAGCCGCCTCCTTTCCGAGATCGAGGTCACTTTTGATCGCGTGTCGTGCTGCGACTCGGCAAAAAGTGACCCCGATTGTGCGGGGAGCGACGGGCGCGTATCGCGGCCCGAGTCCCCAGCCCGCGGCGCCGCCACAAGGTCACAGCTAGCCGCATCGATAGATCATCGGATGAAAGTAAAGTTAGGCTAAGCTAATCTCGTTTGTCGTCTCGCGGCGCCCCTCGCCGCACCGCAGAAAGGCCTGTCTTGAAGCTCCTCCCTCCTCGATCGGCGGCCCTCGGCGCCGCCGCCGCGCTCGCCGTGTCGAGCGCGCTCCTCGTCGCCTCGCCGGCGTTCGCCGCCACCGTCACTGACGACGCCGCGCTCACCGGCGTTCCCGGCTCCGCGCTCGGGGCCACCGCCACGCAGACGAAGTGCGATCTTGACGGCGATGGCAGGCTCGACCTGGCGGTCGGCATGTACATGACGATGATGAGCGGCGGCGCCACGAACGACGAGGGGGCCTACGTGCTGATGGGGGCCGGTGACGGCGTCGCGAGCGGAGAGCTCGCCGCGGCGAACCCCGTGACGATCATGGATCCCTCCGATCTCGGCTGGTACAACGGGGGAGTCGACGTGCGCTGCGCGGGCGATGTGAACGGCGACACCTTCGACGATCTGGTGCTCGTCGCGCAGGGCTCGGCCGCCTACATCGTCTACGGCGATGCCGATTTCGCGACGCTCGGTCCCATCGATCTGGTCGCGGATCTCGGCACGCGCGTGCACAAGCTCTCGGGCGGCGTCGGCGATATCGACGGCGACGGCCGCGACGAGGTCGCGGTGAATCAGATCGGCGGGGCCGTGGTGATCGTCGACGCGGAGCAGCTCGTGGCCCCCGACACTGCGATCGCGACGATGCCGGGCACGCGCATTGCGGGGGCGGGCATCGACATCGTCTCCATGGCGGGCGTCGGCGATGTGAACGGCGACGGCCGCGACGATCTCGCCGTGGGCAGCGCCTCGTACACGGGTCCCGCCGCGGCCAGCCCCTACACCGGCGCGGTCTGGGTGCTCACCGATCTCGGCGCCGATGTGACGCTCGGCACGGGCCCCGTTCCGGGTTTCCGCATCGACGGCCCCGCTCGCGGCTACGACCTGCTCGGCACCTCGGTCGTCGGCCTGGGGGACATCGACGGTGACGGTCTCGGCGACCTCCTGATCGGCGGAGAGTCGGACTCGCCGCGTTCGGGCAGTGCGGTTGTTGTGCGCGGCGGGGCCGATGGCGCGAACGTCGCGACCGATCCGCTCGCGACGACCGGCTTCGCCGTGCACGCGGCGGATGACTCGTCGGTGCAGCGCGGCTGGTGGCTCAACGGCGTGGCCGGGGACGACCACTTCGGGCATGCGGTCGGCGCGGTGCGCATGGCCGGCTGGTCGATGCTGCTCGCGGGCGGCATGGACGGCTCGATCGACCCGGCACAGCCCGGGGCGGGCTATGTGCTCGCGCTCGACTCGCGCTATCTCGTCGGCGGGCGGATCCCGCTGTCGCCCACGGGCGTCTTCGAAGTCTCAGGGCTCGTCGGGGCGGCCGATGCGGTCGGCGCGAACCTCGTTCTCGGCGCGGAGGCGGGCCAGCATCTCGCCCGATCCTTCGCCGACCTCACCGCAGATGCGACCGGCGATCAGGTGCGATTCGCTGCGGGAGCTACGGCGCTCTTCAGCCCGGGCACCGCGCCGGCGGTGCGGGTGATCACCATGAACGCTCCTGCCCCGGCGGCGCCCCCGAATCCGGGTACCAAGCCGACGCCGAACCCGACGCCGAACCCGACGCCCGTGCCGCAGCCCACGGCGCCGAGTCCGACGCTTCCGACGGGGGACGATCCGTCCCCGGGTGATCGCGAGGCGAGAAGCCTGAGTCGCACTGGCGCGGCGGATCCGGTCTGGGGTCTCGCTGCAGCTGGTGCCGCCGTCGTCCTCGGTGCGGGGTTCGTGCTGGTACAGCGCCGACGTCGCCCTTCCGTATAAAACATCTAACGCGCTAAGGTTTAAGCGGCGGCGCAGCTGCCCGCCGCTTCGACGAACATCCAACGATGGAGATTGCAATGACGCAACACGTGGCCGTGACCGAGGTATTCGAGCGCATCGCCGATGCCGGTCCGCTGGGCGCCCCGCTGGGCACCTCGACGACGGGCCCCACGCAGACCTGGCTCGAGGAGTTCACCTCGGATTCCGAGAAGGGCGTACACACCGGTTTCTGGCGTTGCGAGCCGGGCGTCTCGGAGTGGGACTTCGCCGATATGGGCGAGGTGATCCACGTGCTGCGCGGGCGCATGGTCGTGACCGAGCAGGGCGGCGAGCCGGTCGAGCTCGGTCCGGGCGACGTGGCGTCGTTCCCCACCGGCTGGAAGGGCACGTGGGAGATCACCGAGACGCTCGAGAAGTTCTACGTGATGCTCTGACCTGTTTGCGCGCGAAGGCCGGGGTCGTGAGACCCCGGCCTTCGTCGTCTCCGCGGCATCTGCTCGGAGAATTCATGCATCTGTGCATGAATTTGTTTCCGATGTGTTGCGGTATTGATTCCGTTACCCTTCAGCGCTTGCCTTTGAAAAACATCTAGATGTAGTTTGTATATGGCGATCCCGTCGTGACGGCGGGTGCGTCATCACAGGCAGACGTACAAGGGAGTACTTGCGACCATGTCAGACAACACACCCGTCGTGGAGCACGACGAGGACGCGGCCCATCTCGCGTCCCTCGGCTATTCCTACGACACCACCTTCAAACGAGACATGACCTTCTGGGGCAACGTCTCGCTCGGCTTCACCTACCTGTCGCCGATCGCCGGCGTCTACTCGATGTTCGCGATCTCGCTCGGCCAGGCCGGGCCGCCCATGGCGTGGGCGCTCGTCATCGCGCTCGTGGGCCAGTTCCTCGTGGCGCTCGTCTTCGGCGAGGTCGTCTCGAACTATCCCGTCGCCGGTGGCGTCTATCCGTGGTCGCGTCGCCTCTGGGGTCGCAAGTGGGCCTGGATGAACGGCTGGATCTACGTCGTCGCCCTCGTCGGTACCCTCGCGGCGGTGGCGTACGGCGCCGCGCCGTTCGTCGCTTCGATCTTCGGCGGCAGTCTCGACGCCGGCGGCACCGTGCTCGTCGCGCTCGGCACGCTCGTGATCGCCACCATCCTCAACTTCTCGGGCACGCGAGTGCTGAGCCTCGCCGCCACGGTCGGCCTCATCGCCGAGATGATCGGAGCCGTCGGCATCAGCCTTTACCTGCTGCTGTTCCACCGCCAGCAGGACTGGTCGGTGGTCTTCGACAACCAAGGCATCGGCAACGACGCACCCGGCGGCTACCTTGGCGCCTTCGCCGCAGCGGCGCTCATCGGCATGTTCGCGTATTACGGCTTCGAGGCCAATGGCGACGTGGCCGAGGAGATCAAGAACCCGAGCGCCCGCGTGCCGAAGGCCATGCGCATGACGCTCTACATCGGCGGCTTCGCGGCCAATGTGCTGGTGTTCTCGCTCGTATTCGCTGTGCCCGATTTCGCAGCTGTCGCGAGCGGCGATGTGGCCGACCCGATTGGCGAGGCGCTGCACAACGCTTTCGGCCCTGTCTTCCCGCTCGTCATGTTCGTGGTGGTCGTCGCCTTCATCTCGTGCATCACGAGCCTGCAGGCCGCTGCGAGCCGCCTCGTCTACTCGATGGCGCGCGACGGGTTCCTGCCCGCTTCGCGCTTCCTCGCCAGCTTCAACGAGAAGCGCCACGTGCCGAACAACGCACTGCTCACCGCGGCGTTCTTCCCGGCCGCAGTGGTAGTGCTCTCGCTGCTGCTCGAGGATGCGCTGACCGCGATGGTCGGTTTCGGCACCGTGGGCATCTACATCGGATTCCAGATGGTCGTGCTCGCCGCCCTGCGCGCCCGCCTGATGGGATGGCGTCCTGCCGGCAAGTTCCGGCTCGGTGCCTGGGCCTACCCCGTCAACGTGCTCGCGCTGGTCTGGGGCATCGCGGCGGTGCTCAACATCCTGTGGCCGCGCCCGACAGGTGGCGGCTGGGGCGAGGACTACCTGCTCATCATGACGACGGTCGGCGTGATCGCCGTCGGCTGGATCTACATGCTCGCCTCGAAGGCGTACGCCAAGGGCGACGCGCCCGCCGGTGACGCGAGCGGGCCGATCCGCACCACGGTCTGATCCCGATTCACTTCGCAACAAACGACGGGAGTCCCGTCGCACCGCCCCGGCTTCGGTGGGGGCAGGGCGGCGGGACTCCCGTCTCTCACCCGAAAGGACCCCGATGACCGACCTCGCCGTCGACCCGACCCCCTTCCTCGCCGTGGGCGAGGAGGATCCGGATGGCCCGCTGATCCCGATGGTGGTGTCACTCACCTTCCCGGGAATGGATGCCCTTTCGCACGGGCTGCAGGACGAGTTCACGAGGATCGCGTTCGACGCGGTGCGCGCCGCGGGCGGCAGGCCGCGGCTCGTCGATTCGGCCGGCGAGCGGTTGGCGTCGGCGGAGGAAGTGCTGGGCGGTGCTGACGGGGTGGTGTTCCTCGGCGGCGGAGACGTCGACCTCGACTGCTACGGTCACGGCGGCCCGCCGCCGGCGAATCTGTACGGTGTGGATCGTCGCGCCGACGACTACTGCATCGGGTTGATCCGCGACGCGGTGGATCGCGATCTGCCGACGCTCGCGATCTGCCGCGGCTCGCAGCTGCTCAATGTGGCATTCGGCGGCACGCTGATCCCCGATATCGGCAATTGGCCGATGCACAAGGGCGGCCCAGGCGAGGCGCTGTTCATCGACGAGGAGGTGATCCTCGAGCCGGGTTCTGAGATCGAGCGCATTCTGGGGCGTTCGCGCGTCATCGTGCGCAACGGCCACCATCAGGCCGTCGCGGAGGTCGCGCCCGCGCTGCGGGCGACGGCGCACGCGCACGACGGCATCGTGGAGGCGACGCAGCATCGCGAAGCGGCTTGGGTGCTCGGGGTGCAGTGGCATCCTGAGGAACCGGATGCGGATGCGGCGGATCGGGCGCGGATCTTCGGCGAGCTCGTGCGTCGAGCCGCCTGAGCGCGTTCGGCCGCGCAGCCGCCACCGCACACGAAATGCCCTCGCAGATGGTGCACTCTTCACCGACAGTGCAACATCTGCGAGGGCAGATTCAGTAGACGGAGGCCGCGGAGGCTTGGGCTGTGACACCGGGCCCGCGACACCGTGTCCGCTACACCGTGGCGGAGGCAGCTTCGAGCACGCCGGGCAGCCACTCGAGCGCAACATCGCTGCCCATGTCCCAGGAGGAGGCGTCGTGGCGGCCGTAGTCGCCCACCCGCTCGGCGCCCTGCTGCGCGAAGCGGCGATCGATGTGCTCGCTGCCCTGGCTGTACGTCTCCTCGTAGAAGGTGTCGCCGAGCCCGAACATGGCGTAGCGCACACCGGTGAGATCGGGCAGCGCAGCGTCGAAGGCCTCGGCGAACGGGATCGCCGTGTTGGGCAGATCTCCCTCGCCGTGCGTGGAGCACACCACGAGATAGAAGCGCTCAGGGGTGAGCTCTGCCGGATCGAAGTTCTGCAGGTCGAAGACCTCGACGTCGTCGTGGGTCTCGCGCAGCTTCGCGCCGAGATCCTCGGCGATGAGCTCGGAGTTGCCGGATTCGGTGCCGTAGAGAACCGTGAACTTCACAGCTGGTTTCCTCTCAGAAGGAGCGTTGCGCTCGGTGGTCGGGGGTCGAGCCCGGGGCTCGGTGTTCGGTGGCCTACGCCCCGCGGGCGATGTCGATCATGCGGTCGTGGTCGGGAAGCTTGCGTCTGACCCGGTCGGAGGCGGCGAGGGAGCGCTCGTGCTCATCGAGCCTGAGCCACTGCTCGTAGCCGATGGCGCGATCCCGCACCTCCGCGGCGAGCCCGTCGAAGCCGAGTGTAGACGGCGACGCCGACAGCGAGCCGTCCGCCAGATCCGCCACGATCTCGTCGGACACTGCCTTGGCGCACGCGCGGTTCTCGGGGATCGCACCGCGCGGTCCCCGCTTCGCCCATCCGGTGCGATACAGCCCGGGCTCGACGCGGCCGGTCTCGGCGCCCGCGGCGGTGAGGGCTGCGAAGGCGTGATCCGGGTGCGCCGCGAATCCGATCGCCGTGACCACAGAGCTTGCGGGCACCACGACCACCTCGTCGCCGGAGGCGAACTCGACGCCCTCCGCACGGTGCTCGCCGAGCACCCGCAGCGGGGTCAGCCCGAAGCGCAGCGTCACCTCCGGGCCGTCGCCGCGGGGGCGATCCGGCGCGATCATCTCGCGGATCGCCGCAACGCGCCCCGCCGCAGCTCGATCGAGCTGCGAGCCGGCGCCCCCCTCGACGGGATCGGGCGAGGTGTAGACGGCGCGGGGGAGCGCCGCCAGTTCTTTCAGCATCTGCGGGTCGCCCTTCGAATCAGGGGCGGCGGAGCGGCTGACGAGGGTGACGCGCTCGGCGGGTGCTGCGAGGTAGGCGTCGAGCGCCTCGTCGGCGACGTCGCTGCCCTCGTACGCGGCGCGATCCTTCACCAGGAAGCGGAGCACGTCGAGGGCCACGTTGCCGCCGCCGATGACGACCACATCGGAGCCCAGCTCGGGCAGCGGCGCGGCCGCATCGGGGTGGGCGTTGAGGGCGCGCGTGATGGCGCCCGCGCCGATGACGCCCGGCAGCTCGGCCCCCGGGATGCCGAGCTCGCGGTCGGCGGTGAGGCCGGTCGCGATCACGACCGCGTCGAACAGTTCGCGCAGCTGCGCGAGGGAGACGTCGCGCCCCACCTCGATGCCGCCGGCGAAGCGCACCGCCTCGTGCTGGAAGAGCCTGTCGAACTGCCGCGTGATGGCCTTGGTGTGCTGGTGGTCGGCGGCGACGCCGTAGCGCACCAGCCCGAAGGGCGACGCGAGACGGTCGAACACGGTGAGCTCGCAGCCCGGCACGGCGCGCAGCAGCGACTGAGCGAGATAGCAGCCCGCGGGGCCGCTGCCGATCACGGCGATCTTCGGGGTCGTGGATGACGACATCGCAGCTCCTTTGCGGTGCGGTGCGGCAGGGGGAGTTTCGGCACAGTGCCACGATCCGGCGCTCCGTTGCGATCCGGTCGATGCCATCAGTGTAGCGCTAAAGATGTGCTTGGTGAATGATTTTTCCTGATATTCCCAAATCGACCCACCGATTTCCCAAGAGAGCTTGCGGTATAAAACATTCACAGATAACTTATTTACCACCGGCCGCTCGCGAAACCGAGCGGATCAGAATTCGACAAAGGAGTACGGATGACCGGAGAGACGACCCAGGCGGACGTCCCGTATCTCGACATCGCCTCGCCCGAGTTCGCCATGAACTCGGAAGCGGTGCGAGACGCCCGCGAACGCAGCTGGTACGCGAAGACCAACTACGGCTACGGCGTGCTGCGCTACAAAGAGGTCACCGAGCTGCTGAAGCACCCGAGCCTCAACCAGGGCAGCGCGAAGTGGCCCGACCACCACGGCGTGCACTCCGGCATCTTCTACGAGTGGTGGGCGAAGAACCTGCTCGTGCTCGAAGGAGAAGAGCACCACCGCATCCGCCGCCTGCTCAACCCCGCCTTCTCGCCCAGCGTCGCGCGCAAACTCGAACCCGAGTTCGCCGAGATCGCGAACGAGCTCATCGACGGCATGAAGCAGAAGCACGCCCGCGGCGAGCAGGTCGAATTCGTCGCCGACTTCTCCGAGCCCTTCGCCACCCGTGCCCTCTGCGCCATGATGGGCCTCGACCACGACCACTGGCCCTTCATCGCCTCACGTGCCAACACCGTCGGCTACGCGCTCAGCGTGACCATCAAAGAAGACATCGACCGCGTCGACGAGGCCGTGCAGGAACTCTACGACTTCGTGGGCCGGCTCATCGACGAACGACGCGAACAGCCCGGCGATGACGTCGTCTCGCGCCTCGTGCAGTTCTCGCAGGCCGACGACAAGCTCAGCGACGCCGAACTGCGCAACGCCCTCGTGCTCATGCTGTTCGGCGGCATGGACACCACGCGCAACCAGATCGGCCTGCTGCTGCAGACCTTCATGCGCAACCCCGAGCAGTGGGAACTGCTCGCCCAGGATCCCGCGAAGTACGCCAAGCCCGCCCTCGAAGAAGGCCTGCGCGTCAACCCCACCACCCGCTGGGTCACCCGCGAAGCCAACGAAGACTTCGAGTTCCACGGCCTCGAAATCGAAAAGGGCACCACCGTGCACCTCTTCACCATGTCGAGCGGCACCGACCCCGAGGCCTACCCCGACCCCGACATCGACCTCAACGCCGGCAGCGAGCCCGGATCCGAACGCCGCAAGCAGCACCACACCTTCGGCGGAGGCGTGCACCACTGCCTCGGCCACTACATCGCCCGCGCCGACATGAGCATCGCCCTGCCGCTGCTCGCCCAGGCCTTCACCGACATCTCCTGCCCCGGCGGCGACGAGTGGCTGCCCGACTCCGGCAACCACGGCCCCGTCCGCCTGCCGATCGAGTTCACCGTGCGCTGACGCCGCGCGCCCCGCACCCATGAACGCGGCCGGGGCACCCGATCCGCACCAGACAGACCTTCCAAAGACGAAAGGAACCACATGTCCGACCTCACAACAGGAGGGCGCTTCGGCGCCGCCCTGCGGGAGATCCTCGCCGACGACACCGCATTCTCGCGGCACCAGGCGGCGAACTTGCGACCCGAGACCGTGCAGGCGCTCGGCGACCGCATCCGCGAGTCCGGCGTCAAATACATCTACTACATGCTGCCCACGCTCGGCAGCCGCACCGTCGCGAAGGTGGTGCCCGCCGAACTCTACGAGCGCATGCTGAAGAAGGGCATCGCCTTCCACCGCACCGCGCTCACCGACCTGCAGACCAGCCGCGAAGGCGAACTGATCGGCGGCGGCGTCGACGCGCACGAATTCTGGGGCCTCCCCGAACCCGAGACCTTCCAGGTGCTGCCCTGGGACACCGAGGTCGGCCGCATCTTCTGCACCGCCTACGATCCGCCTCACCTCGGCGAAGGCGGCGGCCGGCTCGTCGCGCTCGACACCCGCGCGCTCTTCAAAGCCGCGCACCGCGGCTTCACCGAACGCACCGGTTTCGAACTGCGCAGCGGCCTCGAACCCGAGATGACCTGGATCGGCCCCGGGATCGAGCCCATCAGCAAGCAGGATCAGAGCCCCGCCTATCAGGTCGAGAACCTCGAGAAGATGCGCCCCGTCTACAAGAAGGTCATCAGCTACGGCCAGGCGCTCGACTTCACCATGATCCAGGGCGACTACGAAGACGACGGCCAGATCGAGCTCAACTGGGACTACGACCGCGCCGACCTCACCGCCGAGCGCATGACCACCTACCGCCAGATCTGCAAGCAGGTGGCACGTGAACTCGGCCTCGAAGCGAGCTTCATGGCGAAGCCCTACAACGGCAAGATGGGCAATGGCTGCCACCACAACCTCAGCCTGTGGCGCGTCTCGGAAGACGGCCCCGCCGAGAACGTGATCGAAGACGGCCGCGTCGAACTGCACGCCACGCAGACCGCGCGCCACGCGATCGGCGGCATGCTGCTCCACACGCCCGGCTCGATGCTCGTGATGGCCTCCACGGTCAACTCCTACAAGCGCTACTGGGATGCGGGCCAGTTCGCCCCCTCCGGCGCCGACTGGGGCCTCGACACCCGCGGCGTCGCGATCCGCATCTCCGCGAACGGCCGCATGGAGTACCGCCTGCCCGATGCGAGCGTGAACCCCTACCTCTCGCACCTCTACCTGCTCGCCGCCATCGAGCACGGCCTCGAAGCGCAGATCGACCCGGGCGACCCGGGCCAGCTCAGCGAGGCCGCGCAGGGCGGAGCAGTGCCGAACACCCTCGGCATGGCCATCGAATCGTTCGAGGCCGACGAGTACCTCATGGGAGCCATGCCCGAGGAGCTCACCCGCATCTTCCTGCAGCTCAAGCGCGACGAGTGGGCGCGCTACTGCGGAATCATCACGCAGTGGGAATTCGATCAGTACTGGGAGGCAATTCCGTGACCGCCGACAACCGAACCATCAAGCTCGCCTGCATCGACTCAGAGGCGCTGCCGCTCTTCTCCAAGAGCACCGACGGCCGCACCCGCGGCGGCTACGAACCCGAGGCGGCCGCCCTCGTCATGTCGCGGCTCGCCGGAGGCGCCGCCGACGTCGAGTGGGTGATGGTGCCGTGGGAGGAGATGATCCCCGCCGTGCGCCGCGGCGATGCCGACGCCGTCTGGTGCGGCCAGGGCATCACCCCCGAACGCTCCGCACAGGTCGACTTCACCAAGCCCTACGCCGTGTTCAACGAAACCCTCGTGGTGCGCGCCGACGACCCCGCCCGCTCACCCGAGCAGCTCGAAGGCTACAAGATCGGCGCGATCGCAGGCTCCACCAACATGAAGCTCGCCGAGACCTTCCCCGGCGCCGAACTCGTCAGCTTCGGCGCGAGCGACGACGTGTTCGGCGACATGATCGAGGCGACGCGTTCCGGCGAGATCGACGGTTTCGTCGACGACGACGTCGTGATGATCCCGCTCGGCCAGGAGGACCCCGACTTCGTCGAGGCCTTCACCGTGCAGACCGGCAATCGCTGGGGGATCGGCGTCGCACCCGGCAACGACGCGCTGCGCGAGGAGATCGACCGCGCCATCGAGGAGGTCGTCGCCGACGGCTCGCTCGAAGCAGTCTGGCGCAAGTGGATGCCGCTGCTCGCCTTCCCGCTCGCGAGCGAGGCGTAAGTGGCAGCCCTCCGCGGCGACCGGATGCCGCGCATCGGAGTCACGGGGATGTGGTCGAACCACATCCACGGCCTGCGATTCGACGGCAGCGCGGTCGCCGCGGCGGTGCTGCGCTCCGTGATCCGGGCGGGCGGCGAACCACTCACCCTGTTCGCCGAGAGCGCGCTGCCGCCGGAGGAGCGGCTGCGCGGCCTCGACGCGCTGCTCGTGCCGGGCGGATCGGACATCGACCCGCGCCGCTACGGGCAGGAGCCCGTCGCCGCCGTCTCGCCCGCCGACTTCGCCGAGCAGGACGACTTCGAAGCCGGCATGCTGGCCGCGGCGATCCGGATCGGGATGCCCGTGCTCGCGATCTGCCGCGGCTTCCAACTGCTGAATGTCGAGTACGGCGGCACGCTCGTGCAGGATGTCGCCGCCGACAGCCCCCACCGCAACTCGGTGCACGACGTCGAACTCGAAGCCGGGTCGGCGCTCGCCGCAGCGATCGGGGCCGCCAGCCTGCCCGTGTCGTCGTACCACCATCAGGCGATCGACCGCGTCGGGGAGGGGCTGCGCGTCACCGGGCGCGCACCCGACGGCGTGGTCGAAGCACTCGAACACCCCGACGCGCCGCTCATCGCCGTGCAGTGGCACCCGGAGGACAACGCCGCGGCGGACGAGCGCCAGCACGCGCTCTTCGCCTGGCTCATCGAGCGGGCTCGGGCGAGAATGGACCGAGAGGCATGACGGGGTCGCCGGCAGCGGGATCGCCCGCGCCGGGCAACGGTTTGGATCAGAACAGAAGGGGCGTGGAATGCGCAGTGCACGAGTGCTGGTGATCGAGCACCAGAAGAACGCGGGGCTGGGACAGCTGTCGGACCGGCTGATTGAGAACGGCCTGACGCTCGAAACCGTGGGACCCGACACCGGCGCCCCCGTGCCCGAATCGCTCGACGGCTACGACGCGCTGATCGTGCTCGGCGGCGCGATGGGCCCCACCGAGGATGACCAGGCGCCCTGGCTGCCGGCCACCCGCAAGCTGCTCGTCGACGGCGTCGAGCAGGGTGTGCCGACGCTCGGCATCTGCCTCGGCGCGCAGCTGCTCGCCACCGCCACGGGCGGCCACGTCCGCACCATGCCGGCGGGTCCAGAAGTGGGGCTGCTGGACGTGGGCTTCGATGCATCGGCGGCGGGCGATCCGCTCTTCGGCGACCTCGCGGGCACCTCGGTGCCCGCGGTGCAGTGGCACTGGCTCGAAGCCGACCGGCTCCCCGAGAGCGCCCACGTGCTCGCGTCGAGCCCCGCCTGCCGCAACCAGGCGTTCCGCATCGGGGCCGCGGCGTGGGGCGTGCAGTTCCATCCCGAGGCGCTCGGCGGCACGGCGCAGGACTGGGTCGACGAGGATCGCCAGAGCATCCACGACCTGGGCCTCGAAGAGGCCGTGCTGGTGGGCGACGTGCTCGCAGCCGAGCCCCGGCTCGGAGCCGTCTGGCTGCCGATCGCCGATCGCTTCGCGGAGGTCGCACAGCTCAGCGCCGCCCAAGCGGCCTGATCCGCCCCCGCCGCCTGGCCCGGGCCCCCGTTCAGTCGGCCCCTTCGTACCGAGCCGGCCTGCTATTCACGCGAATAGCAGGCCGGCTCGATACATAGAGGCCCTCTCGATGGGGCCCGAGCAGCCTAGTCGGTGCGGTACACCAGCTGCACGTCGGCGCCCTCGGGGCCGAGCCGCTTGCGCGTGAAGCCGTCGAGGGCATCCGGCACGAACACGCCGGCGAGGAACCGCGACGAGTTGCCCACGAGCACATTGCCGTGGCGGCCGATCAGCGCCATCTCGGTGCCGCTGCGCTGCAGCAGGGGCAGCAGCTCAGCCTCGAGATCGGCCACCTGGATGTCGTTGCCGATCGCGCCCACCCGCACGCCGCCCACATTCGCCGGCACGGTGAGGGTGAGCACGTAGGCCTCGACCCCCAGATAGTCGATGTAGGGCCCCACCAGCGCCGGCGTGCCCTCGTGGAACGCCCGGATGAACCACTCGTGGTGCTCGTAGTCGTAGTAGCGGTCGGCACCCGGCACCACCCCGAAGGAGTAGCGGGCGAAGCGCGTCTCGTCCTCGCGCACCCACCACTCCAGATGGCCGCGCTCGAAGCTCAGCACGGAGCGCGCGAAGATGAGGCCGCAGCCGTCGACCACGGCGTTGTCGGCGAGGTAGCGCACCGCGAGCGCGCGCAGGCGGCGGCGCACCGTCTCGCCCAGGTCGAGCCTGCCGGCCTCGTCGAGCGTCAGCAGCGCCGTGAAGTCCTGCGACAGCTTCTCCAGGTGAGCGAAACGGTCGTCCAGCCACGCCTCGACGCCCGTGACCGCCGTCGCAACCTCCGCGGCGGTCACGATCCGCCCTCCTCGACGCCCTCAAGCGCGAGCTTGCCGTCGACGATGAGCTGCATGTTCCCCCTGACGTGCTCGACGGCGAGACGCTGCGCCTCATCCGCCCGCTGCTGCTCGATCGCCATCGCGATCGCAAGATGCTCGGCGAAGGCCTGCTGCACCGAGGCGCGGCAGATCGCATCGCACCACAGGAACGGGGAGAGTTCCGAGTGCAGTCGCTGCTCGCCCGTGAGCAACCGCCGGGAGTGGCTGAGCACTGCGATCTCGAAGTGGAAACGGCTGTCCGCCAGCGAGCGCTCCCGCCCGTTGCGCCCCTCGCGCGCCTCGAAGGCGAACTCTGCGAGCCTCGTGCGCATTCCCGGCTGCGTGCGCTCGGCCGCGAGGCGCGCCGCCATCCCGGAGATCGCCGCGTGCTCGTCGAAGAAGTCGCGCAGCGCCACGAGGCTTGTGCGCGCCAGCGAGGAACGCAGCTCCTGCGGCGACGGGAACGGCGCCTGCACCACGAAGGTGCCGCCGTTGCGGCCCCGCCGCGTCTCCACGATGCCGTGCGCGCGCAGCTCGGCGAGCGCCTTCCGCAACGTGGCCACCGCCACCCCGAACTGGGTGGCGAGCTCCGCCTCCACCGGCAGCCGCTCGCCGACGGTCAGCACGCCCATCGAGATCGCAGCGGCGATCCGCTGCGCGATCCCGCCGACGCTCGGGCCGCCGGGATCGCTCTCACCGTGCTGCGGGGTCTGCCCCAGCGGGGGTTTCTGCACCCGTGCCCCCGATCAGGATCCGTCGTCGAAGCGGAGCGCGCGTGCGATGAGGCGCTCCTGCTCGACGGCGTGCACCTTCGCCGAACCCGTCGACGGGGCCGCGGAGGCGGGGCGGGAGACCACTCGGATGCGATCGTTCGCCAGATGCTTCGACAGCTCGAGCGAGATGAACGGCCACGCGCCCTGGTTCTCGGGCTCGTCCTGCACCCACACCAGCTCAGCGCCGGGGTACTGGGTGAGCACGCGACCCAGCGGCACGTTCGGCACCGGGTAGAACTGCTCCACGCGCACCAGCGCCACCCGCGGATCAGGACGCTTCTCGAGCGCCGCGCGCAGGTCATAGTAGACCTTGCCCGAGACGAGCACCACCCGCTCCACCGCCGCGTGGTTCTCGATCGTGGGATCGTCGAGCACGGGCTGGAATGTGCCGGTCGTGAAATCCTCGACCGCGGAGGCCGCGCCGCGCAGGCGCAGCATCTGCTTCGGGGTGAACACGATGAGCGGTTTGCGGGGGCGCGCGTAGGCCTGGCGCCGCAGCAGGTGGAAGTAGTTCGCCGGCGTCGAGGGGCGGGCGACGATCATGTTGTCTTCGGCGCAGAGCTGCAGGTAGCGCTCGATGCGCGCCGAGGAATGATCCGGCCCCTGACCCTCGTAGCCGTGGGGGAGCAGCATGACCACCGAGGAGCGCTGACCCCACTTCTGCTCGGCCGCGGCGATGTACTCGTCGATCACGGCCTGCGCCGTGTTCGCGAAGTCGCCGAACTGGGCCTCCCACAGCACGAGCGCATCCTCGCGCTGCAGCGAGTAGCCGTACTCGAAGGCGAGCGCCGCGTACTCGGAGAGCAGCGAGTCGTAGATCCAGAACCGGGCCTGCTCGTCGGAGAGGTTGAGCAGCGGGATCCACTCCTGGCCGTTGGCCCGGTCGTGGAACACCGCGTGCCGCTGCGCGAAGGTGCCGCGGCGGGCATCCTGGCCCACGAAGCGCACCGCAGTGCCCTCCATGAGCAGCGAACCGAGCGCCAGCAGCTCGCCGAAGCCCCAGTCGATGCCGCCCTCGCGGCTCATCTCGACCCGCTTGTTGAGCAGCTGCTGCAGCTTCTGATGCACCGTGAAGCCCTCGGGCTTGTTGCCGAACGCATCGCCGATGCGCTCGACCACGGCGCGATCCACCGCCGTCTCGAGCGGCGCCGGCCCGGGGCCGCCCGCCTCGGCGACCTCGCCGATGCCGCCCGCGCCCACGATCGGGATCGATCCCGTCTGCGCGGCGTGCGTCTCCTGGAAGGCGACCTCGAGGCGGTCCTGGAAGTCCTGCTTGGCCTTCTCGTACTCCTCCTCGGTGATGTCGCCGCGGCCCACGAGCGCGCTCGTGTACAGGCGACGGGTGGATCGCTTGGCCTCGATGAGGTCGGTCATGAGCGGCTGCGTCATCGAGGGGTCGTCGCCCTCGTTGTGGCCGCGGCGGCGGTAGCAGACGAGATCGATGATGACGTCGATGTGGAAGCGCTGGCGGAACTCGTACGCCAGCTTCGCGACGCGCACCACCGACTCGGGGTCGTCGCCGTTCACGTGGAAGATCGGGGACTGCACGACCTTGCCGATCTCGGACGAGTAGACGCCCGAACGCGAATCGAGCGGCAGCGTCGTGAAGCCGACCTGGTTGTTGATGATGATGTGGATCGTGCCGCCCGTGCGGTAGGCGCGCAGCTGCGACATCTGCAGCGTCTCGTAGACGACGCCCTGGCCGGCCATCGCCGCGTCGCCGTGGACGAGCAACGGCAGCGTGGTGAAGGAGCCGATGGGCTTCAGATCCTGCTTCGCGCGCACGATGCCCTCGAGCACGCCGTCGACGGTCTCCAGGTGCGAGGGGTTCGCGGCGAGGTGCACCGGCACCTGCGTGCTGTTCGGGGCGGTGAAGACGCCCGAGGTGCCGAGGTGATACTTCACGTCGCCCGAGCCGGCCTTCTGCGACTGCGCGCCCTCGAACTCTCGGAAGATCTGACCGTAGGTCTTGCCGGCGATGTTCGACAGCACGTTCAGACGGCCGCGGTGCGCCATGCCGATGTCGACGCTGTCGACGCCGTCCTCGGCCGCGTCGATGAGCATCGCGTCGAGCAGCGGGATCACCGATTCGCCGCCCTCCAGGCTGAAGCGCTTCTGGCCGACGTACTTCGTCTGCAGGAAGGTCTCGAAGGCCTCGGCCTCGTTGAGCTTCTCGAGGATGCGCATCTGCTCGTCGCGGCTCGGCTTCGCGTAGGGCACCTCCAGCTGCTCGCGCAGCCACAGCCGCTGCGCCGGATCCTGGATGTGCATGTACTCGATGCCGATCTTGCGGCAGTACGAGTCGCGCAGCACGCCCAGGATGTCGCGCAGCTTCATGGTTCGCTTGCCGCCGATGCCGCCGGTCACGAACTCGCGGTCGAGATCCCAGAAGGTGAGGCCGTGGTTCTCGATCTCGAGATCCGGGTGGGTGCGCTGCACGTACTCCAGCGGATCGATGTCGGCCATCAGGTGGCCGCGCACGCGGAACGAGTTGATGAGCTCCTGCACGCGGGCCGTCTTGTCGACCGCACCCGACACGTCGACGTGGATGTCGGTCGCCCACTGCACCGGCTTGTAGGGGATGCGCAGGGCCGCGAAGATCTCCTCGTAGAAGCGGTGCCCGCCTGTGAGCCGCTCGTGGACGAGCTTCAAGAACTCGCCCGAGCCGGCGCCCTGGATGACGCGGTGGTCGTAGGTGCTGGTGAGCGTGATGGTCTTCGAGATGCCGAGGCGCACGAGCACCTCTTCGGAGGCGCCCTGGAACTCGGCCGGGTACTCGAGGGCGCCGGCGCCGATGATGGAGCCCTGACCGCTCATGAGGCGCGGCACCGAGTGCACGGTGCCGATGCCGCCCGGGTTGGTGAGCGAGATCGTGGTGCCCTGGAAGTCTGCGGCGCCGAGCTTGTTGTCGCGGGCGCGCTTCACCAGGTCTTCGTAGGCGGCGAGATACTCGTTGAAGTCGAGGGTCTCGGCACGCTTGATGCTGGGCACCAGCAACGACCGGGTGCCGTCGGGCTTCGGCACGTCGATCGCGATGCCGAGCCCGATGTGGGCCGGCGCGACGAGCGAGGGCTTGCCGTCGACCTCGGCGTAGGCCACGTTCTGGCTGGGGAACTCCTTGAGCGACTGGATCAGCGCCCACCCGATGAGGTGCGTGAACGAGACCTTGCCGCCGCGGCTGCGCCGCAGGTGGTTGTTGATGACGATGCGGTTGTCGATCAGCAGCTTCGCCGGGATCGTGCGCACGCTCGTGGCGGTCGGAACAGTGAGGCTCTGATCCATGTTCTTCGAGAGCGTGCGGGCCATGCCGCGCAGGGGAGTGACGGTGTCGTCCTGCTGCGGCTGCGGCTCCGCCGCCTCCGAGCGGGCCGGAGTGCGGGGCGCATCGGCGGGGATCGGGGCCTCGCGGGGCGCCGCGTTGGTGGTGCGCGCGGGCTGCGTCGAGGTGGGGACCGAGGCGGTCGCGGGCGACGCCGGCGAGACCACATCGGGCTGCGCGGTGGCCTTCGGCTGCGAGGCGGCGGCCTGAGCTCCGGGGGAGGCCGGGGCGGTGGCGGACTGTCCGTACTGCTCGAGTACCGGCCACCACGATCGATCCACCGAGTTCTTGTCGACCTGATACTGCTTCCACAGCTCGTCGACGAGCCACTCGTTCGCACCGAAATCTCCTGCGGGACCAGCCTGTCCGGTGGTCTCCGTGCGCTCCGCCAAAGCGACTTCCCTTCGTAGATGTGGTAAGTGGCAACTCGTAGCCCGGACCGGCTCCGTAGCCGGTTTCCAGTAGACAAGCCTACGCCTTTCGAACACACGATGGGCGATGACTCTCAGGAAGAACCCCCACTCCCGGCTGCTAGGATCAGGAGGGCTATGGACGCAGACTCTCGAAGACCTTCGGACCCCCCGAGTACCTGCCGCGCTGAAGCGCGGCCCTCCGCACCTCTGAGGAGCGGCCGGTGAACGACTGGCTCCTGCTCCTCATCGGTATTCTCCTCACCGCAGGCACGGGCATCTTCGTCGCCGCGGAATTCTCCCTCGTCGCTCTCGACCGCCACGACCTCGAACGCCGCCGCGCCGCCGGTGAGCGCGGGCTCGACCGTGTGATCCGAGGCTTGACGCGCACCTCGACCCACCTCTCGAGCGCGCAGCTGGGCATCACCCTCACCACGCTGCTCGCCGGCTACACGCTGGAACCCTCGATCAGCGGCTTCCTCGATGCGCCGCTCGGCGCCCTCGGCGTGCCCGAGGGGCTGCGACGCGCCATCAGCGCGCCCCTCGCAGTGGCGCTCGCGACCGTGTTCTCGATGATCGTCGGCGAACTCGTGCCGAAGAACTTCGCGCTCGCGAAGCCGCTCGCCACGGCCCGCGTCGTGATGCCCGCGCAGGCGGCGTTCACGACCACGTTCAAGCCCGCCGTCGTCGTGCTCAACGGCAGCGCGAACGGAATCCTGCGCGCCATCGGCATCGAGCCCAAGGAAGAGCTGTCGGGCGCGCGATCCGCCGAGGAGCTCTCCTCGCTCGTGCGCCACTCCGCGAGTGCGGGCCTGCTCGAAGCCGACACGGCCACGCTGCTCGACCGCACCCTGCGCTTCTCCGAGCTCACCGCGGCCGACGTGATGACACCGAGACTGCGGATCGAGAGCCTGCAGCGGCTCGAACCCGCTCAGGCCGTGCTCGAACTCTCCGGCCGCACCGGGTACTCGCGCTTCCCCGTCATCGACGAGGATCGCGACGACGTGGTGGGGGTCGTGCACGTCAAGCAGGCCGTCGCGGTGCCCCGCGGCAAGCGCGGCGAAGTGCCTGTCGCGGCACTCGCCGAAGACGTCGTGCGCGTGCCCGAGACCATGCACCTCGACCACCTGCTGGAAGAGCTGCGCTCGTCCGGCTTCCAGCTCGGCATCGTCGTCGACGAGTACGGCGGCACCGCCGGCATCGTGACCCTCGAAGACCTCGTCGAGGAGATCGTCGGCGAGGTCGCCGACGAGCACGACCGCGCCGCAGCCGGCGTCGTCGGCACCGCCGAGCAGATGACGTTCCCCGCCGATCTGCGCCCCGACGAGGTGCGCGACCAGACCGGCATCGAGATCCCCGACGACGACGCCTACGACACCGTCGCCGGCTACGTGCTGCGCGAGCTGGGGCGCATCCCCGACCCGGGCGACGAGGTCGCCCTGCCCGAGGGCGGCACGCTGCGGGTCGAACGGATGGACGGGCGCCGCATCTCGCGCCTGCGCTACACGAGCCCGCCGGCGCCCGCCGTCGAACCGGGCGAGCGAGGGGGGGACCGCGCATGAGCGACTGGATGGGAATCGTCTGGCTGGTCGTGCTGCTCGCCGCCAACGCCTTCTTCGTCGGCGCCGAGTTCGCCGTGATCTCGGCGCGCCGCTCGCAGATCGAACCGCGCGCCGAGGCCGGGTCGAAGCGAGCGAAGACCGCGCTCTACGCGATGGAGCACGCGACGCTCATGCTCGCCACCAGCCAGCTCGGCATCACCGTGTGCTCGCTGCTGATCCTGAACGTCTCCGAGCCCGCGATCCACCACCTGCTGGAGGGGCCGCTCGCCTGGACCGGCCTGCCGCCGGAGGCCGTCTCGATCGCGGCGTTCGTGATCACGCTGCTGCTCGTCTCGTACTTGCACGTCGTGCTCGGCGAGATGGTGCCGAAGAACGCCGCGTTCTCGCTGCCGGATCAGGCCGTGCTGCTGCTCGCGCCGCCCCTTGTCGCGGTGTCGCGCGTGCTCAGGCACATCATCGCCGCGCTCAACGCGGTCGCCAACGGCACGCTCCGGCTCTTCGGCGTGGAACCGAAATCGGAGACCACCAGCACCTACACGCTCGAAGAGGTCGCGAGCATCGTGAGCCAGTCGACGCGCGAGGGGCTGCTGGAGGACCGCAGCGGCACGCTGACCGCGGCGTTCGAGTTCACCGAGAAGCGGGCCGAGGACCTGCTGGTGCCGCTCGACCGCCTCGTGGTGCTCCCCGCCGGGGCGACACCGCTCGACGTCGACGCCGCTGTTGCGCGCCACGGCTTCTCGCGATACCCGATCGCCGACCCCGCCGGGGAACTCGACGGCTACGTGCACATCAAGGACCTCGTGCGACTCGGCGAGGACCGCATCACGCAGCCCATCCCGGGCAAGCGCATCCGCGCCATGATGTCGATCCACGCCGGCACCGAGCTGGAAGACGTGCTCGCCCGCATGCAGGCCCGCGGCATCCACCTCGCCCGCATCTACGACGGCGACGGCACCGACCTCGGTGTGGTCTTCCTCGAAGACGTGATCGAGGAGCTGGTGGGCGAAGTGCACGACGCGACGCGGCGCAGGCGCTTCGACTGATCCGCGATCCGCGATCCGGGGTCCTGAGTCCGCGAGGGCTCCGGATCCCGGGGCGCCGAGCCGCGCACGGTCCGTGCGATCAGTGCGCGGCGAAGACCACGTGCGCCGCGAGCTCGTCGGTGAAGAAGGAATCCTGAGCCAGCAGCGGATTGTCGGGCACGCTCAGGCGCACATCGAACTCGGCGAACTCCTCGGTGAGCAGCGTCGGTGTCACCCGCAGCGTCGTGTGCGGTCGCACCACGCCCCGCGTCGAGAGCGTGCCCACGGCGCTCACCGTGGCGTTCTCGCTCATATCGCGCCGCAGCGCCGTCGGCTCGGTCAGCTCGAACGCCGCCTCGGGCAACCCCACTGCGCGCAGCTGCAGCTTCGCCTCCGTGATCATCCCGTCGAAGAGCACGATGTAGCCGCTCGTCGACAGCGTCTCACCGATCAGGGCCGACAGCCCGCCGCCCCCGGCATCCGTGAGCAGCCGGGTCTCGACAGCCTCGTAGACCCGCTCCGTCGAGACCTCGAGCAGATCCGAACCGGCGGCGGCCTGCAACTCGGTCGCCTGCGGCACCACCGACGCGACCGGAGCGCAAGCCGTGAGACACAGCGGCAGCGCCGCCGACACGGTCGCGACCACGCGGAATGTGCGCACAGAACGGCGCGACGGCACGGCAGTCACGGTGGCCTGGCTCCTCTCGCGAACGTTCGATACCCGGCGAGACTACGCCGCCAAAGTGAGAGGGCGATGGGAGGGCGCTCAGGAACCGCGGCGCGGGGCCGAGCGCCCGAATCGCGCCGCCCGATCCGCCCCGCTGCTATAGGCTTCGGGCACTGCGACGACACAGGAGGAGCCATGCGCGCAACGAAGGTGCTGGCGGCGACCGCGACCACCGCAGCCGCCATCGCCGGAGGAGCCTGGCTCTGGTGGCACCAGGGCGAGATCGCCACCAGACGGCCGATCAACGAGTGGACTTTCACGCACATGCACCGCGTGATGCCCACCGAGGAGGTGCGCCGCCCGGCCCGCACCCGGCTGCTGCCCGCAGCCCCGCGCCCGCTGCCCGTCGCCGACATCGCCTACACCTTCGACGGCCGCGAACACCGCCTCGACGAACTGCACTGCCGCACCCGCACCACCGGCTTCCTCGTCCTGCACCGCGGCCGGCTGCTGCACGAGAGCTACCCGGGCGTCTTCGCCTCGCCGAGCGCCCGCTTCCAGCTCTTCTCCCTCACCAAATCGGTGACTTCGATGCTGTTCGGCATCGCCCTCGAACGCGGCGAACTCGCCTCGACCGACGAGCGGGTCTCTGAGGTGCTGCCCCAGCTCGCCGGCACCGCCTACGACGGCGTCACCATCGCGCAGTTGCTCGACATGCGCAGCGGCGTCGGCGGCGTCGAAGACTGGACCATCCCCGACGCGCCGATCCGCCGCTTCGAGACGGCCGTCACCACTGGCGGCTCCGTGCTCGACGTGATCCGCTCCACTCCGCGCGTGCGCGCACCCGGCACCGCCTTCAACTACTCCACGATCGACACCCACGTGCTCGGCTGGGTGCTCGAAGCAGCCACCGGCACCACGATCGCCGACTACGCCGAGCAGCGCCTCTGGCAGCCCATGGGCGCCGAGAGCGACGCCTACTACTTCCTTACCCGCGGACACCCCCGCACCGCACTCGGCGGCGGATCGCTCAACGCCACGGTGCGCGACACCGCGCGCGTCGGCGCGATCATGGCGGCCGGCGGCCGGGTCGACGACGTGCAGCTCGTGCCCGAAGCGTGGGTCGCGCGCAGCCGGGGATCCCAGCTGCCCCAGCTGCAGCCCGGCGCGCTCGTGGACGGCGGCGGCTACGCGCACTACGGCTACTCCAACCAGTGGTGGACCCTCGGCGGCGAACGGCGCGCCTTCACCGGTCTCGGCGTGCACGGCCAATACCTGTGGGTCGACCCCGACAGCGAGACCGTCATCGTGAAGACGAGCGCCTGGAACACCGCCGACGACGAAGCGAAAGACCGCGAGACCTGCGCGGCGCTCGCCGCCGTGGTCGAGGCGGTCGAACGGCTCTGACGGGCTGAGAGCGGATCCTTGATCGGGTGAGCCGCCGATCCGCATGCCGCTGACCCGCTGACCTTCAGGCCTGCACACCCTCAGCCGCTCAGCTCCTCACACCGCGAGCAGCCGCCGCAACTGCTCGCCCACCCGCTCGAACTCGATGAGGAACGCGTCGTGCCCGAACGGCGAGTCGATGCGCGTCGCCCGATCGCCGTCGAGGCTGCCGGGCGTGTGGCGGGCTATCTCGTCCTGCCCCTCGACGGTGAAGAGCCGATCGCTCGGGATCCCGAGCACCAGCGTGGGCAGCTCCAGCGTCGACAGCGCCGCCCGCACCCCGCCGCGCCCGCGCCCCACGTCGTGCGAGTTCATGGCCTGCACCAGCGTGACGTAGCTGCCGGCGTCGAAGCGGCGCGTGAACTTGTTGCCGTGGAAATCGAGGTAGCTCTCGACGGCGAAGCGGCCGCCGCCTCCGAGCGGGCTCACCGCCGACTGCCACGCCCGCCCGAAGCGGTCGTCGAGTTCGGTGTGGCTGCGGTAGTTCAGCAGTGCGAGCCGGCGCGCCGTCGCGAGACCGTGGTGCGGGCCGACGCCGTCGGGGGCGTCGTAGTAGTGGCCGCCGCGGTAGAACGGATCGGAGCGGATCGCCTCCAGCTGCACCAGGTTGAGGCCGATCTGATCCGCCGTCGTGACCGGGGGAGCGGCGATCACCGCCAGCCGCTCCGTGCGCTGCTGATGCGCAATGCCCCATTCCAGCGCGTGCATGCCGCCCATCGATCCACCGATCACGGCGACGAAACGCTCGATGCCGATCTCGTCGGCGAAGCTCGCCGCAGCCGCCACCTGATCGCGGATCGTGAGGTAAGGGAAGCGCCCGCCCCACTCCTGCCCATCGGGATCGAGGCTCGCCGGACCGGTCGAGCCCTGGCAGCCGCCCAGCACGTTCGGCGCGACGATGCAGTAGCGGCTCGTGTCGAGCGGACGGCCCGGACCCACGATCTCGCTCCACCAGCCGTCGGTCGGATGGCCGGGGCCGGCGGGGCCGAGCAGATGGCTGTCGCCGGTGAGCGCGTGGAAGACGAGGATCGCGTTGTCGCGCCGCTCGTTCAGCTCACCGAAGGTCTCATAGGCGATCCGCACGTTCGGGATCTCGGCGCCGGCTTCCGTGGTGAGCGCGCCGATGCTCGCGAACTCGCGCTCGCCCACGGGATCCCCGTCGCGCCAGCCGCCCGAGATCGGCGGCCGTCCCATCAGCGCCCGCAGCTGGGCGTCGGTGATGAAGTCGGTGGGGAACGAGTCCTCAGGGGTCTGCCAGTCCATAACTGACCATTCTGCCCGGGTCGGGCGCGGCACGGGCGAATGTTACGGGTGGAAGGGCTGCGGGTGACCTGCCGTCGATATGGGATCTGCCGCAGACATGCCCGATCCCGGTCCTGGCGCCATGCCTTCGGCAGATCCGATACGGATGGCAGCGAGAGAAGAAGCACGGGGCCGGCGATAGGGTGCTGAGGTGACCGCCGATCCATCCCGCCGCCTGCCATCGAGCCTGCTGGCGGTGGCCGCGATCTTCAGCGTGCAGTTCGGCAACGCCCTCGTGGGTTCGCTGTTCGCGCAGGTGGGGCCGCTCGGCGCCGCCGCGCTGCGGCTCGGTTTCGCGGCGCTCATCCTCATCGCCATCGTGCGACCCCGGGTGCGCGGCTGGACCCGGCGCACCTGGCTCGGCGTGGCGCTGCTCGGGATCGGGATGGCCGGCATGAACGTGTCCATCTACTTCGCCATCGCCGAGATCCCGCTCGGCCTCGCCGTGACGATCGAACTCATGGGGCCGCTCGCGGTCGCCGCCGCAGGCATCCGCCGGCCGGTGGACGCCGCCTGGGTGGTGCTGGCCGTGGGCGGCATCCTGTTGCTCGGCTTCGACGACACCGGGGCGGTGACGCTGCGTGGCGCCCTCTTCGCGGCGGTGGCGGCGGCGTTCTGGGCGCTCTACATCGTCGCATCGGCCCGGCTCAGCACACGGGTGCGCGGGATCGACGGCCTCGCCGCCGCCGTCGCGGTGGCGGCGCTCGTGGTCGTGCCCTTCGGCGCCGGGGATGCCGTGGCGGCCGTGCGGCACGACCCGACCCTGCTCGGGGCCTTCGCGATCCTCGCCCTCATGACGAGCGTGATCGCCTACGGCCTGGAGTTCCTCGCGCTCAAGCGCATGACGGCTCGCGTGTTCGGGGTGCTGTCGAGCCTCGGGCCCGCCGTCGCGGCCCTCGCCGGATTCGCGGTGCTGCACCAGCAGCTCGACCTGAGGCAGCTGCTCGCGATCCTGCTCGTCGTCGCGGCGAGCGCCGGTGTGGTGGCGACGTCGCGGGCGATCTGAGAAGGCTAGGGGTGACGAGCCGGGCCTGTCGGGTTCGGTATGCCCAGTTCGCCCTGTTCGGTTCGCCCTGCTCGGTTCGCCCTGCCGGGTGCGCCCCGCCGTCGATATGGGATCCGCCGTAAATATGACGAATTCCGGGCCTGGCGCCATATCTTCGGCAGATCCCATATCGACGGAAGAGGGGAACCAGGGAGGGAAGGGATAAGGAGGAGGCCGGGGGCGGAACCACACAAGAGGGGCCCGGGCCGAAGCCCGGGCCCCTCAGATGGGCGGCTACGCGCGCGCGTTCGCCTCGGCGACGATGCGGCGAGCGGCAGCGAAGCCCTGCTCGAGATCGGCCTTGATGTCGGCGATGTTCTCGAGGCCCACCGAGAGGCGCACGAGGCCGGGCGTGACGCCGGCGGTGAGCTGCTGCTCGGGGGTGAGCTGCGAGTGGGTGGTCGATGCGGGGTGGATCACCAGGCTGCGCACGTCCCCGATGTTCGCGACGTGGCTGAACAGCTCGAGGCTGTTGACGAACGCCTTGCCGGCCTCGACGCCGCCCTTCAGCTCGAAGGAGAGCACCGCGCCCACGCCCTTCGGCGCGTAGCGGTTGGCGAGCGCGTACCAGGGGCTCGACGGCAGGCCCGAGTACGAGACGGTGGCGACGTCGTCATGGTTGTCGAGCCACTCGGCGACCTCCTGCGCGTTCTGCACGTGGCGCTCGATGCGCAGCGACAGGGTCTCGATGCCCTGCAGCAGCAGCCAGGCGCTGTGGGGGGCGATCGCCGAGCCCAGGTCGCGCAGCAGCTGCACGCGCGCCTTGATGATGTAGGCGATGGGGTCGCCCACGGCGCCCGTGTAGCTCACGCCGTTGTAGGAGGGGTCGGGCTCGGTGAGTCCGGGGAAGCGGTCGGCGTGCTGCGACCAGGGGAAAGTGCCGCCGTCGACGATCACGCCGCCGAGGGTGGTGCCGTGGCCGCCGAGGAACTTCGTGGCCGAGTGCAGCACGATGTCGGCGCCGTGCTCGAAGGGACGCACGAGGTAGGGGCTCGCGACGGTGTTGTCGATGATGAGCGGCAGGCCGTTCTCGTGCGCGACGTCGGCGACGGCGCGGATGTCGAGGATCGCCGAGCGCGGGTTCGCGATGGACTCGGCGAAGAACAGCTTCGTGTTGGGGCGCACCGCGCGCTGCCAGGCGGCGGGGTCGTCCTGATCCTCGACGAAGGTCACCTCGATGCCGAGCTTCGCGAGCGAGTACTTGAACAGGTTGTAGGTGCCGCCGTAGATCGAGCTCGACGAGACGATGTGGTCGCCCGCGTTCGCGATGTTCAGCACCGCGAAGGTCGACGCGGCCTGGCCGCTCGCGAGCAGCAGCGCGGCGGTGCCGCCCTCGAGCGCTGCGACGCGCTCCTCGGCGACCGCCTGGGTCGGGTTGGTGATGCGGGTGTAGATCGGGCCGAGCTCGGCGAGCGCGAAGCGGTTCGCGGCCTGCTCGGTGTTCTCGAACACGAAGGACGTGGTCTGGTGGATCGGCAGCGCACGCGCGCCGGTCTCGTCGGGCTGCTGGCCCGCGTGGATCTGCTTGGTCTCGAAACCCCAGCTCTGCTCGGTCATGGATGCTCCTCGGTGAGTTCGGTACGTGTGGGTGTGTACGGCGACGGTTCGCTCGGATGGGCGATGGTGATGAGACTACGAAGCGCACCTGAGAAGGGCAACGGTGCGAGACACGCTGCGTAACGTAGTGCGGGGATCGGCCGGCGCTTCGCCGGGCGGGTGTCGCCGGGGTCGGCGGTGCCGGCCCGAGGGTGCGCCGCCGGGAAATAGGATGGGGGCCGAACCGGAGGAGGGGAGCGGCGATGCTGCGGAGAGTGGTGGTGACGGGCGCGAGCTCTGGGATCGGGGCTGCGACCGTGCGCCGCTTCGCGGAGCTCGGCTGGGAGACGGTCGCGGTGGCGCGCCGCGAGGATCGGCTGCGAGCGCTCGCCGCCGAGACGGGCGCCCACCCCGTCGTGTGCGATGTCACCGACGAAGCGCAGGTGGCGCGTCTCGCCGCCGAGGTCGCCGAGACGGGCGGTGCGACGGGTCTGGTGAACAACGCGGGCGGCGCGCTCGGCACCGAGTCGGTGGAGCAGTCGTCGAACGACGACTGGCGCCGCATGTTCGAGGTGAACGTCATCGGTCTCAGAACGGTCACCGCGGCTCTGCTGCCGGTGCTGCGCGACGGCGCTCGGAGCACCGGCTGGGCGTCGATCCTCAACCTCACCTCGACTGCGGGCCACGACGCCTACCCGGGCGGCGGCGGGTACAACGCCGCGAAGTACGCGGCGCACGCCGTCACGAACGTGCTGCGGCTCGAACTGGCCGGCGAGCCGATTCGCGTCATGGAGCTGGCCCCGGGCCTGGTGCACACCGAGGAGTTCACGCTCAACCGTCTGCGCGGTGACGCCGCCGCAGCGGCGAAGCCCTACGTCGACGTGGAGCCGCTGCAGGCCGAGGACGTGGCACGGGTGCTCGTGGGCGCGTTCGAGCAGCCGCCGCACGTCAACCAGGATCTGATCGTGCTGCGCCCCGTCGCGCAGTCGAGCGTGTTCCACACGCACCGGGGAGCGCTCGCCCCGAAGGGGGAGTGAGCGCGATGGCGATGACGCTGGCCGAACTCGCCGAGCACGGGCACGTCGCACCCGACTGGGCCGAGGCGCTCGCGCCGATGGGCGACCGCCTCGCCGAGCTCGGCCGCTTCCTCAACGCGGAGCGCGCCGCGGGGCAGCGGGTGCTGCCGGCTGGGGAGCGGATCCTCGCGGCCTTCCAGCGCCCACTCGCCGATGTGCGGGTGCTGATCGTGGGGCAGGATCCCTATCCCACGCCGGGCCACCCCATCGGGCTCTCCTTCGCGACCGCCCCCGAGGTGCGCCCGATCCCGCGCAGCCTGCAGAACATCTACCGCGAGCTCCAGGATGATCTCGGCGTGCCTCCCGCCGCCCACGGCGATCTCACGGCGTGGGCCGACCACGGCGTGATGCTGCTCAATCGGGTGCTCACCGTGCGCGCGGGGACGCCGGCCTCCCACCGCGGGAAGGGCTGGGAGGCATTCACGGAGCACGCGATCCGCACCCTCGTGGATCGCGGCGGCCCGCTCGTCGCGATCCTCTGGGGCAACGACGCTCGCTCGCTCGGGCCGATGCTGGGGTCGGTGCCGCGGATCGAGAGCCCGCACCCGTCGCCGCTGTCGGCCTCGCGCGGGTTCTTCGGATCGCGCCCCTTCAGCCGCGCGAACGAGGCCCTGGCGGCTCAGGGCGCCGACCCGGTCGACTGGCGGCTCGCCTGACCGCACGGTCCGGTACTCGGGAATCGTGTAGAATCGATGGCTGTACTTCGGCGAGGGGCGCGCACGCGCCCGTGATCGACGCGGTGGAGCCTCTTGCGGGCCCTTCTGACGCGCCACACGGCGAGACATATCGACCAGGCGGGCCGACCGCCTCAGTTGGGCGCAAGCCCGCAAGGAGAACATCATGAGCGAGAAGAACCAGCTCGTCGCGAACGTGCGCGACAACTTCGGCAAGGGCGCGGCCCGCAAGCTGCGCGCCGCCGGCCAGACCCCCGCCGTCGTCTACGGCCACGGCACCGATCCCGTGCACGTCTCGGTCGAGACCCACCCGCTGAGCCTCATCGTGCGTCACGCCAACGCCATCATCGAGCTCGACATCGACGGCCGCAGCGAGCTCGTGCTCGTCAAGGACGTGCAGAAGGATCCGGTGCGCCAGATCATCGAGCACATCGACCTGCTCGTCGTGAAGCAGGGCGAGACCGTCGAGGTCGAGGTGCCCGTGCACGTCACCGGCGAGTCCTTCTCGGGCACCAACGCGCTGCAGGAGCTCAACACCCTGCGCCTCAGCGTTCCCGCGACCTCGATCCCCGAGAACGTCGAGGTGAGCGTCGAGGGCCTCGAGGAGGGCACCCAGATCCTCGCCGGCGCGATCGCGCTGCCCGAGGGCGCTGCGCTGCTCGACCCCGAGGACCAGCTGGTCGTGCACGTCGTCGCTCCGCGCGGCGCCGCGGGCGACGACGCGGCCGAAGAGGCTGCCGCGGAGTAACCCTCCGATACCGATGGCCCGTCGGGTCGGCGATGCGTCGCCGCCCGGCGGGCCGTTCGTCTCTCAGGGCGAATGTCGGTGGTCTCTGCGATCATCGTGAGCGAGGAGAGACTGATGTTCTGGCAGAAGCGAAGAAAAGAGGATCGCGTGTCCGATGACAGCTGGCTGATCGTCGGCCTCGGCAACCCCGGGCCGAAGTACGAGGCCACCCGGCACAACGTCGGGCAGATGGCCCTCGACGTGCTGGCCGAGCGCATCGGCGGCCGATTCTCACCGCACCGCACCGGTTCGCGCGTGGCCGAGGGCCGGGTGCGGCCGGGCGGGCCGAAGCTGATCCTCGCGAAGTCGAACGGCTACATGAACACCTCGGGCGGCCCAGTGTCGGGGCTCGCCAAGTACTACGGCGTGCCCGCAGAGCGCATCGTGGTCATCCACGACGAACTCGACGTGCCCTTCGACGCCATCAAGCTGAAGCAGGGCGGCGGCCACGGCGGCCACAACGGCCTGCGCGACATCGCGAAGGCGCTCGGCACCCCCGAGTTCCTGCGGGTGCGGGTCGGCATCGGCCGCCCGCCCGGCCAGCAGGACGCCGCAGACTTCGTGCTGCGCCCCTTCGCCTCCACCGAGCGGTCGGCGCTCGCCGTGCTGCTCGAAGACGCCGCCGACGCCGCAGAGGCCCTCGTCGACGAGGGCCTGATCGCCGCGCAGCAGCGCTTCCACGGGGGGGCCGTCAAGTGACGCTGCGGGGCATCGACCGGCTGCTCGAGGCATCGCCCTCGTTCTCCCGCGCGCTGGAGGTCGCCGACGGCGCGGTCGCGAGCGACGCCGACTTCTCGGTCGCCGAGGGGCTGCGGGCTCCGCTCATCGCGGGGCTGCTGCGGCGGCGGCGCGAGGCCGGCGACCGCGGTGCGCTGCTCGTGATCGCGGCGACGAGCCGCGAGGCCGACGCGTTGCGCTCGTCCCTCGCCTCGCTCGTACCCGAGGCCGTGACCGCCGAGTTCCCGGCGTGGGAGACCCTGCCGCACGAGCGGCTGAGCCCGAGCGCCGAGACCGTCGGCCGTCGCGCCGCGGCGCTGCGGCTGCTGCGCGAGCACACCGGAGCGCAGCCGCTCGTCATGGTGGCCTCGGTGCGGGCCGCGCTGCAGCCGGTGTCGCCGCACGCGGCCCGGGCCGAACCGCTCGTGCTGCGCGCGGGCGCGGTGCCGCTCGGCGCCGCGTCGACCGCGGCGGGGCACGCGGGGGGCGCGCTCGACCTCGTCGCGCGCGAGCTGGTGCTGCGCGCGTACACCCGGGTCGACATGGTCACCCGGCGCGGCGAGTTCGCGGTGCGCGGCGGCATCCTCGACGTCTTCCCGCCCACCGCCGAGCAGGCGCTGCGCGTCGACTTCTTCGGCGACGAGGTCGATCAGATCCGCCGCTTCGCGGTCTCCGATCAGCGCAGCGCGGGCGATCCGCTCCCCGAGCTGGAGCTGTGGCCCGCCCGCGAGCTGCTGCTCACCGATGAGGTCCGCGAGCGCGCGGCCCAGCTGCTGCCGCGCTTCCCCGCCCTCTCCTCGCTGCTCGAGAAGATGAGCCAGGGCATGCCCGTCGAGGGCATGGAGAGCCTGCTGCCGCAGCTCGTGCCCGGCATCGCACCGCTCACGGCGCTGCTGCCGGCGGGCGGCGCGGTGCTCGTCGCGTCGCCCGAGCGGGTCGCCAGCCGCGCGGTGAGCCTCGCCGAGACCAACCGCGAGTTCCTCGAAGCCGCATGGAGCGCCGCCACGGCCGGCGCCGACGCGCCCGTGCCCACCGACGACAGCGGCATGCTCTCGGTCTCCGAACTGCGCGCTGCGTCGCACGGCCGCCCCTGGTGGACCATCTCGACCTTCGTCGCGGGCGATGACGACCCGGCGGGCGCCTCGGGCGATGGCTCGGCGGCAGGGTCCGGCTCGGCTGCCGGATCCGCTTCGGCCGACGGTTCGGCCGTGGGCGATGCCGCGGTCAGCGCACCGCAGGCCGGCAGCGTCACCGCCTTCGACGACGCCGAACCCGACCGCATCAACGTCGCCGGCGGTCCGTTCCCGCGGCCCGCCGCGGGGGCCGACGCCACGAGCACCGCGATCCGCCTGTTCTCGGACCGGTTGCGCGACGGCTGGCACGTGGTCGTCACCGCGCAGGGCATCGGGCTCGTCGAGCGCGCCCGCGACGTGCTGGTCGAGGCGGGCGCCGCCGCCCGCATGGTCGACGAACTGCCCGAGCGCCTCGAAGCGGGGGTCGTGTACCTCGTCGCAGGCACCGCGTGGTCGGGCTTCGCGAGCGACGAGGCCAAGCTGCTGCTCGCGAGCGAGGCCGAGTTCTTCGGCCGCTCGGTGAGCGCGCAGGCGGCATCCGGGCAGAAGCTCGCGCGCCGCCGCGGCAAGAACGTCGTCGACCCGCTCAAGCTCGTGGCCGGCGACTACGTGGTGCACGAGACGCACGGCATCGGCCGCTTCGTCGAGCTCACGCAGCGCATGGTGCCCACGGGCATCGGCCGCGACGCGACCAAGGCGCTGCGCGAGTACCTCGTGCTCGAATACGCCTCGACCAAGCGCGGCATGCCCAAAGACAAGCTCTACGTGCCCACCGACCAGCTCGACCAGCTGTCGCGCTACGTCGGCGGCGAGGCGCCGCCGCTCTCGAAGATGGGCGGCAGCGACTGGGCCACCGCGAAGAAGAAGGCGCGCAAGGCGGTGCGCGACATCGCCGTCGAACTGGTGAAGCTCTACTCGGCGCGCGTCGCATCGAAGGGCCACGCCTTCTCGCCCGACACCCCCTGGCAGCACGAGCTGGAGGAAGCGTTCCCCTACGCCGAGACCCTCGACCAGCTCACCACCATCGACGAGGTGAAGCGCGACATGGAGCGCTCCATCCCGATGGACCGCCTGATCGCGGGCGACGTGGGCTTCGGCAAGACCGAGGTGGCGGTGCGGGCGGCGTTCAAGGCCGTGCAAGACGGCAAGCAGGTCGCCATGCTCGTGCCGACGACGCTGCTCGCCGAGCAGCACCTCGAAACCTTCCAGAACCGCTTCGCCGGCTTCCCCGTGCGGTTGCGCGCGCTCAGCCGGTTCCAGACCGACAAGGAGTCGAAAGACACTATCGACGGGCTCGCCGCGGGCACCGTCGACGTGGTCATCGGCACCCACCGTCTGCTCTCCGACAACGTGCTCTACAAAGACCTGGGCCTCCTCATCATCGACGAGGAGCAGCGCTTCGGCGTCGAGCACAAGGACACGCTGAAGAAGCTCAAGACCAACGTCGACATCCTCGCGATGAGCGCGACGCCCATCCCGCGCACGCTCGAAATGGCGGTGACCGGCATCCGCGAGATGTCGACCCTCGCCACCCCGCCCGAGGACCGCCACCCCATCCTCACCTTCGTGGGCGCCCGCAGCGACAAGCAGATCACCGCCGCGATCCGCCGCGAGCTGCTGCGCGAGGGCCAGGTGTTCTTCGTGCACAACCGCGTCTCGTCGATCAGCCGGGTCGCCGCGCAGATCTCCGAACTCGTGCCCGAGGCGCGCGTCGCCGTCGCGCACGGCAAACTCAGCGAGCACCAGCTCGAACAGGTGGTGCAAGACTTCTGGGAGCGCAAGTTCGACGTGCTCGTCTCGACCACCATCATCGAGACCGGCCTCGACATCGCGAACGCCAACACCATCATCATCGACGCGGCCGACAAGTACGGCCTGAGCCAGCTGCACCAGCTGCGCGGGCGCGTGGGGCGCAGCCGCGAGCGGGCCTACGCCTATTTCCTCTACGACCCCGACAAGCCGCTCACCGAAACGGCGCACGAGCGCCTCGAGACGCTCGCCACCAACAACGAGCTCGGTTCGGGCATGCAGGTCGCCCTCAAAGACCTCGAACTGCGCGGCGCCGGCAACCTGCTCGGCGGCGAGCAGTCAGGGCACATCGCGGGCGTCGGCTTCGACCTCTACCTGCGCATGATCGGCGAGGCCGTCAGCACCTTCAAGGGCGAGGAGTCGACCGGGCCCGTCGAACTGGTGCTCGAACTCCCCGTCGATGCGCACATCCCCGAGGAATACGTCGAGAGCGAGCGTCTGCGACTCGAGGCCTACCAGAAGTTCTCGGCCGCCTCCCACCCGCAGACGCCCGAGGACCACGTCGCCCTCGTGCTCGAAGAGCTCACCGACCGCTACGGCGAACCGCCCGCCGAGGTGCAGCGCCTCGCCGCAGTCTCGGCGCTGCGACGCCGCGCGGCGAAGCTCGGCCTCTCGAAGGTCGTCGCCGCGGGCCCCGCGCTGCGCATCGAGCCCGTCAAGCTGCTCGACTCGCGCCGCATGCGCATGAACCGCATGTACCCGGGTTCGCGCTTCACCGAGGCGACGGGCGCGCTGCAGATCCCGCTGCCCGGCGGCACCGCGCTGTCGCGCAGCCCGCTCGCGGGCGTCGGGCAGCGCAACGTCGGCGACGAGGGCGACATCGTGGCCTGGACCGGGCGCGTGCTCGCGACGCTGCTCGAGGAGGATCCCGCGTCGTGAGCGCTGCGCGCTGCGCTCCGCGCTGCAGTGGGAGTCGCAGCTCGGGCAGTGGATCGCAGTTCAGACGGAGGTTCTGGGCGAATACCTCCGCCTGAGCTGCGATCCACTGCCCGAGCTGTGATCTGGGCCATTCGGCGAGCGAGCGCTGGCGTCAGTAGGCTGGATGGCATGGATCAGGACGCAGACGTCGACCAGACCGCCCCGCACCCCGCCGCGGATGCCGGAGGCACGTCTGCTGCACCCGACGCGGGGACCGTTGCACCCGACGCGGAGACCATTGCCCGCGACGCGGAGGCCGTGGCGGCAGCGATGCAGACGGTGCGTACGATGGTGCGACCGGGCGGCTGCGCCTGGCACGGCGTGCAGACGCACGAGACGTTGACCCCGTTCCTCGTCGAGGAGACCGCAGAGTTCATCGACGCGGTGGAGCGGCAGCTGCCCGCCGACGAGGTGCGCTCGGAGCTGGGCGACGTGCTCTACCAGGTGCTCTTCCACGCTGCCATCGCGGAGCGCGACGGCGAGGGCTACGATCTCGCGAGCGTCGCGGGCGCGCTCGATGCGAAGCTGATCGCCCGGCACCCGCACGTGTTCGGCGACCGCGGCGAGATGACGGTCGAGGAGCTGCACGCCGAGTGGGAGCGGCTGAAGGAGGATGCTGCGGGGGAGGAACGCGGATCGCGCGGCCCCCTCGACGGCATCCCGGCGGGCATGCCCACGCTCGCCCGCGCGGCGAAGGTGGTCGAACGCTTGAAGCGGGCCCGGCTCGTCGATCCGAGCGCGGGGGAGAGCCACCCCGACGACCCCCTCGCCACAGCGATCGGGCCCGACGAGCAGCGCATGGCCGAGAACGGGATCGGCGACGCGATGCTCGCGCTCGTCGTGCGGGCGAACGCCGCGGGCGTCGATCCGGATCGCGCGCTGCGGCTCGCGATCGACCGCTTCACCGCACGCGTCACCCACGGGGAGTGAGCGGCGCTCAGGAGGACGGATCGCCCCACACCGCTCGCCGCACCGCGGGTTCGGTCCGCGGCGGGAAACGACCACTTGTGTGACCCCGACGTGCGGAGGGGTGCCGCAGGGCGAGCGGCGCGGCGGCGCGCGGTATGGCCGGGGCGCGCGACGGGGCGGCGGCGTGGAAGAATAGGGGACCATGGCAGCACCCGTGAACCCGCCGCGCGGCATGCGCGATTTCCTCCCCGCAGACAAGGCGCGCCGTGAGCACGCGCTCGGCGTCATCAAGGGCGTCTACCGCGCCCACGGGTTCGACGAGATCGAGACCCCCGTGGTCGAGGACTATGCGCGCCTGCACGCCGGGCTCGGCGGCGACAACGAGAAGCTCAGCTTCTCGATCCTGAAGCGCGGCATCCGCCCCGAGGCGCTCGCCGCAGCCAGCGACGCCGGCAACGCCGAGCAGCTTGCCGACCTCGGTCTGCGCTTCGATCTCACCGTGCCGCTCACCCGGTTCTACGCGAGCCACCGCGCCGAGCTGCCGCCCGTCTTCCGCGCCATCCAGATCGCCCCGGTGTGGCGCGCCGAGCGTCCGCAGAAGGGCCGCTACCGGCAGTTCGTGCAGGCCGACATCGACATCATCGGCGAGGCCGGCCTGCTCGCCGAGATCGAGCTGATCACCGCCACCTCGCAGGCGCTCGCGGCGCTCGGGCTCGAGGGATGCGTGATCCGCGTCAACGACCGTCGCATCCTCTTCGGTCTGCTCGAGCACTGCGGCTTCGCCGCCGACACCCACGACCGCGCCCTCATCACGATCGACAAGCTCGACAAGATCGGCGCCGCGGGCGTCGTCGAGGAGCTGCGCGACATCGACGGCGCGGCTGGTGAGCGGATCGGGGCCGTGCTCGCCGCGGTCGAGCCCGCCCTCGCGGGGGAGGGGATCGCCCTCACGCGATCCGCTATCGAAGCCGCGCTGCCCGGCGCCGCCGAGAACCCCGGCGCCGCAGCCGGCATCGAGAGCCTCGCCGAACTGGGCGCGGCTCTCGACGGGGCGCTGCCCAGTGGGGTCGCGCTGCGCTTCGACCCCACCCTGGTGCGCGGCATGGGCTACTACACCGGCACGATCTTCGAGGTTGCGCATCCCGGTTCGGGCAGCTCGGTCGGCGGCGGCGGCCGCTACGACGGCATGGTGGGGCGCTTCCTGGGGCAGGACGTGCCCGCGGTCGGCTTCTCGATCGGATTCGAGCGGGTGGTGGATCTCATCTCGCTGCCCGGCTCGGCCGGCCCTGAATCGGTCGCGCTCGTCTACGACGCCGAGGTGCCCTTCGCCGAGCTGCTCGCGATCAAGCGGGAGCTCGTGGATCGCGGTCACCGCGTGCGGCTCGAGAAGCGTCAGAAGAACATGAAGACCCTGCTCGCGCGCGTCGCAGAGGAGGGCTTCACGAGCTTCGCGAACGTGCGGGCCGGGGCCACGGCCGACACCATCGAGTTCCGCGCGCTCGCCGACTGAGCGGGGCGTGCCGCCGCAGCGCCCGCGACGCGGATCCGGGCTGCTTCGCAGCGAGCGGGGCTGGGGCTGCCGCTACACTGGAACCGCGGTGCGAACAGCGCCGCTGACCCCCGCAACAACACTCCGAAGGAGCGCATGGTGGCATTTATCGACGCGGTGATCGCCCGCGAGATTCTCGATTCGCGTGGCAACCCGACCGTTGAGGTCGAGGTCGGCCTCACCGACGATTCCGTGGGGCGCGCAGCCGTGCCCTCGGGTGCGTCGACCGGCGCCTTCGAGGCGTACGAACTGCGCGACGGCGACAAGGATCGCTACCTTGGCAAGGGCGTGACCAAGGCCGTCGACGCCGTGTTCGACGAGCTCGCCCCCGCCATCGAGGGCTTCGCCGCCGACGATCAGCGCATCATCGACGCCGTGCTCAAGGAGGTCGACGGCACCGACAACAAGTCGCGCGTCGGCGCGAACTCGATCCTCGGCGTCAGCCTCGCCGTGGCCCACGCCGCGGCCGCCTCGGCCGAGCTGCCCCTCTACCGCTACCTCGGCGGGCCGACCGCGAACACCCTGCCGGTGCCGCTCATGAACATCATCAACGGCGGCGCGCACGCCGATACCGGCGTCGACATCCAGGAGTTCATGGCCGTGCCGCTCGGCGCCGAGACCTTCTCGGAGGGCCTGCGCTGGGGCGTCGAGGTCTACCACGCGCTCAAGGCGCTGCTCAAGGAGCAGGGCCTCACCACCGCCCTCGGCGATGAGGGCGGCTTCGCCCCCGACCTGCCCCACAACTCGGCCGCACTCGATCTGATCGTCGAGGCCATCAAGCGCGCCGGCCTCGAGCCGGGCCGCGACGTGGCCGTGGCGCTCGACGTCGCCTCGTCCGAGTTCCACGAGAACGGCGTCTACACCTTCGAAGGCCAGCAGCGCACCGCAGCCGAGATGACGGCCTACTACGCCGACCTGCTCGACCGCTACCCGCTCGTCTCGATCGAGGATCCGCTCGACGAGAGCGACTGGGAGGGCTGGGCGCACATCACCGCCGAGATCGGCGATCGCGTGCAGCTCGTGGGCGACGACCTCTTCGTCACCAACCCCGCGCGCCTCGCCGAGGGCATCGAGAAGGGCGTCGCCAACTCGCTGCTCGTGAAGGTCAACCAGATCGGCACCCTCACCGAGACCTTCGACGCGGTGCAGCTCGCGCAGCGCTCCGGCTACACCGCCGTGATGTCGCACCGCTCGGGCGAGACCGAGGATGTCACCATCGCCGACCTCGCCGTCGCCACCAACTGCGGCCAGATCAAGACCGGTGCGCCCGCGCGCTCCGACCGCGTCGCGAAGTACAACCAGCTGCTGCGCATCGAGGAGGAGCTCGGCGGCGCCGCGGCCTACGCCGGTAGCGCCGCCTTCCCGCGCTTCACGGCGTAACTGCAGCACGCGAACGCGAACGGCAGCACGGTGAAACGCTGGGTGGAGGATCTCGGGGCCTGGGCCTCGAGCCTCCGCTTCAGCGGGTTCACCGTGCTCGTCGTGGTGCTGCTCGCGGCCGGCGCCGTGATCGTGAGCCCCAGCCTCTCCACCTACGTGCAGCAGCGGCGCGAGATCTCCGAGCTGCGCGAGAGCGTGCGGCTGCATCAGGAGGCGGTCAACGAGATCGACGCCGAGCGGGTGAAATGGAAGGATCCCGTCTACGTGCGATCCCAGGCGCGCGACAGGCTCTTCTACGTGATGCCGGGCGAGACCCAGCTGGGCGTGGTCGATGACATCGTGCTGCCGGCGGAGTCCGACGACGAGACCAGCCCCGAGCTGTCCCGCCTCGAGAGCGACTGGGTGCGCGGGATCGCGGTGTCCTTCCTGACCGCGGGCACGACCGCAGCCCCGCCAGACGAACTCGCGGGAACCCAACCCGCACCCGACCCCGACCCCACCGCCGAGGAGCCCCAGCCATGAGCCGCCCACCGTACACCGAGCCCACCGCCGCCGACATCGACGCCGTGAGCGAGCAGCTCGGACGCGAGGCGCGCGGCGTCGTGGGGATCGCCGCTCGGGCCGCCGACGGCAGTCCGACCGTCGTCGCGACCGCGCCGCGGCTGCCCGACGGCTCGCCGTTCCCCACCTTCTACTACCTGTGCCACCCGGAGGCGGTCGCCGCGGCGTCCCGGCTCGAGGCCGCCGGCGTGATGAACGAGTTCAACGAACTGCTCGCCGAGGACGAGGAGGTGCGCGCCCAGTACGCCCGCGCGCACGAGCAGTACATCGAGGATCGCGACAGCGTGGGGGAGGTGCCCGAGCTCGCCGGTGTGAGCGCGGGCGGTATGCCCACGCGCGTGAAGTGCCTGCACGCCCTCATCGGCCACGCGCTGGCTGCCGGGCCCGGCGTCAACCCCATCGGCGACCTTGCGCTGGCTCGCAGCGGCTGGGACGGGTACGCGAGCGCGTAGCCTCGGGCCGCGATCGGCCCGCCGGCCGGAGAAACTGCAGGCGATCCGCCCGGATGCCGACGAATAGCGGCATGTTCTGCGGAATGCCCGCCGAAACAGCAGTGACCGCTCTCATGAAGCTGTAGTATGGGACCTCGGGTACGACGTGCCCGGTTTTTCTGTGCCCGCGATCCGGGCATTCACGCTCACTGCATCAAGGAGACCGCTTCGTGGCGAAGAAGATTCTGATCGTTGGTGGTGGCTACGCCGGCTTCTACACCGCATGGAAGCTCGAGAAGCTGCTCCGTGCGGGCGAGGCCGAGGTCACGATCGTCGATCCGCTGCCCTACATGGCTTACCTGCCCTTCCTCCCCGAGGTCGCCGCGGGTTCGATCGAGCCGCGTCACGCGGTCGTGGCCCGCCGTCGGCACCTCACCAGCACGCACAACATCGCGGGCAAGGTGACGGGCATCTCGCACGCCACCAAGACCGCGACGGTGACCCCGAACGAGGGCGAGGCCTTCGACTTCGCGTACGACCACATCGTCGTCACCACCGGCTCCGTCTCGCGCACCTTCCCCATCGCGGGCATCGCCGAGAACGCCATCGGCATGAAGACCATCGAAGAGGCCGTCGCCGTGCGCGACCGCCTCGTCGGCAACTTCGAGCGCGCGGCATCGCTGCCCGCCGGCTCGCCCGAGCGCGCCCGCCTGCTCACCGTCACCGTCGTCGGCGGCGGCTTCGCCGGCATCGAGACGATCTCCGAGCTGCGCTCCTTCGCGACGGCGCTGCTGCGCCGCTACCCCGAGATCTCGTTCGAGGAGACCAAGTTCCACCTCGTCGAGGCCATGGGCCGCATTATGCCCGAGGTCACCGAGAAGCTCGCCGACTGGGTCGTCAAGGATCAGACCCGCCGCGGCGTCGACATCCACCTCGACACGCAGCTCTCCTCGGCTGTCGACGGCAACATCGAGCTGTCGACCGGCGAGAAGTTCGAGTCCGACCTGATCGTCTGGACCGCCGGCGTCATGCCCCGTCCCTTCCTGCGCGGCACCGACCTGCCGATCGGCCCCCGCGGCCACGTCATCGGCAGCCCCGAGCTGCGCATCACCACCGAAGAGGGCGAAGCGCTCGAGGGCGCCTGGACCGCGGGCGACACCTCGCAGACCCCCGATATCTCGGCGACCCCCGGCCCCGGCGGCTTCTGCGTGCCCAACGCGCAGCACGCCGTGCGCCAGGGCCGTCTGCTCGCCAAGAACATCGTCGCCGATCTGCGCGGCGAGGGCGTGCGCCAGTACAACCACAAGAACATGGGTGCCGTCGCCGGCCTCGGCGTGAACACGGGCGTCTTCCGCTCGGGCGGCAGCTTCGCGATGAAGGGCTACTTCGCGTGGCTCGCGCACCGCTTCTACCACGGCCTCGCGATCCCCACGTGGGAGCGCAAGTGGCGCGTATTCGGCGGCTGGGTCGGGCACTTCTTCCTGGGCCGCGACATCGTCAACATCGAGGCAGTGCAGCAGCCCCGCGCGATCTTCGAGGAGTTCGCCTCGCGCCCCAAGCCGAAGACCGACTAACACCTCCGCGGCGCCCCGAGCGCCTCACCCCGAGAGCCCCGCAGCGTTTCGCCGCGGGGCTCTCGGCGTATGCGCGAGCTGCGGGTGCTGGTGCAGGTGCTCGTGCTCGTGAGCATGCTGCTCGGGTGACCTCAATGGGGTGAGGCCTAATGCTCCCCGGCTTGTGAGCCGGGCACCTCCGGCGGAGAAACGCTGACGCGTTTCTCCCTAAGCCTCCGGCGCATGCTTCGAGAGGAACTCGTACATCGCGGTGTCGTCGACACCGGGGAAGGTGCCCGTCGGCAGCGGCGAGAGCACGTGCTGGTGCATGCGGGCGCTCGGCCAGGCCTTGCCCTCCCAGCGGCTCAGCAGCTCAGGGGCCGCGGTGCGGCAGCAGGCCTCGTCGGGGCAGGTGGACACCCGCCGCTCCATCGTGTCGCGGCCCCGGAACCACTTCGCGTCGTCGAACGCCACACCGCAGGCGATTGCGAACGGGCCCTGCTCGGCGTCGCCCGTCTGCACGCTCGACCAGAACGTGCCCGCGGGGGTGTCGGTGTACTGGTAGAACTCGCTCGTGCGGTTGGTGCGGTGGAACGCGGTGCGGCCGCCCCACTTGTGGCAGAGCATTTCGCCCTCGATCGAGCCGGAGGCATCGCTCGGGAACGGCAGCTCGTCGTTCTCGTAGCCGCGCACCAGCACGCCCTCGCCGTCGGCGCGGTAGTGATGCACCCGCAGTTCGAGGTGCCGGGTCGCGAGGTTCGTGAAGCGGTGCGCGGCGGCCTCGTGGGTGACGCCGAAGGCGTCGCGCAGATCCTCGATCGCCAGGTTGCGATTGCGCTTCGCCTGCTGCAGGAAGTCGACCGCCCGCGCCTCCGGCATCAGGCAGGCCGCCGCGAAGTAGTTGATCTGCAGCCGCTGCTCCAAGAACTGGGCGTAGCTCGCCGGCTCGGCGTGGCCGAGCACGCGGTGGGCCATGGCCTGCAGTGCGAGCGAGCGCAGGCCGTGCCCGCCGGGGATCGAGGCCGGCGGGAGGTAGATGCGCCCGTTCTCGAGGTCGGTGATGCTGCGCGTGTTCGAGGGCAGATCGTCGACGAAGATGAGGGTGAAGCCGAGCATCTCGGCCAGCATCGCCACCGTGCGGTGGGTGACGGCCCCCGTGGTGTGGCCGACGCGGCGCATGAGGTCGGAGGCGATGAGCTCGATCTCGTGGAGGTAGTTGTCGCGCTCGCGCATCTGGAGGCGGATCGCGGTGTTCGCGCGCCGCGCCTCCTCGGAGGTCGCGGCCGCGGCTCGGGATCGCCGGGTCAGCTCCCGGTGCAGGCCGACGAGCGATTCGAGCGCGTCGTCGCCGAGGGTGCGGGGCGTGCGTACGTGGGGGAGGCCGAGGCGCACGTAGGCGGGAGTGCTCTGCGCGCGTTCGAGTTCGATCTCGAGGGCACTGCGGTGATCCGGAGCCTCGCGGCGCAGCAGCTCCGAGGGGTCGATCCCGAGTTCGCGCGCGATGCCCTGCAGCAGGCCGAGTCTTGGCTCGCGGCGCCCGTTCTCGATGTGGGAGAGCTGGCTCGCGACCACGCCGACCCGCTCGCCCAGCTGTTCGAGGGTGAGGCCCGCTCGGGTGCGGAAGAAGCGCAGTCGTTTGCCGAGGAGCAGACGGTCGAGTTCAGATTCGCCCTGGGCCGGTGTTGCATCGGGTGCCATTCTTTGACTATATGTCAAGAATCTTGAAAATTTACAGCTTGTTTGGTGAATGGGGGATGAACGGGCTACCGAGAATGGAGATGTCACCGATTCTTCACCGACGATGTGCGAACCCGAGGAGAACGAAGGTATGAGCGCCACCCAGATCATCGAGGCCGAGACCGCAACCGCGATCACCGACCTCGTGCGTGCGAATGCGACCACCGCCAACGAGGAGGTGCTGAACTGGGTGACCGAGGTCGCCGAGCTGACGAAGCCCGCCGAGGTGGTCTGGTGCGACGGCTCCCAGGACGAGTGGAACCGCATCACCTCCGAGATGGTCGAGGCCGGATCCCTGATCCCGCTCAACAAGGATCTCCGCCCCGGCAGCTTCCTCGCCCGTTCACACCCCGCCGACGTCGCCCGCGTCGAGGATCGCACCTTCATCTGCTCCGAGAAGGAGGAGGACGCCGGCCCCACGAACAACTGGGTCGCCCCCGCCGAGATGAAGGCCGAGCTCATGCCGCTCTTCGACGGCGCCATGCGCGGCCGCACCATGTACGTGGTGCCCTTCTCGATGGGCCCCGTCGGCGGCGCCATCACCCAGCTCGGCATCGAGATCACCGACTCGCCCTACGCCGTGCTCAACATGCGCATCATGACCCGCATGGGGCAGCCCGCCCTCGACGGCATCACCCCGGGCAGCGAGTGGGTGCGCACCGTGCACTCGGTCGGCGCCCCCCTCGACGAGGGCCAGGACGACGTCGCGTGGCCCTGCAGCGACACCAAGTACATCACCCACTTCCCCGAGACCCTCGAGGTCTGGTCGTACGGTTCGGGCTACGGCGGCAACGCGCTGCTCTCGAAGAAGTGCTTCGCGCTGCGCATCGCCTCGGTGATGGGCCGCAACGAGGGCTGGCTCGCCGAGCACATGCTGCTGCTCAAGCTCACGAACGTCGGCACAGGCAAGGCCTACCACCTCTCCGCCGCCTTCCCGTCTGCCTGCGGCAAGACCAACCTCGCGATGCTGCAGCCCACGATCCCGGGCTGGAAGGTCGAGACCATCGGCGACGACATCGCCTGGCTGCGCCCCGGCAAGGACGGCCGCCTCTACGCGATCAACCCCGAGGCCGGCTTTTTCGGCGTCGCCCCCGGCACCGGCGAGTCGACCAACCCCGTCGCGATGGAGACCCTCTGGGGCAACACCATCTTCACCAACGTCGCGCTGACCGACGACGGCGACGTGTGGTGGGAGGGCAAGACCGACCAGGTGCCCGCGCACCTCACCGACTGGCAGGGCAACGACTGGACGCCCGACGCCGACCGCCCCGCCGCGCACCCCAACTCGCGCTTCACCGTGCCGATCCAGCAGACCCCGTCGCTCGCCGCCGACTGGTACGAGCAGGACGGCGTGCCGCTCGACGCGATCCTCTTCGGCGGCCGCCGCGCCACCAATGTGCCCCTGGTCGCCCAGTCGCTCTCCTGGGAGCACGGCGTGTTCGTGGGCGCGACGGTGTCGTCCGAGAAGACCGCGGCCCAGGAGGGCACCGTGGGCGAGCTGCGCCGAGATCCCTTCGCGATGCTGCCCTTCTGCGGCTACAACATGGCCGACTACTGGGGCCACTGGCTCGAGATGGGGGAGAGCCTCGGCGACAAGGCGCCCAAGGTGTTCCAGGTGAACTGGTTCCGCAAGGGCGCCGATGGCCGCTTCCTGTGGCCCGGCTTCGGCGACAACTCGCGCGTGATCGACTGGATCATCCGCAGCGTCGAGGGCGAGGTCTCGGGCCGCGAGACCGCGATCGGCACCGTGCCCGCCGACGGCGAGCTCAACCTCGACGGCATCGAGGTGCCCGCCGAGGATCTCGCCGAGCTGTTCTCGATCGACCCCGAGTCGTGGCTCGCGGAGGCCGACCTCACCGAGGAGTTCTTCGCCCGGTTCGGCGATCGCGTGCCGGCCGCCCTGCGCGACCAGCTCGCGCAGCTGCGCCAGCGCCTCACCGCGTAGGCGCTCGGCTCGGCCCGTGCGCCGATCCGCCGCCCTGGGATCTGTCCCAGGGGCGACATAGACCGTAAGCCCCGTCGTTCTGCCCAACGGCGGGGCTTACTCTTTCTCGCGGGTCGCGGATCGCGGATCGTAGATCCTGCTGCCGCCGCTAGGGTGAGTCTGACAACGGAGGGGGATCCTGTTGGAGATTTTGGGTAGTATCCTCAATTTTAGGTGTGCAGTGGGCCTTTAGTGAAGGTTTGTGGCCGACGCCAGCGGGCCTCTTCGGTGAGAAGTTCTGAGGTTCTTGGGCGATGGTCGAGATAGTCGCGCCCCGCTACCGGGCTGAGCGGTAGGGGTCTGAGATTCCGGATGTGTTCGGGCCGTCGACGACGGTGTCGGCCTGGCAACACCATTTGACTGGGGATGGCAGCTTGGTGTCTATCGACTGGATGTATCCATAGAGAAACGATAGCCCGCGACCACGGGGCGGAGCCTTGGTCTTCTTGCGACCTTTCACCCGGTCTGCTGGCGGCAGTAGCTGCTATCCCCTACCCGTCGCAGATACTGCGGTTACCTATACCCGTTCTGCAAGTGGCTTGTTCGTGATGGAGCCACAGAAGCCCAGAAGAGAGCCGTATGCCGCGGATCTTACGGACAGGAATCGTGACAGTCAATCGTCGGGGCACTCCCTGAACTCCCTTCACCCCCCCTTACATTCGGGAGGAGTAAGTGGAAGCAGGGCTCGAAAGTGGCGAGTCGACTGGCTTGTTAAGGAAGGGATACGATCATGTGCACAGGGTTGAGCTTCACGACGGCCGATCACTATTTCGGGAGGAATCTCGATCTGGAGTTCTCGTACAACGAGACTGTAACCGTCACTCCGCGGAACTTTCCATTCCCGTTCCACCGGTTGCCATCGCTGCCGACGCACCATGCGATCATCGGGATCGCGACGATCGCGAACGATTATCCGCTCTACTATGACGCCGTCAACGAGAAGGGTCTCGGCATGGCCGGCCTCAACTTCCCGGACAATGCGCACTTCCCGGAGCCTGGGTCGGGACACACTGAGGTCACGCCTTTCGAATTCATCCCGTGGGTCCTCGGTCAGTTCGAGACCGTGGCGCAGGTGAAGGACGCCCTGCGTTCGGTGAGTCTCGTCGACATCAACTTCAGCCCGGAGTTCCCGCTGTCGCCGCTGCACTGGATCATCGCGGACAAGACGGCGTCGATCACCGTGGAGAGCGTGCATGACGGTCTCAAGGTGTATGACAACCCGTGGGGCGTGCTCACGAACAACCCCACATTCGACATTCAGAGCTTCCGGCTCAATGACTTCCAGCATCTGTCAAAGCGGCAGCCAGAGAATACGTTCGCTCCGGGTATGTCAATGGACCTGTACAGCCGTGGCATGGGCGGGATCGGGCTGCCGGGCGATCTGTCATCGGCGTCGCGGTTCGTGAAAGCCGTATTTACGCGGATGCACTCGGTGTGTGGCACCTCGGAGTCGGAGTCGATCAGCCAGTTCTTCCAGATCCTCGGCTCGGTCGCTCAGCAGCGTGGCTGTGTGCAGGTTGGCGACGAGGAGAAATATGAGATCACGATCTACTCCTCCTGCGCCAATACTGCGACTGGCGTGTACTACTACACGACCTACGAGAACAGCCAGGTCACTGCCGTCGACATGCACAAGGAAGATCTCGACGGGACCGAACTCGCGGCGTATCCGCTCGTGAAGGGCCAGCAGATTGCAATGCAGAACTCGTAATGAGACGCACTTGGCGAATCGAGAACAGTTTCCTGGCATCGGTGACTGTTACAAGCAAGTTGAACCTAAACGCTCTGTCAAGCGAGTCCCGCTGAGGCTCACAGGCCCGAACTGCCCCAGCGTGTGACGGCACGAGGGCCTCGTCCAACGAACGACGCCGAGGTTGTTGGCGTGCGTGGGGAGCTTTCTCCACCGCACAAGGTGACCGAAGCGAGAACCGACGCCGTTGCGCCAACGATGGTCATTCAATCTTTGCTGGATGGGGACGACCACCGCGAGAACCGCGTTGTAGGCACGCGATCCCACTTGCTATGCCCAGTCATACGCTGCTGCCATACCGACACTGACGTCGACGCCCCGAACACATCCGGGACCTCGGCCCCCGACTTCGCAGCCCGCTACTGGGGCGCGACTATTTCGACCATCGCCCAAGGGCCACAGAACTTCTTCCTGAAGAGCTCCGTTGGCATCGGCCACAAACTCACAATAAGTGCCCACTGCACAACTGAAATTGAAAATACTACCCAAAATCCCTAACAGGATCCCCCACCGTTGTCAGGCCTGCCCTAGTTGAGCGCGATGACCGCGACGTTGAGCGAGGTCGCGAAGATCAGCCAGAGCAGGTAGGGGATCATGATCCAGGAGGCGATCCGCGAGAGCGGAGCAGCTGTGATCCCGAGCAAGATGACTGATGCCATCAGCGCAACCATGATTGCGAGCGCCACCCACCAGGCGGCTGCGCCTATGAGGGGGTAGCCGGCGAAGAACACGGGCGTCCAGAGCGCGTTCAGCACGAGTTGCGTCACGAACAGACGCAGCACCCCAGGTGCAGCGTTGGGGGCGTCGGAGCGTGCACCCGATCGCCAGATCAGCCAGCCCGCCAGCGCGATCAGGGCATACAGCACCGACCACACCGGCCCGAAGACCGCATTCGGCGGACTCCAGGGAGCTTTGTGGGCTTCGGCGTACCATCCGTCGATGTTGGTGATGCTCGCCAGCGATCCGCCCCACGCGACCAGCGCGACCGCTGCCAGCATCGCAACACCGACCGCGATCTGCCGCGCCACCGTTGGGCGGGGCACCGCCCGCCGTGTTACATCTTGCATCGTTGCGCCCCTTTCGCTGCGTGTCGCGTGGGCTGCCACCGTAGCAAACCACGATCTCCGCAACCAGGGGGTGGTGTTTTGGAGGGGTGCGTCTACGGGCGGGCTACTCGTCGAGGATGATGTCGCTCGCGCGCAGCGCGCGCTGCTCGGCCTCATCGAGTTCGAGTACCGTGCCATCCGACCCCAGCCAGTACCACGCGCTCAGGTCGGGGCCCGGCGCGTCGCGGCGGGTGAGAGTGTAGGTGACGCCATCGAGCTCTTTGGTGTTCATGCCCCCGACTATAGCTGTGGTCGGAGGGCGTCGCGGCCCGGGTGCGCTGGCATCCGTGAGGTGCTGTAGTCATCTTCGCGCGTCAGGGTTCTGATGGTGACCAAGGTTAGACTTGCCGCCATGATCACCGCTGGACTCGTCCTCGCCTGCCTTGCGGCGCTCCTCCACGTGTACATCTTCTACATGGAGTCCATCGCCTGGACCAGCAGCAAAACCCGCGCAGTGTTCGGGATCAGCGAGGCCGAGGCGGCCGCCACCCGGGAGATGGCCTTCAATCAGGGGTTCTACAACCTGTTCCTCGCGATTGTCGCTGTCGTCGGTGTGGTGCTCTACGCGATCGGTCAGCACGCTGCCGGATCTGCTCTGGTGTTCGCCGGGATCGGTTCGATGCTCGCCGCGGCGCTCGTCCTGTTTCTCTCGTCTCCTGAGAAGCGGGGCGCCGCGATCAAACAGGGCACGGTCCCTCTCCTAGGGGTTGTCGCTCTCGCGATCGGACTGCTCATCTAGCTGCGGAGCGATACCCGCAGCAGGGAGAGCGGCACGCCTCGCGCCGCTCGTCCTGCTGTCAGCGGCCTGAGGGAGTGCGCCGTGCTGTCTCAGTGCTGTCAACCCCGCGATCTCGATCGATGGGCCGCCTAAGGTGGTGAGCGTCGTCGCCAATCAGGGACAGAGGAGTCGGCGGCGATTCGGTGCCCCCACTGGGATTCGAACCCAGACTGTGCCGATTTTAAGTCGGCTGCCTCTGCCGGTTGGGCTATGGGGGCAACGCCACAATCTTGCCATGCGCTCACCTCGGCCCGCGCACGGCGTAGGCTGGGGCGATGGTTTTCGGCAAGGCACTGCTCGTGATCGTCATCGTCGTCACGATTCTGCTTGCGCTGTTTCTGCGCGTCCGCGCGTGGCGGGCACGACGGGCTCAGGAGCGGGCGGTGTGGCAGGCGGAGCTTGACCGGGATCTGCGCGGCGACTGACGCCACATCAGTTCCGCAGCACGACCCCAGCTGAGACCGAGTCCCGTTCGGGTGCCGGGCCCACCAAGCCCTTCCCGTCGATGCCCGCCACCCCCTACACTGCGATACATGACACTCGATCTCGCCGCTGCGGAGGTGCGCGCTGCGGCCGAGCGACGCCTCTGGCACGATGCGGATCGCTTCTGGAGCGCCCTGGACGAGGCGACGCGCGATCGTCCGGCGCCGGTCGTCGCGCTGAGCGTCGAAGCGCTCAGCCACAACGCCCACGATCTGCTGCGGCGCGCCGGCGGCCTGCCGATCCGCGTCGCCAGCAAGTCGGTGCGGTCGCGCCCGGTGCTCGACGCGGTGCTCGCGCTGCCGGGGTTCCGGGGCGTGCTGGCGTACACGCTCGCCGAGGCGCTGTGGCTCGCGTCGAGCATCGACGACGTGGTGGTCGGCTACCCGACGGCCGACCGGGCGGCGCTCGCGACGCTCGGTCGCGACGAGCGGGCGGCGGGCCGGGTCACCGTGATGGTCGACAGTGCGGATCAGCTCGACCTGATCGACGCCGCGATCCCGCCGGGGGAGCGCTCTCCGATCCGCGTGTGCCTCGACCTCGACGCCTCGTGGCGCACCCGCGCGCTCGGGCATCTGGGGGTGCGACGCTCGCCGATCCGCACCCCTGAGCAGTTGCGCACGCTCGCCGAGACGGTGGTGCGGCGGCCCGGCTTCGACCTGGTCGGAGTGATGGCCTACGAGGCGCAGATCGCGGGAGTGGCCGACGCCCCCGCCGGCCGGGGCGCTGAGGGTGCCCTGCTGCGGGCGGTGCAGCGGGCGAGCGCTGCGGAGCTGGCGGATCGCCGCGCCGCGGCGGTCGCGGGGGTGCGCGGGGTCGCCGAGCTAGAGTTCGTGAACGGCGGCGGCACCGGGTCGATCGAGCGCACGGTCGCGGAGTCGGCGGTGACCGAGGTCGCGGCGGGCAGCGGGCTGCACGGGCCGCACCTCTTCGACCACTACCGCGCCTTCGCGCCGGCCCCGGCGCTGGCCTTCGCGCTCGACGTCGTGCGCAAACCGTCGCCGGACCTCGCGACGCTGCTCGGCGGCGGCTGGATCGCCTCCGGCCCCGCGGCGGCCGACCGCCTGCCGCTGCCGGTCTGGCCGGCCGGTCTCGGCTTCAAGCCGCGCGAGGGGGCGGGAGAGGTGCAGACCCCGGTGCGAGGTGCAGCCGCGCGTGAGTTGCGCGTGGGGGACCGGGTCTGGCTGCGCCACGCGAAGGCGGGCGAACCGCTGGAGCGCACGGCCGACATCGTGCCCGTCCGCGCGGACGGGACGGCGCTGCCGCCGATCCCGAGCTATCGAGGAGAGGGACGATGCTTCCTGTGAGCGGGAGAACGAACGAGCAGCCGGAACTGGGGCCGCACGCCCGTTGGAACACCAGCTGGAGCAACTGGGCGCGCACCGAGCGCTCCCGGCCCGAACTCGAGATCGTGCCGCGCGACGTCGCGCAGATCGAGCTCGCGGTGCAGCGCGCCCGCGAAACGGGCCGCACCGTCAAGCCGATCGGCGCCTCGCACAGCTTCACCGGCATCGGCGCCACCGATGGGATCCGCATTGATATGAGCCGCCTGCGCGGCCTCGTCTCCGCCGACCCGGCCCGCGGCCGCGTCACCCTCTGGGGCGGCACCCACCTGTGGGAGCTGCCCGCGATCCTGGGCCCGCTCGGCCTCGCCCTCCCCAACATGGGCGACGTCGACCGGCAGACCATCACGGGCGCGACGCAGACGGGAACGCACGGCACGGGCGTGCGACTCGGCGGCCTCGCGACGGGCGTGGTGGGCGCCACCGTCGTGACCGGCGCGGGCGACACCCTCGTGATCGATGAGGATCACCACGCCGAGCTGCTGCCCGCCGTCGCCCTCGGGCTCGGCGCTCTCGGAGTGCTCGTCACGGTGATGCTGCAGTGCGTGCCGCGCTACCTGCTGCGCGCGGAGGAGGCGCCGATGCCGCTCGACGAGGTGCTCGACGGCTTCGTGGAGCGCACGCGGCAGTCGGATCACTTCGAGTTCTTCTGGTTTCCGCACACCCGGGGCGCGCGCACCAAGACCAACACGCGGCTGCCGCTCGACGCGGATCGAGCGCCTCTGAGCCGCGCCGCCCGCTTCGCCGACGAGGAACTCGCCAACAACTTCGCCTTCGGCGCGTGCACCGCGATCGGCAGCGTGCTGCCCTCCGCCATCCCGCGCATCAACCGGGTCATCGAGACGCTGTCGAGCCGCCGCGTGTACAGCGACGAGTCGCACCGCGTCTACGTCACCCACCGCCGTGTCCGCTTCCACGAGATGGAGTTCGGGCTGCCGCTCGAAGCGGTGCCCGACGCGGTGCGCGAACTGCGCGCGATGATCGGGCGGCGACGGTACCGGGTGTCGTTCCCGGTCGAGGTGCGTTCGGCGGCCGCAGACGAGCTGATGCTCTCGACGGCGAGCGGGCGCGACACGGGCTACATCGCAGTGCACCGCTACTGGAAGGATCAGGATCGCGGCTACTTCCGCGACGCCGAGGCGATCCTGACGGCGCACGGCGGCCGCCCCCACTGGGGCAAGATGCACACTCAGTCGGCCGAGACCCTGCGCGAGCGCTACCCGGCCTTCGACGAGTTCGCGGCGGTCCGCGACCGCCTCGATCCCGACCGCGTCTTCGCGAACCCGCATCTGGAGCGCGTGCTGGGACGCTGATCCCACCCGGCCCTCGGGTGAATACGGGGGAGGAGTCTGTCGCCGGCCGCGTCCGGCGACAGGCCGCTGCCGATCGCCGGCGCGAGCGCCCCGCATGCTCAGCGCATTCATGGCCTTCGTGGCATAAGATGCACACATGTCTGGTGGATTGATTGCCCTGCTCATCGCAGCTGGCGTGCTCGTGCTGCTGATCGGCTACGTCTGGATCACATACAACTCTCTCGTTACGCTGCGTGTGCGCGTCGACGAGGCATGGAGCGACATCACGGTGCAGCTGAAGCGCCGAGCCGACCTGATCCCCTCGCTCGTCGAGACGGTGAAGGGCTACGCCGCGCACGAGAAGGGCGTCTTCGAGGACGTCACCAAGGCCCGCGCCGAGACGATCTCGGCTCAGGGGCCGGCTGAGGCATCCGCCGCCGAGAATCACATGCAGCAGGCGCTGAAGAGCATCTTCGCGGTGGCCGAGGCCTACCCGCAGCTGCAGGCCAGCCAGAACTTCCTGCAGCTCCAGAGCGAGCTGGTCGACACCGAGAACAAGATCCAGGCCTCGCGCCGCTTCTACAACGGCGGCGTGCGCGAGTACAACACGAAGATCCAGGTGTTCCCCAACACGCTCTTCGCACGCGGTATGGGCTTCACCGAGCGCGAGTTCTTCGAGGTCGAAGACGTCGCCTCGATCTCCGAGCCGCCGCGCATCCAGTTCTGACCGGGGCGGTCCGTGTACAGCGCGATTCGCCGCAACAAGGTCAACAGCGTCCTCATCATCCTGCTGTTCGTCGTCATCATCGGCGCGCTCGGCTGGCTGGCGGCGTACATCTACAACTCGCCGGGCATCGTCATCACCGTCGTGGTGTTCGCCGGCGGGTACGCGCTGTTCCAGTACTTCGCGGCGGGCCGGCAGGCCATCTCGATGAGCGGCGCGCAGCGCATCACCGAGGCCGACAACCCTCGCCTGTACCGGATCGTCGAGAACCTCTCCATCACCACCGGCACGCCGATGCCCGAGGTCTACATCGTGCACGACCCGGCCCCCAACGCCTTCGCGACAGGGCGCAACCCGGAGAACGCGATGGTGGCCGCAACCACCGGCCTGCTGGACATCATGACCGACTCCGAGCTCGAGGGCGTCATGGCGCACGAGCTCGGGCACGTGCGCAACTACGACATCCGCGTCTCGATGATCGTGTACGGCCTCGTCGTGGCGATCGGCATGCTCGCCGACATGTTCATGCGGATGGCCTTCTTCGCGCGCGGAAACAACAACAACGGCAACCCGGTGATGCTGATCTTCGGTCTCGTCGCGATGCTCGTGGCGCCCCTGATCGCGTCCGTCGTGCAGCTCGCGGTGTCGAGGCAGCGCGAGTACCTCGCCGATGCCACTGGCGCGCTCACCACGCGCCACCCGGAGGCGCTCGCGAGCGCTCTCCACAAGCTCTCCGAATACGGTCGCCCGCTGCAGAAGCAGCAGTCGAGCATGGCGCACCTGTGGATCGCGGATCCGTTGAAGCCGGGGCTCATGAACCGCCTCTTCGCGACCCACCCGCCGATCCCGGATCGTATCCGCCGCCTGCTCGACATGGGCGGCAAGTTCTAGCGGTGCCGCGGGAGCGACCGCGTCAAGCCCTTGCCTCGGCAACCGAGGAGAGGCGTAGGGTAGAGGGCACCGAGCCCAGGAGGTCGCCCCAGTCGTGTCGAACATGTTCCGCTCCCTGTCGGTGCGCAACTACCGCATCTGGTTCACGGGAGCGCTCGTGTCGAACGTGGGCGCGTGGATGCAGGCGACCACGCAGAACTGGGTGGTGCTGACCGAGCTCACCGACACGAACGCCGCGGCGGTCGGCGTGACGATGGCGCTGCAGTTCGGGCCGCAGCTGCTGCTCGTGCCGTTCAGCGGCGCGGTGGCGGATCGCTTCGACCGTCGGCGGGTGCTGCTCGTCACGCAGTCGCTGCTGATGCTGCTCGCGGCGGCGCTCGGCCTGCTGCTCATCACCGGGCAGGCGCAGCTGTGGCACCTCTACGGCTTCGCACTCGCGCTCGGAGTGGTGAACGCCTTCGACACGACCTCGCGGCAGGCGTTCGTCTCGGACCTCGTGGGGCCGACGCAGCTGTCGAATGCGGTGGCCCTCAACTCGGCCTCGTTCAACTCGGCGCGCCTGGTGGGCCCGGCGGTGGCGGGCGTGCTGATCGCGGTGGTCGGATCCGGCTGGGTGTTCCTCATCAACTCGGCGTCGTTCGTCGCGGTGCTGGGGGCGCTGCTGCTCATCGACTCGCGTCCGGAGCGAGAGGAGCGCGGATCGCGCGAGTCCCAGTGGCGCCAGCTCTCGGCCGGGTTCCGCTATGTGCGGGCCAGGCACGACCTGCTCGTGATCTTCCTGATGGTGTTCCTCGTGGGAGCCTTCAGCATGAACTTCCCGGTGATCTCCTCGACGATGGCGGTCGAGTTCGGCCGGGGCGCGGGCGACTACGGGCTGCTCTCCTCGATCCTCGCGATCGGCTCGCTGTCGGGGGCGCTGCTCGCCGCGCGCCGCCCGGCCGCGCGGATGCGTGTCGTGATCCTCGCGGTCGGCGGTATCGGGGTGGTGAGCCTGGTCGCGGCGATCATGCCGACGTTCTGGACCTTCGCGGCCACGCTCGTGTTCTTCGGCCTCGCGATCTCGACGATGCTCACGACGGCCAACGGCTTCGTGCAGACCACGGCGGCGCCCGCCGTGCGCGGCCGCGTGCTCGCGCTCTACATGGCGATCCTCATGGGCGGCACGCCGATCGGGGCTCCGCTGGTGGGCGCCGTCGCCGATGCGCTCGGCCCGCGATCCACCCTGCTCATCAGCGCGGCCGCGGGCTTCGCAGCGTTCGGGATCGGCGTGGCCTGGCTGTTCACCGAGCGTCGACTGCGCTTCCACCGCGACGGCGGCCTGCGGCTGCGGGTGACGCACGCCGGGCGCCCGGGGCTCGGTGACGATCCAGCGCGGCAGACGGAGACCCTCACGGCCCCTCTCTCGGTGCTGCGCCGCGAGGAGGAGCTGATCGGTGCGGGGGAGTCTGCGCCGCAGGACGGCTCGGCGGCGGGCCCGGCGACGGGGATCGTGGCGCTGCCCGATCCGGATCCCGCACCCGACTCCGAACCGGCGCCCGGCTCCCGTGACGACCGCGGTGGCCCCGAGGCGGGGCGAGAGGATGAAGATCCTGCGGCTCGGCCGTGAGCGGCCGCGGATATCCGCCGATTCGCGGGTAGGCTATGAGTCGACCCCGCGGCTTCGACCGCATGTTCTCTGACCATGGAGATTTGATACCGGTGAGTGACTTCTTGTCAGCACAAACCCGCACCGAAACGGATTCGCTCGGCAGCGTCGAGATTCCGGCTTCAGCGTACTGGGGGGTGCACACGGCTCGCGCTCACGAGAACTTCCCCATCGCGCGGCGACCCATCTCGGTGTACCCCGACTTCATCCGCGCCTTCGCCTGCGTGAAGCAGGCCGCGGCTCGGGCCAACCTCGAGATCGGCGCACTCGACGAGCAGCGCGCCACCCTCATCGATCGCGCCTGCGAAGAGATCAAGACCGGCATGCTGCACGACCAGTTCGTGGTCGGCGTGGTGCAGGGCGGCGCGGGCACCTCGACCAACATGAACGCGAACGAGGTCATCACCAACCGCGCGCTCGAGCTGGCGGGGCACCAGAAGGGCGACTACGCCTTCATCAACCCCAACGATCACACGAACCGCAGCCAGTCGACCAACGACACCTACCCGACCGCGATCAAGATCGCGCTCGCGTTCTCGCTCACGAGCCTGCTCGACGAGCTGGCGCTGCTCGCCGACTCCTTCGCCGCGAAGGGCCGCGAGTTCTCGCACATCATCAAGGTCGGCCGCACCCAGCTGCAGGACGCCGTCCCGATGACCCTCGGCCAGGAGTTCAACGCCTTCGCCGTGACCCTGCGCGAAGACATCGAGCGCCTCACCGAGGCCGTCACGCTGCTGCGCGAGGTCAACATGGGAGCGACCGCGATCGGCACCGGTATCAACGCGGCCAAGGGCTACAAGGAGACCGTGATCCGCCACCTGCGCGAGATCACCGACCTCGAGCTCGAGACCGCGGGCGACCTCGTCGAGTCCACGAGCGACACCGGCGTCTTCATCACCTTCTCGGGCGCTCTCAAGCGCAGCGCGCTGAAGCTCTCGAAGATCTCGAACGACCTGCGCCTGCTCTCCTCGGGCCCCCAGGCTGGTCTCGGCGAGATCAACCTGCCGGCGCGCCAGGCGGGATCGTCGATCATGCCCGGCAAGGTGAACCCCGTGATCCCCGAGGCGGTCTCGCAGGTCGCCTACTCGGTCGCAGGCGCCGACGTCACGGTCTCGATGGCGGTCGAGGCCGGCCAGCTGCAGCTCAACGCCTTCGAGCCGATCATCGCGCACTCGCTCTTCCAGTCGATCACGTGGCTCGAGCGCGCCTGCCAGACGCTGCGCGTCAACTGCGTCGACGGCATCACCGCGAACGAGGAGCGCCTCGCCGACACCGTGTCGCGCTCGGTGACCGTCATCACCGCGCTCGCGCCGGTGATCGGATACGCCGAGGCTGCGAAGCTCGCGAAGGAGGCGCTCGCGACCAACGAGAAGGTCTCCGAGCTGGTGGTCTCCCGCGGCCTGCTCGACGAGGCGCAGCTCGCCGACATCCTGCAGCCGCAGAAGCTCGCGGGCCTCGCACCCGAGACCGGCGTCATCGACACGGTTGGCGGCGCCGCCCCCGAGAAGGCCGAGGACGGCGAGGCCGCCGACGAGGTCGACGAGCCCCAGGGCGAGTAAGCCACGGCATATCGCGACGGCGGGCGGCGGATCGGGTGATCCGCCGCCCTTCGTCGTGCGGTGCTGCTACTCGGCTGCGATGCAGTGGGAGGTCAGCGCGCCGATGCCCTCGATGGTCACCGTGACGTCGGTGCCGGGGCGCAGGTAGAGCGGAGGCTTGCGCGAGCGGCCGGCGCCGCCGGGGGAGCCCGTCGAGATGACGGTGCCGGGCAGCAGCGTGAGCGACTGCGAGATCGAGGAGATGAGCTGCGCGACGGTGCGGATCATGAACTCGGTCGTCGAATCCTGCACGCGCAGATCGTCGACGTCGGTGGTGATGCGCAGCGCCTGCGGATCGGGGATCTGGTCGGCGGTCACAACGACGGGGCCGATCGGGGTGAAACCGTCGAACGACTTGCAGCGCGACCACTGCGGCTCCTGGAACTGCACGTTGCGGGCCGTGATGTCGTTGATCGCGGTGTAGCCGAAGACGTAGTCGAGCGCCTCCTCGGGGGAGACGTTCTTGGCGGCGCGGCCGATCACGACACCCAGCTCGCCCTCGTAGTCGACCTCTTCGCTGATATGCGCCGGAAGCGGCACCTCGCCCTCGTGCGCGCCGAGCGAGTTGGGGAAGAGCGAGAAGAGCACGGGGCCCGAGTCGTTGTCGAGGCTCAGCTCGCTGGCATGCTCGTCGTAGTTGAGGCCGACGGCCAGCACGATGGGCGCTCCGATAGCGGCGGGCGCGAAGGCCGCGTCGGCGAGCGGGGCCCACGCGTCGTCGGGCAGCTCGACGGCTGCGCTGCGCAGGCGATCCAGCTCGTCGGGGCCGGCCTCGATGAGGTGCTGCAGCGTCGGGTGCTCGGCGCCGAGGCGCTGAACCGGGACGAAGCGTTCGTCGTGCACGACGACGAGCTCGGGGGTGCCGGCGGGGGAGAGGATCAAGTGCGCGAATCTCACGTCTCCAGCGTAGCCGAGATGCCGTCGAGCCCGTGTTTCGTTCGGTTCTCTCACGTGTCGGCGCCTGATCTTTGTGGGGAGCGCACTGCTGCGGATCGCGTTGCGCCGCCGCGATCCGCCAGTGAGCACTTGGGTTCCCCGAGAGCGAACGTGCGAGCGGCGTCCTGCGCGATCGGAGAGAATAGAGGAATGAGTGAATCACCCATGACCAAGCCGGAGATCGAGTTCCCCGACGGGCCCGCCCCCGCAGAGCTGCAGATCGTCGATGTCGTCGAAGGCACCGGCGAAGAGGCGCTCGCCAGCTCGACCGTCGACGTGCACTACCTCGGCGTGGAGTACGACTCGGGCGAGGAGTTCGACTCGTCGTGGAGCCGTGGCGAGTCGATCAACTTCCCGCTGCGCGCCCTCATCCAGGGCTGGCAGGTCGGCATCCCCGGCATGAAGGTCGGCGGCCGCCGCAAGCTCGTCGTGCCCCCGGCGCAGGCCTACGGCGTCTCGGGCGGGCACCCGCTGTCGGGCAAGACCCTCATCTTCGTCATCGATCTTCTGGGCGTCAGCTGATCCGCTGAACCCGTCCACCGACTGCGAGCCCGCCCGGATCTCTCCGGGCGGGCTCTTTCGCGATTACCCCGCCTTTCGCCCCCTCACCCCACCCTTGCCCCCTCACCCCACCCTTGCCCCCTCACCCCACCCTTGCCCCCTCTCTCCCTCACCCCTGCCCCCTCACTCCCCGCTCTGCCCCGCAGTTCGGGGCGGGGATCGCAGTTCAAACTGGGCTTTTTCCCGAATTCCTCAGTCTGAGCTGCGATCCACGCCTTGACGGGAGGGTGACAGGGGCTGGGACAGGGGGTGAGGGGAGAGGGGAGAGGG
>NZ_ATXU01000007.1 GCF_000421845.1 Leucobacter chironomi DSM 19883
TTCAGGGTGTGGATCGCAGCTCAGGCGGAGGAATTAGCCCAAAAGCTCAGTTTGAACTGCGATCCACACCCTGAACTGCGGGCAAAAGTAGGAGCCGGGGCAGGGGTGAGGGGGCAGGGGGCAGGCGGCAGGCGGCAGGGGCAAGCGGGAGGGGCAAGCAGGAAGGGCAGGAATAGGAGAGTTGAGGGGAATAGGCAGACCGGGGCTTGAGTTGATGCAGGGCATACCCCTTAGGGGTATGCTGAGAAAAGCCGCAACGAGAGGACCCGCCATGACCACCGCACCCCGCACCACCGACTACCTCGTCACCGGCATGAGCTGCGGCCACTGCGAGCACGCCATCCGCCAGGAGGTCACCGCAGTGCCCGGCGTCGCCGCGGTCGAGGTCAGCGCCGGCACCGGCCTGCTGCGCGTCGAGCACGCCGAGCAGCTCGACGACGCCGCGATCCTCGCCGCCGTCGACGAGGCCGGCTACACCGCCGCCCGCGCCTGAGCCATGAGCACCAGCACCTACGAGCTCGAGATCGGCGGCATGACCTGCGCCTCGTGCGCGGCCCGCATCGAGAAGAAGCTGAACCGGCTCGACGGCGTCGAGGCCAGCGTCAACTACGCCACCGAGAAGGCGCGCGTCGAAGCCCCGGGCGACCTCGATCCGCAGCAGCTCATCGCCGAGGTCGAGAAGACCGGCTACACCGCGGCGCTCCCCGCACCCCCGTCCAGCGCAGCCGACGCAGCCAGCGCAGCCGACACCGCCGACCCCGAACTCGCCTCCCTGCGGCAACGCCTCATCGGCTCCGTCTGGCTCTCGGTGCCCGTGATCCTCATCTCGATGATCCCCGCCCTGCAGTTCGACTACTGGCAGTGGGCGGCCCTCACCCTCACCGCCCCCGTCATCGTGTGGGCGGCGTGGCCGTTCCACCGGGCAGCCTGGGTCAACCTGAAGCACGGCGCCGCCACCATGGACACGCTCGTGTCGGTGGGAACCTCTGCCGCGTTCCTGTGGTCGCTCTACGCGCTGTTCCTCGGCACCGCGGGTGAGAAGGGCATGACCCACGCCTTCGAGCTCACCGTGCACCCCCACGACGGCGCCGGCAACATCTACCTCGAAGTGGCCGCGGGAGTCACCATGTTCCTGCTGGCGGGGCGCTACTTCGAGAAGCGCTCGAAGCGGCAGGCGGGATCCGCGCTGCGCGCGCTGCTCGAGCTCGGCGCGAAGGACGTCGCCGTGCGGCGCGACGGCGTCGAGACCCGCCTCCCCGTCGAGCAGCTGAGCGTCGGAGACGAGTTCGTGGTGCGCCCCGGCGAGAAGATCGCCGTCGACGGCGTCATCGTCGAGGGCGCCACCGCCGTCGACGCCTCCCTGCTGACGGGCGAGTCCGTGCCCGTGGAGGCCGCCGCTGGCGACACCGTCACGGGCGGCACCGTCTCCACGAGCGGCCGCATCGTGGTGCGGGCCACCCGCGTCGGCAGCGACACGCAACTCGCGCAGATGGCGCGCATGGTCGAGGAGGCGCAGTCGGGCAAGGCCGAGGTGCAGCGGCTCGCGGATCGCATCTCGGGAATCTTCGTGCCGATCGTGCTCGTGATCGCCCTCGCCACGCTCATCGCCTGGTTCGCACTCGGCTTCTCGGCGGCGAGCGCGTTCACCGCAGCCGTCGCCGTGCTCATCATCGCCTGCCCCTGCGCGCTCGGGCTCGCGACGCCCACCGCGCTGCTCGTCGGCACGGGCCGCGGCGCGCAGCTCGGAATCCTGATCAAGGGGCCCGAGGTCCTCGAATCCACGCGCCGCGTCGACACCGTCGTCCTCGACAAGACCGGCACGGTGACGAGCGGGCGCATGGAGCTGGCCGAGGTGGTGCCCGCGCCGGGTCAGGATCGGGCCGAGCTGCTGCGCCTGGTGGGCGGGGTCGAGATCGCGTCGGAGCATCCCATCGCGCAGGCGATCGGGCGCGGCGCCGCCGCAGAGCTCGGGATCGCGACGGCGGATCTGCCGGCCGCGGAGTCGTTCCGGAACGTCGCCGGGCGGGGGGTGACCGCGATCGTCGCGGGCGCAGCGGTCATCGTGGGCCGCACCTCGCTGCTGGAGGACTGGGCCGTGGCCGTCGATCCGTGGCTGCTCGCCGAGAAGCAGCGGCTCGAGAGCACCGGCCGCACCGTCGTCCTCGCGGCGTGGGACGGCGCGGCGCGAGGCCTCCTCGCGGTCGCCGACACCGTGAAGCCCACCAGCCCCGAGGCGATCCGCGCACTCGAACGGCTCGGCCTCGAAGCTGTGCTGCTGACGGGAGACAACCGGGCCGTCGCCGAACGCGTCGCCGCGGAGGTCGGCATCGCGCGCGTCCACGCCGAGGTGCTGCCCGGGGACAAGGTCGAGGTCATCGCGGCGCTGCAGGCCGAGGGCCGCGTCGTCGCGATGGTCGGCGACGGCGTCAACGACGCCCCCGCGCTCGCGCGGGCCGACCTCGGCCTCGCGATGGGCACCGGCACCGACGCCGCGATCGAGGCCGCCGACATCACGCTCGTGCGCGGCGACCTGCGCAGCGCGGCCGACGCCATCCGGCTGTCGCGCCGCACCCTCGCGACGATCAAGGGCAACCTGTTCTGGGCCTTCGCCTACAACGTCGCCGCGATCCCGCTCGCCGCGCTCGGGCTGCTCAACCCGATGATCGCGGGCGCCGCGATGGCCTTCTCGAGCGTCTTCGTCGTGGGCAACAGCTTGCGCCTGCGCCGTTTCAGAAGCCTCTCCCGGTAGGGCGGCGACGGGTAACGTTCAGTGGAGACAGGTATTGGAGGAGCGATGCAGGACGAGTGCGAGCCCGAGTTCAGCGCCGGGCACCCGGAACGGCCCGATGCCGCCGACGGGGGCGGTCACGGCCACTCCCACGACCACGGAATCGGCAGCGGATCCGGAACTCCCGGCACCGCCACCGCGAAGCACCGCAAGCGGCTGATCCTCGTGCTCTCCATCACCCTCGGCGTCTTCGTCGTGCAGGTGGTGGGCGCGTTCATCTCGAACTCGCTGTCGCTGCTGGCCGACGCCGGGCACATGCTCACCGACGCGACCGGCGTCGCGATCGCCCTCATCGCGAGCCTCATCGCCGGGCTGCCCGCCACCTCGAAGCGCACCTTCGGCTATCTGCGCGTCGAGGTGCTCGCCGCGCTCGTCAACGGCATCGTGCTGGGCGTGATCGCGGTGGTCATCCTGGTGCAGGCGATCTCGCGCTTCGGCGCGGAGGTCGAGGTGCACTCGGGGCCCATGCTCGTGGCGGCGGTGATCGGCGCCGTCGCGAACCTGGTCTCGCTGCTGATCCTGCAGGCCGGCCAGAAGGAGAGCCTCAATGTGCGGGGCGCGTACCTCGAGGTGCTGGGCGACCTGCTCGGCTCGGTCGCGGTGATCATCGCCGGCGTCATCATCATGCTCACCGGCTGGAACACCGTCGACCAGATCGCGTCGATCCTCATCGCCCTGCTCATCTTCCCCCGCGCGATCAGCCTGCTGCGCGACGTCGTCGACGTGCTGCTCGAGGCCTCACCCAAGAACATCGACGTCGACGCCGCTCGCGACCACATGCTCGCCGTGCCCGGTGTCACCGAGGTGCACGATGTGCACGCCTGGACCATCACCTCGGGGGTGCCGGCGTTCTCGGCGCACGTCACCGTCTCCGACGCGGCGTGGAGCGAGCGCGACTACCACGCGATCCTCGACGAGCTGCGGGCGTGCCTGCACGAGCACTTCGACACCTCGCACGTCACCCTGCAGCTCGAACCCGCGAGCCACGGCGAGAACTCCTCACATGCACGTGCGTGACTGCGGGCCCCTCAGGTCGGCGAGGAGAGTGGAGCTCCGCGCGCCTCGGCGGCGCGCGGGGCGACGAAGGAGCAACGCGCGAGGGGTCCCCGTCCGGGCGCGGAGACCGGTCTCCGAACCGCGACACGCCCGGCCCTCCCCTCGCGCAGGCGCAGAACCGCGCCGATTCTTATTTTGAGTTATTCAAAACAAGTAGGCTGATGCCATGAGCGCGAACACCCCGGCCCCTCACGAACCGTGGAGCAGCCTGCTCCGCGCGCGCGGGCTGCGCGTCACCGAGGGCCGCCTCTCCGCTCTCGACCACATCGCCGCCCACCCGCACAGCTCGGCCGCCGCCATCCACACGGCCCTCACCGAGCAGCAGCCGTCGCTCTCCCCCCAGTCGGTGCACAACATCGTCAACGACCTCACCCAGCACGGCCTGCTGCGCCGCATCGACCCGCCCGACTCCGGCAGCGCCCTCTACGAGACCCGCCTGCACGACAACCACCATCACGTGCAGTGCATCGTCTGCCACCGCATCGAAGACGTCGACTGCGCCCTCGGCGCGGCGCCGTGCATGCTGCCCCCGCAGACCCACGGCATGCGCATCATCGAGGCCACCGTCACCTTCCGCGGCATCTGCGCCGCCTGCGAACGGCGGGCCGAGACGCGCGAGGCCGATCCCGAGGCCGCAACCGCGGCCGCCGGACCCGCACCAGCCGCCTGATCCGCGCCCCGCCGCGAGCTCGACGCCGAGCCCCTCCGCGGCTCCCCCATGCCCGAACACGTCCGACACACCCCCGAAGAAAGGAACCGGCATTGACTGACGAGCTCAAGTGCCCCGTCGACCACAGCGGCAGGGGCCCCGCCCCCACCGAGGGCACGGCGAAGCCCGCCGCAGGCGCGACCACCAACTCCGACTGGTGGCCCGACCGCCTCAACCTGAAGATCCTTGCCAAGAACCCCGACGTCGCCAACCCCCAGGGTGCCGACTTCGACTACCGCGCCGCCTTCGAGACGCTCGACCTGCCCGCCGTGAAGGCCGACATCGCCAAGGTGCTCACCGATTCGCAGCCCTGGTGGCCCGCCGACTTCGGCAACTACGGCCCGCTCTTCATCCGCATGGCCTGGCACTCGGCCGGCACCTACCGCGTCTTCGACGGCCGCGGCGGCGGCGGCACCGGCCAGCAGCGCTTCGCGCCCCTCAACAGCTGGCCCGACAACGTCGGCCTCGACAAGGCGCGCCGCCTGCTGTGGCCCGTCAAGAAGAAGTACGGCAAGTCGCTCTCGTGGGGCGACCTCATGATCCTCGCCGGCAACGTCGCGCACGAGCAGATGGGCATGCCCACCTTCGGCTTCGCCGGCGGTCGCCCCGACGTGTGGGAGCCGGACGACGACGTGTACTGGGGCTCCGAGGGCAGCTGGCTCGGCGACGAGGCCCGCCTCGGCGACGACGGCAAGGCCAAGCTCTCCGAACCGCTCGGCGCGACCATGATGGGCCTCATCTACGTCAACCCCGAGGGCCCGCGCGCGAGCGGCGACCCCCTCGCCGCGGCGCTCCAGATCCGCGAGACCTTCGCCCGCATGGCCATGAACGACGAGGAGACCGTCGCCCTCATCGCCGGCGGCCACACCTTCGGCAAGACCCACGGCGCCGCCCCCGAGGGCGACCACGTCGCGGCCGAACCCGAGGGCGCCCCCATGGAGCAGATGGGCCTCGGCTGGAAGAGCAGCTTCGGCACCGGCCACGGCAAGGACACCATCGGCTCGGGCCTCGAGGTCACCTGGACCTACCACCCCACGCGCTGGGACAACGAGTTCTTCCACATCCTCTTCGCCTACGAGTGGGAGAAGGTCGACGGCCCCGGCGGCCACCACCACTGGCGCCCGAAGGACGGCGGCGGATCCGACATGGTGCCCGAGGCCGACTTCAGCGGCCGTCGCGAGCCCCGCATGCTCACCACCGACATCTCGCTGCGCGAGGATCCGATCTACCGCGAGATCTCGATGCGCTACCGCGACGACCAGCGCGCCTTCACCGAGGCCTACGCTCGCGCCTGGTTCAAGCTCACCCACCGCGATCTCGGCCCGAAGTCGCGCTACCTCGGCCCCGAGGTGCCCTCGGAGGATCTGATCTGGCAGGATCCGATCCCGGCGCGCAACTACGAGCTGATCGACGCCGCCGACATCGCCGCCCTCGAGCAGCGCATCGCCGAATCCGGCCTGACCGTCGCCGAGCTCGTCTCGACCGGCTGGGCGGCGGCCGCCACCTACCGCGGCAGCGACAAGCGCGGCGGCGCGAACGGCGGCCGCATCCGCCTCGAGCCGCAGCGCGACTGGGAGGTCAACAACCCCGAGCGCCTCGCCCGGGTGCTGCAGGTGCTCGACGGCGTCAAGGCGCAGTTCGACGCCGAGAACGAAGCCACCGGCAAGCGCGTCTCGATCGCCGACCTCACGGTGCTCGCCGGCAACGTGGGCGTGAAGCAGGCCGCCGAGGCCGCGGGCCGCACGGTCTCGATCCCCTTCACCCCGGGTCGCACCGATGCCTCGCAGCAGCAGACCGACGTCGAGTCGTTCGACTACCTCAAACCGGCCGCCGACGGCTTCCGCAACTACGAGAGCCCGCGGGCCCTCGGACGCCCCGCCGAGCAGCTGCTCGTCGACCGCGCCAACCTGCTCACCCTGTCGGCCCCCGAGATGACCGTGCTCGTCGGCGGTCTGCGCGTGCTCGACGCCAACTGGGACGGCTCGAAGCACGGCGTGCTCACCGACCGCCCGGGCGTGCTCACGAACGACTTCTTCGTGAACCTGCTCGATCTGAACACGAACTGGCGCGCGATCGACCCCGAGTCGCGCACCTTCCAGGCCACCGATGAGACCACGGGCGAGGAGACCTGGACCGGCACCCGCGCCGACCTCGTGTTCGGCTCGAACAGCGAGCTGCGCGCGGTCGCCGAGGTGTACGCCAGCGACGACGCCGCCGACCGGTTCGTCGACGACTTCGTGCGCGCCTGGGTCAAGGTCGCGAACCTCGACCGCTTCGATCTGCGGTAGCCGACGCTCGGCCTCGGCGAGGGGATGCCTTCCTGTCGCGAGGATGCCTGAACACCCGTTCACCCGGCATCCTCCCGAAGGGGAGGCATCCCCTCGTCGCACGTCGACGGTGCGGGTGCGGCAATCGCCCCTCAGCCGAACCTCGGGCCGCCCTCCGGCTGCGCCAGATGCCGGGCCACGCGATGCTCGAGCCCGAGGCGCACGCCCGGCCACTCGGGTTGCGTAATCGAGAACACGACCGTGTCGCGCAGGTAGCCGGCCGGTTCCCGCAGGTGCGCGCGCAGGATCCCGTCCTGCCGCGCCCCGAGCCGGGCGATCGCCTCGCGCGACTGCTGATTGTGGAAGCCGGTGCGGAACTCGACGGCAGGGCACCCCCACACCTCGAAGGCGTGCGCGAGCAGCAGCAGCTTCGACTCCGGGTTCGTGCCGGTGCCGTGAGCGCTCTCGGCGTTCCAGGTCGACCCGATCTCGACGCGCGGTGTGGTGGCGTCGATGTGCATGAAGGTGGTCATGCCGATGACGCGGCCGGTGTCGGTTCGGCGCGCGGTGAAGGGGAGCATGGAGCCCTGCCGCTGCAGCTCCAGCCGGCGCTGGATCTCGGCGGCCATGCCGTCCGGGGAGGGCACGCGAGCGTACCAGCGCCGCCACATCTCGCCGTCGCGCACCGCCTCGACGAGCTCGTCGTGGTGCTCGGCGGCGAGGGGTTCGAGCGTGACGAGCCTGCCCCGCAGGGTGCCGGGGTGGTCGAGGGTCATCGGGGGTCTCCCGTCGGTCAGTCGAGCAGCAGCGCCGGCTCCTCGAGCACGGAGGCCACGTCGGCCACGAAGCGCGAGATCACGTCTCCGTCGACGATGCGGTGGTCGAAGGATCCGCCCACGGTGGTGACCATGCGGGGGCGCACTTCGCCGTCGACGACCCAGGGCTTCTGCTTGATCGTGCCCATCGCCATGATGGCGCATTCGCCCGGGTTGAGGATGGGGGTGCCGAAGTCCATGCCGAAGACGCCGATGTTGGTGATCGTGATGGTGCCGTTCTGCATCTCGGCGGGCTGGGTGCGGCCCTCGCGCGCGGTGAGGGTGAGCTGCTCGATCGCCTTCGCGAGGTCGAGCAGGCTGAGCTCTTGCGCATCCTTGATGTTGGGCACCACGAGGCCGCGCGGTGTGGCCGCGGCGATGCCGAGGTTCACGAAGTTGTGGCGGATGATCTCGGTGTCGGTGAAGGTCGAGTTGATCTCGGGGTTGCGGCGGATCGCCCAGAGCATCGCCTTCGCGAAGATGAGCAGCGGAGACACCTTGACCCCGGCGAAGTCGGTGGAGTTCTTGAGGCGCTTCACGAACTCCATGGTGCGGGTGGCGTCGACGTCGGTGAAGACGCCCACGTGGGGGGCTTCGGTCGAGCTGGTCACCATCGCCTTCGCGATCTGCTTGCGCATGCCCTTCAACGGGATGCGCTCCTCGCGGGCCTCGGAGGCCTCGGGCGTCGTGATGTTGCGGAAGAGGCTGGCCTGCGTGGCGTGCCGCACGACGTCGTCGCGCAGGATCTCGCCGGCGATGCCGGTGCCCTGCACCTGCGCGAGGTCGACGCCGAGATCTTTGGCGAGCTTGCGGATGGGCGGCTTCGCGATGATCGGAGCCGCCTCGGCGACGGGGATCGGCGCCTGTGCGCGGGGCGATCCGTGCAGCAGCGGCTCGCCGCCGCGTCGCCGCCGCGAGCTCACCGCACCGCCGGTGCCGTAGCCGACGAGCACGGCGCCGCCCTCGTCCTCGTGCTCGACGCTGGCGGCCGCGTCGGCGACGGCCGCGCGGGTCTCCTCGTCGGCACCGGCCGAAGCGCCGGCCGAAGCGCCGGCGGGCTCGGCGGGGGTGCCGGCCGGATCCTCAGCGGTCGCCCCGGTGGTGACGCGCAGGATGGGATCCCCCACGGGCACCGTCTGGCCGACCTCGGCGAGCAGCGCGGTGACGGTGCCGGTGAACGGCGACGGCAGTTCGACGAGCGACTTCGCCGTCTCGATCTCGCAGATGACCTGGTTGAGCTCGACGGTGTCGCCGGGCGCGACGTGCCAGGTGACGATCTCGGCCTCGGTCAGGCCCTCGCCGACGTCGGGAAGGGGGAACGTCATCTCGCTCATGGTTGCTCCTGGGGTTCGATGTGGTTCAGTCTAGGCGCGGCGGGCGGGGTCGCCGGCTAGTAGTGCATCGTGCGGTCGACGGCTTCGAGCACCCGGTCGGCGTCGGGCAGGTAGAGCCCTTCGAGCCGGGCGGGCGGGAAGGGCACGTCGTACCCGGAGACGCGCAGCACGGGGGCCTGCAGCGAGTAGAAGGCGTGCTCGGCCACGTGCGCGGCGATCTCGCTGCCCACGCTCGCGCCGCCCTGCGCTTCCTGCGCGACGACGAGGCGGCCGGTCTTGCGCACCGAGTCGAGCAGCGGCTCGTAGTCGATGGGCGAGAGGCTGCGCAGATCGACGACCTCGAGGCTGGTGCCCTCGCCCTGCGCGATCTCCGCGGCCTGCAGCAGTGCGGTGACCATCGCACCGTGGCCCACCACGGTGCAGTCGGTGCCGGGACGGGCGACGCGGGTGCGGTGCAGCTCGGCCGAGGGGGCTGCGGGATCGACCTCGCCCTTCTGCCAGTACTTCGCCTTGGGCTCGAAGAACAGCACGGGGTCGTCGCTCTGGATCGCCTGTTGGATCATCCAGTAGGCGTCGTTGGGGGTGGATGGCGCCACGACGCGCAGGCCGGGGGTGTGCGCGAAGTAGGCCTCGGGGCTCTCCTGGTGGTGCTCGACGGCGCCGATGTGGCCGCCGTAGGGCACGCGGATCACCACCGGCATCGAGATCTTGCCGTCATGCCGGTTGGTGATCTTCGCGAGCTGCGTGACGATCTGGTTGAAGGCCGGGAAGATGAAGCCGTCGAACTGGATCTCGATGACCGGCCGGTAGCCGCGCATGGCGAGGCCGATGGCGCTGCCCACGATGCCGGCTTCGGCGAGCGGGGTGTCGAGCACGCGGGCCGAACCGAACTCGGCCTGCAGCTTGTCGGTGACGCGGAACACGCCGCCCAGCGGGCCGATGTCCTCGCCCATGAGCAGCACGCGGTCGTCGGAGGCCATCGCCGTGCGCAGCCCCTCGTTGATGGCGCGAGCGAGCGGCAGGGTGGTGCGCTCGGTGAGTGTGGTGACGGGGCTCACTGCTCCGCTCCTTCCGCGAACGACGCCTCGTAGCGCGCGAGCCACTCCCGCTGCTCCTCGATGCGGGGGTGGGGCTCGGAGTAGACGTGGGTGAACATCGAGTCGGCCTCGGGCGCGGGGAGGGTCAGGATCCCGTCGCGGATCCGCTTCGCCTCGCGATCCGCGGCCTCGCGCGCCTCCTCGAAGAAGGCGTCGTCGACGCCGAGGGAGCGCAGGTGCTGTTCGAGGCGCACGATCGGGTCGCGCTGCTGCCACAGTTCGAGCTCGGCCGCCTCGCGGTAGCGGGTGGGGTCGTCGCTCGTGGTGTGCGCACCGATGCGGTAGGTGAGGGCTTCGATGTAGCCGGGGCCGTGGCCTTCGCGGGCGAGGCGCAGGAAACGGCGGCCCACGGCGTAGGCGGCGAGCGGGTCGTTGCCGTCGATCTGCACGGCGCGCAGCCCGAAGCCGAGCGCGCGGCGGTAGAGCGGGGTGCGCGACTGACGGGCCACGGGCACCGAGATGGCCCAGCCGTTGTTCTGCACCACGAAGACCTCGGGGGTCTGGTAGCTGGCCGCGAAGATCATCGCCTCGTTGGCGTCGCCCTGGCTGGAGGTGCCGTCGCCGTAGAAGACCATGGTGGCCTCGCCGGTCGCGGTGCCGGCCTCGCCCGCGTCGAGCGCCGTGTCGGCGGCGCGGCGCTTGGCGTCGAGCAGCTGGCCGAGCGCGTAGCCGGTGGCGTGCTGGGTCTGCGCGCCGAGCACGAGCGTGTAGAGGTGGAAGTTGCCGTGCGCGGGGTCGGTGACGTCCCAGCCGCCGTGGGTGAGGCCGCGGAACAGCGCGGCCACCTGCACGAGCGGCACGCCCCTGATGTGGGCGATGGCGTGCTCGCGGTAGGCGGGGAAGATGTGGTCCTGCGGTTCGGCGGCGCGACCGAGGCCCACCTGGCAGCCCTCCTGGCCGACGCTCGGCACCCAGAGCGCGAGCTGGCCCTGCCGCTGCAGGTGGGTGCACTCGGTGTCGAAGGCGCGGGTGGAGACCATGTCGCGGTACCACTGCTTGAATTCGTCGATCCCGACGGCTGCGAGCTCGTCGGCGAACTCGGCTGCGGTGGCCGAGGGCGCGTAGGCGCCCGCTTCGTCGAGGAAGCGGATCGGCTCGGGATCCGCCCCACCGTGCAGCGGGCCGTAAGTCGTCTGTTCGCTCATCCTGACCCAGTGTAATGAGCACCCCCGTCACCGCGCGGATATATCCCGGGGTTGGCGGGTCAGGCGTCAGTCGGCGGCGAGGAAGGCGCGCACGATGCGCAGCACCTCGGTCAGGCTTTCGCCCTCGCCGGCCGAGATGCGCACGCCGTGGCCGGCGAACGGTCTCACCAGAGTGCCGGCCTCCGCGAATGCGGCGGCGAGCGCCTGCGCGCTCTCTACACCGCCGCGGTCCCGCCCCTCGGGCACCCAGACGAAGTTGCCCTGCGCCTCTGGCACGGCGAGCCCGAGGTCGCGCAGTCCGGCGGCGAGCGCGTCGCGCCGTCGCGAGATCTCGGCGACGCGCTCGGCGTGCGCGGCGCGGGCCTCGGGGGTGAGGGAGGCGAGCGCCGCGCTCTCGGCGATGCCGGTGACGGAGAGGGGGATCCCCACGCTCGCGGCGGCGGACAGGATCGCCGGGTGCCCGACGCCGTAGCCGATGCGCAGTGCGGCGAGCCCGTACGCCTTCGAGAAGGTGCGCAGCACGACGAGGTTCGGGTGGGCGCGCAGCACGTCCTCGCCGCGCACGGCGTCGGGGGCGTCGACGAACTCGCGGTACGCCTCGTCGAGCACCACCAGGGTGTCGGCGGGGACGCGCGACATGAAACGGTCGAAGTCGGCGCGGCGGATCGCGGGCCCGGTGGGGTTGTTGGGTGTGCAGAGCAGGATCACGCGCGTGCGCTCGGTGATCGCGGCGGCCAGTGCCTCGAGGTCGTGCTCGGCGCCCGCGGTCAGCGGCACTGCGACGCCCGTGGCGCCGGAGGCGAGGCCGAGCGCCGGGTACGCCTCGAAGCTGGGCCAGGCGTAGAGGTACTCGTCGCCGGGGCCCGCGGCCGCGTGCACGAGCTGGTAGAGGATGGCGACGGATCCGGCGGCGAGGTGCACGTGGTCGAGGCTGACCCCGAACTCGCCGGCGAGCGCGGCGCGCAGTTCGGGCATGGCTGCGGCCGCGTACCGGTTGACCTCGCCCGCGCGCTGCGCCACGGCTTCGAGCACGCCCGGCAGCGGCGCGAAGGGGTTCTCGTTGCTCGACAGTTTGAAGCCCGGCTTGGTGGGGGTCGCGCCCTGCCGGTAGGCGGGGGTGGCGAGCACATCGGGGCGGATGCGAACGGGAGGCGCAGCGGTTTCGCTCATGGATCGCAATTCTAGTGAGCGGGTGCGGGGCGGCCCGTCGGCGACGCCGAATCGTCTCGGCCGCGGGGCCGTCACTGGCCGTCGAGGTCGGGGATCTCGGGCAGGTCCCACTGCAGCTCGGGCAACTCGATGGGAGTGGGCGTCGGCGCGGGCGCCGTCGGGATGATCGGCTGCTCGGGCCGCGTGGGCGACGGTTCGGGATCGGGTATCCGCTCGGACGGGACGGGCGGCGCGCACGCCATCACGACCGCGAGGGCGACCGAGGCGGCCGCTGCGGCGATCGCGAAGCGCATCGGCGCGCGGGCCCCGGCCGCCTCCCCGGAGACGGCCGCTCCCAGCTGCCGCTGTCGCAGCAGCAGGGAGAACGCGGGGGGCGCGGCCAGCACGAGCGCGATCACGCCGAGCAGCGGCCAGAACCGGCCCGTCGCGTCGCCCGCCCCGAGCAGGGCCACGAAGAGGGCCGCGAGCAGCGGCACCGGCAGCAGGCCGAGCGCCCCCGTGCCGAGCAGGGCGCCCATCAGCACCGGCCAGGCGGCCCCGACGAGGACGAGTACCACTCCCGCCCGGGCCCACGGAGGCCTCGACCACGTCTGGCGCAGGAAGCCGCGCGGCGCCGAGCGGGTGGTGCCCACGAGCAGCTGGAAGAGGTTCACGCAGATCGCGCCGATCACCGCGAACACCGCCGGGGGCACCGCGATGGCGACGAGCAGCCACGCGGCGAGGGCCGCCACGAGCCGGGTGCGCTCCCACACGGCCGAGGTCATCGCGAACGCGGCCTCACGCTGCTGCGGGTTCTGGGCGAGCACCCCGCTCAGCACCCGCATCGCCTGGGCGTCGGTGCGGGTGTGCACGTCGGAGGCGAGCAGCAGCAGGTCTTCGTGCTCGGGGTCGATCGCGAGCCCCTGCGCGACGAGGTGCGAGAGCTCGCCCTTGTCCGCGATCCCGCCGAGCATCTGGGCCGCCGCCGCGTAGACGCCGGCGTCGTGCGGAGCGAGCGCGACGGCCCGATGCACGTGCGCTCGGATGGGTTCGCGGTGGGACACGTCACCGCGCGGCTCGGCGCGCAGCGCCCACGCCGCGAAGAGGTGCGCGGCGGGCACCTCGGGGGCGAGCGCGAGCGCCCGGTCGATGTGGGGGCGCGCGAGCCGCGGCTGCTCATCCCTGAGCTCGAGCGCCGCGAGAGTGAGGTGCGCCCTCACGTCGTCGGGGTGCAGGGCGAGCGCGCGCTCCGCGGCGCTGCGCCCCTCCTCGGAGTGCGAGCACCGGTACTCGGTCCACCCGAGTTCGGACCAGAGCGCCGCGCTGTCCGGGAACGCGGCGACGCCGCGACGCAGCTCGGCGGCGGCCTCCTCGGCTCGCCCGAAATCCCAGAGCGCCGCGGCGCGCCGCAGATACCCGTTCGGATCCTCATCGGCGGACGAACCCGAAGGCTCCCGGCTCACGGAACCTCCGCGCCGTCGATCGGAGCCGCACCGCCCTGGCCCTGCGGCTGCTGGTTGCGCTGGCGGATCTCCTCGAGCGAGCGGTTCATCCGCTCGATCGCGTCGTCGTCGGGCAGCGAGCTGCGCCGCTCCTCCATCTCCTGCTGCAGCTGCTGAGTGCGCTCGCGCATCTCGAGCTCCATAGGGGTCGGCGGCGGATCGAACTCGGCGGCGTGCCGGTCGGCGAGCAGCCACGCACCGGCGATCCCCGCCGCCGCGCAGGCCAGCGCGGCGAGCACGAGCCACGGCGAGGTGCGCGACGATCCGCGTCGGAGGGAGACCACCCGGCCCGCGCGCAGCAGCAGGGCCACCAGGGGCGGCACGGCGAACGCCGCGGCCACCGCGGCGAGCGCACCCGCGGCTTCGGGCCGCATCTCGATCGGCTTCGCGTAGACCGGCATGAACGCGAGCAGCACCGCAACGCCGACCCGGGCGAGCCCCCACCATCCGTTGCGCAGCTCCTGCCGCGCCGCGGACAGGCCCTCGTCGTCGCGGGGGAACAGCCCCGTCCGCTGCTCCGAGCGGAACCGCGCGAACACGAACAGCACCTCGGCGATCATCAGCAGCCAAGCCGTGAAGCCGATGCCCATCGTGACGCCGCCGATGTAGCTGCCCTGCATCTCGAGATGGCGCTCACCGGATCGCACGCCGAGCGTCAGCGCCCACAGCAGCGTGCCGAGACCGCCGACGGCGGCGAGCGCGAAGCCGATCCACACCCACCACACCGGCGCGTAGAGGCGGCGCATGAAGCGTTTGGGCAACCCCCGCGTGCGAATGGTGAAAAGCAGCACGAACCACGCCATCGGCAGCACCAGCATCGCCTCGGCGAACTTGACCTGGGTGCGCCGGCTGCCGGGCGAGGGCTCGCCGAACACGAGGTAGGCGAATACCGTCAGCATCGCGAGCATCCAGAGTGCGAGGCCCGCGAGCAGCTGCGTGCGACCCCAGACCCGGTCGCTGATCTCTCTCGCGACCGAGCGCTGCACCGGATTGTCGGCGAGCACGCCCGCGAGCAGCCGCAGCGCCGCAGCCTCGTGCGCGGCGCCCATGCCGCCGATGCGCGGACTCGCCTGCCCGGCCCGCTCGCTCTCGCGCTCGGCGGCGAGCAGCCTCAGGCTCTCGGCGTCCGGATCGAGTGCGAGCGCGCGGCCGAGGGTGTCGGAGGCGGCGGCCGAGTCGCCGAGCTCGCGCAGCATGACCGTGGTGCGGCGCAGCGTCTCGACGTCTTCGGGCGCGAGCTGCAGGGCGCGGTCGAGGCTGGCGCGAGCCTCACGACGGCGCAGCTGCTTCGCCTTCCGCGGCCCCCGCGGGTCGGCGATCAGCGCTCGCGCCGCGTTCAGATGAGAGACGGGCCAGTCGGGATACGACTGCTGCAGCTCGCGGGCGTGGGCGAGGCCCTCATCGGCGCGGCCGTCGGCGATGGTCGTCTCGCACAGCGTGTTCAGGGCTCGGGGATCGCCCGGTCGCACCGCCAGGGTGCGGTGCGCGAGCTGCTCGGCCTGCTGCGGCTGCCCGGCGAAGAACAGCTGCCAGCCCAGATAGCCGAGCAGCTCGGAGTCGTCGGGGAACTCGGCGAGGCCACGCCTGAGCTCGGCGATGGCGTCTTCGACGCGGCCGAAGCCCACGAGCGCCTCGGCCCGCTCGAAGAAGCCGGCGGCCGTCTGCGACTCGGCCGCTCCCCCCGCGGGCGCCTCCATCAGAATCGCTTGTACTGCTTGAGCAGTTGCACGAGGTCGTCGTAGCGACCGTCGGTGTTCGCGTAGTTGGCGACGTTGCGCGCGCTGTCGAGCCAGGGCCCGATCGACGGTCTCACCTCTTTCAGGGCGCGGTTCATGTCGCCCATCGAGACCGGCTGCACCGCCCCTGACTTGATGGATGCGGCGAGCGCCTTCTCGGCCGCCGTGTCGCACAGGTGCTTGAGATCGGCGCCCGAGAAGCCCTCGGTCTTGCGGACGAGCACGGGGAGGTCGATGCCCTGGATGGGCCGCTGCTCGAGGTGGCTGCGCAGGATCGCCTCCCGCGCCGGCTCGTCGGGCGGGGAGACGAGCACCATGCGGTCGAAGCGCCCGGGGCGCAGCAGCGCCGCGTCGACGTCCCAGGGCATGTTGGTGGCCGCGAGCACGAACAGGCCGTCGTTGTCGCTGCCCACGCCGTCCATCTCCATGAGCAGCTGGTTGACGAGGTTGCGCAACCACTGCGAGCCCTGCGAGCTGCGCTTGCCGCCCACCGCGTCGATCTCATCGAGGAAGAGCACGGCGGGCGCCTTCTGGCGGGCCTCGGTGAAGGTCTTGTGGATGTTGCCCTCGCTCTCGCCCATCCACTTGCTCAGCACATCGGCGAGGGTGACCGAGATGAAGTGCGCGCCGAGCTCGCCCGCGATCGCGCGCGCCAGGTAGGTCTTGCCGCAGCCGGGCGGGCCGTAGAGCAGCAGGCCGCCGCCGAGGCTCTTCTTGAACGCCTTGGCGATCTCGGGGTGCGCGATCGGGTCGAGGAACGTCTCACGGATGCGCTGCTTCACCTGTACCAGGCCTCCGACGTCGGAGAGCCTCATCGTCTCGCGGCTGACCTCGACGGGCAGCGAGCCGTCGGGCGCCTCGGAGACGCCCACGTCGATCGTGCCGTCGGGGTTCTGGCCCGCCTGCTCGACGATGAACGGGGGCGGCAGCGGATTCTCGAACTGGTTCTCGAGCTGACGCCAGTCGACCCCCGACCCGGGCGTCTCGGGGTGCGAGTCGCCCTGGCCGTGCGGCTGATACGGCTGCGGCCGGGGCGTCTCGGTCGTGTACGCGGCGTGCTCGGGCGGCGACGAGGCACCGGCCGCTCCCTCGCCGGGGACGGTGTCGGACGGCGCCTCGCCGGTCAACCGATCGACGAGGGCGCGCGCACCCGCGTGCCCGGGCGCCTTCGAGAGCACCACCATGGCCTGCCCCAGCCCCTCGTCGCGCCGCCCCGCCTCGGCCAGTCGCTCGGCGTAGAGCGCGCGCAGCTCGGGGTCTTCCGGGGAGGCGGCCACCGCGGCAGCCAGACTGTTCAGCAGTGCGTCGGACATGGTTCGATGCTACCCGCGGCCTCCGACATGCACGGGGCGACGATCCCGCTCGAATGCGATCGCCGTCACTGAGGCGGTGCGCAGCCGAGGCTGTCAGACTGGAGGCATGCGTACCGTCATCCGCGTGCTCGTCAGCGCCTTCGCGCTGTGGCTCACCACGCTCATCGTGGGCGGCAGCGGCCGTCACGGGGTGTGGATCGACCCCATCAGCACAGACGATTACGCACCGATTCTCACCGTGCTGCTGGTCGCGCTCGTGTTCGGGCTCGTGAACGGCACGCTCGGCAAGGTCGTGCGTTTCGTCTCGATCCCGCTCTACATCCTCACCCTCGGCCTGTTCGGCCTCATCGTGAACGGCGTCCTGTTCGCGGTGGTCGCGTGGCTCTCCGACCTCGCCGGCTTCGGGCTGCGGATCGAGACCTTCTGGTGGGGCGTCCTCGCGGCGCTCGTGATGTCGGTCCTCTCGGGGATCCTGAACGCGCTGCTCGGCACCAACCGGAAGCGCGGCCGGGACTGACGGCGACGGCGCCCCGCCCGAAGCCGGAAGATACGGCAGACTGTCGAGCATGGACGCCGTCGATCCGATCCGCCCTTTCCGCATCAGCTTCGTCTGCACCGGCAACATCTGCCGCTCCCCCATGGGCGAGGTGATCTTCCGCGCGCTCGCCGAGCGGTCGGGGGTCGCCGAGCGCTTCCTGGTGTCCTCCCGCGGCACCCAGGGCTACCACGTCGGCGAGCCTGCGGATCCGCGCACCGTCGTCGCTCTGGCCGCAGCCGGCTACGACGGCGCAGCGCACCGCGCCGCTCAGGTCTCCCCCGCCGAAGTCGCCGACCACGACCTGCTGATCGCGCTGGACCGCGGCCACGAGCGCCACCTGCGGCGCCTCGGCGCCGATCCGCAGCGGCTCTCGCGGCTCACCGCGTTCGATCCTGATCGCCCCGCCGAGCCCGACGTGTTCGACCCCTACTACTCCGAGCAGCGGGCCTTCGACGAGGTGCTCGCCCAGGTCGAGCGCAGCAGCACGGCGCTGCTGGAGGATCTGATCCGCCGCCTCTGACCGCGCCCTGCGACGGCTCGCGCCCGCGTCTCGGCGTGCGCGGTCGAGCGCGCACGCGGCGGCGGAACCGCCCTCGCGCCCGCGTGGGAGAATGGAGTCCGGCCCGCGATCCCGAACCACCGAGAGGCACCCATGACCCCGCTTCCCCCGCAGCCCATCAGCCCCCTCGACGGCCGCTACCGCGCCGCAGTCTCCGGCCTCGGCGACACCCTCTCCGAGGCGGGGCTCAACAAGGCCCGGGTGCACGTCGAAGTCGAATGGCTCGCGTACCTCACCGAGCACTCGCTGCTGGGCGCGACGCCGCTGCCCGCGGCCGAGCTGCAGGCGCTGCGCGACTGGGCGGCGAACTTCGGCCAGGCCGAGATCGACCAGCTCGCCGAGACCGAGCGCACCACCCAGCACGACGTGAAGGCCGTCGAGTACCTCGTGCGCGGCAAGCTCGACGAGCTCGACCTCGGCCGCCTCGCCGAACTCACCCACGTGTGCTGCACGAGCGAGGACATCAACAACCTCTCCTACGCGCTGACCGTGAAGCAGGCGATCGCCGACGTGTGGCGCCCGAAGTTCGAGACCGTCATCGCCGAGCTCGCCCGCCAGGCCGAGCAGTACCGCGAACTGCCCATGATGAGCCGCACCCACGGCCAGCCGGCGACGCCGACGACGCTCGGCAAGGAGCTCGCGGTCTTCGTGCACCGCCTGGAGCGGCAGCTCAACCAGATCGACGACGTCGAATACCTCGGCAAGTTCTCGGGCGCCACCGGCACCTTCGCCGCGCACCTCGCCGCGGATCCCCGCACCGACTGGGCGCAGGTCTCGCAGGAGTTCGTGGAGGGCCTCGGCCTCGACTGGAACCCCCTCACCACCCAGATCGAGTCGCACGACTGGCAGGCCGAGCTGTACACGCGGATCGCGCACGCCAACCGCATTCTGCACAACCTCGCGACCGATATCTGGAGCTACATCTCCATCGGCTACTTCCGCCAGATCCCGGTCGCCGGCGCCACCGGTTCGTCGACAATGCCGCACAAGGTCAACCCGATCCGCTTCGAGAACGCCGAGGCCAATCTCGAGCTGTCGAACGCGATCCTCGACTCGCTGGCCGCCACGCTCGTGACCAGCCGCTGGCAGCGCGACCTCACCGACTCGTCGGCGCAGCGCAACATCGGCGTCGGCCTCGGCCACTCGGTGCTCGCGCTCGACAACATCCTCAAGGGGCTCGGCCAGATCGATGCCGCCCCCGAGGCGCTCGCGGCGGATCTCGACGCGAACTGGGAGGTGCTCGGCGAGGCGATCCAGACCGTGATCCGCGCCGAGGTGACGGCCGGCCGCTCCACGATCAAGGATCCCTACGCCGCGCTCAAGGAGCTCACCCGCGGCCGCCGCATCGGCCAGGCCGAGCTCGTCGAGTTCGTGCAGGGCCTCGAGATCGGCGACGAGGCGAAGCAGCGACTGCTCGCGCTCACGCCCGCCACCTATGTGGGCGACGCGGCGCGGCTGCTCGACTACCTGCAGCGCTAGGGTGTGCGGATCCGCGCGATCCGCCGCCCCACCTGATCCGCGCGCCGCGCGCGCGAACGCCCCCGCCAGCTGACGGGGGCGTTCGCGATTTCGCCCTCGCGATTTCGCCCTCGCGATTGGCGCGTCACCGCTTCGTGGCGCATCAGGCGCGATGGCGGCTTCTGGGCGCGGTGCCGTCGACCCCGGTCCCTTGCCGCTTCACGACGAGATGTGCCAGAGTGGAAACATCCGATGAAAGGACCGCAGTGACCGAGAACCTCACGGCCGCCGACCGCTTCGCCCGTCAGCGCGTGCGCCACCGCTTCACCGCTCGCGAGGCCGTCGTGACGGCGGTGAGTTCGCCGGCCGAGCCGTTCATCCGCATCACGCTCTCCGGCCCAGACCTGCACGACTTCGTCTCGGACGGCCCCGCGGATCACGCCAGGCTCTTCTTCCCGCACCCGATCACCGGCGAGCTCGTCGCCCCCGCCCCCGTCGGGCCCGGTGAGGACGGCATCGTACGCCCCGAGGCGCCGATGTTCCCGCGCGACTTCACCCCTCTGAACCTGCGCACCGACCCCGACACGGGCCTGCGCGCCTTCGACGTCGACTTCCTGCAGCACCCCGATCCCGGCCCCGCATCGGCGTGGGCGGCCGCGGCTCAGCCCGGAGATCGGCTCGTGGTGGTGGGGCCCCGCGGCTCGGCGACCGCACCGCAGGGCGCCGACAGGCTGCTGCTGATCGTCGACCCCTCGGCGCTCCCCGCCGCCGCCCGCTGGATCGCCTCCGTGCCCGAGCGCACCGACATCGAGGTCGTCGTCGACGCCTCCCCCGCCGATCTCGAGTGGATCGAGCCCTACCTGCACGAGCAGGGCGGCCGGCCCGTGAACGTCACCGAGGCGTTCGGCACCCTCGCCGACGCCGCCACGGACGCCGGCATCGACGACGGCACCTTCCTCTTCGCGGCGGGCGAGGCCACCCGACTCATCCCGCTGCGCCGCCTGGTGAAGTACGAGTACGGGCTCCCCCGCGAGCAGTACGCTCTCAGCGGCTACTGGAAGCGCGGCATGGTGAACTTCGATCATCACGCCCCCATCGACCCCGAGGATCCCGAGGACTGAGCGGCGGCGCGGGTGGCGGTGCCTGCGGTCCGCGGTGCGGATCGGCGGGCACGCTCGACGGCACGGATCCGCGAGACACGCCCTAGCATGGTGCCATGGGTTCCGTGCAGCGATCGCGCATCTCAGTCACGGCCGTACTCGACGAGTTCTTCTTCGTGTACGCCGGGATCGCGGCCGTCTGGCTGGCCTGGCTCACCCTCACCGAGAGTTTCAGCTTCGGCTGGTTCGGCGTGCTGTCGGTCATCGCCTTCTGGGTGCTGCTCGCCTACCTGGCACTCCCCCGCGTGCACCGCATCCTCACCACCATCTACGTGCCCGACTACTTCATCGGACGCACCCGCACGAGCGACGGTCTGCTGGGCGACCCCATCAACCTCTCGCTGCGCGGCACCGAGCCGCAGCTGCACGAGGCGATGGAGCGCGCGGGCTGGACCCGCGCAGACCCGGTCACGCTGCGCTCCTCGTGGGGCATCGTGGTGTCGACGGTGACGCGCCGCAGCTACGACCGCGCGCCGGTGAGCCCGCTGTTCCTCTTCGGGCGCATGCAGGACGTCGCCTACCAGCAGGAGGTCGCGGGCAACCCTGCGAAGCGCCACCACGTGCGCTTCTGGCGCACTCCCGACGGCTGGCTGCTGCCCGGCGGGGCCCGGGTCGATTGGCTGGGCGCCGGCACCTTCGATCGCGCGGTCGGCTTCTCGCTGTTCACGCTGCAGATCACGCACAAGATCGACGCCGACATCGATGTGGAGCGGGATCACGTCGTCTCGACCGTGCTGAGCGCCAATCCGGCGGCGCACGTCGAGATCCTCGCCGACTTCTCGACCGGCTACCACTCGCGCAACGGCGGGGGCGACACGATCCGCACCGACGGCGACCTGCCGGTCGTCGATCTGACCGGAACCGGAGGCGCCTCGTGACAGATCGGCCCCGCAAGCGCGCGGCGCTGGAACCCGCCGCCGCCCTCTTCGATCGGGAGACGGAGGCTGCGCCGCCGAGCCGCCGGCCGCTCTCCATCTCCGGCGGCACCGCGCTCGTCGTCGCGCGCGCCGCGGGCACCGCGCTGTGGAGTGCGGCGCTGCTGCGCGAGTGGGGGCCGATCCGCGGCGAGCTCGACCTCGATCCGGGTGAGTCCGGCGTTGTGCTCGGAGTGCTGCTCGGTTTCCAGGGGTTCTGGATGCTGCTGCTGCTCGCGCTCGCCTGGCTGGTCTGGCGCGGCGGCAACGGCGCGCGGCTGCTGGTGCTGTTCGGCGCGACCGCGAGCATCACGGCCTCCGCGGTGGCCTACTTCGCGGCCGGCGAGGAGATCACGGTGCGCACCACGTTGCTGACGCTCGCGCTCGACATCCTGATCCTGCTGGCGCTCTCCAGTCGGGATGCGCGCGCCTGGACGCGCCGTCGCCGCGACTGAGACTGGCGAGCCGCTGCGGGCAGCAGGCCGCGAACGGCGTCCGGCGAGGTGCGACGCCAGTCGACGTCAGCCCGCGCAGACCCGGACGATCAGTGCCAGTCTTCGCCCTCGGGTCGGTGCAGATCCTTGCGGGCTTCGAGGTCTTCCTGGCTCGGCTTCCCACCGAGGCCGACGAGCGCGACCATCATCACGGAGACGATGAACCCGACGCCCAGGAAGATGAGCGCGAGCACCCAGTCGCGGGTCGCCATGAGCACGATGACGCCCGCGAAGACGCCCAGCACGGCGGAGAAGCCGACGAGCTCGAGCGGTCGCAGGCGGTCACGGCGCGACGGGGTCACGGGATCCTGCGGTGCGGGCTCGTTGGGCTCAGTCATCGTCTGCTTTCAGTTCGGGGAGCGTGTGGGGGGTCAGCGCGCGTCGGCGGCGGGCTGCGCTGCGGCAGTCGCGCGACGGGTGTCGAACGCGGAGATGCCGAGGAAGACGCCGTTGAGCACGGCGTAGGCGCCGAAGAAGCCGAGCACGGCGACCGGGTCTTCGCGAACGAGCAGTGCCAGCAGCGCCAGCAGCACGCCGGAGGCGCCGAGCAGCGTGGAGTCTTGCCGGCTGCCGGGCTGCACCACGCCGCCGATGAATTCGAGCAGTGCGCTCACGAGCGACCAGGCGGCGATGAGCACCGCGAAGCCGATGGCGGAAGCGGTGAACGGCACGATGACCGCGGCCGCGATCGCGACGATGCCGAGCATGAGCGGCAGCGAGCTGGGGCTCTTCGAGCGACGGGCGACCCACTCGATGAGGTGCGCGACGCCGATGCCCCCGAGGGCCGCCGCGGTGATGCCGAGGTCGAAGCCGAGTCGCTCGTGCATGGTCGCGCTGAACGCGATCGCCAGGCCTGCGATGAGGAGCACAGCCACGCGCACCAGTCGCACGGGGCGGGAGACCGCGACGTGCGGGGTCGTCGGCTCCGCAGCGCTCGGAACAGCAGCGGACATGAGACCCCTTTCTTCGTCTGGAAGTCTATCGCGTCCCGCCGCGAGCTCGCTGAGGGGCCGCCCGGCGTCGCTCACCGTGGGGAGACTCTACGGCCGCGCATCTACGCTTGCGGGATGCGTCCCGGTGAACGGAACCCGCTCCTAGACGCGAGGGGGTCTGCCCTACCGCCGCGCATCTACGCTTGCGGGATGCGCCATAAACTCAGACGCCCTGTGGCATGTCCTGGAAGCGCGAGTAGTGGCCCTGGAAGGCCACGGTGACGGTGCCCGTGGGCCCGTTGCGCTGCTTGGCGAGGATGAAGTCGGCCTCGCCCGCGCGCGGGCTGTCGCGGTCGCCCACGGCCTCGCGGTGCAGCAGGATGACCATATCGGCGTCCTGCTCGAGCGAGCCCGACTCTCGCAGGTCGCTGATGGCCGGCATCTTGTCGGCGCGCTGCTCGGAGGCACGGTTGAGCTGCGACAGCGCGATCACGGGTACGTCGAGCTCCTTCGAGAGCAGCTTGAGCGCTCGCGAGAACTCGCTGACCTCCTGCTGGCGACTCTCGGCCTTCTTGCCGCTCGACAACAGCTGCAGGTAGTCGATGACGACCATCCGCAAGCCGTGCTGCTGTTTGAGGCGGCGGCACTTCGCGCGGATCTCGACGAGGGTGAGGTTGGGGCTGTCGTCGATGAAGAGGGGGGCCTCGGCGACACGGGCCTGCGTGGCTGCGAGCTTCTGGAAGTCGCGGTTGTCGAGCGAGCCCTTGCGGAGCGTCTGCATCGGGATGGAGGCCTCGGCGGCGAGCAGTCGCATGGCGATCTCGGCGCGCCCCATTTCGAGCGAGAAGAAGACGGTGGGAGCGTTCGCGTGCACGGAGGCGTTACGGGCCACGTCCATGGCGAGCGTCGACTTACCCATGGCCGGTCGGGCCGCGATGATGATCATCTGTCCGCCTGCGAAGCCGTTGGTCATGGCGTCGAGTTCGCTGAAGCCGGTGGGCACGCCGAGCATGCCGTCGGCCGCGCCGTTCGCCTTGTTGATCTCTTCGAGGGCGGCGTCGACGGCGAGGTGCAGCGGCACGTAGTCTTCGCCCTGGGCCTCGCCGGTGACGCCGTAGATCTCGGACTGGGCGACGTTGACGAGGTCGATCGTCTCGCCCTCGCCGGCGTAGCCCATCTGCACGATGCGGGTGCCGGCCTCCACGAGTCGGCGCAGCAGCGCCTTCTCGGCCACGATCTCGGCGTAGAAGCCGGCGTTGGCCGCGGTGGGGACGATGCTGGTGAGCGTGTGCAGGTACTCGGCGCCGCCGGCGCGCTGCAGCTCGCCGGCCTTGGTGAGCTCGTCGGTGACGGTGATGACGTCGGTCGGCTCGCCGCGCGAGTAGAGCGAGAGCACTGCCTCGTAGATGACCTCGTGCTTGGGCACGTAGAGGTCGGATCCCTTCAGCATTCCGGTGACGTCGGCGACGGCGTCCTTCGAGAGCAGCATGCCGCCGAGGGCGCTCTGCTCGGCGAGCAGGTCGTAGGGCGGGGTGCGCTCGTGGCCGCGGGGCTCGTCTGCCTCGAATGGATCCGAGATGCCCAGGTGTGCGATCGACACTCGACGACTCCTTTTGTGTTGTCCGGGTCTGTTACCGATTGATGAGACACCAGACCCCCGACATTCACGGTACGAGCACCGCAGGGGCGACTCAACCGACCGCAAATCAGGCCTGTGGATAACTAGGTGTATAACTTGCCCATTTGAGCCACATCTTTTCCACACCGCTGGGGACAACTTGTGGAAAAGATTGAAGGTGGGGCGGTTTAATGCCTTTTGACCTGGTATTTTACGTTTCCACAGGGGAAAAGTTATTCAAGTTTCAGGTAGAGCTTGAGGCTTCCGCGGCGGGCGGGCATGTGGACAACTAGCGGGAAAACTCGCTCCTGTCAAAGCTTTTCGACAGCCCGCGCGCGCTGCGGCGTTCATCCGCCCGTCACCCCCCGGAAATCCGGCCGGAGAGCCCGCAAGACCCCGCTCGCAGCGCCGCCAGGACGCCCCCGCGCGCACGAAAGCGGGGCGGGATCCCGAAGGATGCCCGCCCCGCTCGAAACGCCGGGATCAGCGCTGCGCGATGACCTGCAGGGTCACCTTGGCGTCGACGCCCTCGTGCAGGTGCACGACGGCCTCGTACTCGCCGGTCGACTTGATGGTCGGCACGGTGATCTTGCGCTTGTCGATCTCGCCGAGGCCCGCCTCGGAGACCGCTGCGGCCACGGCCGCGGGCTTCACCGAGCCGAACAGGCGGCCCTCAGCACCGGTCTTCGCGAACAGGCGGATCTTGCCCTCCTGCAGCTTGGCCTTGAGCGCCTGCGCGTCCTCGGCCGAAGCGAGCGCGCGAGCATCGCGCGCGGCACGGAGCTGCGCGACCTGAGCCTCGCCACCGCGAGTCCAGTGCACCGCGTAGCCCTGCGGCACGAGGTAGTTGCGTGCGTAGCCGTTCTTGACGTCGACGACGTCACCGGCGGAACCGAGGCCCTGGACCTCGTTCGTGAGAATTACCTTCGCCATGATGTTCTTCCTTCGCGGCTCAGCGGCCGGAGCCGGCGTAGGGGAGGAGCGCCATCTCGCGGGCGTTCTTCACGGCCTTCGCGATCAGTCGCTGCTCCTGAACGGACACGCCGGTGATGCGGCGGGCGCGGATCTTGCCGCGCTCAGAGATGAACTTGCGCAGCGTCGCGACATCCTTGTAGTCGATGACGCCGACGGTCTGCTTCTTCGCGGGTGCGAGGGTCTTGGCGTTCTTACCCCGACCCGGCTTGCGGCCTGCGCCGCTGGACTTGCCTGCCATATTTGGTCTCTTTTCGTGATGCGATCCGGCTGGCCGGATCAAGAAGTTGTCTGCCTAGAAAGGCTGCTCGTCGTCGAAGCCGCCACCGAAGTCGTTGCCGCCGCCGGAAGAAGCACCGCCCTGACCGGAGTTGGTCCAGGGGTTGCCTTCCTGCTGCTGCGCAGCGGGGCGACCCCAGCTGCTCTGACCCTGAGGCTGCTGGCTGCCGCCGCCGAAGCCGCCGACCTGGCCGCGCGACTGACCGCGGCTGACCTGAGCGGTGGCGAAGCGCAGCGACGGACCGACCTCTTCGACCTCGAGGTCGAGCGAGGTGCGCTGCTGCCCCTGGTTGTCGGTGTAGCTGCGCTGCGTGAGGCGGCCCTGCACGATGACGCGCATGCCCTTCGTGAGCGATGCCGCGATGTTGTCGGCGTATTCGCCGTACGCGCGGCATCCGAGCCACAGCGGTTCGCCGTCAGACCAATCGCCCGACTGACGGTCGCGCACGCGCGGCGTCGAGGCGATCCGGAAGGTCACCCACGACTTGCCGGCCTGGCTCACGCGAGGCTCGGGGTCGGCAACGAGGTTGCCGACGACGGTGATCAGCGGCTCGCCGGCCATGAGCTACGCGCCCACCTTCGCGGCACGAGCGGCCTTGGCCTGCTCGCGCTTGGCCTGAGCAGCGCGCTGAGCGATGAGCTCGTCGGCGCGGAGCACCTTGGTGCGCAGCACGGCCTCGGAGAGACCCAGCTGACGGTCGAGCTCGGCGGTAGCCTCGGGGGTCGCGGAGAAGTTCACCACGACGTAGATGCCTTCGGCCTGCTTCTTGATCTCGTAGGCGAGACGGCGCTTGCCCCAGATGTCGACGTTCTCGATCTCGCCGCCCGCGTTGCGGATGACGCCGAGGAACTTGTCCATGCTGGGGGCCACGGTGCGCTCGTCGATACCCGGATCGAGGATCACCATGAGTTCGTACGGATGCATTACTGACCCACCTCCTTCGGACTTCACGGCCACAGGATTTCTGTGGCAGGAGGGTGTTTATGCGGTGTGCCCGTGCACTGAGCAGATCGCTCTGCACGCAGACAACTAGAACAGCTTAGCACCTTCGCGCTGCGGCCGCCCGGTCAGTTCGAGACGGGACGGAACCGCTCGACTCGGCGGATCGGCTCGCGCTGTCCGCCGACGTGCACGATCTCCTCGCCGTCGACGGTCAGCTGCGTGCCGTGCGCGCGCAGCGCGGCGACCTTGCGCTCGAACCAGGGGGAGATGTCGTATTCCTCGACCCGGTCGGCGGGATCGGCATCCGGCACGATCTCCCAGAACGGCAGGTCGAGCGCGTGGGCGACGGCTCGCGACAGCCGGTGCGCGAAGCGGTGGTCCGGGTGGCCGTAGCCGCCCCCGTCGTCGTAGCTCACGATGGCCTGGGCGCCCGCCAGATAGGCGGCGGCGAGCAGGTCGTTGAGCGCTTCGACGGCGGGCGCACCGGTGAGGGCGTCTCCGCTCGCCTCGGACGCGGCCGTCGCACGACCATCGGGGCCCCAGGCCATGCCCGAGTCCTCGTAGATGGTGGGGGGCAGGCCCTCGGCGCGCGCGGGTTCGACGCCGAGGAAGGCGTGGCGCTCCACGCCCAGCATGCCGAGCGCCGTCTTCAGCTCGTTCTGCCGCACGACCGCGAGGCCGTGCGAGCCGGCGAGCGCCTGCAGCGGCCCCGGCGTCACCTCGCCCTGCTCGCCGCGGGTCAGGGTGACGAGCAGCGGCTCGAGCCCGACCTCGGCGAGCGCGGCGAGCGTGCCGCCGGTGCAGATGGTCTCGTCGTCGGGGTGCGCGTGCACGAACATCACGCGCGACCGCCCGCCGAACCAGGCCTTCGGGTCCACCGTTTGCTCACTCATCGCACTCTCCACCTTCGTTGCGTCGTTCGGGTCTCGCGGTTCTTTCGGATCAGCTCGCTCGGATCCCTCCGAAACGACGTCCTCGTCCGAACCATCGGGCCGGCTCAGTTCTGCTGCGCGTACCAGGCGCGCAGCCGCTCCTCGGCCGCGGCCTCTCCGATGGGCCCCTCGTCGAGGCGCACTTCGAGCAGGTACTTGTAGGCGCGTCCCACGAGCGGCCCGGGCGGGATCTCGAGCAGGGCCATGATCCGCTCGCCGTCGAGTTCGGGCCGTACGGCGGCGAGCTCCTCGGCCTCGGCGAGTTCGCCGATGCGGCGCTCGATGTCGTCGTAGGCGTGGGCGAGGCGCTCGGCCTTGCGCCGATTGCGGGTGGTGACGTCGGCGCGGGTGAGGATGTGCAGACGGTCGAGCTCGTCGCCGGCGTCGCGCACGTAGCGGCGCACGGCCGAGTCGGTCCACTGCTGATCGCTGTAGCCGAAGAAGCGCAGGTGCAGCTCGACGAGGCGGGCGGTGCGTTTGATGGTGTCGTTGTCGAAGCGCAGTTCGCGCAGGCGCTTCTTCACGAGCTTCGCGCCCACCACGTCGTGGTGGTGGAAGGTGACGCCGCCGTGCTCGAAGCGCCGCGTGGCCGGCTTGCCGATGTCGTGCAGCAGCGCAGCGATTCTGAGCACCACATCGGGGGAGGGCTCGTGCCCGCGCTCCTCTTCCAGCTCGATCGCCTGCCGCAGAACGGTGAGGCTGTGCTCGTAGACGTCCTTGTGGCGGCCGTGGTCGTCCTGCGTGGAGGTGAGCGCCGTGAGCTCGGGCAGGAAGCGGTCGACGAGCCCCGTCTCCACGAGCAGCCGGATGCCCGGCACCGGGTCGGGGGTCGACAGCAGCTTCACGAACTCGTCGCGCACCCGCTCGGCGGAGATGATGTCGAGGCGCTCGGCGAGCTCCCACATCGACGCCTGCGTCTCCGGCACCACTTCGAAGCCGAGCTGCGATGCGAAGCGCGCGGCGCGCAGCATCCGCAGCGGGTCGTCGGTGAACGATGCTTCGGGGGAGCCGGGGGTGCGGATCCGCCCGGCGAGCAGATCCTCGATGCCGTCCGACACGTCGACGAGGCGCATCTCGGGCAGCATGAGCGCGAGCGCGTTGATGGTGAAGTCGCGGCGCACGAGGTCGCCCTCGATCGTGTCGCCGAAGCTCACTTCGGGTTTGCGCGAGTCGTCGCGGTAGGTCTCGGCGCGGTAGGTGGTGATCTCCACGGTCTCGCCGTGCAGCCGGGCTGCGATCGTGCCGAAGTCGCGGCCCACGTCCCACACGTTCTTCGTCAGCGTGTCGAGGATCGCGCGCGTCTCATCGGGGTGGGCGGAGGTGGTGAAGTCGAGGTCGGTGACCGATCTGCCGAGCAGCGCGTCGCGCACGGGGCCGCCGACGAGCGCGAACTCGTGGCCGCGGTCGGCGAACGCCTGGGCGAGGGTCGCGACCGGAGCGGAGGCCGCGATGGTGCGCAGCGCCAGCATGGATTCGGCGAGGGAGGGCATCCAACAAGGGTACCTGGGCACGCGTGTCGGGGGTGCTCCCTAGACTGGTGCCCATGTCGTCATCCGCCAGGTCTCGCGCGCGCTCGCTCATCGCGGCAGCGCTCTCGCTGGGCCTGCTGGGCGCCCCTGCGGCGGCGAAGGCGGCGACCGAGATGCCGGCCGCGAAGGCCGCCGATGCGACGGTGCTCGCGTCTCCGCGCGAGCCCGTGCTCGGCAGTGATGCGACGGAGCTGCAGGTCGACGTGCTGATCGACAATCGTGGTGCGCAGCCGCTGGCCGAGACCACGGTCGAGCTGGCGCTCGATCCGCGCCCGATCGAGTCCACCGACGACCTCGACGGCGTGTTCCCGCAGCACCCGCTCGATCTCGGGGAGGCGCAGCTCGGGGCCACTGCGGCCGGCACCGAGCAGACCACCACGATCACGGTGCCGCGCGACCGGCTGCCCTTCACCTCGGACACCCCCTCGGGCGTGTATCTGCTGCGGGTGTCGGTCTCGCCCGATCTCGATGCCACCGTGCCGCTCGTGTGGCAGGGCGGCACGTGGCCGGGCAAGGGCGGCGAGGGCCGACCCGTGCGACTCGGCATGATCGTGCCGATCGTGCTGCCGAGCGACATCCACACGCTGCCCACCCGTTCGCAGCTCGCGGAGCTGCAGCCGGGCTGGTCGCAGCTGCTCGACGAGGCGCGCAGCGCGCAGGCGACGCTCGCGATCGACCCCCGGGTCGTGGCCGGTATTCGCGCCTACGGCGACGAGGCGCCCGAGCCGACCCGGCAGTTCCTGGCGCGGCTCGAGGCGAGCACGCTGCCGAATTTCCTGCTGCAGTTCGGCGATGCGGATCCCTCGGCCCAGGCCGACCTCGGCTTCTCCGCCCTGATGCAGCCGACCAACCTCGATTTCGTGACGCGGTTCGGCACCTTCACCGCCGAGACGGCGCCCGGCGATGGGGAGCCGGCTCCGAGCGGGTCCTCCGACGGTGCATCCGGGGCCGCCGTGGAGTCGGGGGCGACCGCGGGCGACGGACCCGCGGCGGGAGCCGCTGAGGACGGTGCCACCGGCAGCGAGGGCGATACCGGCAGCAACGGAGACGATACCGGCGCCGAGGGGGACGAGGGCGACGCGGCGGCGGCTCCCTCGCTCGCGCAGCTGCTGCAGTGGGACACCGTGAAGCCCACCGCCTGGCCCGCTGAGGGATCGGTGGATCAGGCCACGCTCGACTTGCTGCGCGCGTCGAACATCGCCACCGTCGTGCTCGACTCCGAGAACGTCGACCGTTCGAGCGGCGGCCCCCGCGTCGCACTCGAACAGGGCACCGCGGTCATCACCGACGCAATGCTGGCCGACTCCGCGCGCACGGCGCTCGGAGCACCGAGCGAGGTGGGGCGCGCCGCCGGCCTCTCCCGGCTCGCGGCGCAGCTGCTGCTCGCGGCGCAAAGCGGATCCGGAGACCTCGTGCTCGGTCTCGATCGTGGCGCGGTCGGCGATACCGGCGATCCGGCCCTGCTCATCGAGCAGTTGCGCGCGCTCGACTGGGTCACCCCGACGCCCATCGCCGGGCTCGACGAGGGCACGGCGCTGCTGCGCGGCTCCGACACGCTCGAGGAGCGTCGCGAGCTGCTGCGGGCCGCGGTCGGCCGCGAGTCGTCGGTGAACGAGCTCGGCGCCGTGCTCGTGAACCCCGAATACCTGAGCGGATACCAGCGCACCCGCCTGCTCGAACTGTTCGCCACCCGATACGCGGCGCCCGGCGTCGACTTCGCCGAGGTCGCGGGGCAGTACCGGGAGCGCGACGCCGAGCTGCTGCAGGGCGTGCACGCGATCACGACCGAGCGCATGCAGCTCGTGGGCGCCTCGACCCGGGTGCCCGTGCAGCTGCACAACTCGCTGCCGTTCGAGGCCGTCGTCGACGTGCAGGCCGTTCCCTCCTCGGCGGGCCTCGCGGTCGAAGAGCCCCGCTTCGCGGGAGTCCTCGTGCCGCCGGAGGGCAACGAGCGGGTGCTCGTACCCGTGCACAGCCGCGTCTCGTCGGGGGAGTCGGGTCTCGTCGTGACGGTCGCGGCCGCTTCCGGCGATCTGACCGTGTTCACCGGCACACTGCCCATCTCGATCCGCAGCGGAGTGGAGACGGTCGCGCTCACCGTGCTGGGTGTGCTCGCCTCGCTGCTGCTCGGCTTCGGCATCTACAGAAGCGTGCGCCGGCGCCGCCGCAGCGCCGCTGCCTGAGCGCGCCACGGTCCCCGCGGAATAGCCCGCGCCTAGGATTGGTTGTACCACCCGCGGCGGCCGACGGCCCGCCTCCCACTCAGCATCGTGCGCGAGGAGCTCCATGCACCAGATCATCATCATCGGTTCCGGCCCGGCCGGTTTCACCTCGGCCATCTACGCCGCCCGCGCGGGCCTGAAGCCGGTGCTCTTCGCGAGCTCGGTCGGCATCGGCGGCGAGCTGATGAACACCACCGATGTCGAGAACTTCCCCGGCTTCCCCGAGGGCATCCAGGGCCCCGACCTCATGCAGCGCATGCAGGAGCAGGCCGAGCGCTTCGGCACCGAGGTCGTCTACGACGACATCGTCGACGTCGACTTCTCGGGTGACGTCAAGCGGGTCACCGCGGGCGACGGCAGCGTGCACGAGGCCCGCACCGTGATCTACGCGACCGGTTCGGCGTACCGCAAGCTGGGGCTGTCCGACGAGGACCGCCTCTCCGGTCACGGCGTCTCCTGGTGCGCCACCTGCGACGGCTTCTTCTTCCGCGAGAAGACGATCGCTGTGGTCGGCGGCGGCGACTCCGCGATGGAGGAGGCCACCTTCCTCACCCGCTTCGCCGAGAAGGTCTACGTGATCCACCGGCGCGAGGAGCTGAAGGCGTCGAAGATCATGCAGCAGCGCGCCTTCGACAACGAGAAGATCGAGTTCATCTGGAACTCCGAGGTCGCCGCGATCCACGGCGCAGATGAGGTCACCGGCCTCACGCTGCGCAGCACCGTCGACGGCACCGAGCGGGAACTCCCGCTGCAGGGCCTCTTCATCGCGATCGGCAACGACCCGCGCACGCATCTCGTGCACGGCAAGCTCGATCTCACCGACGAGGGCACCATCGCCGTCGAGGGCCGCAGCTCGCGCACCTCGGTCGCCGGTGTCTTCGCGGCGGGCGACGTGGTCGACCCCACCTACCGGCAGGCCATCACGGCCGCAGGCTCGGGCACGGTCGCCGCGCTCGACGCCGAGCACTACCTGGCCGCCCTCGACGGCTGAGCCCCCCACCCGCGTACGAAGGAGAAGAACCATGTCAGAACCCATCAACGTCGACGAGCAGACCTTCGACAAGGTCGTCCTGCAGAGCGACATCCCCGTGCTGGTCGACTTCTGGGCGGCATGGTGCGGCCCGTGCCGTGCCGTAGCGCCCGTGCTCGACCAGATCGCGGCCGAGCAGGACGGCAAGCTGCGCATCGTCAAGCTGAACGTCGATGAGAACCCCAACCTCGCGGCGCAGTACCGCATCACTTCCATCCCCGCGATGAAGGTGTTCAAGAACGGCGAAGAGGTGCGCGAGATCATCGGCGCCATGCCGAAGCCGATGATCGAGGAGCACCTCAACGGGATCATCTGAACCGGCTCGCACCGCCGCTCCCGTTTGCGCTGATCGCGGTCAGTTGCGAAGGGAATGAACATCGAACCCCGCCCGGGCAAGCTCCTGGGCGGGGTTCGTCGTGCTGGTCGGGCGCAACGCATCCAGCGCTGCACGAGCGTTCCCGCCGAGCCCGGGAATCGTCGCGGCTACTCGGCGAGCGCCGCCAAACGATCGATCGACGCCCGCAACGACTCCGCCGTCGTCGCCCGCGCCCGGGCGAACCGCGACTCATCGGTGAGCTGCGACCAGTCGTAGACGTGCCGCACCAGCGTGCCAGCCGCAGCCGGTTCGAGCTCCCAGCGCCACACGTGCCCCCGCGGTTCCTCGCCCGCCGGAGCCGGCTTCCACGCGATCCGCCGCCCCTCCTCGAACTCGATCACGTGATTCTCGCGGCCCTCGCCGTTGTGAATGCGCATCACGAACACCTCGCCCACGCCGCGGACCCGCTGCCCCCCGGGAGCCTCGACCAGGTTGTCGTTGCCATCCCAGCGAGGTTGCTGCGCCGGATCTGCGATCAGCTCGAAGATGGCGGCCGCATCGGCGGCGATCACACGTTCAGCGGTCACGATGCGGCTCTGCTCAGTCATGCCGCCAGTCAATCACACCGGGGGAGCCGCCGCCGTTCGCCGGCCTTCGGCCGCATCGCGGGGGACTCAGCTGAAGCCGGGGTCTCCGAGCTCCGACAGAATGCGCTTGAGGTCGGCGATCGTCGCGAAGTCGATGATGATCTGCCCCTTCTTCGCGCCCAGCTTCACCGCCACCCGCGTGTCGAAACGATCGCCCAGACGATCCGCGATCTCACCGAGCTGCGCCTGCACGCCGCCCGCCCGCGGCTTCGGCACCCGACGCTTCGGCTCCTCCGACGCCGCAGCCTCCGCCGCCCGCACCGACAGGCCCTCGTTGACGATCTTCTCGGCGAGACGCTGCATCGACTCGCCATCGCCGTCGAGCGACAGGATCGCCCGCGCGTGACCCGCCGACAGCACGCCCGCAGCCACCCGGGCCTGCACCTGCTCGGGCAGGCGCAGCAACCGGATCGTGTTGGAGATCTGCGGGCGCGAACGGCCGATCCGCTCAGCCAGCTGCTCCTGCGTGATGCCGAAATCGGCGAGCAGCTGCTGATACGCCGACGCCTCCTCCAACGGATTCAGCTGCGCACGGTGCAGGTTCTCGAGCAGCGCGTCGCGCAGCATGTGCTCATCGGCGGTGCTGCGAACGATCGCGGGGATCGTCTCCAGCCCCGCACGCTTCGAGGCGCGCAGACGTCGCTCGCCCATGATCAGCTCGTACCGGGGCTCGCCCTCCGCCGGGGCGGGCTCGATCGCGCGCACCACGATGGGCTGGAAGACGCCGAACTCGCGCACGCTGTGCGTCAGCTCCTCCAGCGCCTCCTCGTCGAACTCGGTGCGAGGCTGCGAACGGTTGGGCACCACCTCGGCGACCGGCAAGCGCGTCAGCTGCGCGCCGGGCACCTCCTGCAGACGCGGGGCGTCGGTGGTCTCCGGCGCCGTATCTGTCGCCTCTTCGCTCTCGGCGGCGGCAACAGCGGCCGCGCCGTTGTTCGCGGGGAAGAACACGTCGACCGGGCGCTCCCCCGTCGAAGGCGCCTGCGGAATGAGCGCGCCGATCCCGCGGCCGAGCCCGCCTCGCTTCTTGGTCGCCATGCCTACGCCTCTCCGTCTTCGTGTGAGTCTGCCGCCTGCGGCGCACCCGCGCCGCGCTCCGCCATCTCGGCAGCCGCCTCCAGGTACGCGAGCGCACCGATCGAACCGCCGTCGTACGCGTGCACCGTCTGCCCGTAGCTCGGAGCCTCCGAGATCCGCACCGAACGCGGAATCACGGCGCCGAGCACCTGCTCGGGGAAGTGCGAACGCACCTCGCCGGCGACCTCCTGCGCGAGATTGGTGCGCGCGTCGTACATGGTGAGCAGAATCGTGGAGATCGCAAGCCCCGGGTTGAGGTGCTTCTGGATCAGCTGGATGTTGCCGAGCAGCTGGCTCAAGCCCTCCAGCGCGTAATACTCGCACTGGATCGGGATCAGCACCTCGTCAGCGGCGACGAAAGCGTTGACCGTCAGCAGCCCGAGCGACGGCGGGCAGTCGATGAACACGTAGTGGTAGGCGTGCTCGGCCTGCGCGAGGAAGCTCTGCAGAGCCGTGCGAAGGCGCTGCTCGCGCGCCACCAGGGAGACCAGCTCGATCTCGGCACCGGCCAGGTTGATCGTCGACGGCACGCAGAAGAGATTCTCGTGATCGGTGGTCGGCTGCAGCGCGTCATCGAGGCTGCTGTCTCCCAGCAGCACGTCGTAGACGCTCGTCACCTCCGGACGGTGCGGCACACCGAGCGCGGTGGAGGCGTTGCCCTGCGGATCGAGATCGATCACCAGCACCCGGGCACCGCGGCGAGCCAGCGCCGAAGCCAGATTCACCGTGGTGGTGGTCTTGCCGACGCCGCCCTTCTGGTTCGACACCGTGATGACGCGCGGCGCCGCGGGAAGCGGCGAGACCGTTTCGGCCAGTTTGCGGCGTCGCCGGATCTTGTCGACGAGGTGATCGCCGACGAGCGTCTTCTCCGCTTCAGCCATGAGTACCGATTTTAGCCCGAAACACGCGTGTGGTCTCGGCCAGCTGCCCGGCGCCGAGCTCCTCCACCGCAACCTCGCGCACCCGATGCTTGCGCAGCACCTTCTCGGCGGCGTCGATCTCGCTCTGCACCGAGGTGCCCTTGAGGAACAGCATCTCGCCGCCGTCGCGCAGCAGGGGAGCGGTGAGCGGCACGAGCTTGCGCAGCGCCGTCACCGCACGCGCGGTGACCTGGTCCACCTCGAAGGCGCCGTGGTACTCCTCGGCACGGCCCCGCAGCACCTCGACATTGTCGAGCTGCAGGCGCTCGACCTGCTCGTTCAGCCAGTTGCAGCGGCGCTCCATCGGCTCGATGAGCCTGAACTCCGCGTCGGGGCGCACGATCGCCAGTACCAGGCCCGGCATCCCGCCCCCCGTGCCGATATCGGCGACCTTCGCCCCCGCCGTGACGAGCGGAGCGAGAATCGCACTGTTCAGCAGGTGACGCGTCCAGAGGCGCGGCGGTTCGAGCGGTCCGATCAGACCGAGCTCCTCGCCGCGCGCGCCGAGATCCCGCGCGAAGTCGCGCAGCACCTCGATGCGGTCGCCGGCGATCTCCGCTGCGGCGGTCGGTTCGACCTCAAGCTGGGTCTCGCTCACTGCGCCCCCTTCGCGTTCGTGTGTGCAGTCGTGCTCAGGCAGCGAGCCCGCAGCGGCGTTTCACGTGAAACGCGCGCGCAGCCCCTCAACCGCGGCTGATGACGAGCCGGCGGTCTTTGCCCTCGCCGCGCGACTCCGAGAAGTACCCGCGCTCGGCGACGTCGTCGTGCACGAGCTTGCGCTCGTACGACGACATCGGCTCCAGCTCGACCCGCTCCAGGCCTGCGGCGATCTGGGCGATCGCAGCGTCCACCATGCCCTTGAGCTCGACCGCGCGCGCGTTGCGCGATCCGCCCACATCGATGATGAGCCGCGAGAAGCGCCCGGTCTTCGCCTGCACCGCAAGACGAGTGAGATCCTGCAGCGCCTGCACCGCGTCCGGAGTCGCGAGGCGATCCAGGTCGGTGCCGCCCCCGTTGACCGCGACATAGGCGCGCCCGTTCGCGACGTCGATGTCGATGTCGCCGCCGAGATCGGCGATGTCGAGCAGCCCCTCGATGTAGTCGGCAGCCAGATCGCCGTCGGATTCCAGCTCTTCGACAGCCGGCTCCGCGTGCGCGCGGTCGGCGATGGCCTCGTCAGTGCTCACAGTGCCCTCACTTTTTCTTCTTCTTGGCGCGCTTCGCGCTGACGGGCTGCTGGCGCTGCCCCAGTTGCTTCGGCTGCTCGGCGACCTCAAGGGCCTTCACCTCGTCGTCGGTCAGCTTACCCTTCGCCTTCAGGCGGGCCTGACGTGAGCGCCAGGCATCGCTGCCCGGGGTGGGCATGTTGCGGATCACGATGAACTGCTGGCCCATGGTCCACAGGTTCGACGAGAACCAGTAGATGTTGAGCGCGAGCGGGAACGCGACGCCCGAGAACAGGAAGGCGAACGGGATGATGTAGAGCAGGATCCGCTGCTGACGGTACATCGGCGAGTTCTTCGTCTCGTCGGAGACGTTCTTCGACATGATCTGCAGCTGCGTGAAGAACTGCGAGACGATCATCAGCACCATGATCGTGCCGAGCAGTGCGACAACCATCCAGTTGCCGCTCTCCCAGCCCTGGGTGAAGGTCATCTTGAGCGGCGCGCCGAAGATCGAGGCCGCGTTGAAGCTCTCGGTGAGATCCTCGGTCATGAAGCCGATGCCGGTCTTGTTCTCGGCCGCGTGCCGCAGCACGTAGAAGAGCGAGAAGAAGATGGGCATCTGGATGAGGATCGGCAGGCACGAGGCGAAGGGGTTGGTGCCGTGCTTCTTGTACAGCGCCATCGTCTCGCGGCTCATGGCCTCGCGCGAGAACTGATCCTTCTTGCCCTTGTACTTGTCCTGGACCTTCTTCAGCTCAGGAGCGATCTCCATCATGCGGCGCTGCGACTTGATCTGCCGCACCATCACCGGGATGAGCGCCGAGCGCACCACGACCACCAGGCCGATGATCGACAGCACCCAGGTCACACCCGAGGCGGGATCCAGGCCGAGCGCGGTGAAGAGCCAGTGCCAAGCCCACAGCACGAGCTCGACGAGCCAGCGCAGCGGCCAAAGTATCGTTTCGAAGAAGTCCACCGGGATCAGGCCTTTCGCTCGATGGGGCGGACGAAGCCGCGCTGATTGATCACAAAGTTCTGGCGCCGCCCGGGCGAGACGTCATCGACGCCGCCGGGGCTGAACGGGTTGCAGCGCAGCAGACGCCAGATCGTCAAAATCGATCCGACGATGAATCCGCGCAGTTGATACGCCTCCACAGCGTATCGGGAACACGATGGGTAATACCTGCAGACCTGGCCGTAGAGCGGCGAGATGAAGCGGCGGTAGAGGTGCATGAAGCCGATCATCAGATTCCGCGGCAGGAACCAGAGGTCGTAGGCCAGGCGCCTCATCTCGGTTCCCCTCCGAGCACGTCGCGCTCGACCCTGTCGAGCGCGCGGTTCATCTCCCGCTCCAACTCGGCGAACGGGACCTCCGCCGCAGCCGGCAGAGCGCGGAAGACGATATCCGCACCCCGCATTCCGAGCTGGATACGGCGCTCGACCACAGTCTTCATGCGCCGCCTCACCAGATTTCGGGTGACCGCGTTGCCGACAGCCTTGGAGATGATGAAACCGAAACGGGCCGGGGCGGGCTGAGTCGCCTCGGCGGTGCTGCGGTCTACGTTCCCGTCGGAGGGGCTGAGCTCTGCGGGATTTCCGGCGTCGGGGCCTCCCTGAGAACGCAAAACCGCGTGGGTGATGCAGAACGCACCACCCACGCGGCGGCCGGTTCGCACGACGAACCGGTAATCCTCACCCCGGGTAACGCGATGCCGCTTGGCAGGCACGATGGTCCAGGGAAGAAGAGACGACTACGCGGTGAGCTTCGAGCGGCCCTTGCCGCGACGAGCCGCGACAATGGCGCGGCCGGCACGCGTGCGCATGCGGGCGCGGAAGCCGTGCACCTTGGCGCGACGACGGTTGTTGGGCTGGAACGTACGCTTGCTCATGAAAGACTCCGTGACTTATGGAACAGATCCCCGCAGCTCGGAGCGTCGAGGAAGTCGGAATTGGGCAGGGCTGCAATGGCTGCCGCCCATACAAGGTCTTTACTTTACGCCCAATTCGGGCCGCAGTCAAAGCGGATTCCTGTCGTTCCTCGCCGCGCACCGCCCGCGCAATTCCAGACTTGCCTGTGGACAAATCTGTGACTAACGTGGGCGCAGGTGTTCGTCCGGCCCGAACTCCCCAGTAATCCCGGGGATTCACGCTCGTCAAGCTGTGGATAAAGCTGGGCATAACATATCTTCTTCCAGCTACGAGACCGAACCGAGTATCCGCGTGACAGACGACGAACTGCAAGAAGTCTGGGGCCGAGTCACCCAGACCGTCATGGCCGATCCCGCCGTTGGTCCGGCCGTCGGCGCGCAACTGGCTCTCGCAGTTCCCCGAGGCATCGCCGCCGGAACCCTCTACCTCGCCGTGCAGCTCGAGTTCACGCTCAAGCTCCTCGAGAACCGCCTGCGCCCCGCGATCATGAACGCCATCGCAGGCATCCCCGAAGCGCAGGAGATCGAGAACTTCGTGGTGATCGTCGACGAGGACGCCCACCCGGCGCTCGATCCCGAACCGGAGCCCACAGCCGCGCCGGCAGCGGCTCCGCTGCACGGACTCGATACTGACCCGGGCCTGCACGCCAGTGCACCGCTGCGCCACGATGCCCATCGCCCCGTCTCCGAGCCGCGCAGCCGGCACGGGATCGACGAGCAGCTCGACAGCCGCCTCAATGAGAAGTACCGCTTCGACAGCTTCGTCATCGGACAGTCCAACCGATTCGCCCACGCGGCTGCGGTCGCCGTGGCCGAGGCGCCGGCACGCGCCTACAACCCGCTCTTCATCTACGGCGACTCCGGTCTGGGCAAGACGCACCTGCTCCACGCCATCGGTCACTACGCCCGCGAGCTGTTCCCCAGTGTTCGCGTGCGCTACGTCAGCTCCGAAGACTTCACGAACGACTTCATCAACTCGATCGCGAACAACCAGGGCGCCGCCTTCCACGCCCGCTACCGCAGCGTGGACATCCTGCTCGTCGACGACATCCAGTTCCTCGAGGACAAGGTCGAGACGCAGGAGGCGTTCTTCCACACCTTCAACACCCTGCACGATCACAACAAGCAGGTCGTCATCACGAGCGACGTGCAGCCGAAGCAGCTGCGCGGTTTCGAGGAGCGGATGCTGTCCCGCTTCGAGTGGGGTCTGCTGACCGACATCCAGGCGCCCGACCTCGAGACGCGCATCGCGATCCTCCGTAAGAAGGCGCAGCGCGAGAGCCTGGAGATCGATCACAACATCCTCGAGTTCATCGCCAGCAAGTTCTCCTCGAACATTCGAGAGCTCGAGGGCACCCTGATCCGCGTGACCGCTTATGCGAGTCTCAATCAGCAGCGCATCGACATGCCGCTCGTGCACACCGTGCTCAAGGATCTCATCACCCTCGACGCCGACAACGAGGTGCAGCCCTCCGACATCATCAGCCGCACCGCCGAGTACTTCGATCTGTCGGTCGACGACCTGTACGGCCCCACGCGCGCCCAGCAGATCGCGACGGCGCGGCAGATCGCGATGTACCTCTGCCGTGAACTGACCCCGCTGTCGCTGCCGAAGATCGGGCAGCTCTTCGGGGGGCGCGACCACACGACCGTGATGTACGCGCACAAGAAGATCTCGCAGCTCATCGCGGAGCGGCGATCGATCTACAACCAGGTGACCGAGCTCACGACGCGCATCAAGCAGGGCTCCCGCTGAGGGCTTCGTCCGCCGCTTGCGGCGGACGAATTTATCCACAGTTTTCCACCGCCCTGTGAATAGATGGGGAGAAGTCGCACAAATCTGTGGAGGGAAGCGGGGCGCCTGTGGAAACTGGTGAACGACAAGAATTCCGCGTCATTCTGCCGATCCCCACTCATCCCGCCTTCGCCAACAACTCACAGACCTGTAGTTCTCTACGGAATACTGGGATGTCGCGAGTTATCCACAGTATCCACAGCTGTTAACACTGTTAACATCCCAATTCTTGTTAACGGGCACTCGATCACGCAGACCGGCTGGGGATCGACCGATCGTTCCAGCCTCACACGAAGCCGGCGGATGCCCCTCGCCTCCGAGTATGCAAAGATTGTGAACCGATGAGATTCACGCGCTCATGTGCGTGGGAGGGAAGCCAGATGCGATTCACCGTCAACCGTGACGTGTTCAGCGACGCCGTGTCGTTCGCGGTGAAGCTGCTTCCGCAGCGTCCCACCCAGCCGCTGCTGAGTGGCGCACTCATCGAGGCAGAGGGCGATCAGCTCACGGTCTCCTCTTTCGACTACGAGGTCTCCGCACGCACGAGCGTGACCGCCGATGTGTCAGAAGCGGGTCGCGCACTGGTCTCCGGTCGCCTGCTGAGTGAGATCGCTCAGCGCCTTCCGCACGCGGATGTGGAGCTGTCGCTCGTGGAGAACCGGGTCGAGGTGCGGTGCGGATCGGCGTCCTTCCGCCTGCCGGCCATGCCGGTGGAGGAGTACCCCCAGGTCCCCCAGATCGATTCGATCTCCGGTTCGGTGCCGGCCAATCTCTTCGCCGATGCGATTGCCCAGGTGTCGCTGGCGGCATCGAAGGACGATGTGACCCCCGTGATCGCGGGCGTGCAGTTCGAGGTGAGCGAGAACTCCCTCACCCTCACTGCAACCGACCGATACCGCGTCGCTACCCGCAGCATCGACTGGGAGAACCAGAGCGGCCAGAGCGATCTCAGCGCGCTTGTGCCTTCGAAGATCGTGACCGAGGTCGGCAAGACCTTCTCCGGCGACGGTCAGGTGCAGGTTTCCATCATCAAGGACGACGAGCGCGAGCTCATCGCCTTCACCGGCGGATCGAAGACCGTGACCTCGCTGCTCATCAAGGGCAACTACCCTCCGGTGGGCCGGCTCTTCCCGAGCGGTGTCGACAACTACTCCGTGGTGAACACGGCGGAGCTCGTCGAATCCGTCGGACGCGTCGGTCTGGTGCTGGAGCGCGAAGCCGCGCTGCGGTTCTCCTTCGCGGAGGGCACCGTCACGCTTGAAGCAGCCGGAACCGAGTCGGCGCAGGCGGTCGAGACCGTTGATGCCCACCTCGTCGGCGAGGACATGGTGGTTTCGCTGAAGCCTCAGTTCCTGCTCGATGGTCTGCGTTCGACCCACTCCGAGTTCGCTCGCATCGCATTCACGCGCACCGACAATCCCGGGAAGCCGGGACCGGTGCTCATCACGAGCCAGCGGAGCAAGGACGACGCCGACGAGGAGAGCTTCCGCTACCTGCTGCAGCCGAACCTGCTGCTGCGATAGGGGAGGGGAGCGATGCGGGTCGCGCATCTCTCGCTCGGTGATTTCCGCAACTACGCAACCGCCGAGCTCGAACTGACCGCCGGCCCGAATCTCTTGGTGGGCCGCAACGGCCAGGGGAAGACGAACCTGGTCGAGGCGATCGCATACTTCGCGATTCTCCGCTCGCATCGGGCGACGGGCGACGGGCCGATGATCCGAGCGGGTGCTGACTCCGCGATCGCCCGGCTGAAAGTTGAAGCGGCGCAGCGCGATGTGCTGCTCGAACTGCAGTTGAACCGCGATCGCCCGAACCGTGCGCAGGTCAACCGCAACTCCGTACGTCCCCGAGAGGTGACGAGGTGGTTCTCTGCGGTCTCATTCATGCCGGAAGACCTCGGAATCGTTCGTGGAGAGCCCTCAGGACGGCGGCGCTTTCTCGACGATGCACTCGTTTCGCGTCATCCGGTCGCTGCAGGCGCTCTTGGTGACTACGAACGGGCGGTGCGTCAGCGCACTTCGCTGCTGAAATCAGCGCGTCGAGGTGGAGATGCTCTCGAATCGACGCTGAGCATCTGGGATGAACAGCTCATCGAATACGGGGTGCAGATCATGCTCGCCCGTCGCGAGCTCGTGCGCGACCTCGGCGAACCGCTGCGCGCTGGATATCGGGCGCTGGTCGATGAGGATCACGCTCCGACACTGGGTCTTCAGGAGTCGGTGGAGGGGGCACTCCCCGATGTTTCACGTGAAACGCGCAGCGCTGAGGAACTTGCGGATGTTTCACGTGAAACGCTCGCCGAGGAGTTCCGGGCTGCGTTGCGCGCTGTGCGCGGGCGCGAGATCGAGCGAGGCGTCACCCTGGTGGGGCCGCATCGGGATGATCTGCTGCTGAGCCTGAACGGTCTCCCCGTTAAGGGATACGCCAGTCATGGCGAATCGTGGTCGTTCGCACTCTCGCTGAAGATCGCCCTTGCAACGGTGCTGCGAGCCGAATCGCCCGCGGGTGATCCCGTCATCATCCTCGATGACGTATTCGCTGAGCTCGACTCGCGGCGGCGTGAGCGGCTGATGTCGGCGGTGAACGACTTCGAGCAGGTCATCGTGACGGCCGCAGTAGAAGACGATGTGCCCGACGGCGTAGCCTGGCATTGTGTCCGTATCGAGGCGGGCAGGATTGTCGAGGAGGACGCGTGACGTCGCCAGCGGAGAACGGCTTTGCCACCGAGGCCTATCTTCGCGCCAAGTCCATCTGGCGCGGTGCGCCGCTGCGGCGGAGAAACCGGCGCAGGATGGACGAGGACGCGCCCGGGGGGCGACCGTTCGGCGGTGGCCGTGATCCTCGAGCGCTCGGAGAGGTGCTGCTGGTCATGGCGAACGACATGGGCTGGAGTGTCGAGCTGGAGCAAGCCCGGCTCTTGGCCGAGTGGCCCGAGTTCGCGGGGGAGGCGACCGCGGAGCACACCGAGGTGATCGGCATCAGCAACGGCGTGCTGCAGATCCAGTGCGACTCGACGACCTGGGCCACTGAGTTGCGCCGCCTTCGAGCGGAAATGCTGACGCGCTTGCTGCGGGATTACCCCGATGCGGAGGTCCGTGATCTGCGATTTCTTGCCCCGGGGGCCCCGAGTTGGCGGCACGGACCGCGAACCGTCAAGGGTCGAGGCCCCCGCGATACCTACGGGTAGCAGTGCTCAGAGCGTGCCGGCGCGCTCGGGAGTAGGCTTGCCCGGAGGGCTTCGCGCGGCCTCGACTACGGTTGGCATTCGTCTGCGGTGCGAGAACCCGGGCCTCCGCTTTCGCTGTTCTCGAAGACCGATGCGCAGAGGGGTTCGCTTCTCTGCGCAGAGCGCGGAGAGCGCCTCTGAGCCGCGTGATCATGTCACCGCCCCTGAAGTGGGGGTCGATCCACCTTCGGATATGGCCTCCAGCGGCCCGCCGCGGGCCTTTTCTCGGCCTGTTCTTGATAGACTGGCGTGCGGAAGTGTCCTGAGCGTAAAAACACGCTGAGAGGGCCGGAAAAGGATCATTGAAGGCATGAGTTCAGAACAGGCCGCGACTGCGGAAGACTACGGCGCCGGTGCAATCCAGGTGCTCGAGGGCCTCGAGGCAGTACGCAAGCGTCCTGGCATGTACATCGGTTCCACGGGTCCGCGTGGTTTGCACCACCTCGTCTATGAGATCGTCGACAACTCCGTCGACGAGGCGCTGGCCGGCCACTGCGACACCATTGACGTGACCATCCGGGAAGACGGGGGAGTGCGCGTCGTCGACAACGGGCGCGGCATCCCGGTCGATCCTCACTCATCCGATCCCTCGAAGTCGACCGTCGAGGTCGTGCTCACCGTGCTGCACGCCGGCGGCAAGTTCGGCGGCGGCGGTTACGCCGTCTCGGGCGGCCTGCACGGCGTCGGCTCGTCAGTGGTGAATGCCCTCTCCAGCCGTTTCGAGGTCGAGGTCAAGCGGCAGGGTTTCACGTGGAACATGTCGTTCACGGGCAGCGTGCCCGATGCGCCGCTCGCCCAGGGCGAGCCGAGCGAGGAGACCGGCACTACCATCACGTTCTGGCCGAGCGCCGAGATCTTCGAGACCGTCGAGTTCGACTACCCGACGCTGCGCACGCGGTTCCAGCAGATGGCCTTCCTGAACAAGGGCCTCAAGATCATCATCACCGATCTGCGGCCGCAGGATCCCGTCGAGAACGAGGAGGGCGAGCTCGTTGCGCCGCCTGCTCCGCACGACGAGTTCCTGTACGAGAAGGGCATCGAGGACTACGTCCACTACCTGAACTCGGCCAAGCGCGCAGAACTCGTGCACGACGAGATCATCTCCTTCGAGCTCGAAGACACGGAGCGCAAGATCTCGGCCGAGATCGCGATGCAGTGGACCACGGCGTACACCGAGAGCGTCCACACCTACGCGAACACGATCAACACCCACGAGGGCGGCACTCACGAGGAGGGCTTCCGGGCGGCGCTCACCACGCTCGTCAACAAGTACGCCCGAGAGAAGAACATCCTGCGCGAGAAGGACGACAACCTCTCCGGCGACGACGTGCGCGAGGGCCTGACCGCCGTCATCTCGGTCAAGCTCGGCGAGCCGCAGTTCGAGGGCCAGACGAAGACCAAGCTCGGCAACACCGAGGCGAAGGCGTTCGTGCAGAAGGTCGTCGGAGATCAGCTGGGAGACTGGTTCGAGCGCAACCCCAGCGCGGCGAAGGAGATCATCCGCAAGGCCATCCAGGCCGCGACCGCGCGCCTCGCCGCACGGAAGGCGCGGGAGACCGCGCGCCGCAAGGGCCTCCTCGAGTCGGGCGGCATGCCCGGCAAGCTCAAGGACTGCTCCTCGAAGGATCCCTCGATCTCCGAGATCTTCATCGTGGAGGGCGACTCCGCAGGCGGTTCCGCCGTGCAGGGCCGCAACCCCGCGACGCAGGCGATTCTGCCGCTGCGCGGCAAGATCCTGAACGTCGAGAAGGCCCGACTCGACCGCGCGCTCGGCAACGCCGAAGTGCAGGCGATGATCACCGCCTTCGGCGCCGGCATCGGCGAGGAGTTCGATCCCGAGAAGGCCCGCTATCACAAGATCGTGCTCATGGCCGACGCCGATGTGGACGGGCAGCACATCACCACGCTGCTGCTGACGCTGCTCTTCCGGTACATGCGTCCGCTCATCGACCTCGGCTACGTCTACCTCGCGCAGCCCCCGCTCTACCGCATCAAGTGGGTCAACGCCGAGCACGAGTACGCCTACAGCGACTCGGAGCGCGACGCCCTGCTCAAGCTCGGCGCCGAGAACGGCAAGCGCCTCCAGAAGGAGAGCGGCGTGCAGCGCTACAAGGGCCTCGGCGAGATGAACTACGAGGAGCTCTGGGAGACCACCATGAGCCCCGAGACCCGAACGCTGCGGCAGATCACCATGGACGACGCGGCAGCCGCCGACGAGATCTTCGCCACCCTGATGGGCGAGGACGTCGAGGCGCGCCGAGGCTTCATCCAGCAGAACGCGAAGGACGTGCGTTTCCTTGACATCTGAGAACACCACCCCCGAGAACCTCGAGCAGGAAGCCGGCGAAGAGGCGAACCACGGCAGGATCGACCAGGTCGACCTGCAGCTCGAGATGCAGCGCTCCTACCTCGACTACGCGATGAGCGTGATCGTCGGTCGCGCTCTGCCCGATGTGCGCGACGGCTTGAAGCCCGTGCACCGGCGCGTGATCTACACGATGTACGACGGCGGCTACCGCCCGGACAAGGCGTTCTCGAAGTGCACCCGTGTCATCGGCGACGTGATGGGCCAGTTCCATCCGCACGGCGACAGCGCGGTCTACGACTCGCTCGTGCGACTCGTGCAGCCGTGGGCGATGCGCTACCCGCTCGCGCTCGGACAGGGCAACTTCGGATCTCCCGGTAACGACGGCGCGGCCGCGCACCGTTACACCGAGACGAAGATGTCGCAGCTCGCCATGGAGATGGTGCGCGACATCGACGAAGAGACCGTCGACTTCCAGGACAACTACGACGGCCGCACGCAGGAGCCGACCGTGCTCACGGCGCGCTTCCCGAACCTGCTCGTCAACGGCTCGGTCGGCATCGCGGTCGGCATGGCCACGAACATCCCCCCGCACAACCTGCGAGAGGTCTCCGAGGCCGCGATCTGGCACCTCGAGCATCCCGACGCGAGCCGGGAAGAACTGCTCGAAGCGCTCATGGCGCGGGTCAAGGGCCCCGACTTCCCGACGGGCGCCCAGATTCTCGGCACCAAGGGGATCCGCGAGGCCTACCGCACGGGGCGCGGATCGATCACCATGCGCGCCGTGGTCAACATCGAGGAGATCCAGGGCCGCACCTGTCTCGTCGTCACCGAGCTGCCGTACCAGGTGAACCCCGACAATCTCGCGGTGAAGATCGCCGACCTCGTCAAGGACAACAAGGTTCAGGGCATCGCCGACATCCGCGACGAGACGAGTGGCCGTACCGGCCAGCGCCTGGTCGTGGTGCTGAAGCGCGATGCGATCGCGAAGGTCGTGCTGAACAACCTGTACAAGCACACGCAGCTGCAGGAGAACTTCGGCGCGAACATGCTCGCCATCGTCGACGGCGTGCCCCGCACGCTCGCGCTCGACGGCTTCATCACGGCCTGGGCGAAGCACCAGATCGAGGTCATCGTGCGCCGCACCGAGTTCCGTCTGCGGAAGGCGGAGGCCGAAGCCCACATCCAGCGCGGCTACCTGAAGGCGCTCGACGCGCTCGACGAGGTCATCGCGCTGATCCGCCGCTCTCCCACGGTGGAGGAGGCTCGAGAAGGCCTCATGGCGCTCCTCGACGTGGACCAGATCCAGGCCGACGCGATCCTCGGACTGCAGCTGCGCCGCCTCGCGGCGATGGAGCGGCAGAAGATCCTCGATCTCGCCGCGAAGCTCGAAGCGCAGATCAAGGAGTACGAAGGCATCCTCGCCTCGCCCACCGAGCAGCGCGCGATCGTGATCGAGGAGCTCGGCGAGCTCGTCCACAAGTACGGCGACGAGCGCCGCACCACGATCCTGCACGGTTTCGACGGCGACATGTCGATGGAAGACCTCATCCCCGAAGAGGAGATGGTGGTCACTGTCACGCGCGGCGGTTACGTGAAGCGCACCCGCATCGACAACTACCGCTCGCAGCACCGCGGCGGCAAGGGCGTGAAGGGCGCGCAGCTGCGCGCCGATGACATCGTGGAGCATTTCTTCGTCACGACCACGCACCACTGGCTGCTGTTCTTCACGAACACGGGCCGCGTCTACCGGGCCAAGACCTATGAGGTGCCCGAGGGCGGCCGGGATTCCAAGGGCCAGCACCTGGCGAACCTGCTGGCGCTCGCTCCGGAGGAGACCGTCACGCAGATCCTCGACATTCGCGACTTCACCGAGGGCTGGTTCCTGGTGCTCGCGACACGCGACGGCCTGGTGAAGAAGACCGCGCTCACCGAGTACGACACCAATCGCACGGGCGGCATCATCGCCATCAAGCTCCGCGAGGGCGACGAGCTGGTCTCGGCGCTCATCGCGGAGTCGAGCGATGACGTGCTGCTCGTGTCGAAGCACGGCATGTCGGTGCGCTTCACGGCCTCCGACCAGGCGCTCCGGCCGATGGGCCGCTCCACGAGCGGTGTACGCGGCATGAACTTCCGCGACGGAGACTCGCTGCTGTCGGCCTCGCGGATCGACGGCGTCGAGGGCTACGTCTTCGTCGTCACCGAGGGGGGCTACGCCAAGCGCACCGCGGTCGACGAGTACCGGGTGCAGAACCGCGGCGGCTACGGCATCAAGGTCGCGAAGCTCGATGAGAACCGCGGCGATCTCGTGGGTGCGCTCATCGTGGAGGAGACGGACGAGGTGCTCGCGGTGCTCGCCAGCGGCAAGGTCGTGCGTTCCGCGGTGGCCGAGGTCCCGGCGAAGGGGCGCAACACCATGGGCGTCGTCTTTGCGCGATTCCCAGAGCGGGACCGTATCATTGGCATCGCGCGAAACACGGAGCGCGGGCTCGACGATGAAGAGTCCGAGTCCCTGGGCACCGAGAACGCAGAGAACAAGGAAGACGTGAATGAGTAACACTGTCGCCGACAAGCTGGCAAAGAAGACCCGCAAGAAGGCCCCCGCGAAGCAGGTTCGCCTGAAGCTCGTCTACATTGACTTCTGGTCGGCGGTGAAGTTCTCGTTCCTGGTGTCGCTGTGCGTGGGCATCGTGAGCGTGGTCTCTGCGATCCTCATCTACACAGTGCTCATGCAGACGGGCGTGTTCTCGCAGGTCGATGCCCTGTTCATGGACATCGTGGGCGAGGACAACAGCCTGATGAAGTTCATCGGCTTCTCGCAGGTGCTCGGCTTCTCGGTGGTAGTCGGGATCCTGAACACCATCGTGGGCACGGCGCTCGGTGCGATCGGCTCGCTCATCTACAACCTGCTGGTGCGCGTGCTGGGCGGTTTCCAGCTGGGCTTCACCAGCAACTGAGCGGCGCGATTCGCGCGCGCGACCACGGCAACTCGCCCGGCGTTCGATCTCGATTTCTGATTTCGGGCCGAATCGGATAATGTTGTTGCTTGGTCAAGGGGCTATAGCTCAGGCGGTTAGAGCGCTTCACTGATAATGAAGAGGTCCCAGGTTCAAGTCCTGGTAGCCCCACCAAAATCGTAAGGGCGGTCGAGAAATCGGCCGCCCTTTCTCGTATCCGGGCTACTCGGCCGCAGGGTCGGCCGCAGGGGAGTCTGATGGGGCCTCTGCGGGGTTCGCCCAGTCGGCGCGCGTGAGCGAGATCTCGCTCGCCATGTCGGTGAGGAAGCGCGTGACGACCGCCCGTTCCTCGCTGGTGAGGCGGGCGGCGGCGTAGAAGCGCCGCGCCTGCTGACGCCCCACGGTCTGCTTGGCCGACGATTCGGTCTCCGGGGTGATGTCGATCATGAAGGCGCGCCGGTCGCTCGGGTGCATGCTGCGGACGATGTGCGCGTCGCGTTCGAGCCGGTTGAGCAGCTTCGTGGTCGAGGCGGGGGAGATGCGCAGGTGCGCGGCGAGCATGCCGGGGGTGACGATGTCTCCCTGGCGCTTCGCGACGATCAGGTAGTGCAGGGCGCGCATGTCCTGCTCGCTCAGCTTCATGTATTTGCGCGACGCTTCGGAGAGCTTCGTCTCTGCCTCGCGCAACCGCGCGAGGGCGTTCATGAGATCGGCGATCTCGTCCATGGCCGCCGGGGGCACGTTCGAGACGTCGACGAGGTCGCTGCTGCCCGCTTTCAGGCCGACCCGGTAGAGATTCTCCGAGATCCGGTCGACGGTCTCGTCGGAGGGATGATCCATACGGTAATCCTAGAGTTCGTTTGCGATATCTCCGAAAAAGTATCCTTGCGTGTAATATCTCGAAAGCGCAATAATGTCTTGAAGGCAAAGTTTACTCGCTCGGAAGGAGGATCGCATGGATCAGATCGAACTCGTCGTGCTGATGGGGGACGACGGCTGCGCCACAGGCACCGCCCCGAAGAGCGACGTGCATACGGGAGAGACGCCGCTCCACCTCGCGTTCTCGTGCTACCTCCTGGATGACGCCGGCCGCCTGCTCCTCACCCGCCGAGCGCTCGCCAAGCGAACCTGGCCCGGGGTGTGGACCAACAGCTTCTGCGGTCACCCCGGCCCCCGCGAGGACCTCGAGACCGCGGTGCATCGACGCGCGGCCCAGGAACTGAACGTCGAGGTCGAGCGCATCGACCTGCAGTTGCCCAACTTCCGCTACCGGGCGATCGACGCGAGCGGCATCGTCGAGAACGAGATCTGCCCCGTCTTCACCGCGGTCGCGCGCGGACCACTGCTGCCCGAGCCATCTGAGGTCGCAGAGTGGATCTGGGTCGAACCCAGCGCCGTGATCCGCTCGCTCGAGACCACGCCGTTCGTGTTCAGCCCCTGGCTCAGGGAACAGCTGCCCGCGCTCGTGACCGTCGGGGCGTTCGGGGGAGCGCAGAACCGTGGCTGACATCGTGCAGGAGCGCCGCAGCGCGGAGCTCGTCAGAGCCGAGATCGAGCAGCAGCTGCGGGAGCTGCTCGACGTCGCCCGAGCGAGCGCGGTGCCGTTCGGCACGCACTTCGGCAAGCTCTGGGATCTCGGAGCAGAGTGCCTGCTCGGGGGCAAGATGCTGCGACCGCGGCTGCTCATGGGCGCCTACGACGCGATCGCCGATCCGCCCGCCGACCGCACCGCGCACCGCGCCGCCGCTCTGCGCATCGCCGCCGCTACCGAGCTGCTGCACTTCTCGTTCCTGCTCCATGACGACGTGATCGACGAGGATCTCAACCGCCGGGGAGCGCCGAACCTGATCGGACGCCTGCTGCACGAGGCGATCCTCGCAAGCGGCGAGGAGGCCGGCACCGCGAACGAGCGAGCCCTCCACTGGGCGCGCAGCAGCGGTATCCTCCTCGGCGATCTCATGCTCTCCGAGGTGCACCAGGCCTTCGCGAGAGAGCCGCTCGCCGATGACACCCGGCGTCGGCTCCTCGACCTGCTGCGACGCACGACGACCGAATCGGTGGTCGGCGAGCACGCCGACGTCGGACTGGGCGACCGCATCATCCCGTCCGATCTGAACACCGTGCTCGAAATGAGCCGCTTGAAGACGGCGACCTACACCTTCGAACTCCCGCTGCGGGCCGCGGCGGTGCTCGCCGGTGCCCCCCGCCGGCTCGAGGAAGCGCTGGGCGAGGTCGCCCGCCACCTCGGCGTGGCGTTCCAGCTGCAGGACGATCTGCTCTGCGCGTTCGGCGACAGCCGCGAGCACGGCAAGGACGTCTTCTCCGACTTCCGCGAGGGTAAGGAGACGGCTATCATCGCCTACGCTCGGATGACCGGAGCCTGGCCGAGCATCGAACCGCTGCTGGGGTCGCCCGAGTTCGGAAAGGCGGAGGCCGAGGCCATCCGCACCCTGCTCGTGCAGTGCGGTGCGGAGGGCTTCGTGCGGGCGATGGTCGACGATCGCATCCGGTTGGCGGTCGAGATCGTGTCGCGCGAGGCCGCGACGATGCCCCTCGAACTCCGCGGCTTCCTGCTCGGCATCGTCGATTCGCTGGACGGGAGGCGAGTCTGATGCCGGCGACCGACCGCCTCGACGCGCTCGACCGCTACACCGCGGCCTGCGAAGATGCCGCCGGGCGGATCATCCGCACCTACTCGACGTCGTTCGGCACGGCGACGGCGCTGCTCGGCGCGCGCCACCGACGCCACGTGCGCAACCTCTACGCGCTGGTGCGGGTCGCCGACGAACTCGTCGACGGGGTCGCCGAGCAGGCGGGTGTCGGGGCTGCCGAGCAGCGAGAACGACTCGACGCGCTGGAGCGCGAAACCGAGGACGCCGTGCGCTCCGGCTACAGCAGCAATCCGATCGTGCACGCCTTCGCCCGGACGGCGCGCGAGGCCGCGATCGGCGCCGACCTCACGCGGCCCTTCTTCGCGTCCATGCGGATGGATCTGCCCCTCGACCCCGCAGCCGCGCAGAGCGCTGAACCGAGCCCGGCCGGCATCCGCGCCTTCGACGAGGCGGATCACGCCGTCTACGTGCACGGCTCGGCCGAGGTGGTGGGGCTCATGTGCCTGCGGGTCTTCCTGCGAGACGAGGCTCGCAGTGCCGAGCAGCTGCGGCGGCTGGAGCACGGCGCGAGGCAGCTGGGCGCCGCCTTCCAGAACGTCAACTTCCTGCGAGACCTGGGCGATGACACGGAGCGCCTGGGCCGGGGCTACCTGAGCGGCGACATCGAACTGACGCCGGAGTTGCAGCAGCGGTGGATCCGCACGATCCGCTCGCAGCTCGCCGACGCCGAAGCCGTGCTCCCGCTGCTGCCGGCCGATGCGCGAGGCGCGGTGGGCTGCGCCCTGCGGTTCTTCGCGAGGCTGACGGAGCAGATCGCGCGCACTCCCGCCGAGGGGCTTCGCGAGCGACGCGCCCGCGTCTCGAACCCGGTGAAGGCTTGGCTCGCGCTGCAGGCGATCGTGTCGGCACGCAGGGTGGTGCTCGCATGACGCGCACCATCGTCATCGGAGGCGGCATCGCAGGCCTCGCGACCGCCGCGCTGCTCGCCCGTGACGGGCACCGGGTGCGTGTGCTGGAGCAGCGCGCGCAGATCGGAGGCCGAGCCGGCAGCCTGCAGATCGACGGCTTCCGCTTCGACACCGGGCCGTCGTGGTACCTCATGCCGCGGGTGTTCGATCACTTCTTCGAACTGCTCGGCACCAGCGCCGAAGAGCAGCTCGATCTGCGAATGCTCGACCCGGGATACCGGGTGTTCGGCGAACCGCAGGCGGACGGTCGTGTGCCGGAGATGACCGTGCCGCACGGGCGCGCGCGCGTCGAGGCCGCGTTCGAACGGCGCGAGCCGGGCAGCGGCCGGCGCCTGCGCCGGTATCTCGACTCGGCGGGCCGCGCGTCCGAGATGGCCGAGCGATTCTTCCTCTACAACCCGTTCACCCGCTGGCGGTCGCTCGCCGCGCCGGAGGTGCTGCGAGCGGCGCCGCAGCTGCTCGGGCTGCTGGGCACCTCGCTCGCACGCTTCGCAGGCAAGCGTTTCGCCGATCCGCTGCTGCGCCAGGTGCTCGGCTACCCGGCGGTGTTCCTCGGCACCGATCCCGATCGCGCACCGGCGATGTACCACCTGATGAGCGCACTCGATCTCGATGAGGGGGTGCAGTACCCGGTGGGCGGCTTCTGGCGCCTCGTCGAACGCGTGGAGCAGCTGGCGCGCGATGCGGGCGTCGAGATCGTCGCCGAGGCGCGAGCCACCGAGATCCTGACGCGCCGATCCCGGGAGCGCGCGGTCGCGAGCGGCGTGCGCTGGGTCGACGCGGACGGCACCGAGCACGTCGAGCACGCCAACTTCGTGGTCTCGGGGGCCGATCTGCACCACACCGAGACGGCGCTGCTGCCGCCCGAGCTGCGCAGCTACCCCGAGGCCTGGTGGGACCGTCTGGAGAGCGGGCCGGGCGCCGTCATCGTGCTGCTCGGCGTGCGCGGGTCGCTGCCGCAGCTCGAACACCACTCGCTCTTCTTCACGCGGGACTGGCAGGCCAACTTCCGCGCCATCTTCGGGGAGCAGCCGAGCGTGCCGGATCCCGCGTCCATCTATGTCTGCCGCCCGAGCGCGACCGATGGCGACGTGGCGCCCGAGGGGCACGAGAACCTGTTCGTGCTGATCCCCGTGCCCGCCGATACGGGGATCGGCGCCGGGGGAGCAGACGGCGACGGCGATCCGCGCGTGGAGCGGGCGGCGGATGCCGCGATCCGCCAGATCGAAGAGTGGGCTGGGATCCCCGATCTGCGGGAGCGGATCGTGGTGCGGCGCACCATCGGCCCGGCCGACTTCGCCGAGCAGTACCACTCGTGGCGGGGAGGCATGCTCGGCCCGGCGCACGTGCTGCGCCAGAGCGCCATGTTCCGAGCCCAGAACGCGTCGAAGCGGGTGCAGGGCCTGTTCTACGCCGGGGCCACCACGGCTCCGGGCGTGGGGGTGCCGATGTGCCTCATCAGCGCCGAGCTGGTGCTCAAGCGGATCCGGGGGGATCACTCCGCCGGCCCGACGGCGCCGCGCCCGTCGCCCGCGCCACAGCGGTCGGAGGCGGTGCGATGATGTCGTTCGTCTACCTCGCATGCCTCCTGATCGGCATCGCCTGCATGCTGCTCATCGATCGTCGCTTCCGCCTCTTCTTCTGGCGCGACGCGGCCGCGGCCGCTCTCGTCACCCTCGCAGGCACGGGTTTCCTGCTGCTGTGGGACGCCGCCGGCATCGCCGCCGGAATCTTCCTGCGGGGCGGATCGGAGATCGCCTCAGGCATCGTGCTCGCGCCCGAGCTCCCGCTCGAGGAGCCCGTCTTCCTCGTCTTCCTCGTGCTCTGCACGATGGTGCTGTACACGGGGGCCGCGCGGCTCATCGCGCGTCGCGCCGAGAGGCGGGCCCCATGATCTATGCGCTGCTCTCGGCCGGGTTCCTGGCCGTGGCGGTGCTCGGCGGTGTGCTCTTCGCGCGCGCCGCGGGTCCGTCCCGGCCGGTGTGGGGTGCGGTGGCGGCGGCCGGTGCCGCGCTGCTCGTGCTCACCGCCGTCTTCGACACGCTCATGATCGGCGCGGGGCTCTTCACCTACGAGGCAGGGCTCGTGTCGGGGGTGCGCGTGGGGCTCGCGCCCGTCGAAGACTTCGCGTACCCGCTCGCGGTGGTGATCGCGCTGCCGGCGCTCTGGGCGCTGCTGACGCGTCGCCAGGCGGTGCCCGCGGGCGCGCTGCTCCGGCAGGCCTGGATCGCTTCTCGCCCGGTGAGCTGGGTGAACACCGCCTTCCCGTTCGCAGCGGCCATGCTGCTCACCACGCGCGAGATCGACTGGCTGCTCGTCGTGGGAACGCTCTACTACCTCGTGCCCTACAACCTCGCGATGTACGGCATCAACGACGTCTTCGACTACGCCTCTGACGTCAAGAACCCCCGCAAGGGCGGCATCGAGGGCGCACTGCTGCCGCCCGCGTTCCACCGGCCCCTGCTCTGGCTCGCGCTCGCGAGCAACGTGCCGTTCCTGATCGTCCTGCTGGCCGCCGGCACTCCCGCCTCGGCCGTCGCCATCGCGGTGAGCACCTTCGCGCTCGTCGCCTACTCGGCTCCCGGCCTGCGCTTCAAGGAGCGCCCCGTGCTCGACTCCCTCACGTCGAGCGCGCACTTCGTGACGCCCGCTGTCGTGGGGCTCGCGCTTGCGGGTGCGCACGTCGACAGCGGCCTGCTGATCGCTCTCGCCGCGTTCTTCATCTGGGGCGTCGCGGCGCACGCATTCGGCGCGGTGCAGGACATCGTGCCGGATCGCGAGGCGTCGATCGGCTCCATCGCGACGGCCTTCGGTGCGGCGCGCACCGTGCGGCTCGCGCTCGTGCTGTGGCTCGCGGCGGGGCTGCTCATGCTCGCGGTGCCGTGGCCCGGCCCCCTGGCCGCGGTGGTCGCGATCCCCTATCTTCTGAATTGTGCCCCGTACATGCGGGTGTCGGATGCCGAGTCCGGCCGCACCAATCGGGCATGGCGCCGGTTCATCTGGCTCAACTACCTCTCAGGTTTCCTCGTCACCCTGATCCTCATCCTGTTCTGGAGCGTCTCATCATGAACGAGTCATCCCGGCGCCACGCGGCGCCTCTCGCACCCGACACCGCGCGGCGCAGCCGCGTGCCGCGCTGGCTGAGGATCCTGCTGCCCGCCCTGCTCATCCTCGTCTGGTTCGCCGGTGCGGGCGTGGGCGGCCCGTACTTCGGCAAGGTGAGCGAGGTGTCGTCGAACGATCAGACCTCCTACCTGCCCGAGTCGGCCGATGCGACGCGGGTGCAGGAGCGTCTGGGCGACTTCAGCGAGCAGAACGCCATCCCGGCGGTCATCGTGTTCGCCGGTTCGGAGCGCCTGAGCGATGCCCAGGTCGAGCAGCTGCAGACGGCGGTGGACGACCTCGCGAGCATCGACGGCGTGCTGCCGGACGCGTCACCGATGATCCCGTCGGAGGACGGCCTCGCGCTCGAGGTGTTCGTGCCCGTCGACAGCTCCTCCGAGGTGGGTGACGTCGTCTCCGAGATGTCGGCGCAGCTGCGGGCGGCGGCACCCGACGGCGTCGAGTCGTTCGTGACGGGCCCGGCCGGGTTCACGGCCGACCTCGTCGAGGCCTTCTCCGGCATCGACGGCATCCTGCTGCTCGTCGCGCTCATCGCGGTGTTCATCATCCTCATCGTCGTGTACCGCTCGTTCCTGCTGCCGGTCGCCGTGCTCGCCACGAGCCTGTTCGCACTCACGGTGGCGCTGCTCACGGTGTGGTGGCTCGCGAAGGCCGGCGTGCTGCTGCTCAGCGGGCAGACGCAGGGCATTCTCTTCATCCTCGTGATCGGTGCCGCAACCGACTACTCGCTGCTCTACGTGTCGCGCTACCGCGAAGAGCTGCGCGTGCAGCAGGACAAGTGGACGGCGACGATGCGCGCGATCCGCGGCTCCTTCGAACCGATCCTGGCGTCCGGCGGCACCGTCATCGCGGGTCTGCTCTGCCTGCTCTTCAGCGATCTGAAGTCGAACAGCTCGCTCGGGCCCGTCGCGTCGATCGGCATCGTCTTCGCGATGCTCTCCGCGCTGACGCTGCTGCCGTCGATCCTCTTCGCCTTCGGCCGCGCCGGGTTCTGGCCGCGGCGCCCGAAGTACGAGCCCGAGGTGGTGGCGGCCGAGGGCGGGGTGCCCTCGCGGGGGCTGTGGCCGCGGGTGGGTCGTCTGATTCGCAGACGGCCGCGCGCGATCTGGATCGTCACCGCGGTGGTGCTGCTGATCGGCGCGATGGGGGTGACGCAGCTGCAGGCGCAGGGCGTGCCGCAGTCGGATCTCGTGCTGGGCGCATCCGAGGCGCGCGACGGCCAGGCCGCGCTGGGCGAGCATTTCCCCGGGGGATCGGGGAGCCCGGTGTCGGTGCTGGTCGCCGAGGATCAGCTGCAGACCGCGGCCGACGTGCTGCTCGGCAGCGACGGCGTCGACGGGGTGGCGGTGCTCAGCACCGACTCGCCGTCGGGCACGGCGCCGGTCACGGCCGACGGCATCAGCGCGTTCGGCCCGCCCGGCACTCCGGCGCCGGAGCCGACCGTGTCGGAGGGAGAGGTGCTGCTGCAGGGCACCCTCACGGACGCCGCGGACTCGGCGGCCGCCGAGCAGACGGTGCGCGAGCTCCGCGCGGCGTTCGCCGCCGACGGCACCGACGCCCTCGTGGGCGGTGTCACGGCCACCGCGATCGACACGAACGACGCGTCGATCCACGATCGCACGCTCATCATCCCGATCGTGCTGCTGGTGATCCTCGTGATCCTGATGCTGCTGCTGCGCTCGGTGGTCGCCCCCGTGCTGCTGGTGCTCACGACCGTCGTCTCCTTCGGCACGGCGCTCGGAGTGTCGGCGCTGGTGTTCGACTTCGTGTTCGACTTCCCGGGGGCGGATCCGGCGGTGCCGCTCTACGGCTTCGTGTTCCTGGTCGCGCTCGGCATCGACTACAACATCTTCCTCGCGACGAGGATCCGCGAGGAGTCCCTGCACCACGGCACCCGCGAGGGCATCATCCGCGGCCTCTCGGTCACCGGCGGCGTCATCACCTCGGCGGGGCTGGTGCTCGCCGCGACGTTCGCCGCGCTCTCCGTGATCCCGATCCTGTTCCTCGCGCAGATCTCGTTCATCGTCGCGTTCGGCGTCCTGCTCGACACCTTCATCGTGCGGGCGCTGCTCGTGCCGGCGCTCATGTACGACATCGGGCCGGCCGTGTGGTGGCCGTCGAAGCTGAGCCGGCGGCGCGCGGTGGCGTGATGCGGGGGCGGGTCCGCGGTAGCGTGATGCCATGGATCCGGGGTGGACGCGGCGTGTGCTGGTGGTCGAGGACCAGGCGGCGCTGCGCGCGCTCACGAGGGAGCTGTTCGAGCAGCGGGGCTTCGCGGTTCGCAGCGCCGGCTCACCGATCGAGGCGCTGGCGGTGTTCGACGAGTTCGACCCCGACGTGCTCGTGGCCGACATCGATCTCGGTGCGCGGCCGGACGGCGCCGAGCTCGCCGCGATCCTCCGCGCTCGCGCCCCGCACCTGGGCGTGGTGTTCCTGTCCAGCTACCCCCGTGCGGCTGCCGGCGCGCAGCCCTTCGGCCTCGCCGATGCGGTGTTTCTGAGCAAGTCGGCCATCGGATCTGCCGACGACCTCGTCGCCGCGGTCGAGGGGGCGCTGGGCGGTGCATCTGAAGCGGTTTCGGGTGCGGCTGCTGGGGATGCAGGGGTCGACAGCGGCGGATCGGTGCTCGGATCGCTCACGCGGCACCAGCTGCGCGTGCTGAGCATGGTGGCGCGCGGCTGGTCGAACGAGCAGATCGCCGAGCAGTCTGGTGCGGGGCTGCGCGCGGTGGAACGGTCGGTGAGCCGCATCTTCGAGCGGCTCGGGGTGTCGGGGGATCGCGGGGTGAACGCGCGGGTGACGGCCGCTGCGCAGTACCTCGCCGAGTTCGGGCCTGCGAGGTGACGCGGCTCGTCGAGGCCTGGTGGTCGGTGCTGCACGGGCGCCGCTTCCTCTCGGCGTGGTCGCTCTGGGGCTCGCTGCCGGTGGCGGTCACGGTGATGGGCGCCTACCTCGGTGCGGACGGAGCCCACGCGGGAGCGCTGCTCGTGGTGTCGGTGGCCTCGTGGGGAATCGCGGCAGCGGTGCTCTTGCCGGTTGCGCGGCTGGCGGCCCGGTGCGAGCGCCCCGTGGTCCGCGCCGCGGTTGTGGCCCTCGCGGTCACGGTTCTGGCGGGCACGCGGCCGCTGCTGCTCGACGCCCTGTGCGGGGCGGTCGGAGCGCCTGCGGCATCGCCGGAGTGGCTGCCGTTCCGGATCGCCACGAACATCGCCGTCTGGTGGGCGCTGCTGTCGGCGCTCGCTCTGCTGGGGGAGACGGTGCGGGTGCGCCGGGTCGCGAACGGCCGCCTCGCGGCGCTCGCGGCCGAGTTCGCGAGTATCGAGCGCGAGGGCGCTGAGCGTGCACGGGGGGTGCAGCGCCTGGCCGAGGAGTGCCGCGATGCGCTCGCGAGCGAGGCTGCGACCCTCGACCCCGAACAGGGCGAGGCGGTCGTGCGCTTCTCGCAGCGGGTGCGGCAGTGGTCGCACCGCTTCGCGCACGAGGCGGAGGCGGCGCGGATCGGGCGACCGGATCCGCCCCCCGCCGAGGTGGCGCTGCGAGGAAGCGGACGCCTGCCGGGCGCGCGCCTGCGGGTGCCGCCGGTCGGCGCGGTGAGCGTGCTCTGGGCGGTGCTCGTGCTGCCCTACGCGGTGCGGGAGCTGCCGCCGGCGATCTTCGCGGTGTCGTGCGCGCTGCTCGTCGGGGGCGGTATCGCCATCGACGGCTGGGTGCGTCGGCGGCGGATCCGCGCGGTCAACCGGGTGGCGGTGCTGCTCACGCTCTGGAGCGCGGCGGGCGCGGGACTGGCGCTGCTCGTGCAGTTGGGCGGCGGGGTGCCGCCGCGGTACGCCTGGATCTCAGTGCCGGCACTGCCGCTCGTGGCGCTGGTGCTGTGCCGATGCTCGGGGCTCGTGCACGGGTGGGCGCTCGATGGGCGCAGACTCGAGGCGGTGGTGCGCGAACGGCAGCGCTCGCTCGCGGCGGCGAACGCGGAGGCCCGGGCGGTGGCCGAGCTGGCGAGCCGGCGCCTGCACGGCGAGATCCAGGCGGCCTGCGTGCGGCTGCTCGCGGCGGATCGTCCGGGGCACGCCGAGGCGTCGCTGCGTGAGCTGCGCGAGGCGATCGCGCAGCTCGGCGCCGCCGCCGTTCCGGCGCCGCGTCCGGGCGCGGCGCCGCTTGATGCGCTGCTGCACGACTGGGCCTGCGTCGTCTCCCTCGAACACGAGATCTCGCCGGAGGCGCGGGAGCTCCTCGAATCGGCGCCCGGTGCGGCGGCTGGTGCCGCCGAGGTGGTGACCGAGGGGCTGGTCAATGCGGTGAAGCACGCGGCGGCGCCGGAGGTGCGGGTGGCGGTGACGCGGGCGCAGACGGGGGCCGGGGCTCGCCTCGATATCGAGGTGGTGAGCGCCGGCATCCTGCCCGCCGGCGCTGCGCTGCGCGGGAACGCTCCGGTGGCGCTGCTCGGCGCGGAGCTGACGCAGCGCAGCGGCGATGTCGTGCTGCGCGCGAGCCTCGCGGTACCGGCAGTCGTGCCAGCCGCACATTCCGCCGAACCCCTCGGGGGGACGCGCTAGCGTACGATCCACCCCAGCGAGAAGGCGGAACCCGTGAACGATCTCACCCAGTTGATCCCGATCGCCGCCGGAGTCATGATCTCGCCGCTGCCGATCGTCGCGGCGGTCGCGCTGCTGCTGTCGGCGCGGGGCCGCGCGAACGGCCTCGCCTTCGTCGCTGCGAGCGTCGTGGTGCTGTTCGCGTGGACGCTGCTCGGCGGTCTCACCGCGTCGCGCGCCGGTGCGGGGCACTCCGACGGCGACGATCTCGTGGTGCTCATCATCACCGCGGTGCTCGCGCTCGGCTTCCTCGTGCTCGCCGTGACGAGCTGGCTCGGGAGGCCCCGGGCCGGACAGCCGGCGCAGACGCCGTCGTGGTTGGCCGTCGCGGACACGCTCACGCCGGTGCGCTCCGCCGGGCTCGGTGCGCTCATGGGGGTCACGAACGCCAAGAACATCCCGCTCGCGCTCAAGGCGGGTGCGCTCGTCGGCTCCCACGACCTGCCGGTGGCGGCGGTCGTGGGCGTGAGCGCGGTCTTCGCGGTGGGGGCGTCGCTCGCGCTCATCCTGCTCGTCTTGCTGGCGGCCAGCCGCTCGCAGCGCATCGGGGCGGCGCTGCAGCGGCTGAAGTCAGAGCTCATCGCCCACAACGCGATCATCATGTCCGTGCTCTTCGCGCTGCTCGCGGCTTCGGAGATCGGGCACCTGCTGCACGCGCTGATCCGCTGATCCGCTGAACCGCTGAACCGCGGCCGGAGGGCTGCCTTGTACGAAAGGAACCGCACATGTCCGAGGAGATCATCGCGCGGGCGAGCGCGGGCACGTTCATCGGGTCCGAGGAGGCGGAGTCGGGCGCGCGGGTGTGGCGCGGCATCCGGTACGCGCTGCCGCCGGTGGGCGAGCTGCGATGGCGCGATCCCGTCGCGGCGCCGAGGGCGTCCGAGCCGGTGACCTGCGCGAGCGCCCCGCCGGCTGCACCGCAGCTGCCGAACCCCGCTGTGCCGCTCGGCGACGACGCCGTCATCGACGAGGATTGCCTGTTCCTCAACGTGTGGGCGCCTGCGGCGGCCGAGGCGCTGCCGGTCATGGTGTGGGTGCACGGCGGCGCCTACACCTTCGGGTCTTCGGCGCAGCCCCTGTTCGAGGGGGCGACGCTGGTGCGCGAGGGCGGCGTGGTGCTCGTCACGCTGAACTACCGGCTGGGTGCGCTCGGCTTCCTCGACCTCTCGGGGGTGGATCCCGACGCCTTCGACGGCAATCTCGCGTTGAAGGATGTGCTGCTCGCGCTCTCCTGGGTGCGCGAGAACGTCGCCGCGTTCGGCGGTGATCCTTCGCGGGTGACGGTCTTCGGGGAGTCGGCGGGTGGCGGGCTGGTGACGGCGCTGCTCGCGGTGCCGTCGGCTGCGGGCCTGTTCCACCGGGCCATCGTGCAGTCGTCGCCGGCGTCGAGCATGTACGGGCCCGAGCGTGCGCGGGAGGTGGCGGATCGTTTTCTCGCGGAAGCGGGGGAGTCCGGGGCGGATCCGGCCCGGTTGCGCGAGCTGCCGGTCGACGAGATCGTGCGTGCGAGCACTGCGGTGTACGCGGCGGTGCCGCAGCAGTCGCCGGGGCGGCTCGCGTTCGCGCCGGTGGTCGATGGTTCGCTGCTCCCGGAGGCGCCGATCACGGTGCTGCGCGAGGGGCGCGGGCATCCGGTGCCGCTCATCATCGGCACGAACCGCGACGAGGCGTCGCTGTTCAAGTTCATGAAGTCGCCCCTGATCCCGATCACCGAGGATCGGCTCCTGGAGATGTTCGCGGACATGCGGGCCGAGGCGCCGGGCCTGGAGCTGCCGTCGGTGCAGCAGGTGGCGTCGGCCTACGAGGGGGTGCGGCACCGGGTGCTGGGGCTCGGAGTGGCCCGCGACATCGGGTTCCGCATGCCGGGCGTGTGGATCGCCGAGGGGCACAGCGCGGTGGCGCCGGTGTGGTTCTACCGTTTCGATCACAGCAGCCCGTTCCTGAAGCTCATCGGGCTCGGCGCGACGCACGCCACCGAGCTGCCCTACCTGTGGGGCAACCTCGACGGCGGGCCGAAGGATCCCACGTTCCGCCTCGGCGGACGACGTGAGGCCGGCAGGATCGGGGCGCGGATGCGCGCGCGGTGGACGGCGTTCGCCCGTGGCGGGAGTCCGCAGGCCGTGGCGCCGGAGGGTGTCGCGTCGGAGGGTGTCGCGCCGGAGGGTGCCGCGGAGTGGCGCCCGTACGATCTGGCCTCGCGCGGGACGCTCGTGATCGGACGGGAGGATCGCTGCGTGGACGATCTCGACGGTGCGCTGCGGGCCGGCTGGGGCGACGAGGTGCTCTCGTTCCGGTGACCCGGCACGACCGGAGCCCGCTCGTGTTGCGTGCTGGATGCCGAGTCGCTAAGGTTGTCTAGGTCAGAACCGGGCGGCCACGCGGCCCGGGGGAGTTCGATTCGATCTCCCGCTGCAGAAGCCGCATCAGCGGCTTCGGGTCCTTAACTCAGTTGGTAGAGTGCCTGCTTTGCAAGCAGGATGTCGGGAGTTCGATTCTCCCAGGATCCACCGAAATTGTCTTACTTGACACGCGACATCGGAAGATGCGGGATGTTCCCGTGATTCGTTGCTGCCCTGGTGCGTATCCTCTGCGTCCACATGGTCAGCCTCAGTCGGTCCTGAATCTCGGCGGCATCCGCGGCCGGAAGTGCCCGGTGACTATGGCTGGGCCAGCCTGGACCGGGATGACCTCGGTGATTCTGCTCGTCGAACGACCGTTCCCGACGAGCTATCGCAGGAGAGGGTGCGTGGGCGCAGTCTTCGGGATGCCGGCGACGATCGAGGGGTCGCGCCGCCGTCGCAGGCCAGGTCGATCTACCTCCGCGATCCGCACCATTCATCCCCAGAGTTATCCACAGCTGGGGATGAATTACAGGGATGTGATTCGGGGGACCCGGTAAATGACATCTATCTTCATGCGTGCAGAGCGATGACGGGCGCTGCCGCTTGCAGAGTTGTTATTCACAACTTGGGGATAGACCGATCGCTTCAGCCGCGCACCACGACCAGCCGGCGTTTGCCCTCCACGAAGCGCATCCGCTCCAGATCTCTGAGCGCATCGCGGCCCACCCACGCCCGCGGCTGCCCGGCGGCGGACGCCAGCCGCTCCGCGACCTCCGCGGCGCGATCCCGGCTCGCGAGATCGCGCTGGCCCACCTCGCGCAGCGCCCACGACACCGCCTTCTTCACGTGGAGCCGAGGGTCGTCCGAGTGCCGCTCGATGAGTTCGAGATAGTCGCGCACCGCCTCTTCCAGCAGTGCGCGCTCGTGCGTCGCCGACGACGCCATCAGCGCGAACGCCGCCCGCTTCGTGTACGTCGGCTCGGCATCGCTCCACAGGCGGATGAGCGATCGATACCCCTCGATGCGCAGGAACAGGGTGTTGCAGAGGTGATCGCAGAGATCCCACGACTGCACATCCGCCAGCAGGGCGCTCGCCTCGCCGGGGGAGAGCGTCGCCGGGTCGAACACCAGCGCCGCGAGCAGCCGCGCCTCGTGCACCCCCGTCGCCCAGAGCTCGCGCGCGAGAGAGTTCGAACGCTCGACACTCCTCGCGATCCTGTGGATCACGGGAACGGGCACGCCGATGCTCTCCGCCTCCGGGATCCCGAGCCGCACCGCGCTGCGCCGATGCCGCTCCGAGGCCTCCGCCCTGAGCATCGCGAGAAGTTCGCGCGACGTCGCGCGCTCCCGTGCATCTGCGGTGCGCATGATCCGATGCTACGTGACCTGCTGCGAGCTCAGCCCGGCCTCAGCCGAGCGCGGCGAGGATCGCCAGGTGGTCGCTGTCCCCGGTGCGCAGCGTCTGCGCGCCCGAAACCTCGAAACCGCGCTGGTAGACGTGGTCGATTCTGGCCAGCGGGAACGCAGCCGGCCAGGTGAACCCGAAGCCGCCCGCCTCCTGCCGGGGCTCATCGAGCTGCGCGCGGATCGCAGCGAGCGCGGGATCCGTCGCGGCAGCGTTGAAGTCGCCGATCGCGACCACGCGCTCCGCGCCATCCTCCGCGATCGTGTCGCCGAGCGTGCGCAGCATCGTGTCGCGCGCCGACTGCGAACCCGGTCGCAGCGACGCCGCGTGAATCACATACACCTCGATCGGACCATCCGGAGCCGCCACCTGCGCGGCCAGCGCCCGCCGCCAGCCCAGACCGAGATCGAGCGGGTGCGCCTCCACGATGGGCAGCGTGCTCCAGAGCCCCACGGTCCCCACCAGATACGAGTAGGGATGGCTGTCGGCCAGCTCGGCGATCGCCTGCTCACGCGACTCGGCGTCGAGCTCGGTGAGCGCGATGAGATCCGCACCCCGCTGCTGCAGCGCCCGCGCCGACGCATCCGCGGTCGCGGAACCCGCCTGCACGTTCTGGCTCGCCACGACGAGGTTGCCGTCGGTCTCCCAGGCGGATCCCGTGATCGCCGCGGGCAGCCACGTGATCGACGTCGAGACCGCGAGCGCCCAGACGAGGACCGGCACCACCGCGATCCAGCGGCGGCCCCGCACGCGCAGTGCGGCGAGGGCGAGCAGGAGCGCGGGGATCCAGAGCCACGGCAGCAGCACCGCGACGGCGGTGCCGACGATGCCGGGCACGAAGCCCAGCAGCACCAGCGCGATGAACGCCGTCGCGCCGATCGCGGCACCCGCGCGACGGCGCGAGCCGCCGGGGCTGCGACGGGGCGCCGGAAGATCTGCGCTGCGGGGGAGGTGGCTCACTCGGAAGATCGTAGAGCCGCGCGCCTCGAAGCACGCTGACCGTGGGCAGCCGGGCCCCGCGCCCGGCAGCTGTGCCCGGCGGCTTTGCGCCCGCCGACCCTGTGCCCGCGCAGATCTTCCCCCGGCGACGCCCCGCGGTCCATACTGTCTCCCATGGGAATCGAGGTTCGGCCGGCAACGGTCTTCGAGGATGTCGCCGCGGTCGTCGGGCCGAAGAAGCCCACCTCGAACGTGTGCTTCTGCCTGAGCTACCGCATCGGCAGCAAGGAGAACACCTCGCTGCGCGAGCCGGCCCGCTCCGCCAGAGTGCGCGAACTGTGCGAGCAGGATCCGCCTCCCGGCGTGCTCGCCTACCTCGACGGCGCACCCGTCGGGTGGGCGGCCGTGCACCCGCGCGCCGGCACGAGCTTCGCCCGCAACCGGCTGATCCCGCACGTCGACGACCTCGACGTGTGGTCGCTGTGGTGCTTCCGGGTGCGGCCCGGATATCGCAAGCAGGGCGTGATGCACGCACTCATCGAAGGCGCCGTCGCCCACGCCCGCGCGAGCGGCGCCCCCGCGATCGAGGGGTACCCCCTCGACAACGGAGCCGAACGGGTGAACCTCACCATGGCCTACGTCGGCACCCGGAGCCTCTTCGAGTCGGCGGGCTTCGAGAAGGCGGCCGACACCCGATCGGTGCTCGACGGCTTCCCACGGGTGCTCATGCGGTTGCCCCTCAACTGACCCCGCGAGCCCCGCACTGCGCGGCTCCCACCGCTTGGCTCCCGCGGCGAAGCGGGCTCGAGAGGCGGATATTGCAGGCGGATCGACGAGAACTCGTGCGAAATCCGCCTTTCGGCCGCACTGAGCGCCGGCCGCGGTGGGCGCGGCCCGCGGTGAGCGCTGCCCGCGGTGAGCACCGCCCGCGGTGGCGGGGCTACCCCCGCAGACGGTGCTCGGCGAAGGCGACCGCGCGCGGCAGCCCCGCGAGACGCCCCTGCTCGGCGAGCACTCCGGTGACGAGCTCTTCGGGCGCGGGGTGCCACGGCAGGTCGGCCAGGTAGGCCTCGTGCGCGCTGAGCGACGCGACGGCTCGGCGCTCGGCCGCCTCGTCGACGGGCACGCAGTGCGTGGCGCGGGCGCCGGTGAGCAGCAGCCGCTGCACGCCCCACGGCGCCAGATCCTCGTCGTGCAGCAGCTCCGGGAAGACCCAGCGGTTGTCTGCGTCGCGGGCCGCGTCGATGGCGGCGAGGCCGGCGGCCCGGTGATCCGCATGGTCGAAGCCCCAGGCCACTTCGAGCTGTCCTGACCCGCACACCACGGCGTCAGGGCGGAAGGCGCGGATCTCCCGGGCGATCGCGCGCCGCAGCGGGAGACCGTACTCGAGCACGCCGTCGGGGAAGTCGAGGATCGTGAGCCGCTCCACACCGACCGCGTCGCAGGCCGCCCGCTGCTCGCGGGTGCGCAGCGGGCCGGCCTCTTCGGGGGGCCGCTGCATTCCGGCCTCGCCCGCGGTGAGCAGCAGGTAGCCGACTTCGATGCCGCGGGAGGTCCAGTGGGCGACGGCTGCGGAGGTGCCGTATTCGGCGTCGTCGGGGTGCGCGACCACGACGAGCACCCGGCCGAGCCCCAGCTCGTCGAGCAGCGGGAGCGGTTCCGCCGCGGGGGCCTGCAGTGCGTCCTCGGTGTCCATGGCCTCAGCCTAGGCATGAATGCGGCGCGTCGAACAGGGGGTAGGGAAAACCGGAAGCGTTCTCTCCGGATCTCTCGGTGTCGCCGCCAGCGGGCCACGGCCTAGCTTAGAACCATGACATCACAGACATCGCTGCCCCAGGGGCAGCCGGCCCCCGGACAGCCGCCGGTGCCGCCCGCCCCGGCCCCCCAGGCCGCGGCTCCGCAGGCCACGCAGCAGCTGCCCCATCTCCCCGCGGGCGCCGCCCCCGGAGACCCCGCGCAGCCGGCCGTCCCCGGGGCCTCGGCCCGGGCCGAGGGCTCGCCCGCCCGCCGCCCGCCGCTGCGCATCGTCATGACGATCCTGCACCTCGCCGCGGTCGGGGTTGTCGGCTTCACCGTGATCGGGCTGCTCTTCGGGGCGCTCGGCACGGGCCTCGGGCTGCTGCTGGTGCTCGGCATCGGCGCGGTCGTGCTGGTGGGCCTCGTGTACGCGCTGTTCGGGATCGCCTGGTTCGAGACGCATCGCGTGAGCGGCCTGTACCACCTGGAGACCCCCGCGCTGCGCTGGACCCCGCAGGCGGGGCAAGGCTTCAAGGCGTGGCTGCGCGCGCTCGGCCGGCAGTCGGTCGACGGACGCATGTGGCGCGCGCTCGCGAACTTCGGCATCGCGAGCCTCATGGGCGTCGCGGTGCTCGGTCTGGCGCAGGGCTTCGTGCACTCCGTGATCTCGATGTTCCGCACCTTCACGGTGTGGTGGCAGCCGGGGTTGCTGAGCGCGCTGCTGTGCGCGGTCGGCATCGTGGGGCTGGCGCTGCTGCACCGGCTCATCTCGGTCGCCATCGTGGGCGCCGATGTGAAGGAGGAGCAGCTCAACGCTCAGGTGCGCACCAGCACCGCGCAGCGCGAGGGCGCTGTGCGCGCCGCCGATGTCGAGCGCACGCGCATCGAGCGGGATCTCCACGACGGCGTGCAGCCGCGCCTCGTGTCGGTGGGGATGACCCTCGGTCTCGCGCAGCAGAAGATCGACACGGATCCCGAGGCCGCGAAGGCGCTCGTCGCCGAGGCGCACACCTCGACGAAGGCGGCGATCACGGAGCTGCGCCAGCTGGCGCGCGGCATCTACGCCTCCGTGCTCGACGACCGCGGCCTCGATGCGGCCCTGTCCGCGCTCGCGGCGCGATCCCACGTGCCCGTGCTGCTCGACGTGCGTCTGCCGTCGCGCTGCAGCCGCACCGCCGAGGCCGCCGTCTACTTCGCGATCGCCGAGTCGCTCACCAACGCCGCGAAGCACTCGCGCGCCAGCGAGTGCCGCGTGGTGGTGCGGGTGCGCGAGGGCGGCATCCTCTGGGCGCGGGTCGAGGACAACGGCGTCGGGGGAGCCAGTGTGCTGCCCGGGGGCGGAATCGATGGCGTCATGAACCGGGTGCTCGCCGCGGGCGGCACCACTCGACTCGACAGCCCGCAGGGCGGTCCGACCACCCTGGAGGTGAGTGTGCCATGCGCATCCTGATCTGCGAAGATTCCGTGCTGCTGCGCGAGGGGCTCGTGCGCCTGCTCGAGCACGGCGGCCACGAGGTGGTCGCCGCCCTGCCCGAGGCGAGCCGGCTGATGGAGCGGGTGGGCGAGACCGATCCGGATCTCTGCATCCTCGATGTTCGTCTGCCGCCGACGTTCACGGACGAGGGGATCCGCGCGGCTATGGAGCTGCGCCGCGCACGTCCCGGGCTCGCGGTGCTGGTGCTCTCGCAATACGTGGAGGAGCGGTACGCGAGCGATCTGATCACGGGCCAGGGCGGGGCCTTCGGGTATCTGCTGAAGGATCGCGTCGCCGATGTCGGCGAGTTCATCGAGTCGGTGGAGCGGATCGGCCAGGGTGCGACCGTGCTCGATCCGGAGGTGGTCGCGCAGTTGCTGACCCGCCGCAGCCGCGACGACCGCATGCGCTCCCTCACCGATCGCGAGCGCACCGTGCTCGCGGCACTCGCCGAGGGGCGGTCCAACCAGGCCATCGCGGCGCTGCTCTTCCTGTCGGAGGCGAGCGTCGAGAAGCACATCACGGCGATCTTCCAGAAGCTCGGGCTCGACGCGGAGGAGGGCGGCAACCGCCGCGTGCTCGCCGCGATCGCGCACATCGAGAGCACGGCGGCTCCTGCGCCCGGTCTCCCCGGCGCCCCTACGACCACCCACACACAGACGGGACCACTCTCATGACCAGCAACAACGGGCCTTCCGCGCCCCGATCGACCGCGGCCACCACGATCACGGTCGTCGCGGCCGTGGTGGGCGGAGTCGTGCTGTTCGGGGCTGCCGTATCGAGCACGCTGAACGCGTTCGGCGCCTTCGCGCCGCGGGTGGGGATCCCGTTCGACGAGCAGCTCAGCCTCTCCCGCGACATCGTGGACGACCTCACCGACGATCTGTCGGGGAACGGCGCCGCCGGTGGTTCCGCCGAGCGTCGGGACGGCACGAGCGGCACGGGCCCCGCGGAGGAGCTGCGCGCGCCGGTGTCGGGCATCACCGATCTCGAGATCGAGGCCGCGGCGTCGTCGTTCACGCTCGAGTTCGGCGACGTCGACGAGGCCGTGCTGGTGGTGGAGCGCAGCGCGGATCGCACGGGCGAGTGGACGATGCGCAACGACGACGGCGAACTGGTGGTGGAGCGGGCTCAGGGATCCCGTACCGCGGGCTGCGTGTTCGGCTGCGGGGAGCGCGGCGGGCGCGAAGACGTCACCCTCACGCTGCCGCAGAGCCTCGGCGAGACCGGCGAGCTGAACGGCGATCTACGGGTCGTCGGCGGTGAGCTGAAGGCTTCGGGCGCGTTCGCTCAGCTGGATCTCGAGGTCGGCGCCGGCAGCCTCGTCTTCACAGGGGCCGCGACGGAGCTCGACCTCGGGGTGCAGGCCGGCGGCGCCGAGGTCGAGGTCGCCGACGTGCGCACGGCAAAGGTCGAGGTCGAAGCCGGTGAGGCCGTGGTCAGGCTGACCGGGAGCGCGCCGAAGCTCGTCGAGGTCGAAGCGACCACCGGCAGCGCCGATCTGCGGTTGCCGCCGGTCGAGTACCGGGTCGACGCCCGCGGCGAGCTCGGCGAGATCGACAACAGGCTCGCGTCGAACGAGCAGGCGAAGCACGTGGTCAAGGTGCGGTCGTCTCTCGCCGAGGTGACGCTGCGCTGAGTTCGTCAGCGGCCGGGCGGCCGGGCGGCGGACGCCGTCCGCCGCTCCCGATCCGCATCCGCGAGCCCGTCGCCCCTGCGAACAGCAGGGGCGACGGGCTCGCGGTGCATCGCGGCGCCGGTCTCGCGCGACGACTCGCGGAAGCGCGGGCCCGGGGAATGGGTGCGCGACACTCGTAGAATGGCGGCATGGCGCAGTGGCGGGAGGACGTGCTCGGCGCCGGGTTCGAGTGCACCGACCTCGAGCTCGGCAGCGACGACGAGGGTCCGCTCGTCGCGACGCTCGTGCGCGCGATGCCGGATCGCCGCCCCTGGTACGAGCGGATGTTTCACGGGAAACGTCGGCTCGACGGCGTCGACGTGCTCTACGTGCACGGCTGGTCGGACTACTTCTTCCAGCGCGATCTGGCCGCATTCTGGACGAGCCGCGGTGCCCGCTTCTTCGCGCTGGACCTGCGCAAGTACGGCCGCAGCCTGCGCGAGGGGCAGACGCCCGGTTACATCGAGGATCTCGACGATTACCACGTCGAGATCGAGGCGTCCCTCGCGGTGGTGGGGGAGGGCGAGTCCGAACCGCGGCCCCTGGTGCTGTTCGGGCACTCGACGGGCGGTCTCGTGCTCAGCCTGTGGGCCGCGGAGCATCCCGGTCGGGCGGCCGCGCTGGTGCTCAACAGCCCGTGGCTGGAGTTCCAGCTCGCCAGCACGGGCCGACAGGTGCTCATGCCGCTGCTCAACCTCGGCGCGCGCACCAACCCCCACGAGGTGGCCCCGCAGCTCGACTACGGCTTCTACACGCGGGCTCAGCGCGAGGTGGGGCCGCTCGACGAGCTCGATCTCATCAACCCGGCCTGGCGGCCCGAGCGCACGCACGCGGTGCGCGGCGGCTGGTTGCGCGCGATTCTGGAGGGACACGCTCGGGTGAGCCGGGGGCTCGGGATCGCGGAGCCCGTCGAGGTGCTGCTCTCGGCGCGTACGGCGATGCCGCTCAAGTGGAGCGACGAGCTGACGCGGGCCGACTCGGTGCTCGACGTCGACGAAGTGGCGAAGGCCGCGCTGAAGCTGGGCTCGACGGTGACGGTGGATCGCATCGACGGCGCCCTGCACGACGTCTTCCTATCGAGCGAGCCGGTGCGCGCGGAGGCGTACGCCCGCCTGGATCGCTGGCTCCGCGGATGGCGGGCGGCCGGCTGACGGGTGCGCAGCGCACCGGGCCGTTGCGCGCGGCGGGATCGCAGCGCGACAGGCTAGGCTCGTAGCATGGATCTTCGAGTGGCCGCCTACGCGGTGGTGGAACGCCGCGGCAAGATCCTGCTCACCCACTGGCGCCGCGGTCATCTGCACGGCTGGACGCTGCCGGGCGGGGGGCTGGAGGCCGGCGAGGATCCCCGTGACGCCGTCGTGCGCGAGGTCTTCGAGGAGACCGGGCTTGAGGCCCGGGTGGGCAAGCTGCTCGGCGTCGACTCGCGCGTCATGGTGCGCGAAGAGGTGCCCGAGGGCACCGATCCGGAACTGCACACGATCCGCATCGTCTACCGGGCCTCGGTGAAAGACGGCCCGCTGCAGCACGAAGTCGACGGTTCCTCAGATGAGGCGCGCTGGGTCGCGATCCGCGAGATCCGTTCGCTGCGCACGCTGTCGCTCGTGCAGACGGGCATCCGCATGGCCGGCATCACCGCGCGCCGCAGCCCGGCGAAGTCCGGCGGCAAGGCGGGCGCACGCCAGACCGGCAAGTCCACCAAGCCCCGCAAGTAGCCGCTGCTCCGGCTTGACGGGGCTTTCGCCCACCAGGGTGATCCCGGCGACTCGGCTCAACCCGCTTGGCCCGCCCCGGTCGGTGGCCGAGACGCAGAACGGGCGGTGCCGGATCACGAGGATCCGGCACCGCCCGTTCGCGGAACGCTGCCGATCAGTTCTCGGGAGCGACCCAGAGATCTTCGTCGGTGCGGAAGGCCTGCCACAGCGCATATCCGACGCCGGCCGCCGCCGCGAGACCGAGGCCCAGCGCGATGATGCCGCCTGCGCGGCGCTTCTTCGTGGGCTTGAGGTAGCCGGTGCGCTCGCCGAAGCCGCGCACCTGCTTGGCTGCATCGTGGTTCTCGATCTCGTCGAGCGTGCGGATGGTGCGGGTGAGTGCCGCGGCGACGAACGGCGCGGTGAAGCGGCGCACGTTCTCGGCCGAGCGGCGAGCGCTCGTCACACCGCGCTCGATGGTCGGGCGTGCCGTCTCGACGGCGCGGTCGATGCGGGGCTGCAGGTGCTCGTCACTCAGTCGTCGCGCCTGGTGCCCGGCGGAGTGCAGCACGTCTCCGGCGTGGCCGAGGACGACGCGCTGCTGATCGAGCAGCTCCTGGGCGTCCTTGCGCAGACGGCGGAGTTCGCGGCGGCGCTTGCGTGAGAGTTTCATACCTGTCCTCCTAGCTCGGCGAGGCAATGCTCAGAGCGACATCGCTCGTATCTCAACGCTACACCGAACGACGACCGTCGCGCGGCCCGGGGCTGCCCGCTTGCCCCCGATTCCCAGTTGACGGTAGGCTCTGCCGCTCGTGCCGCCGCCCTGCGTGTCGGCGGCCGCGCCTAGACTGGTCTGCATGAGCATTCACACCTCCGTAGCCACCATTCACACCAACCACGGCGACATCGTCATCAACCTCTTCGGCAACCACGCCCCGAAGACGGTGAAGAACTTCGTCGACCTCGCCAACAAGGGCTTCTACGACGGCGTCATCTTCCACCGCATCATCCAGGACTTCATGATCCAGGGCGGCGACCCCACCGGCACCGGCACCGGCGGCCCCGGATACACCTTCGACGACGAGATCCACCCCGAGCTCGCCTTCAACACGAAGTACCAGCTCGCCATGGCGAACGCCGGCAAGCGCCCCGACATGACCGGCCGTCTCGCGGGCACCAACGGTTCGCAGTTCTTCATCACCACGACCGAGCCCGCCTGGCTGACCGGCAAGCACACCATCTTCGGCGAGGTCGCCGACGACGCCTCCAAGGCCGTGGTCGACGCCATCGAGTCGGTGGAGACCGGTGCGATGGACCGCCCCGTCGAGGACGTCGTGATCACCGGCGTCGACATCGTCGAGGCCTGAGCTCAGTGGTGGCGAACGGCTCGGGGCCGACGTTCGGCGAGCGCGTCGAGTACGGCCCCGACGATGTCTGCTACCGCCACCCGAGAACGCACAGCTTCACGCTGTGCCAGCGCTGCGGCCGCACGATCTGTCCTGAATGCCAGGTCGTGTCGGCCGTCGGCGTGCTGTGCCCCGAGTGCGTGAAGCAGACCCAGGCCGGTGCCGCCGGGCGCGCGGCCCGTTCGGCCCGGGTCACCGGCCGTCGGCTCGCGGCGCTCGACACCCCGGTGACGTACGGCATCGTGGCGGTCAACCTCGTGGTCTTCGTGCTGCAGCTGCTGAGCCGCTACTTCTTCTCCGACGGGGTGACGCGCGCGCTCTGGTACATGCCGATCTACTCGGTGCCGGAGTCGGTGTCGAGTCAGCTCTTCAGCGACGTGGGCTTCGAGCCGTGGCGCATGCTCACGGCGACCTTCACGCACTCGACGGGCTTCCTGCTGCACATCCTGTTCAACATGTATGCGCTGTGGCTCTTCGGCCGCAACCTCGAGCAGCTGATGGGGCGCGTGCAGTTCCTCGTGCTCTACCTGCTCGCGGGACTCGGCGGGTCGCTGGCCGTGATGCTGTGGGTGTATGCGGATCCGAGCACCGTCATCGTGCCCACGGTGGGCGCGTCGGGTGCGATCTTCGGGGTGCTGGGCGCGACCGCGGTCGCGTTCCGGGCCGCCGGCGTGAACGTCGCGTCGCTCGTGGCGCTCATCGCGATCAACTTCGGCATCGGGCTGCTGCCGGGGGCGAACATCTCATGGCAGGCGCACCTCGGCGGCATGATCGTGGGCGCGCTCACCATGTGGCTGCTGGTCTCGAACCGCGGGCCGCGCAAGCGCACGCAGCGGATCATCTCGCTGGTGGCGGTCGGCGCCGTGCTCGTGGGGTTGAGCTTCGCCTACTTCGTCGTGCTCCCCTGAATGGATCGCCGGTGACACGCACCGCGACACGACTGAGGCCCCGGCGATGCCGGGGCCTCAGTCGGTTATCCACAGGTATATCCCCAGCTGGGGAGGAATTACACCGGTGTGATTGCAGCGGGATCGGGTCGACCGCGTGCCGATACCGCTCGCGAGAGCGCGGGTGCGACGGCTACTTCCACCAGGGGGTCATGAGGAAGCCGACCAGCACCAGGCCGAAGCCGACGAAGATGTTGGCCTGGCCGAGCGCCGGAACGGGCAGCTGCAGATTGGTGCTCGTGATGTAGTAGAGCACGATCCAGATCAGGCCCAGCAGCATGAAGCCGAACATCACCGGCTTGAACCACACCGGGTTCGGGGCATCCTTGCGCGACGAAGCGATCTCCGCTCGATCCTGAGCGAGCTCCGCCGACTTGCGCTTGCTTACGTTCTTCCCAGCTGCTGCCATGCCGTCGATTCTACCGGGATTCCGGCTCGCCTCAGCCAATCGCTCTAGAATGTGGAGCGTGATGGAGACCCGCGACAGGCGAGGCCGACGCCGACGGGCCCGTTTGAGCCCGCTGACCGTGATCGGCGAACTGCTGCTGCTCGGCGGCCTGGGAGTGCTCGGGTACATCATCTGGCAGCCGTGGCACACCGGCGTCGGGGTCACCGCGAAGCAGGCCGATCTGTCGGCCCAAGACTCTGCGCGGTGGGATGCCGAGCAGACGGCGCAGCCCTACGACGGGGTGGTGCCGGTCACCGCGAGGCCCGCGAAGAGCGAGGTGTTCGGGGTGCTGCGCGTGCCGGCCTTCGGCACGACCTACGCGAACCGGGTCGCCGAGGACACCGACTGGTGGACGGTGCTCAACCTCGACGACAAGGGCATCGGCCACTACATCGACACCCAGATGCCCGGCGAGCCCGGCAACGTGGCACTCGCGGGCCACCGCTCCGGCCCCCTCATCAACTCCTTCCGCGAAGTGATGAGCCTGCGCGTGGGCGACCCGCTCTTCCTCGAAACCGCCGACGGGTGGTACACCTACCGCTTCCGCAACATCGAGTACGTGCTGCCCGACGAGGGCGACGTGCTCAACCCCTTCCCGAAGCTCGAGGGCGAGCCGGGCACCGACCAGATCCTCACCCTCACCACCTGCCACCCGAAGTGGGCCGGCAGCGACGAGCGGGCCATCGCCTACTCCGTGTTCGAGTCGTTCCAGCCGCGAGCCGATGGCCCCCCGGCCGAGCTGCTCGAACTCAACCCCACGATGGAGGGTCACCAGGCCCTGAGAGGAGACCAGGAAAGCTGATGTTCTCACTGCTCTGGCGCTTCTTCCCCGGCCCCGCCTGGCTGCGCGTGATCGTGCTGCTGCTGGCCGCCGCCGCGCTCGTCTACGCGCTCATCGCCTACGTCTACCCGTGGGTGGCAATCGAATTCCTCGAACCGGAAGAGGTGACGGTCGGAACATGACGAACATCCTGATCATCGACAACTACGACAGCTTCGTCTACACCCTCAACGGGTACCTGCAGCAGCTGGGCGCCTCCACGCGGGTGATCCGCAACGACGAGGTGAGCACGGGCGAGCTCGAACAGCTCGTCTGCGAGTACGACGGCGTGCTCATCTCGCCCGGCCCCGGCACCCCCGCCGATGCGGGCGTTTCGATCTCGATGGTGGGCATCGCGCTGCGCACCGGTGTGCCGGTGCTGGGCGTGTGCCTCGGGCACCAGGCCATCGCCGAAGCGCTGGGCGCCACGGTCACCCACGCCGACGAGCTGATGCACGGCAAGATCTCGCGCGTGCGCCATTCGGGCGATCGCTTCTTCGAGGGCGTCGCTCCCGAGTTCAACGCCACGCGCTACCACTCGCTCGCCGTCGTGCGCGACACGGTGCCGGAGACGCTCGTCATCACCGCTGAGACCGCCGGCGGCATCGTCATGGCGCTGCGCCACCGGGAGCTGCCGATCTACGGGGTGCAGTACCACCCGGAGTCGGTGCTCACGGAGGGCGGCTACCAGCAGCTCGGCAACTGGCTCGCGGTCGTCGGGCTGCCGAACGCGGCGATCATCGCGCAGAGCCTGTCGCCGCTGCTGAAGGCCTGAGCCCGCGCTCGTTCCTCGCACTCCGCGAAGAGCGAGCCCCCGGCACGCAATGCAGCGGGGCCCGGATCCGAGATGGATCCGGGCCCCGCTTCGTAGTGCCGGTGGGAGGCGTCCTATGCGGCGCAGTACGTGATTTCGATCGCCGAGCCCTGCTGCTGCTCGCCCATGATCGACTGCCCGTTCACCGGGTAGTTGCCCTGGGACGGGCAGGTGTCCGGGGTGTAGGTGACCGTGAGGCCGAGCCCGTCCATCATCGATCGGGCCACGTCGAGCGGCTGGCCGATGATCTCGGGAACCTGCACCTTGCCGCTCGAGATCGTCAGCTCGACGCTCGACCCCGACTGCAGCTCGGTGCCGGGTGCGGGCGTCACCTCGAGCACCCGGTTCGCCGGGGAGAGCGGATCGTCCACACTCGTGACGAGGCCCACGGTGAGGCCGAGGTCGGCCAGCGCCTGCTTGTAGTTGTCGAGCGTCATGCGGTCGATGTCGGGCACCGCCGCCGTGACGGGTCCCGTAGAGATGTAGAGCGTGACGCGCTCGCCGCGGCTGAGCATCGTGCCCGCCTCGGGATCGGACGAGATGACGTGCCCCGCCGCGACCTCGTCGCTCGTCTGCTCGATCGGGATCGCCGTCAAGTCGTGCTCGCTCAGCAGCGTGATGGCCGCCTCGCGTTCGAGGTCGACGAGCTGGGGCACCTCGCGCGAGGTGTCCGGCAGGAAGGTCTGCGGAGCGAGCGTCACCAGCCAGAAGACGACGGCGATGATGATGGCGCCGATCGTGAGGATCGCGGCCCAGGTCCACATGACGGGCGGGCGGCTCTGCGTGCGAGCGCCACCGCCCCCCTCCGAGAGCTGACGCAGCGCCAGATCCGACTCGGTGACCTCATTGCCGCCCGTGAACAGCACCGTCTCGGGCTGCTGCAGCAGAAGCTTCGGCATCTGGCCGCTCGCGGCGGTGCGCAGCGCGTCCCGGAACTCCGAAGCCGACTGGAAGCGCTTCGCGCGATCCTTCGCGAGACCGTACAGCACCACGCGATCGAGTTCAGCGGTGACCTCGGGCTTGCGCTCGCTGGGAGCTTCGGGCCGCTCGCTCACGTGCTGGTAGGCGACGGCCACGGCCGTGTCGCCGCGGAACGGGACGTCACCGGTCAGCAGTTCGTAGAGCAGCACCGCCGTCGAGTAGAGGTCGGTGCGCGCGTCGATCGACTCGCCCTTCGCCTGCTCCGGTGAGAAGTAGGCGGCGGTGCCGAGGATCGCAGTGGTCTGCTGCAGCGTCGACGAGGTCTCGGAGACGGCTCGCGCGATCCCGAAATCCATCACCTTGACCTGGCCGGTCTTGGTGATCATGATGTTCGCGGGCTTGATGTCCCGGTGCACGATGCCGGCGCGGTGCGAGTACTCCAGCGCGGTCAGCACCGAGTCGACCACGCGGCAGGCCTCGGCCTGCGAGAGCGCCCCCTCCGAGACGAGCTGGCGCAGGTTCGTGCCCTCCACGTACTCCATCACGATGAAGGGCAGGCGCTTCGGCCCGTCGGCGGTCTGGATCAGGTCGTCGCCGGCGTCGAACACGCGCACCACCGTGGGGTGGGCCATGCGCGACGCCGACTGCGCTTCCTGGCGGAAGCGGGAGCGGAACTCCTCGTCGCCGGCCAGATCCGCCTTCATCACCTTGATGGCGACCTGCCGCCCGAGCTTGGTGTCAGTGCCGCGGTACACCGTGGCCATGCCACCCTGGCCGACGAACTCCCCGATGGCATAGCGCCCGGCGAGGATGCGCTGTTCGCCGCCACTTGGCGTCTCCGGCATGTCCACCTCTTCCGTGCTCATAGATGTTCCCAGTGTATAGGGGCAGGTGCTGTGCAGGATCCCGGTGAACGGGCCCCGCAGCGGTCGATTACGGGTTGTTGGACCCGTTGCCGCCGCTGTTCGGCGGAGCCTTGACGGTCACCGTCAGAGCGGGCGAAGCGGGAGCCTCGCGCACCACGCCGGCGCTGTTCTGGCAGGTCGCCGAGTAGGTGACCGTGATCGTGCCGTTCTCGTCGCCCGGGTTGAGGGTCTGCGCCTGCAGATTCGCGGTCGCGCCGGAGACGCCCGCGAGCGAGCCCGCGCCGGTGACGCTCACCGCGTAGTTCTGCACGGTGAAGTTCGTGGGGCAGAAGCTCTGCGCCGTCGCGAGCTGCGCGGTGAAGGCCTGACCCGAGTTCACCTCAGGGTTCGCGGTGGTCGGCGCGGCCGGCTGGCCCGCCTGCCCGAACGCCACGTTGTAGGTGAGCGTGATCGGCTGATCGAAGGGCACCTTGTCGCCCGTCGGGTTGACGGCCGTCACCAGGCCGACCTGGTCGTCCGGCGCCGCGTTCCCCTCCTGCGGGGAGACGTTCGTGAAGCCGAGACCGGCGAGGTAGCCGACGGCCTCCTCGATGTTCTTGCCGATGAGCGCCGCGTTGTCGACCACGCCCGTGGTGGGCGGCTTCGTGGTCGTGGGCTTCTTCGTGGTGGTCTTCGGCGTGCTCGTGGTGGTGGTCGGCTTCTCGTCGGCGTTGTTCTGGTTCATCAGCGCGACGGCCGTGCCGACGCCGATGATGAGCAGCAGCGCGAGCAGCGTGATGAGCGGCCACGTCCACGGACTGCGCTTCTTCTTCCGCGGCTCCTCGCCGTCGCCGTCCGCCGGGTCGGCCGTGAACGCCGCGGTCGCCGAGGTCTGGCCGGGCAGCGCCGTGGTCTGCGGCAGGGCCGTCGTCGCCGCGTCCATCATCCGGGTCTGCTGCGGCAGCGCCGTCGTAGCGGGCTCCGTCTCTCCCAGCACCTGGGGCACGTAGCTCGCGGCGAGACGCACGTCGCCGCGGTGCAGCGCGGTCGCCGCCTGCGCGAGCTTCGCCGCGGTCTGGGGCCGACCGGCCGCATCCTTCGCGAGGCAGGCCATCACCAGGTTGCGCACGGGCTCGGGCACGTCGACGGGCAGATCCGGCGGGGTGTCGTTGATCTGCGCCATCGCGATCGCCACCTGCGACTCGCCCGTGAAGGGGCGCTTGCCGGCGAGGCACTCGTAGGCGACAACGCCGAGCGAGTAGATGTCGGTCGCCGGGGTCGCGGTGTGACCGCTCGCCTGCTCGGGCGCCAGGTACTGCACCGTGCCCATCACCTGACCGGTCGCCGTGAGCGGCACCTGATCCGCGATCCGGGCGATGCCGAAATCGGTGATCTTGACGCGGCCCTCGGGCGTGATCAGCAGGTTGCCCGGCTTGATGTCGCGGTGCACGAGCCCGGCGTCGTGGGCGGCCTGCAGCGAGGTCGCGGTCTGCGCCACGATCCCCAGCACCCGGTTCGCGGGCAGGCGGCCCTCGCGCTCGATGATCGCCGAGAGCGGCTCACCCGGCACGAGCTCCATCACGATGTAGGCCGAGCCCTGCTCCTCGCCGTAGTCGAAGACGTTGGCGATGCCCTCGTGGTTCACGAGCGCCGCGTGACGGGCCTCGGCGCGGAAGCGCTCGAGGAACCCGGGGTCGCCCATGTACTCGTCCTTGAGGATCTTGATGGCGACGGTGCGGCCGATGATGCTGTCCGTCGCCTTCCACACCTCGCCCATACCACCGACGGCGATCCTCGAGCTCAGCTCGTAGCGTCCGCCGAATGTGATCCCTGCCGCTGGTCTCATTCGCTCAACACCGCTTCCATTACTCGTTTTCCGACTGCTGTGGGCAGATCGTATGATCCGCCCTCAAATCCAAATGCCTCGCCGCCGCCGTTGGCCACGACCACCGCCACCGCCACCTTCGGGTCGTCGACCGGTGCGAAGCCCGTGAACCACAGGGTGAACGGCAGCTCGTTGCCCGCCTCATCCTGACCGTTCTCGGCCGTGCCCGTCTTGCCCGCGACCCGAACGCCCTCGATGCCCGCATTCTTCGCGAGCCCTTCGGGGTTCGAGACGCCGTGCTCCATCATCTCAGCAACCGCATGCGCCGTATCGCTTGAGATGGGCTTCGAGAACTCGGTGGGCGAGAACTCGCGCTCCACGCGCAGATCCGGGGTGATGACCTTGTCGACGAGGTAGGGGCTCATGACCACGCCGTCGTTCGCGATACCGGCCGAGACCATCGCCATCTGCAGCGGGGTGGCCCGCACGTCGAGCTGACCGATCGCGGAGAGCGCGACCCCGGCCTGGTCGGCGGGAATCGGGGCCTGGCTCGGGGTGACGGTGAGCGGGATCGACAGGTCCCGGCCGAACCCGAAGGCGTTCGCCATGTTCGGCACCGCGTCGCGATCCATGCTCATCGCGAGCTCCGCGATGGGGATGTTGCACGAGAGCACGATCGCCTGCTCGAGCGTGGCCTTGCTGCCCGATCCGCAGGTGGTGCGTGAGGCGTTCTGCATGACCGCGGTCGACTGCGGCAGCGTGAGCTGGGCGGGGTTGTCGAACTCGGTGCTCGGGGTGGCGTTGCCGGCCTCGATGGCGGCCGCGGCGACGAGCAGCTTGTAGACGGAGCCCGGGTGGTACAGGTCGCCCGCGATCGCGCGGTTCTGCAGCGGCTGCGCGGGGTCGTCGTCGAGCTGGCGGTAGTTCGTGATGATCTCGGCGTCGTCGTTGGTCGAGAGGAGGTTCGGATCGTAGCCGGGCGTCGACACGAGGGCGAGGATCCGGCCGGTCTCGGGGTCGATCGCGACGACCGCGCCCTCGAAGCCGTTCTCGGCCATGGCGGCGGCTGCGGCCTCCTGCACGGCGGGGTCGATCGTGGTCTCGACGGAGCTGCCCTGCGGCTCGACGCCGTTGAGGGTGTTCATGATGCGCGTGAAGAACTGCGCGTTGCCGATGCCCGCGAGATCCTGATTCATGGCGGCTTCGAGGCCGGAGGCGCCCTGCAGGTGCGAGAAGTAGCCGGTGACCGGCGCGTAGAGCGGCCCGTTCGAGTACTGGCGGATGAAGCGGAACGAATCGCCCGTGGGCGTGGAGAACGCCACCGGCTCGCCGTCGACGAGGATCGAGCCGCGCTCGATCTTGTAGCTGTTCTTGATGGTGCGCCCGTTGAGCTGGTTCGCGCGCAGATCGTCGGCCTGCACGAACTGGATCATCGTGACGGCGAAGAACAGCACCAGGAACATGGCGAACACGGTGCGGGTGATGAACTTGAGCTGCTTGTTCACGAGCGGATCACCAGCTTCGGTCGGTTGCGCACGGAGTTCGAGAGCAGGATCAGCAGCGCGATGATGATCCAGTTCGAGACGAGGGAGGAGCCACCGGCGGCGAGGAAGGGCGAGGTGAGACCCGTCAGGGGGATCACCCGGGCGACGCCGCCGACGACGATGAAGACCTGCAGCGCGATGGTGAAGGCGAGGCCTGCCGCGAGCAGCTTGCCGAAGTCGTCCTGCCCGGCGAAGCCGATCCGCAGGCCGCGGCCGATGAGGAGCAGGTAGGCGGCCAGGATCACGAACAGGCCGATGAGCCCGAGCTCTTCGCCGAGGCTCGGGATGATGTAGTCGCTGAAGGAGAGCGGGGTGTCGGCCGGGTAGCCCTGGCCGAGGCCGGTGCCGGTCATACCCCCGTTGGCCATGCCGAACAGGCCCTGCACCATCTGGTGACTCGCACCGTGCGGGTCGGCGAAGGGGTCGAGCCAGTTCGCGAAACGGCGGTTCACGTAGTCGAGGGTCTGGCTGGCCACGAGACCGCCGGCGAGGAAGAGCCCCACGCCCAGCACGATCCAGCCGACGCGGCCGGTCGCGAGGTACAGCATCGACAGGAACAGGCCGAAGTAGAGCAGCGAGGTGCCGAGGTCGCGCTGGAAGACGAGCACCGACATCGCGGCGAGCCAGAACACGAGGAGCGGACCGAGATCGCGGGCGCGGGGGAAGCGGATCCCGAGCACCTTCTTGCCCACCATCGAGAGGGCGTCGCGGTTGCGCACGAGGTAGCCGGCGAAGAAGATCGCGAGCAGGATCTTCGCGATCTCGCCCGGCTGGAACGAGAAGGAGCCGATGTGGATCCACACCCGCGCCCCGCCGATGGTCTTGCCGATGCCCGGCAGCATCGGCAGCAGCAGCAGGATCACCGCGCCGAGACCCGTCAGGTAGGTGTAGCGGAAGAGCACCAGGTGATTGCGGATCACGAGCAGCACGACGATCGCTGCGACGACCGCGACCGTCGACCAGAGCAGCTGGCGCACCGGATCCGCCCCGCTGTCGTCGAAGGAGATGCGGTAGATCATCGCGACGCCGACCATGTTGAGCATCGCGGCGATCGGCATGATGAGCGGATCCGCGTCGGGGGTGACGCGGCGGATGGTGACGTGGAGCGCCAGGAGCGCGACGATGAACGGGATCCCCGTGGGGAGGAGCGTCGTGCTCGGCGCGCCGTCGACGGTGAGGTCGATGATCACTACGGCGGCGATGCCGATCGCGATCGCGAACAGCAGGAGCGACAGCTCGAGGGCCTGCAGCTTGCGGGGCGCCCGCAGCGCGGTGATGCGCTGCAGCACCGTCTCGCTGGTGCGGGTCTTCTCGAAGGTGCGCGGCTCCTTGCCGGCGCTGGCGTCACTCATCGTGCACCCCCAGCCGCAGCACGATGTCGCGGGCCTCCTCGAGCGAGGCGGCGCTGAGCGTGCGCTTCACCTGCCGCTGCTCGAGCCCGTCGAGCTCGGAGAGGGGGATCTCGGTGTTCTCGGCGGTCGAGTAGAGCGAGAACGACCCGATCTCCTGCTGCACGCCCCGGTAGATGATGACGGTCTCGCCGTCGGTGCCCACGAAGTAGCGGCTCTGCGTCCACTGGTAGCCGAACAGCACGGCGCCGCCGATGGCGAGCAGCACCGCCACGGCGCCGAGCGCCCACAGCAGGCGACGGCGCTTGTTGCGGCGCTTCGTCTCCGCCATGAGCTCGGCGAGGTACTCGTCGACGCGAGGCTCGAAGTGGCTCTCCTCGATCTGCGGCGGGCGGCGCACGGTGCGCCGGCGGCCCATGAGGCGGGTGCGGGCGGTGGTGACGGCGCCGTCGCGGGAACCCGCGGAGGTCGCGGCCGAACCGGCGAAGCGGCGGTTCGAGGGGGTCTGGGCCTCCTGGGCGGCGCGCGCCGCCTGATCGAGCACGTCGGTGAGTTCGACGGTGTCGGTGGAGGACGCCGCGGTGGTCTGCCCGGGGGCGGCGGGAGACGGCTCGGCGGCGACCGGCTCGGGCACGGTCTCGACGAGGACCACGGTGACGTTGTCGGGGGCGCCGTGCGCGAGGCTCTTGTCGATGAGCGCGTCGACGGCGCCCTGCAGCGAGACGCGACGGCGCAGGATCTTCTCGATGTCGGAGTCCTCGACGTAGCCGCACAGGCCGTCCGAGCACAGCAGCCAGACGTCGCCGGGGCGCGTATTGAGCACTTCGGTGTCGACCTGGGGCGAGGACTCCACGTCGCCGAGCACCCGCATCAGCACCGAGCGGCGAGGGTGCACCTTCGCCTCGTCCTCGGTGATCTTGCCGCTGTCGACGAGGCGCTGCACGAAGGTGTGATCCTTCGTGATCTGCCGCAGCTCGTTGTCGCGCAGCAGGTAGAGGCGCGAGTCGCCGATGTGGGCGAGCGCGAGCCGATCGTCGACGGTGATGAAACCGGTGAAGGTGGTGCCCATGCCCGCGAGCTCGGGCCGGTCCTTGACGGTGCTGCGCAGCTTCGCGTTGGTGTCGAGGATCGCGGAGCGCAGGGTGTTGGTGGTCGCCTCGGCGCTGCCGGCTGGTGCGACGTCGAAGTCGGCCATCGTCTTCGCGGCGATCGCGGAGGCGACGTCGCCTCCCGCGTGTCCGCCCATGCCGTCGGCGACGAGGAAGAGGTAGTCGCCCGCGAAGCCGGAGTCCTGGTTGTTGGAGCGCACCATCCCGACATGCGAGCCGATGGCGCTTTCGTAGCCGACCGTCACGCTCAGGGCCTCAGCTCGAAGGTGGTGGTGCCGATGGTGACGGGCGTGAACAGGGGAACCTGCACCGGCCTGGTGACGCGGGTGCCGTCGAGGCGGGTGCCGTTCGTGGAGTCGAGGTCGGTGAGGATCCACTCCTCGCCGCTGCGGGCGAGCCTGGCGTGGTAGGTCGAGGTGTACTCGTCGACGATGACGAGCGTCGAGTCGCCGCTGCGCCCGATCGTGAGGATGTCGTCGTCGAGGGGGATGGAGGTGCCGCTCGCGACGCCGGAGGTGATGACGAGGTTCCGCGCCGGGCCGGATCCGCCGGCCGACGGGACGGGGTGCGCGGGGGCGGCGGGCGCTTGGGCTGCGGGTGCGGCCGGGGCCGTGACCTGCAGCGAGGGCTGGGGCACCGGATTGCCGTTGCCGTCGGTGCGGAGGCGCCGCACCGGGGCGCCGAAGAGGTCGCTGCGCAGTGCGTAGACGATCGCGAAGATGAAGAACCAGAGCAGCAGCAGGAAGCCGATGCGCAGGATCAGCAGGGCGAGTTCGCTCATAGTCCCCTCCAGAAATCTTCGTCGATGCCGGGGGTGGCGCCCGCTGACGGCGGTGGTGCTGCGGCGCTCGGGGGCGGTGCAGCGGGCCCGCCGTCAGCGGCGGGCGACGGGGACGCGGGCCTGGGATCCGCCGCAGCCGGACGGGCCGGCCGGCTCGCCCGACCCGGGACGAGCTGGAAGCGCAGCGCGGTCTGCCCGATCGTGATCACGATGCCCTGCGAGAGCGCCGCCTCGCGGAAGCGCTGCCCGTTGATCTTCGAACCGTTGGTCGAGCCGAGGTCGCGGGCGAGGCCGGCGGCGCCGTCCCAGACGATCTCGAGGTGCTTGCGGGAGGCCGCGGTGTCGCCGATGCGGATGCCGCAGTCACTGCCGCGGCCCACGGTGGTGGTGCCGCGGGGCAGTTCGTGGCGGGCGCCGTCCACGTCGATGACGGCGACCCAGTCGACGGAGCCCTCCACGCGGGAGGCGTCGATCTCGAGCACGCCCGTGGTGAGCGCGCTGTCGGGTCGCACCTCGACGTCGGGCTCGCCGAGCAGCTGGTAGCGCTGCTGCTTCGCGTGCTTCGCGACGACGCCGCGCAACTCCTGCTCGAGGGTCTCGCCGAGGGCGCGCAGGCGATCCGCGTCCTTCTGCGAGACGCGCACGATGAAGCGGTTCGGGGCGAGCACCCGGTCGCGGTCCACGATCACGGCGCCGATGTCGAGTTCGCGCTTCAGCGCGGCGGCGATCTCGACGGGTTGCACGCCGGAGCGGAAGGTGCGGGCGAATGCGCCGTTGACGGCGCGCTCGAGCCCGCGCTCGACGCTGTCCAGGATGCCCACGTGCTGCGCTCGCCTCTCTGCTCCGGTCGGATCGCACGCCGATCGGCTGCGACTTCCGCTTTAGTGTATCCCGCAGTTTAGCCCGCTTTGGTGTGAGGGCTGCGGTGCTGCTAAGCTTGCAGAGTTGTCCGAGCCGCAAGGCCGGAAGACGACTCGCGCGAGTGGCGGAATTGGCAGACGCGCTGGCTTCAGGTGCCAGTGCCCGCAAGGGCGTGGGGGTTCAAGTCCCCCCTCGCGCACGAGTTCACAGAAGCGGGCCGGATCTCTATGGAGATCCGGCCCGCTTTGTCGTGTGCGGGTGTTGCGCACCTCGAAAGCCTCCGAGGCCCCGGCGCGTGTGAGACCGATGAGGGCGGCGTCGGAGAGCGACGATCGGTTGCTCCGGGACGAGCGAGCAGTCTCCGGATGGGGTGCGCCAAGATTACGAGAATGTAAAGCTTTACATAGTTCTCTCGGAACGGCTTGACTCCGGCCGGATCGCCGCGTAGCGTCTCATGTACACGTTTACACAACTCCCAGTCGTCCGTAATCAAAGGAGATCAATATGCACGACTACAGCGCTCGTTCCCTGCGGCGGCCCCTCGCCGTCGGAGCGGCCCTGCTGAGCATCGGGTTGCTCGCTTCCTGTTCCTCAGCCGCCCCCGACTCCGGTGGCACGGACGACGCGGGCGGCGAGACCCAGAGTGTCGCCCTGTCCCTCGACTGGAGCACCTACGTCGCCTATCACGCCCCGTTCGCCGTCGCGGCCGAGCAGGGCATCTGGGCCAAGCACGGCCTCGACGTCACCGAGACGCTGCCGGGCGGCTCGGGCGACGCGGCGGTCGAAGTCGGCACCGCGAAGACCGACATCGCCTGGGTCGACCTCTCCACGGCCGCCGCCTCGATGCTGCAGGAGGTGCCGATCACCGCGGTCGCCAAGGTGCAGGACAAGAACGCCAGCGGCCTCACGGTGCTCGAGAGCACCACCCTCGAATCGGCCGACGACGTCGTGGGCATGCGCATCGGGTCGACGCCCGGCGGATCGGACTCGACGCTCATCGGCGCGTTCCTGAACGCCAACGACATCGGCGAAGACGAGGTCACGATCGTCAACCTGCCCGCCAACGGCAAGTTCCCGGCGCTGATGACCGGGGAGGTCGACGCGATCAGCGGGCAGGTGTACTTCTACTCGAGCAGCGCCGAGGCCGAGGGGCAGCAGGCGCACGGCTTGTCCTTCTCCGAGATGGGCCTCAACGTGCTCGACCACGGCTTCATCGCGAACGACACGTTCATCGAGCAGAACCCCGAGGCGATCAGCAGCTTCCTCGCCGCCTACCGCGAGGCGCTGCAGATCACGATCGACGATCCCGCAGCTGCGTGCGCGACGCTCGTCGAGCGGTCCGACGGCGAGGTGCTGCAGGACTCCTGCGAGACGCAGCTGGACCTCTGGCTGCCGCTGACCACCGACCCCGCCGCGGCGAACTGGGGCGAGAACACGAGCGAGGAGTGGCAGGAGACGGTCGAGGTGCTGACCACCTACGGCGACGCGACGGGCACCCGCGATCCCGCCACGATGTTCACGAACGATCTGCTGCCGAGCGATTGAGGAGCCGATGAAACCGATCGAGATCACCTGCGAGCACGTCACCAAGCGGTATCAGGCGCGCAAGACCGAGGTCGTCGCGCTCGATGATGTGACGCTGCACGTGCAACCCGGCGAGTTCGTGTCGCTGCTGGGACCGAGCGGCTGCGGCAAGACCACCCTGCTGCGACTGATCGGGGGCCTGGAGCCGACGACCCGCGGCAGCCTGCTGATCGACGGATCCGAGGTGAGCGACTCCCACCCCGAACTCGGCATCGTCTTCCAGACCGACCTGCTGATGCCGTGGCGAACGGTGCTCGACAACGTTCTGCTGCAGGCCGAAGTGCGCAAGACCCGCTCCAAGCAGACGGAGCAGCGGGCCCGCGAACTGCTGGCCCAGGTCGGGCTCGACGGCTTCGTCGACAGCTATCCGAACGAGCTCTCCGGGGGCATGAAGCAGCGCGTCGGAATCTGCAGAGCGCTGCTCCACCACCCCCGGCTGCTGCTGATGGACGAGCCGTTCGCCGCGCTCGACGCCATGACGCGCGACCAGATCTCCATGGATCTCTCCGAGCTCGCGGCCACCACGGGTACCACGATCGTGTTCGTCACGCACTCGATCCCCGAAGCCGTGTTCCTGTCGGACCGCATCTACGTGATGTCGCCCCGGCCCGGGCGCGTGGTGGCCGAAGTGGAGGTGGGCATGCCGCAGCCCCGGCAGCTCCACCATCGCCTGGAGGGGGCGTTCACCTCGAAGGTCGCCGAGGTGACGGAGATCTTCGAATCCCTGGGTGTGTTGAGCGGCGGACAGAGAGGAATCGGCGATGACTAGATCGAACGACGGCACGGTCGCCGTGCAGCTCAGGAGCACGCCTGCGCGGCGCCGCGGGAAGGCGGGACCCGGCAGCACCTGGCTGCGACGCGTTCCCTGGCTCGCCCCGGTTCTGACGCTGGTGCTGCTGGTCGTGCTCTGGGAGGTCGCGGTTCGCGCGGCGGAGATCCCGAGGTTCCTGCTTCCCGCCCCCAGCGCCGTGTGGGATTCCATGATCGAGAACTGGAACGTGCTGATGAAGCACGCCGGGGTGACGCTGCTCGAAACGATGATCGGCTTCGTGCTCAGCGTCGTCGTCGGGGTCGCGCTCGCCGTCGTCATGGTCATGTGGCCGCTCGCGGGAGCGGCGGTCTTCCCGATCCTGGTCGCCTCGCAGGTGATCCCCAAGGTCGCGATCGCTCCGCTGATGGTGGTCTGGATCGGCACCGGCGTCACCACCTCATCGCTCATCGCCTTCGTGATGGCGTTCTTCCCCGTCGTCGTCAACGCGACGCTCGGCATGAAGTCGGTGAACGACTCGTCGATCGACCTGCTGCGCTCGATGCGGGCGACGAAGTGGCAGGTGTTCCGCTTCCTCCGCTTCCCCAACGCGCTCCCGTACATCATGACCGGCATGCAGCTCGCGGTCGCCTTCGCCATCGTCGGCGCGATCGTGGGCGAGTTCGTCGGCAGCGAAGCGGGCCTCGGCTACCTGCTGATCGTGACGCAGGGCAACCTGCGCACCGATCTGCTCTTCGCCGCCCTGGTCGTGCTCACGGCACTCGGGCTGCTGCTCTACTACGGGGTCGAGCTGCTCGGAAAGCTCTTCCTGCGTCGCCGGGGCTGACGTCCGGCGCCGGCAACCGTCTCGAAGTCGCTCATCCAGAGAAAGGGAATCCCTACAGTCATGCAGACATCCAACGATCGTGCATCGAACCGGATCGACCGGACCGAGTTCCATTCCGTGCTCGACGAGCAGCAGCGGGTGGGCCCGCACCGTGCTCCCCTCGTCGACCCCGGCAGCGGCGCCGAGTGGGGCGCGGTGAGCTGGGCGCTCGAGCACGTAGAGGAGGCGGTGGATCTCGCGGACCAGGCGTATCGTGCGGGATCGTGGGCGCGAGCCAGCCGCACCGCCCGTGCGGACGTGCTCGACGCGATCGGGCGCGGCGTGCTGGAACGCGTCGATGAGATCGCCGTGCTGGAGACGCTCGCGAACGGGAAGCCGCTCGCCGCCACCCGCGCGGAGGTGGCCGTCAGCGCGCGCTGGTGGGAGTACTACGCCGCGCTCCTGCGCACCCTTCGCGATGAGAGCCTCGAGCTCTCGGAGAGCAAGCAGGCGCAGCTGTCCCAGGAACCGGTGGGCGTCGTAGCCCTCGTGACCCCGTTCAACGGTGCGTTCTCGCTCGGCACCTGGAAGCTCGCGCCGGCGCTCGCCGCGGGCAACTCGGTGGTGGTCAAACCGCCGCTCAACTCTCCCGCTTCGACCGTGATCCTGCAGGAGGTGATGCAGCAGGCGGGACTCCCGCGAGGCATCGTGCAGATCCTGCAGGGCGGGGCCGAGGTCGGCTCCGCGCTGGTCGAGCACCCCGGGGTGGGGATGGTGTCGTTCACCGGCAGCACCGGCGCCGCAGGCAGCGTGGGGCGAGCGGTGTCCGGGCGTCTCGCCAGGTTCGTCGCGGAAGCGGGCGGGAAGTCGGCGCATATCGTGTTCGAGGACGCCGACATCCGCGACGCGGTGACGGCGGTCGTGCAGGGCGGCTTCTCAGGCACCGGGCAGACGTGCGTCGCCGGTTCGCGAGTGCTCGTGCACCGGTCGATCGCTCAGGAGTTCACCGCCGAGCTGCTGCGGCGGATCTCTCTGCTGCGGGTCGGCGATCCGTTCGACGCGCAGACGCACCTCGGCCCGATCGCGTCCGCCGCGCAGCACTCGAGGATCCGGGACCTCATCGACCGGGCGATCTCGGACGGCGCGGAGCTGCTCGCGGGGGGATCGACCCCGCCCGAGGTGCCCGAAGGGCTTCAGGGCGGCTACTGGGTCGCGCCGACGGTGCTCAAGGTCGACGACCACCGCGCCATGATCTGCCAGACCGAGGTGTTCGGGCCGGTGCTCGCGGTCGTCGAGTTCGACGACGAGGCGGAGGCGATCGCGCTGGCCAACGACACGGACTTCGGCCTCGCGGCCGGCTTCTGGACGCGGGATGCAGCGCGCATCCACCGTGTGAGCCGGCTGCTGCAGGCGGGAACGGTCTGGGTGAACACCTACCGCGGCATGGACTGGCAGACCCCGTTCGGCGGCTACAAGCACTCGGGCATCGGCCGCGAGAACGGACTCGAGGGACTGCGGGAGTTCCAGGAGACGAAGGCCGTGGTGCAGGAGTTCGGCCGGGCTGCGGATCCCTTCGGCCTCGCACCCGCTCATCAGTGAACGAAGACTTCGAGAAAGAGATGGATGAAGTGACTACGGAGAAGAATATGTCGACTATCGTCGTGGATTGCCTGGAGTACAGCAATCCCTCGCGCGAGCGGTTCGTCGAGTGGCGCGAGGGCGGCGTCGGCTGCGTGCACGTCACCGTCGCGGTCTGGGAGACGGCCCGCGAGACGCTGTCGGTGCTCGGCAGATGGAATGATCTGTTCGCCGAGAACGGCGACCTGGTCGCGCTCGCCACGAGCGCCCAAGACATCCGGGACATCGTGGCCTCGGGGCGCACGGCGGTGATGTTCGGGTTCCAGAACACCGCACCGTTCGAAGACGACATCCGACTCGTCCGCGTCTTCCACGACCTGGGGGTGCGCATCGTGCAGCTCACCTACAACACCCAGAACAGCATCGCCGCGGGCTGCTGGGAGGACGACGACGCCGGCCTCTCCACACACGTCGGGCGCCAGTTCGTGCGCGAGCTCAATGAGGTGGGCATGCTGATCGACCTCTCCCACTGCTCGGAGCGCACCTGCCTCGACACCATCGCCGAGAGCTCGGTTCCGGTGGCCGTCACCCACGCCAACCCGCTGGAGTTCGTCGGTTCGGCGGTCGAGCTCGGCCGCCGCCCCAAGTCGTCGGAGGTGCTCGAGCAGTTGACCGCGCGTGGCGGCGTGGTGGGGCTCAGCCCCTACGTGCGGATGCTCAAGAACGGCATCCGCACCACGGAGCAGGAGTTCGTGGACATGATCAGCTGGACCGTCGATCGCTTCGGAGTCGAGCACGTGGCGATGGGCACCGACTTCTACACCGGGTACGGAGTGGAGGCCGTGAAGTGGTGGCGCATGGGCCGTTGGGGCCGTGAGAGCCCGGTACCGATCGATGAGAGCGCGCCGGTCGTGGAGTGGCCCGCGTGGTTCCAATCGCCGACCGCGTTCCCCACCCTCATGGACAGCATGCGCCGCGCGGGCTTCACCGATCACGATCTCGGTCTGGTGATGGGCGGCAACTGGCTGCGCCTCTTCGACGAGATCTTCGATCGGCCGTCGGCATGACATCGCACGTCCTCGTCATCGGAGGGGGCCACAACGGACTCGTGGCCGCGAACTACCTGGCGATGACCGGGCACAGGGTGACGCTCGTCGAGCAGCGCGAGCGGCTCGGAGGCGTCGTGGGCCGCTTCGAATACATGCCGGGGTACGCCTCGTCGATCACCAACTCGCCCGGGTCGTTCGAGGGAGCGATCATGCAAGAGCTCCGCCTGCAGGACTTCGGGCTGCGCTTCCACCGACCCGAGACCACCCTCCTGCATCCCATGGATGACGGGCTCTTCGTCGGGTGGCGCGACCCGCAGCTCGTCGAGGAGCAGATGGAGCGGATGGCGCCCGGGGAGTTCGCCAGGCATCGGGAGCTGGTGTCACGGCTCGATCGTCTGGGGGAGCAGCTCGGCCTCTCGATGTGGGAGCGGCCGCTCGACCAACGGGCGGTGCTGGAGCGGATGGATCCCGGCCCCCGCGACGAGTTCCGGCGATCGATGATCGAGGGCTCGCTGGAGGATCTGCTCGACGAAGCCCTGCGGTCGGATCAGGTGAAGAGCCTGATGATGATGCTGGCGCTGAACGGGCAGCTGCTCTCTCCGCGGGCGCCGGGATCGGCGTTCGGCCTGATGCTGCGGCCCATCTCGCGGGCGTCGGGCGCCACCGATGTGCTGGGCATCCGCGATGTCCCCCTGCGAGGGTCGGTCGGGCTGCCGATCGGCTCGATGGCCGCCATCGTCGACGCGCTCGAGGCCGCCGCCCGCGCCCACGGCGTCGCGATCCGCACGGGAAGCGGGGTGGCGGAGCTGCAGTTCGACGATTCGGGGCGAGTCTCCGCGGCGGTGCTCGAGTCGGGTGGATCGGTCGAGCAGCTCGACGCGGTCGTCTCGACGGTCGAGACGTCGCGTCTGCACCGCATGATCCCGGACGACACGATCCCCGAGAGCGCGTGGCCGCCGGCGCCGGACGGATCCGCCTTCAAGATCGCCCTCGCCCTCGACGGCTTGCCATCGGTGGCGGGTGCGCCCGTCGGGGTGCCCGAGGAGGTGCTGCTCTCGACGCAGTTCCGGATCGGCCCGAACCCGAGGTACATCGCAGACGCGGTCGAAGAGGGGATCGCGGGCCGGCCCTCCGACAAGCCCATCATCTGGGGTCTGATCCCGAGCCTCACCTCGCCTGGCTTGGCCCCCGAGGGGCGGCACCTCATGAGCTTGAACGTATGGCACGCGCCGCATCAGCTCGGTGAGCGGTACTGGCGTGAGAACGGCGCGGCATTCGCCGATCGATGCGTCGCGCAGGTCGAGGCCGCGTTCCCCGGCCTGTCCGAGCGCATCACGGATCGCCGCTGGCTCGGACCGCACGATCTCGAACGTGAGTTCGGGCTCACCTCGAGCAACATCACCCACGGCGATCTGACGCCGGAGAACATGCTGAACGGCAGGCCGGGCGCCGAGCTGAGCGAGGGTCTCGAGCGGCGCGGCATCGTGCTCGGCGGCGCCGGATCCTGGCCGGGCGGCTATGTCACGGGCGCCCCGGGCCGAAGAGCAGCGCTGACCATTGCACGGAAGAAGGAGCCGACCAGATGAACGACCTGAACGAGTACCTCGTGAACATCCAGATCACGTGGCCGCGCGACCTGCCCGAGGACGTGATCGAGCGTCTCTCGGTCGAGGAGCGGAGGATGGCCGCGGTGCGCGCGGCCGAGGGGCATCTCGTGCGCATGTGGCGAGTGCCGGGGCGTCGGGAGAACTGGGGTCTGTGGCGAGCGGCGAACGCCACCCAGCTCCACGACATCCTGAGCGCACTCCCCGTGTGGCCCTACATGACCGTCACGGTGCATCCCCTTGCACAGCACGCCGTGGATCCCTTCATAGACTAAGCAGCATGAAGTCCATCGGTGTCATCGACATCGCTCGTGAGGCGGGTGTCTCGACGGCGACGGTGTCTCGCGTGCTCAACGGCTCGGAGCGCGTCTCCGACAGCACGCGCGCCCACGTGCTCGAGGTGATCGAGCGGCTCGGCTTCTCGCCGAACGCGTCGGCGTCGAACCTGCGACGCGGCCGGAGCGATGCGATCGGCATCGCGGTCGCCAGCATCTCGCAGCCCTGGTACGTGAAGCTGATCCGCGAGTTGCGGCGAGCGGTCACCGCTCGGGGCATGACCACCGTGGTCTACGATCTCGAGCACAGCAGCCGGGTGCTGATCGAGCACACGGAGAGCGCTCGGCGCCTGCGCCTGGCGGGGATGATCCTCGCCACCGGTGATCGTCTGGACGCCGCGAACGTGAACGCTTCGCTGCACCGTCTCGCCGGCAGCATGCCGCTCGTGGTGATCGGACAGCACCTCGACGACGCCACCTGGCCGACCGTCTACTTCGACGACGTCGCCGCCTCGGAGGCGGCGGCCGATGAACTGCTGGAGCGACGCAGCCGTCCGATGCTCTTCCTCGGCAGCTCGGCGAGGTCCTTCCTCAGCGATCAGCGTCGCGAGGGGGTGCGGCGCGCGCTCGAGGCGAGGCCGAAGCTGCTGCGCGACTCGACCTTCATCCAGCTCGACGGGCCCATGGACTTCGCCGCGGGGTACGACGAGGTCGTATCCCGTGCGGACGAGCTGCGCCGCTACGGGCTCATCTTCTGCGTGAACGACGAACTCGCGCTCGGGGCGCTGCGCGCCCTCGGGGAGCTGGGGCTGCGCGTCCCCGAAGACCTGATGGTGATCGGCTACGGCGACGTCGACATGCTTCCGTATCTGACGCCGTCGCTCTCGTCGCTCAGCGGCGACGTCAACGCCATTGCGGGAGACGCGCTCGAGGCGATCATGGCGGGCATCGCCGGTGAGGCAGTCTTCGACACGCGAGTGCACTCGCGACGCATCGTGCATCGGGAGTCGACGGAGGATCGCGCGGCGCGGGACGGATAGCCCCCACCCCCTTCAGCGCAGGATCGCGGCTGCCGCGGCGCGGGCCTCGGCGGTGTCGCGCGCGGCGATCACGGCGGCGGCGGCCTGCCGGCACTGCTCCAGGCTGACCTCGCGCAGCTGCGCGGCGACCGCGGGGATCGCCCGCGCGGCCATCGACAGGCTCGTCGCACCTGCGCCCACGAGCACTGCGGCGAGCAGCGGATCCGCGGCGGCTTCGCCGCAGACGCCCACCCCGCCGCCGACGGCGGCCCCGGCCGATCCGGCCCGGCCGATGAGTTCGACCACGGCGGGCTGCCACGGGTCGTTGAGCGCGGCCAGGCTGCCGAGCAGCCGATCCGCCGCCATCGTGTACTGCGCGAGATCGTTGGTGCCGAGGCTCACGAAGTCGATCACCTGGAAGAGCCGGTCGGCGAGCAGCGCGGCGGACGGCGTCTCGATCATCACCCCGACGTGAGCGATTCCGCGGGCGCGAGCCCGCTCGGCGAAATCGACGGCTTCCGCGACGGTCGCGACCATCGGGGCCATCACGGCGACCTCCGCACGCTCCTTCGCCGCGGCCGCGGCGATCGCGTCGAGCTGACGGTCGAGCAGGCCGGGCACGATCCACGAGGTGCGCAGCCCGCGCACGCCGAGCGCCGGGTTCTCCTCCTCGCCGGTCGGCACGAAGGCGAGCGGCTTGTCGGATCCCGCGTCGAGCGTGCGCACCACGACCCGCTTCCCCGGGAAGGCTGCGAGCACTCCGCGGTAGATCTCGATCTGCTCGTCGACGCTCGGCTCTTCGGCACGACCGAGGAAGCAGAACTCGGTGCGGAAGAGGCCGACGCCCTCGGCCAGCGCCCGCGCGCCCTCCTCGGCGTCGCCCGCCTTTCCGACGTTCGCGAGCAGCGGCACGCGGTGGCCGTCCGAGGTGCGACCCGCGCCGTCGAAGGGCGGGACCTCGACCCGCTCCGTGAGCGAGGCGAGCTGCTCGGGCGCGGGATCCCACACGAGTTCGCCGGTCGAACCGTCCACGAGCAGCGTCTCGCCCCCCGGCTCGGTCCAGGCGCCGCGGGCCGCGACCACCGCGGGGATGCCGCGCCCCCGCGCGAGGATCGCGGTGTGCGAGGTGGGGCCGCCCTCCTCCGTCACGAGGGCGAGGCAGAGCGCGGGATCGAGCAGTGCGGTGTCGGCGGGCGCGAGGTCGTGGGCGACGAGCACGTACGGCTCGTCGGTGTCGGGCAGCCCCGGGGGCTGCTGACCGGTGAGGTGCGCGACGATGCGGGCGCGCACGTCGAGGATGTCTGCGGCGCGCTCCGCGGTGCGGCCGCCGAGGCCGCGCAGGGTGTCGGCGGCGGTGCCGAAGGCCTCCCAGACCGCTCGCGGCGCGGGCACACCGGCGTGGATCCGCTGGCGGGCGGCCTCCCTGAGGTCTTCGTCGGCCGCGATCGCGGCACCCGCTTCGAGGATCGCGCGGCCCGTATCGCCTGCGCGCGCGGCCCGGCTCCGCAGGGTCTCGGCGACGGCGCCGGCCGCCTCCGCGACGCGCGCGCTTTCCGGCTCCCGCCCGTCCTCGGCGAGTTCCGGCCCCTCGGGCGGCTCAGCAACGGGGCCGGGCATCCGCACGACCCGGCCGGCCACGCGCCCGGGGCTCACACCCAGCGCGCCGCCACCGGGAGGCCCACCCGAAACGCTCCCGGCCTCCGGCGCGCCGCCGGGCGTCGCGTCCGCCGATGCCGGCGGGCGGGCGCCGCCCGCAGCGCCCTCGTCGGTGCGGGACGTCGGCGCGGCAGGCGCGGCGGCAGGTTCGGGATCGCACGGTTCGCCGAAGCCGTCGGCGAAGAGCGCGGCGAGCTCGTCGAGCAGGGCCGGGGCGTCGCCGCCGGTGGCTGTGAGCGTCAGCGTCTCGCCCTGCCGTGCACCGAGTGCGAGCAGCCCGGTGGGGCCGCCGACGCGCACCGGATCCTCGCCGGTGCGCGCGATCCGCAGCACGGCGTCCTTGCCCGCGAGCGCCGCGACGATGAGCGCGGCCGGTCGCGCGTGGATCCCATCGCGGTTGCGCACCACCACCTCGACGGTCGCGTCGGAGCGCGAGGGAGGAGCGCCCTCCGCCGCGGCCGAACCGGCGGCGTCGACGGCATCCGGATCCGCCCCAGCATCCTCCTCGACCAGGTGCGCACGTTTCGCCCCGAGCGCCCCGAGCGCCTCCGCGGCTACGGCGTCGAGCGTGGCCCCGGCCGCGGCGGTCACCACCGCGGCGAGCAGACCCTCCACGATCGGGGCGCTCGTGAGCCGCACGGGGGTCTCGCCGACGTCGGTGAACTCCAGGGCCATCTCGGCGCTGAGCACCGCCGAGCCCAGATCCATGAGCACGAGCACTCCGCCGCCCTCGGCCGCCGCTTCGCCGATCGCCTCGGCCACCCGCATCGCGTCCGTGCCGGTGCCGCCGTCGGCGGTGCCCGCCGCCAGCACCACCCGTGGCGGATCCGAGGGCGTCATCTCGAGGGCGAGCGCGGCCGCCGCCTCGGCGAGGGGAGCGCTGTGCGAGACCACGACGATGCCGACGCGTTCCGTCATGCTGGGACCTCCATGGGGTGGGGCGGGTGCGGTCGAAAGGCTGATTTCGCAGGCGGATCGGGGATTCGCGCTGCAAAATCCGCCTCTCGGCGGGGTTAGCTGGGGGCAGGGGCAGGGGCAGGGGCAGGGCAGCTCAGGCGGTCGCGGCGAGGGCCTCGAAGAGCAGGGCCGTTGAGGCGCTGCCCGGATCGATGTGCCCGGCCGAACGCTCGCCCAGATAGCTCGCACGGCCCTTGCGGGCGACCAGCGGCTCGGTCGCGTCGCGCCCCTCGGCGGCCGCGGCGCTCGCCGCCGCGAGCGCATCCCCGAGCGAACCCGAGGCCGCTGCCGCATCGTACGCGTCGAGCGCGGGCAGCATGGCGTCGACCATGGTCTTGTCGCCGGGCTCTGCCTTGCCGCGCTGCAGAACCCCCTCGGAGCCCGCCCGCAGTGCGGCCCCGAGCGCTGCCGCGTCGAGCTCGGCCACCGCGCCGGCGCTCGCGCCCATGCGCAGGAAGAAGGTGCCGTAGAGCGGCCCGCTCGCGCCGCCCACCGAGGAGACGAGCGTCATGCCCGCCGTCTTGAGCAGGGCATCGGCGGTGGCGGCGGGATCCTGCCCGATCTTGTCGACCACGGCCGCCATGCCGCGAGCCATGTTCGCCCCGTGGTCGGCGTCGCCGATGGCCGAGTCGAGCTCGGTGAGGTATTCGCGCTGCTCGGCGACGCGATCGGCGAAGCCCGTGAGCCAGCGGGTGAGGGTGTCGACGGTGATGGTGTTCGTCATGATGCCTTCCTGTGCGTGACGGGGCCGGAGACCGGGATCGCGGGCGCTCAGGCGAGCCAGCGCAGACCGGGGGTGCGCACGGGCGCGTCCCAGAGCTGCAGGATCTCGTCGTCGGCCGCGAGCAGCGTGACCGAGCAGCCGGCCATGTCGAGCGAGGTGATGTAGTCGCCCACGAGGGTGCGGGCCACCTCGACGCCGGCGCGTTCGAGCAGTTCGGCGACCTCGCCGTACATGAGGTGCAGTTCGCTGAGCGGCGTGCCGCCCATGCCGTTGAGCATCACGATCACGGGCTCGCCCGTGAAGTCGCGGTCGGCGAGGATCGGCTCGACCAGTTGCGCCGCGATCTCCGAGGCGGGCGCGAGCGGCACCCGCTTGCGGCCCGGCTCGCCGTGAATGCCCACGCCCATTTCGATCTCGTCCTCCGGGAGGTCGAAGGTGGGCTTGCCCGCGGCGGGCACCGTGCAGCTCGTGAGCGCCATGCCCATCGAACGGCCCCGCTCGTTCAGCTTCTCGGCGAGTGCCGTGACGGCCGCGAGATCCCGCCCCTCCTCGGCTGCCGCGCCCACGATCTTCTCCATGAGCACGGTGAGACCGACACCGCGGCGCCCCGCGGTGTACAGCGAATCCTGCACGGCCACGTCGTCGGCGACGACCACCGTCGAGACCTCGACGCCGGTTTCGGCCGCGGCGATCTCGGCCGCCATCTCGAAGTTCATGACGTCGCCCGTGTAGTTCTTCACGATGTGCAGTACGCCGGCGCCGCGATCCGCGCCCTTGGTCGCCGCGACCACCTGATCGGGTGTCGGCGAGGTGAACATCTCCCCCGCGCAGGCGGCGTCGAGCATGCCGAGGCCCACGAAGCCCCCGTGCAGCGGCTCGTGGCCGGAACCGCCGCCCGAGAGCAGCGCCACCTTGCCCTGCGCCTTCGGCTCGCGCCGGTAGATCACGCGGTGCTCGTGATCGACGTCGAGCTCGGGGTGGGCCTTCGCGAGGCCGCGAAGCGCGTCGGCGAGCACGTCCGCCGGATCGTTGATGAGCTTTTTCATGACTGCAACCTCCACGTCGAGATGAGTGTTCAAGCTGATCGCGGCGGAGGCGGCGGGCCGACGGGCGACCTCGCCTGCGAACTTCCGTCGACACTGCCGATACTTCTAGATCGGGCGGGGGCTGTCAATGGTGCGAGGGCCGGATCGCCCGCCGTGACCGCGGGTGAAATCGAGTGCGAAGCCGCTCGTGCAGCTTCCCCGGGCGAGCGCCGGCCGGTACAAATGATGGAGGGCTCCGACGCCCGCCAGAGAGGGCACGACCATGGAACGCATGCTCCGCATCACCGGGCGCTTCGTGCGCACCGACCTCGACTGCACAGGTGAGAACGCCGATCCGGCCTCCGCCCCCGGGGCGATGCTCGTCGAAGACGGCCGGATCGTCGCCATCGGCGCGCACGACGAAGTGCCAGCACCCGCCGGTGCGCGCCACCTCGACCTCGGCGAGGGCTGGGCGATCCCTGGCCTCATCGAACCGCACGGCCACCCCTCCGAAGCCGCACTGCTGATGGGCGACGGCATCATCGACATCCGCCCCGTCACCATCGCAAGCGCCGACGAGGTGTGGGGCAGCATCAGGCGCGCGCTCGCCGCCGACCCCCGACCCGACCGCGTGCTGGCGAACGGCTGGGATCCGCTGCTGCAGCGCGGGCTCGTGCCGCCCACCCGCGCCGATCTCGACGCGCTCGCGGGCGACATCCCGCTCGTCATCGTGCACAACTCCCTGCACTCCGCCTACTTCAACACCGCCGCCGCCCGCGAGGCAGGCGTCGACCGCGACACCCTCGACCCCGCCGGCGCCTCGTACGGGCGCGACTCCTCGGGCGAGCTGAGCGGCGTCGCCTACGAAGCTGCGGCCGTGGCGCGGATCGCGGGCCCCGTCATGGAAGCCGTGCGAGCGCAGCTGCCCGAACGCATGGCCGCGCACCTGGCAGAGGTGCGACGACACGGCATCACCACCATCGCCGATCTCTCCTGGAGCGCGGAGCTCGGGCCGCTGTTCGACGGCCTGCACGCGGCCGGGCGCCTCCCCGTGCGGGTGCGCGGCTACGAGATGTCCAGCCCGGGCGCGCAGGCGACGCGGCCCCGGGACAACGGCGACGCGCGGGTGCGGCAGACCGGCATCAAGGTGTGGAGCGACGGATCGCCCTGGGTGGGCAACATCGCGACCTCCTTCCCCTACCTCGATACCGAGGCGACGCGCGCCATCGGGCTCGAACCCGGCCACATCGGGAAGGCGAACTACACCACCGAGCAGCTCATCGACATCGGAGCCCAGTACGCGGGCGAGGGCTGGCAGCTCGCCTGCCACTCCCACGGCGACGTCGCCATCGACAGCACCCTCGACGCCTACGAGGAGCTGATCCGGCGGTTCGCGCTGCGCGACCACCGCTTCCGCGTCGAGCACTGCGGGCTCATGACCCCGGCGCAGTTCCGCCGCGCCGCCGCGCTCGGCGTCACGGTGAGCATCTTCGTCGACCACATCACCTACTGGGGCGACGTGCTCATCGACGACCTCTTCGGCGATCGGGGCGCGAGTTGGGCCGACGCCGGCGCCGCCTTCGCGGCCGGACACCGCGCCACCTTCCACAACGACGGCACGGTCACACCGTACGAACCGCTGCGCAATATGGCCGTCGCCGAGACCCGCACCTCGCGCACCGGCCGGCATCTCGACGGCGGCACGCCGGTCACCCGACTCGACGCGCTGCGAGCCCACACCGCGAACGCCGCCTGGCAGTTGCGCAGCGAGCACGAGATCGGGGCGCTCGTGCCCGGGCTCCGCGCAGACTTCACCGTGCTCGACGTCGATCCGCGCACCGCAGCGCCCGAAGCGCTCGCGGGCGCGCGGGTGCTCGCCACCGCCGTCGACGGCGAACTCGGCTAGCTCGCGTCTCGCGGCAGCGGATCGGCGCGGCGGAGAGCCGGCGCGGCGAACTCGGCTAGAGCAGGCCGATCTGCCGCGCGCGCAGCAGGGCATCGGCGCGGCAGGAGACCTGCAGCTTGCGGTAGATGCTGCGCGTCTGCGACTTGATCGTGTTGACCGAGACGTGGAGCGCGCCCGCGACCTCCTCGATCGAGGCGTCGCCCGCGAGCTCGGCCAGCACCAGTGACTCGCGCCGGGAGAGCTTCTCGAAGGCCTCGGTCTCGGTCTCGAACGGAGCGCTCACCGGTTCGATCCACATGCTCGCCGGTACGAGTGAGCGCAGCAACCGCAGATCGGTGGCGGGCACCCATGACAGCGGCAGCCGGTTGCTCGTGCGGTCGAGGGCGTACAGGGCCTGTTCGAGCAGCGCGGCCGCGTACCCGGTGTTGCCGAGCCGCGCGTGCGCCGCAGCGCTCAGCAGCAGGTGCTGCGCCTGATGCGCCGGGTAGAGCCGGGAGGGGTCGAGCTCACCGAGCAGGGCGGAGGCCTCCTCGGGCTGCGAGGAGAGCAGCGCCAGGCGTGCCCGGGCGAGCCTGGTGACGGGCGCCTCACTCTTGTGCGCGAGCAGGGTCCGGGCGCGCAGCAGGTCGCCGGTGGCCAGGAGCAGGTCGGCGTGCAGGGTACGCAGCTCTTCGGCCCACCCCGAGCTCAGCGGGTACGAGCTGAGGGCGTTGCGAGTCGCCTCCAGCTCTTCGAGCCCGCGGGCGGCCTCGCCGCCGACCAGGCGCACCACGCCCCGCGTCCAGGCGACGAGCGGCCACTGCTCGAACTCGTCGATTCGCTTTGCGATGGGCTGCAGCGCGTGCATCGCACCGACCCGATCGTCTCGGTTCGCCGCTGACAGCGCAGACGCGAGGTGCCAGTCGAGCGCGTAGAGCGAGCCCTCCCAGCCACTCCACGGCGATGTGCCGATCATCGCGATCTCGCGCTCCGCGCCCACCAGGTCGCCGGTGTAGGCGCGCACGAACGACAGCACGGACCGGGTGTGGAACGGCCGACCGGGGTGCGGGTCGCCCTCCATTCCGCCGGCGAGCTCGAGCGCCCGCGAGATGCGGTGCGCGAGCAGCGCGGTGATGACGATCTGCAGATTGCCCGCGTAGAGCCACGATGCGCCGCTCGGGCTGCCGGCGTGCTCGATGATGTGCGCGAATCTTTCGCCGGCGCGGAACGCCTCGTCGTAGTTGCGGCTCACGCGCATTCCGCCGAATCGGGCGAGCGCCACGAACTTCGCCTCCGCGCTGCCGGCCACCGTCGAACGCCGCGACAGCTCGGTGAGGCCGATCCGCAGCAGCTGCTTGATGCGCTGGGTCGGCACGATGGCGCTCTCGCTGAGCGCGATCGAGAGCGTGATGGGCACGCCGCCCTCGCGCTTGAGCCGCTCGGGTGAGAGCGGGCTCAGGAGGGCGATCACCTCGGCCGGGCGGAACTGGCTGAGTTCCGAGAAGTGCCGTGCGAAGTGGGGGAATACCAGGTGGTCCATGCCGCCGTCGACGAGCAGTGCGAGCGTCTCGACGGGGTCGGCGAGATCGCGCAGCTGGTCGAAGGCGATGCGCCGCACCTCGGCGACGCGTTCGGCGCTCAGCTCCTGCTGCGCCCGGTGGCGCAGTGCGGAGGAGACGAGAGCGTGCATGAGGAACACCGGGCGGCCGCGGCGCAGAGCGATGCGCCCCAGCCCGCGCTCCTCGAATGATTCGACGGTGGACCATCCCCGGCCGGTGCCGCTCAGGCGCGTGGCGAGGGCCTCGTCGACCTCGGGGCAGAGGGCGACGGCCAGTGCGAGAGCCTCCTCGTCGGCCTCCTCGAAGCGCGGCGTGAAGTCGACGAGCACCGCGGTGACGCCGCGCTCGATCTCGTCGAGCGCGGGGCGGCGGGACCTGCCGGTCGAGAGCCCGTCCATGACCGAGAGCGCGAGCCGCACCGCCAGCGAGTGGCCGCGGGTCGTGCGTTCGAGCACCGTGAGTTCGGTGTCGGTGATGGGGTAGGGGAGGGCAGCGGCGAGCTCGGCGATCTCTTCACGGGTGAAGGCGAGCTCTTCGGAGCCGATGACGGTGGTCTCGATGGCGGTCGAGGTGAGCGGCGACTCGAAGCGCGTGCGCTGACGGGTGGTGGCGATGATGCGCAGGGGCGGTGCGACGCGCGTGAGCGAGACCAGCTGATCCTGCAGCGAGTCGTCGGCGAGGTGCAGGTCGTCGAGCACGAGCGCCACCCGGGACTCGGCGCGCAGCAGCGTCGAGGCGAGCAGCGAGGGGGCGTTCTCGGGCGAGATGAAGCCGCTCATGTAACCGTCGGCGAGGTGCTGGAAGGTATCGGGGGCCGTGGCGCGGAGCGCCGCGAAGGTGCGGAGCCAGAAGCTGCGGGGGTCGATGATGCCCTCGTCGAGCGTCACCCACGCGATGGCGGCGTTCTGCTGGTCCCTCATCCAGCGCGCGATGAGAGCGGTCTTGCCCGCGCCGCCTTCTGCCCGCACGACGACCACACGGCCGCCGCCTTCGATCTTTGCGAGTAGGCGGTCGCGGCGCAGATGGCCCGGTGCGTCCAGCGGCACCGCGGTCTTGCTTTTGGGGTCACCAACCACAGTGTTGTCCCTTCCGCAGACAGGTGCCCCGGCGGAAACGTCCCTCGCGCTCCCTCCACAGGCATGTTCCGACTTCGGCCTTCCCCGCTATACAGCTTAACCCGAATGTTATCTCTGCCGGTTCGGGCTGCGGCCCGCGGAAACATGCGGGGTGCCGAGAGGGCTCCAGATTCTCTCTGGTGCCGCATAGAGACTCTGTGATCACCCTGCTGCGCACGAGCAGTACACTCGGAGCGAGATCGCACGCCGGGGCGCACCCGGCCATCCATCACCTGGAGGAATCAATGAAGATTCGCTACGCAGTTCCCGCCCTCGCCGCCGCCGCGTTGCTCACGCTCACCGGTTGCGTCAACAACGCGGAGTCGGAGGGGAGCGGCACCGGAGGCGGTGCGCAGGCCTCGTCGATCGAGGCGGATCAGGCCGCGGTCGACCTGCTGCCCGACGAGCTCAGGGAGTCCGGCGTGCTGCGCATCGGCACGGACGCGGAGTACCCGCCGAACGAGTTCAAGGACGCCGACGGCAACCCCACCGGTTGGGGCGTCGAGCTCGCAGAGGCGGTCTCCGCGAAGCTCGGCCTCGAGCCCGAGTGGGAGATCCTCGGCTTCGACAGCATCATCCCGCGCATCCAGGAGGGTGCGCTCGACATGGGCTCCTCCTCGTTCACCGACACGGTCGAACGGCAGAAGTCGGTCGACTTCGTCAACTTCCTCAACGCGGGCACCCAGTGGGCTGCGGCGACCGGTTCGGACGTCGACCCCGACAACGCCTGCGGCCTGACGATCGCCGTGCAGGCGACCACCGTGCAGGACACCGAGGAGCTGCCGGCGAAGTCGAAGGCGTGCACCGATGCGGGCAAGGAGGCGATCGAGGTGCTGCGCTTCGACGGCCAGCCCGAGGCCACGCAGGCCGTGGTGGACGGGCGCGCCGACGCATTCTCGGCCGACCTGCCCGTGACGGGCGACGCGGTCGCCAAGCTCTCGGGACAGCTCGAGACCGTGGGCGAGGTCTTCGACGCGGCGCCGTACGGCTTCGCGACCCAGAAGGACAGCGACACCACGAAGGCCGTGCAGGCCGCCCTGCAGTCGCTCATCGACGACGGCACCTACCTCAAGATCCTGACCGCGGCGGGCATCGAGGCGGGCGCGCTCGACGAGGCCACGATCAACGCGGCCAAGAACTGACAGCCGACTCCGGCCGCGGCGGGTCGGGGCGGTCGCCCCGGCCCACCGAGGCCGCCGTGCTTCGCACGGTCCGCACTCCGTCATCGACGACGCTGATACGAATTCAGGAAGTGAGTCATGTCACATCTCCCATCCGAGGGCGGAGGCGGCCGAGGCCCCGACGCCCATGCCACGCCTGAGGCGATTCAGGCCATCCGGCTGAGGCACCCCTGGCGGATGACCTTCGCCGTGGTGATCGTGCTGATCGCCGGCCTCTTCATCTACGACACCGCGGTCAACCGCCCGGTCTACAACTGGCCCGAGGTCGGCAAGTACCTCTTCGACACCCGCATCGTCACCGGCGCGGGTTACACCCTCCAGCTCACGATCTACTCGATGATCATCGCCATCGTGCTGGGCGTCGCGATCGCGGTCATGCGGCAGTCGCCAAACCCGGTGGTGAAATCGGTCGCCTGGGTCTACCTCTGGCTGTTCCGCGGCACCCCGGTCTACGTGCAGCTCGTGTTCTGGGGCCTCATCCCCACCATCTACAAGACGATCACGCTGGGCATCCCGTTCACGGAGGCCGTCGCGACGATCAGCACGAAGGACCTGCTCAGCTACTTCACCCTCGCGATCATCGGCCTGGCGCTGAACGAGGCCGCCTACATGGCCGAGATCGTGCGCGCCGGGCTGCTCTCGGTCGACAAAGGCCAGAGCGAGGCGGCGACCGCCCTCGGTCTCGGCTGGTGGCACACCATGCTCCGCGTGGTGCTGCCCCAGGCCATGCGCGTGATCATCCCGCCGACCGGCAACGAGGTCATCTCGATGCTGAAGACCACCTCGCTGGTCGCGGCGGTGCCGTTCACGCTCGACCTCTACGGCCGCTCCCGCGACATCACCGCGGTGACCTATCAGCCGGTCCCGATGCTCATCGTCGCCTCGATCTGGTACCTCGCGGTCACCTCGATCCTCATGGTGGGCCAGTACTACCTCGAGAAGCACTTCGCGAGGGGCGTCGAGCAGCGACCCGACGTCATGAAGCCGACGGTCGAGACGCAGACGATCGGCGTCGTCGGCGTCGAGGACACGGGCACGCCGACCTATCCGAGCACCGCGGGCGAGACCATCGTGCCCCCGCACAACCGACCCGGAGGTGGCGCATGAACGTGCACGCGACCGACACGCCGATGGTGAAGGCCGAGGCCGTGTCGAAGTCCTACGGCTCCAACGAGGTGCTGAAGTCCATCTCGCTCGAGGTGCAGCGCGGCGAGGTGCTCTGCCTCGTCGGCCCCTCGGGCTCGGGGAAGTCGACCTTCCTGCGCTGCATCAACCACCTCGAGACGATCAACGCCGGCCGGCTCTGGGTCGACGGCGAGCTCGTGGGGTATCGGCAGAGCGGCGACAAGATCTACGAGATGCACCCGAAGGAGGCGGCGAAGCAGCGGCGCGACATCGGCATGGTGTTCCAGCGCTTCAACCTCTTCCCGCACATGACGGCGCTCGAGAACGTGATGATCGCCCCGACGCTGCTCAAGAAGGGCAGCAAGGCGACGCTGCAGTCGCGGGCGATGGAGCTGCTCGCACGGGTGGGGCTCGCGGAGCGCCACGACTACTACCCGGCCCATCTCTCCGGCGGTCAGCAGCAGCGCGTCGCGATCGCCCGGGCGCTCGCGATGGAGCCGAAGCTGATGCTCTTCGACGAGCCCACCTCCGCGCTCGACCCCGAGCTCGTGGGTGAGGTGCTCGAGGTCATGAAGGGGCTCGCGCAGAGCGGTATGACGATGATCGTCGTGACGCACGAGATGGGCTTCGCCCGCGAGGTCGCCGACAAGCTGGTGTTCATGGACGGCGGCGTGGTCGTCGAAGCGGGTGACCCCGTCGAGGTGCTCACGAACCCGCAGCGGGAGCGCACCAAGGCGTTCCTCTCGAAGGTGCTGTAGGCGCGCCCCCGCCGAGCACAACTGTTGCAGCGAGACTGACTGTTCCAGAGGCCCTGAAAGAGTCAGTCTCGCTGCAACAGTCATTTCCGGGGTGCGGATAGCGGGGCGCGAGCACCCCGGCGGATGGCGGGGGATCAGAGCTCGGGCACGTGCAGGCCGAAGGCGCTCAGGCGTTCGCGGAGCCTGCGAGCCGTGCCGATGCTGCCCCAGCCCCAGCGCAGCACGGCCTTGCGGTGCAGGCCCCGCACCTCGTCCTCGCGCTCCTTCTCATCGAGCAGCACCTGCTCGAGCGTGCGCCCGTTGCGATAGGCGGGATCGGTGTACTTGATCCGCCCGTCCATCTCGCCGAAGCAGGCCTGCCCGACGAAGTCGAAGTCCATGCGATGGGTCGCGCCGTGGAGACCGGCCACCGCGACCTGGAAATCGAACGGAATCTTGAGCCGCACGAGCTGCAGGCGGCTCACGCTCTCGGCGACGGAATCCGCACGCGGGTCGGCGAGCTCGATGATGCGGCGGGCTCGACGCGCGCCTCGCGCACCGCGTCGTTCGTGGAGCAGCGCGAGCTGCGACTCGCGCCATTGCTCGGTCCGCTCGGCCTGCGCGGCTTGCCCCGCCCGGGCGTGGGGCAAGCCGACGAGCAGGCGAAGCGCGCGGTCGGCGCACCCGAGTGCGAGCTCGGGAGCGGCGAGTCGGGCGAGATCGCGCACCGTGCGGCTGAGCGTGGTGACGCGCAGACCCGCGACCGTGGTGATGTCGCTCTCGTCGTAGGGTTCGGAGTGGCGGATCACCGCTCCGCGGCTGCGCCCAGGCCGGTCGGGCGGGGTGAGGACGTGCACCGGCTGAGGGGAGCTCCTGGCGAGGCCGTAGAGCGGTAGGTTCCACACGGCGGCGGCCGACAGATGCGAGAAGGTGGGCGGGCGCGCGGCCCCGAGCGCGGCGGCGGCCAGAGTGCGGGCGAGGAGGCGGTGCGGTTCGTGCAGCTCGTCCCACAGAGTGCGCTCCATGTAGCAGCCGCGCATCACGCGCACGAGCATCCCTGCTGCCGTCATGGCGCGCAGCTCTCGGTCGCCGAGCTCTCCGTCGAGCTGCCGTCGTCGGAGGATCAGTGCTGCTTCGAGCTGCCTGATACGTTGCGCATGGTCCATGCCGAGCATGCTCGCACTCGGGACCGCCGCGCGGCGCTCGTCGGCGAGGAATGTGGACAGTTCTCGCGGTCCCGAGCAATTCGGCCGATTGTGAGCGGAGTGGGCTCCCCGCCCGGTGCCCCGTCCGAACCGACTATTTCAGCGAGCCCGACGGTTTCGGAGCCTCTGGAACAGTCGGGCTCGCTGGAACAGTCGCGCTCCAGTGCGGATCGCGGCGCCGGCCCCGGCCTCAGGCGTTGACGCCGAGGTCGCGCTTGATCTTGGTGGTCGACACGCCCTCGGTGCGGTCGAGGTAGATCACCTCGCAGTAGGGGCGCAGGATCTCGAAGCGCTCGTCGCCCTCCCAGTCGCCGCCCATGACCACGGCGTCGATCTCGTACTTCTGCACGTCGCGGATCTTCTGGTCCCACGACTCCTCGGGGATGACGAGGTCGACGTAGCGCACGGCCTCGAGCATGTTCTTGCGGGTCTCGAAGTCGTGGTAGGTCTTCTTGCCCTTGCCGGCGTTGAAGTCCTCGGTGGAAGCGGCGACCACGAGGTAGTCGCCGAGATCGCGCGCGCGCTTGAGCAGCCGGATGTGACCCCAGTGCAGGAGGTCGAAGGTGCCGTAGGTGAGGATCCGCTTCATCTCTCTATCGTAAGCCGCGCCGCCCGCGTACCCTGGAAGTACAGGGCCGCGGCCTGAGCGGCCTGCGAACGAGGAGGTCACGATGCAGTTCGACGATGATCGTCGCGGCCCGGATCACGAATCGGATCCCGCGCACAGCGATGAGCTCGGCCACGAATGGGTCGACGAGGGCGGTGCCTCGCACCTCGGGCCCGCCACCCACCTCGGCTCGGGTCGGCCTCACGGCGACGACGACGAAGAGGAGTGAGCCGCACGGGGGCGGTTCCCGCCGCGGGTCCGCGCGTCAGACGGCGACGGTGAGCACGAGCACACCGGCGACCGCCGAGACGAGCGCGATGAGCAGTGCGACGCCGATCAGCACGGCGTGCACGCGGTAGAACGCGGTGGGGCGGCCCTGCTCGTCGCGGGCGCGCGGATCCTTCGTGACGCGCGTCCAGAAGCGCGGCCAGACGATCACGTTGTAGACGGCGTTGAGGAGCAGCACGATGCCTGCGAAGACGACCATGCCCCCAGCCTAGGGTGTGTCTCGCAGATCGTTGCCGTTGCGAGCAGCGTTTGGGCGGGGCGCCTCGCAAGGCGGAGGAGGACGGTTTGCTGGGTGTAAATCTGACAACGACAACGCAGCGAGGCGCCCTGAACAGGCGCGCGCAGTAGGCAAGGATCTGCGAGACACACCCTACGGCCTCACCCACCGGCGCCCACCGCGCGCGAGCCGAGTCCTATGCCCGGCCGGAGGCGCGTGACGCGGCGACCCCGAAGCCGAGCTCGCAGAGCGCCACGGCGATGAGCAGCGCGAGGATGACCGACCAGTCGAGTCCCGTCTGCGCGAGCAGGCCGAGCAGCAGGGGGCCGGCGGCGGCGAAGGCGTAGCCGATGCCCTGACTGACGGCCGAGAAGCTGGCGGTCTGCGCGACGCTGGGCGCTGTGAAGACGATGAGCGCGATCGCGAGGCCGAACGCCGCGCTCTGAGCGACTCCGAGCACCGCGACCGCCACCGGAGCGAGGGGGAGCGGGCCGAAGGCGAGGGCGGCGAGCCCGACGGCCGAGAGCAGTGCGATCCCCGCGATGAGTTTCGTGCGCAGCCGCGGCCGCGAGGCGAGGGTCGGGGCGAGCAGAGAGGCGGGGAGGCCTGCCACGCTGAGCCAGGCGAGCAGGAGCCCGGCCTGGGCGGGCGCCATGCCGCGGTCGACGGCGATCGTGGGCAGCCACGCGGTGAGCGAGAAGTAGATGAGGGCCTGGGAGCCGAAGAACCCGGTCACCGGCCAGATGCCGGGCGCCCGGAAGACCGATTGGCGGGGGCTTGCGGGGTCGCGGCGGCGGCCGGGGCCGGGAGCGCCGAGTCGGGGGCCGAAGGCGAGGGCGAGGGCGAGGGCGATGAGCAGCGGAATCCCCCAGCTCATGAGCGCGGCGCCGACGCGCTCGCCGAGCAGGTGCAGCATCGGCACGGCGAAGGCAGCCCCGGCGGCGGCGCTCACGCCGAAGGAGGTCGTGTAGACCCCGGTCCAGAAGCCGCCGCGGTGGGGCAGAGCATGCCGGATGATCTGCGGGGCCAGGATCCCGAGCAGTGCGATTGCTGCTCCGACGACCACGGTGCCGACGAAGAGCAGCGGTGGCGCGAGCGGCCGCAGCAGCGTGGCGAGGGCGAGCGCGGCGAGCAGCAGCGTGATCGCGCGCGTGAGCCCGAGCCGTGCGACGAGCAGCGGAGCGAGGGGCGATGCGAGGCCGAAGAGCAGCACGGGGATCGCGCTCAGCACGGCGAGCCCGGAGGCCGGCAGTTCGTAGGCGCGTCCGATCTCGCCGAGGAGGGGGGAGACGGAAGTGATGGGGAAGCGGACGCTCAGCCCGACGGCGAGGATCAGGATCCCGGCCGCGACCCCCTGGCGCCGCTCAGGGGAGATCATCGAGGAGACGCTCCTGCTGCTCGAGCACGCCGAGGGCGGCGGCCTGCGCGGCGTCGGGGTCTCCGGCCGCGATGGCGCGGAAGAGGGTCTCGTGCATGTCGTAGCGGTCGGGGTCGTCGCCGTGGGCGAGGCAGGAGGCGTCGGTGACGGACTCCCGGATGGATCCGTCGAAGCTCGCGTAGATGTCGGAGAGCAGGCGGTTCCCCGAGATTCGGGCGATGCCGAGGTGGAACGCGACGTCGGCGTCGGCGAAGGCGAGGGTGTCGCTCGCGGCGATGGCGTCGCGTCGGGCTTCGAGGTGCGCGGCGAGGGTGTCGAGGTCCGTCTGCGTGCGCGCCGTGGCCGCTTCGCGGGCCGCGAGGGCGTCGAGGGCCTGGCGCACCCGGATCACCTCGAGGCTGTCGGCGGATCGGAGGGCCCGGCGCAGGGCGACCTGGGTCGGATCGGTTGCGATGAGGTAGGTGCCGTCGCCCTGGCGGGTTTCGAGCAGCCCGAGTTGCACGAGGGCTCGCACCGCCTCGCGCACGGAGGGGCGGCTGACTCCGAGCGTCGTGGTGAGCTCCGCTTCGGAGGGGATCTTGTCGCCGATCGACCATCGACCCTGGCTGATTTCGCGCTTCAGCTCGTCGACGACGGTGTCGACGAGTGATCGTCGTTGAATTTGTCGCACGTGTCACATCCTTGCAGATTCGATTGGTTATATGGTTATCATATGTCTGACGAGTTGTCCGGCGCCATCCCCGGCGCCGACCACTCCGCACCGAGACCCCCGAGAAAGGCTCACCAATGACGGCGACCTCAGCATCCGCACCGCTGCGCACTCCCGGACTCGTCGATGCCCACATCCACCCGGACAAGACGACGTGGGGCGGCGGTTGGCTCTCCCGCTGGCCCGCGGCGACACTGCAGGACCTCATCGACAACGATCGCGCCACCCAGTTCTCCTTCGAGCGCAGCGTCGAAGAACGGGCCTACTCGCTGCTCTCGCACGCCCTCGAGAACGGCACCCTGGCGATGCGCGCCCACGTCGATGTGTCCACCGAACTCGGTACCGCGAACATCGAAGGCGTGCGGGCCGCAGCCGAGCGGCTCGCACCCCACCTCACCGTGCAGATCGTCGCCTTCCCGCAGTTCGGGCTGCTCACGAACCCCGGCACCCTCGACGTGATGGCGGCCTCGCTCGACTGCGGCGCAGACCTCGTCGGCGGCATCGACCCCATCGGCCTCGAAGCCGACATGCACGGCCACCTCGACGCGATCTTCGGACTCGCCGACCGTGCCGGACGCGACCTCGACATCCACCTCCACGACGAGGGCGAGCAGGGGCTCCAGCAGATCCGCGAGATCGCGGCCCGCACCATCGCCGGCGGGCGGCAGGGCCGCGTCACCATCGGCCACGCCTTCGCCCTCTGCGACACCTCGCTGCCCGGCCTGGGCGAGACGCTCGACCGCGTCGCCGAGGCCGGGATCTGGATCGCGAGCTGCGCCCTCGGCCCCGACCCCGTGCCCGATATCGACCTCCTCGAACGGCACGGCGTGAATCTCGCAGCGGGATCCGACGGTGTGCGCGACTCGTGGAGCCCGTTCGGCACCGGCAGCATGGTGGATCGCGCCCACCTGCTCGCCTATCGCACCGGCGCGATCACCGACGCGGAGCTCGAGCGCGCCTTCCGGCTCGCATCGACTGCCGGCGGCGCGATGCTCGGCATCCCCGAGATCGCCGAGTGGCAGGGGCCCGAGAGCCGCACCCGGCTCGAGTTCGACGCCGCGAGCATCGCCGAACTCGTCGTCGACCGCCCCGCCCCGCTGCGCGTGCTGCGCGACGGCCACCAGATCTGAGCGGCGATCCGCCGACCACCGAAACCGAAGAACTCACCAGACGGAACAAAGGAGTACCCGTGTTCACACACAGCACCCGCAAGCGGCGCAGCCTCACCCTCGCAGGGGCGGCTGCCGCCGCCGCGCTGACCCTCACCGCCTGCGCCGGCGGCGGGGCCGGCGGCGCAGCAGGAGCCCAGGGCGGCGGCCTCGACGTCGACCTCAGCAACCTCGCCACCACCACCGAGCCGGGCACGCAGCCCGTCGACGTCGTCAACTGGAACCTGCCCTACGAGCCGCTCTCGATCGACCCCTGGTTCTCGTTCAACTACGCCGAGAACACGGTGATCGCGAACATGTGCGAGAGCCTCATGCGCATGAACCCCGACCTGAGTAGCTCGCCCGGGCTCGCGGAGTCGGTCGCCACCCCCGACGACACGACCTACGTCTACACGCTGCGCGACGGCGTCACCTTCTGGGACGGCACCCCGCTCACCCCCGCCGACGTCGTCTACTCGCTCGGCCGCCAGGTCGGCCCCGAGACGCCGTCGTACTACAACGAGTACTTCCTCTCCGTCGAGTCGGTCGAGCAGACCGGCGACCGCGAGGTGACCGTCAAGCTGAAGCAGCCCGACGCCCTCTTCGAGCAGGCGATGTCGGTCGCCGCCGGCGCCATCGTGCAGAAGGCCGCCGCCGAAGCCGCGGGCGAGCAGTTCGGCACGCCCCAGGGCGGCATGCAGTGCACCGGCCCCTTCGCGCTCGACGCCTGGAACGCCGGCAAGTCGATCGACCTCGTCAAGAACGAGAACTACTGGGACGCCGAGCTGGCGCCCAAGGTCGAGAAGCTCTCGTTCAGCTTCATCGCCGACGAGAGCACCGCGATCAACGCGCTGCGCTCGGGCGACGTCGACGGCCAGTTCTTCTACCTGCCGCCGACCGGCCTCGGCCAGCTCGAGTCGAGCGACGCCGTGACCACCACCTACGGCAAGTCGTTCGTGTTCTGGACGCTCGCGAGCGCGACCGAAGAAGGCCCCTTCGCCGACCCCCGGGTGCGCGAGGCGCTGCTGCAGTCGATCGATCGCCAGGCTGTTGCCGACGTGGTCTTCCAAGGCGCAGCCATCGCGGCCCCGACACTCGCCGGCCCCGACTACTGGGGCGACCGCGCCGACATCTTCGAACCCGCCTGGAGCGAGTTCAGCGCGAAGTCGGATCCCGCGAAGGCGAAGGAACTGCTCGGCGAGGTGGGCGACCTCTCGAAGCCGATCACCATCGCGATCCAGGGGTCGTCGGCGGTGCACGAGCAGACCGCGAACCTGCTGCAGGCCGCCGGCCAGGCCGTCGGCCTCACCATCGAGACGAAGGTCGTGCCTGTCGAGCAGTACGGCAACCTCTACTTCGATCCCGAGGCGCGCAAGGGCATCGATGCCTTCTTCACCACCTGGTACGGCAACGTCACCGATCCGCTCGACGTCTACCAGGTCTTCACCGAGGGCGGCATGAGCAACTTCGGCGACTACACCGAGGTGAGCGACCTCGTCGCCGAGGCCCGCGCCGAGCTCGACCCCACCGCCCGCGCCGAGCTCACCAACGAGATCCAGGCGAAGGTGACCGAGGAGCTGCCGTGGATGCCGCTCAACTACATGCCCACCATCCTCGTCCAGAACGACCGCATCTCGGGTGCGACGGCTTCCGTCGCCTACCTCTACTACCCCTGGGCGGCCACGATCGGCGGCGTGGAGTAACCCGTGTCGATCCCCTCGTTCCTCCTGCGACGGTCGGGAAGCCTCCTGCTCGTCCTGCTGATCACCTCGTTCGTGGTGTTCGGGCTGATGTATCTCGCTCCGGGGAGCCCCCTCAGCTTCGTGCTGGGCCCCCGGGGCGGGACCCCCGACCAGATCGCCAGGGTCACCGAGCAGTACCACCTCGACGACCCCTTCTTCCTGCGCTATTTCGCCTGGCTGGGCGATATCGTGCGCGGCGACCTCGGCGAGTCGATCGTCTACCGCCAGAGCGTGACCGACCTCATCGGCAGTCGCATCGGCACCACGGTCGCGCTGATCGCGCTCGCGACGATCATCATCGCGGTCGTCGGCATCGGGCTGGGTCTCCTCGCCTCGCTCAAGGGCGGCTGGACCGACCAGCTCGTCACGACCTTCGCCACGCTCGGCCTCGCGACGCCGACCTTCGTGATCGGCGTGGCGCTCATCAGCCTCTTCGCGGTCGGACTGGGGTGGTTCCCCACCAACGGCTCGGGGAGCGGAGGCTTCGACACGATCGTGCACCTCACCCTGCCGGCGATCGCGCTCGCCGTCGCGAGCGCGGCCTATCTCGCGCGCATCACCCGCGCGGCCGTGCTCGAGGAGGAGGGGCGCGAGCACGTGCAGACGGCGGTCGCGCGCGGCCTCAAGCCCGCCATCATCATCCGCAGGCACGTGCTGCGCAACGCGCTGATCCCCATCACCACCGTGCTGGGCCTCACCGTCGCCACCCTCATCGCGGGCGCCGTGATCGTCGAGAGCGTGTTCGCCCTCGACGGCCTCGGATCGCTGCTCGTGCGGGCGATCCTGCAGCGCGACTTCGCGGTCGTGCAGGCCGTGATCCTCGTGCTCGTGGTCGCCTTCGTGGTCATCAACGCCATCGTCGACTTCCTGTACACGATGATCGATCCGCGCATCCAGCTGGGGAGCAAGCAATGAGCGCACCGCGCACCACACAGATCGCGCTGGCGCGCGCCTCCGCCTCGGCCGATCCCGGCCGCTTCACACTGCTCGCGCGCAAGCTCGGCCCGCTCGGCATCATCGCCTCGGTCGTGCTCGCCGTGTTCGTGCTCGCCGCGCTGCTCGCCCCCTGGGTGGCACCCTACGACCCCGACTTCCCCGACCTGTTCGCCGCGCTCAGCGGGCCGAGCGCGCAGCACCTGCTCGGCGCCGACGCGCTGGGCCGCGACCTGCTGTCGCGTCTCATGTGGGGCGCGCGCGTCACCCTGCTCGGACCGACCTTCGTGATCCTGATCGCGACGGTCGTCGGCACCCTGCTGGCGCTGCTCGCCGCGTGGAACCGCGGCCGCGTCGACACCGTCATCTCGTGGGTGCTCGACGTGCTCTTCTCGGTGCCGGGCATCGTGTTCGGGCTCATCGCGGTCGCGATCTGGGGCCCCAGCCTCGTGACCGTCGTGTGCGGCCTCGCGATCGGCTACATCCCCTACGTGGCGCGAGTCGTCCGCGGCGCTGCGCTGCGCGAGCGGGGCATGCCCTACGTGCAGGCCGCCTGGCTGCAAGGCCAGTCGGGGGTGAGCATCAGCCTCACCCAGATCCTGCCCAATGTGCAGCCCATCGTGGTCGCCCAGGCCGTGTCGTCGCTCGGTTTCGCGGTCATCGACCTCGCCGCGGTCTCGTTCCTCGGCCTCGGCGTGCAGCCGCCCACCGCCGATCTCGGCCTCATGGTCAAGAGCGGTTTCGACTCGGTGCTGCGCGGGCAGCCCGGAGAGGCCGTCTTCGCCGGCCTCGCGATCGTGCTGATCGTGTGGAGCATCACCGTGATCGGCGATCGCCTCACCTCGAACGCTAGGAGCATCCGATGAGCGCACCCCTGCTGCAGATCGACAACCTGCACGCGAGCCTCGTCACCCGGTACCGCCGGCTCGACCTGCTGAACGGCGTCAGCCTCACCCTCGACCGCGGCGAGGCGCTCGGCCTCGTCGGCGAGTCGGGCTCGGGCAAGTCCCTCACGACGCGCGCGGTGATGCGCATGCTCGCCAAGGGATTCCAGTTCGACGGCGAGATCCGCTTCGACGGCGAGTCCGTGCTCGGCAGGGGCCGTGAACGGCTGCGACGCTACCGGGCGACCGACGTGGGCATGATCTTCCAGGATCCGCGCGCCCACGTGAACCCGGTGCACACGGTCGGCGACTTCCTCACGGAGGCGCTGGTGCGCGACCGGGGGCTGCCGCGCGCCGAGGTGGAGCGCCGAGCGGTGCAGCTGCTCGACGAGGTCGGCGTGCGCCACCCCGAGCGGCGACTCGGCCAGTACCCGCACGAGCTCTCGGGCGGGTTGCTGCAGCGCGTCATGATCGCGAGCGTCCTGCTCGCGGAGCCGCGGCTGATCCTCGCCGACGAGCCCACCACCGCGCTCGACGTGACCGCCCAGTCCGACGTCATGGCGATCCTCGACGAGCAGCGTCGGGCCCGCGGCCTGGCGCTGCTGTTCATCACGCACGACCTGGAACTCGCGAACGCCTGCTGCGACCGGCTCGCGGTCATGTACGCGGGCGAGATCGTCGAGCAGGGCGCGCACGTCTACGACGCGCCGACCCACCCGTACACGAAGGAACTCATGGGGGCGCGCCCGAGCATCGACCAGCGGCTCGACCGCCTCCCCGTGCTCGAGTACAACCTCGAGCTGCACCAGGAATTGAAGGCGAGGTCGTGATGCACAGCGAATCGGGATCGGGCGCGCCGCTCATCAGCGTGAGCGAACTGCGCAAGGTGTTCCCCGCCCCGCGGGGCTCCAAGGGCGACGACGTGGTCGCGGTCGACGGCGTCTCGTTCGAGCTGCACGCCGACGAGTGCCTCGCGATCGTGGGGGAGTCGGGATCGGGCAAGACGACGGTCGCCCGCATGATCGTGGGCCTCGAATCGGTGACGAGCGGGTCCGTGACCGTGGGCGGGCAGGATCGCTCCTCGCCGCCGAGGCGACTGCGGGATCGGCGTGAACGCGCCCGAGAGGTGCAGTACGTGTTCCAGGATCCGTACTCGTCGCTCAACGGGCGGCAGCGGATCGGCGACGTGATCCTCGGCAACCTGCGGCTGCACGCCGGCGGGTCGCGGGGCGGCCGCGAGCTGCGCGGCCGTGCGCAGGAGATCCTCGACGCGGTCGGGCTGCCGCAGCGCTTCTTCGATCGACTCCCCAAGGAGCTGTCGGGCGGCCAGCGGCAGCGCGTCGCCCTCGCCCGCGCGCTCGCCGCAGACCCCAAGGTGATCGTGCTCGACGAGGCCGTCGCGGCTCTCGACGTGTCGATCCAGGCGCAGATCCTCAACCTGCTCTCCGACATCAAGGCGCAGCGTGAGATCAGCTACCTCTTCATCTCGCACGATCTCGCGGTCGTGAACCAGATCTCGGATCGCATGATCGTGATGGAGAACGGGCAGGTGGTCGACGGCGGGGCGACGGCGGATCTGCTCGCCAACCCCACCCACCCGTACACGCGGGCGCTGCGTGCGGCCGTTCCGGGGCCCGGCTGGAAGCCGGTGCGGCGCGAGCGCCTGGCATCGTGACCGGGGCTCGCGGGCCGGCGGGGGCGCCGGAAGCGGCGGCCCCGGTTGCGGCCGCGACCTCGGCCGAGGCCGCAACCGCTCTGCGCGCCTCGCACGCCATCGTGTGGGACGAGGCGCGCGGCGGCTTCGCCGAGCTGCGCGACGCGGTGGTGCTCGTGCGCGGCGCGCGCGTCGAGGCCGTGGCGGGCGCCGCGGCCGGCGCCGCCCTCTCCGAGCGCGCCGACGAGACGATCGACCTCGGCGAGGCCCTGCTCATGCCGGGCCTCATCGACCTCGAAGGCCTCGTCGACATCGACCACCTGCTGCTCGACTCCTGGTGGGGCGCCGAGCACGCCGCACGGCTCGAGTGGTCGGCCGAGTACGCCGAGGCGCCGCACGAGGTGCTCACCCCGGCCGAGCGCAGCACACTGCGCCGCTACGGGCTGGTGCAGCTGATCCTGCACGGCATCACGAGCGCGATGCCGATCTCCACCGAGATCCACGGCGCCTGGGCCGAGACCCACGACGACCTGCTCGACACGGCACGCACCGCGAGCGAGCTCGGCCTCCGGGTCTTCCTCGGGCCCTCGTACCGCTCCGGCGTGCACGTCACCCGAGCCGACGGCTCGCCGGGCATCCACTGGGACGAGGCGCGGGGCGAGGCGGGATTCGCCGATGCCGTGCGATTCCTCGACACCGTCGAGGGCCTGGCCGATCCGCTCGTGACGGGCGTGCTGGTGCCGTGCCGGGTCGAGACCGTGAGCGACGAGCTGCTGGCGCGCACCGCCGAGGTTTCGGCCGCGCGCGACGCACTCGTGCGTGTGCACGCCACGCAGGGCCTCGCCGACGAGCGCGACATCCTCGCCGACGAGCGCGGCACGACCCCGCTCGATCTGCTCGATCGCGCCGGACTGCTGAACGAGCGGCTGGTGCTCGCGCACGGCGTCTACCTCGACGTGCACCCCGATGTGCACGGGGAGGATCGCGGCGACCTCGCCCGCCTCGCCGATGCCGGCGCCACGGTGGTGCACTGCCCGCTCACCAACGCGCGCTACGCGTTCTGGCTGGAGCGGCTCTCGCAGTACCTCGACGCCGGCGTGAACATCGCGCTCGGCACCGACTCGTTCCCGCCGGACCTGATCCGCGCGATCGACACGGGCGTGCAGCTCTCGAAAGCGCAGCACGACGACCTCGGCATGGGGATGCTCGCCGAGTACGTGGAGGCCGCCACCCTCGGCGGCGCGCGCGCCCTGCGCCGACCCGACCTGGGGCGCATCGCGCCGGGTGCCGCCGCCGACCTCGTCGCGTTCGCGCTCGATGATCTGCGCATGGGCGCGGTCGACGACCCGATCCGCACGCTCACCCTTGCGGGCACGGGCCGCGACGCGGTGTTCAGCATGGTCGCGGGCCGCGTGGTGATGCGTGACGGGCGGATCCCGGGCCTCGACCAGCGGGCGCTGCGGGCGGAGGGACAGCGGATCTTCGAGAAGCTGCGCGGCGCCTACGCCGAGCGCGACGCACTCGCCGGCCCCGAGGGATCGAGCGAGGCGCAGCTGTTCCCGCCCGTCTTCCCGCGGGTGTGAGCGCGCCCTGCGCTCGCCCCGCGGGCCCGCGTAGGCTGAGAGCATGAGCGAGTACCGGCACGTGGTGCGCAAGTGGGTGAAGCCCGAGGATCTCAACCAGCACGGGGCGCTGTTCGGTGGCCGGCTGCTGCAGTGGGTCGACGAGGAGGCCGCGATCGTGGCCGTGGCGCAGCTCGGCACCATCGACGTGGTCACCCGCCACATGTCGGCCATCGACTTCTCCGCGCGGGCGGATCGCGGCGACCTGCTCGAAATCGAGTACCGGGTCGCGGCCTTCGGTCGCACCTCGATCACGCTGAGCTGCCGGGTCGAGAACGCCGTCACCGGCCAGGAGGTGCTGACGCTCGAGAGCATCGTGTTCGTCGCGGTCGACGCCGAGGGGCGCGCCGTCGCCCACGGCCGCACCAGCGCGACCGAGGGCACGGAGCGGCTGCGGGATCCGGAGGCGCCCGCCCGCCGCGGCGAGCACGCGGCGGTGACCGCCGAGCAGGCGTCGGCGGGCGCGTGAGCGGGGCGCCGCGATGCCCCGCGTGCTGATCGCCTGCGACAAGTTCAAGGGCTCGGCCACCGCGCTGGACGTGGCCGAAGCGTTGCGCCGCGGCTTGCTCGAGGCGCGGCCGGACGCCGAGGTCGTGGTGCTGCCGATCGCAGACGGCGGCGAGGGCACGGTCGACGCCGCGCTCGCCGCCGGGGCCGCCGTCGGAGCGGCGGGATCCGCTGCCCCCGGCCCCGCCCAGGACGCCGCAGGGGCGCTACTCGGCACCGCCGCCCCCGCCTTCGAAGAGCGCCGCTGCACCGCGACGGGCCCGTACGGTGAGACTTGCGAGGCGCGCTTCGCGCTCGATCCGCGCACGGGCGCCGCGGTGATCGAGGTTGCGGAGGCCTGCGGCCTGCGTCTCGTCGACACGGCTGCGCTGCGAGCGGGAGACCTCGATGCGACGGCCGCCACGAGCGCGGGCGTGGGTGAGTTGATCGTCGCCGCGCTCGATGCCGGGGCGCGCAGCATCGTGCTCGGCCTGGGCGGCAGCGCCACCACCGACGGCGGCTCGGGGATGCTCGCCGCCCTCGGCCTGCGCATCACCGACGCCGCGGGAGAACCTGTCGGCCCGGGCGGCGCCGGTGCCGCGCTCGCAACCCGGATCGACGCGGCGGGGCTCGATCCGCGTCTCGCGCGCACGCGGATCCTCGTCGCGTCCGACGTCGTGAACCCCCTCTGCGGCGGTGACGGCGCCGCTGCCGTCTACGGACCGCAGAAGGGGGTGACGCCCGAGCGCATCCCCGAGATCGACGCCGGCCTCGCCCGCTTCGGCGCACTGATCGAGCGCGAACTCGGCGCGGCGCCGGGGGAGTGGACCCGGCGGCCGGGTGCGGGCGCGGCCGGGGGTCTCGGCTTCGCGGCTCTGGCCGTGCTGCGTGGCGAATTGCGCCCGGGCATCGACCTCGTGCTCGACCTGCTCGGCTTCGACGCTGTCGTTGCGGGTGCCGATCTCGTCATCACGGGGGAGGGGAGACTCGACGAGCAGACCCTCAGCGGCAAGGCGCCGGCCGGGGTCGCGGTGCGCGCGGGCGGGGCGCCGGTGGTGGTGGTCTGCGGATCCAGCGCCCTGCCTCGCGAGCGTGCCGTCGCAGCGGGCTTCCGCGAGGTCTTCGAACTCGTCTCGATCGAGGCCGACGCGGAGCGGTGCATCCGCGAGCCGCTACCGCTGCTCGAAGAGATCGGCCGGCTCATCGGTGCTTCGGAGCTCACCGGTGTTTCGGAGCGGTCACTGGGATCAGACCCGAAACACCGGTGAGCTCCGAAGAACCCGTGAGCTCCGCTACTCCGCCGGCGCCAGGTCGTAGGTGACCCAGGGAGTCTGCCGGGCGACCCGGTCGTACAGACTGCGCGCCGTGGCGTTGCTCTCATTCGTGATCCAGCGCACCACCGAGGCGCCCTCGTCGCGAGCGATCTCGGCGAGGCGGGCGAGGATCGCGGATCCCGCACCCGTGCCGCGCGCCTCGGCCGCGGTGAAGAGATCGTCGAGGTACAGGCCCTGCTCGCCGATGACGGGCCGGGCGAAGCGGCGGAAGTGGCCGATCCCGAGCAGCCGCCCGTCCACCTCCGCGACGAGTCCGCGGCTCTCGTGCGCGGGGTCCATCAGCCACCCCCACACCGTCTCGATGACCGCCGGATCGTGCGCCTTCTCGTAGAAGTCGCGATAGCCGCGGAAGAGCGCGGCCCACTGCTCGCGGTCGCCTTCGGCGACGGGCCGCACCACGAGCGATGCCGACCCGCCCGTGCCGCTCGCCGGCGCGGTCACGAGAGCTTCTCCACCTCGACGAAGACCACATCGGCGCTGTCGCCGCGGTTCTCGATGCGATGCTCGGCGCCGGAGGCACGGGTGTAGCTGCGGCCGGTCACGAGTTCGGCGACCAGCTCGCTGCCGTCGGCGTTCGTGACGTGCATCGTCTCGGTCACGAGCGGCACCACGACGTACTCGTGCTCATGCCGGTGCATGGGGATCGTCCCGCCCGGTTCGATGGTCCACTTCGTGACGCGGAAATGCTCGTTCTCGAGCTGTACTTCGCTGTGAGATCCGGTGCTCATGATCCTCCTCGATACGCGACGCGCGCCCGTCCGGCGCTCTCCGTCCCCAGCATAGGGAGGTTTCCCGGCGCCGTCACGGCGGGGCTCGCCGCCCGATCGCCGGGACCGGCTCAGGGCGCGGACGGCCCGGCGGGACCCCGCTCGCCCAGCTCGGCCCGGCGGCCGATGATCTCCGGATACAGTGCGAGGATCAGGTTCGAAAGGGCGAAGGGCGAGGTGAGCGGTTCGCCGATCGCCTCCTCGACGCGTCCGATGCGGTAGCGCACGGTGTTGGGATGCAGGAAGAGCGCCTCGGCGGTGGCCGCGACGTTCTGCCCGGTGGCGAGGTAGGTCGTGAGGGTGTCCCGCAGCAGCTGCGACCCGATCGGCACGAGCGTGCGGTCGATCCGATCGCGCAGCTGCCGATGATCGACGTGCGAGAGCAGCCAGGTCGAGAGATCGATGCGATCGATGAGAACGGGCCCGAGCTCCTCCGGCGTCTCCGCCGCGGCCGCCCACTGCCGGGCGATGCCGAGGGCCGTCTCGGCCTCGCGCACGCACTCCGGGAGGTTCGAGAGCGACGGTGTCGGCGCCGACGAGCCGACGAGGAACTGGCGCGCGACCGACGCGAGCCACTGCTCGCCTGAGGCCGAGGCGGGCACCAGTGCGGCGATCGTCGCAGGCGCATCCATGTCGACGCGGCGCAGCATGACGAGCAGCGGCAGGTCGTCGGAGCGGGCGCGCGAGACGAGCTGGGCGATGTGGGTCTCCGACGCCGACGGCGCGTCCAGCGGAGCGAGTTCAACGGCGCGCACACTCGCGTAGGTGGGGAAGCGGAACTGCGCGAGCCGGCTCCAGAACCGGTGCTCGCGGGCCGGCACGATGCCGTCGTGCAGCGCTGCGATGAGCTGCTCGTTGTCGCGGCGGTCGCGCTGCGTCGCACCGTACTGGATGCCGTGCACGGCGCCCAGCAGCCGTTCCGAGGTGTCGAGCAGCAGCTCGCCGATCTGCTCGAGCCGTTCGGGGCCGCGGCTCGCGATCGCGATGACGTGCACCCCGTCGCGCAGGGCGACCCGTCGGGTGCGCACGTGCCAGCGACCGATCTCGAGAGCGAGCTCGCGCTGGTTGGTGGCGGAGACCTCGTTCCAGATGAGCTGCACGGGCGCTTCGCCCGTGCTCGCGACGACGGAGCCTTCGAAGTCGTAGATGATCGCGGTGCCGTGGCAGATGGTGCTCGCGCGGGATGCGAGGGACCGCACGGGATCGGTCGAGGACACGGCCGCGAGCATCGCGTGGGTGATGTCGAGCGTGGTGCGGAGGCGGTCGATCTCCGAGCCGGTGGCGGGGTCGTCGAGCATGGGGACCGTCCTCTCTGCGGCGGCGCGCTGCCGGGTTCTGACTCATCCTGCGTGCGGATTGTGCGAAGCGGAGGTTTGCCGAGCGCCAGACCGGTGTTTTTTGTGAATTTTACAATGGGAGCGTCGCAAACCTTCGTATTCTCTAGTGACCCCCGACGCGACGGGCACGAGGGTTGATGCATCCGGAAGTCAACGATGAATCCAGGAGGACCCATGAGCAGTATTCGCGTCGCGGTAGACGTCGGCGGCACATTCACCGACGTCTGCATCTTCGATGACGACACCCAGCAGATGCGGGTGACGAAGGTGCCATCGACACCGGCCGATCCCATGATCGCGGTGATGAACGGCGTGGATCGGGGCGAGATCGACCTGAACGAGGTCGCGCTCTTCTCGCACGGCACCACCGTCGCCACCAACGCGCTCATCACCCGCAACTTCCCGGCGGCGGCCCTCGTCACCACCCGCGGCTTCCGCGACGTGCTCGAGATCCGCGACGGCACCAAGGACGACCTCTGGGACGCCTACAACGACGTCTCCGAGCCGTACATCCGCCGCCGCGACCGCTTCGAGGTCACCGAGCGCATCGACTACAACGGCCACACCATCACGCCCCTCGACGAGGTCGAGGCCCGTCGACTGGCCGAGCTGCTGCAGCGCCGCGGCGTGAAGACCATCGCGGTCTGCTTCCTCAACTCCTACGCCAACGCCGCCCACGAGACCCGCATGCGCGAGATCCTCGAAGAGGTCATCCCCGACGCCACCGTCTCCACCTCGGCCGAGGTGCTGCCGGAGATCTTCGAGTACCCGCGCTTCAACACCGCCGTCGCGAACGCCGTGCTCGCGCCACTCGTGTCCGGCTACGTCAACCGTCTCGCGGATCGGCTGCGCGACGGCGGCTACCGCGGCGACCTGCTGCTGCTCCACTCGGGCGGCGGTTCGATGACGCCGCGCCTCGTCGAGAAGTTCCCCGTGCGGCTCGCCGCCTCGGGCATCGCCGCCGGCGCGATCTCGGCCAAGCACATCGCGCAGCAGTGCGGCTACGACAACGCCGTGAGCCTCGACATGGGCGGCACCTCCACCGACATCGCCCTCGTCGCCGACGGCGAACTGCGCGTCTCCCAGGAGTGGCAGGTCGAATACGGCCACCCCATCATCTTCCCCTCCATCGAGGTGCTCACCATCGGCGCCGGCGGCGGATCCCTCGCCCACATCGACATCGCGGGCTCGCTGCGCAACGGCCCCCAGTCGGCCGGCGCGGATCCCGGTCCCGCCTGCTACGACACCGGTGGCGACCAGCCCACCAACACCGACGCCAACGTGGTGCTCGGCCGGCTCGGCACCTCGCTCGCCGGCGGGGTGAAGCAGCTCGACCGCTCGCTCTCCGAAGAGGCGATCCGCCGCGTCATCGCCGAGCCCCTCGGCATGGGCCTCGAGGAGGCCGCGCAGGCCATCGTCTCCGTCGCGAACGCCAACATGGCCGACGCCGTGCGACTGGTCTCGATCCGCCGCGGCTACGACCCCCGCGACTTCGCACTGCTCGCCTTCGGCGGAGCCGGCGCCCTCCACGGCGCCGACGTCGCCCGCGAACTCGGCATCCCCACCGTCGTCGTGCCGCCGAACCCCGGCGTCACCTCGGCCATGGGCTGCCTGCTCGTCGACATCCAGCACGACTTCGCGCAGATGTACACGGGCCTCGCCTCCGGCGCCGACGAAGAAGGCATCGAGCAGGCGTTCCTCACCCTCGAGACCGAGGCCAGCGCGCGCCTGCGCCACGAGGGCGTCGCCGAGGAGAACGCGATCCTGCAGCGCAAGATCTCCATGCGCTACCAGGGGCAGTGGCGCTCGCTGCAGGTGCCCATGGGCTCCGGCCCGGGCGCGCTCGAGCAGGCGGTGCGCACCTTCCACGAGCAGTACGAGCGCGAGTTCGCGTTCCGCCAGGACGACGCCCCCGTCGAGGTCTACCAGCTGCATCTCGGCGCCGTCGGCAAGATCCCGAAGCCCTCGTTCCGCCCCGCCGACCCCGTGCCCCAGGCGCCGGGGGAGCCCGCCGAGCGCCGCCCCGTCTACTTCGGCGTCACCGGCTGGCTCGACACCCCCGTCTACGACCGCGACGCGCTCGCCGCGGGCACCGCGTTCCAGGGCCCGGCGATCATCAACCAGCTCGACTCGACCACGGTCGTGCCCCCGTACACTCGCGCCGAGATCGACGAGTGGCTCAACATCCGCATCCACCTCGAGGAGATCAACTGATGAGCGACACCACCACTCTCAGCCCCGTCGCGGCCCGCCAGACCGCGCTCGACCCGGTGACGTTCGAGGTGCTGAAGAACGCCTTCGCCACCAGCGTCGACCTCATGAGCGAGCAGATCCTGCGCACCTGCTACTCCTTCGTCATCTACTCCCGCGACTTCTCGTCGGCGCTGTGCGACGCGCACGGCAACACGGTGATGCAGGGATCCGGCGATATCGCGGTGCACGTCGGCACGCTGCACTTCCAGGCGAAGGCCGTGATCGAGCAGTTCGGCGGCGACATCCACCCGGGCGACGTGTTCGCGATCAACGACCCGTACCGCGGCGGCACGCACTTCAACGACGTCTCCTTCGTGCGCCCCATCTTCTCCGAGGGCCGCATCATCGCCTTCGCGCAGAACAAGGGCCACTGGGCCGACATCGGCGGCAAGGTGCCCGGATCCTTCGACGTGTCGGCCTCGGAGCACTTCGGCGAGGGTCTCCGGATCACCCCGATCCGCGTCTGGTCGAAGGGGGTGTTCCTGCACGACGTCGCTCAGCTGCTCGTCGCGAACACCCGCGCCCCGGAGCAGGCGCTCGGCGACCTGCACGCGCAGTCGGAGGCCACCGCCGTCTGCGAGCGCGAGGTGCTGCGCCTCGTCGACCGCTACGGCACGGAGACCGTCGAGCTCGCGATGCAGGAGACGCAGGACTACGTCGAGCGCACCGTGCGCCGCCGTCTCGCCGACCTCCCCCGCGGCACCTGGGAGACGGTCGACTACCTCGACCTCGATCCGGGCAAGCCCGAGGGTCTTGTGCCGATCAAGATCACCATGACGCTCGACGGCGAGGGGATCCACTACAACCTCGAGGGCAGTGCCGACGTGGTCGACACCTTCCTCAACTCGGGATACGGCACCACGTTCTCGGCGATCTACGCGGGCACGAAGACCTTCTTCCCCGACGTGCCGCTCAACTCCGGCTTCTACGCGGCGGTGACCGCCGACATCGGTCCCGAGGGCACCGTGGTGAACGCCGGCTGGCCCTACGCGGTCACGGGCTTCTGCTCGGGCCCGTACGAGAAGCTCATGAACGGCATCTTCGAGATCTGGTCGCAGCTCATGCCCGAGCGGGCGATGGCCTGCGCCTTCAACCTCGAGTACCTGCTCGTCGGCGGGCGCGACGCCCGCAGCGAGTCGAAGCCGTACTTCATGTGGTACGACTGGATGGCCGGCGGCTGGGGCGGCCGCTCCTCGAAGGACGGCTCGAGCGCCACCGCTCCCGTGTTCGGCGTGGGCCTCGCGGTGCAGGCGTGCGAGGGGCAGGAACGGCTCACGCCGGTGCTCACCACGATGCACCGGATCGGCACCGACTCGGGCGGGCCCGGCCGCTTCCGCGGCGGTTGCGGCGTCGAGAAGGGCGGCACCCTCACCGACGCCGACGCCTCGGTGATGAGCTACTGCTGCGACCGCGCCCGATCCATCACCTGGGGCATCGAGGGCGGCCTGCCCTCGATCCCGCACGGCGTATGGCTCAACCGCGACACCGAGAACGAGCGCTTCCTCGGCTCAATCTTCTCATCGGTGCCGGTGCAGCCGGGCGACACCTTCTACCGGCCCTCGGCCGGCGGCGGCGGCTTCGGCGACCCGCTCGACCGCACTCCGGAGGAGGTGCTCGAAGACGTGATCGACGACTACGTCTCGATCGAGCGCGCGGCCGAGGACTACGGCGTGGTCATCGCGCCGATCGATCCCGAGCTCGACCGCTACGAGATCGACCGAGAGGCCACGCTGGCCAAGCGCGCCTGGATCCGCGAGCACCGCGCCGCCTGGCTCCAAGCCGATCCGCACGAGATCGCCGAGCAGTACCGCGCGGGGCGCCTCGACCTGCTCGACGTGATCCGCCGGCACGGCGTGATCCTCGACTGGGGCACCGGCGAGCTCTTCGAGGAGACGACGAGGCAGCACCGCGCGCAGATGAGCCGCCGCTCGCTCGACCACTGGAGCCGATAGCCGGCCCCAGTCCCTTCGGCGCTCCGGCCCCCGGCAACGCAGCCGGGGGCCATCGCGCCCTGCCCGAAATACCAATGGAGGTATCAGCAGTGTCCATCAATCTCACCGGCAGCAACGAAGATGTTGAAGCCACCGACGCCCTCGCGCGCGAGGGCAGCGACGACGACCAGATGAGCCGCGGCTCCCTCGCGATGGCCTGGTACGGCGTCGCGAGCGCGTTCTTCTTCGTCTACATCGGCGCCGCCATGGCGATCGCCTACGGCACGGTCGACGCGCTCATCGGCATCGCGCTCTCCGTCGTCGTCTACGGCGTCATCAACGCCGTCCTCTCCCGCTACGCGATCAACAACCGCACCACGGTGGCGGCGTTCTCGCGCACGATCCTCGGCAACGCCGGGTCGGCCATCGCGATGATCATCTTCGCGCTCATCGCCATCTACTACGCGGTGTTCGAGGGGTCGCTCGTCGCCTACGCGTTCATGGCGGCCTTCGGCGGCGAGATGTGGTTCTGGAGCCTCGTCGTCGTGGTCGGCACCACCCCGCTCATCATCGGCGGCGTGCGCCGCTTCCTCGACAAGATCAACGGCATCCTGCTGCCCATCTACTTCTTCGGCCTCATCGCCGCGGTGGTGTGGGCGACCGTGCAGTACGGTTACAACCCCGACTGGGCGACGCATGCCCCGGAGGCCTCGCTGCCCTTCGCGTCGGGCGGCCCCGGCTGGCTCGCGACCTTCTCCGGCTACATGGGCGTGTGGATCCTCATGATGTACACGATGGACTACGCCGCGCTCGGCAAGCGCAAGGACACCCGCTTCCACCAGGTGTTCACCTTCGGGCCGTTCTTCTACCTCGTGGCCTTCGCGTTCTCGGCGGTCGTCGGCATCATCCTCACCTTCACCATCCCCGGCACCGAAGCCTCGGAGACGGGCATCGTGGGCGGCGTCGTGAACCTGATGGGCTTCCTCGGCCTCATCGTGGTCATCGCCACCCAGACCCGCATCAACACCGCGAACTACTACCTCGGTGCGGCGAATCTGCGCGCGTTCGGCGAGAAGGTGTTCCGGCTGCGCATGCCGAATCTCGCCTGGGTGCTCCTCTCCTCGCTCATCATCTACCTGCTCATGCTGCTGCCCGTCGTGCAGTACATCCTCATCGCGCTCGCCTGGCAGGGCGTGCTCGTCACGGCGTGGGTGGCCATCGCGCTCACCCACGTGCTCATGGGTCGCGGCAGGGGTCAGGAGCACGCCGGCATCGGCGACGAGCGCTACCGGGCGGTCAACGCGAACGGGCTCATCGCGTGGGCCGTCGCGACGGTCATCGGCATCGGCATGCTGCAGTTCGGCGCGCTGAACCCCGAGCTCGCGGGCATCGGGTCGACCTGGGGCCCGATCCTCACCGCCGTATCGGCCGCGCTCGTGTACGCGCTGCTCTGGAAGACGAATCCGACGAGCCGCACGGGCCTCATCCCGGTCGTCGGCGCGTGAGACGAGGGGCGGATCGCGCGACGGGCCGATCCGCCCCTCCGCCCGCCCGCGGCCCCAGGCGGGGACACCGCGGCGACGGCGCGGCGTCGAGGGGAGTAGTGCCACGACCGCAGATGCACCATGATGAGGGTATGCGCCGCGTGTGCGGACGCTGTCTCAGCGAAGGAGTTCTCATGACCTCACCCGAAACGAACCTGCTGCAGCGCGCAGGGGACGGAGTGCGCACCGCGTTCGGCGTGGGCGGGCTCATCGCGATCGTGCTCGGTCTGCTCATCATGTTCTTCCCCGGGAAGACCGGCGCGGTCGCCATGCAGATCGTCGCCGCCGTCATGGCCGCCTACGCGCTGGTCGTGGGCGTCGTCTACATCGGTTCGGCGATCTTCAGCCGCACGCTCGGCGGATGGGCCCGCACCGGCCACATCCTGCTCGGCGTGCTGTACGTGATCGGCGGCATCGTGATGATGGTGAACCTCGGCGCCACCGCCGCGGTGCTCGCGATCTTCCTGTCGGTGACCATCGGCGTGCTGTGGCTCTTCGAGGGCGTGATGGCGTTCACGGTCGTGAAGCAGAGCGGCAACAAGACCTGGACCGTCATCTACGGCATCATCAGCGTCATCGCCGGCCTCTCGCTCATGCTGTCGCCGCTGCTCGGGGCCGTGACCCTGTGGCTGCTGCTCGGCATCTCGATGGTCGTGATGGGCGTCGTGCAGGTGGTGCGCGCCTTCAAGTTCGGTTCTGCCGAGTAGCGCACGGGCGGCGGTTGCCGCTGTCGATCGAGGCCCGGGGTGCGCTGCACTCCGGGCCTCAGTCGTCGGGGCTCAGTCGATGGGGCTCAGTCGTCGGGGGCGGATCCGCGGCCGCGGTGACGGCCCGGCGGGCTCAGCGCATCTGCTCGAGCTGATCCGCGGTGACGGCATCGGGCTCCAGTGCGAGCGCGAGGTACTTGCGCAGCACCACGAGTGAGGCGCCCGCCTTGTCGAACTCGGCCGCGACGAAGCGGTCGGTGCGGATCAGCGCGATCGCCTCGTGCGCGGGCATGATCGCGCCCTTGACCTCGGCGCGGCGCTCGGCCGGCGCGACGGCGCGCAGCTCGGCCATCGAGGTGAAGAGCGGCAGCACGAGCTGGCCCTTCGTGGAGCGGATCGTGCGCACCCGCGGGCCCTTCTTCTTCGACGAGGTGCCGGTCACGTCGGCCACCAGGTAGCCGTCGCGCAGCGAGTTGAGGAAGCCGGCGAGCCGCGCGTAGTCGGGCTGCTGCTGCAGTTCGCGCAGAGCCTCGCGCACCGCGTCGTTCGCGTAGTCGGGGTGCACCTCGTCCGGGATCAGCGCCTCGGGTGCTGCGTCTGCGCTGTCGGCGGAGTCGGTGTTCGCGGCGGCGTCGTGCGCGGTGGCGTCGTGCGCGGTGGCATCGTGCGTGGAGGCGTCATGCGTGGCGTCGGATTCGGGGAGCTGCGGGTTCTCGGCCATGCCCTCCAGCCTAGAGCGTGCGGCCCGCGCTCCGGCGGCGCGACCGTCGCTCAGCCTGCTCTTCTGAGATCGGGGTCGCTTTTGGCCGTGTCGGACGGCGACGCGCGGCAAAAAGTGACCCCGATTTCAAGACGACGGACGACGGACGACGGACGACGGGCGGCTGATGACGGACGACGGACGGCTGATGACGGGCGACGAACGAGGCGGGCTCGACTGCCGCGATCCTCAGTCCTCGCCGACGCCGCGCGCGGCGAGGGCCTCGCCGGTGAGCTGCGCGTGCGCGACCGTGCGCAGCACGAGCGGCATGAGCCGCGCGCGCGGATCCCGTTCGAGCCCGCGGGCCCGCGCCGCGGCCTGGGTTTCGCGCGCGACCCCCAGGATGGTGGGGATCGCCCGGATCACGAGTGAGAAGGCCAGGGCGACGCGCTCGGGTTTCGCCCCGAAGCGGCGCAGCGGGCCGAGCGCCCAGGTGATCGTGTCGAGCATGTCGTCGACGGCGGTGCTCGCGGTGACGGCGCTCGCGGCGAGGATCATCGCGAAGAGGTCGCCGACCACTTCGGCGCCGCGTTCCCAGCCGTGCTGCCACGCCTGGAATGCGAAGAGCGGGATCGCGACCAGTGCGAAGCCGCGTGCGACCCGCCAGAAGTCGCGCCCGCGCAGGCCCGCGAGCACGGCGAGGGCGATCGCGATCCCGAGCCACAGCGCGGTGAGCGGCACGCCGGTCGTCGATACCACCGCGATCGCGAACGCGAAGAGCCCGAGCAGCTTCGCGCCGGGCCGCAGGCGGTGGAGCGGCCCCGAGCCCGGCAGGTAGGCCCCGAGCGGTGAGGGCATGCTCACGGGCGTTCCTCGGCGGGGCTGTCGGGGGAGGATCCGGCGGCGTCCGCGCTCGATGCAGACGGGGCCCCGCTCAACTCCCGGTAGTGGGCGATCGCGGCGGCGGGCTCCCCGTCGAACACCACGCGTCCCGCTTCGACGACGAGCGTGCGGTCGGCGCGCGCGGCGAGTTCGAGGTCGTGCGTCACCACTACGAGCTGCTGCGGCAGCGCCATGAGCAGATCGCCGATCATGCGGGCGTTGCGCAGGTCGAGCAGCGTCGTGGGCTCGTCGGCGACGAGGATCGCGGGGTCGGTCGCGAGCACCGACGCGATGGCGAGCAACTGCTTCTGCCCGCCCGAGAGGGTGTGCACGCTGCGGTCGGCGAGGTCCGCGAGACCGAAGCGGTCGAGCGCGGCGAGTGCGGCGTCGCGGCGGGCGCGCTTGTCGCGGTGCGCGCGGCGCAGGGAGAGCATCACGTCTTCGATCGCGGTCGGCATGATGAGCTGCGCGGCGGGGTCGGTGAAGACGAAGCCGACTCGGCGTCGCACGGCGGCCCCGTCGCGGCGGGTGTCGAGCGGGCGCGGATCGCGTGCGCCTGCCGAGGATCCGCCCGATCCGCCGCCTGCCGCCGCAGCGGCCCCGGCCCTTTCGCCCGCGATCTCCGGCGCCGTGATGGCGACGCTGCCGGAGCTCGGCTCGACGAGACCGTTCAGCAGTCGCGCAAGGGTTGACTTGCCCGATCCGTTGGCGCCGATGATCGAGATGCGCCGCTCGGCGAGGCTGAGCGAGGTGGGGTGCAGGATCGTCGCCTCGCCGTCGGGCGTGGGCGCGGTCGCGGTGGCGCTGCGCAGTTCGATCACTCGGAGATCCTATGCGGTGTGGGGCGGGTGTGGGCCGGGCGAGGCTTCGGCTCTGGCTGCCGGGGTGCCCCCTCGGTGTTTCGGAGCAGGAGGGAATCTCGGAGCAGGACGCAGGTGCCCGTCCGAAACACCGGAGAGATCCGAAACACCGGAGTGCGCGACGCCGAAGCCGAAGGGGCGATGGGCTCAGCGGCGTACGGGCAGCAGCTGGGGGAAGGCGCGGTGCACGGCCGTGGCGACGACCGCCATCAGGAGGTTCTTGACCACGTCGCCGGGCCAGAAGGCGAGGTCGGCGAGGAAGGCCTGGCCCAGGGTGAGGTCGGCCCGCCAGGCCATGCCGAGGATGCCGAGCGGGTGCACGAAGACGAAGCTCGACACGATGCCCGCGACGAAGATGAGCGGGATGCTGGTGGCGATGCGGCGGCGGGGCAGGCGCTCGACGATGAAGCCGGCGAGCAGCGCCGCGAACGGGAAAGCGACGAGGTAGCCCACGGAGGGGCCGACGAACGGGGCGAGGCCTGCGGATCCGCCGGAGAAGACGGGCAGCCCGGCCGCGCCGACCGCGAGGTAGAGCAGCACGGCGAGGAAGCCGCGGCGCGCGCCCAGCACGGTGCCGGCGAGGATGACCGCGAAGGTCTGCAGGGTGATGGGCACGGCGCCGCCCACGCTGATGGCGGGCAGCAGCGCGCAGACCGCGATGAGTGCGGCGAAGGTGGCGATGAGTGCGATGTCGGTGGCGACGTTGCGCTTCGCTGCGACCGCGGGCGCGGCGGGGGTCTCGGCTGCGCCGATGGCGTCGGTCTCGGGTGCGGACACTCTGGCCTCCTGGGGGCGGGTCGCGCTCCGGGCGGGAGCGGACGAGCGGGTGATGGGCGGGGGATCGCGGGCGGATCCCGGTGGCGAGCCCGGATCTGATCCGGCACGACCTGAACACTGTTCTGGTGAACGGTGTTCAGGTTAGCGGTAGGATGGGGGAATGCGCAACAGCCTCGCCGACGTGGTCGCCGCCGGGCTGCGCGTGCTCGACGCCCACGGGCTCGAGCACTGCTCGATGCGGCGCGTCGCCGCAGAGCTGGGCGTGCAGCCGAGCGCGCTCTACCACCACGTCTCCGACAAGCAGACGCTGCTCGCGCTCATGGCCGACGAGATCGTGGGGCCGGCGACGGCGCTCGGCGCGGCCGTCGCCGATCCGCGCTCCTGCTGCATCGCCCTGCGCGAGGCGATGCTTGCCGTGCGCGACGGCGCCGACGTCGTGGCGACAGCCGCGGCGTTCCGGCTCGGCGCCTCGGAAGCGGAGCGGCGCCTCGCGGGGCTCGTCGGCCCGGACGGTGCGCGCACGCTGCTGCTCTACACCTTCGGGCACGCGCAGTCGACGCAGACCCACCGGCAGGCGGCGGCGCTCGGCGCCCTCATCGACCCTGCTGCCCTGCCGCGCGGCGGCACGACCGACCCTGCCGCCGCGACCGACCTCGACGCCTCCTTCGAGCGCGGCCTCGACATCATCCTCCGCGGGCTCGGAGCCCCTGCGCAGCTGAACCCGGTCCTGGGCGCCGCCGAACCTCAGAACAGCGTGTTCTGATCCTCCATGCCGCGCATCGCGTCGTAGTCGAGCACGAGGCAGCGGATGCCGCGGTCCTCGGCGAGGGTGCGCGCCTGCGGTTTGATCTCCTGCGCCGCGAAGATGCCCTGCACGGGGGCGAGCTTCGGATCGCGGTTCATGAGTTCGAGGTAGCGGGTGAGCTGCTCGACGCCGTCGATCCCCCCGCGGCGCTTGATCTCGATCGCCACCGAGGCGCCGGCGGCGTCGCGGGCGAGGATGTCGACCGGGCCGATCGCCGTCATGTACTCGCGGCGCACGAGCGTGTGCCCCTCGCCCACGAGCTCGATCTGGTCGGCGAGCAGCTCCTGCAGGTGCGCCTCGACGCCGTCCTTGATGAGACCGGGATCGACACCCAGGTCGTGCGACGAGTCGTGGAACACCTCGAACACCGACACGATGAGCTTGTCGGCGGTCTTCTTGTGGGTGACCTGCCAGGCCTCGACGATGCCGGCGGCCTGCTGATCCTCGTCGAGCTCGACGGTGGTGAGCGAGCAGGGCGGGCTCATCCAGTTGAGCGGCTTGTAGGAGCCGCCATCGCTGTGCACCAGGATCGAACCGTCGTTCTTGAGCATGAGCACGCGCTTGGCTCGGGGCAGGTGGGCCGAGAGGCGGCCTGCATAGTCGACCGAGCAGTCTGCAACAACGATTCGCACCCGCGGTAGTTTACCCGCTCGCCCGCTGCGCTGATGCGGCACCCCCGTGCTTCTCCCCCGTCCCGCGCCCCCTCTGCCCATTCCAACAGCGCGTCGAGAGGCGGATTTCGCAGCTCCGCGGCAGCTTTCCCATGCGAAATCCGCCTCTCGGCGGGGAAGGGGAAGGGGGAAGGGGAAGGGAGAAGGGGTAGCAGGGAGGTAGGCGGGGGAGGGGAGGGAAGCAGGGGAGGGGGCGACAAGCAGGGAGGGAGGCAGGGAGGCAGGCAGGGGGCAGGTAGGGAGGGAGAGTGAGGGGCTGCGCGGCGGATCAGCGCCGCGAACGTGTCGCCGACGCCGCGAACAGCACGTACACCGCGAACGGCAGCAGCGCCCAGAACGCGGAGAGCAGCCCGATGTGCTCGCCCAGGAACCCGAACGCCATCGGCCCCACGAGCATCGACCCGTAGCCGAGCGCCGATACCGCGGCGACATCGCGGGCGGCGGTGTCCGCGCGATCCGCCGCCGCCGAGATCGCGATCGGCCAGCCGAGGCTCGTGCCGACACCCCAGGCGAGCACGCCGACCACCGCGCCCGCCGTGCCCGGCAGCAGGATCGTCATCACGACGCCCGCCGCGGCGAGCACCGCGGACGCCCGCAGCACGGGCACCCGCCCGAAACGGAGGATGAGCCACGAACCGGCGATCCGCACCGCCATCACCGCGGCGAAGAACACGCTCAGCATCACCGAGCCCAGCTGGTTGCTCAGGCCGCGGCCGTCGACGAGGGCGAGCGGCAGCCAGTCGCTCGCGGTGCCCTCGAAGAGTCCGAACGAGAGCGTGAGCAGACCGATGAAGAAGATGCGCGGGTCGCGCCAGGGGCTGTAGGGCCGGGCGGATCCGGGAGCCTGCGCCGTGCCGTCGCCCGGGGCGCCGTCGAGGCCCGGACGCTGGACCGGGATCGACCCGGTCACCGTGGTGAAGGCGGGCTGCTGGCCGGCGGCGGAGTCGATGACGGGGATCGGGCCCGTCGCGGGATCGCGCTCGACGCTCGCCCGCTCGGCCGCGCTGCGCGCCGCGTACTCGTCTCGCGGCAGATTACGCAGCAGCGCGAACAGCGCGACCGCACTCACGAGCATGACCGCGGCGAAGTGCACGGGCACGGGCACGCGGAGCGCTTCGGCGAGACCGCCGAGGCCCGTCGCCGCAACGGCGCCGAGGCTGTAACCCGCGTGCATGAGCGGCATGCGGGGCCGGCCGAACGCGGCCTCCGCGTTCGCGCCGCTCACGTTCATCGCGACATCGCAGATGCTGAACGCGAAGCCGTAGGCGAAGAGCACGACGAGGCCGGGCGGGATCGCGCCGCTCACGATGATCGCCGCCGCGCTCGGCAGCGTGATCGTCATGGCGATGGTGCCGACGAAGATGGTTCGGCGGGGGCCGAAGCGGTGCACGATCCGACCCGAGAGCATGAGCCCTGCCAGGCTGCCCACCGCGAGGCAGAGCCCGTAGACGCTCATCTCGGTGGCACTCGCGCCGAGCTGATCCCGCACCGCGGGCAAGCGGCTCAGCCAGGTGCCGAAGCCCATCCCCACCAGGAGGAAGACGACGGGCACGGTTCGCACCCAGCGCACCACCTCGCCCCGTTCGAATGCCGCACGCTCTGCCACGGATCGAGTCTAGGGCGCAGAGTGCGCGGCGCGGCCCGTATCTCGTGCGGAAGTACAGTACTGTTTCGCCGTGGGGATGAATTCGAAGGCGAACGCAGAGGGTCTCCCGGAGCGTTCGATCACGGAGTATCGGGGCGGCGATTTTCGCCGCGAAGGCGTGCGCGGCGTCGGCGGCGAACTCGGCATGCAGGCGCGCGTGCGCGCGTTCGGGGCGGTGCTCGTGATCGAGGCGTGGGGTGCCGGCGCTGAGATCGAACGCCGGCCGCTTCGTCCCGGGTTCTCCACCATCGACATCATCTTCGTGGAGCGCGGGGAGTTCGAATACCTCGACGGCGGATCGTGGAAGGCCTCGGTCGGGCCGCTCATCGTCGCGCCGAGCGGTCTGCCGCACCGGGTGCGGTTCTTGGGCGACTGGCGCTTCGTCGTCGCTCGGATTCCGCGGGAGGCCGTGCTGCCGTACGTCCCGATGCTCGCGGACACCGTCGGGGTCTACTCCGAACTCACCGTGCCCGAGCGGGCGATGCAGGCGTTCCTCGACCAGGCCGTCTCTGGCGAGCAGCAGGTGAGCGAGGGCGAGAGCCAGACCGTGGACCGTCTGGTCATCGACATGGCGGGCACCCTGCTGCTCGGCCGAGCAGGCACGGACACCCTGCGGGGCACTCCGCGCGCCGTCGCGCGGGAACGCGCGCTCACCGAGATCGCCACGCGCAGAGCCGAGCTGGGCCTGACCCCGGAAGCCGTGGCTCGCGGTGCCGGAGTGTCGTTGCGGCACCTCCAGGCGGTCTTCTCAGAAGCGGGGAGCACCGTCGCCGGTGAGATCCGTCGTGAGCGCGCACGCGTCGCGCGCTCGATGCTGCAGGACGCCAGATTCGACGGGCTCGACGTCGGGGAACTGGCCCTGCAGGCCGGATTCGGATCGAGTTCGAGCATGCGACGCGCGCTCGAGGATCTGTACGGGCTCGGCCCCCGCGAGCTGCGCTCCGTGCGCTGAGCCGGTGCTCCGGCAGCGGCAGGCGCGCCGCGCGGTAGGAGGAGCCGCACGCATGAACGGAGCAGCCTGCGCACGAGGTCGCCGGTCTCGCCGATGCACGCGTTCTCTCGGCCTAGTGTGGGACGCATGACCGAGCATCGTCGCGCTTTCAGCCTCCGTCTCGCCGCCGCCCTCTCCGTCGTCGCTCTCGCGGGGTGCTCCGCGTCAGTCCCGGCCGACGACACTGCGGCGCTGCTCGACCCGGCGAAGCGCGGGGCGGCCTGGCAGGCCGATGCCTTCGCCGGGCTCTACGCTCAGGAGATCGAGTGGTTCGAGTGCGGTCCCGATGACGGCCTCGACGATGCGACGGCGGATGAACTCGCCGCCGTCGGGGTGGACCTCGACGCGGTCGCGTGCGCGTATGTTCTCGCCCCGCTCGACTGGAACGACCCCGAACTCTCGGAGACGATCGAGCTCTCGATCGTGCACATCCCTGCGACCGGCTCCGGGGCCCCGATCGGTACACTCATCGGCAACCCGGGCGGCCCCGGCGCCACCGGGGTCGACTTCATGCTCGGCATGCCGCTTTCGCCGGGCTTCGAAGGCGTGCTCGAGTCGTACGACCTGCTCGGCTTCGACCCGCGCGGCATCGGCGGCAGTACCCCGCTCGACTGCGACGAGATCTCCTCGGACATCGTGGCGGTGCAGATCGCGGAGTGCGGGGAGCACAGCCCCCTCGCGCACACGATGGGCACGGTGCAGGTCGCGCGCGACATGGAACTCCTCCGCCACCTCATCGGGGCGGATCGCCTCGACTATCTAGGCTACTCGTACGGCACCATGCTCGGAGCGACATATGCGAGCATCTTCCCTGATGAGGTCGGCCGGATGGTGCTCGACAGCGCGGAGAACGCGGCCTGGGCGAGCCCGATCCACCTCTTCGACCAGCAGGTCGCCGCTTCGCACGCGATGGTCGCCCTCGCCACTGCATGCCGCACGGAGTATGCAGACCAGGTCGAGGTCTGCCCCTTCACCTCCGAGGACTCCCTGCTCGCGGTGATCGCGCAGCTCGACGCGACCCCGCTCCTCGCGAGCGACGGCACCGAGATCACCGGCGAGGTGCTGCACGGCTACCTCTGGGATTCCCTCTACGCGAGCGCCTTCGAGCGCGGCCGCACTCTCGACACCATCGCCCTCGCGCTCTTCGGCGATCAGGACGCGATCGACTGGATCGGCGAGGCCGCTGCCGGCGGAACCGGCATCGATCTCGCGTTCACGGTGGTCACCTGCCACTCCTTCCCGATCGAACCGGATGTCACCGGGCTGCTCTCCCACATCGAGGAGACGGGCGTGCCGCGGCTGCTCGGCGGGCCCGAGCTCACGGATGCGGTGCTCGCGAGGTTCCTCGACCTCTCGTGCTATGCACTGCCGGAGAGCGGGCTCGACTACACCGAGACCTTCGACGCTGAAGGGGCCGGTCCGATCCTCGTCATCGGCATCACCGGCGACCATGCCACCCCCTTCCAGTACGCGCAGGTGCTCGCCGATGAACTCGGCGACGCGACGCTGCTCACGCTCGACGGCGAGGGGCATGCTGCGTCCTATGCCGGACGTTCGAGCTGCATCGACGACGCGGTCACCGGCTACCTGCTCGACGGGAGGATGCCCGAGGTCGGGACGGTCTGCGACGACGGCTGAGCCGCACCTGCGGGACCGCCAAGGATCGGGCGGTGCAATCCGCGCGCGCTCGCTGCAGTTTGCGCGCGAACCGCCGCCCATTGCCGGGCGCCGGTGAATCTCCGAGCAGGATTACTCCGTCGCGGTCATCGCCTCGCCGATCCCGTCCTAGCCGCAGCGTGTGCGCACGTCGCCGCTCTCAGGTGTGATGTACTGTATCCAACTTTTCAGGAGGAGCTCCATGAGGAACCGGACCACCGCAGCGATCGCGCTGCTCGCCCTCAGCGGTCTCGGGCTTTCCGCCTGCAGCCCGGCGGTCGACGACTCCGCCAGCGCCCGTCAAGCGGAGACCTACCCCGGCGTGTACGCGCAGTCGATCGAATGGGGCGAGTGCGACCTCTCGGAGATCGAGGATCGCGCTGCGAAGCGTCTCGAACAGCGGGGCGCCCCCCTCGACGAGTACGAGTGCGCGATGGTCGAGGCACCGCTCGACTGGAACGACCCGAGCAATCACGAGACGATCGAGCTCTCGGTCAACCGCCGCGCGGCGACGGGCGACGGCGAGCCCATCGGCACGCTGTTCGTGAACCCGGGCGGCCCGGGCGGCAGCGGCGTCGATCTCGCCTACCGGGTGTCGGTCATGACCGGCGCCGAGCCGGTGACCGAGCGCTACAACGTCGTCGGTTTCGATCCTCGGGGCATCGGCCGCAGTTCGGCCATCGACTGCCCCGGCTTCTCGAGCGTGCCAGAGCTGGAGATCGCGCTCTGCGCCGACGCGAACCCGCTCGCCCACTCGATGGGCACCTCGCAGGTGGCGCGCGACATGGAGCTGCTGCGCGCGCTCGTGGACGACGAGAGCGTCCACTACCTGGGCTACTCCTACGGCACGGTGCTCGGGGCGACCTACGCCACGCTGTTCCCCGAGCGCGTCGGCCGCATGGTGCTCGACAGCGCGATCGCCGCACGCTGGGCCAGCCCGCAGCAGACCTTCGCGCAGCAGGCGGCGACGGCGCACGAGGTGGTCGAGCTGCTGAGCACCTGCGCGACGGACTACGCCCAGGCCGACTGCCCGATCGATAGCGAAGAAGCCCTGCAGCAGGCGATGCAGCGCCTCGCCGAGGCGCCGCTCGTGGCGAGCGACGGCACCGAGATCGACGGCGGCCTGCTCTTCAACTACCTCGCCTCGTCGCTGTACGGCATTCCGGAGACGCGCGACCTCGCGCTCGAGACGCTCGCCGGCGCGATGCGCGGTGAGCAGCAGAGCATCGACGGCATCGTGGAGAGCATGGCGAGCGGTGGGGCTGCGGTCGGCCCCCAGGGCTCGATCGTGCGCTGCCATTCCTTCCCCGCCGACCCCGACCTCGTGGGCTTCGTCGAGTACGTCGAGGAGGCGGGCATCCCTGAGCTGCTCGGCGGCCCCGAGGTCGACGACGAGTCGCTGGGCCCCTGGGTCGACCTCTCGTGCGACGCGCTGCCCGAGAGCGGGGATGACATCACCGAGTCGTTCTCGGGATCTCCGGACGCGCCGATCCTCGTGGTCGGGGTGACCGGCGACCACGCGACCCCCTACGAGGGGTCGAAGCAGCTGGTGCGCGAGCTCGGCAACGCGCGCCTGCTCACCCTCGACGGCCACGGTCACGGCGCCAGCTTCGCGGAGCGTTCGAGCTGCGTGAACGACGCGACGGTCGCCTACCTCCTCACGGGCGAACTGCCCGCCGAGGGGACGGTCTGCGAGGTCGACTGAGCGGCGCGGACCCGAGCCGCACTCAGGCGGGCTCAGGCGCCGAGCCGCACCCAGGCGCCGCCGCGCGTGCGGATCCCGAGCGTCACGGCCCGCGTCAGCATGAACACCAGCGTGAAGCCGGCTGTGAGTGCGACGAGCGCCGCCGTGCCGCCTGGCACGAGCACGGTGAGCAGCCAGAGCGCCGGCAGGTACACGGCGAGGTTGACGAGGCTCGTCCACGCGAGATAGCGGGCGTCGCCCGCGCCCATGAGCACGCCGTCGAGCACGAAGACGAAGCCGCCGAGGGGCAGCGAGATCCCGAGCACCAGCAGCGCGGGAGGCAGGATCGCGAGCACGCTCTCGTCGTTCGTGAAGATGCGCCCCACCACGGGGCTCGCGGCGGCCAGCAGCGCGCCGATCACGGCACCGCACGCGATGCCCCAGAAGACGGTGCGCCGCACGATGAGCCGGGCGCGCGCCGCGTCTCGGGCGCCGAGGGCGTCGCCCACGAGCGCCTGCGCAGCGATCGCGAGAGCGTCGAGCGCGAATGCCGCCGTCGAGAAGATGGTGAATACGACCTGGTATCCGGCGGTGGCCGTGGTGCCGTGACTCGTCGCCGCGAAGACCGTGACGAGCAGCGCGGCGCGCAGCCCCACGGTGCGGATGAACAGCCAGCCGCCGCTGCGGCCCGCGTGCGCGAGGCCGTCCCGGTGCGGCAGGAACCCGGCCTCCGCCCGGCGGGCGTGCCGCACGACGACGATCAGATAGACGGCGACCATGCCCCACTGGGCGAGCACGGTGCCCCAGGCGCTGCCCGCGATCCCGAAGCCCAGGCCGTAGATGAACCACCAGTTGAGCAGTGCATTGACTGTGAAGCCGATCGTGGCCACCGCGAGCGGGGTCTTCGTATCCTGCAGGCCTCGGAGCAGTCCGCTCGCCGCGAAGACCACGAGCATGGCCGGAATGCCGAGGCAGGAGACCGTGAGGTAGGCGAGGGCCTGATCCGCGGTGCGCTGTTCCACGTGGAACAGTGCGACGAGCGGCCCGCTCGCCGCCCACAGCACGGCCCCCACGGCGACGCCGATGCCGAGCGCGAGCCAGAGCCCGTCGATGCCGGCCTGTACGGCGCCGCGCAGATCACCGGCACCGCGCCGGCGAGCCACGAGCGGCGTGGTCGAATAGGCAAGGAAGATCATGAGCCCCACTGCGGTCTGCAGGATCGCCGCCGCGATCGCGAGACCGGCGAGAGGTGTCGCCCCGAGATGCCCCACGAGCGCGGAGTCGACCACGAGGAACAGCGGTTCGGCGACGAGGGCGCCGAGCGCGGGCACCGCGAGGTGCGCGATGCTGCGGTCGATGCGACGGCGCTCGCCGCGGGGCGCTCGCGGCGGAGCGGGGCTGGTGCTGGACATGCTGACCACGTTAGCGGCGACCCCCGACATCGATGCGGACTGCGAATCGGGCAGCCGCCGAGCGAAGCGCTCACACTGTAAAGAAGTTGACACGAATGGGTGACATGTAAAGTTTTGGTCGAATTTTTTGCATGTTATGTCGATGTTCGAATATTCTTGCTGTATGGAATGGATGGCGAATCGTCCGCACAACGCTCTGCCCGAGCTGCCCCCGACTGAGCCGTTGGAGACGCGGGCGGTCCTCAAGGCGACCACGAAAGCGAGAGCGGCACTTGCAGCGCTCGATCAGGCCGTGCGCCGCATTCCGAACCCGTCGGTGCTGGTAAACGCGATCCCGCTGCTCGAAGCGCAGGCGAGCTCGGAGATCGAGAACATTGTGACGACGACGGATGACCTTTTCCGCTTCGCCCAGCACCCCGAAGACTCCGCAGCCCCCGAGGTGAAGGAGACACTGCGCTACTGTTCGGCGCTGTTCTCGGGAGTGCAGAGCCTCGAACGTCGCCCGCTGACGGTCTCGACCGCGATCGAGGTGTGTACGCGGATCAAAGACCGTGAGATGGGACTGCGGAGCCTGCCCGGCACCTTCATCGGCAACCCCGCCACGCGTGAAGCCATCTATACGCCGCCTGAGGGAAAGGCGTTGATCGCCGAGAAGCTCGGCAACTGGGAGCGCTTCATCCATGACCGTCAGGAACTCGACCCTCTGGTGATCCTTGCAGCGCAGCACTACCAGTTCGAGGCGATCCACCCATTCGCGGATGGCAACGGGCGTACCGGACGAATTCTGAATGTGCTGCTGCTGCTCGACACCGGCCTCCTGCACCAGCCGGTGCTCTATCTCTCGCGGTACATCATTCAAAACAAAGATGAGTATTACCGTCGACTGCTCGAAGTGACGCGTTCCAACGCTTGGGAACCGTGGCTTCTCTTCATTATTCGAGGGGTGCAGGTGACCGCCGAGGACACACTAGCGAAGATCGACCTCATTCAGCAGTTGCAACTGACGATGCGCGACGAGATCAAAGCCCTGACGAGCGCAGGTTCCAACGCCGATCTGCTCGATGTGCTCTTTGAGCAGCCCTACTGCCGGATCGGCAATGTCATCGAGCGATGCGGGGTGTCCCGTCCGACGGCAACGAAGTGGCTGAGCGAGCTGGCCGCAGACGGAAGTCTGCTCGACGTGCGGCTGGGGCGTGAGCGGCTGTTCATCAATCAGAGGTTCCTCGACGTGCTCACCCGTGCCGATACCTCTGCGGTCGGAGACGATCCGACGCTCTTCTGAAGGCTGTAGCTGTCTGCTCTATCGCGCTGTGGGAATGTCGGACCCTGCGGATAGGCTGGTCGGCATGACCGACGCAGCTCCCGCCACGCACGCCTCCGGCATCGACCTCGCCGAACTCGACCCCGCGGTGCGTCCGCAGGACGACCTCTTCCGCCACGTCAACGGCAAGTGGATCGACCGCACCGAGATCCCCTCGGACAAGGCGCGCTACGGCTCGTTCGCGGTGCTCGCTGAGAACGCCGAGGAGGCGGTGCGCGACATCATCACCGGCACCGACGCCCCCGCGCCGGGCCTCATCACCGGGGGTGCGGATCGCGAAGCCGACAAGGTCGCGGCGTTGTACGCGAGCTTCATGGACACGGAGCGGGCCGACCGGCTCGGCGCCGAGCCCATCGCCGGCGACGTGGCCCGTGCCCGCGCGGTGTCGTCGATCCCCGAGCTGATCTCGGTGGTGGCCGAGTTGGAACGGCAGGGCGTGAGCGGCTTCTACGGCATGTTCGTCGACAACGACCCGGGCGATCCGTCCCGATACATCGTGTTCGTGATGCAGGGCGGGCTCGGCCTGCCAGACGAGTCGTACTACCGCGAAGAGCAGTTCGCCTCGATCCGCGAGCAGTACCGCGCGCACATCGCCCGCATGCTCGGGCTGGCCGGCGTGGCCGAGGGCGACGAGGCCGAGCGCCTCGCGCAGCTCGCCTACGATCTCGAGCGCCGCATCGCCGCCTCGCACTGGGACAAGGTCGCCAGCCGCGACATCCAGAAGCTCTACAACCTGCGCACCCTCGAGGGCCTGCAGCAGATCACGCCGCAGCTCGACTGGAGCGCCTACCTCTCCGCCATGGGCGCGCCCGAGGCGGCGTTCGCCGAGGTCGTCGCAGCGCAGCCCGAGGCCCTCGCGGGCCTCGCCGACTTGCTGGTCGAAGACGAGCTCGAGGCGTGGCGGGCGTGGCTGCTGTGGGCGATCGTGCGCGGATCCGCATCCCTGCTCACGCAGCAGCTCTCCCGGGCCAACTTCGACTTCTACGGCACCGCGCTCACCGGGGCCCCCGAGCAGCGCGAGCGGTGGCGCCGCGGCGTCTCCTTCGTGGAGGGCGCGATGGGCGAGGCCGTGGGGCGCCTCTACGTCGAGCGGCACTTCGACGAGACCTCGAAGGGCGCGATGGACGAGCTCGTCGCGCACCTCATCGAGGCGTACCGCGATTCGATCGAACGGCTCGACTGGATGAGCCCCGAGACGCGGCAGCGCGCGCTCGACAAGCTCGACCGCTTCACCCCGAAGATCGGCTACCCGGTCAAGTGGCGCGACTACTCCGCGCTCGCCGTCGACTCGGGCGAGCTGCTGGGCAACTCGCGTCGTGTCGCCGAAATGGAGTTCGCGCGCGAGCTGGGCAAGGTCGGCAAGCCCATCGACCGCGACGAGTGGTTCATGACGCCGCAGACCGTCAACGCCTACTACAACCCGGGCTTCAACGAGATCGTGTTCCCGGCCGCGATCCTGCAGCCCCCGTTCTTCGACGCATCCTGGGATGCGGCCGTCAACTTCGGCGCGATCGGCGCCGTGATCGGCCACGAGATCGGCCACGGTTTCGACGATCAGGGCTCGCGCTACGACGGCGACGGCCGCCTCACCGACTGGTGGACGGAGGCGGATCGCGCCGCGTTCGAGCAGCTGACTGGCGCCCTCATCGGCCAGTACAACGCGCTCTCGCCCGAGGGCGCCGACGGTCAGACCGTCAATGGCGAGCTCACGATCGGCGAGAACATCGGCGACCTCTCGGGCCTCGAGATCGCCTGGAAGGCCTACCTGCGGTCCCTGGGCGGCGCAGAGCCCCCGGCGATCGACGGCCTCACCGGCGCCGAGCGCTTCTTCCTGGCGTGGGCTCAGGCGTGGCAGCAGAAGTCGCGCCCCGAGGAGACGGTGCGACTCCTCACGATCGACCCGCACTCTCCCAACGAGTTCCGATGCAATCAGATCGTGCGCAACCTGGCGCCGTTCCACGAGGCGTACAGCACGAAGCCGGGCGATGGCCTGTGGCTGGAACCGGATCAGCGCGTCAGCATCTGGTAGCCAGGATCCACGAGTTTCGCACGAAGCTCACCCACAAGCTCCCCAGGGTGAATCCACAGGTGAAAAGCCGCCCGTTCGGCGAGTACGGACCCCGAGCTCTCAATATCGTTGGGGGCTGAGCGGGCTCTCGATGCGGGGAGGCCCGGGCGCAAGTGGGGAACGGCTCGCCCGACGGTGCTGCATCTGCCCGCTCCGCGTGATCGGCGGAGACTCCGCCGAGGAGTATCGGGGAGGTACGAGTTGTCGTCGAGAAGTGGGATCGAGAGATCCACGGAACGAATCGGGAGTGCGGGCCGGCTGCGGCGCGGCCTGGCAGCGCTGATCGCACTCGCCATGAGTGCGGGCCTGCTTGCGGTGGGCGGATCCGCCGCGCATGCCGAGCTGCCCGCCGGAATCACCCAGGCGTACATCGTCACGAGCGACAGCACCACGACCGAGGTCAGGCCGGTGCAGCCGGGCGCCCCCGCGAAGCGCGGCGACAAGATGTACCTGCGCGTGAGCTACGACATGGGTGCGAAGGGCCGGACGGTCGACTTCAAGCTCGGTGCGAACGCCACGATCGGCAACCCGGCGGCGCTGAAGAACGACGCGGTGAAGTCGTTCGCCATCGTCGGCGACGTGCTGCGCGTCGAGTTCAAGAGCGACGGCGACGAGGGCGACCCCGACGCGTGGCCCGAGATCACCGCGGGCGTCTTCCTGCTCGACTTCACGCTGAACGCCGACGCGGGTCCGGGCACCGTGCCGGTCTCTTGGGAGGTCGGCAGCGAGACCGTGTCGGTCGACGTCGAGATCGCCGATCCGACCGCGCCTGTTCCGCCGAAGCCCGAGACCGTGACCGAGGGCTTCGGCAAGTCCGCGGCCCCCGGGTCGCTCAACGACATGATCGACTACGAGCAGGACGGCAACGGCTGGCAGCGCGTCGAAGCGCTGAAGCCCGAGATCGAGAGCAAGCTCATCGAGTACACGCTCACGGTCGACGTGCCCAACGGGGCGGTCAACCGCAAGATCGACATCGAGGACGTGCTCCCCGAGGGCATGCAGTACGTCGACGCGAACGGCGACGCGCTCTGGTGGGGTCAGCAGGTGCCCGTCACCGTCACGGGCACGCAGTGGGATGCCGACGGACTCAACCCGACCCCCGTCACCTCACTGCCGGGCTTCGCCCCCGAGGTGGTCGGCGACTACGATCGCGCCTTCGCCGGCGAGATCACGATGAGCGGCCCGGCGAAGGTCACCATCGCCTACAAGGCGCGCATCACCGACCGCGCTCCGATCCTCACCCTGCTGCAGCAGCGTGCGCTCGATCCTGAATCCGGCAGCTACGGCGACTTCAAGCTCGCGATCGAGAACGTCGCGAAGTTCACCAGCCCCTCCGGCACCACCGAGAAGAAGGCCGCGATCGAGATCACCGGCCGCATCGACGGCCCCTGCCTCACCGTGTGCGAGGGGTCGGGCACTCCCGGCTTCGACAAGAGCGATGACTGGGGCAGCATGCAGCGCGAGTTCGTCACCGATGCTGCCGGCAACATCGTCTCGCCGGCAGACCGCGCACGCATCGAGTACCGCTTGAAGGCCGACCTCAGCCAGTGGGACGGGCGCGACGGCGTCGACGGTGCGACGAATCCCGCTTTTGAGCTGCGACGCAACGTGGTGATCGCCGACGAGCTGCCGAGCCAGGCGAGCTGGAGCACCGGCGACCCGAGCTTCATCAGCTTCGACGGCTCGTCGCCCGAGTTCACCTCGCTGACCAAGTTCACGGGGGCGTGCACCGTTGCCGACATCGAGATCGACGACAACATCGGCAGCTACTGCGTTGACGGCCATACGCTGCTCGTCAACGTGGGCGCGAACAAAGGCACCCGCGTGACGGTGAAGGCGCTCGCCGCGCTCACCACCGTCAACGGGTTGCCGAAGAGCGGATCCACCGGGGTCACGGGCGGCACCGCCTACGTCCTCCGGAACGAGGCGAAGTTCCGCTGGTTCCCGAGCGCGAATCCCAGCTACGACAAGACCGACTCGGTCGACAGCTACCCCGTGCAGCTGCCCGAGCCCTCCACGGACGGCATCAAGGACAGCAACGCGTTCCGCAAGCAGCTCGCGACATCGGGTGCCGTGCGCGTGCAGCCGAACGGTCAGGCGCTGATCGACTACCGCTTCACCATCTACACCAGTAAGACCGCTCCGGCGGCCGATCTCGACCTGGTCGACCACCTCGACAAGCGCTTCTTCGATCTCAAGGCCGATCAGCTCACCGCTCCGGCGGTGCAGATCAAGAGCGCGAGCTACCCCGGCGCCCGGGCCCTCACGCAGAGCGATTTCGCCTTCAGCCTGAACGGGGACGGCGATCTCGTCATCCGCATGTCGGATGCCGGCAAGGAGGAGGTGTCGAAGCGCAGCCCCGGTGGTCGCCTCGTGATCGATCTCACCCTGCAGACGCGCCAGCTGAACGGCAAGGAGAGTCTGAGCATCCCGAACAAGGCCACCCTGTTCGGCACTGACGGTCAGGCCGACTACTGGTCCGAAGCGCAGGCCGAAGCCAACTCCTTCGGCTCGGAGATCACTGTCACCAAGCGGGTCTGGGACGGGCAGGATGACACATGGCAGCGCTTCCTGAAGGCGCGCACCGATGAGCACGGCAACGTCGTGCAGGCGCGGTACGTCTACCAGATCGAGTTCCGCTCGTTCAACAACTTCACCGATGACGCGGTCATCAACGTGGTCGATCAGCTCGCGCCCTATGTCGAGTTCAAGGGCTTCGTGACGAGCACCGATCCCACGGAGTGGAGCAACCCGAACACGCCGACGGTGCCGACGCAGCTGAAGAGCCGCCTCTCGGCGAGCTACGACCAGGCCACGCACCAGGTGCGCATCTCGAAGCCGAAGGGCACGTGGTACCAGCGCGGCGCGACCGTGCCGTTCCTGCTGATGGTCGAGGTCAACGCCAACGCCAAGCAGGTCGCCAACAGCCTGGCGTGGAACAGCTACGGGGTCGCGAAGAGCGAGACCGTGGTGGCGGGTGCCCAGCCCGGCATCGACATCGAGAAATGGATCGACGAGGGCGCCGGCAGCGGCCCCGCGTACGATCCGAGCGGCGCGGTGACGAACGACGGCTACGCGGGCGACTACGACCTCGACGCCAGCAAGGGCGTTGCGGCCGGGAAGCCGCAGCCGGTGAAGTTCACGGTGTCGAACGACAGCACCGACGATCTGCGAGATATCGCAGTCTCCGACGAGCTCACCTCGGGCGTCGGTGCGGTCACCGACCTCGTCTGCGTGTTCCCGGATGCGAGCACCGGCACGAGCTGGTCGGGGCCCCTGCTGCCGGCTCAGCGCTTCGAGTGCTCCGGCACGATTCCCGCGCTGATGCCCGGCCAGCAGCACACCGACACGGTGACGGTCTCGGCGCGCGGCGAGGTGAACCCCGCCCCGGTCTACGACACCGACATGCTGAGCGTGCACGCGAAGTCGTATGCGGTGGGGGACTACACCTGGATCGATGCGAACACGAACGGGATGCAGGATCCGGGTGAGCCCGTGCTGCCCGGTGTGCAGGTCGAGCTGCTCGACGAACTCGGCGCGGTCGTCGCGACCACGAAGACCGATGCTCGCGGGTTCTACAAGTTCGATAATCTGGCGGCGGGCACCTACCAGCTGCGGTTCACACTGACCGAGGAGCAGGGCCAGCGCTATCGCTTCACGAAGCCGAACGCGGGAGACGCCGCGCTCGACTCCGATGCGATCACGGGCAGCAACCCGCTCGTGGGAGTGAGCAAGAAGTTCGTGCTCGACGATTCGAACCCGGCGCTCACCCGTGACTACCCGAACGGGTACGAGGCGAGCGAGGGCATCGATCCCACCTGGGATGCCGGGGTGATCGAGGTGCCGGGCGGCTCCGCCGGCGGGCCGCTCTCTGCGACCGGTGCCGAGAGCAGCGGCTTCCTGGCTGCGGCCCTGGGGCTGCTCGCCCTCGGCGGAGCGCTGCTGATGCTGCGTCGTCGAGGATCGGCCGCGTAGCGGATCCGGCTGCGCTGCGCAGGCAGCGAACGAACAGATGAGTGCCGCCTCGGGAGTGCCCGGGGCGGCACTCGCCCGTTCCCGCGCCGGTGCTCGAGGGTGAATCTGCGGGTGAAAAGCGCAGCGGCTGGGGGTGCGGCGCTGGTGGCGATTCATAGCCTCTAGGTTGAGTGCGTCGTGAATCGCCCCACGCATCCGTTAGCCGGCACACCAGGCTTCGGATGCGTGTGCGGTGCGATCGCGCTGCTCGGCGGAGACGCCGCCGAGCATCTTCGGGGGAAGGTATGCAGACGTGTCGTTGAACGTGGGGATCGACGGATCCCGAGAAGTATCCCGGCGTCAGAGCCGGTGGAAACGGGCAGTCTCCGTCGTCGCGGCCCTCGCGATGAGCCTCGGTCTGCTGACGGTCGGCGGCACGGCCGCCCTGGCGCTGCCCTCGGGCATCACCGCAGCGACCATCATCGACGCCAACGGCAATCCCGTCGCCGAGAACGCGCCGCTCGATGAGGGCACGGTGCTCACCCTCGAAGTCGACTACACCGAGAGCGCGAAGGGGCAGACGGTCGACTTCAAGCTCGGCCCCAACGCGACCCTCGGCTCCCCGCTGCCGGCGGGCACCTCGGGCATCGAGAAGTTCGAGCTGGTGAACGGCGACACCGTGCGCGTCACGTTCCACAACGACGAGAACTGGCCGAGCGGCACCATCGGCGGTGCCTTCGGTCTGAAGTTCGCACTCGACAACATCAGCGGATCGGGCCCGCGCCCCATCACCTGGACCATCGGCGGTGATGAGCAGAGCCTCATCATCAATGTGCGCGACCGCGACGAGGTGCCGCCGATCGTGATCCCCGACACTGTGGGCAAGTCGGTGGCTCCCGTAAACCTCGACCGTTTCGTGAAGCAGAAGCAGAAGCCCAACGGCGACTACGAGTTCGACTTCCTCGATCCCGCGATCGCGAACGAGAACATCACCTACACGCTCACCGTCAACATCCCTGACGGGCAGAGCTACCCCAACTACTCCATTCGCGACCAGCTGCCGGCCGGCATGCAGTACGTCGGCGCGAGCGGAGTCGCGGGCGCGGGCGGCAACGTCGCGGCCACCGCGACGCTCACACAGTACGCGCCCGGCGGCGTCGGCGGTGCGGCCGCCGGCGTGACTACGAACCCTGTCTTCGCTCCCGCGGTGCAGGCCGGTGACAGCTCCTTCGCGGGCACGATCCCTCTCACCGGCCCGGCCACGCTCACCGTGACCTACCAGGCGCGCATCGTCGATGTCGCCACCTATCAGAACGAGCTCGCCGCCGCCTACAACGGGCGCACCGATCCGACGGCGCCCGGCGACTACGGCATCACCAAGACGAACACCGCCACCTTCGGGCCGACCTCGAGCACCGACACCGCCGACTTCACGATCGAGGGCACCGTGCCCGGGCCGTGCCCCAGCTGCAACGGCGTCTTCGGCAAGTCGGTCGAAGCCGGCAATTGGACGAAGCGCGAGTTCACCACCGACGTCGCCGGCAACATCCTCCCGGAGCCGGCAGACATCTCGTACCGGCTGAACGCGAATCTGGGCACCTGGGACGGTCAGAATCCGCACTTCACGCTGAACCGCAACGTGGTCATCACCGACACCCTGCCGGCTCAGGCCAGCTGGAAGAGCGGTGCGGGCGCCGTCTCGCTCGCGAGCGGTTCCACGAGCCCTGACTTCTCAGCGCTGACCCTCGCGACCGGCACCTGCGACGCGGCCACCATCGCGAGCGACGCCAATATCGGCCGCTACTGCCTCGACGGCCAGACGCTGCGCGTCAACGTCGGCAAGCACAAGGACACGAACGTGGGCATCCTCGTGAACGCCCAGCTGAACCGGCTGGCCGACCCGACCACTGGCAACGGCGCGGGCCTCATCGTGAACGGCAACACGAACGTCGCGGGCGCTATTTCCTATCGCTTCCGCAACACCGCGAGCTTCACCTTCTCCGACTCGTCGTCTGCGGTGACGAGAGACGCCGATGTGCAGCCGATCCAGCTGCCGCAGGATCGCACCCCGGGCCTCAACGACTCCGACGCGTTCACGAAGGCGGGCCCCACGGGCGAGCTCTCGGCCACGGCGGGCGAGGCGAAGGACATCCCGTACCGCTTCACTGTGAAGACCGCGAAGACCTCGTCGTCCGCGGGGATCGTGGCGCAGGATCTGCACCTCGTCGACCACATCGATCTCTCGGTGTTCGACGTGACGGCTGACGCGCTGCGCGCCCCGAACGTCGTCATCTCGGGCTCCTACGCCGGAGCGACGCTCGACGCCGCCGACTTCGAGCTCAGCCTGAACCGGCTCAGCGCGAGCCAGGGCGATCTCACGATCAAGCTGACGCAGAGCGGCAAGGACAAGGTCGCGGCGCAGCCCGACGAGCGTGACCTCGTCGTCGACCTGTCCCTGCGCACGCGCATCCTCAACGGCAAGGAAACCCTCGACGTGAAGAACGTCGCGACCCTGTACGGCACCGGTGACGAGCCGGCGTACTGGTCCGAGCACAACGGCTCCGCCAGCTCCTGGGGCGACGAACTCGAGGCGCGCAAGCGGGTCTGGGATTCCACGAAGTGGAACCCCTTCCTGAAGGTCGCATACGAGAATGGCAAGCTGAGCCAGCCGCGCTACGCCTACGAGATCGAGCTGCTCGGCCACGGCAGCTACAACTCGGCCAACGCCCCGACCGTGCTCGACCATCTGCCCGCCAATGTCGACTTCGTCGGTTTCATCACGAGCGATGATCCGGCGGTGTGGAGCAACCCGCAGGACAGCGACGCGGTTCCCGGCCCGGTCACCAAGAACGGCATCGAGGCGAGCTACGACGACGCCACGCGCACGATCACGATCGATCAGAAGACCGGTCGCTTCCCCGTGCTGGGCAAGATCCCGTTCCGCTTCGTGGTCGAGGTGAACGACGGCAGCCAGCAGGTGGTGAACTCGCTGCTGCTCCAGGGCCAGAGCACGCCGATCTCGACGACCACCGTCGACGGCATCTCGACCCCGGGCGTCGACATCGAGAAGTGGAGCGACGAGGGGCCCGGCAGCGGTCCTGAGTACGATGCGAATGGCGCACTCCTGAACGACGGTATCGTCGGCGACTTCGACGATCCCGCCGCCTTCAAGGGGAAGGCGCTCGCCGGCGGCCAGTCGCAGCAGGTCAACTTCACCGTGTCGAACAACGGCCCCGACCGCCTGGTCGACCTCGTCGTCTCCGACGTGCTGACCGCCGGCGCCGGCCAGATCCAGAACCTCGTCTGCGAGTTCCCCGACGGCAGCACGGGCACGACCTGGGCCGGCCCCATGGAGCTCGCGACGCAGTTCGACTGCTCGGGGACGCTGCCGGGCCTCAAGGCCGGCCAGAGCCACCGAGACACCGCGACGGTCTCCGCGCGCGGCGAGGTGAACGGCGCCACCGTGGTCGACAACGACGTGTGGAACGCCTACGCCAAGTCGTACGCGGTCGGCGACTACACCTGGATCGACAAGAACAAGAACGGCAAGCAGGATGCGGGCGAGCCCGTGCTGCCCGGTGTCAAGGTCGAGCTGCTCAACGAGCGGGGCGAGGTCGTCGCGACCACGAAGACCGATGATCGGGGCTTCTACAAGTTCGATCTGCTCGACGCGGGCACCTACCAGGTGCGGTTCACCCTCACCGAGGAGCAGGGCAAGCGCTACCGCTTCACCACTCCGAACGTGGGCGACGCCGCAACCGACTCCGATGCGCTCACCGGCGGCAACCCGCTCGTGGGTGTGAGCAAGAAGTTCGTGCTCGACGACAGCAACGCGGCGCTCACCCGCGACTATGCGAACGGCGTGGACGCCAGCGAGGGCATCGATCCGACCTGGGACGCCGGCGTGATCGAGATCGATCCGGTGTCGCCGCTGTCGGTGACGGGCTCCGATATCGGAGGCATCGTCGCGGCCGGGCTGGCACTGCTCGCGCTCGGCGGGACCGCCCTGACGATCCGTCGCCGCAGGGCGACGGCGTAGCGCTCGGCCGTTCCTCGGATCACGGGGGCCGCCCCGGGGGAGACCCCGGGGCGGCCCCCGTCGCGTCTCAGGCGGTGGCCGGACCTGTGCGGCTCGCGCGGTTGTCGTCCGTGCGAGCCCCGCTGGGCTCCCGGTGGGGGCTCCAGGGCTCTCCCGCGCGCGGTCCGCGTGTGCGACGATGGCTGTACCGAGCCGGAGCCTTGCACTGGAGCGAGGCGGGCAGACCGGTGAACTGGAGGAGATGCGGGTGAGCACTGCGTTCGGATTGGACATCGGCGGAACGGGCATCAAGGGCGGGGTCGTCGATCTCGCATCCGGCGAGTTGGTGAGCGAGCGCGTGCGTCTCGACACGCCGCAGCCCGCGACGGTCGCGGCGGTGCTCGACACGGCTGCCGCCGTGGTGGCGCAGACCGGCTGGAGCGGCCCCATCGGCTGCGCCTTCCCGGGCGTCGTCAAAGACGGGGTCGTCGGATCCTCGGCGAACATCGACGACGAGTGGCTGGGCGAGCACCTGGAGCGCCACCTCGCGGCACGTCTGAACGCGCCCGTGCGGTCGCTCAACGATGCCGATGCGGCGGGACTGGCGGAGATGCGTCTGGGCGCCGGAGTGGAGCGCGACGGCGTGGTGATGATGCTGACGCTGGGAACCGGCATCGGGTCGGCGCTCTTCGTCGACGGCCGGCTGGTGCCGAACACCGAGCTCGGGCACCTCGAGATCGACGGTGCGGTCGCCGAGTCGCGCGCCTCGGCGGCGGCGCGGGAGCGCGAGGGCCTGAGCTACGAGGAGTGGGCGGTGCGGCTGCAGCGCTACTTCTCGCACGTGGAGCAGCTGTTCTCGCCCGACCTCTTCATCGTGGGGGGCGGGATCAGTCGCAAGGCCGATCGGTTCCTGCCGCTGATCTCGGTGCGCGCCGATCTGGTGCCGGCACGGCTGCGTCAGAACTCTGGGATCGTCGGCGCAGCCCTGCGCAGCATGGAGTAGCGGACCCGGTTCCTACTCGGCCGGTCCCTGGCCGGTGTAGAAGCCGTAGGTGGCGTCGGCGCCGCGCGCCGCCGTCTCGGGGTCCGCTCCTGCGGCCTCGTGAGCGGCGCCCCACGCGTCTGCGGCGGCCCGGTAGAAGGCGCGTCCCTCGTCGGTGAACGCCCAGGCCTGGGCCTCGGCAGGCGACAGCGATGCGGATTGCGTGCCGAGGTGCAGTGCGAGCCCGAGCAGGCCGCCGTCCCAGCCGACGCCGGTGGCGCCGGGGCCGAAGACGTCCCACATCTCGGCTGGCACGTCGGCGGTCTTCGCGACGTGTTCGAGCTCGAAGCGAGTGCGTTCGGGGCCCTGCTCGACGAGGCGCACCGTCACCCAGGTCACGCCGCCGCCGAACTCCCAGGTGACGCGGTACTCGGCCCGGCCGTCCGCCGGCGGCGTGCACTCCAGCACCTCGCCGCCCGCGTTGCCCTCGAGCTGGTAGCGCCCGCCGAGCCGCAGCTCTCCCGAGACGGGGAGGAACCACCGGGCGATCCGGTCGGCGCTGGTGGCCGCCTCCCACACGTCGTCGATGGCGGCCGGGTACTCCTGGCTGAGCGACTGCACGCGGGCGGGCGCGCCGTCCATCTCCTCGTCGCGCAGTTCGCGGCTGACGGCGGTGACCTGCGAGTTCACATCGATCATGATCGTTCCTTCCTGTCGGGGCTGCCGGCGGCCGAGGAGCCGGGGCTCCTGCCGGGGGCATCGGTGGTGATGGCGGATCCGGCGTCGTCGTCGTGCTGCGCGGCGATCCGCCGTTCGCGTTTGCCGCGGGCTAGCTCGGTGCCGAGCGCGGCGAAGGGGCCGCGCCAGAAGCGTTCGAACGGGCTCAGCCACTCGCTCGCCTGCTGGAGCCCCTGCGGGTCGACCGCGTAGAGCCGTCGGGCGCCGTCGGGCCGCACGGAGGCGAAGCCGTGCTCGCGCAGCACGCGGAGGTGCTGGGAGACGGCGGGCTGGGTGATGCCGAACTCCTGCGAGATCACTGCGGCGATGCTGCCCGCGCTCTCCTCGCCATCGGCGATGAGTTCGAGGATTCGCCGGCGGACGGGGTCTCCGAGGATGTCGAGCGCGTGCATGCCTCCATGATTCACCCGCAACTTATATAAGTCAAGGATGAAATATGGGGGTCGCGAGTGCCGCCCATCGAGACCGGGCGGGCGCGGCCGTCAGGCGTGCGCCGCGCAGGCCGCCGCCGGGTGCGCCGCGCAGGCCACGAGGCGGGACCGGCAGCTCGGATCGGTGCAGTTCGCCAGCCGGTTCGATGCGGCCCCGCACACTTCGCAGCGTCCGAGCACCGCGGCCCCCGGAGCGAAGTCGAGAGCCTCGCGCCCGTCGAACACGGCGAGCGAGCCCTCCCACAGCCCGTCGTTGCCGAACGCCTCGCCGTAGCGCACGATACCGCCGTCGATCTGGTAGACCTCCTCGAAGCCGCGCTCGCGCATGGCGGCGGAGAGGATCTCGCAGCGGATTCCGCCCGTGCAGTAGGTGACGACCGGGCGGTGCTTGAGATCGTCGTAGGCGCCGCTGTCGATCTGCGCGATGAAGTCGTGCGTCGTCTCGACCTCGGGCACCACGGCACCCCTGAATCGCCCGATCTCCGCCTCCCAGGCGTTGCGGCCGTCGAAGAACACCACGTCGTCGCCGCGCTCGCGCACCAGCTCGTTCACCGCGTGCGGCGAGAGATGCGTGCCGCCGCCGATCACGCCGGAGGCGTCGACCCGCAGCTCGTCCGGGATGCCGAAGGCGACGAGCTCGTCGCGCACTTTGACGCTCAGCTTGGGGAAGTCGGCGATGCGTCGCCAGGGTGCCGGGCGCGTCTTCCCGGTGAACGCCGCAGGCCGCTGCTGGGCTCCGGGCGCGGCGTCGGCGAAGCCCGTGCCCTCGCTCCACTTGGGCTCGAGTCCGGCGAAGGGCGCGTATTCGCGGGTGCGTCGCAGGTAGCGCTTGCACGCGTCGAGCTCGCCGCCCACGGTGCCGTTGATGCCGTGCGGCGAGATGATGATCCGCCCCCGCAGGCCGAGTGATTCGCAGAGCTCCCGCTGCCACAGCCGCACCGCCTCGGGGTCGGTCACCGGCGCGAAGACGTAGTACAGCAGGATCTTGGGCTCGCTCACCCGTCCATGCTACGCGCGCCTCGCCCCGTCCCCGCCTCGCCCCTATCGCTCGGCGACGGTGAGGAGGTGGGAGATTCCGACGGTTTTCGGCGCCGTGAGATTGTCGGGTTCTCCGAAAGATGCGATGCAGGTGCGCGAGAGCGCCGGGACAGGCGCGAAGGCGGGCTCCGCTGTGCGACACTGGCCTCGGGGCAGCGCCCGCGAGCGCACGCGCCGAAGCGACCCACTCCTGAGAGGCGGAGAACGATGAACCAGCCCGACCACGCGCGCATGCACTCCGTCTCGGACGAGACCCGCGGCATCGTCGATCTGGTGCTCGACTACTCGCGGCGCCGCATTCTCGCGACCGATACGCCGCTCGACCACGCCGTCTCACCCAAGGAGCTGCGCCGCCTGGCCGGTCCCACCATCAGCGAAGAGGGCCTGGGGAGCCGCCGAGCGCTGTCGGTGTTCGAGCATATTCTCGCTCCGGCATGCATCACCACCGACCACCCGCAGTACCTCTCGTTCATCCCCTCCGCGCCCTCGAAGGCCGCGATCGCCTTCGACCTCGTGGTCTCGGCGAGCGCGCTCTACGGCGGCTCGTGGATGGAGGGCGCGGGTGCGGTCTACGCCGAGAACGAGGTGCTGAGCTGGCTCGCTGCTGAGTTCGGGCTGCCCCAGGGAGCAGGCGGCGTCTTCGTGCAGGGCGGCACCATCGGCAACCTCTCCGCACTCGTCGCGGCCCGCGACCAGGCCCGCTCGAAGCGCGAGGCGGCGGGGGCGGCTGCGCGCCCGGAGAACGGCTGGGCGGTGGTCTGCAGCGCCGAGGCGCACTCCTCGATCAAGTCGGCGGCCCGGGTGATGGACGTCGACGTGGTGCCGGTGGCGGCCGACGCCGACGGCGTGCTGCGCGCGGGGGCGGTGCGCGAGGCCCTCGAAGCGCACGGCGACCGGGTCTTCGCGGTGGTCGCCACGGGCGGTTCGACGAACTTCGGGGTGGTCGACGACATCGCGGGGATCGCCGCTCTGAAAGACGACTTCGACTTTTGGCTGCACGTCGACGGCGCCTACGGGCTCACCGCGATGCTCTCCCCGCTCGGTCGCCCGCACTTCGCGGGCGTCGAGCGCGCCGACTCGGTGATCGTCGACCCGCACAAGTGGCTCTTCGCGCCCTACGACGTCTGCGCGCTCATCTACCGCGATCCGGAAGCCGGCCGGCAGGCGCACACCCAGCACGCCGAGTACCTCGACGTGCTCACCGAGCAGGCGCACTACGATCCCTCCGACTACTCGATCCAGCTCACCCGGCGGCCGCGCGGGCTGCCGCTCTGGTTCTCGCTCGCCACCTACGGCGCCGCGGCGTATCGGGACGCCGTCACGCACTCGATCGCGCTCGCCCGGAGCATCGCCGACGAGATCGAGCGCCGCCCGGGTCTGCGCCTGGTGCGTCAGCCGCAGCTGTCGGTGGTGGTGTTCGAGCGCGACGGCTGGGAGCGCGCCGACTACGACCAGTGGTCGGATCGTCTGCTCGACGAGCAGCGGGCCTTCGTGGTGCCGAGCTCGCATGCGGGGCGCCCCAACACCCGCTTCGCGATCGTGAACCCGCTGACCACCTTCGAGCAGCTCACCGAGATCCTCGACACGATGGCGTGACCCCGGAGTGGCGAAGCGTTTGACCTTGACGTAACGTCAAGATCTAGCGTGGAGACCGAGCCGGGAGACGCCCGGCCGAATCTCCGGAGGGCAGCGTGGAGTACTCGATCCAGCAGATCGCCCGAGCCGCGGGCACGACCTCGCGCACCCTGCGTCACTACGACGGCATCGGGCTCGTGCGCCCGAGTCGCATCGGCGGCAACGGCTACCGCTACTACGACGACCGCGCACTCGTGCGGTTGCAGCGGGTGCTGCTGCTGCGCGAGCTCGGGCTCGGGCTCGACGCCATCGGCGAGGTGCTCGAGGCGCAGGACGCGCAGGCGCGCGGCGGGGAGCACCCCGCAGCCGCTGAGGCGCGCGTGCTGCACTCGCACCTTGATCTGCTCCTGCGGGAGCGGGGGCGGATCGACGCGCAGATCGGATCGGTCGAGCGCACGATTGCGGCGCTCGCTCGTGCTGCCGACGGCTCTCCGGGGGAGACGGATGGACAGGAGGACCTCATGTCGGAGAACATGTTCGACGGTTTCGACCACACCCGGTATCGGGAGGAGGTCGAGCGTCGCTGGGGCGCGAACGCCTACGCGAGCAGCGACCGCTGGTGGCGCAGCCTCGGCGACGCGGGCCGGGCCGAGTGGCGCGCCAGCATGGAGCAGCTGGGCCGGGACTGGATCGCGGCCGCCGAGAGCGGTGCGGATCCCGCCGCGCCCGTGGGCCAGGAGCTGGCCCGCCGCCACGTCGAGTGGCTGCGGGGCATTCCGGGCACGCCGGCGCACGGGGCCGGGGGAGACCTCGCCGGCTACGTGCTCGGCCTCGCCGAGATGTACGTGGCCGACGAGCGCTTCGCCGAGAACTACGGCGGCGCGGCGGGCGCCGGGTTCGTGCGCGACGCGCTGCGCGCCTACGCGGAGCGCGAGCTCGCCGCATAGTCGGCCCCGCGCCGGAGCGCGCGGTGCCGGCTCAGGCGCCGGTGCTGCTCGGCGCGGTGCGCGCCACCTCTTCGACGCGCGCGTCCTCGGCGGCGCGCGCGTCGTCGATGCGCTGCTGCTGCTCGGGCGTGCGCGCGAGCGGCGGCACGACCTCGTGCTGGTCGTTCACGATCACCACGTCGTGGTCGACGTGGTCGACCATCGCGTGCACGGCGTCGATGAAGTCGCGGCGGCGGATCGCGTCGAGCACGCGCGCGTGGTCGCGCTCCATCTCGGCGCCCGTGGCCACGTTGGCGAGACGTCCGCGGTGCTCGGGCGTGCGCAGCTGATCGTTGATGCCGGCGTAGAGCGAGGCGAGCAGCCGGTTCTTGGCCGAGTCGAAGACGAGGCGGTGGAACTTGCTGTCGAAGGCCGAGTTGTCGGAGCCGGCGGCGAGGCCGAGCACGGGGCAGCGGGTGCAGCCCACCTCTTCAGCGGCGGCCTGCTCCAGCGCGGCGACGTCTTCATCGGTGCGGTGCAGCGCGGCCTGCTGCGCGGCCTCGATCTCGAGCGCGCGGCGGTAGCTGAGGATCTCCTCGAGCGTGAAATCGTTGAGGAACTCGTTCAGCAGCGTGCTCGTGGGCGCCGAGGATCGCACGAAGGTGCCGCGGCCGGGCAGCGTTTCGAGCATGCCCATGCTGGCGAGCGATCGCACCGCCTCGCGCACCGTGGAGCGGCCGACGCCGGTCTGCTCGGAGAGCTCGGGCTCGATCGGGATCCGGGTGCCCACAGGCCACTCGCCGGTCGTGATCTTGCGCCGCAGGTAGGCGAGTGTGGCACGGGCCCGTTCGGAACCTGTGGTGCTTGCCATGCCTCGCCTCGCTTCGCCGCAGTGGATCCATCTGGTCCCGGCCCAGTATATCCGCGCGGGGGCGACGGGGGCTGCGCAGCCGTGGGATCCGGCCTAGGCTGGGGAAGATCCGGTTCGGCCGGTCGCAGCGAAGCGCACGCGGTGCCGCGCTGGGCGCATCGGGCGCCCGAAGAAGCTACCGAGGAAGGCTGAAGCGATGACGCAGAGGAATCCGAGTCGAGGCGCGATCGATCCGTACGCCGGCATGCGAGAGGTGCCCGGCTTCACGCTGACGAGCGCCGATATCCAGGACGGTGAACCGCTGCCGGCGGAGCTGTACGCCGAGCCGGCGGGCGGGTCGAACCGCTCGCCGCAGTTGAGCTGGTCGGGATTCCCCGCCGAGACCCGCAGTTTCGCCGTGACCTGCTTCGATCCCGACGCCCCCACGGGCTCCGGCTTCTGGCACTGGGCGGTCGCGAACATCCCGGGGAGCGTTACGGAGCTGGCGGCGGGCGCCGGTTCGCCGGGCAGCGCACTGCTGCCGGCGGCGGCGCTCACGATGCCCAACGAGCAGCGGCAGCCGGCGTTCACGGGCGCCGCGCCGCCCGCCGGCACGGGCGTGCACCACTACTGGTTCGTGGTGCACGCGCTCGACGTCGAGCACATCGACGTCGACCCGCAGGCAACCCCCGCGGTCATGGGTTTCATGATGCGCGACGCGGTCATCGCGCGCGCGGTCATCGTCGCGACGGGGGAGTACGGGCAGGCGGCCTGATCGCCGGGCAGGCGCGGCGCTTCGCGATCCGCCCCGCCTTGGCAAGAAGGGGGTGTTCTGCCACACTGGCAGCGTCGGCCACCGCGCCGACGACTTCGATTTCACAACGGATCGTCCGGCACGTACCTGCCGGTGGAACGAGAGGAAACCTCAATGGCGAGAGTCGTGTACGACGACGTGACCCTGCAGTACCCGGGAACCGAACGGCCCGCGGTCACGCATCTGAATCTGGACATCGAGGACGGCGAGTTCCTCGTGCTCGTGGGCCCATCCGGCTGCGGCAAGTCGACCGCCCTGCGCATGCTCGCGGGTCTCGAGGAGGTCACCGACGGCCGCATCCTCATCGATGAGCAGGACGTGACGCAGGTCTCCCCGAAGGATCGCGACATCGCGATGGTGTTCCAGAACTACGCGCTGTACCCGCACATGTCGGTGGCGGAGAACATGGGCTTCGCGCTGAAGATCGCGGGCGTCTCCAAGGAGGAGCGGCGCAAGCGGGTCGAGGAGGTCGCCGAGCAGCTCGACCTGACCGAATACCTCGACCGCAAGCCGAAGGCGCTCTCGGGCGGTCAGCGGCAGCGCGTGGCGATGGGCCGTGCGATCGTGCGAGCCCCGAAGGTCTTCCTGATGGACGAGCCCCTGTCGAACCTCGACGCGAAGCTGCGCGTGCAGACGCGCTCGCGCATCGCGACGCTGCAGCGCCGGCTCGCCCTCACGACGGTGTACGTGACGCACGATCAGACCGAGGCGCTGACGATGGGGGATCGCATCGCGGTGATGAAGCTCGGCGTGCTGCAGCAGGTGGGTTCGCCGCGCGAACTGCTCGACCACCCGGTCAACACCTTCGTGGCGGGCTTCATCGGCAGCCCGGCGATGAACCTGTTCGCCGCCGAGGTGGATGAGCGCGGACTCGTGCTGGGCGGCGCCGTGCTGCCCGTGGCGGACGGCGTGCGGGCCCGGATCCGCGACGGCCGGGTGACCGTCGGCGTGCGACCCGAGGATCTGGTGGTCGGCGGCGCCGGCGATCCGGGGATCCCCGTGAAGACGACGCTGATCGAGGAGCTCGGGGCCGATGGCTACCTGTTCGGCGACGCGGAGATCGCGGGCGAGCGCGTGGCCCTGGTGGTGCGAGTCGACGGTCGCGAGCACGCCGAACCCGGCGACCTCATCACGGTCTCTCCGCAGCCCGACCGGGTGCACCTCTTCGACTTCGAGAGCGGCGAGCGCATCGGCACCCTGCACGAGACCCGCGAGGCGGCGTAGGCCGCGCCCGGGTCATCGGCCCCCGGGCCGCCGGTTCATCTCTCGCGAGCGGGCTCGGCGGCCCGGGCGGCTTCGCCCGCGGCGGTCTGCACGAGGGGGAGCGTGCGCCCCTCGAAGTGAGTGCCGAGGGCGAGCCGCGACGACACGCGGGCCACTCCCGGCGTGTGCGAGATGAGGTCGAGCACGCGCTGCAGGTCCTGCGTGGAGCGGGCGACGACCGAGGTGATCATGTCGGTCTCGCCGGTCGCCGTGTGCAGGTCGAGCAGCTCGGGGATCTTCGCCAGTCCCTCGGCGACCTTCTGGTGCCCCACCGACTGGTGGATGAGCAGCGAGCAGAACGCGCGGATCGGGTAGCCGAGGGCGGCCGGGTCGATGTGCGGCGCCATCGAGGGGATCACGCCCGTGCGGCGCAGGCGGTCGAGGCGGCCCTGCGCGGTGGCGCGGGCCACGCCGAGCCGTCTGGCGCACTCGACCACCGAGATCCCGGCCTCCTCGCTGATGAGCGTGATGAGTCGCGCGTCGAGCTGGTCGATGCTCATGCATCCTCCTTGATGTGGGCAATCTGTATAGCTGAATCGTAACTCAGCTGTACGCTGTGAACATACTGCCGGGGCAATGCTGCGCCGATTGACCGGTTCCGTGCTCGCTCTCTAGAGTGGCGGCCGTGCAACCGCCCATCGAGCAGAGAGCGTCGAAGATGACATCCCAGCCCCCGCCGCAGTCCGATTCCGCAATCGTGCCGGATCCCGGCCCCGCCGACCACCGCTTCCGGCCGGGCCTCGATCGTATCGCCGCGTACCGCGCGGGCAAGCCGGCGCCGCTCGGCCCCGGCGGGCGCAGCTTCAAGCTGTCCTCGAACGAGAACCCGTATCCGCCGCTGCCCTCCGTCACCCGTCGCCTCGCCGAGGTGCTGCCCGCGTCGCTCGCCCGCTACCCGAGCATCGCCGCCCCCGAGGTCACGGCCGCGCTCGCCGAGCGCTTCGAGGTCGCGCCCGAGAACATCGTGCTCGGCGCGGGGTCGGTCGAGGTCGCCGCGCAGCTGATCCACGCCCTCACCGGCCCCGGCGACGAGGTGGTGTTCGCCTGGCGCTCCTTCGAGGCCTACCCGATCCTCGCCCGCGTCGCGGGAGCGGTGCCCGTGGAGGTGCCGCTCGACGCCGATGCGCGGCACGACCTGCCCGCCATGGCGGCGGCCGTGACCGAGCGAACGGGCGTGATCTTCGTCTGCAACCCGAACAACCCCACCGGCACCGTGGTGACGCGCGCCGAGCTCGAGGCGTTCATGGCGACCGTGCCCGAGCGGGTGCTCGTGGTGATCGACGAGGCCTATGTGCACTTCGACCGCGATCCCGACTCGCCCAGCGGCATCGAGTTCTTCCGCCGCTATCCCAACGTCGTGGTACTGCACACCTTCTCGAAGGCCTACGGGCTGGCGGGCCTGCGCATCGGCTACGCGATCGCGCGCCCGGCGGTCGCCGACGAGCTGCGTAAGGTGGCGCTGCCGTTCGGCGTCTCGCGGCTGGCGCAGGAGGCGGCCGTGGGCTCCCTCGAAGCGGAGGCCGAGCTCGGCGAGCGCATCGACGAGCTGGTGCGCGAGCGCGCGCGGCTGTTCGACGGGCTGCTGGCCGCGGGGCTCGGCCCCGTGCCATCGCAGGCGAACTTCGTCTGGCTGCCGGCGGGTGAGGAGAGCGGGCGGATCGCTGAGGCGTTCGAGCGCCATGGCATCTCGGCGCGGTGCTTCCCCGGAGAGGGCGTGCGGGTGACCGTGGGCCTGTCCGAGGAGAACGACGCCGTGCTCGAGGCCGCGGCCGAGCTGGTCGCCGCGATCGTCTGATGGCTCGATCGAACTAGACAATCTGCATAGCATTTTCCCTGAATGAATAACCTGTCTGTCACATCTGCCTAGATTCTTCCTGGCAGCTTGTAACAGGCCCCACCGCCTGATTAGCATCGGGCACCGGACGGCGTTGTCCACTGACGCCGTGTCCCCTTCCGCTCGACGCCCCCGCCGAGCGCGAGACACCCCCCAGAGTGAGGAACACCATGGCAGTCATCCGCAATCGCAGCAGGGCATTCGCCTTCGCCGGCCTGGTCGCGACCGCGGCGCTCGCCCTGAGCGCCTGCTCCTCGGCGAACTCCGGCGACGACGCCGGCTCCGAGAAGATCACCGTCGGCATCAGCCAGTTCGTGCAGCACCCCGCGCTCGACTCCGCCACGGAGGGCTTCAAGCAGGCCTTCATCGACGCCGGCTACGTCGAGGGCGAGACCATCGAGTTCAACGAGAAGAACGCGCAGGCCGAGGTCGCCACCGCCACCACGATCGCCCAGACCTTCGCCACCGACGGCGTCGACCTGTTGCTCGCGGTCGCCACCCCCTCCGCCCAGGCGGCGATGCAGAACATCGTCGACGCGCCCGTGCTCTTCACGGCCGTGACCGATCCCGTCTCGGCCGACCTCGTCGAGTCGAACGAGAAGCCCGGCTCCAACGTCACCGGCACGAGCGACATGAACCCCGTCGCCGACCAGATCGACCTCATCACCGAGATCGTGCCCGACGCGAAGAAGATCGGCGTGGTCTACGGCTCGGGCGAGGTCAACTCGGAGATCCAGGTCGACCTGGCCCGTGAAGCGGCCGAGGCGCAGAACATCGAGCTCGTCGAGGCGACCGTCACCAACGCCGGCGAGATCAAGCAGGCCGTCGAGTCGCTGGGCGACGTCGACGCGATCTACACTCCCACCGACAACCTCGTGGCCTCGGGCCTCGGCGCCCTGATCGGCGTCGCCGAGGAGCGCGGCATCCCTGTCGTCGGCGCCGAGTCGGCCCACGTCGAGGGCGGCGCCGTCGCCACGCTCGGCATCGACTACACGAAGCTCGGCTACCAGACCGGCGAGATGGCGCTGAAGATCATCAAGGACGGCGCCGATCCCGCCACCATGGCCGTCGAGACCTCGAAGGATCTCGAGCTGGTCGTCAACCCTGCCGCCGCCAAGCGCATGGGCGTCGAACTGCCCGCCGCGCTGGTCGAGCGCGCCGACAGCACGGTCGAGTAAACGCCATGATCGGAGCTCTCGAGCTGGGCCTCATCTACGGTGTGATGGCCCTCGGCGTCTACCTCACGTTCCGGGTGCTGAACTTCCCCGACCTCACGGTCGACGGCAGCTTCACCACCGGTGCCGCGGTCGCCGCCTCCCTCATCAGCGCGGGGCAGAACCCCGTGCTCGCCACTGTAGCGGGTGCCGTGGCCGGCCTCATCGCCGGCGCCATCACCGGTCTGCTGCACACCAAGGGCAAGATCGACGGCCTGCTGGCCGGCATCCTCACCATGATCGCGCTGTGGTCGATCAACCTGCGCATCATGGACAAGGCCAACGTGCCACTGCTGCGCGAGGACACCGTCATGACGCCGCTGCGCGAGGCGGGCTGGATCGGCAAGACCTGGATGGCGGTGCTCGTCTTCGTGATCGCGCTGTTCGTGCTCAAGCTGATCGTCGACTGGTTCCTGTCGACCGACCTCGGTCTCGCGATCCAGGCGACCGGCAACAACGAGCAGATGATCCGCAGCTTCGGCGTGAACACCGACGGCACCAAGATCCTCACCCTGTCGCTCTCGAACGGCCTCGTGGCCCTCGCCGGTGCGCTCGTGGCGCAGTACCAGGGCTTCGCCGACATCAGCATGGGCGTCGGCCTCATCCTCGTGGGCCTCGCCTCCGTGATCCTCGGCCAGGCGGTGCTCGGCCAGCGCAACCTCTTCATGGCCAGCCTCGCGGTGCTCGTCGGCTCGATCCTCTACCGACTCATCGTGTTCTTCGCCCTCACCGCGGGGCTCAACCCGAACGACATGCGCGCGGTCACGGCCGTGCTCGTGATCCTCGCGCTGCTGCTGCCGCGCTGGGGCTTCCTGAAGAAGATCCCATCGCTGCGGGATCGGGGCAACCGCAGACCCGCAGCCCCCGACCCAGCGCCGGACCCCGTCGCTTCGGCGACGACCGGCGTGACCGTGCCGGCGGAGAGGTAGGAACGCCATGCTGAACATCGACCGCATCTCCAAGACGTTCTTCGCGGGAACGATCAACGAGCGCAAAGCGCTCGTCGATCTGAGCCTGCGCCTCGACGAGGGCGACTTCGTCACCGTGATCGGATCGAACGGCGCCGGCAAGTCGACGCTGCTCAACGCGATCGCGGGCCGCTACACCGTCGACACCGGGTCGCTCACCGTCGACGGCAAGCCGGTGACGAAGCTCAAGGAGTACCAGCGCGCCCGCTACGTGGGCCGCGTGTTCCAGGATCCGATGGCGGGCACCGCGCCCGACCTCACGATCGAGCAGAACCTGTCGCTCGCGCTGCAGCGCGGCAAGGCGCGCGGCCTCGGCCTCGGGATCACGAAGTCCCGGCGCGAGCAGTTCGTGGAGGAGCTGAAATCGCTCGAGCTCGGCCTCGAGAACCGGCTCACCGCGAAGGTCGGTCTGCTCTCGGGCGGTCAGCGCCAGGCGCTGTCGCTGCTCATGTCGGGATTCACGAAGCCGCGGATCCTGCTGCTCGATGAGCACACCGCGGCGCTCGACCCGCAGCGGGCCGCGCTCGTGACCGACCTCACCGAGCGCATCGTCGCCGAGGGCGGGCTGACCACCCTCATGGTGACGCACAACATGGAGCAGGCGCTCAAGCTCGGCAACCGCCTCATCATGATGCACGAGGGGCGCATCGTCTTCCAGGCCTCGGCCGAGGAGAAGCAGCACCTCACCGTGCCGCTGCTGCTCGCGGAGTTCGCGAAGATCAAGGGCGCGAGCTTCGACGACCGGGCGCTGCTCGCTTAGCAACGAAGGCGGGCCCGGCGCCCGCCCGATCTGAGGGGGAAAACGAGACGCGCCGTCTCGTGCAGGACGAGGCGGCGTGTCGCGTTTCCGGAAGGCAACGTGTCGATCACGAAACCGCGGCCGGTTTGCGCGAATCGGGTCGCCGCGGTCTACGATGCTTGAATCGGCGTTTACTCGCGCCGATTTCTCAGTTCGCCGAGGCACTGGTCTCGGCGGGTAGACCTGCGAAGGATCGATAACACATGCGTCAGACCTCGTTCCGCCGTGCGCTCGCCGCAGCAAGCCTCACCGCTGCTGCCGCGCTCACGCTCAGCGCCTGCTCCGGCTCCTCGGAAGCGACCGACAGCGCCGATGCCACCGTCGAGAAGGTCACGATCGGCATCAGCCAGCTCGTGCAGCACCCCGCGCTCGACTCGGCCACCGAGGGCTTCAAGCAGGCCTTCATCGACGCCGGCTACGTCGAGGGCGAGACCGTCGAGTTCGATCTGCAGAACGCCAACGGCGAGCAGGCCACCGCTGTCTCGATCGCGCAGGGCTTCGCCTCCTCCGACGCCGACCTCGTGCTCGCCGTCGCCACCCCGGCCGCGCAGGCCGCCGCGCAGGCCATCACCGACAAGCCCGTGCTCTTCACCGCGGTCACCGACGCGGTCACCGCCGAACTCGTCGACTCGAACGCGAAGCCGGGCGGCAACGTCACCGGCACCAGCGACGCCGTGCCCGAGGACGCCCTGCAGGCGCAGTTCGAGCTCATCAAGGAGCTCGTGCCCGACGCCGCCACCGTGGGCATCGTCTACGCCTCGGGCGAGGTGAACTCCGAGGTGCAGGTCGCCGCGGCCGAGAAGGTCGCCGCCGGTCTCGACCTCGAGATCGTGACGAAGACGGTCACCACCGCCAACGACATCGCGCAGGCCACGGAGGCGCTCGGCGACGTCGACGCCATCTACGTGCCCACCGACAACATGGTCGTCGGCGGCATCTCGTCGCTCGTGCAGGTCGCCGAGGAGAAGCAGATCCCCGTGATCGGCGCCGAGGCCGGCACCGTCGAGGGCGGCGCGATCGCCACGCTCGGCATCGACTACACCGAGCTCGGCCGTCAGACCGGCGAGATGGCGATCCGCATCCTGAAGGGCGAGGATCCCGCCAAGACCCCCGTCGAGTTTGCCACCGAGCTCGCCTACGTGGTCAACCCGGGCGCCGCAGAGCGCATGGGCGTCGAGATCCCGCAGGACATCCTCGACCAGGCCGAGACCGTCGGCTAACAGCCACGACTGGCAGACCCGCCGCCGGCTGAGCTCGCCGGGGCACGGATCCGATCCCGGATCCCGCCCCCGCGGTTCAGCCGGCGGCTCTGCACGACAGTAAGGAACATCCCATGATCGGCGCGCTCGAACTCGGACTCATCTACGGTGTGATGGCGCTCGGCGTCTACCTCACCTTCCGGGTGCTGAACTTCCCCGACCTCACGGTCGACGGCAGCTTCACCACCGGCGCAGCCGTCGCGGCGGCGCTGATCACGCTCGGGCAGAACCCGGTGCTCGCCACCGTGGCCGGCGCGGTGGCCGGAGTGCTCGCGGGAATCGTGACCGGCCTGCTGCACACGAAGGGCAAGATCGACGGCCTGCTGGCGGGCATCCTCACCATGATCGCGCTGTGGTCGATCAACCTGCGCATCATGGGCACCGCGAAAGAAGGCGCGTCTGGCGCCGCCAACCTGCCGATGCTGCGCGCCGAGACCGTCTTCACCCCGCTGCGCGACGGCGATCTACTGGGCACCTGGGGCGGCATCGCGATCATCGCGGCCGGCGTGCTGGTGCTCAAGCTCGTGGTCGACTGGTTCCTGTCGACCAACCTCGGTCTCGCGATCCAGGCGACCGGCGACAACGGCCCGATGATCCGCAGCTTTGGCGTGAACACCGATCGCACCACGATCCTCACCCTCGCCATCTCGAACGGTCTCGTCGCGCTCTGCGGTGCGCTCGTGGCGCAGTACCAGGGCTTCGCCGACATCAGCATGGGCGTCGGCCTGATCCTCGTGGGCCTCGCCTCCGTGATCCTCGGCCAGGCGATCTTCGGGCAGCGCTTCATCTGGATCGCGAGCCTCGCCGTGATCTTCGGCGCGGTGCTGTACCGCCTCATCATCTTCTTCGCGCTGCGCGCCGGGCTCGACCCCAACGACATGAAGTTCATCACCGCCGCCCTCGTGGTCGCGGCGCTGCTGCTGCCGCGCTGGGGCTTCCTGCGCAAGCTGCCCGCGCTGCGCCGCCGCGGCGGCTCCGTGGTGATCGAGACCGAGGCCGCCCGGGCCGCGCAGGCCGGTGCCGGCGGGGCGGATCCCGAACCGGCGACCACCGCGCCCGCTGAGGGCGCATCCTCCTCAGAGACCAGCGGAAGGTAGTCGCATGCTCAAGATCGACAAGATCGAGAAGACCTTCTTCGCGGGCACCGTCAACGAGCGGCGTGCGCTCGCCGGGCTGAGCCTGCACCTCGACGAGGGCGACTTCGTCACCGTGATCGGATCGAACGGCGCAGGCAAGTCCACACTGCTCAACGCGATCTCCGGCCGCTACACCGTCGACACCGGCAGCATCGAGATCGACGGCCGCCGCGTGAACAGGCTCAAGGAGCATCAGCGGGCGGCCTACGTGGGTCGTGTGTTCCAGGACCCGATGGCGGGCACCGCCCCCGACCTCACCATCGAGCAGAACCTCGCCCTCGCGGTGCGGCGCGGCAAGCGCCGCGGGCTCGGCCTCGCGCTCACCCGGTCGCTGCGCGAGCGCTTCCGCGACGAGCTGCAGTCGCTCGAGCTCGGCCTCGAGAACCGGCTCACCGCGAAGGTCGGTCTGCTGTCGGGCGGTCAGCGTCAGGCGCTGTCGCTGCTCATGGCCGGGTTCACGCACCCGAGCATCCTGCTGCTGGACGAGCACACGGCCGCGCTCGATCCGCAGCGTGCCGCGCTGGTGACCGAGCTCACGGGCCGGATCGTGTCGCAGGGTCGGCTGACCACCCTCATGGTGACGCACAACATGGAGCAGGCGCTGCGCCTCGGCAATCGCCTCATCATGATGCACGAGGGGCGCATCGTGTTCTCGGCCTCGGCCGACGAGAAGCGCACGCTCACCGTGCCGCGGCTGCTCGAGGAGTTCGGCAAGATCAAGGGCGCTCAGCTCGACGACCGCGCGCTGCTGTCGTAGGGGCTCTCGCCCTTCCTCCCTGCTGTCGATGGCGGCGAGGTCGCGCGTGTGGTCGTTGTCCGGCGCGATAACGACCACACGCGTGACCTCGATGCACGCGATTGGGGCTGATCGGGCGCGCGGGCGTGGACTGCTTGCGGGCACGGACGATGCCCAGGCGCGAGGGCTTGAGCAGTGCCCGCGTGCGCTCCCGATTTTGTCGGAGGCGACCTCTACAGTGGGCACATGGCAGCAGAATCTTTCGGTCGCGACACGACGTGGGAGGCGATCGCCGGCCAGGCCGAGACGCGCGCCGCGGGCTGGCTCGCGGCGCTGTGCGCTCGCGACGGCGATGAGCAGCCGGGCTTCCTGCGGGCGATGCGGCGAGATCCTGAGAGCTTCGAGTTCACACGGCGCCTCCTCGAACTGCTCGCGAGCACCGAAGACGTGTTCGCGTCTGCCGCGGGGCTGCGCGAGGTCGCCCAGGAGGTGCCCCCCTCGCTGCCGGTGCGGGATCGCCTGGCCGTGCGCGCGGGAGGCGCGACCTCGCTGGGGCTGCCCTGGGCCGTGCTGCCGATGGCGCGTCGGCGCCTGCGCGAGCGGGTGGCCGACCTGGTGCTCGCCGCGAAGCTGCCGGCCGGCGGCAAGGTCGCCGGCCCGGCCCGGATGAGCCGCCTCACCGAGGCGCTGCGCCGCCTGGGCGAGGCCGGAATGGTGCCTGTCGTGATGCCGCTCGGCGAGGCGGTGCACGGCCCCGCCGGTGCCGAGGCCGAGGTCTCCAGGCTGGTCGCGCTCTGCGCCCTGCCCGCCGTGGGGCACGTGGTGGTCGATCCCGCCCGCATCGCGCCCGGCGGCACCGACTGGTCAGCCGAAGACGACGTGCTGCGCGCGGTGCGCGCCCTGCGCCCCGTGCTCGACGCGGCCGCCGAGCACGGCACGACCGTGCACCTCGAACCCCGCAGCGTGCGGTGGGCGCGGCTGCTGCCCGAGGTCGTGGTGCGCGCTCTCGCCGACGCGGCGCTCGACCGGGTGCGGGTGGGGGTGCGGATCATGGCCGAGCTGCCGGAGTCGCGCGAGCTCTACGACCGCATCAGCCGGTGGGCGCAGCAGCGCGCGGCAGACGGCGGGGCCGCGGTCGAAGCCGTCATCGGCGTGGCCGGGGTGGCGAGCGCCGAGCGCATCGCCTCGATCGAGAGCGGACTCCCCGTGCCGGTGCTCGAGGATCGCGAGCAGGTCACGGCTCAGCTGCTGCGCCTCATCGAGCTCGCGCTGCACCCGGGGCGGGCCGCCGTGCTGCGCCCCGTCATCGCGTCCGAAGATCTCTTCGTGCTGAGCGGCACGGTGGCCCTGGCCGAGCAGCTCGGCGCGCAGGGGCTCTTCTCCCTGCAACTGCGCAGCGGCATCGCACCCGGCCTCGCGCAGGTGCTCGCGGACGCGGCAGCCGAGGTGCGCGTCTCGCTGCCCGTCGTCGCGCCGCGGGAGTTCTCGGGCGCGGTCGATCTGCTCGTGGGGTTCGCAGCCGAGGCCGCCGACCCCGAATCGGTCGTCGCCCGTTTCGACGCGCTCGTCGAGGCCGGGGGCGAGCGTGTGGATCCCGATCCCGATTCCGACTCCGGCCCCGATCCCTATCCCGACTCCGACTCCGGCCCCGGCCCCGATCCCGACTCCGACTCCGGCCCCGATCCCGATCCTGACTCCGACTTCGACTTCGAACCTGACGCAGGCGCCGCGGCCGGGGTGATCGAAGCGGAGCGGGCGGCATTCCGCGCCGCTGCGGCACTCGCCGCCGACCCGGCACCCGCGTCGCACCGCACGCAGCTGCGCGCCCGCGAGTGGGATCCGAGCGAGCGCGACAGCGCCCTGTTCTACCGTGCGCCCGACGAGCCCGCGCGCTTCGACACGGGCGGGCTCACCGCCGCCGTGCTCGGCCTCACGCGAGGCTCGACGGGCGAGGTGCGCCTCGAATCGCTGGCGCCGCCGTGCCCGATCCCCGTGGTCTCGGAGTCGGGCTTCGCGGGCGAACCCGCGACCGACGCGAGCCTCGCCGGCAACCGCGACTGGGTGCGGGCGCTGCTCGTGCGCGCGGCCGAGGGCGTGACGCTGCGGGCGGGTGCGGATTCGTCCGTCGATGCCGATTCGGAGGCGCATGAGGAGCCGGCCGCCGGCGCCGAATCGGACGCTCCGTCAGGCGTCGGCGGCGAGGGGGCTGCGGTGGTGTCGGCCGGCACCGATCCCGCTGAGCTGCACGGCGAAGCCCCCGAGCCGGTCGCCGAGCCGCAGCAAGCCGCAGAGGAGACCGAGCTCCCGGAACCCGCCGAGCCGCTTCCGCACACGGCGCGCGACGCCGGTCAGGGCTGGAGCGGGCAGCCCGCGCGGGCGCGGGCCTCGCGATTGCGGCGGGCCGCGCTCGCCGTGGTCGCCGCACGGGATCGCATGCTGCAGACGCTCGCCGCGGACACCGGGGCACCCGCGGGGGAGCTCGACGCCGAGGTGGGCGACATCGTCGACGCCGCCCGCTACTCCGGTCAGCTCGCGGAAGGGCTCGCGGCGGTGAGAGGCGCGACGTTCGTGTCGGAGGGGTTCGTGCTCGTCCTCGCCGATGCGATCACGCCGCTCTCGGTGCAGGCCGAGTCGGTGCTCGCGGCGCTCGGCGCCGGCAACGGCGTGCTGTGGGCGGTGCCCGGGCGCTTCCTGAGCTCCGCCGAGGCGCTGCTCGAGGAGTGGGAGGTCGGCGGCGTCACCCCTGGCGCGGTCGCCCTCGAAACAGTGGGCGAGTCGGCGCAGTTCTTCGAGCGGGTCTCCCGCGCCGGCATCGACCGGGCCATCGTGCTCGGCGATCGCGCCGCGGCTCGCGAGATCGCCCGTCGCCGGCCCGATCTGCAGATCGAGGGCCGATTCCACGCGCGGGGCACGGTGCTCGTGGCGCCGTCGGCCGACCTCGACCGGGCGATCGACGACCTGGTCGCCTCGGCGTTCTCGGCTGCGGGGGCGCACCCGCGCACCGCTCAGGTGGCGATCCTGCTCGGTAGCGTGGGGCGCTCGCGTCGTTTCCGCGACGGCCTCGGCGACGCAGTGCGTGCCCTGCGGGTGGGCGACACTGCCAGGCCGGAGGGAGCGGATCCGCTCAGCTTCGACGTGGGGCCGCTCGCCGCGCCCGCCGGGGACGCCGCGCTGCGGGCGCTCACCGAGCTGGGGCGCGGCGAGGAGTGGCTCGTGCAGCCGCGCATGCTCGACGCCGACGGCCGACTGTGGAGCCCCGGCGTGCGTCTCGGCGTCTCGGCGTCGTCGTCGTTCTGGGACGATGCCCGCGGGGTTCCGGTGCTGGGCATCGCACACGCGCACACGCTCGATGAGGCGCTGCGGCTGCAGAACGCGGTGGGCGGCGGCGTCGCGGCGGGTCTGCAGTCGAACGACGCCGATGAGATCCTCGACTGGCTCGCCGGGGTCGAGGCGGCATCGCTGACGATCAACCGCCCCACCACGGCGGCACGCATCGAGCGGCATCCCGGCGGCGCTTGGAACGACGCCGCGATGGGCCTGCCTGCGCTCAGCGGCGGCCCCAACCGTCTGCTGCCGTTGGGTGCCTGGCAACTGCGAGAGGGCACGCGCAGCGAGACGCTGCACCTGCGCGGGCTGGAGCCCGAGGTGCGGCTGCTCATCGAGGCGGCGCAGTCGGTGCTGCACTACGAGGAGTTCGACGAGGTGCGGCGTGCGGCGCTCGCCGACGCACTCGCCTGGCGCACCTCATTCGGGCTGGAACGCGACACGATCGGCCTCGGTATCGAACGCAACGTGATCCGCTACCTGCCCGTCGTCACGCAGCTGCGGCTCGCCGAGGGCGGCAGCATCGCGTCGCTCGTGCGTGTGCTCGCCGCGGCGCTGCTCGTGCGCGCGCCCGTATCGGTGTCGACCGGCGAGGTGCTGCCGGCGGCGGTCACCGCCTTCCTCGAGCGGCAGGGCGTCGAGGTGTCGCTCGAACGCGACGACGACTGGGTGGAGCGTCTCGCGGTCTCCGGCCCGGTCACCGCAGATGGTGTGGTGGCCGACCGGGTGAGACTGATCGGCGGCGACGCGGTGCGGGCGGCCGAGTGGATGGGCGGGCTGGATCGCGTGGCGCTCTGGGCGCAGCCTGTGACGATGGCGGGTCCGGTCGAGCTGCTGACGCTGCTGCGCGAGCAGTCGGTGTCGGCGCGCGCGCACCGGCACGGTCTCGCGACCGAGGTGCCGGGCCTCGACGAACTCATCGAGGAGTGACACGGCACGGCCAGCGGGTCTTGCGGGGCTGGAGCGGACTCCGCCCGGGTGTCAGCCGAGGCGCATCGGGGTGTGCGGGATGCCATCTTCGAGGAACTCCTCGCCGCACGGCGTGAAGCCGAAGCCGCCGTACCAGGAGGCGAGGTGCGACTGGGCGTGGATCAGGATCGGGCGGCCTGCGCATCCCTCGATGGCGGCCCGCAGCAGCGCGGCGGCGACGCCCCGGCCGCGCCAGGCGGGGGCGGTGACCACGCGCCCGATGCTCACGAGGTTCGCTTCCTGAGCGCTCTCGTCGAGGACGCGCACGGTCGCGGCGATCTCGCCGTCAGCGGTCTGCGCCCAGAGCTGCGTCGCGCCGGCTTCGAGATCGCGGCCGTCGAGGTCGAGATAGACGCAGTCCTGCTCCACCACGAAGACCTCCTGCCGCAGCCGGGCGATGCGGTAGAAGGTGCTGGTGGGGATGTCGTCGACGCGGTCGGCCGTGACCAGGGTGAGTTCTTCGGGGAGCGCGGGCATGTTCCGATCCTGCCATGCCGGTGCGGCGCACGCCGATTTCCGTTCGCGAGAGTGAGACGCTAAAGTGGTCTCTTGGTCGTGCTTGCACGGCCGACGGCGGATTACCCGAGCGGCCAAAGGGGGCTGACTGTAAATCAGCTGGCACTGCCTACGGGGGTTCGAATCCCTCATCCGCCACCAGCAAAAGCCCGGTCAGAAGAAACTTCTGACCGGGCTTTCTCGTTGTCTGGACTGGCTGGGTGTTTCGAGTTGTATCGGCGGATGCCCCGGCGCGATCCGGTGGGCTACATTAGCGATATGCAATCACCCGATGCGCGGGGCATGAGTGGTGCCCGATCCTTCACGGAGTCAGCGGAACGCGTCGTCGCCTACCTCAATTCGCACACGCCGCTCACCGATTGGTCGGTGTCGCGCGTCGCCGGAGGCGAGCAGATCCACCTGCACGTGCATCATGATCATCTGCTCGAAGTGGGCGACCGCGTCGCGTGGACGGAGTCGTTCTGCAGCCGCATGTCGGCCGGCGCGAAGCACGTGGTGCGCAACTCCCTCAGCGACCCCGACTACGCCGACCTGGCCGCCGCCGCGACGGTGGGCGCGTATGCCGGGTACCCCATCGGGGACGATCGGGACGGGATCTTCGGAGTGCTCTGCGGTGTGCGGCCCGCACCGCTCAGGGACGACGAGGGGGTCGACGAGAGCCTCGTGTTCCTGCTCAGCGAACTGCTCACCTCTCAGCTCACGCTCTCACGGCGCATCGACCACGAGCGCAGACGGCTCGAGTTCACGGAGACGCTCGCGCAAACAGACCCGCTGACCGGCGTGCTGAACCGGCGAGGCTGGGAGCGCGTCGTCGCGGACGCGCAGGAGCGCCTCGACGCGTTCGGCGACCCGGTGGCCGTCGCGGTCATCGACCTCGACGGATTGAAGCGCATCAACGACGCGCGCGGGCACGCCGCCGGGGACGCCCTGATCGTTCGCGCGGCGCAGGCGCTGACGGGTGCGTGCGCCGCTGGCAGCCACGTCGCCCGCTGCGGCGGGGACGAGTTCATGGTGCTCGTGAACGGCGTCACCCCGTCTCAGCTCGAGGAGTGTGCGGCGGCGCTCGCGGCGGCTCTCGCCGCAGCTGAGGTGGAGGCCTCGGTCGGTCTCGCTGTGGCCGAGCCGGGTCGGGTGCCGATGGCCGAGGCGATCGCGGCCGCCGATGCCCGCATGTACCACCAGAAGCGCGTGCGGAAAGGCAGCGGACTGCTCACCGCCGGCTGAGGCCAGGCACCGATCACGGTCGCTCGCTCCGTGACCACGTCGCGGCCCTGAGTGCAACCCGCAGACAGCAGCAGGGCCCGGCCGGGAGCTGATCCCGGCCGGGCCCTGCGGTGTCGCGTGCTGCGCTTCAGTCGCGCAGCTCGTCCTTGATCTCGTTGCGCGCCTGCGTCGCGTCGCGCTCGGCCTCCGCCTTCTTGACGTCGGCCTCGGCCTTCTTCACCTCGGCTTCGGCCTTCACCTCGTCGAGTTTGTCCTTGGCCTTGTCGACGCCGTCCTCGACAGCGCGGCTGACCTTCTTCGCCGCGGCTTCAGCGGTTTCCTTCGCGTCCTCAAGAAATCCCATGATCGGTGCTCCTTTCTGCTGGAGCATCCAGGTTGTCGAATCAAGCTGAGGAGGAGGTGTGCGGATCGCGCGACCGGGATCCGCCCGCTCCTTCTGCCGCGGGGCCGGTTCGTTCCATCCCGGGGCTGGCGGTCCGGCTCAGGCGGGGGCGAAGCGGTTGCGCAGCTCGGCGGCCCGGCGGATGTCGCCTTCGATGGCGGTCTGCTGCTCGGCGGCCAGCGATCCCGACTTCTTGGCCTCGTCGAGCTTTTCGAGCCCGGCCTGCACTTCGGCGTCCAAGCCGTCGACCACGAGCTTCTGAATGCTCTCGGGGAGCCGCTCAAAATACGAGGTGTCCATACCTATTACCGTACAGCCAAGTTTGGCGCAGCGCTGCAGCGGGGTTCCGAAAACCGGGGGGCTCCCGCAGCGGATCGTGCCGACACTACACTCGATCGTATGTCTGACCTCGTCGTCTCCCTGCCCGCCGAAGAGCCGCTGCGCGACGTTCTGGGCGAGTTGCCCGGGGTCGAGTTCGTGGACTGGGATCTCGACACTCCGGCGCCGCGGCCGTTCTTCGACATCGTGGTGCCGCCGTACTGGGGCGGTGCGCGGTGCCTCTCGGCGCTCGCAGGGGTCGAAGCTCGGTTGGTGCAGTGGCAGTCGATCGGCTACAACGGCGTGGCGAAGCATCTGCCCGGCGGCCTGCCGTTCGCGAATGCGGCGACCGTGCACGAGGCCTCGACCGCGGAGCTCGCCCTGGCTCTCACCCTCGCCGCCCAGCGCGGCCTTCCGGAGTTCGTGCGCGCGGGTGATGAGAGCCGGTGGGAGCTGCGGAGCTTCCCGAGCCTGGCCGACCGCCGGGTGCTGCTCGTGGGCTATGGCGGTGTGTCGCAGGCCGTCGAGGCGCGGCTCGCCGGCTTCGAGGTGCAGATCGAACGGCTCGCCCGTTCGCCGCGGGAGCAGCGGAACCTCGCCGGCGACGCGGTCGAGGTGCGCGGGTTCGCCGAACTGCACGAGCGTCTCGCGGAGGCCGAGATCGTGATCCTCGCGGTGCCCCTCACCGACGAGACACGGGGGCTCATCGACGCAGCTGCGCTCGCGGCGATGCCCGACGGCGCGCTGCTCGTGAACGTGGCCCGCGGCCCTGTCGTCGAGACTGACGCGCTCGTCGCCGAGCTGCGCTCGGGGCGTCTGCGGGCGGCGCTCGACGTCACCGATCCCGAGCCGCTGCCCGAGGGGCATCCGCTGTGGGAGTGCCCGAACACGCTCATCACGCCTCACGTCGGCGGTGATTCGAGTGCGATGATGCCGCGGATGGCGGCGCTGCTCAAGCGCCAGATCGCGCACCTGCGGGCGGGGGAGTCGCCCGAAAACCTCATCGACCTCGGCTGATCGGGCCACGGGCTCGGTTCGCATGGTGCGTGCAGCCCGCCCATACGATTCGCATAACTCTCTTCGTTGGAATGGAGCACAGCCGGAACCCCTCGCGGTCTCCGGCTCCGTTCGACGATAGGAGCTCGGCGTGCCCGCCCCCAGCCTCACCCTCATCGCCGTCGACATCGTCGCGGCGCTCATCCTCACTCTCGGCCTCTACTATCCGCGGCACCGCCGCAGAGATCTCATGGTGGCCTTCCTCGGCGTGAACATCGGGGTGCTGGCGGTGACGTCGGTGCTGGGCGGTGCGCAGATCGCCGCGGGGCTGGGGCTCGGGCTCTTCGGCGTGCTCTCGATCATCCGGTTGCGCTCGTCGGAGATCTCGCAGCGCGAGGTCGCCTACTACTTCTCGGCGCTCGCGATGGGCCTCATCGGCGGTCTCGCGACCGACGAGCTGCTGATGCCGGTGCTGCTGACCGCGATGATCCTCGCGGTGATGTGGGTGGCGGATCATCCGGCGGTGCTGGCCCGCAGCCGGCATCAGGTGGTGCGATTGGACCGCGCGATCGCCGATGAACGCGAGCTGCGGGGCGAGCTGGAGCGTCGCTTGGGCGGCCGGGTGACCGCCGTGTCGGTGCAGGAGCTCGACTTCGTGAACGACACGGCGCTCATCGACGTGCGCTACCGGCTGCCGCAGGAGGCCCGGGGCCGCCTGGTGGCACCACTGCGGACGCGCGCGGTGCAGATCGCACCGGAGGAGGCGCGATGACCGCCGTCGAACGAACCGTCGAGCGATTCCCCGCGGTGACGCTCGGAGAACTCGTGGCGGGTGCCGAACTGCTGACGCGGGTCGATCGCAAGTACCTGCTGCCGACGGCGGATGCCGTGGCGGTGATCCGCGGTCTCGATGCGAGCACTCGGGTGCTCGACCTGGAGGGTGCGCGCGGATGCGAGTACGCCTCGGTGTACTTCGACACTCCGGATCGGCTGAGCTACCGCTTGGCCGCGCAGCCCCGCCGGCGCAGATTCAAGCTGCGCACGCGCGTGTACGCCGGCACCCGCACGGCGTTCCTGGAGATGAAGACCCGCGGAGGGCGCGGCGCGACGGTGAAGGATCGCATCCCGTACGCCGCGCAGCACCTGGATCGTCTGACCGCGGCGGGTCGCGCCTACGCCGCGGAGTCGCTGGAGAGCATCGGTTTCGATCCGGATCTCGAATCGCAGCTGCGCCCCGCGCTCACCACCCGCTATCGGCGCACCACCCTGCTGCTCGCCGACGGGAGCCGCGCCACGGTCGACAGCGGCCTCGCCTGGATCGACGCCGACGGGCGCTGCTTGGCGTTGCCGGGCCAGGTGATCGTCGAGTCGAAGTCGGTGGGTTGCATCACTCCGCTCGACCGCGAGCTGTGGCGATCCGGCCATCGTCCCCAGAACATCAGCAAGTTCGGCACCGGCACCGCGGCGCTGCATCCTGAGCTGCCGGGCAACCGGTGGGCGAGGCTGCTGCGCGGTCCGTTCGCTGCAGCATCCCGCACCCATCCGCACACCCTGAAGGAGCACCCATGACCCGCCCGATATTCGCCGCCGCTGCGATCGCCCTGTCGGGGGCGATGCTCGCGGGGTGCGCTGCCACCGCCGATGAGGCCGAGACGCCGACGGCGGTGGCCTCGGTGTCGGCCGGCGCCGATGTCTTCTCCGGAGATCTCAGCCCCGGCGAGGTGCTCGCCGCCAACGCCGACTACACGACGGTGAACGACGACGAGTGGTCGGCCGCCGACGCGGTCGACGTGGAGCTCTCCGGCTCGTCCGCCTCGTCCGCCGCGGCCGGGGTGCGGGTCGACGGGTCGACGGTCACCATCGCTGAGGCAGGCGTGTACCGGATGCACGGTGCGCTCGACGGGCGGCTCGTGGTCGCCGCCCCCGACGACGCGCTCGTGGTGCTGATCCTCGACGGCGTCGACATCGCCGATGCGGCCGGGCCCGCGATCGAGGTGCAGAGCGCCGACGACGTGGCGATCCACCTCGCCGACGGCAGCCAGAACACGGTCTCCGACGCCGCGTCGTACGCCGATGACGCCACCGCGAACGCCGCGATCGACGCTCGGGCCGATCTCACGATCTCGGGATCCGGATCCCTCGCGGTGCGCGGCAACGGCAATGATGGGATCTCGAGCACTGACGACCTGGTGATCCTGTCGGGCGACCTCACGGTCACGGCGGCCGACGACGCCCTGCGCGGGAAGGACGCGCTGGTGGTGGAGGGCGGCGCGCTCACGCTCGCAGCCGGGAACGGCGACGGGTTGAAGAGCGATCAGGAAGAGGATGAGACGCGGGGCTACATCCTCGTGACCGGAGGCGATATCGACATCACCGCAGGCGATGACGGGATGCAGGCCCGGACGGACACGGTGGTCACGGGCGGCACGGTGACGGCCGCGGTGGCCGACGACGGAGTGAAGGGCGAGGCGATCGTCTCGGTGGGCGGCGGCGAGATCACCGTGACCGAGTCGACCGAGGCGATGGAAGCCGTGAGTATCGGCATCTTCGCGGGCGTTCTCGACCTCACGGCCTCGGATGACGGGATCAACGCCGCCGGGCTCAATACGGGCGGTGCGGATCGCGAGACCGACACCGGCGAGCGCCTCGAGATCTCGGGCGGCACGATCACCATCGCCGCGGGCACCGACGGGCTCGACTCGAACGGCACGATCGGCATCTCTGGCGGCGACATCACGATCACGAGCGCGGACAACGGGGGAGATCTGCCGGTCGACGCCAACGGAGAGGTCACGGTGACGGGCGGCACGGTCACCGCGAATGGCGCGGCATGGGATCCGGCGACCGCTCAGCGCGGGAACGGGGGGATGGGCGGCCCCGGTGCGGGTGGCCTCGGCGGCACGCCCCCGGCGGCGGGCGAGGGGCTGCCGCCCGGCGCGCCGATGCAGGAGCGCTAGCGGCCGGGCGTCCAAGCGTATGCGATCCGCGGCACCTGCACTCGGCGTCTGCGAGCCGGATCATCCGCAGCCCGTCGCCCGGGGCGATCCGCACGCCCGGCCCGGAGCGCACCCGAGGGCGTAGGATGGTCTGATGCGCCGGGCCCGGAGTCCGTCGCGGCCCAAGATCCCCGCTTGCCCCTTGGAGTGAATAGAACATGGCTGAGCAGTCCCGCCTCGACAAGGTCATCGCCCTCGCCCGCCACCGCGGCTTCGTCTTCCAGGCGGGTGAGATCTACGGCGGTTCGCGTTCGGCCTGGGACTACGGCCCCCTCGGCACCGCGCTGAAGGAGAACATCAAGCGCCAGTGGTGGAAGACCATGGTGCAGAAGCGCGACGACGTGGTCGGCATCGACTCGAGCGTCATCCTGCCGAAGCAGGTGTGGGAGGCCTCGGGTCACGTCGAGGTCTTCAGCGACCCGCTGGTGGAGTGCCTGAGCTGCCACAAGCGCCAGCGCGAGGACCACCTCATCGAGGCCTTCGAGGAGAAGAAGGGCCGCGCCCCGGAGGGCGGCCTCGCCGAGATCGTCTGCACCAACTGCGGCACCCGCGGCCAGTGGACCGAGCCGCGCGCCTTCTCGGGCCTGCTCAAGACCTTCCTCGGCCCCGTCGACGACGAGTCGGGCCTGCACTACCTGCGCCCCGAGACCGCGCAGGGCATCTTCGTGAACTTCGCGAACGTGCTGCAGGCGGCGCGTATGAAGCCGCCGTTCGGCATCGGCCAGATCGGCAAGAGCTTCCGCAACGAGATCACCCCCGGCAACTTCATCTTCCGCACCCGTGAGTTCGAGCAGATGGAGATGGAGTTCTTCGTCGAGCCCGGCACTGACGAGCAGTGGCAGGAGTACTGGATGAACGAGCGCATGAGCTGGTACACCGACCTCGGCATCGACCCCGAGAACCTGCGCTTCTACGAGCATCCGAAGGAGAAGCTGTCGCACTACTCGAAGCGCACGGCCGACATCGAGTACCGCTTCGGCTTCCAGGGCAGCGAGTGGGGTGAGCTGGAGGGCATCGCGAACCGCACCGACTTCGACCTGTCGACGCACTCGAAGCACTCGGGCAAGGATCTCAACTTCTTCGACCAGACCAAGAACGAGCGCTACACGCCGTACGTGATCGAGCCCGCGGCGGGTCTCACGCGCTCGCTGATGGCCTTCCTCGTCGATGCGTACCGCGAGGAGGAGGTGCCGAACGCGAAGGGCGGCACCGACACGCGCACCCTGCTGGCGCTCGATCCGCGCCTCGCTCCGGTGAAGGTGGCCGTGCTGCCGCTGAGCCGCAATGAGAAGCTGTCGCCGCTGGCGCGCGAGCTCGCGCAGGATCTGCGCGACGACTGGAACGTCGACTTCGACGATTCGGGCGCGATCGGCCGCCGCTACCGTCGTCAGGACGAGATCGGCACCCCGTTCTGCGTGACCGTCGACTTCGATTCGCTCGACGACAACGCCGTGACCGTGCGCGAGCGCGACACGATGCAACAGGAGCGCGTGTCGCTGGCCGAGCTGCACGGTTACCTCGCGGCTCGGCTGCGGGGCGCGTAGCAAGCCGGCCGCGCGGCACGGGATCGGGCCGGGTGCCGGCGGATCGCCGTTCCCCTGAGAATGTCAGAGGCATGGGGCAGGATTCTGTTACGAGGATCCTGCCCCGATCTGCGCGCTGAGCGAGCGTCGGCAGGAAGTGAAGGAGACACCATGACCGTCCCAGAGCAGCACCCGGCCCCGCAGGCGGCTGCGCCGCAGCAGTGGGCGTGGGCGGCGCCTGCGCCGGTCATGCAGACGGTCGAGACGGAGCCGCTGGAGTACCACCGTCTGCTGCGGGGCACGGCCAACTACCGCTGGTGGAAGCCGCTGCTGCTGCTCGTGCTCTCGGGGGTGTACTTCGGGGTCTTCACCGTGATGCTGACGGTCGTGTTCATCCCGATTCTGATGGTGGGCGATCCGGGGTACATGAACGACCTCGCGGCGGGAACCACCGAGATCATCGACACGCAGCGGCCGCTCTCGGTGCTGATGAGCATGCTGTCGATCATCATCATGCTGCCCGCGGTGATCCTGGCGATGCTGTCGCTGGGGATGCGGCCCGTCGGGCGCATCTGGTCCGTGGCCGCGCGCGTGCGCTGGGGCCTGCTGCTGCGACTGCTCGGGGCCGCGGTGCTCGCTCTGATCGCGATGACGGTGGTGGGCATGGGTGCCGAGATCGGCCTGCAGGCGATCGTGGATCCGTCCGCGCTCTCCGAACCGTCCGCCGAGGCGACCCGCGACTTCGACGTGAGCGCCGCGATGGTCTCCCTGGTGCTGGTGCTGGTACTCGTGCCGATCCAGGCGGCCACCGAGGAGGTCGTGTTCCGGGGGCTGTTCATGCAGGTGCTCGGCTCGTGGCTGCGCAACCCGTGGTTCGCGATCCTGATCCCCTCGGTCGCCTTCGCCGCGGCGCACATCTACGACTTCTGGGGCCTCGCGGCGGTGGGCCTGCTGGGAGTGGTCGCGGCCTGGCTCACCTGGCGCACGGGCGGCCTCGAAGCGGCGATCGCGATCCACATCGTGAACAACCTGGTCGGCTTCGGGTTCATGGTGACCGGCTTCGGCGGCGAGACGGCGCAGACCGCCGAGGGCGGCAGTGCGGGCGGGCTGCTCGGTCAGATCGTCGGCCTGGGGCTGTTCGTCTGGCTGACGCTCAAGATCTTCCGCCGGGGCGGGCACGGGCGCTCTCGCATCGACCTGGTGCGGTCGCCGGCGCCGGCAGGGCCGGTGGAGCCGGTGACCGCGGCGGTTCCCGAGCAGCCGTCGCTCGCCGGTGATGCTCAGGCCGCGTCGCCCGCCGAGGCCGCGTCGCCGGGGCCGTCCGCTCCGGCCGTGCCGCCTGCGCCGTCGTTGCCGGCCAAGCCCGAGACCGAGGAGCAGCAGCGTGGTTGACGTCTATGTGATCGGCGGAGGGCTGCCCGAATTGGCGGCCGCGCTGGAGCTCGGCGAGGTCGGGCTGTCAGTGCGCCTCGGAGACTGGGACCTCGGCTCGGCCGAGCCCGCCGTGGGGCGAGCGCACGCGGAGGCCGGGGGCGATTCCACGAGTGCGCTGCTCGACCCCGACGGCGTGCTGCGCCAGCTGCTCGACCACGTCGCTGCGCCCATCGCCGAGGGCGGGCACGCGCATACGGGGGCGCGCCCTGTGGCGGTGCCGCCGAGCGCTGTGCTCGTGCACGGCGCCAAGGCGCACTGGGTGCCGCAGCCGGTTCCCGCCTCGCTCGGCATCCCCGCGGTGCCGATCTCGTCGCAGGCCGTCGCCGTGCTGGGCGGGCGCGCGGCGGCGCGCGCCTACCTCGACCGGGTGAAACCGGTGCTCACGATCGGCAAGGCGCACTCGCTCGGAGACCTCGTTCGCAACCGGCTGGGCGAGACGGTCGTGGAGCGGCTGGTCGATCCCTTCGTGCGCGAGCGCTTCGGCGTCGCCCCCGACGATGTCGAAGTAGCCGTCGCGGTGCCAGGGCTCAACGAGGCGTTGACGCGGGCGGGATCACTCTCGGGGGCGGTGCTCGCGAACAGCGACCGCGATGTTGCACGTGAAACCGCGGTGATTCCCGAGGCGGGCTGGGGTGCTGCTTTCGCCGGACTGCATCAGCGACTCGAGCTGTACGGAGCGAAGCGCGCCGATGCGACGGTTGTCGCGGTCGAGAGGATCGGCGACGAGGCCTGGCGCATCGAGGAGGCCGATGGCACGACGGTCGAGGCGCGCGCGGTCGTCGCGGGCCTCGATGCGGGATCGGCATTCGCGGCCGGGCGCGTGTTGCACGCGCTGCCGGGCGAGCTGCTGCCGCGGCGTTGGCGACTGGAGGTTCGGACGGCCGTCGCGGGGGCGCCGCTCGAGGCCCGTCAGAGCGACGCGCTGTGCGCCGTGCAGCTCTCCGACGGCTCCCGCTGGGCGGTTCGTATCGAGGCGACCGAGCCCGGAGAGGGCCGTGCGCGCCTCTCGGGGCCTGCCTTCGAGGCCGCCGCGAACGAGACGGGTCTCCCCGCCGAGCACCGTGCGCGCTCCGAGAGCGCCGCAGCCGAGGCGCTCGCGGGTGTCGGCCTGTCTGCGGGAGCCGCGAGCGAAGCGATACTGCGCGTGGCCCCGCATATCTCGGTCGACGAGCGGGATGCGGCCCTGCGCAGCCTGCAGGCCTGTCGAGAGAACACCGACGACCTGCTCGCCGTGGGTGACGCGCTGCATGGCGGTTCGGTCGCGGCCGCCGTGGCCGACGCGCGCACCCAGGCGGTGCTGCTGCGCCGCAGGCTCGCCGGCATCGCCGACTGACGTCGCGCTTCCGGCATGCGGCCCGGGGCGCCGGGCTGGGCCCGTGAGCGAGGCGTTCACGGCAACGGTGACGGGTGTGCTTGCCGTGCTCGCGCTGCCTGTCTACGCGCTGGTACGCTGATCCGTCGCGCGTGCGGATCGATCGGCCGCCATCCTGCAGAATCCGCGAATCTTACAGAACTCACGCGGCCGTGACCACCGGGATTCCCGAAGCGGCATGAACGACGGTGCGGGCGGTAGGCTAACGGCAGGCAAGTGAATCGCCAACGGCGGGAGGCAGTGATGAAGGGCAAGATCGCATTCGTTCTCGGCGCGGCAGTCGGCTACGTGCTCGGCACCCGGGCAGGCCGCGAGCGCTACGAGCAGATCAAGAACGGCGCCCAGAACCTGTGGCACACGGCCCCGGTGCAGCGAGGCGTCAGCGTCGTGCGCGACGCCGCGCAGACCCGCCTCGACGACCTCAAGGCCTCGGCCACGCGCGCGGGCAAGAACGCCGTCGCGGCGTTCCTGCGCGACGACGAGCCCGAGGCTCGTCCGGCTTCGCGCGCCACGGCCTCGGCGACCGCCGCGAAGGCCGTTGCAGACGGCGAACCGCGCGAGCAGAGCGCGTCCGCTCAGTCGGGCGCGTCCGCGAAGAAGTCCTCGAGCGGCACCGCGAAGTCGTCGAAGTCGACCGCCGCGTCGAAGTCGACCGGTGCGGCGAAGAAGCGCAGCTCGGGTGCGGCCGCGAAGTCTGGTGATGACGCATGAGCCGTAAGAAGGATCAGGCGGGCACGTTCGAACTGCTGACGCGCCTGCCGCAGCAGATCGTCTCGCTCGCCAAGATCGAATACGAGAACGCGAAGCGCGAGATCGTCTCGAAGGCGAAGAAGGCGGGCATCGGCGCCGGCGCCATCCTCATCGCCCTCTTCTTCGTGTTCTTCATGCTCGAAGCGCTCGTGATCGCGGCGATCGCCGCGCTCGCACTGGTCTGGCCGTGGTGGCTGGCGGCACTCGTCGTCGCGGCCGGGCTGCTCGTGCTCGCCGCGCTCGCAATTCTCGCCGGTGTCGCGCTCATCAAGCGGGGCAACCCCGTGCCAGAGGAGACCCTCGAGCGCGTGGGCGACGACATCTCGGCGATCAGCGAGGTGCGGATCAACGCAGACTCCCCGGCACCGCGGCACGCCGGCTCGCAGATGCCGCGCGTCGGCGAGGAAGGGAACTGGCGATGAACGCACACGAGAAGCAGCAGGGCGTGGTCCAGGCCGCGCAGGCGCGAGCCGAACTGTACGACACGCTCGCGCAGTTGAAGGATCGCCTCAACTACGCCCAGCGCGTCGACGATGCAGTGGATGACGTGAAGCACCGTATCTCCGAGCAGAAGCGGCGCAACCCGCTCGCCTTCGCAGCCGGGGTCGCCGGTGTCGCGGTCATCGCGGGTGTCGCGGTCTGGACCGTCGCCAGCGCTGTGATCAGGCGCTTTGAGTGATCCGAGCCGGGGTGTACGCAGGTTACAGTTGAGTTGCGTTCCTCCGGCCGCAAGCCCTCGTTTTGCTTCCTGGCGAGACGCGGAGTAAGAATAGGGTCGGATGGATTTCCATCCCAGGCCATACCGAGGGTTCGTTCACGACTGATCGTATGGCTTTTGTATTGGTGTCGAGTGAGTGGGGTGTATGTCGGGAGAGGCGAAACCGCTCAGCGGCCTGCGGGTGCTCGTGCCCAGGGGCGGCACCTGGGGAGACATCGTCTCCAAGGCGCTGCGAGAGCAGGGTGCCCACACGGTCATCGCACCGCTCGTCGACTTCGCGCACACGCGCGAAGAGGAGAAGCTGGTCGAAGCGCTGAAGACCCTCGAAGAGGGTGGCTTCGATTGGATGACGGCCACCAGCTCCACCGTGGCCGACGTGCTCCAGCACCACAACGCCGTGATTCCGCCCGAGACGAAGGTCGCGGTCGTCGGTGAAGCCACCGCGGTCGCCTTCCGCGACGCCGGCTATCACATCACTCGCACCCCCGAGCGTGAGAACAGCACTCACGCCCTCCTGGAGGAGTGGCCCGAGATCGACACGGGCGAGGTGCTGCGCGTGCTGACGCTGCGCTCCGACGTCGCGATTCCCGTCCTCACCCAGGGCCTCATCGAGCGCGGCCACCAGGTCACGCAGGTGCTCGCCTTCCGCACCGTCGGAGTGCCCGCTTCGGTGCACATCCGCGAAGACATCGAGTCGGGCCGCATCAACGCCGTGCTCGTCGCGTCGGCGAGGATCGCCGAAGAGGTCGCTTCGCAGTTCCCCGAGTTCCCCGACGCCACCATCGTGCCCTGCGTCGGCGTCAACACCATTGAAGCGGCGGCCGCCGTCGGGCTCCCCTCGGAAGCCGACGACCCCTCGCACCCGCTCTACGCCACCAAGCGCGCCCTCATCGAGACCGTCGAATCGGTCATCGATCAGAGCGACATGCTCGACTAGTTCGAACGAGCCCTGGCTTGGCCTGACCTGGCCCTGGCCTTGGCCTTGGCCTTGGCCAGACCTGGCTTGGCCTTGCCTGGCATGCCCTGGCGTCTGCCTCCCTTGGCACCTGAGTTGCCCGTCTGACCTGCCCGGCCTGCCTGCTGTGCCCCCTGCCCCGCGCCCAACAACGACGAGAGGCGGATTTCGCAGGTTGATCTCGAGATCAACATGCGAAATCCGCCTCTCGGCGCGCATGCGCCGGGTGGCGCAGGGGATCTGAAGCCCCGGAAGGCGCGTCAGTCGCGCACGATGACGAGGTCTTCGAGCGAGAACCGCGTGCGCGGCGCGGTCTCGCGCTCGCGCAGCACCTCCGACAGCTGCTCGGGGGTGCCGATCGCCCCGATCGCGGTGATCGACACCGGCATCAGCCGCTCATCGAGATCGAAGGCGGTGCTGAGAGCCTCGCGGTCGAAGCCGCCCATCTGGTGCGTGTAGTAGCCATCGGCGTGCGCCTGCACGGTGAGGTGCGCGACCGCCTGGCCGAGATCGTATTCGGCCCACGGACGGGGCTTGCCCTCGGCATCGGCGACCTCCGCGATGTTCACGATCAGCGCGGCGGCCGACACGGCCCACTCGCGGTTGAAGCCGAGCAGCGTCTGCTCGACGCGGGCGTAGCTCTCGCTGCCGCGGCGGGCCACGATGAAGCGCCAGGGCTGCGAGTTGTTCGCGCTCGGCGCCCACCGGGCCGCCTCGAACACGCTGCGCAGCGCACCCTCCGGGAATGCGTGCTCCGCATCGAACGCTCGCGGGCTCCACCGCTGCGCGAGCGTGTCGAGAACGGGGGCGGTGGTCTGGGCGGTGCGCGAACTCACGTGAGTCTCCTTCGAGATGATGCGGGAGGGCCCTCCACTGCGGGACCCGTGTTCCGCCTCACTGCAACACGCGATCCGCCGCCGCTATTCCCTCGGGGCCCGGGCCTCGCTCAGGAGCCGAGCAGCCAGGCGATCAGCGCGATGACGGGCAGCGACGCGAATGTCGTGAGGAAGACCGTGTCACGCGTCGCCGTCTCCGCGCGCCGATAGGTGGCGGCGTAGTTGTAGACGTTCTGCGCCGTGGGCAGCGCCGCGATGGTCGTCGCGACGAACACCTCATGCGCGCTCAGCCCGCACAGCATCGCGATCACCCAGGTGACGAGCGGCATGAGCAGCACCTTCAGGCCGCTCGCCGCGAACACCGACGCCCGCCCCGTGCCCCGCTGCAGCGCGCGCTGGCCGCGCAGCGAGATGCCGAAGCTCAGCAGCACCATCGGGATTGCCGCGGCGCCGAGCATGTCGAGGGGCGCCATCACGATCTGAGGCACGGGCAGGCCGGTCAGCGCCACGACGAGGCCCGCAATCGACCCGACGATGATCGGGTTCGAGAGCGCCCGCCCGAGCGCCACCAGGAAGCCGCGCTGGTTGCCGCGCACGCTTTCGAGGATCGCGAGCACCGCCGGAGCGAAGAACAGCAGCTGCACCAGCATCAGCGGGGCCACGTAGGCGGCGTCGCCCAGGATGTAGACCGCGACCGGCAGACCGAGGTTGTTCGCGTTGACGTAGCCCGCGCACGTCGCGCCCAGCGTGGTGCTCGCGAGATCCCGTTTGAACCACAGCCGCGACGCGACAACGAACACGGCCGCGACGATCACGGCCCCCGCGCTCGTCACCAGGATGACGGGCGAGAGGATCACCGCGGGATCGCTGCGGCTCAGCACCGTGAACAGCAGAGCGGGGGTGGCGATGTAGAACGCCACGTTGTTGAGCACGCGCCGTTGATCGCCCTGCACCACCTTGAACAGCGCGGTGAGGTAGCCGGCGCCGATCACGCCCAGGATCAGCGCGAATCCCTGCAGCACCCCCAGCATCGGAGGCCTAGTGCCCTCGGAACGCTTCGGCCAGCCACCACGCGCCCCCGTCGGAGGCGATGCGGGCGTCGAGCACGAGCGGGCCCGACGGGCCGGAAGCGAGCCACTCCCGCACCGCCGCGAGGTCGTTGCGATCCCGCACCGTGACGCCCTGCGCGCCGAAACCGCGGGCGATGCTCGCGATGTCGACGCGAGGGAAGGTCACCGTGCCGAGGTCGGGGGTGACGAAGCCGGGATCGTCGCTCACGCCGAAGTGATGGATCTCGGCACCGTAGGCGTCGTCGTTGTAGACCACCACGAGCAGCGGCAGTCCGAGCCGCACCGCGGTTTCGAGTTCGGCGACGCCCATGAGGAAGCCGCCGTCGCCCGCGCCGAGCACCGGCAGCCGGTCCGGCCGGGCGAGCGCCGCGCCCACCGCCGTGGCGAGCCCCAGCCCGATCGATTGGAACGCCTGCGTGAAGCAGAAGCCGTGCTCGTCAGGCGCATCGAGGTAGGCCGACGGGTAGCCCATGAAGTTGCCGGAATCGACTGAGATGATGCGCTCCGCAGGGATCAGCGCGTTCAGCTCGCGGCTGAGCACGCGCGGATCGATGCGCGCCCCGGAGTCGCTGACCTCGCGAGCGTCGTCGCCGATCTCGCTGACCTCGCGGGCGTCGTCGCCGGCATCGCCGGCACCGTCTCGCCCGGCTGCGCGTGCGGCCCGGACCGGACCGCCGAAATCGGGCGGGTCGAGGGGCACGTCGGCCCAGCGGCCCTCGGCGGCGATGCGGGTCGCGATCTCGGGCGTGCGGTACCGCGGGACGGTGTCGGCCCCGAAGCGGGTGAGCTCGCCCAGCACGGCGACCGCCGTCGATGCGACGTCGCCGAGCACCCCGAGATCGATCGGGCGCTGCGCCCCGAGCGCGGAGACCTCGAGGTCGATCTGCGCGATGCGTGTGTCGGGGCCGATCAGGCGCCCGTGCCGCATGGTCCACATGTTGAGCGCGCACCCTGCGCCGATGATGAGGTCGGCCTCCGAGATCAGCTCGGCCGTGAGCGGAGACGAGAAGCCGCCCGAGATGCCCAGGTCGAAGGGATCGCCCGCGAAGAGCCCCTTCGCCACCGCGGAGGTGGCCAGCAGCGCCCCGGACGCCGAGGCGAGTGCCCGCAGCTCAGGGCCGGCGCCGCGTGCGCCCCGCCCGGCGACGATCACCGGGCGTTCGGCCGACGAGATCAGCTGGACGAGCGCCGACACCGCATCGGAGTCCGCGCACGGCAGCACCGGGGCCGGGGGTGGCGCAAGCGTGTCGAGCGCCCGCAGTGCGTCGGCTGGCGCCGGCTGCGCCTGCACATCGAGCGGCAGATTGAGAACCACGGTGCGGCGTTCGTCACGGGCGGTGCGGAAGGCCCGCACCACATCGGCGAGAGCGCTCGCGGCGGAGTGCACGCGGTGCGCCTCGGCCAGCACAGACCGAGCGAAGCCCGGCTGATCCATCGAGAAGTTCGACCCGACCGCCGCACCGGAGGCCTCCGCTGCGAGTACGATGACGGGCGTGCGGCTCTTCGCCGCCTCGCCGATCCCCGTCGCCGCGTTCGTGAGCCCGCAGCCCTGGTGCACCGACACGAGTGCCACCGTGCCCGACATGCGCGAGAACGCGTCGGCCATGGTGGCCGCCCCGCCCTCGTGCCGCGCTGCGGTGAAGGGGACTCCGGCCCCGCGCAGCGCGTTCGTCACCGCGAAGTTGCCGGATCCGACTACGCCGAAGCAGTGACCGGCCCCGAGACGTGCGAGTGCGTGCCCCACGAGCTCGGCCACGGTGGCGGGATCGGGAGCCACGCTCGGCCCGGCCTCGGCGACGGCTGCATCGGCCGGGGCGGCTTCGGCCGGAGCGACGTGTGGCATCAGGCCTCCACGAGGGCGTACACGCGGGCGGGGCTGCCCGTGCCGCCCACGATGGGCAGCGGCGCCACCACGATTGCGGCGCCCGTGGGCGGCAGCAGTGAGAGGTTCTGCAGCGAGGTGATGCCGTACTTGTCGGCACCGAGCAGGTGGTAGTGCACGGGGAACGGCGGATCCAGCTCGGCGCCTCGCCCCGCATCGATGCCGACGGTCTCGACGCCGACACCCGAGATCTCGGCGCGACCGGCCAGCCAGGCCGCGCACTCGGCCGTGAACCCCGGCGTGTGGGAGCCGGTCTCGTCTGCGTTGAGGAAGGCCTCCTGCGAACCCGAGAAACGATCCCACCCCGTGCGCAGCAGCAGCCAGGTGCCGTGCGCGAACGCGCCGTGCTCGGCCTCCCACGCCTCGACGTGGTGCACGTCGAGCAGGAAGTCGTTGTCGGCCGCGGCCTCGGCCGAGAAGTCGAGCACTGCGGCCGGGCCGAACAGGCGCGCGGGCGGGATCTCGGAGACGTCATGGCCCTCACGGCCGCTGATCCAGTGGATCGGGGCGTCGATGTGCGTGCCGATGTGCTCGCCCGTGTGGATGTTCGCATGCTTCCAGAACGGGCCCGGCTCGTTGTACTCGCTCACCGTCTCGAGCGAGAAATCGATGAGGTTGGCGAAAGGCTCGGGCAGCCGCAGCGTCGGGGTCGAAGCCTGCAGCTTGTTCGTGAGATCGACCACGCGCAGCGATCCCGAGCCGATGGCGCCGAGCAGTTCTGGGATGAGGGACATGGATCCTCCTCGTCGAGGTGCGAATATGCGGTGAGCAGTGCCGTTCCAGGCTATCGCGCACCACTGACATCGAGCGCGACCGCGGCCTCCTCCGCGATGATCTCCGAGAGCCTGTCGAGCACCGGGGAGCGCAGATTCCAGCGCTGCCAGTACAGCGGCAGCTCGAACGCCGAACCCCGGACCAGCTCGACCATGCGACCGCTCGCGAGCGCCTCGGCGCACTGCCGGTGCGGCAGCATGCCCCAGCCCATGCCCAGCTCGACCGCCAGCGCGAACTCGGCCGACGACGGCACGAAGTGGCGGGGAGGCTCGATCGCCGCGGAAGGTCGGTCGCCGTGCCCGGAGCCCTCACCCACCGCACCACGCACGGCGCCGCCCGCGATGCGCTCGATGAAGCGCCGCTGGAACATGTCGTGCCGATCGAACTCGATCATCGGCGCCACCGCGAGCGCCTCCGGCGAGACCCCCTCGGAGAAGTGCGCGGCTACGAAGGACGGCGCGGCCACCGCGCGGTAGCGGTCCACGCCGATGAGGGCCGAGGTGCATCCCGGCACCGCCTCCGCCGTGGCGGTGAGCGCCGCCATCACCTCGCCGCTGCGCAGCCGCTCCGTCGACAGCGTCTCATCCGAGCGCACCACCTCGAAGCGGGCGCCCGTCTCCCGAGCCGCCCGTGCCAGCGCCGGCACGAACCAGGTCGCCAGCGAGTCGGCGTTGACGACGACGGGGATCAGCGTGCCGCCCGACGGTCCCTGCCCCAGCTCGTCGGCCACGTCGTCGAGCACGCGCTCGACCTGCCGGGCGGCCCGCAGCACCGCGGACCCCGCCGTCGTCGTCTCGACGGGGCGCGTGCGGCGCAGCAGCACCGACCCCACCCGCTGCTCCATCGAGCGCACGCGCTGGCTCACGGCCGAGGGCGTGATGTGCAGGCGCCGCGCCGCGCCCTCGAAGCTGCCCTCGTCGATGATGGCGGCGAAGGTGGCGAGGTGCTCGACTGGCAGGTCCACGGGGTCCTCTTCTCGTTCGGGCGGCCGGTGGCCCCTGTGGCCGGTGCGGCAGCTCGACCGCGGATCGGCCGTCGCTGCCGCCGATCCGCCCCCGATGTTTCGGAGCCCGCCCGTGTTTCGGACGCAGCTGCAAGGATGGATCCGAAACACCGGCGACCCCCGAAATATCGTCGGAGCCCCCGGCCGCATCCCACGCTACATGAAGCTCAGCTTATGCTGCATCACAATCCGTAGCGCTGCTGAAGTAGCGAAGCCGCCCCGCCCGCCCGTAACGTCGACTGCGTGATCCTTCCCCTCCTCATCGGCGCCGGCAGCGGCCTCTCCCTCATCGTCGCCATCGGCGCCCAGAACGCCTTCGTGCTGCGCCAGGGGATCCGGCGCGAGCACGTGCTGCCGGTGGTGCTCATCTGCGGCCTCACCGATGCCCTGCTCGAGCTGCTCGGCGTAGCCGGCATCGGCCTCGTCATCGAGCGCGCGCCGATCCTGCTCGAGATCGTGCGCTGGGGCGGCGTCGCCTTCCTGCTCTGGTACGCGTGGTCGGCCGCGCGCCGCGCGATGCGGCCCGAAGCGCTCGTGGCGGGCGATGGGCCGGAGGGATCCGGCAGCAGCCTCAAGCGAACGATCCTCGCCTGCCTCGCCATCACCTACCTCAACCCCCACGTCTACCTCGACACGATGGTGCTCATGGGATCCATCGGCAACGCGCAGGGCGACCCCGCCCGTTGGTGGTTCGTGGCGGGCGGCGCGCTCGCGAGCATCGCCTGGTTCTTCCTGCTCGGCTACGGGGCACGAGCGCTGACGCGGTTCTTCGCGACTCCGCGCTCCTGGCAGGTGCTCGACTGGGTCGTCGCAGTGATCATGATCGTGATCGCCGCCAGGCTCGTCTTCGGCGGCATCGGGGTGTAGCGCGGATCGGGGACCGCGGATCCGCTCAGCCCTCGGCGATCGCGGCCAGCAGCGCGTCGACGTCCTCGGGGCGCGTGTCGAACGCGCACATCAGGCGGTAGAGCCCCGGGTCGGTCGGCCACGCGCCGAACGCGAACCGCGAGCGCACCCGCGCCGCCACCTCGGCCGGCAGCGTCGCGAAGACCGCGTTCACCTCGACGGGGTGCGCGATCCGCAGCCCCGGCAGCGATCCGGAAGCCGCGAGCGCTTCGAGCCCCGCCGCGAGCCGGGCCGCCATCGCGTTCGCGTGGCTCGCCGAGCGCAGCCACAGATCGCCCTCGTACAGCGCGAGCAGCTGCGCCGAGGCGAAGCGCATCTTCGAGGCGAGCTGCAGGTTCATCTTGCGCAGGTAGGGCAGACCGGGGGCGGATCCGGGTCGCAGCACCACCACGGCCTCCGCGCCGAGCAGGCCGTTCTTCGTGCCTCCCAGGCTCAGCAGGTCGACGCCGACGTCGCTCGTCAGTTCCCGCAGCGAGACGCCCAGGGACGCCGCCGCGTTGCCGAGTCGCGATCCGTCGAGGTGCAGCACCATGCCGTGCTCGTGCGCCTGCTCGGCGAGCGCTCGGATCTCGTCGGCGGTGTAGCAGGTGCCCAGCTCAGTCGACTGCGTGATCGAGACCGCGAGCGGCTCGGCGCGGTGCTCGTTGCCCCAGCCCCACGCCTCGCGCGCCACCAGCTCGGGGGTGAGCTTGCCGCCCGGCGCCTCGACCGGCAGCAGCTTGAGGCCGCCCGTCTTCTCGGGTGCGCCCGTCTCGTCGGTGTGGATGTGCGCGGTGTGCGCGCAGATCACGGCGCCCCAGCGGGGCAGCGCCGCCTGCAGCGCGAGCACGTTCGCGCCCGTGCCGCTCAGCACCGGGAACGCCTCGGCGTCGGCGCCGAAGATCGTTCTCGTGAGGTCCTGGAAGCGGGCCGTCCACGGGTCGCCGCCGTACGCGGGAGCGTGGCCGACGTTCGCCGCCGCGATCGCGTCGAGCACCTCCGGGTGCACGCCCGCCCAGTTGTCCGAGGCGAATGAGACGAGGGGGGCGCTGGTGCTGTCGTTCACCGCTTCAGCTTATGCCCCGGGGTTGTGCCGTCGAGTCGGCCTGCTTATATCGAGTCGGCCTACTATTCGCGCATTTTCTGGGCCGACTCGATACAGATAGGCCGACTCAGCGGGGCGGGTTCGCGAGCGGGCATCCACCGGTCGGTGGATGCGGGGCGTCGCGAAGATCCCTCTGCCGGTCGCTGCCGCTGGGTGCGACGGCAGGCCAGGGTGGAAGCATGAACACTCCACACAGCGATCGCGGCGCAGCCGCGATCCGCGTCCGCGGCCTCACGAAGCACTACCGCGAGCAGAGCGTGCTCGCGGGCATCGACCTCGACATCGCCCCGGGCGAGACCTACGCCCTGCTCGGCCCGAACGGGGCCGGCAAGAGCACGACCATCGAGATCCTCGAGGGGATCCGCCGCCCCGACGGCGGCGAGGTGCGCGTGCTCGGCGAGGAGCCGCTGGGGGCGCCCCGCTCGTGGCGGTCGCGGATCGGCATCGTCGCGCAGAGCACCGACGATCTCGGCCCGTACACGCCGCGCGAGCTCATCGCGCACTTCGGGGCGCTCTACCCGCGACCGCGCGGCACCGACGAGGTGCTCGAACTGGTGGGGCTCACCGAGCACGCCGGCAAGCGGGCGAACAAACTCTCGGGTGGCCAGCAGCGCCGCCTCGACGTGGCGCTCGGCATCGTCGGCAGGCCCGAGCTGCTGTTCCTCGACGAGCCCACCACCGGTTTCGACCCCGAGGCGAGGCGCCGCTTCTGGGACATGCTCTCGGGGCTCAGCGACGAGGGCACCGCGATCCTGCTCACCACCCACTACCTCGATGAGGCGGCGCACCTCGCCGACCGTGTCGGCGTGCTCTCGGGCGGGCGGATCGTGGCGGAGGCCCCGCCAGGGGAACTCGGCGGGCCGCAGGCTCGGGTGCCCGTGGTGAGCTGGCGCGACGCGTCGGGGGTGCGGCGTGAGCAGCGCACGGAGACTCCGGGCCTGTTCGTGGCGAGCCTGTGTGAGAGCGCCGGGGCCGGCTCGCCCGGGGTCGGGTCACCCGGTGGGGGCGGATCCGCCGGCGCGGGCGGGGCGGCCGGATCCGCCGGTGTCGAGCCCGCCGAGCTGGAGGTGCGGCGGCCCTCGCTCGAGCAGATCTACCTGGACCTCATCGGAGGGTCAGACGCGCAAGCGCGGCTGGAAGCCGCTCAGATGTCGAACGGAGTGGCACGATGACCGCAGCACGAAGCGGGAAGACCGCGGCGGATGGCCGCATCGAGGCGGCGGACGGGGCCGGGATCGCCGGGCCGGGCCGGGCTTCCCACCTCGCCCGAGATGACCAGACCGCCCGCGGGGCTCGGAGCGGAGCCGCGACGGCGCTGCCCGATCCGCCATCCGCGCCGCGCCGCGCCGCGGGCGCACCGTCCGTTCTGCGTGCCGGGCTCGCCTCGATCGCTCTGGAACTGCGCGCCTACTTCCGCACACCCGACACGGTGTTCTTCACTTTCCTGTTCCCCGTCCTGATGCTCGGCATCTTCGGCGTCGCTTTCGAATCCGCGGGCGAGATCGCGCCCGGCGTCACGATGGCCGACTACTACCTGCCCGGCATGGTCGCGGCGGGCCTGCTGCTCACCGGCGTGCAGAACCTCGCCGTCGACATCGCGCGCGAGAAGAGCGAGGGCTGGCTGCGGCGGCTGGGCGGCACCCCCGTCTCGCCGGTCTCGTACTTCATCGGCAAGGCCGGCATGATCCTCATCACCTCCGTCGCGCAGCTCGCGCTGCTGCTCGCCTTCGCCGCGCTCGCGCTGGGGGTCGAGCTGCCCGCGGAGCCGGCGCTGTGGGGGCGTTTCGCGTGGCTGTTCCTGCTCGGGATCGCGACGATGACCCTGCTGGGGATCGCGCTCTCCGCGGTGCCGCGATCCTCGCGCAGCGCGACCGCGGTGGTGCTGCCGATCGTGCTGCTGCTGCAGTTCATCTCGGGTGTCTACCTGCAGTTCTCGATGCTGCCGGAGTGGCTGCAGAACATCGCCTCGGCGTTCCCGCTGAAGTGGCTGGCGCAGGGGATGCGGTCGGTGTTCCTGCCCGAGAGCTTCGCGGCTGCGGAGCCTTCGGGTGCGTGGGATCTGGGCCTCGTCGCGCTCAACCTGGCGGGCTGGCTCGTGGTGGGGTTGGTGCTCAGCCTGGTGACGTTCAGGTGGCAGCGCCGCTCGTGACCGGAGCGGGTGACCTCGATGCGGGCCGGGCCCGGTCTGGCCCGGCCCGGGCTTGCATCGAGGTCACCCGTGTGGTCTTTTCGTTGCATGTGAAACGACAACACGGGTGCCCTCGATGATCACAGGCGGATCGCGGGAGGCCTGCGCGCAGTCGATGTCAGAGGCCCGTGAGAGAGTGAAGCCATGAACGCACAGCACGACACCCCCGACAGCGAGCGGCCCCGCCGCCCGGTGTTGCGGTGGTGGGATCTGGGCGTTGCGGCCACGCTTGCGGTGCTGGGCGCTATCGGTGGGATCGAGCTGGCCTCCGAAGCGCCGGTCGCGCCGCTCGAGGCGGCCGTGGAGTTCGGGGTGCTCGCTCTCGTCGGGGTCTGGTACGTGGCCCTGGGTCGCGCGGCGCTGCGTCGTGCCGCGTGCGATGAGGGGGCTCAGCGGCGCGACTTCATCTTCCTGGGCGTGCTGGTGCTGCTCTGCGGCCTGGCAGCGTTCGTCATGCCGAGCTACGCCACGCTGCAGGTGATCGGCTACCCGATGATCTGGACGATCGTGGCCCGCTATCGCGACGCGATCAGCTGGAGCGCATTTCTTGCGCTCTCCGTGGGTGCCGGCTTCTTCGTCGGCTTCGCCCCCTCAGGGTTTGCCGACGGGCTGAGCGGAACCGCGGTGATGGTGGTGCTCTCCTTCGCCTTCGCGGTCGCCATGGGCACCTGGATCACGCGCATCTTCGAACAGGGCGAGCGGTACCGGCAAGTGGCCGAGCGCCTGCGCGCCTCCCAGGCGGAGGTCGCGGCGCTCTCGGAGCAAGCAGGGGCCGGGCGGGAGCGGGAGCGTCTCTCGCGGGAGCTGCACGACACGCTCACGCAGACCCTCGCGGGTCTCGTGATGCTGAGCGAGCAGGCGGATCGTGCGCTCGCCGCAGGTGACACTGATCGGGCGCGGGATCGCGTCGCGCGTGTGGAATCCGCGGCCCGAGAGGCGGTGGCCGAGGCGCGCGCTCTGGTGGCGACCACCCAGCCGCTCGGTGACGGCGGGCTCGAAGCCGCGATCGAACGCGTCGTGGCTCGGTTGCGGGCAGACACCGGGCTCGACGTGAGCTGCGAAGTCGAGACGGTGACGCTCGATCGCGAGCGGCAGGTCGTACTGCTGCGCGCGGTGCAGGAGGGCCTGGCGAATGCGCGCCGGCACGCGGGTGCCTCGCGGGTGCATGTGCGCCTCGTCGCGCGGCCCGGGGGCGGGGCGCTGCTGCACGTGGACGACGACGGGGTGGGGCCGAGGGGCGGCGTCTCGACGGCCTCGGCAGTTGCGGAGCAGATGAGCGCTGCCCGTCGGGGCGAGGCTGGTGCTGGTGCTGGTGCCGGGGGAGCTGCCGGTGAGAGCGGGGGCTTCGGGCTGAGCGGCTTGGCGGCTCGCGCGCGCGGTGTCGGAGGGGTGGTCGTGTTCGAGGCGTCGCCGCTCGGCGGGGCGCGCCTCGAAGTGGTGCTCGACGCGGAGCGAGCGGTGAAGGGAGATCGCGCATGATCCGGGTCATGGTTGTCGATGACCACCCCATCGTGCGGGCGGGAATCGTGGGTCTGCTCGACACCGAGCCCGATTTCGAAGTGGTCGCCGAAGCCGAGTCGGGGGAACAGGCGATCGAGCTGGTGCCCGATGCGAGGCCGGATGTCGTGCTCATGGATCTGCGCATGCCGGGCATGGGCGGGGTCGAGGCCACTCGGCGCATCGCAGCCATGCCCGCGGTGCCGCGTGCGGCGCTTGGGCTTGAGTCGGAGCCGGCGAGGTCGGCGAAGGCGAGGTCGGGGTCGGAGCCGGTTGGGTCGGCGAGGCCGGGGCCGACCGGGGCTGAGGGGGTGCCCGGCGCGCGCGGAAGATCCGCCCAGCCGGTGCGGGTGCTCGTCTTCACCACCTACGAGGACGACGACCAGATTCTCGCGGCGATCGAGGCCGGTGCCGGTGGGTACCTCGTGAAGGCCGCGCCGGCCGCCGAGCTCGCAGCGGGCGTGCGCGCCGTCGCCGCCGGGCAGACCGTGCTCGCGCCATCCGTTGCGGCCGCCCTGGCGATGGCCGCCCGCGGCCGGGCGGGAGCGCCCGGGGGAGCGCCCGCGGGTGCGTCCGGGGGTGACGCTGCGGGGGTGCCGGCGCCCGGTAGCCCGGCAGCGGCGGAACTCCGGTCGTCGCCGCGACTGACCGCGCGCGAGATCGAGATCGTCAGTCTCGTCGCTGAGGGGCTGAGCAACCCCGAGATCGCTGCCCGCCTGTTCATCGGCGAGTCGACGGTGAAGACCCACCTGCTGCACGTCTTCGAGAAGCTCGGCGTCTCCGACCGCACCCGCGCGGTCATCCGTGCGATGGAGCTCGGCCTGATCTGAGCCCTGCACCGGTTGAGGAGCCATGTCGCGTTTCCCGCGGTTCCACACAGTTCGTGGAAGAGCTTGTGGATAATTACACCGTTGTAATTCTCGGAGGGCAGGGTGGGGGATCCGCGTGAGTCTGCGGGATACGGCTGCTCAGTCGGGAGCACGACGCGATCTTTCCCCGCAGTTTCCCACAGCGCGCGGCGCAGGCTGTGGATAATTACACTGGTGTAATTCCCCGGGATATCCCCGGCGATATCCGCGTGAAACCGCGGCGGAAAGATGCGCGACGAGAAGCGATTCGCGATCCGCCCTTTCCGCGTTTCTTCGTAGGGCCTCCCGCGGCTGTGGATAATTACAACCGTGTAATTCGATTGGCCGAATCGCGGGAACCCGCATGGATCCGCGGCGGAACGCATCGCCGGGCATGTTCGACGCGATGTTTCCCCGCGGGTTCCCAGAGGGCCTCGATGCGCTGTGGATAATTACACCGTTGTAATTCACACCCCGCGCCCACCGAAGCGCGCCCACTATCAGGCTTTCCACAAGCCCGAGCCCGAGCCCGAGCCCGAGTCCAAGCCCGAGTCCGAGTCCAAGCCCAAGCCCAAGCCCAAGCCCTCCGCCCCCCTGCGCCCGTCGAAAGGCGGAAAACGCAGGTGATCCGCCCCATGATCCTGCGTTTTGCGCCTTTCGCACATGGTGCGGTCGCGCGGAGGGGCGGTGCTCGGGGGCGGGGAGGGGAGCGGCGGGTGAGGGGGTGAGAGATTGGGGCTGGGGGCGCGAATCGCTCAGTGCTGGGTGCGGGAGGCGTGCGGATCGCTGCGTGCTGGGACCGGGTGCTGGGTGCGGGAGGCGCGCGGATCGCTGGGTGCTGGGGCTGCGTGCTGGGTGCGGGAGGGAGCGCGGATCGCTGGGTGCTGGGGCTGCGTGCTGGGTGCGGGAGGGGCACGGATCGCTCAGTGCTGGGGGCCGGGTGTTGGGCGTGTCCCCGAGGCGCTGGCGCCGGGCTTGACACGGCGATCCCCGGTGCGTAGGTTCATTAGTGAAGTAATGAACCAAAGGGGCGATGCGGATCTTGATCCGCTCGCCGCTCCCATCAGAACGGAGGCGCCAGGTGTTCGATGACACGCGCCCCATCTTCCTGCAGCTCGCCGATCGCATCGCCGACGACGTGCTGCGGGGGGTCTACGCCGAGGAGGAACAGGTGCCCTCCACGAACGAGCTGGCCGCGCACCTGCGCATCAACCCCGCCACGGCGGGCAAGGGCCTCAACCTGCTCGTCGAGCGCGGCGTGCTCTACAAGCGCCGCGGCATCGGCATGTTCGTCGCTCCCGGCGCCAGAGCCCTCATCTCGAACGAGCGCCAGCAGGCGTTCGCGCAGCGATTCATCGTGCCGCTGCTGACGGAGGCCAGCAGTCTCGGCCTCGGGGCGCACGACGTCATCCGCCTCATCGAGCAGCAGCAGTCGGCGCAGCAGCAAGCGGCACCGCAATCGCCCGCCTCTCATCTCCCCGGCCCGCACCAGGCCGTGCCACCCGTCGTCGCCCCGTTCGCGGCGCAGCAAGCGAAGGAAGAACAATGACCGCACCAATCATCGCCACGCGCGGCCTCACCCGCCGCTATCGAGGCACGGTCGCGCTCGAGGACGTGACCCTCGACATCGAGCCCGGCGTGATCACGGGGCTCCTCGGCCGCAACGGCGCGGGCAAGACGACGCTCATGTCGCTCATCACCGCGCAGGATCGGCCGAGCGCCGGCACTGTCAGCGTGAACGGCCGTGATCCCTTCGAGCACGCCGACATCATCGAGCAGATGTGCTTCGTGCGCGACAACCAGCGCTATCCCGATGACTACAAGCTGAAGCACGCGATCCGCGCGGCTGCGATCTTCTACCCGAACTGGTCGCAGGAGGTGGCGGACCGGCTGGTCGAGCTGTTCCGCATCCCGACGAAGCCGATCGTGAAGAAGTTCTCGCGCGGGCAGCTGTCGGCGCTCGGCATCGTGCTGGGTCTCGCCTCGCGGTCGCCCATCACCTTCTTCGACGAGCCCTACCTGGGCCTCGACGCCACGGCGCGCGGCATCTTCTACGACGAGCTGCTGCGCGACTACGCGGCGCACCCGCGCACGATCATCCTCTCGACGCATCTCATCGATGAGATGGATCGCCTGCTCGAGCGCGTGATCGTGCTGGATCAGGGCCGTGTCGTGCGGCACGCCGACGTCGACGAGCTGCGCGGCGGCGCCTATCAGGTGGCGGGCAAGGCGGCTGCGGTCGCCGAGTTCGCCCGGGAGCGTCGGGCGCTGTCGCGCCGCACCATCGGGGGCCTCGGCACGGCCGTCATCGAGGGCGTCCTGGGCGATGCGGATCGGGCGGCGGCCGCCGTCGGCGGTCTCGAGATCACGCCGGTGTCGCTGCAGGACCTCGTCGCCGCCTACGGGCTCGGAGATCTCGCGGAGTCCGCGGGCGCCGCGGATCCCGAACTCGCCACTGTTTCGCCGCTCACCGGAAGGAGCGCATCATGAACCGCATCGTCAAGGTGACCCGGCTGCACTTCAACAAGCTCGGCACCTACACCCTCACCCCGCTCATGATCCTGGCGGTGGTGATGCTGGTCTCGATCATCATCCAGATCGCGATCCAGCGCGGCACCGGCCTCGGCCCCTCGTCGCCCGGCTACGCCGAGAACGCCCGCTGGAATCAGGCGATCGTGTGGTCGCTGCCCGGCTTCCTCATCTACTACGGGGTGCAGGCCATCGCGACGACCTACCCGTTCGGGCTGGCGCTCGGCGTGACGCGCCGCAACTTCATCCTGGGCACCATGCTCGCGAACGCGGTGCAGGCGGCCTATGTGGCGGTGCTGCTGCTGGTACTGCTCGGCCTGGAACTCGCCACGAATCACTGGTTCATGGGTCTCTATGTGCTCGACGTCTATGCGACGGGGTCGGGCAACCCGCTGATCCTGGGGCTCGGCGGATTCCTGGGCACCCTGTTCTGCCTCACGGTCGGCGGCCTCTTCGGCGCGGTGTGGGTGCGGTTCGGGCCGAAGGGTCCGGCGGTCATGGGTCTGGCGCTGGGCCTCGTGCTCGCCCTCATGCTGCTGCTGTTCGCCCCGCGGCTCGGCGAGATCATCGCGGCGACCACCGGGGCGTCGCTCGCGCTGGCCTCGATCGTGGTGATGGCGATCGCGCTGGTGGGCACGTGGTTCGCGATGCGTCGCGCCTCGGTGCGGTAGCGGGCGCGGGAGCCGCGATCCGCCGTCTCGTTCCATGAGGCGGCGGATCGCGGCTCCGCTGCTGCGCTCAGGCGGTGGGCGCGGTGGCGGCGCCGTCGGTGAAGGCGTTCTTCGGCACGAAGCAGAGCAGCGCGGCCGCGACGAGGGCGGTGACGCCGCAGATCGTCCACACGGTGAAGTAGCCGGCGAGGGATCCGGCGGTGCCCTCCGCGGCCGCGCCGGTGGCGCCGTGCATGAGCGCGATGCCGAACGTCGCGGACGCCACCGCGCCGCCCACGGTCTTCACCGAGTTGGTGAGGCCGGTTGCGACGCCCGTCTGCGTGTCGGGGGCGGCCGCGGCGGCAGCCGCCGGGAGCGCCGCCACGAGCGCGCCGGAGCCGGTGCCGGCGATCATCATGTTCACGGTGACCTGGAGATAGCTCTCGTGCAGTGGCAGGAACAGCAGGTATCCGATGCCGACGAGGCAGGCTGCGCCGATGAGGGCGACCCGGGGCGTCGCCCACCGCGCCACCTTCGGGAAGACGAGCGCGCCCGCGATCATCGCCACCAGGTACAGGCCGATGATGAGCGAGGTGGTGAAGCCGCTGGTGCCGAGGCCGTAGCCGTACACTTCGGGGTCGGTGCGCGCGAAGGTCGAGAGCGGGGCCTGGGCGCCCAGCACGCTGACGCCGAAGAGGCCCGCGGTGAGGAACACCGGTGCGAGCGCGGGGGAGCGGAACATGCGCACGTCGATGAGCGGATCCGGATGCCGCAGTTCGACCAGCGCGAACGGCACGATCAGTGCGACGCCCAGCGTGGTGACGAGCCATGCGGCGGGATCGGCGGGGCCGTTCAGGCGCAGCAGGCTGAGGCCGCCGGTGAACGCGATGAGCGCGAGCGAGACCAGCACGAGGCCGGTCAGGTCGAGGCGCCCGCCGGGGCGCAGATCGCTCTCTCGCACACCGAAGGCGACCACGACGAAACAGGCGGCGACGAAGATCGCGGGCACGATCAGCACGATCTGCAGGGGGAGCATGTCGATGAGCTGGCCGCCGAGGAGCGCACCGAGGATCGCCCCGAGTTCGAGGAACGCGACGAGGATGCCGGCGGCGCGCGCGGTGAGCAGCGAGGATCCTTCGCGCCCGCGACTGCGCGCCCAGATGATCGCGATCTCGAGCGGCAGCCACACCACGTAGAAGCCCTGCAGCGCCCAGGCCACGAGGAACACCGCGAAGGAGTCCGTGAACGGCAGCGCGAACGAGGCGATCGCGGTGAGTGCGGTCGACCACAGCAGCATGCGTTTGTGGCCGAACATGTCGCCGAGCTTCGCGAAGGCGGGCACTACGAGCGCCGAGAGCATGAGCTGGGTGCCTTCGAGCCAGTTCACGTCGGCGTCGTGCACGCCGAGGTGCCGGGCGATATCGGTGAGCATCGGCGTGTAGTAGCCCTGCAGGATCCCGCTCGTGAACTCGACGAAGGCGAGGAATCCGACCACGCCCGCGAGCGCGCCCAGCCGCACGCGCGGCTTCGCCGCCGGAGTCGCGGCGGCGGTCCGCCTCGCCGCGGTCACGCCGGCAGCCCTTCGATGAGGCGGCGGTGGAAGAGCTCCCCGCGCGCGAGCTCGGACACCTCGACGCGTTCGTCGACGCCGTGGATCGTGGCGCGCTGCTCGGCGTTCATCATGAGCGGCGCGAAGCGGTAGGTCGCCGGGGCGTAGCGGTGGAAGTAGCGGGAGTCGGTCGCCGCCATCGTCACGTACGGCACCGCGACCGCCTCCGGGTGCGACGCCGAGAGCGCGGCCGCGATCAGCGCGAACTGGGGGCCGTCCGAGGGCGACTCGGGCGACGCGTCGTTGCCTTCGAGCACCTCGACCGAGACAGCGTCGTCGCCGATGCGGCGGCGCAGGCGCTGGGCGGCGCCCTCGACGGTCTCGCCGAGGGCGAGCCGCAGGTTGAGGGTGGCGCTCGCCTCTGAAGGCAGCACGTTGTTCGCGGTGCCGCCGGCGAGGCGCGTCGGGGCGATGGTCGTGCGCACGAGCGCGGCCGCCTCGCCTCCGAGCGCGGCGAACGCGCGCGCGTTCAGCCACGGCCAGGAGGCGAGCAGCCGGTACAGCGGCCGCCCGATGCCGCGTGAGCGCGGTGCGAAGAGGCCGAGCATGCGGGGGATGGCGCGGGGCGCCCGGGCGCGGAACGTGCCGGGCGTGAGCCGGTTCACCGCGCGGGCGACGCGGCCGACCGCGGTGAGCTCGGGCGGCACCGAGGCGTGACCTCCCTCGCCCCGGGCGCTGAGCCGCACGGTGGCGATCCCCTTCTCGCCCACGCCCACCATGGCCGCGGTGCCCGTGACGAAGGGCAGCGGCGCGTCGGTCACGGCGCCGCCCTCGTCGAGCACGATCCAGGGCCGGATGCCTCGTCCGTGCAGGGTGTCCGAGATGGTGCGCGCGGCGGCGCCGAAGGTCTCCTCGTTGCCGCCGAACGAGAGCAGCACGTCTCGCGCCGGCGCGAACCCCGCCGCGAGCAGGTTCTCGACGGCTTCGAGCACCACGAGCAGCGGGCCCTTGTCGTCGAGCGCGCCCCGGCCGTGCACGTAGCCGCCCTCGATACGTCCCTCGAAGGCGGGAAAGCGCCAGTCGTCGCTCGGGTCGACGGGCACGACGTCGTAGTGCGCCATCAGCACCGCGGGATCGGCTGAGCTGTTGCGTCCCGGCCAGCGGAAGAGCAGGCCGAAGTCGGTGATGCGCTCCCGTTCCAAGTGCTCGTGCGTGAGCGGGTAGAGCTCTTCGAGCAGCGCGACGAAGGCTTCGAAGGGCTGCGGGCCGCGCTCATCGAGCTCGGCGGAGACCGTGGGGATGCGGATCATGCGCGAGAGGCGCGTCTCGGCTCCGGGCCGGGGTGCGACATCGACGTTGGCTGCCATGGCGCCAGTCTATGCGCGGCTCGAACCCGGCGTCCGGCCCCGGCCCGGCTCGGTCACGGCCCGCTCTGGCTGCGCCCCGGCCTGGCGCGCGTCTACTTCTCCTCCAGCGCTTCGCGCCACCCCTTCTCCTTCTCGATCCACTCGTTGTCCTGCGGGAAATCCTCCTCGCTGGTGATGCGGCGCACCTCCAGCTGGTTGCCCGGGCCGAGCGGGCAGCGCCGGGCCCACTCGACGGCCTCCTCGCGAGTGGGCACGTCGAGCACCCAGAAGCCGTTGAACTGCGATTCGGTGGTGCCGTAGGCGCCCTCGGTGACGAGCGGGGGATCGGCCGAGAAATCGACGACGGCGCCTTCCTCGGGCGGGGTGAGGCCGTCGCCGCCGGCCAGGATTCCCGCCTCCATGAGCGACTCGTTGTAGCGGCCCATGGCCTCGATGATCTGCTCGAACGGCATCTCCTTCGAAGCCTGCAGCGCTTCGTCGGTGGCCCGCATGATCAGCATGTACCTCATGGTGAACTCCATTCGTTTCGGGTGCTGATTCGACCCTGCCACCGCGGGCCGCGAATGGGAACCATCACGATGCCGCCGCGCACACGAAAAGCGGAGCCCCGGATCGCAGCTGCTCGTGGGAGCAAGCTGCGATCCGGGGCTCCGCTTCGGTGGGAGGGCGGGCTACGCCTTCGCGGGCGCCGGATCCCGGATCTCGTCCTGCGACGGGCCGCCGGGGTGCTCGGCGTCGGTCTCCACGTCGGTGTTGTCGAAGGCCTGGCCCTTGCGGGGGGCGTTGTAGAGGTCGATGTCGAGGATGCCCTCGCGCTTCGCGACGATCGCGGGCACGAGCGCCTGGCCGGCGACGTTCACCGCGGTGCGGCCCATGTCGATGATCGGGTCGACGGCGAGCAGCAGGCCGACGCCTTCAAGGGGAAGACCCAGCGTGGACAGGGTCAGCGTGAGCATCACGGTCGCACCGGTGGTGCCGGCGGTCGCAGCCGAACCCACCACCGAGACGATCACGATGAGCAGGTACTGCACGATGGTGAGTTCGATGCCGAAGAACTGCGCGATGAAGATCGCGGCGACGGCCGGGTAGATCGCGGCGCAGCCGTCCATCTTGGTGGTCGCGCCGAGCGGCACCGCGAAGGAGGCGTAGCCGCGCGGCACGCCGAGGTTGCGCTCGGTGACGCGCTGGGTGAGGGGCAGCGTGCCGATCGACGAGCGGCTCACGAAGCCCAGCTGCACGGCGGGCCACACGCCCGAGAAGTACTGCCTGACCGAGAGGCCGTGCGCCTTCACCAGCACCGGGTAGACCACGAAGAGCACGAGCGCGAGACCGGCGTAGAGCACCACCACGAACCAGGTGAGCGAGCCCATCTTGTCCCAGCCGTACTCGGCGACCGCGTTGCCGATGAGGCCGAGCGTGCCGATGGGGGCGATCCGGATGATCCACCACAGCACCTTCTGGATCACCGCGAGCGCGGATTCGGTGAGCTTGATGAACGGCTCGGCCTTCTCGCCGATCTTGAGCGCTGCGATGCCCACCGCGACCGAGATCACGATCACCTGCAGCACGTTGAAGCTGGCGGATCCGGTGAAGGAGCCCGTCTCGGCGTCGACGCCGCCGTTCACGCCGAGGCCCAGGAAGTTCGAGGGCACGAGGCCGGTGAGGAAGTTCCACCAGGTGCCGACGGCGTAGGGGTCGCCGGTCTCGAGCTCGCTCTGGGAGGCCTGCACGCCGGGCTGGAACACGACGCCGAGCGTGATGCCGATCGTGACCGCGATGAGCGCCGTGATGCCGAACCACAGCAGGGTCTGGCCTGCGAGGCGAGCGGCGTTCGTGACCTGGCGCAGTCCGACGATGCTCGACACGATGGCGGTGAAGATGAGCGGCACGACCGCGGCGCGCAGCAGCGAGACGTAGCTGCCGCCGATGGTGGCGAGCGTGGCGTGCAGGCCGTTCGGGTTGTCTTCGGCGTCGGTCCCGATCGAGCGGGCGATGCCGCCGAGCACGAGGCCGAGGACCAGGGCGGCGAGGATCTGCCACCCGAAGGAGGTCATCCACTTGGGGAGGCGGCGCCGCGTTGCGGTGGCGGTCGTTGGTGTCGACACGACGAGGGGTTCCTTTCGCTGGTGAGCGCGGATCGGAGGTGTGGGCGGATCCGCGCGAAGTGCGTGCGGGCGTGAAGCCCGGGCCGCAGGAGAGTGTAGCAAGCTATTCGCCTGAGTTATTCCAGGTATTGCGAAATGTTGAGTCGCGGGTTGCTGGGAGCGTTCTGCTGCGGGCGGATCGGCGGCGCGGTCGAAGCGCGGCTCGCGGCGCTGCCGACTGCGGTGAGGCCGGGGTATCCTGGCCCTATGGCAGATTCTTCGTTTGACGTGGTGAGCAAGATCGACTCGATGGAGGTCGAGAACGCGGTCAACCAGGCCCGCAAGGAGGTCGAGCAGCGCTACGACTTCAAGGGCGTGGGCGCCGACGTGACCTTCTCGGGCGAGAACATCCAGATCAAGGCCAACACCGAGGAGCGCGCGAATGCCGTGCTCGACGTGCTGCAGTCGAAGTTCATCAAGCGCGGTCTCTCGCTCAAGGCGCTCGACAGCGGTGAGCCCTACGCGAGCGGCAAGGAGTACCGGATCGACTCCAAGCTGAAGGAGGGCATCGATCAGGCCACCGCGAAGAAGCTGAACAAGCTGATCCGCGAGGAGGCCCCGAAGGCCGTCAAGTCGCAGATCCAGGGCGACGAGCTGCGCGTCAGCTCGAAGAGCCGCGACGACCTGCAGGAGACCATCGCGCTCCTCAAGGGCGCCGACGTCGACGTCGCCCTCCAGTTCGTCAACTTCCGCTGAGCATGATCGGCGAGAATCTGCTCGGCCCCGAGCCCACGCACCTGCAGCCCGAGCCGGAGGTCGTCGCGGCGCTCGCTGCCGGCACCGATCCCGAGTCCATTGTGCGCCAGCACCCCGAGTCGCCGCTCGCGTGGGCGCTGCTCGCCGACCGCGCCGACGCGGAGGGCCGCGAAGTCGAGGCCTACGCCTTCGCCCGTGTGGGCTACCACCGCGGGCTCGACGCGCTGCGCAAGTCGGGCTGGCGCGGAGCCGGCCCGGTGCCGTGGGCGCACGAGCCCAACCGCGGCGTGCTGCGAGCCCTCTACGCGCTGCGCCGATCCGCCGCCCGCATCGGCGAGCAGAGCGAGGTCGAACGGCTCACCGAGTTCCTCGACGGCGCCGACCCGCAGGCGATCGCCGCCATCGAGGCCGCCGGCGCCTGAGCCGGCATCGGCGAGGGATTCCGGGCTCCGGCGCCTCCCGGACGGCTCTCCGACCCGGCCGAATCGGCTTCGTCGGAGGCGGCGGGTAGACTGGGCCGGTATCTGCCACAGCTGCAAAGGAAGGGGCTGAGATGCCCGCAGTGCTCATCACCGGTGCCCAGTGGGGCGACGAGGGGAAGGGGCGAGCGACCGACCTGCTCGGCAGCCGCGTCGAGTACGTGGTCAAGTTCAACGGCGGCAACAACGCCGGCCACACTGTTGTGGTGGGCGAAGAGAAGTACGCCCTGCACTTGCTCCCGTCCGGCATTCTGACCCCCGGCGTCGTGCCCGTCATCGGCAACGGCGTGGTGATCGACCTCGGCGTGCTCAAGCAGGAGCTCGACGCCCTCAGCAGCCGCGGCGTCGACGTGTCGCGCCTCAAGGTGAGCGCGAACGCGCACGTCATCACCGCCTACCACCGCACCCTCGACAAGGTCACCGAGCGCTTCCTGGGCAAGCGCCAGATCGGTACGACGGGACGCGGGATCGGCCCGGCCTACGCCGACAAGATCAACCGGGTGGGCATCCGCATCCAGGACCTCTTCGACGAGAGCATCCTGCGCCAGAAGGTCGAAGCGGCGCTCGAGTTCAAGAACCAGGTGCTCGTCAAGATCTACAACCGGCGCGCCATCGAGGCCGACGAGGTGATCGCCGACCTGCTGAGCTTCCGCGAGATGCTCGAGCCGATGGTGTGCGACACCGGTCTGCTGCTGCACGAGGCGATGCAGGACGGCAAGACCGTGCTGTTCGAGGCCGGGCAGGCCACGATGCTCGACATCGACCACGGCACCTACCCGTTCGTCACCTCGTCGAACGCGACCGCAGGCGGTGCGAGCACCGGCTCGGGGCTGCCCCCGCACCAGCTCGACCGCATCATCTCGGTCGTCAAGGCCTACACGACCCGCGTCGGCGCCGGCCCGTTCCCCACCGAGCTCTTCGACGAGTTCGGCGAGCACCTGGCGAGCGTGGGCCACGAGTACGGCACCACCACGGGCCGGGCCCGCCGCTGCGGCTGGTACGACGCGCCCATCGCGCGCTACGCGGCCCGCATCAACGGCGTCACCGACTTCGTGCTCACCAAGCTCGACGTGCTGTCGGGCCTCGAGACGATCCCGGTCTGCGTCGCGTACGACGTGAACGGCGTGCGACACGACGAGATGCCCGTCAACCAGAGCGACTTCCACCACGCGAAGCCGATCTACGAGGAGTTCCCCGGCTGGTCCGAGGACATCACGGGCGCGCGCCGGTTCGAGGATCTGCCGAAGAACGCGCAGGACTACATCCTCGCCCTCGAGGCGATGAGCGGCGCTCGCATCTCCGCGATCGGCGTCGGCCCCGAGCGCGAGCAGGTCGTGGTGCGCCACGATCTGCTCGGCTGAGGGGGCGAGCGTGAGCGATCCGACGCCTGAGCAGCGCCTCACCGCGCTGCGCTCCAGCATCGACAACATCGATGCGGCGCTCGTGCACATGCTCGCGGAACGCTTCCGCTGCACGCAGGAGGTGGGCCGGCTGAAAGCCGACCACGACATGCCGCCGTCGGATCCCTCGCGTGAAGCGCGGCAGATCGAACGCTTGCGGTCGCTCGCGGAGGACGCGCACCTCGACCCCGAGTTCGCCGAGAAGTGGTTCAACTTCGTGGTGGCCGAGGTGATCCGCCACCACACCCGCATCGCGAACGAGTCGGAGTAGCGGACGGGCCGCAGGCCCCGCGCCGGGATCGCGCTTGCGAATCATTCGAACATATGTTCGAATGTGTGCATGAGGTGGAGCGGTCAGCGTGTGGATGCGGCGTCGGAGGCGACGCTGCCGGGGCTCGGCCTCGGCGAGGTCGCCGCGCTGCCCGGCCACCTGCGCACGGTCCGCGCCCCCGAGTTCGCCGGCCTGGTCTTCCACGAGGTGATCGCGAAGAGCGCGCTCAACCGGGTGCCCGCCTCGTCGTCGATGCCCTTCTCCTGGACCATCAACCCCTATCGGGGCTGCTCGCACGCCTGCGTGTACTGCTTCGCGCGGGGATCGCACCGCTACCTCGATCTCGACACGGGCCGCGACTTCGACTCGCAGATCGTGGTGAAGGTCAACATCGCCGAGGTGCTCGGCCGCGAGCTGGGCAGGCCCAGCTGGGCGGGTGAGCACGTGGCGCTCGGCACCAACACCGACCCGTACCAGCGCGCCGAAGGCCGGTACCGGCTCATGCCCGGCATCATCGATGCGCTCGCCCGCAGCGGCACACCGATGTCGATCCTCACCAAGGGCACCCTGCTGCGCCGCGATCTGCCGCAACTCGTCGAGGTCGCGCAGCGGGCGCCCGTCGCGCTGTCCATGTCGATCGCGGTGGCCGATCCCGGGCTGCAGCGCTCGATCGAGCCCGGAGTGCCGTCCGCCCGAGCGAGGCTCGACACGATCGCCGCCGCCCGCGACGCCGGCTTCGCCCCTGACGTCTTCGTCATGCCCGTGCTGCCCCACCTCACCGACTCGACCGAGCAGCTCGGCGCGCTGCTGCGCGACATCCGCGCCGCGGGCGCCCGCTCGGTCATGTACGGCCCGCTGCACCTGCGGTCGCACGTCAAACCGTGGTTCTTCGCCTGGCTCGAGCGCGAGCACCCTGAGCTCCTGCCCGCCTACCACTCGCTCTACCCGGGCAGCGCGAGCCGCGCCCCGCAGGCGTACCGCATGGAGCTGGCGGCGCGGATCCGCCCCATTATCCGGCGCCTCGGCCTGGAATGGGCGGCCCCGCGCGATCCCGGGCACCCGAGGGGCAGTGCGGGGCTCACCCCGGATCACGTCGCGGCGATCACTCCTCCGGGGGCTCCGGCGCCCACGCTCTTCTGAGCCGCTGAGCCGCTGAGCCGCTGAGCCGCTGAGCCGCTGAGCCGCTGAGCCGCTGAGGGTTTGGCATCGCCTCCGCGCTCAGGCGGCCGGTCGCGCCCCTGCGTCTTCTGCGGCCCGCACCGCGACGCGAGCTTCGGAGATCGCGTCGAGCACCCGCAAGCGCAGCGCGTTCCCGCGATCCGCGAAGCCGCGCTGCAGGCGGGCGTACTCCCGTTTGCCCGTCGCGGTCTCGATGGGGATCGCCGCGAGCCGTTCCCCCGAGACGCCGACGAAAGCGCTCACGTCGTACGGCGACGCCCGCATGTCGACCTCGCGAATATCACGCGCGAGTTCGAAGGCGTCGAGCAGCGTCTCGCCCGGCACGATCGGGCCGAGCTTCGCCGCCCACTTGTAGATGTCCATGCCGGCGTGCAGGCAGCCGGACTGTTCCAGCTCGGGCTGCGACTCCCGCGTCGGCTGCAGGGCGTTGAGCGGCGCGGCCGCGGGCGTGAAGAAGCGGAACGCGTCGAAGTGGGTGCAGCCGATGGGGTGGCTCTCCACGACGAGATCGGTGGCCTCGTGACCGATGCGCAGCGGCAGCGCCGTGTGCCGCAACTGCTCGGGGGTCATGCGGTAGACCATCGCCCACTCGTGCAGGCCGAAGCAGCCGAAGCGCGGCGCCCGGTCGAGCGTCTGGCGCAGCAGCGTCTCGACGTAGTCGACCGTGCCCCCGCGCTTCGCGAAGAAGCCGGCCACGTCGACGGTCGCATCCGCATCAGCTGAGGCTGCAGCGGGGACAGGGTCGGGCCGGCGCACGGGCGCGTAGTGCCTCCACGATCCGCGATCCCGAGCTGCGCCCTCGAGCACCACTCCGGCCCCCGGATGCCACCTGCGCAGCTCCGAGGGCTTCACCGAGTAGTAGGTCCACAGGAAGTCCTCGACCGGATGCCGTTCGCCGCGGAGCCTCCGCTCGCGATGCGCCGCGGTGAGCGCATCCGCGCGCAGTCGATGGGCGATCTCGCGGGATCGCCACTCCTCCCGACGCAGCATCAGTGCTCCATGCCCCGCAGCCTGTCGATCTCGCGGCGCTCGCGCTTCGTGGGCCTGCCCGCGCCGCGGTCGCGCAGCACCGGTGCCGGGCGCTCCACGCGGGGCGGAGGCGGCGGGGTCAGATCCTCGAAGTAGCGGGCCGCATCGGCGGCACTGCCGCGACGCGACGCGAGCCCCGTCACGCGGTAGACGCGGTCGAAGCCGTGCAATCGCACCCGTACCTCGTCGCCCACACGCACCGGCTGCGCGGCCTTCGCCGGCTGGTCGTTCACGCGCACGTGCCCGGCCCGGCACGCCGCCGTGGCCTGACTGCGGGTCTTCGAGAGCCGAACGGCCCACACCCAGCTGTCGAGTCGCACCGAATCCATGCAGATCAGGCTACCCGCCCTCGCTTCATGCCGGGCGAGGGGATCGGGCAGGATGGGAGGATGAGCGCCGAGTACGAGACCATCGCCGCGCCGGTCGAGGCCGAGCTCGAGATCTCGCGCTCCCGTTTCCTGACGCGGCTCGAGCGGGTCGAGACCGAGGAGCAGGCGCGCGAGGCGATCGCCCGGGTGCGGTCCGATCACCCGCGGGCCAGACACCACTGTTCGGCGTTCGTGCTCGGCCCGGACGGCCGGGTGCAGCGCTCCAACGACGACGGCGAGCCGAGCGGCACCGCCGGGGCCCCGATGCTCGACGCGCTCGTCTCGGCGGGGCTCAGCGACGTCGTGGCGGTCGTCACCCGGTACTTCGGGGGCGTGCTGCTCGGCGCCGGCGGCCTCACGCGTGCCTACCGCGCCGCGGTCGCGGAGGCGGTGCTGCGATCCGAGCGCGTGCGCCGCGGACTGCGCCGCGAGGTGGTGGTGACGAGCGGCTACGAGCTGGCGCCGCTGATCGAGGCGGAGGCGCGGAGGCGCGGCTACGGCGTCGGCGCCGCCGACTACAGCGATCGAGTGGCGCAGTGTTATCTCGTGGCCGAGGCCGAGCTCGCCGCTCTCGCCGGCGTCGCCGCCGAGATCAGTGCGGGAACTGCCGAGGTGCGGCCGGGCGACGCGGCGTACGTCGATCTGCCGGGCTGAATCGCACCTGTTCGGGGCGCGGTTGATTCGTTCCCCTCGGAGGGGCAACACCGAGGGGAACGAAGATGCCCCCGGCGACCTGGGGGACAGGACCGGGGGCTCAACCCCTCCCGCGGAGATGGACACCGGTGGGAGAGAATGACGTCTTCCCGGGGGGAACTGGGTTGAGCGCCAGTATTGATACTAAAAGCGTAGTTTTCACACAGGTGGGAAAAGCATCGAACTTCACCCGACCTTTCACCCGCGGGTGGGGTGCAGGGTGGAAAAGGGTGAAATCTCCGCGCGTAGAGCATCGGCCGCCCGCAGTTCCCCGTCGGAGGCCCGCGATAGCCTGTGGGGGTGAACTTCTGGTCAGAGATCGTCGGTCAGGCCGACGCGGTGCGAGCGCTCCAGCACGCTTCCGATCCCGCAGCCGCCGCACCCCCCGCGCACGCGTGGCTCATCACGGGCCCGCCGGGATCCGGCCGCTCCAACCTCGCCTTCCGCTTCGCCGCCGCACTCATCGCGCGCACCGAGGCCGACCGGCAGAGCGTGTTCGAGCAGGTGCGCGCCCGCACGCATCCCGATCTCGGGGTGCTCACCACGCAGAAGCTGCTCATCGACATCAAGGCCGCGCGTGAGATCGTCACGACGGCGCACTACGCGCCCGCCGAGGGGCGGTTCAGGGTCATCGTCATCGAAGACGCCGACCGCATGCCCGAGCGCACCTCCAACGTGCTGCTGAAGGCCCTCGAGGAGCCGCCGGAGCGCACCATCTGGGTGCTCTGCGCGCCCAGCGAGGCCGATCTGCTGCCCACGATCCGGTCGCGCACGCGATCGTTGCGCCTCGTCACCCCCAGCCCTGACGACATCGCGAGACTGCTCCACGAACGAGACGGCATCGACGCCGCCGCAGCGGAGCGCGCGGCCCGCCTCGCCCAGAGCCACATCGGCATGGCGCGGAGGCTCGCGAGCGATCCCGAGGCGATGGCGCGCCGCGAGCGCTCCATCGAGGTGGCGCTCTCGATCGGCACGCTCGGCGACGCCATGCGCGCCGCCGCGTCGCTCGTGAAGGTGGCCGAGGCCGACGCCGCTGCGCTCACCGAGCAACTCGACGCGCGCGAACGCGACGAGGCCCTGCGCAGCCTGGGCCTCGCGCCCGGAGCGGCGATCCCGCCCCAGATGCGGGCGCAGGTGCGCGCGCTCGAAGAAGACCAGAAGCGCCGCGCGACCCGCAGCCTGCGCGACGGCATCGACCGCATCCTCACCGACCTGCTGTCGCTCTACCGCGACGTGCTGCTCGCAGCCCTCGGCGCAGAGCCCGATCTCATCAACCGAGAGCAGGCGGCGCGCATCGCCGACCTCGCCGAACGGTGGTCGCCGGCGCGGGCACTCGCGATGGTCACCGCCGTCGAGACCGCGCGGCAGCGCCTCTCGCGCGGCATCACGCCCGGGCTCGTGCTCGAAGCGCTGTTCGCGGCGATCATCACGCCGGTGCCGGGCGACGCGTCGGTCGCGATCACGGCAGGAGCCAGGGCATGAGCGCCGGCACCGCCGCACGGCGGGTTCCGAGCCGGGCAGCCCGCCGGACGACGGGCCGCGCGGCGGCCGCGGCGATCCTCTCGGCCTCCCTGCTGCTCACGGGCTGCACGCCGCTGCTGTCGATCCTCGGCGGGGGCGGATCGCCGGCGGTCGAGCTGCCCGAGCGTCCGACGGGCGGTATCGAGGGCTTCGCCGCTCAGCAGCCTGCCTGGTCGTCCTGCGGCGACGGGATGCAGTGCGCCGACGTGTACGCTCCGCTCGACTGGAGCGACCCCGATGGCGAACCGATCACGCTGCGCCTCGTGAAGCACCCCGCCACCGGCGACGACCGTCTCGGCACCCTGTTCGTGAACCCGGGCGGCCCGGGCGCCTCGGGTGCCGAGTACGTGGCCGAGAGCATCGACTACGCGGTGCCGGCCGAGGTGCAGCGCGCCTACGATGTGATCGGCTGGGATCCGCGGGGAGTGGGTCAGTCGACGCAGGTGCGCTGCTTCGACGCCGCCGGCATGGACGACTTCCTGTTCGGAATCGAGTCGGGGGCGCAGCCGCAGCGCGGCGACGACGCCTGGATCGACGCGGCCCTCGAAGAGTCGCGCGTCTTCGGCGAAGCCTGCGAGGAGGGCACCGGCGAGCTCATCGGCCATGTGAGCACAGCAGACACGGTGCGAGATCTCGACATGCTGCGGGCCATCGTCGGCGACGAGCAGCTGCACTACCTCGGCTTCTCGTACGGCACCTACATCGGTGCCCGCTACGCCGACGCCTACCCCGAGCGCGTGGGGCGCCTCGTGCTCGACGGGGCGATGGACCCCACCGCGTCCCTCGCCGACGTGGTGCGGGAGCAGACCCGCGGCTTCGAGCTCGCCCTGCGGGCCTACCTCGCCGACTGCCTGCAGCGCAAGGACTGCCCGTTCACCGGCAGCGCCGACGACGCGATGGACCGCATCGGAGCACTCCTCGACAGGGTCGACGCGAAGCCTCTGCAGGGGGCCGACGGCCGAATGGTCGGCGCGAACACCATGCTCACCGCGATCATCACGCCCCTGTACTCGCAAGGGAACTGGGGCTACCTCGACCAGCTCTTCACCACGGCAGAGCAGGGCGACGCCGAGGTGGCGCTCTCGCTCGCCGACTTCTACTACGATCGCGTCGGCGGCGAGTACGCGAGCAACTCGACCGAGGCGTTCTCCGCGATCAACTGCCTCGACTACCCGGCGGGAGAGCTGGACCGGGATCGCATGCGAGCCGAGGCCGCCGAGCTCGACCGCATCGCGCCGACGATCGGCCGCTTCCAGGGCTTCGGCGACGTGTCGTGCGCCGGATGGCCGGTGAGCGGGGTGTCCGAACGGCTGCCGGTGAAGGCCGCCGGAGCCGCTCCGATCCTCGTGGTCGGCACCACCGGCGACCCGGCGACCCCGTACCGCTGGGCCGAGGCGCTCGCGGATCAGCTCGAGAGCGGCGTGCTCGTCACCTACCGCGGCGAGGGCCACACCGCCTACGGCGAGAGCGCCTGCGTGCGCGACGTGGTCGACGCGTACCTGCTCAAGGGAGTCGTCACCGCGCAGGATCCGCTCTGCTCGTAGCCGCCGAGGCTTGGCGGGGGTGAGCGCCGCGCGACTCGAATCGGGCTGTCCGCTTGTGGTAAAGTAGGCGCTTGTGTGCGGGACCAGTTCCGCACCAGGCCGCCTTAGCTCAGGGGTAGAGCAGTTCCCTCGTAAAGAACAGGTCGTCGGTTCAAATCCGACAGGCGGCTCTCCTGGCCCTCGTCATCCATGACGGGGGCCATTCCTGTTTCTAGCCACTCGACAGGCACGGAGCAAGCGTTAGCCCACGCGCGCAGGTAGATGGGGCGCGGAGTGCGCCGCCCTGCTTCCCAGTGGACGATTGACGCCTGAGACGCGCCAATCAACTCGCCAAGCTCAATCTGTCCGAGCCCTGCCTCATCGCGTGACTTGCGTAGTCGATCAGCGAGGGTCCACTGGGGGACACGGAGCCTGGTTCGTTCTGCTGTCGCTGTAGGTGTCATGTGGAACATTCTAGCGACAAGTTCGCAAAACTGTACATCGGCGGCGTGTCGAATGACACCCGTGTAATTCTCGTGCATAGTGTTCAGCTATGCAAACAAGTTCAGTTTTAACGACACGCGAGTTGGCTCAGCGACGCGGCGTCACGCGCCAGCATATCGCCAGGCTCGTGCGCGACGGCAAGCTGACACCCGCGACCACACTCTCGAATGGCGCGTACCTCTTCACCGAGGATCAGGCCAACGCTGAGACGGGTGAGTCGTGAGCGTCGAATCGCTCGCGCTCGCCCTGCACCACTCGCGAGCTAAGGGCAGCGCCAAGCTCGTGCTGATCGGGATCGCGAACCATGACGGCGACGGCGGCAGCTACCCGGCCACCGCCACCCTCGCGAAGTACGCCGGTTTCGAGGGCTGGGACGCCGAGCCTGAGGACGACACCCCCGAAGCTAAGAAGGCCGCTAAGAAGCGCCGTGAGAACGCCAAGAAGGCCGCACGCGAAGCCGTGCGAAAGCTCGAAGCGCTCGGCGAGGTCGAGGTCATCACGAACGGCGGCGTGCAGGGCAAACCCGAGCACGAGCGCACCAACCTCTATCGCATTCTGCTCGTCTGCCCGCCCGAGTGCGACCGCTCTGCACAGCATCGCCTTGTGGATAACTCCGAATCAGACCCCCGGGGCCACAGCCCCGCCCCGGGGCCACAGCCCCGTACCCCCCGGGGCCACAGCCCCGCCGAACCGTCCCTTAACCATCCACCTGTGGGGAACTCTGTAGCTACACCCCGGGAGTCGCGCGGGGACGACCGCGAAACCGACTCCGCCGATGTGGTGGATGAGTACGCGGCCTGGTCGCCCGGCCAGAAGATCGCCGAGGCCGCACGCCGAGCCGCCGAGGCCGAGGGCAAGCACCAGCCGATCAAGCGCCCGGAC
>NZ_ATXU01000008.1 GCF_000421845.1 Leucobacter chironomi DSM 19883
AGGGGATCTCAATTCCGAAGCAGGAAGTTCCCGCGCACGCTGAACCGTCACCGCATGGTTGGGAGCATGGGAAGAGTGGGCTCGAGCGGGGACAACGCGGCTATGGAGAGTTTCTTCGCGCTTCTGCAGAAGAACGTCCTCGACCGCCGGTCCTGGACCACCCGCGAGCAACTGCGCATAGCGATCGTCACCTGGATCGAGCGAACCTACCACCGCCAACGTCGCCAGGCCCATCTGGGGCGCTTGACGCCCATCGAGTTCGAGACCATCATGAACACGACCGTCGCACTGGCGGCGTGACTAGGAACTGTCACCTATTCGTGCAGCAGACCCGAGCACTGGACTCATAATCCAGCGGTCGCGGGTTCAAAGTCCGCCCGCCCTACCATCCAGTGCGATACTTCTCCCTCGGTGTACCCGAATTTCTGAGGCCCCCTGACCGAGAAAGCGGAGTCAAGGGTTGGGTCTCACCAGAACACGGCGAGTGCAACGTTGACGAGTGTCAGTCCGCCAACCGCGTGGGCAACACCGACCGGAACTGGCTCATTCTTCTTGACCTTCCGGCGCCCTGTCCATGCCATGGCAAGGATTACGACGAGAACAACAAGTTTAACTGCGATCTTTACGTGATTCACGCCTCCGTCACCCATCTCGTTCACTCCGACGAGCAGAACGCCGGTAACGAGTTGCACCCATGCACCGGCGAACTGGAAGAGGCCGACGGTCGGAGTCTTGAATGTGGCGAGCCATCCGCCCACGAGTGCGGCCGCGCCGAGAATGTGCAGGAAGACGAGTGAAGCGTGAAGTAGGTCCATGACTTCAACCTAACCGGAACGCTCCGGCCTCCACCTCCTGTTGGCTAACGGCCGCGGATTCTCACAGGCCGCTATCAGAGTTATCGACATAGCGTTGACATGTTTGTTGACGCAGAGTCGACAAAGAACTGGTAGGAAAGGGAGACATGTTTCTAGCGATCCGCGAACTGAAGTTTGCGCGCGGACGATTCGGCCTGATGGGTGCAGTCGTCTCGCTCGTCGCACTGCTGATCGTTTTGCTCTCGGGTCTCTCGTCAGGCTTGGTCAACGACGGGGTGTCTGGTCTGAAGTCGCTGCCGGTCACCGCGTTTGCGTTTGACGAAGGCACGAAGACCGACAACGCTTTTTCGCGCTCAGTCGTCGAGGAGTCCCAGCTCGAGATCTGGGAGTCGTTCCCTGGCGTGGGGGCTGCGACGCCGGTCGGTGCGGGAATGACGAATGCCACGACAGAAGACGGCACTCAGATCGATCTCTCGCTTTTTGGAATCGTCCCTGATTCGTTCCTGAGCCCGAAGGTATCCGAGGGGTCGACCATATCGGGTCTTGGGGGCATCGTGGTATCCGAGACGGCGAAGAGCGACGGACTAGAAGTTGGCAGCATCATCACCCTTGATCGACTCGACACTGAACTTGAGGTTGTCGGCTTTACCGAGGGGCAGGCGACGTTCGGTCACGTCGACATGGCCTATCTCAATATTGATACCTGGCGGCTCATCGCCTCCGGTGCTGCACAACCCGGCGTTCCGACGCAGGACCAAGTTGATGCGCTCGATTTCGATGTCGCGAGCGTGGTCGCGATCCAAGCGAGCGATGCAGAAGAGCTCGATCTCGCCGCAGGCGATCGTCAGGCGGAGACCACAGCCGTCACGCTGAAGGAGTCTTTCAACTCGTCCCCTGGATACGAGGCAGAGACACTGACGCTCAGCATGATTCAGATGTTCCTCTACGCGATCAGCGCTCTCGTGGTCGGCGCCTTCTTCACGGTCTGGACGATTCAGCGGCAGCATGAGCTCGCGGTTCTCCGAGCTGTGGGCGCCTCGGGTCGCTACTTGCTTCGGGACTCGCTGACCCAAGCCGCGATCTTGTTGGTCGCATTCACAGCAATCGGAGTTGCCGCTGGTGTCGGGCTGGGCTCCATAATGCCGGAAGGCATGCCCTTCGCTCTTGAGCCCGCACCCGTCCTCACGGCCTCCTTGATCACAATCGCTCTGGGCCTCGTTGGGGCTGCGGTTGCGGTCCTCCGCATCACGCGAATCGAACCCATCTCCGCCTTGGGAGGGCAGCGCTAATGTCATTTGCACATAACCTGGAAACGATACTTCGGTTTGAGAATGTCACGCTCGAACTCGGTGACGGCGATAGTAGGGTGCGGCCGCTGGACTCAGTGAGCCTTGAGATCGCGCGCAGCGAGTTCGTGGGCGTGGTAGGCCCATCCGGGGCCGGAAAATCGACCCTGCTTGCCGTGGCGGGTGCGCTGCAGTCACCTGACAGCGGTTCGGTTCGCGTGCTCGACCAGGAGCTTACGGAGATGGCTGGCTCTCAGGGAAGGATGGCCAAGTTTCGTCTGCGAAACATCGGCTTCGTGTTTCAATCGGGCAATCTGATCCCCGCACTCAACTCTGCAGACCAGCTGCGTCTCGTGAACAGGCTCGCAGGCGGATCGTCGTCGTTCGACCCGATGCCGTTCCTGGAAGCCGTTGACATGGCACACAAGGCGAAGAGTCTTCCCCGTCAGCTCTCCGGAGGCGAGCGACAGCGTGTTGGCATCGCCAGAGCGCTCGTCACCCGTCCGGGTCTACTGCTGGTCGACGAGCCAACGGCAGCACTAGACCGCGCCCGAAGCCAACAGGTTGTCGCCCTTCTCGCGGAACAGAGTAAGACCCATGGGGTTGCCATCATGATGGTCACCCATGACCACGAAGTGCTCGGACACTGCGACCGCGTGCTAGAGATGGTCGACGGCCGACTCGGAACATTCCAACCAGCGACAACGTAGACTCCGCGGACCTCCCATCTCGCCCGAAAGGTCAGCTTCACGGTAAGTTCATTAGCAGGCGACGGAATGAGACCAGTGGAGGATGAACTGTGCCACGAATCACTGCGAACACCGTAGCTGAGCACCGCGCAAATCAAGAGCGCCTGCTTCTCGACGTCGCACACGCGATCCTAGAGGAGACTGGCGAGATCGGAAGCATGCGCGATGTCGCTGAACGTGCAGGGCTGGCAAGGTCGAGTGTTTACCATTACTTCGAGTCCACGGAGGCATTGCTTCAGGCGCTGGTAGAGGACATCTTCCCCAGATGGACGATACGCATCACTGATGCCATGGATGCTGAACCCGAACCAAGTGGCCGACTCGTTGCCTACGCCCTCGAGAATCTCCGTCTCGTGCATGAAGGGGCACACGCAGTCGGCTCCGCACTCGCGGCCCTCTCACCCGGAGAAGCCCTGAACGAACAAGCGGCCGGCATGCATCGCGCTATCCAGGAGCCACTGATTCACACACTTGAAGTCCTGGGGGTCGAGGATTCCGAGGCCATGGGCGAGATGATCAACGCCGTCGTCCACGCATCCACTCGCCTCTTAGAGGCCGGGAAACCGTTCAGTCAGGTGTCCTCGACCCTCATTGCCGTGATTGAACCGATGGCGGCAGAACTGCAAAGGCGAGCCGCCGCAAAGACTTCCTAGCATCTCACAGCGCAAATGAATACGCCCTCCTGCTCCGCCTCACCTAAGAGGCACGGGGTCCAGTGCAGCGCTCAACGCCTTGGAGGGGTTTTGGAGTGGAACTCGCAAACCGCCGCTCGACGGATACCGCGCGATCCCTTGCAAACACTAGTAGGGCGTGCGGGGCTTGAACCCGCGACCGACGGATTATGAGTCCGCTGCTCTGACCGACTGAGCTAACGCCCCTGGCGACCGTTCCATCCTAGTGGAGCGGACGACGCGCCCCGTGCGGGCGCGGGGGCTTCAGGCCTGGATGCGGTCCGGGTCGTAGCCGGCGTCGATGAGCGAGGTGGCGCGCTCGGTCTGGCCGCGGAAGTCGAGCATGTCGGTGCGCAGGCCCAGGTCGCGATCCACGTGCAGCGCCATCGAGTGCGCGGCGTCGCGCACGTCGCGGGCGGCGATCGCGTCGAGCACGGCGCCGTGGTCGCGGTGCATCGTCTCGAGCGTGGTGCCGAGGATGACTCGCCCTTCGGTGCTCGCGCCTTCGAGCACCGACATGACCCCGAGGTACAGGTCGAGCAGCAGCTTGCTGCCGCTCGCCTCGACCACGAGGCGGTGGAACGCGTCGGGGGCGGTGCTGCGGTTGCAGGTGTCGAGCGCATCGGGGGCGGCACCGGCGGTGAGCCCGTCGTGCACGCGGCGGTGAGCCTCGCGCAGCCCGGCCAGCTGCTCCTCGGTGCGGTGCACGGCGGCGTGCTGGGCGGCCTCGATCTCGAGGGATCGCCGGTAGACGAGCACCTCTTCGAGGTCGTGGTCGGCGAGGAACTCCGACAGGATCGAGCTCACCGGGGTGCGGGATCGCACGAAGGTGCCCACCCCGGGAACAGTCTCGAGCATGCCGAAGGCGGCGAGCGACCGCACCGCTTCGCGCACGGTGGATCGGCCGACGCCGATCAGCTCGACCAGCTCGGGCTCCTTCGGGATCAGGTCGCCGACCGGCCACTCGCCGCTCGAGATCCGGCCGCGCAGGAAGTCGAGCGTGTCGCGCGCCTTCTGGGAGCCGCGGGTGGTGCTTACCATGTGAGACCTCGTGGGATGTCGGGGAACAGCGTCAACTCTATCGGGCGTTCACAGGCGACTCACACCGATCGCCCGGCGCCGCTCACATCACGATGGTGGTGGCGGAGACGTCGACGCGGCGCAGCCGGTTCGACGTCCAGATGATGAGCGCGCCGAGCAGCACGAGGCAGATGCCGCCGATCACGGCGATCACGGTGAGGGCGAGCCCGGGCCACGCGAGCGCGACGATGCCGCCGACGAGGATGAGCACACCCGGCACGAGGATCGCGGGGCTGCGCCCGGCGAAGCGCGCGCCGATCGCGATCCAGAGCACGCCGAACACCACGAGCGCAACCCCGACGAAGGCGACGATCGCGCCGACGGTGAGGTCGGAGAAGACGATGGCAAGCACGCCGGCGGCGATGAGCACGATGCCGCCGATGAGCGCGGCCGGCGAGCCCGCGGATCGCGTGAGCACGGCCAGGCCGTTCGCGATGAGGGCGGATCCGAAGAGCACGACCAGCATCCAGGTCGCGGCGAAGAACGGCCACACGAGGAACCCGACACCGACGGCCGCGACGAGCACGCCGGTGATGAGCAGCGTCCACCACGGGAACCGCCGCTGCCCGGTGCTGGTGACTACGGGGTACTGGCTCACGGTCGACCTCCTCGGCGCCCGCATTCGGGACGGGGCGCTCCTCTCCAGAGTACGGCACCTGGCTTGAGCGAGAATGGGGGAATGGATCGCGAGTTCTTCCTCTCCCCCGCGCTCGAGGTCGCGCCCCTGCTGCTGGGCGCCCGGCTCGAAGTCGCCGGCGACGACGGGCTCGGCGGCCGAGGTTCGGTGGCGATCCGCATCACCGAGGTCGAGGCGTATCACGGGGTCGGCACGCCCGGCCCCTACGATCCGGGCTCCCATTCGAAGGATCGCCGCACCGCCCGCAACGCCTCGATGTTCGGGCCACCGGGTCACGCCTACGTCTACTTCAGCTACGGTATGCACTTCGCCTTGAACCTCGTGTGCTCCCCCGCAGGCATGGCCTCCGGGGTGCTGATCCGGGCGGGCGAGGTGGTCGAGGGGCACGAGATCGCGCAGCGGCGGCGCTCGGCGAAGCGCGGCGGCACGACGGTGCCGCAGCACATGCTCGCCCGAGGCCCGGGAAACGTCGCGGCGGCGCTCGGCATCGCCCGTGAGACGCATGACGGCCTCGACCTGTTCTCGGCTCCGTTCTCCGTGGGCGCGCCGGCGGAGCCCACCACGCGCGTCGAGAGCGGTGCGCGGGTGGGGGTCGCCGGTGAGGCCGGCGGGCCGGCGTTCCCGTGGCGGTTCTGGATCGCGGGCGAGCCGAGCGTGTCGGCGTTCAGACCCGGTCGTGGCGCTCCACGAGCTCTGCGCGGCTGACAGCTGCACCCGCGAACTGAGCGTCCTGCCAGCTCAGGCGGGAAGCCAGGCGCGCAGCGCCGCGCCGTCAGGCTTCGGCTGCAGATCGAGTGCGCCGCCCCGGTCCGAGATGCGGCTGCCGAGGCGGGCGAGACCACTGAGCTCGGGGTTCTCGACCGGCGCCGCGCCGAGATGCCGCACCTCGGCCAGCACGCGCCCGTCACGCACTTCGAGTCGCAGCGCGAGCTCGCTCGCCTCGCCGTGGCGCAGCGCGTTCGAGACCCCCTCTTCGATGGCGCGCACGAGCAGCAGTCGGCTCGTGCGGTCGAGCGGGTCCGGCACGGGTACGTCGTCGACCGAGACGCGCACCGGGATGGAGGGCGGGATGCGGGCCACCAGCGCCCGCGCGGCCGGCACCAGGCCGCGGTCGAGCGCCTCGGGGTAGAGGGCGGAGCTCAGCGACCGCAGCTCGCGTTCGCGCAGCTCGTCGAGTTCGATCCGCACCGCCCGCAGCCGTTCGGCGAGCGCTCGGGATCCGGCTGCGTCGACGCCGGACTCCAGCTGGGTGCCGATCTCGGCAAGAGACGCCGCAAGCATCACGAAGCGGTTCTGGAGGGTTCCGTGGAGCGTGTCCGCGACCTCGCGCCGCACGCGGATCTCCTCCTGCTGCAGCTCGTCGAGCGCTTCTGCGGCACGAGTCGCGGCGGCCTGCCGTTCGCGATCCGCCGAGCGCGCCCGTCGACTCAGTCCGACGATCGCGGCCGCCGTGCCGAGCACCGCGAGGCCGACGGGCACCGCCGTCATGGCGTCGTGCAGGGTCTCCGAGGGTTGCGCCGAGGGGTGGATCCCGAAGGTCAGCTGCAGCACGCCCCGCGTCGTCGCAGCCACCACCGCGACGAGCAGCGCGAGCCCGACGGCGGCCCCCAGAGAGCGATCGACGATCCGCAGCCACGCCGCGCCGAGGGCGAGCACTGCGACGGTGAGCAGATTGATCGAGGCGCGCAGGCCGGCCTCGGCGACCGGGCCGAGCGGCTGCCCGCCGATGCGGGGCGCCGGCACCCCGTGCACGAGCATCGACTGCGCCGTCGCACCGAACGCGAAGAACACCCCGATCACGAGCACGGTGAGCATGAGCAGGCGCCGGTCCGCCGCTCTGTCCGCCGAGGTCTCCCCCTGCGCAGCCCGGATCACGCGGTCTCCGCGAGGAAGATGCGCGCCGCAGCGACCCGCGGGTTGCACCGCTCCCGGTCGATGTCGAGACTCGCATAGATGGCATTGACGTGATTGTTCACCGAGCTGAGGGCGATGCCCAGCCGTTCGGCGATCGACTGATTGGTGAGCCCCTCGGTCACGAGCTGCAGCACCTCGACGTGGCGGGCGCTGAGCGTGGCAAGGCGGCCGCCCGCGCGCACCGTGCGGGTGCCCACGACCTCCGGATCGATGACGCAGCGGCCCGCGGCGGAGGCGCGAAGCGTGCGGATCAGCTTGGCCGACGAGGTCGAGGAGTTCTTCGAGAGGTAGCTCCACTGCTCACCCTCGTCGAGATCGACGAGCAGCTGCGAACGGTCGACGGCCGAGAGCAGCACAATGCCGAGCTGCGGGTTCGCACGCTGCAGGGCGCGCCCGGCATCGATCCCGGTGCCGTCGGGCAGCTCGACATCGAGCAGCGCCACGTCGAGGCTTCGCGGATCCCAGTTCGCGCTCACGCCCGCGCAGTCGCCCGCCGCCACGACTTCGAAGCCCGGCACCGAGCGGAGCAGGTGCAGCAGCATCTCCCGGAAGAGCGGCTGGTCTTCGAGAACTCCGATCCTGAGCGTCTGCGTCACCGTCTCTCCTCCATCGATCGCGCGTTCGCGCCGCGGGTGATCACCAACCGCACTGCTGTTCGCCGCGGGTGACACTCGTCGCAGCCGCTGACATCGCAACCGACACCGGCGACTCCCCTCGGCAACCATCTCACGGCAACCGTCTCCCCCGCCGCAGAGAGTTTATCGCACCGCGGTCGCGGCACGGCATGGTCGAGCAGGCTCCACGGCGCGGTGGAAAAGTCTCAGGCTGGGTCGGACGCCGGATCCGCCGCCGCGTCCTCCCCCGGCGCATCGAGCGCCGAAGCCCCCGTCTGCGGGTGGAACTTCGCGAGCCCCACCACGCCCACCACCGCCAGCGCGCCGGAGGCGATGAACGCGAACACCGCCCAGAGCGGGGCGTTCGCCGCCTCGCCGAGCACGACGATGCCGATCAGCACCGCGATGATCGGGTCGATCACCGTGAGCCCGGCGACCACCAGATCGGGCGGCCCCGAGGAGTACGCGTTCTGCACGAAGACCATGCCGAGCAGCGCCCCCACCACGAGCGCCGCCACGCAGAGCCACGTGAGCGTCTCGAACTCGCCCTGCTGCAGCCGGCCGATGACGGCCTTCGCGAAGGTCGCCACGAAACCGTACAGCACGCCCGCGCCGACGATGTAGAGCAGTGCCACCCGGTGGTGCCGCAGCAGCACGAAGGCGGTGAGCGCCACCGCGAGCACGACGGCGAAGGTGATGAGGATCGTGGTGAGCTTCGCATCGGTCACCGGACGGTCGGTGGCGGTGAACGCCGCGATGCTCACGAACGCGACGATCCCGAGCACCGCGAGACTCACCGACACCCGCACCCGCTTGTCGAGCCGCACACCGCTCATCCGCGAGTTCAGGATCGAGGTGATCACGAGCCCGACCACGCCGATCGGCTGCACGATGATGATCGGCGACAGCGCCAGCGACCCGATCTGGAAGGCCACGGCGAGGCCCAGCAGCAGGGTGCCGCTCACCCACGACGGGCGGCGCAGCAGGCCGAGCACGTGCCTCAGCGAGAGGCCCGAGCCGGCGCTCGCCCCGACCAGGCGCTCGACCTTGTTGAGCCCGCGCGACTGGTACTGCGCGCCGAAGGCGAGCAGCGCGGCCCCCATCAGGGCGAGCGGGATCCCCAGGAACTGCTTCGGGTCGAGCCCGGCAACCTCCTCGATCCCGGCCATGGCCAGCATCGTCACCGTCAGGAACCGCCGCGCATGAGTTCGACGAGCCGTGCGGCTGCGCGCGGCACCTCGTCGTTCACGATGATCTCGTCGAACTCCTCGGCGGCCGCCAGCTCCACCTTCGCGGTCTCGAGGCGACGCTCCCGCTCCTCGGCGCCCTCGGTGCCGCGCCCTACGAGGCGATTCACCAGTTCATCCCAGCTGGGCGGTGCGAGGAAGACGAGCCGCGCCTCCGGCATGCTCGCGCGCACCTGGCGGGCGCCCTGCAGATCGATCTCGAGCAGCATCAGCTCGTCGCGGGCCGCCGCTTCGAGCACCGGCCCCCGCGGCGTGCCGTAGCGGTGCCGGTTGTGCACCGTGGCCCACTCCAGCAGGTCGTCGGCGGCGAGCATGCGGTCGAAGCCCTCGTCGTCGACGAAGAAGTAGTGACGGCCGTGCTCCTCACCGGGTCGCGGTGCGCGGGTCGTGGCCGAGACCGAGAGCCGCACCTCCGGGTAGTGCTCCCGGATGTAGGTGGCGACGGTGCCCTTGCCGACCGCGGTCGGGCCGGCGAGCACCGTGAGCGGCGGCCGCTCGGAGGGGACAGCGCCGGTGCGCTCGCGCACGAAGCCCTCGAGCCGTTCGCGCTGGAGGCCGCCCAGGCCGCCCAGCCGCTTGCGCTCAGAGATGCCGAGCTCGTCGCGCACGCGGTCGGCCTTCACCGCACCGATCGCGGGGAAGGAGAGCAGAAAGTCGGTGATGCGCAGCGACGCCTCCGTGCTGCCCGGCACGCGGGACTGTTCGAGCACCCGCAGCGGGGACACCTCGCCGCTGCGAAGCCGTCGCTTCAGCTCGGCGCGCGCCCGCCGTGCGGCGATCGCGGCGCGATTGGCGGCGACCCGGTCGACCTCGGGCATCGCGCGCTGCTGCGGGTTGCCATTCGTGCTCATCGTTCTGCTCCTCAACTCCCGGTCCCAGCCTAGACGCGCGAAGCGCCCAGCGCCGCAGCGATCGCCTCGGCGCGTTCGCGCACGCGGCCGGCGAGGCCGTCCGCTCCCCCGGCGAGAATGCTGCGCGACTCGTTCGCGAGCAGCGCGTGGCCGATGCCGCCGAAGATCTGCGCGGCCTGCTCGATGCGGGCGCCCTGGTGTCCGAAGCCGGGTGCGAGCACCGGCAGCGTCGGGCCGGAAGCGGGCTTCGCGATGTCGATGCCGAAGTCTGCCAGGTCGAGGGTGGCGCCCAGCACCACGCCGACGGACCCGACAGCACCCGCGGCCGCTCCCGGCGCGGCGCTCGCGTTGAACGCCTCGGCGTCCTCGACCATCGCGCGGGCAACGCTGCGCGCGTCGTCGCGCACCGCCCGCTGCACCTCGCGCGCCTCGGGATTCGAGGTCGCGGCGAGCACGAAGAGGCCCTTACCGTGGTCGCGCACATGCGCGAACGCACCCGCGAGGCTGCCGAAGCCCTGATAGGCGACCGCGGTCATCGCGTCGGCCTCGAGCGGCGATCCCGGGGCCAGCCACGCGTCGGCGTAGGCGCCGAAGCTCGATCCGATGTCGCCGCGCTTCACGTCGGCGACCACCAGCAGCCCGGCATCCCGAGCATCGGCGAGCACGCGCTCGAGCGCCGCGAAGCCCGCCGAGCCGAAGCGCTCGAAGAACGCCACCTGCGGTTTCACGCAGGCGGCCACCCCGGCCGCCGCGGCCACGACCTCGCGGCCCATCCGCTCGGCGCCGGCGGCGTCGTCTGCGAGACCCCAATAGGCCAGCAGCGGCGCGTGCGGATCGATGCCGGCGCAGAGGTGCCGGCCCGCGGCGAACTCCGCCGCGAGCCGGGCCCCGAAGGCGAGAACCGTCATCGCGCGGTCGCCGCCTCGCCGAGCGCCGCATTGCGATCCGCCTGATACTCCTGCAGCGACTTCACGGCGAAGCCCTGCTGCTGCGCGGAGATCGCCCCCACCGCGGCCGACAGCTCGGACACCGTGGTGAAGATCGGCTTGTCGGCGGCGACGGCCGCGGCGCGGATCTCGTAGCCGTCGGCGCGCGCCGACGACCCCGAGGGCGTGTTCACGATCATGTCGATCTGACCGCTGTTGATGAGGTCGACGATCGTGTCGCCCTCGGCCTGCGCGGAGTGCTTGCGCGCCACCTCCGAGGAGATGCCGTTGCGAGCGAGCACCACCTGCGTGCCCTGCGTCGCGAGGATGCGGTAGCCGAGCTCCTGCAGACGCAGCGCCGGCAGCACGACCGCGCGCTTGTCGCGATCCGCCACCGACAGGAACACCGTGCCGGAGGTGGGCAGCTCGCTGCCGGCCGCCGACTGGCTCTTCGCGAACGCGGTCGGGAAGTCGCGATCCATGCCCATGACCTCGCCCGTCGAGCGCATCTCGGGGCCGAGCAGCGAGTCGACCACGAGACCCTCGTTCGTGCGGAAGCGCTTGAAGGGCAGCACGGCCTCCTTGACCGCGATGGGCGCGTCGATGGGGGCGCGCGAGCCGTCGCGCTCGGGCAGGAAGCCCGCGTCGACGAGCTGCTGGATCGTCTCGCCCGCCATGATGCGCGAGGCGGCCTTGGCGAGCGGGATGCCGAGCGCCTTCGACACGAAGGGCACGGTGCGGCTGGCGCGCGGGTTCGCCTCCAGCACGTAGAGCACGCCCTGGCCGATCGCGAACTGCACGTTGAGCAGGCCGCGCACGCCGATGCCCTCGGCGATGCCGAGCGTCGCCTCGCGCACCTGGGCGATCTGGTCGTGGCCGAGCGTGACGGGGGGCAGCGTGCAGCTGGAGTCGCCCGAGTGCACGCCCGCCTCCTCGATGTGCTCCATCACACCGCCGACGTACAGCTGCTCGCCGTCGTAGAGGGCGTCGACATCGATCTCGATCGCGTCGTCGAGGAAGCGGTCGACCAGCAGCGGGTGACCCGGGCCCACGAGAGCGTGGCCCTCGATGCGCCCGAAGTAGCCGCGCAGCGACGCCGTGTCGTACACGATCTCCATGCCGCGGCCGCCGAGCACGAAGGAGGGGCGCACCAGCACGGGGTAGCCGATCTCCTCGGCGACGCGCACCGCGCCCTCCTCGTCGATCGCGGTGCCGTTGCGCGGCGCGGCGAGGCCGGCGCGCTCCAGGATGCGGGAGAAGGCGCCCCGCTCCTCGGCGAGGTCGATGGCCTCGGGGGTCGTGCCGAGGATCGGGATCCCCGCGTCCTTGAGCGGCTGCGCGAGCCCGAGCGCGGTCTGGCCGCCGAGCTGCACGACGACGCCCAGCAGCTCGCCCGACGCCTGCTCGGCGTGGATGACCTCGAGCACGTCCTCGAGCGTGAGCGGCTCGAAGTAGAGCCGGTCGCTCGTGTCGTAGTCGGTCGAGACCGTCTCGGGGTTGCAGTTGATCATGATCGTCTCGTAGCCGGCGTCGCTCAGCGCGAAGGAGGCGTGCACGCACGAGTAGTCGAACTCGACTCCCTGGCCGATGCGGTTGGGGCCCGATCCGAGGATCACGACCTTCTTGCGGTCGGAGGGGATGACCTCGGTCTCGAGGTCGTACGAGGAGTAGTGGTACGGCGTGAGCGCCGGGAACTCGCCCGCGCAGGTGTCGACGGTCTTGTAGACGGGGCGCAGGCCGAGGCCGTGACGGAGGCCGCGGATCTCGCTCTCGCTGACCCCGCGGATCGCGGCGATCTGCGCGTCGCTGAAGCCGTGGTCCTTCGCCTCGCGCAGCACGTCGAGCGTGAGCTGCGGGGCGCTCTTCACGGTCTCCGCGACCTCGTTGATGAGCTGGATCTGGTCGAGGAACCACGGATCGATCGCGGTCGACTCGAAGACCTGCTCGATGGTCGCGCCGAGGCGCAGCGCCTGCTGCACGTCGACGATGCGGCCGTCGGTAGGACGCTTCGAGCTCTCCAGCAGCTCGGCGACGCGCGTCTCGCGCTCGGACTCCGCGACGGGATCCCAGTGGAACGAGGTGCCGCGCTTCTCGAGCGAGCGCAGCGACTTCTGCAGCGCGGTCGTGAAGTTGCGGCCGATCGCCATGGCCTCGCCCACCGACTTCATGGTGGTGGTGAGGGTGTCGTCGGCGGCGGGGAACTTCTCGAACGCGAAGCGGGGCGCCTTCACCACGACGTAGTCGATGGTGGGCTCGAAGCTCGCGGGGGTCTTCTGGGTGATGTCGTTCGGGATCTCGTCGAGACGGTAGCCGAGCGCGAGCTTCGCCGCGATCTTCGCGATCGGGAAGCCGGTGGCCTTCGACGCGAGCGCCGAGGAGCGCGAGACGCGCGGGTTCATCTCGATGACGATGATGCGGCCGGTCACCGGGTCGACGGCGTACTGGATGTTGCAGCCGCCGGTGTCGACGCCGACGCGACGGATGATGTCGATGCCGATGTCGCGCAGCTTCTGGAACTCGTGGTCGGTGAGGGTGAGCGCGGGCGCCACGGTGATGGAGTCGCCCGTGTGCACGCCCACCGCGTCGACGTTCTCGATCGAGCAGACCACGACCGTGTTGTCGGAGGTGTCGCGCATGAGCTCGAGCTCGTACTCCTTCCAGCCGAGGATCGACTCCTCGAGGAGCACCTCGCTGGTGGGGCTGTAGTGGAGGCCGTCGCCGGCGATGCGGATCAGGTCCTCCTCGGTGTACGCGAAGCCCGAGCCGAGGCCGCCCATGGTGAAGGAGGGGCGCACCACGAGGGGATAGCCGAGATCCTTCGCGAACTCCTTCGCCTCTTCGAGCGTGTGCGCGATGTGCGAGCGGGCGACGTCGGCGCCGGCTTCGAGCACGAGCTCCTTGAAGATCTGGCGATCCTCGCCGCGACGGATCGCGTCGACCTTCGCGCCGATGAGCTCGACGTCGTACTTCTCGAGGATGCCCTGCTCGTGCAGCGCCATGGCCGCGTTGAGCGCGGTCTGGCCGCCGAGGGTGGGCAGGATCGCGTCGGGCTGCTCCTTGATGATGATCGACTCGATCACCTCGGGGGTGATCGGCTCGACGTAGGTGGCGTCGGCGAAGTCGGGGTCGGTCATGATCGTCGCCGGGTTGGAGTTGACGAGGATCACGCGCACGCCCTCCTCGCGGAGCACGCGGCAGGCCTGGGTGCCCGAGTAGTCGAACTCGCAGGCCTGACCGATCACGATCGGACCCGAGCCGATGACGAGGACGGAGTTGATGTCTGAACGCTTGGGCATGGCTTAGTTGGCTCCTTCTGCGCTGGCCGAGCCTGCCGAGGCCCGATCCGTCACCAGCTGGCGGAATCGATCGAAGAGGTAAAAGGCGTCGTGCGGACCGGCCGCGGCCTCGGGGTGGTACTGCACCGAGAAGGCGGGGATGTCGAGGCACTCGAGCCCCTCCACCACCTGGTCGTTGAGGCTGTAGTGGCTCACCTGCACGCGCCCGAATCCCTCGGGCGCGTCGAGCTCGCCCTCGATGGGCGCGTCGACGGCGAAGCCGTGGTTCTGGGCGGTGATCTCGACCCGGCCGGTGCGCTTGTCGAGCACGGGCTGGTTGATGCCGCGGTGGCCGAAGGGCAGCTTGTAGGTGCCGAAGCCGAGCGCGCGGCCCAGCAGCTGGTTGCCGAAGCAGATCCCGAAGTACGGGAAGCCGTCGCGCAGCAGCTCGCGCAGCAGCACGACCTGCTGCTCGGAGGCGGCGGGATCGCCGGGGCCGTTCGAGTAGAACAGCGCGTCGGGTGCGATGGCGCGGATCTCGTCGATCGAAGTGGTCGCCGGCAGCACGATGACGTCGAAGCCGTGCTCCGAGAGGTAGCGCACGGTGGCGCGCTTGATGCCGAGGTCGAGCACCGCGATGGAGCCGACGCGCTCGACGCCCTCGGCGGCGGGCACGTCGTAGCGCTCGGGGGTCGTCACCTCGGCCGAGAGGTTCTTGCCGGCCATGCCGGTCTGCTCGCGCACGAGGGCGAGCTGCTCATCGCCCGTCAGCGCGAGGTCGGCGCCCGAGAAGACGCCGGCGCGCATGGCACCCGCGGAGCGGATGTGCCGGGTGATGGCGCGGGTGTCGACACCGGAGATGCCGACGACGCCGTCGTCGACGAGGTCTTCGTCGAGCGAGCGCTGCGCGCGGAAGTTCGAGACGCGGCGTGCGGGGTCGCGCACCACGAAGCCGGCCACCCAGATCTTGCGCGACTCCATGTCGGTGTCGTTGGCGCCCGTGTTGCCGATGTGCGGCGCGGTCATGAGCACGATCTGCCCCGCGTAGGAGGGGTCGGTCAGCGTCTCCTGGTAGCCGGTCATGCCCGTCGAGAACACGACCTCCCCCAGCGTGCGGCCGGTCGCACCGTAGGCGCGGCCTTCGTATCGGGAGCCGTCCTCGAGCACCAGCACGGCACCGCCCTGGGGCACTGCGGCTGCCGGCGGCGCCGTGACGCCGCTCGTCGTCGACTCGGGGGTCGACACCTCTTCACCTGTGTTCGTGGTCACGCGTCCTCCTGCGTCGTTCCGTGTGTGTCCCGGTCCCCCGCCCCGCACGCGGCGGGGGTGAGGATCTGTTCGATCGCCGCTGCGAAGCGCCGCTGTTCGGCGGCGTCCGTGAAGCGGAAGCTTGATTCGAGGATCCGGCTGTCGTCGCCGGCCTCGCTGGTGCCGTGGCTGTCATCGGCGCGCCAGAGCAGCAGGGAGAGCCCGCCGCGTTCGACGGCCTTGCCGATCCGCATGCCCGTCTCGTCGGTGCCGAGCACGCGTGCGGCGCCGATATGCACGGGCCGCTCGCCCGTGACCTCGATGGTGACGCCGTCCCGGCGCACCGTCACATCTGCGTAGCCCTTGTATCGCAGGCCCGGCAGCGCGATCCGTTCGAGCGGCGCGCCCTCGGCTGTGGTCGAGACGTAGGCCGCGCGGGGAAAGCGCGCGATCGTCTCGCCGCCGGGCGCCGGCGATGTCGCGGCCGCTGCGGCGTCGCGTCGGCCGCGCGCGCGCCAGGCGAACCACATGCCCACGAGCACGAGCACGCCGCCGGCGGCGAAGAGCAGCGCGATGGAGGCGGCGCTCACCGCGTCCCCTCCAGCGCCGCGGCCGCGGCGTCGGCGACCGTCTCCGAATTGACGAGCTCACCGTCGTCGAGCGTCAGGTAGCCCCGGCGCACGGTGTAGGTGACGCGGCCCGGCAGCTCCATGCCCAGGTAGGGCGAGTTCACGCTGAGGCCGTGCAGGCGCTCGACATCGAAGGCGCTCGCCCCGTCCGGGTCGACGAGCACGAGATCGGCGGGCTCTCCCTCGGCGAGCGCAGCGGGGTGCCCCGCCAGGCGCCCGATCTCGGCGGGCTTCTGCGAGAGCAGCGTCTCGATCTCGGCCCAGCTGGCGTGGCCCTCGTTCACGAGGGTGAGCAACGCGATCGGCAGCGCCGATTCGAGGCCCACCATGCCGAAGGCGGCGACATCCCACTCGCACTCCTTCGCCTCGACGGGGTGCGGCGCGTGGTCGGTGGCGATGATGTCGATGACGCCCTCGGCGACGGCGGCGCGCAGCGCGCGCACATCGGCGTCACGACGCAGCGGCGGGTTGACCTTGTAGCGCGGATCGTAGCTGCGCACCAGCTCCTCCGTGAGGATGAGGTGGTGCGGCGTGACCTCCGCGGTGACCTGCACGCCGCGGGCCTTCGCCCAGCGCACCACCTCGACCGAGCCGGCGGTCGAGAGGTGGCAGATGTGCAGCCGCGCGCCGATGTGCTCGGCGAGCAGCACGTCGCGGGCGATGATCGACTCCTCGGCGACGGCGGGCCAGCCCTTGAGGCCGAGCTCGCTCGAGAGCGCGCCCTCGTTCATCTGGGCGCCCTCGGTGAGCCGCGGATCCTGCGCGTGCTGCGCGATCACGCCGTCGAAGGTCTTCACGTACTCCAGCGCGCGGCGCATGAGCAGCGGGTCGTGCACGCACTTGCCGTCGTCCGAGAACACCCGCACGCCGGCGCGCGACTGCGCCATCGCGCCGATCTCGCTGAGGCGCTCCCCCGCGAGATCCTCGGTGACCGCGCCGATGGGGCGGACCGTGGCGTAGCCGGCGGCGTCGCCGAGCGACTGCACCTGCTCGACCACGCCGGCCGTGTCCTGCACGGGCATCGTGTTCGCCATCGCGAACACGCTCGTGAAGCCGCCGGCCGCCGCCGCCCGGGTACCGGTGAGCACCGTCTCGGACTGCTCGAAGCCGGGCTCGCGCAGGTGCGTGTGCAGGTCGACGAGGCCGGTGATCGCGACGAGGCCGTCGGCCTCGATGACGCGCTCACCGTCGCGCGGCTGCAGTTGGGCGCCGCGCTCGACGATGCGTCCGCCGGAGATCCGCAGATCGACCGGTGCGGCGGATCGGTGGTCGGCACCGCGCTCGGTGAGGTCGGCGGCGAGTCGGGTGCCGCGGATCAGGATGTCGGGGTTGCTCAATGGGTGCTCCGTTCGGATCCGCTCAACAACAGGTACAGGGCCGCCATGCGCACCGAGACGCCGTTCGCGACCTGCTCGAGCACGGTCGATCGCTCGGAGTCGGCCGCGCGGGAGGATATCTCGAGGCCGCGGTTCATGGGGCCGGGGTGCATCACGATGGTGCGCTCGCCGAGCCTGGCGAGGCGCGCGTCGTCGAGCCCCCAGTTGCGCGCGTACTCGCGCTCGTTCGGGAAGAACGCAGCATGCATGCGCTCGGTCTGGATGCGCAGCAGCATCACCACGTCGGGCTGCTCCTCGCGCAGGGCGGCGTCGAGGGAGTGGTGCAGGGTGACGGGCCAGTCGCGGGCGCCGTAGGGCAGCAGCGTCTCGGGGGCGACGAAGCTGACGCGCGCGCCGAGCGCGTTCAGCAGCCAGAGGTTGGAGCGGGCCACGCGCGAGTGGGCGACGTCGCCCACGATCACCACCGAGACGCCGTCGAGATCGCGGCCGCGGCTCGCGTCGCCGAACAGGCGGCGGCGCATCGTGAAGGCGTCGAGCAGCGCCTGCGTCGGGTGCTCGTGGGTGCCGTCGCCCGCGTTGAGCACGCCGGCGTCGATCCAGCCGCTGCGGGCGAGCCGTTCGGGCGCGCCCGATGCCGGGTGGCGGATCACCACGCCGTCGGCGCCAATGGCCTGCAGCGTCTGCGCGGTGTCCTTCAGGGATTCCCCCTTCGACACCGACGATCCCTTCGCGCTGAAGTTGATGACGTCGGCGCTCAGGCGCTTCGCGGCGGCCTCGAAGGAGATGCGGGTGCGAGTCGAGTCCTCGTAGAAGAGGTTGACGACGGTCTTGCCGCGCAGGGCGGGCAGCTTCTTCACCTCGCGCTGCTGTGCGGCGTCCATCTCCTCGGCGGTGTCGAGGATGAGGATCGCTTCCTCACGGCTGAGGGTGCGCGTGTCGAGCAGGTGCCTCATGCTGCGGCTCCCTCGTCGACGCTGCCGATGGCGACCTCGTCGACGCCGTCGAGCTCTTCGAGGCGCAGCGAGATGCGCTCGTGCTTGGCGCTCGGCAGGTTCTTGCCGATGTAGTCGGCGCGGATCGGCAGCTCGCGGTGCCCCCGATCGATGAGCGCGGCGAGGCGCACGGCGCGGGGCCGGCCGTGGTCGTTCAGCGCGTCGAGGGCGGCGCGCACGGTGCGGCCGGAGTAGAGCACGTCGTCCACGAGCACGACCGTAACGCCGTCGACGCCGGCGACGGGCATGTCGGTGGGCTGCGGCGCGCGGGCGGGCTGGCGCGAGAGATCGTCGCGGTACATGGTGACGTCGAGACTGCCGACCGGCACGTCGACGCCTTCGATCCGGGCGATGTTCGCGGCGATGCGGTGCGCCAGCAGGGTGCCGCGTCTCGGGATGCCGACGAGGATCAGGCCGTCGGTGCCCTTGTTCGCTTCGACGATCTCGTGCGAGATGCGGGTCAGCGCTCGCGAGATGTCGTCGGCGTAGAGGAGGGTACGCATGTGCCCAGCACTCCTTTCCCGCCTCACAGGACGGACTTAAAGGAACTCATGTCACCTCAACCATACCAGGCCCCGCACCCCAGCTCCGCGCTCGCACCACCGCGCCGCCCGCCCGCCACGCCCCCGCTTCGAGAGGCGACTTTCGCAGGAAACCTCGAAGAACCCGCTGCGAAATCCGCCTCTCGGCGCCCGGCGCAGACTCCCTCACTCGGGCCAGACGGGGGCGAGCAGTTCGTCAAGACCCAGGCCGAGTGCGCGTGAGAGCTTCAGCCACGTCTTGAGATCTCCGTGGTGCTTGCCGGAGCCCAGGTTGAGGATCGTCTGCCGGCTGACGCCCGACGCCTCTGCGAGCTGCTCGATCGTCAGGCCGGCGCGCACGCGCTCCCGCCCGATGATCACCTTGAGCTGGGTCAGGTCGGGTTCGGGAGAAATCGGCATCCCTCAAGTCCACAGAGATTGGCCTCGCGGCACAGCACAGGATACTGTGCAAAAAGCACAGGTTCTTGTACTGTGCGCCGCGCCCTGCAACAGGGTTCTCCTCGCTCCTACTCGAAAGGTCTCCGATCCACATGAAGAATGCACTCCCCTCGCTCGCCGTCGCCGCCCTCCTCGCCGTCGGGCTCGCCGGCTGCTCCGGCTCTGCCGCGCCCGCTGCCTCCTCGACCACCGAGCCCGCCGAAGCTCCCACGACGGGCGACGACTCGCTGCAGGCCTGTCTTGACCTGGCGGGGCCCTTCGCAGAGGCGAGCGGCAAGCTCGCCTCGCTCGCATCGGGCGACGCCGATCCCCAGGCGGCCGTCGATGGCTGGACCGCGCTCGTGGACGCGCTCGGGTCGGTCGCCCAGTCCGCATCCGATCAGGAGGTGAAGCAGGCGGCTACCATCGCTCAGACCGATTTCGCCGCGCTTCGCGATGCCATGCAGCAGGTGCACGTCAACGGCGACCTCACCGCGATGGGCGCGTTCACCTCGGCCAATGAGACAGCGCAGGCTTCCTACACCGCACTTCTCCAGACCTGCCAGGCATAGGCCGGGCCACACTCACGCTGCGCCTCCCATCGACACGAAAGGCGGGTTTCGCAGGCGATTCGGAAGAATCACCTGCGAAACCCGCCTTTCGACGCATCAGCCAGCCCACGAAACGCCGACGGCCCGCGCTCCGAAGTTCGGTGCGCGGGCCGTCGGTGCGTTCGGACGTCTGCCGGGCTATGCCTGCGCGTGGTCGGCGATGCGGCCGAGCACGCCGTTCACAAAGCGGCTGGAATCCTCGGTGGAGTACTCCTTGGCGAGCTCCACCGCCTCGTCGATGGCGACGGCGGTGGGAACCTCGTCGTTGAAGAGGATCTCCCACGCCGCGAGCCGCAGCAGGGCGCGGTCGACGTTGGGCATACGTTCGAGGGTCCACCCCTGCGCGTAGCTCATGATGAGCTCGTCGATCTCGTCGCGGTGGTCGGTCACGCCGTCCACGATCTCGCGGGCGTACAGCCACGAGGCCTCGCGGTCGGGCTCACCGGCGGCGCGGCGCGCCTCGGCACCCACGATCGCGGTGATCGACTCGTGGCGCACGTCGGCCTGGAAGAGCATGTCGAGGGCGCGCTTGCGCGCCTTGGAGCGGGCTGACACCGTGACTAGTCGTTGACGCGGCCGAGGTAGTCGCCCGTGCGGGTGTCGACCTTGACTCGGGTGCCGGTCTCGAGGAACAGGGGCACCTGGATCTCGGCGCCGGTCTCGACCGTCGCGGGCTTGGTGCCGCCGGTGGAGCGGTCGCCCTGCAGACCCGGCTCCGTGTAGGTGATCTCGAGCACGACCGAGGCGGGCAGCTCGAGGTAGAGGGGGTCGCCCTCGTGCAGCGCGATCTGCACGTCCTGGTTCTCGAGCATGAACTTCGCCGAGTCGCCGACGACGGCGGCCGAGACGGTCAGCTGGTCGTAGTCGCTCTTGTCCATGAAGACGAAGTCGGCGCCGTCCTGGTAGAGGTACTGGTAGTCGCGGCGGTCGACGCTGGCGGTCTCGATCTTCGCGCCCGCGTTGTAGGTCTTGTCGATGATCTTGCCCGAGACGACGTTCTTCTGCTTGGTGCGCACGAACGCACCGCCCTTGCCCGGCTTCACGTGCTGGAACTCGACCACGCTCCAGAGCTGACCGTTCTCCTTGATCACGGTGCCGTTCTTGATGTCGTTCGAGGTTGCCATACGGGTATTCTCCGGGTTCTGTCGGGTTCGAGCGCCAGACCAGCGCCGATACAGTTTACACCGCGCTCCCGGCGCCGACCTTGCAGCTCTCCCACAAACGGTGTGCGACGTGCGCCGCCGCAGCCCTATCCTGCGGTGATGCATATGCTCTTCCGCACTCTCTGGCACCTCTGGTTCGTGGGGCCGCGCGGCCCGCGTCTCGGCTTCGGCGACGTCTCGCGCTCACGATTCCGGGTCTGGCCCACCGACCTCGACGTGCTGCGCCACATGAACAACGGCAAGTACCTGTCGATCATGGACGTCGCGCGCTTCGACCTGATCCAGCGCAACGGCGCGCTCGACGTCTTCAAGCGCGAGGGCTGGTACCCCGTCGTCGTGGGCCAGACCATCTCCTACCGCAAGTCGCTGAACCCCTGGATGCGGTTCTGGATCGAGTCGCGCATCCTCGGCTTCGACGAGCAGGCCGTCTACATCGAGCAGCGCTTCGTGCGCCCCGATGCGCAGCGGCGCCCGGAGATCTACGCGCGCGCGGTGGTGCGGGGCCGCATCCTGCGCCGCGGCGGCGGTACGGTGCCGGTGGCCGAGGTCATCGAGAAGAGCGGTGCGGATCCGGATCAGCTGCGCGTGCCAGACGATGTGCTCGCGTGGGGCGTCGCCTCCCGCCTCCCGTCGACGCGCGCCGACGCGCGGAGCGTCTGGGAGTAGCGGCTTCCCCGGCGCGTCAGGCGATCGGCGGCCGGGCCCCGAGGTGCGGGCCCTGGTTGCCGACCTCCCGGCAGTTGATGCGCACGCTGCGCTCGGCCGCGTCGTAGACGTGCCGAGCGGCGAGGCGGCCGTCGGCGAGGGCGCCCGCGAGCCAGGTGAAGCTGCGGGCGTCGACGAGGGGCTCCCCCGCGACGGCGCGCATGAGCTGCAGCATCAGCATCTCCGGCAGCGTCGCGTGCGGCCCATGCTCGAAACTGAGGCCGAGCACCGCGGGTGCGAGACCGGCCGGCACGAGCCGCAGCGTCCAGCCGACGGCGCCGACGGACCCGCCGTCGCGCACGACGGGCACCCCCGGGATGGTGCGGTCGAGGATCGCGAACTCGCGCTCGGCCTCGCTCGCCAGCACGAGCGGCGATCCGCCCTCCCGCTGCGCCAGCGGGCCGTCGTCCTCGGCGGCGCGCTCGAACAGCCGCCGCCACCCCGCGACGCCGAGACCGTGGGGCGCGGGCACGGGCACGAGGGTGGGGTCGACCGCGAGAGCCGCGCCGAGCCCGCCGAGGTCGACACCGGCGGCGGCGAAGGCCTCCGGCTGGGGCGGTTCGAGGCCGAGCCACGACGCGACGGTGCGGGCCGCCGCGAAGGCCCGTTCGAAGCGCTCTCGCGGGCCCGCGTCGAGCACGTCGGCGAATGCGGCCGAGCCGATGGCGGTCGAGCGCAGCAGCGCGGTCTCGCCGTCGAGCCAGGCGTCGAAGTCGTCGGCCGCGCCGCCCGTCGCCGCGAGTGCGCCGTCGAGCTCGGCTGCGAGGTCGGGGAAGAGCCCCCTCACGAGGCGGATCCGGTCGCCCGCGTCTGCCGTGGTCATGTGGTCTCCGATCTCGTATCGCTCCTCTTCACGGTAGCTCACCTTCCACGAGCTGCTGGATCGCCTCGGCGATGACTCCCGGGTCGTCGACGCGCCGGCTGCTCGGGGCGTAGCGCCGCACCACCTCGTCAGAGCCGATGCCGATGCCGTGCACCTCGACGCCGGCGTCTCGCAGCCGTCGCAGCTCGCGAGCAGCGGCGACCGGGTCGTTCGACCCTCCGTCGCTGACGAGCAGCACGATACGGCGCCGTTCCACGCCGTCGGCGGAGGAGCCGGGCGTGCCGGATGCGCCGGAAGCCCCTGCCGCGCCCGGCACGATGCCCAGCTGCTGGGCCGCGATCCGCAGCGCGGCGCCGTCGTTGGTGGATCCGCGCGGCGACCTGATCTCGGCGTGCATGCGGCGCCGCACTCCGTCGTCGAGGCCGCGGCTGAGCGGCTTCACGAGGAGCGGCTCAGCGTCGAACACCACGAGCGCGGTGCGGATGTCGAGGTCGATGTCGATGCCGGCGTGCTGCTCGGCGTGCGCGATGTCGCGTTCGACGCCCGCGAGCGCCTCCAGCATGATGAGCGCGGCGTCGGCCGCGGCGTCGGCGACGCGGCCCTGCATGGAGGCCGAGCGGTCGACGAGCAGCACGTAGTCGGTGCTGCCGGCGCGGCGGCGGCGGCGGGGGCGCGACTCCCGCCGCAGGAATGCGGCCGGGCGCGCCACGCCGGCGCGTGCCTCCGCGACGGCGCGAGCCAGCGCGTCCGGCGCCAGCATCTCCCCCTCGGGCACCGGTCGCCGCCCGATGCCGCGCAGCTGCGCGACCCGATCCGCGATGACCTGCGCCCACACCGCCCGCATGCGCTCGATCGCCTCCGTGAGTTCGGCCACCCGGTCGCGGTAGTCGGCGCGTGCGCGGCCGCCGCTCGCGTCCGCCGATCCTCCGCCGATCTCCCGCTGCTCGTCGCCGGGCTGCGGGGCGCCCTCGATCTCGGGCAGGGCCATCGCTTCGAGCAGCGCTCCCTCGGCTGGCAGGGGCGTCGCGAGCACCGCACTCACGAATCCCGCCTGCTCCGCCGCGAACAGGTCGGCGCCCTCGGCCGCCTGCCGCCCCTCGCCGGCCCGCGCCCGCTCGTCGTCGCCCGGCGCTTCCGCCTCGCCCTCCGCGGGCCCGTCGTCGGCGGCCTGCTGCTCGGCATCGCCGCCCGCGCCGGCCGCCCCGAAGTCGTCGGCTGCGGCACCGCCCTCGTGGTCCTCGGCTTCGGCGCCGCGGGAGCTCTCGCCGAGGCCGCGCTCCTGGGCGTCTCTGGCGAGCAGCCGCTCGTAGGGCGGCAGCAGCAGCGCGAGTGCCCGCTCGAAGCGGTCGAGCGGTGCCCGGCGCGCGTCGGGGGCGAGCACCCGCCGCAGCGCGTCGTCTCTGCGCGATGCGCGCGCGAGCGCCTCCCACTCGGCCTCCACCTCGGGAGCGAGGCCGGCGAGCCGGGCGGCGCCAGTCCCCTCCGCGAGCAGCAGCGCGACCCACTGCAGGTGGCGGGGCTGCTCGCCAGGGCTCGCGGGCAGGCTGCGGGCGGTCGCCGCGGCGAGCCGTTGCCGGAGGCCCGGCAGTGCGGCGAGCATCTCGGCTGCGGCTTGCAGGCGGATCACCGCGGCCACGAGCGGTTCCGCGGCGGGGCGGGCGGCGATGATCGAACGGCTGCGGCGCGCCCGCTCCGGTGCGCGGCGCTCGCCGCGCACGCTCTCCCAGAGCTGCAGCAGCGCGAGCGCGACGGCCTCATCGTGCCCGTGCCCTCGGCGGGCGTACCAGCCGAGCCCCACCCGCAGGCCGTTCTCGTCGAGTTCCCAGCTCTCGTCGTCCGAGACCGAGACGGCCACCCCGATCAGGGCGCCGACGGCTCGCAGGCGCTCGCGCTCCTCGATGCCCGGGTCCACCATGCCCACACACTACCGGCCCGCCGCGGCCGCGGCGCGGTGGTAGCGTGACGGGCATGCTGGCTTTCGACGCTGACCCCGTGCTGCGCGAGGCGCGCACCCTCGCCGACGAGCGCCGCCGGGTGCGCCGCGCTCTCGCCGCAGCTGCCGGGCAGGCGGAGGCCGCCGAGCACCGGGCCGATCTCGAAGCCGTGGAGGCCCGGCTCTCGACGATCCTCGGCGACGCGGACAGCCGCGAGCTGGTGGAGGACGCCCTCGATGAGCGGGCGCGCGTGCTGCGCACCGCCGTCGCCGCGCAGCGCGAGCGGGCGGCCCGGACGGCGCGCCTCGCCGCAGCCGACGCGATCGTGGCCCGTGCGGTCGCCGCGGGCCGGGCGCCGACCGCCGCCGAGGGCGTCCGGGCGCGCGAGCTGCGCGCCGCCGCCCAGGTGGTGCCCGAGAACGGCTGGCGATCCGCGGTGTCGACGGCCGACCGGCGCGATGCCGTGCTCGAAGCCCTCGGCACCCTGCGACTGCGGCGGGCGACGCGTCAGCTGCGCGGCGGCCTGCTGGAGACCGACCAGATGCGCGGCATCATCTCGGAGGCGCTGCCGGCGGTGCTGCGCGGCGACCCGGTGCTGCTCGTCGGCGAGACCGGCGGGGCGAAGACAGCGCTCGCCGAGCATCTCTCCAGGCTGGCGGTCGGCGCCGACCCCGAGTTCGTCTCCGGTTACGGCGACATCACCGGTGCGCAGCTGATCGGCACCCACGAGCTGCGGGCGGAGGCCGGCGCCACTGTGAGCGTGTTCGTGCCCGGACCGCTGCTGCGCGCGATGGCGGAGGGGCGGCCGGTGATCCTGGACGAGCTGAACGCGATGCCGGCCGAGTTCCTGAAGCGCCTCAACCGGGTGCTGCAGCTGCGCCCGGGCGACGTGTTCAGCGTGCAGGAGGACGCGGGCCGGGAACTGCGGATCGCCGCGGGCTTCGCGATCCTCGCGACCGCCAACGAGCAGACACCGCACCGCTATCGCGGCCTCGACAGGCTCAGCGCCGAGCTCGTGAACCGCTTCGGCGCGAACGCGTACCGCGTGCACTACCCCGACACGGGCCTCGGCTACGAGGAGTTCCCCGCGGAGAACGCGCTGCTGGCGGCTGCGGCCGTGGTCGACGAGCGCGGCGAGCTGCCGCCGGAGCTCGGCGTCGACGAGCTGTTCCGGGTCGCGCGGGCGGCGTTCATCAGCCAGCAGGTGTTCTCGGGCGAGCACGGCGAGGGGTTCGGCGCGTACGTGAGCACGGAGCGCGAGATCGACGGCCGTCCGGGGCTGGAGGAGGCGGTGCTCGCGCCGCGCACCCTCGTCGCGATCCTGCAGAAGGTGGCGGGCAGCGCCGGGGCGGTGTCGCTCGATCGCGCGCTGACCCGCTTCGTCGAGGGCGTGATGCACCGCGAGGATCGCCGGGTGCTCGCGCTCATCCTGCAGGGACAGGGGTTCCGGATCGGCTGAGCCGCGTCCGCTAGAAGATCTGGCGCAGGTTGGTGCGTGCCAGGTCGAGCACCTCGTCGCCCCGCCCCGAGAGCACGGAGCGCAGCGCGTAGAGCGTGAAGCCCTTCATCTGCTCGACGCTGATCGACGGCGGCATCGACAGCTCCTGGCGGTCGGTCATCACCTCGACGAGCGCCGGCCCGTCCTGGGCGAACGCGTCGCGCAGCGCGTCCTCCAACTGCTCGGATTCGCTCACCCGGGTGGCGTGCAGCCCGATCGCCCGCGCGACGGCGGAGAGGTCGGGGTTCTTCAGCTCGGTGCCGTAGTTCACGAATCCCGCGGCCTTCATCTCGAGCTCGACGAAGTTCAGTGAGGAGTTGTTGAACACCACGATCTTGAGCGGCAGCGGCGCGTTCTGCTCGAGCGTCAGCAGTTCGCCGAGCAGCATCGCGAGCCCGCCGTCGCCCGCGAGCGCCACCACTTGGCGGCTGCGGTGCGAGGCCTGCACGCCGATGCCCTGCGAGAGCGCGTTCGCCATCGAGCCGTGGCTGAAGGAGCCGATGAGGCGACGGCGCCCGTTCATCGTGAGGTACCGGGCCGCCCACACGACGGGCGAGCCGACGTCGGGGATGAACACGGCGTCTTCGGCGGCGAGCCCGTCGATCAGCCGGGCCACATACTGGGGGTGGATCGCCTTCCCCGGCCCCGAGGGCGTGGCGAGCTCGTCGAGCTTCTTGCGCGTCTTGCGGTAGTGCTCGAGTGCGTCGTCGAGGTGGGAACGTCGCTTCTTGCGCTGCAGGAGCGGCAGCAGCGCTACGGCGGTCTCGCGCACGTCGCCGACGATCCCCAGGTCGAGCGGGGTGCGGCGTCCCAGCTGCTCACCCCGCACATCGACCTGGATCTTGGTCGCGCCCGCCGGGTAAAACTGCTGGTACGGGAAGTCGGTGCCGAGCATGAGGATCGTGTCGGCGGCCTCCATGGCGCGGTAGCCCGAGGCGAAGCCGAGCAGTCCCGTCATGCCCACGTCGAAGGGGTTGTCGAACTCGATGTGCTCCTTGCCGCGCAGCGCGTGGACGATGGGCGCGGCGAGGGCGTCGGCCAGGGCGATCACCCGGTCGTGGGCGCCGGCGACGCCCGCTCCCGCGAGGATCGTCACCTTCTTCGCGCGGTTCAGCAGTTCGGCGGCGCGCTCCAGCTGCTCCTCCTGCGGCACGACCCGGGGACGCGCCGTCGTGATCCTGGCGATGCCCTCGGTGGGAATGTCGGAGACCGCGATGTCGCCGGGGATCACGAGCACCGCGACGCCCTGCTTCTCCACCGCGGTCTGCATGGCGATGCGCAGCAGCCGGGGCATCTGCGCTGGGTCGGAGACGTGCTCGGCGTAGACGGAGCACTCGCGGAAGAGCTCCTGCGGGTGCGTCTCCTGGAAGTAGTTCGAGCCGATCTCGGCGCTCGGGATGTGCGCGGCGATGGCGAGCACCGGCACGCGCGAGCGCTGCGCCTCGTAGAGCCCGTTGATGAGGTGCAGGTTGCCGGGGCCGCAGCTGCCGGCGCACACCGCCAGACTACCGGTGACGGAGGCCTCGCCCGCGGCGGCGAAGGCGGCCCCCTCCTCGTGGCGGGCGTGCACCCATTCGATGCCCGAGGTACGCAGCGCGTCGGTGATGCCGTTCAGCGAGTCGCCCGGGATGCCGTAGACGCGTTCGATGCCGTTCGCCTCGAGGGTGTCGACGAGGTTCTGAGCGATCGTGGTCATGGGGTCCCCTCCGGCGGCGGAGGGTCCGCCGCTCCCTCCCCATCCTCAGCGCGATCCGGGAGGATCGCAAGGGGTTGCGGAGGGGGCGGCGGCCGTGCGGGCTCAGGCCGCGGGCGCCTCGTAGGTGAGCACCCGTGCGACGTCGTGCTCGGGCTTCTTCTCACCGGCGAGCACCTCGAAGTCGAGGTGGTTCTGACGCGGCGGCAGCGGGCAGGTCACGAAGTTCGTGACCGCGCACGGCAGCGCCACGGCGTAGTTAAAGTCGATCCAGTCGATGCGGCCCGCGCCGTCCTCCGAGAACTGCAGCTCGATCACGCGGCCGGCGCCGTAGCTGACGGGGCCGCTGGTGGCGTCGCGGATGTGGGCGACGGGCTGCACCCGATCCCCCGCGTCCTTGCCGATGAGCACGATCTCGTACGGCGTGCCGTCGTGCTCGAAGCGCAGCGTGCCGATGCGGCTCGTGGTCTCGCGGACGCCGCGCTCGACGGTCTCCTGCTCGACGTCGTCGCGCTCGGCCGGGACGAAGACTGCGGGGAGGCGCCAGGCGGGATCGTACTCGAAGGCGGTGAGTCCGATCTGCTCGGCCCGCACGGAGACCCGCGGATCGCGCACGCGCACGCCGAAGATGCGGTCGCCCGCGTCGTTCGTACGCGGCACGGTCTCGACCTCGCACTCGCCGAAGTAGACGGGTGCGCTCGCGCCGTGGCCGTACGTCTGGTTGCGGCCGGTGACGATCTCGACGGGCCCGATCGGATACTCGCCGTCGACGGAGAGCTGCGGTCCCTCGGCCGCCGGGGTGTGGATCACCCGGCCGTCCGCGACGCTCCAGGTGCCGGGCAGCAGCTCGAGCTCGACGCCCGATGCGCCCTCGTGCAGCCAGTACTGCGCGACGAGCGCCGTCCAGCCGTAGGGTCGGGTGAGGTCCGAGACGTGCTTGTGGCGCCACTCGCGCCACTGCCCGGCGAGATGCTCGGTTACCGGCATCGCTGCTCCTTACTGTTCATGGGTGGAAGTGTGCCGCGACGCCGCGCGGTGCACGAACGCGCAGACCCGCTCGAAGGAGTCGGCGCCGGCCTCGGCGTTGCCGCGCGGGGTGCCGCCGTTCGAGTAGTGCACGCCGGAGACGGGGTGCACGCGTTCGATCTCGGTGCTCGGCAGGTGCGGGATCGTGATGCCGTGGCCGGCGTCCACGTAGTCGAGGTGGAGGCGTTCGGCAGTGTGGCCGTGCCGTTCGAGGGCGTCGAAAACGATGCGGGAGGCGAAGCTCGACGGCCAGGCGCGGTCGTCGAGGCCCGACACGCAGGCGACGGGGCCGGGGAAGCGCTCGATCGGGATGCGCGAGGCGCGGGCGAGATCGCGGTCGTGCAGGCCGTCGACGTAGACGTCGGCGTGCCGGGTGGGAGCTGGATCGTCGTTCCAGGGCTGCCAGTCGACCGCGCGGTTGTCGTGCCAGAGGTGTTCGAGCGGCTCGCCGCCGCGCGTCCACGTGGGGCCGTCCCACCCCTCGGCCGGGTCTGCAGCGCCCTGGGCCCCGAAGACGAAGGCGGCCGGCACGAAGGCGACGACGCCGAGGATGCGCTCCGGGAAGGTGGCGGCGAGCAGCAGGGTCAGTTCGCCGCCGCGCGACTGACCGCTCACGAGCGGTGCGCCTCCGAGCGGGCGGAGCTCGGCGATGGCGTAGTCGAGGGCGCGCTCGAAGTATTCGAGGGGCGTGCGCGAGATGTAATCGGGCAGGCCGGGCGCCTTGAAATAGCCGAGCGCGAAGGCTTGGATGCCGTGGGCCGCGTAGAGGGCCGCGCGCGGCTCGTTGATGCCGCCGCCCGAGCCGTTCATGACGATGATCGTGGGGAACGGCCCGTCACCCGCGGGTGTGAACAGCGTGCCGACGAGCCCGTGCCGCCGGATCTCGCTGCGCTGCACGCCGCCGTCGAGCAGCCGCTGCTCGACCACTGTCTCGGCGGAGGCCGCGGGCGCCCCCTCGCGGAAGATCCCTGCGGCCGGCACGTCGAGCAGGCCGGTGCCCGGTTCGGCGCGTGCGGTGATGCGGGTGAGGATCGGCGCCGACACGTCGCCCGGTTCGATGCTGCCGCCCTCGGCGGTCTCGCGGTGCTGCGCCCAGAACAGCCCCATCGCGTCGGCGACGCGGTAGTCGCCGGACACGGGCGCGGAGCGGTCGAGGTCGACGCGGCCGTCCGCATCGGCGAGGAACGTCGCCTGCGACGCCCACAGCTCGGCCCCGCGCCGGGTCTCCGCCCGCAGGGTCACGAGGGACCCCGGCACGGCCGAGTCGACGGTGATGCGGCGACGCTGCGAGAGCAGACCGGTCCTCGGCTCCGCTGCGATGCGCAGCGCTCCCGGGGCCGCGGCGCCGCTCATGCGCGCGCCTCTTCGGCGCGCGCGAACAGCGCGTCGAAGTCGGTCTGCCGCAGCCGGATCGAGGCATCCGGCGCACCGGGCGCCTCCGAGGTGTCGGAGGACGAAGAACCGAGCGCGTCGAAGCGCCCCGGCACGTGCCCGCCGGCCGCGCGCCACTCCTCGGCGATCTCGGCGCAGGTCTCGGCGACCCGCGCACCGCCCGCACGGGCGGGGTCGACGGCGATCACCACGGCGCCGCGGCCGTCGGCGGGTGCGCCCGCGGGCGCGCGGCCGCCGACGGCGGCCCCCGCGATCACCTCGACGAGCAGACCCGCGAGCGATCCGAGCCGACCCTCCGGCAGCAGCGCGGCGACCGCGTCGGGATCGGCGGTCGGGCGGCCCTCCGCGTCGATGGCGACGTCCTCGGGCAGCTGCTCCCCCGCGTCACGGCGCCGACGCAGCTCGGCGAGCGTGATCCGCGAGGTGGCGAAGTCGGCGACGAGCGGCGCACCGCCCGCGCGGGGCGCGCCGAATGCGAGCGGGTTCGTGCCGATCGCCGGCGCGGATCCACCCCACGGCGCGACCATCGCGGGCGCCTGGGCCGAGATGAGCGCGACGCGGCCCCGCTCGGCGAGGGAGCGCGCCGCGAGGCCGAGCACGCCGAGCGCGCCGACGTTGCGCACGCCGACCAGCCCGATCCCGTGGGATTCGACGGCGGCCTCGGCGATCCGCACCGCAGCGGCGAGGGCCAACGGGCCGGGAGTCCCGGCCGCGTCGATGCCCGCGATCGCGCCGACGGCCGACGGGGCGGCCACGGCGTCAGCTGACCGCGACCCGATGTCCACGCGCCGCAGGTCGCGCAGCAGCATGTCGACGCCGAAGCCCGCGAGGCCGAGCTGCTCGGCCTGCACGATCCAGCAGGCCGCGCGATCCGCATCCTGGGCAGCGAAGCCCCCGCCCGCAGCCGCCGCATGCGGCGCGAGCGCTCGCGCCACGGCGAGCTGCAACCGCTCGGGGGCGACCTCGATCACCGGAGCCCCCGCGCTCAGTACTTCACCCACGGCACCACTCGGCGCTCGATGAAGCCTTCGAGAGCCGTCGCGCCGTAGCCGAGAGCCGAGATCGTGACGATGCCCACGTACATCTTCGACACCGCGAACGTCGACCACGAACTCCAGATCAGATACCCGAGCCCGCTCTGGGACCCGACGAACTCCGACGCGGCGATGATCACGAACGCACCGCCGGTCGCGAGCTTCATCCCCGTGAAGATCGACGGCAGAGCGTAGGGGAACGACACCGTGAACCAGCGCTGCAGACGGGTCGCGCCGTTCGCGCGAGCCACGTCCTCGAACAGCGGCGGTGTCTGCATGACCCCGCTCATCGTGTTGAAGAACAGGTAGAAGAACACGCCGATCGCGACGATCACGTACTTGCTCGTCTCGCCGAGGCCGAAGATGAGCAGCAGCAGCGGGAAGATCGCCACCTTCGGAATCGGCAGCAGGCTCGAGAAGATCGGTTCGAGCAGCTGGCGCAGCGGACGCACCGTGCCGAGCAGCACCCCGAGCAGCACGCCCGGGATCGCGCCCATCAGGAAGCCGACGAAGATGCGCGAGAGCGTCATCGCGGTGTGCTCGATGAGCACGCCGTCCATGAGCATCTTCACGAAGGTCTCGACGATCGAGCTCGGCGGCGGGAAGAACCGCGCGTCGAGCACACCGGCGCGGCTGAGCACCTCCCAGACGAGGATGAGCAGCAGCGGCGTGTACGGGCCGATGCGGCGGATCCAGGGCGAGCCCTTCTCGGCGTGCACGGCGGCGGCCAGCTTGCGCGTGATCTCCTCGCGCGATGCCGACGGATCCTGCCGGGTCTCCTCCACCTGAGCGGTCACGCCGCCTCCTCCCCCGCCGCGTCCTGCTCGAGCAGGTTCCAGAGTTGATAGGTGATCTCGCCGTAGCGCGGATCGCGCCGCAGCTCGATGATGTCGCGCGGCCGCTCGAACGGGATCTCGATCTCGGCCACGATGCGGCCGGGCCTGCGCGACATCACCACGACGCGGTCGGCGAGGGTCAGCGCCTCATCGACGCTGTGCGTGATGAACATCACCGACTTCGAGGTCTGCTCCCAGATCCGCAGCAGCTCCTGCTGCAGCGCCACACGGGTCTGCTCGTCGAGCGCACCGAAGGGCTCGTCCATGAGCAGCGCATCGCCGTCGTCGGCGAGGGCGCGCGCCACCGAGGTGCGCTGACGCATACCGCCGGAGATCTGCGCCGGATAGTAGCTGCCGAAGTCGGAGAGCCCCACGAGATCGAGCAGCTCGCGCACCCGCTCCCGCCGCGCCGCACGGGGCATGCCCCGCAGCTTGAGCGGGTAGCCGACGTTCTCGGCGACGGTGAGCCACGGGAACACGCCGTGCTCCTGGAACACCACCGAGGGGCGACTGGCCATCTCGACGGTGCCAAGGCTCGGCTTCTCGAGCCCGGCCGCCACCCGCAGCAGCGTGCTCTTCCCGCACCCGGACGGGCCGAGCACGCAGACGAACTCGCGTTCGCCGATCTCCAGGGAGACGTCCTCGACGGCGACGAGCACGTCGCCCTTCGAGTCGGCGTCGGGGAACGCCTTCCAGAGGTTGCGGATGGAGATGCCGGGCTTCGTCACTTCGCGGCTGCCTGCTCCGCGGCCTGCGCGACCGCTTCCTTCAGGATGTCTTTGCGGAAGACCTGCTCGATGCCGGAGGGGCCGTCGAACTCCAGAGCGCCGCGCTCGCGGAAGAACGCCTCCTGACGGGCGACGTCCTCCCAGTCGATGGCGCCCTCCGGGTCCTGGCGGGTGAGGCCGATGGCGGTGAGGGTCTCGACGGGCAGATCGGTGTACTCGGCGATGATCTCCTGGTCGGCGGGATCGTTCCAACCGCCCGCCTCGAGCTCCTGCACGGCGCGCAGGTACGCGGCGGTGAACGCGGTCACGGCCTCCGGGTACTTGTCGACGTACTCGCTGTTGAACACCAGCGCACCGAGCTCCACGCCGGCCTGGTAGTCGACCGGCAGCAGATCGTGCCCGATGTCCTTGCCTGCGATCGCCGACGAGATCGGCTCGATCGTCCAGCTCGCGTCGACGGAGCCGTTGGCCATGGCGGGCGGGATGTCGCCGGGGCTCAGGTTGACGAGTTCGACGTCGTCGAGGCTGAGGCCCACCGAGTCGAGGGCGAGGTGCACCGAGTAGATGCCGAAGCCGCCGTCGCCGGGGATGCCGATCTTCTTGCCCTTGAGCTGCTTCGCGTCAGTGACGCCCGACTGCTCCGAGGCCATGAGCGGTGCGGGGTTCTTGCCCTCGTCGGGCACCTTCGAGACGCTGGCGATCACCGAGAGCGATGCGCCGGCCTTCGTCGCGTTGAACAGGCCGGCGCCCCAGGTGGCGCCGCCCGCGGTGATGCTGCCCGTGCTGACCTGCTGATAGGTCTCGCCCGAGCTGCCGCTCTTCGAGATCAGCTCGACGTCGAGGCCGGCCTCCTCGAAGTAGCCCTTCTCCTCTGCGATGAAGAACGGGGCGTAATCGGCGTACGGCGAGTAGAGGAAGGTGATCTTCGGTGCGTCTGCCGGATCGCCGGTGCCCGCCTCGGCGGTGCCGCCCGAGGCGCATCCGGCGAGCAGAGCAGCACTGGCGAGGAGGGCGATGCCTCCCGAGAGTCGGCGTCGAAGGCTCATGGGGAACTCCTGTGTCAAGTGGGGTCGCGGTGTCGCCCGCAACCCGTCAAATCTATCGGCCGCGCGGGACCGCGGCGCGATTCGCGTCACATTCGGCAACACCGTGTCGCACGGCGGCGCGAGCGGGGAGCCCTAGGAGGCGATCTCCTGGTAGGCGAACTGCAGCACCGACTCGTCGACGCCCGCAAGCACCCGCGGCTTCGCGATGTCGTCGAGCACGATGAAGCGCAGCATCCCGGCCCGGGCCTTCTTGTCCCGCTGCATCGCGGCGAGCAGGCCCGGCCAGCGCCCCGCGGGATACGAGAGCGGCAGCGACAGCGACGAGAGCACCCGGCGGTGGCGCTCGACGGCCTCATCGGAGAGCGAACCGGCCATGCGTCCCAGCTCGGCCGCGTACATCATGCCGATCGCGATCGCCACGCCGTGACGCCACTGGTAGCGCTCGGCGTGCTCGATGGCGTGGCCGAGGGTGTGCCCGTAGTTGAGGATCTCTCGCAGACCGCCCTCGCGGAAGTCTTCGGAGACGACGCGCGCCTTGACGGCGATGGCGAGTTCGACGACGCGCTGGAACTCCGGGGTGGCCGGGTCGGTCGCCCGCTCCACGTCGGCTTCGAGGATGTCGAGGATCTCGGGTTCCGCGATGAAGCCGCACTTCGCGATCTCGGCGAAGCCGGCGAGGATCTCGTTCTTCGGCAGCGTGCCGAGCAGGTCGAGGTCGCAGATCACCGCGGCGGGCGCGTAGAAGCAGCCGACGAGGTTCTTGCCCTCGGCGGTGTTGATACCGGTCTTGCCGCCCACCGACGCGTCGACCATGCCGAGCACGGAGGTGGGGATCTGCACGAGCCGCACACCGCGCAGCCAGGTGGCCGCCACGAAGCCGGCGAGGTCGGTGACGGCGCCGCCGCCCAGACCGATCACGGCATCGGTGCGGGTGAAGTCGGCCTGGCCCATGATCTGCCAGCAGAACGCGGCGACCTCCACGCGCTTCGCCGACTCGGCGTCGGGCACCTCCGCAAGCAGCACCTGCCCGTAATGCTGCTGCAGCTCGCTCCGCAGCTCGTCGGCGAGACGCCCGACGGTGGCCGTGTGCACGATCAGCACCTTGGCGACTCGATCGCCGAGCGCTTCGGTCACCCGGTCGAGCACGCCGCGCCCCACCGTGACGATGTACTCGGCGTCGCCGGTGACCTCGATACGGGTCGGGGTGTCGCTCATGCCTGGTCGCTCCTCTTCCTGAAACTGCGGGCCCACTGCGCCACGCGGCGCGCGAGCTGCTCCTTGGTGGCCCGGTCGGTGCGGTAGGTCACATCCGCGACCTCCTCGTAGAGGGGGCGCCGCTCCTCGAGAATGCGGCCCCACGCCTCGGGATCGTCGCGCAGCAGCGGCCTGCGCGCGAGGTTCGCGGTGCGCAGCACCGCCTCCTGGGTGGTCATGAGCAGCACGACCGGGTGATCCCCGAGCAGCCGCCGGGTGCTCTCGGTGAGCACCGCTCCCCCGCCGAGCGCCACGATCCGCCCACCCGCGACGGACAGTTCGGCCGCGATCACCTCGGCCTCGATGCGCCGGAACTCGGGCTCGCCGTGGCGCTCGAAGAACTCCGTGATGGGACCGTGCTGGCGCACGAACACGGCGTCGGTGTCGATGAACGGGATGCCGAGCTCGCGGGCGACCCGCTTGCCGAGGCTCGTCTTGCCCGCGGCCATCGGCCCCACGAACACGACGGCGCGATCGGGCAGGCGTGCGCCGCCCCGGCGCCGCCGGCGACGGCGGGAGCGGCCGCGCGAACCTGAGGGGGCGGGCGCCCGGCCCGTCTCGGCCGCGGGCGCCTCGTCAGGCGTCGCGTCCGTCTGCTGTGCGGGTTTCGCGGGCGGCGCGGGCTTCGGCTTCGCCGCGGGAGGACCCGAGGCGCGACCCGCTCGCCGGTGCCCGTTCACGACTCGATGACGGTCGCCAGCCGCTCGGGGATCGCCGCCACGTAGGCCTCGAGGTTGCGCCGGGTCTCGGGCACGCTGTCGCCGCCGAACTTCTCGGTCACGGCGTCGGCCAGCACGAGCGCGACCATCGCCTCCGCCACGACCCCGGCCGCGGGGACGGCGGTGACGTCGCTGCGCTGATGATGCGCCTTCGCCTCCTCGCCGGTGGCGACATCGATCGTGGGCAGCGCGTGCGGCACCGTGGCGATCGGCTTCATGCCGGCGCGCACGCGCAGCACCTGCCCGGTCGTCATGCCGCCCTCGATGCCGCCGGCGCGTCCCGTCTCACGGGTGATCGTGCCGTCCGAGAGGTGCAGCTCGTCGTGCGCGGCCGAACCGCGGCGGCGGGTGGTCTCGAATCCGTCGCCGACCTCGACGCCCTTGATCGCCTGGATGCCCATGAGGGCGCCGGCGAGGCGCGAGTCGAGACGACGGTCCCAGTGCACGTAGGAGCCGAGCCCGGGCGGCAGACCGTAGGCGAGCACCTCGACGATGCCGCCCAGCGTGTCGCCGGTCTTCTTCGTGTCGTCGACCTCGGCGACCATGCGCTCGCTCGTCGCGGCGTCGAAGCAGCGCAGCGGATCGGCGTCGAGCGCGGCGACGTCGTCGGGGCGCGGCAGCGGCGAACCGGCGGGCACCTCGACCTCGCCCATGGAGATGGTGTGGCTCACGAGGCGGATGCCGAGTTCGGCGAGGAAGGATCGGGCCACGGCGCCGAGCGCCACGCGGGCGGCGGTCTCGCGCGCGCTCGCTCGTTCGAGCACGGGGCGGGCCTCGTCGAAGCCGTACTTCTGCATCCCGGCCAGGTCGGCGTGCCCGGGTCGGGGGCGGGTCAGCGGCGCGCCGCGGCCGCGGGACTTCTCGGTGAGCTCGGTCTGCTCGGCGTTCATCACCTCGGTCCACTTGGGCCACTCGGTGTTGCCGATGCGGATCGCAACGGGGCCGCCGATCGAGACGCCCTGCACGACACCGCCCGAGACATGCAGTTCGTCCTGCTCGAACTTCATGCGCGAGCCGCGGCCGTAGCCGAGCTTTCGCCGAGCGAGGTCTTCGCGGATGCCGTCGAGCGAGACGGGCACCCCGGCGGGCAGCCCTTCGAGGACGGCGATGAGTTCAGGGCCGTGGGATTCTCCGGCAGTCAGCCAACGCAGCATACCTGCTATCTTCCCATATCCGTCGGCGTCGCCGCGTCGCGCATGACCGCGAGCAGGCGTTCCTCGTCAGGCAGCGGGATCGCGGGATCGCCGGCCACGAAGATGCGGATCTGCAGCAGCGCCTGCTCCACGAGCATGCCGTCACCGGAGTGGGCCTCGCCTCCGGCCGCGCGCCAGCGCTCGGCGAGCGGCGACGGCCAGGGGTCGTAGGCGACGTCGAAGAGCGGGATCCGCAGCAGCGCGTCGGGCAGTTCGAGTTCGGCGCCGGCGGGGCCGGGCACGGTCGAGATGACGAGCGTCGGCGGTAGGACCCGACCGTCCGCGGCGGTCTGCGCAGCGAGGACGCCCGCGTCCACGAGGGTGCCGGTGTGCGGCATCACGGTGCCGGAGACGTGCAGCGCCCGATCCGACCCCGGCTCACGGGTATCGCCGAAGCGGGCGACCAGATCGCCGATCGCCGCGGTGTTGCGCGCGACGATCTCGACGTGGTCGGCGCCCAGTCGGCGTGCCGCGAGCACCGCCGACACCGCGGTGGCCCCCGATCCGATCACGACGGTGCTCGTCGCGTCGAGCCCGGCCTTCGAGATCGCGGCGGCGAGACCGCCGACGTCGGTGTTGAAGCCGGCCCAGGCGGTGCCGCCGCCGGGCGCGGGCACGCCGAGGCGCAGCAGCGTGTTCACCACGCCGCTCTCCTCGGCCACGGGATCACGCACGAGGGCGAGGCGGTGTGCCTCCTCCTTGAGCGGCATCGTGAGCGACAGGCCGCGCCACTCGGGGCCGAGGTCGGCGAGCAGCCCTGCGAGATCCGCCGCCCCCAGTTCCTCGCGGCCGTAGCTCCAGTCGAGCCCGAGCTCCGCGTACGCGGCCGCGTGGATCGCGGGCGACTTCGAGTGGCGGATCGGCGAGCCCAGCACCGCGAGGCGCGCCGTCGGCAGCTCCGTCACGGGCGAGCGCGACTCGGCGTGCTCGTGCTCGTGCTCGTGCTCGTGCTCGTGGACCACCTCAGCACCCGCTGTCGGGCGTCGCCGCACACCAGTCGCGGTACTCCTGGATCGCGGCCTCGTGCTCCGCCTCGTTCGACGTGAAGGTGAGCGCGCCGTTGCCGCCAGGCGCGTTCACGAAGAAGAGCCAGTCGGTGTCGGCGGGGTGCAGCGCGGCGTCGATCGCGGCGCGCCCCGGGTTCGAGATCGGCCCGATCGGCAGTCCCTTGTGCACGTAGGTGTTCCAGGGGTTGTCGTCGCTCAGCGCCTCGTCGCTCGACCAGAAACTGCCGTGCTCGCCCGAGCCATACTGCGCGGTCGAGTCCATGCCCAGCGCCATATCGATCGCGAGCCGCTTGTGGATCACCTGCGAGATCGTCGCGAAGTCGGCATCGCGGCCCTCCCGCTGCACGATCGACGCGATGGTGAGCACACGCTCGCGATCCGCCTCGGGCACGCCGAACTCGTCGAGCACTTGCACCTGATGGCTCACGAGCAGGGCGACAATGTCGTGCGCCGTCATCTCGGGCGTGAACTCGTAGGTCGCTGGGAACAGCCAGCCTTCGAGCGAGGGCACGCCGGCCGGCACGCCGAACGCCGCCGGGTCGGTGGCCGCCGCGGCGAACTCCTCGTAGGGGATGCCGGAGCCCTGCGAGAGCCGCTTGAGCGTGCCCTCGATCGTGAGCCCCTCCGGGATCGTGGCGCTGAGCTGACGGCGATTCTCGGGATCCTGCAGCGCGTCGAGCGCGGCCTGCGCGCTCATGCGCTCGCGCACCGTGTAGATGCCGGGAAGGAACTCGACCTGCGGCTGCTGCGCGAGCAGCAGCTCGTAGAAGGCGTCGGAGGTCTTCACCACACCGGCCTGCTCGAGCGAGACGGCGATGTCGGAGCCGATCTCGCCGGAACGGATGGCGACCGACACCTCCGCGCCCTGATCGCTGTCGTCGTAGTCGTTGGTGGACCACCCCATCGCGAGCGAGATCTGCTCGCCGTACTGCGACCACAGGTAGGCGCCGGCCCCGGCGAGCCCACCGAGCAGCAGCAGCGCGACGAGCAGCGAGATGAGCACGCGGCGGCCGGTGCGGCCCCCCTGCTCGGAAGAACGGGCGTTCATGGGCGAGTCTCCTCCTCGGGGGGCTCGGGAAGTGCGGCCTCCTGGCCCGGGGCCTCGCCCCGGGCGCGCTCAAGGTCGAGCGCGTGCTGCAGGATCACCACGGCCGCGGCCTGATCGATGATCGACCGGCTCTGCTTGGTCTTTCTTCCGGCCTGGCGCAGCTGCCCCTGCGCCGACACGGTGGAGAGGCGCTCGTCGACGAGCCGCACGGCCGCGGCGTCGCCGCCCAGCCGGGCCGCGAGGCGCCCGGCGAAGGCCGCGGCATCGTCGGTCGAGGGAGTGCGCTCGCCCCGCAGGTTCAGCGGCAGCCCCACGATCACCTCGAAGGCGTCGAGCTCTGCGACGATCTCGGCGATGCGGGCGAGGTCGGCGTCGCCGCCGAGGTCGCGCGGCACGGTCTCCACCGGCGTCGCCAACATGCCGTGGGGGTCGCTGCGGGAGACCCCGACGCGGGCCTTGCCCACGTCGATCCCCAGGCGTACTCCGCTGCGCATCAGCGTGTGCCTCGCAGATCGTTGCCGTTGCGAGCAGCGCCTGGGCGGGGTGCCTCGCAAGGCAGAGGAGGACGGTTTGCTGGGTGTAAATCTGACGACGACAACGCAGCGAGGCGCCCCGAACAGGCGCGCGCAGTAGGCAAGGATCTGCGAGACACGCGCTAACCGCCCAGGTGTCGCCGGATCTCGGCGAGCGCTTCGTCGATCTTCGCCGGATCGGCGCCGCCGCCCTGGGCGAGATCCGGCTTGCCGCCGCCACCGCCGCCGAGCACCTGGGCGCCGAGCTTCGCGAGGTCGCCGGCGCGCACGCCGCGGTCCCGCGCGTCGGCGGTCGTCGCGGCGATCACCACGGGCTTGCCGCCGGCCTCGCCCGCGAGCACCACGACCCCGGCCTCCGAGGAGAGTCGGTCCCGCAGCTGCAGGACGAGCCCACGCACGTCGTCGGCCGACCCGACCGCGCCGAGGGAGCCGAGCACTGCGCGCACGCCACCGAGCTCCTGCGCTCCCGCGAGCAGTTCGGGCACGCGCTGGCCCAGCTTCTCGGCCTCGAGCGCGGCGATCTTCTTCTCGGCCGCACGCAGCTGCGCGCCGAGATCCTGCACCTTCGTGACCAGCTCTGCGCGCGGCACCTTCAGGCCGCCGGTGAGCTGCTGCACGATGGCGCGCTCCGCCGCGAAGTTGCGGAACGCCTCGATGCCGACGAGCGATTCCACCCGGCGGTTCGTCGACCCGACCGAGCTCTCGGAGACGAGACTGATCATGCCGATCTCGGCCGAGCTCGACACGTGCGTGCCGGCGCAGAGCTCGCGCGACCACGGGCCGCCGATGTCGACGACGCGCACGCGGTCGCCGTACTTCTCACCGAAGAGCGCCATCGCGCCCATCGCCTTCGCCTCGTCGATGGGCATCTCGCGGGTGACCACGTCGTAGTCGCTGCGGATCGCGAGGTTCGAGATCTCCTCGATCTCGCTCTTCGTCTCCGTCGAGAGGGCGTCGGCGTGGGTGAAGTCGAGCCGCAGGTAGCCGGCCTTGTTGTAGGAGCCGGCCTGGTGGGCGCTCGAACCGAGCACCTCTCGCAGCGCGGCGTGCACGATGTGCGTGCCCGAGTGGGCCTGCGTGGCGCCGCGGCGGTAGTCGGCGTCGACCCGCGTCTCGGCGCGCGCGTCGAGACCGACCGTGCCGATCGTCACCTTCACGGTGTGCACGATGAGGCCGGGCACCGGCTTCTGCACGTCGAGCACCTCGGCCTCGAAGCCGTCGCCCACGATGAGGCCCTGGTCGGAGTCCTGACCGCCCGACTCTGCCCACAGCGAGGTCTCGGCGAGCACGAGCTCGGCCACCTGGCCCTCGCGCGCCTCGGGTGTGGGCGCGCCGTCGACCACGATCCCGAGCACGCGGCTCTCGTGGTTCAGCTCGTCGTAGCCGACGAACGCGGTCTCGCCGAGGCCGCGCAGCTCCTTGTAGACGGAGAGATCGGCGCGCTGGCCCTTCTTCGCCTTGGCGTCGGCCTTCGCGCGGTCGCGCTGCTCCTGCATGAGCGCGGTGAAGACCTCGCGGTTCACCGAGACGCCGGCCTCCTCGGCGATCTCGAGCGTGAGCTCGATCGGGAAGCCGTGCGTGTCGTGCAGGAGGAACGCCGTGTCGCCCGGCACTGCGGCAGCCGCGGCCTTCGCGTCGGCTACTGCCGAGTCGAGGATCTGGATGCCCGAGGCGAGCGTGCGCAGGAAGGTCTTCTCCTCGGCGTAGGCGGCCCGCGAGATGAAGTCGAAGTCGCGCTCCACCACCGGGTAGGCGGCACTCATCGCGTCGCGCGAGACCGGGAAGAGCTCGGCGAAGCTCTGGCCGTCGAATCCGAGCAGGCGCATCGAGAGGATGACGCGGCGCAGCAGGCGTCGCAGGATGTAGCCGCGGCCCTCGTTCGAGGGGGTGACGCCGTCGGCGATGAGCATGAGGCCGCTGCGCACATGATCGGCGATGACGCGCAGTCGCACATCGTCGTCGTGGTTCGCGCCGTAGGTCTTGCCGGCGAGTTCGGCGGCGCGGTCGAGCACGGGGCGCACCTGGTCGATCTCGTACATGTTCTGCACGCCCTGCTTGATGAAGGCCACGCGCTCGAGCCCCATGCCGGTGTCGATGTTCTTGTTCGGCAGTTCGCCCACGATCGTGAAGTCGGTCTTCGACTTCACGTCGGTGATCTGGTACTGCATGAAGACCAGGTTCCAGATCTCGACGTAGCGGTCGTCGTCGGTGGCGGGGCCGCCGTCGACGCCGTGCTCGGGACCCAGGTCGTAGAAGATCTCGGAGCAGGGTCCCGCGGGGCCGGGCTGACCCGTCGACCAGTAGTTCGTCTCCTTGCCGAGGCGCTGGATGCGCTCGTCGGGCAGGGTGGAGTGCTGCTTCCAGAACGCGATCGCCTCGTCGTCGTCCTCGTAGACGGTGACCCAGAGATCCTTCGCCTCGAATCCGAGCCCGCCATCGGCCTCGCTCGTGGTGAGCAGCTCCCAGGCGAAGCGGATCGCGTCCTCCTTGAAGTAGTCGCCGAAGGAGAAGTTGCCGCACATCTGGAAGAAGGTGCCGTGACGCGGAGTCTTGCCGACCTCTTCGATGTCGTTGGTGCGGATGCACTTCTGCACGCTCGTCGCCCGCGGGTACGGGGCGGGAACGAGACCGGAGAGGTAGGGCACGAACGGCACCATGCCGGCGACCGTGAACATGAGGCTCGGGTCGTCGCTCACGAGGGAGGCCGAGGGCACGACGGTGTGTCCTCGCTTCTCGAAGAAGTCGAGCCAGCGGCGGTGGATTTCGGCGGTCTGCATCCGGGCGGGGTCCTTCTCGGTGTGTGGGTGGCGGGGCGGGCTCAGCGCTGCTCGCGCAGTTTGCGCAGCGCGTTCTCGACGTCGTCGAGCAGTTCGTCGGCCTCGGCCTCGGCTTCCCGGTAGCCGGTGACGAACGCGCGGTTCAGCTCATCGACGCCGCGATTGACGCGGGCGAAGAACCGCCGCCCCTCGGGCGTCTGGTTGACGAAGTGCGCGGCGACGAATCCCAGCACGACTCCGCTCATCAGCCACAGCAGTTTGCGCATGTTCCCATTCCTCCTCGTGGCGTTCGCGCGCAGTCCGAAGGCTGCGCGCGAGAAGCATTCTCCAAGCTTAGCGGTAGCCCCCGACACGCGGCCGGATGCGCCCGGAGACGCCGAAGGGGCGCCGGATCTCTCCGACGCCCCTTCGGCGTGTGGTGCTCGGTGCTTAGCGGCCCGAGTAGTACTCGACCACGAGCTGCACTTCGCAGGTCACGGGGACCTCGGCGCGCTTCGGGCGGCGCACGAGGCGAGCCTGGAGCTTGTCGAGCTCGACCTCGAGGTAGCCGGGGAGGTTCGGCAGCACCTCGGCGTGACCGCCGGCAGCGGCGACCTGGAAGGGCTCGAGGCCCTCCGAGCGCTCCTTGACGTGGATGAGCTGGCCCGGCTTCACGCGGAAGGAGGGACGGTCGACGATCTTGCCGTCGACGAGGATGTGGCGGTGCACGACGAGCTGGCGGGCCTGCGCGGTGGTGCGGGCGAAGCCGGCGCGCAGCACGAGCGCGTCGAGACGCATCTCGAGCAGCTCGACCAGGTTCTCACCGGTCAGGCCGTCCTGGCGACGCGCCTCCTTGAAGGCGATGACGAGCTGCTTCTCGCGGATGCCGTACTGGGCGCGGAGACGCTGCTTCTCGCGCAGACGGACGGCGTAGTCGCTGTCGCTCTTGCGCTTGGTGCGGCCGTGCTGGCCGGGGCCGTAGGGGCGCTTCTCGAGGTAGCGCGCGGCCTTCGGGGTGAGCGCGATGCCGAGCGAGCGGCTCAGGCGAGTCTTGGAACGGGTACGCGACGTAGTCGACACGTGGATCCTTTCGGGTTTCTGGTGATGCGGGCTCGGGATCGAGCCCTGTGTTCTCTCGGCCACGCTGCGCCCGCATTCACGAGCTCTCGCTCGCAATGCACGCGACGCAGCAAACCGTCTTCGGTGAGGGAACGACCAGTGCAGAAACCCGGCTACAGGGCGACTGCCACCTGCTTCTCCGCGCGCAGCCGTGCGCGGCAGCGGTGTTGGCCAGCGAAGAGTCTATCAGAAGCTGACGGATCTATCCGAACCTGGCGGCGCTCAGCCACGGGTGATGCGGCGGATCTTCTCAAGGCGGTCGGAAATCTCACGTTCGTTGCCGTGCTGGGTGGGCGCGTAGTAGACGCGATCGGCCAGCTCGTCGGGCAGGTACTGCTGCCTGGACACCCCGCGGGGATCGCTGTGGGGGTAGAGGTAGCCCTTGCCGTGCCCGAGCCGCTTCGCGCCCGGGTAATGGGCATCGCGCAGGTGCTTGGGCACGAGGCCGAAGCGCCCGGCCTTCACGTCGGCGATCGCGGAGTCGATCGCCGTGATGACGGCGTTCGACTTGGGCGCCGTGGCGATGTAGATCGTTGCCTCGGCGAGCGGGATCCGCGCCTCCGGCAAGCCGATCAGCTGCGTCGCCTCCGCCGCGGCGACCGCGATCGGCAGCGCCTGTGGGTCGGCGAGGCCCACGTCCTCGGCGGCGTGCACCATGAGGCGTCGCGCGATGAATCGCGGGTCCTCGCCCGCCTCGATCATGCGGGCGAGATAGTGGATCGCCGCATCGGGATCGGAGCCGCGCAGCGACTTGATGAACGCGCTGATGACGTCGTAGTGCTGGTCGCCGTTGCGGTCGTAGCGCAGCAGGGCGCGGTCGACCGCCGCGGACACGATCCCGGCGGTCAGTCTCGCGGGCTCGGCCGCCGGCCCGGCGCCGGATTCGGCCTCAACCGCGGCGGCGTCTTCGCTGTCGCCGTCACTGTCGTCGTCGCCGTCGCTCTCTTCGGTCTCGGCTTCGTCGTCAGGATCGGCTTCGCCGTCAGCATCGGAATCCACGTCAGCATCGGGATCCGCATCACCACGAGCACCGGCTTCCTCGCCGGCGGCCGCTCCCCCGGCGAGGGCCGAGGCGGCCGAGGCCTCCAGCGCGGTGAGCGCACGACGCGCGTCGCCCGACGCGAGCTGCACCAGCGCATCGAGGGCCTCGTCGTCGGCCTCGACCGCGCCGGCCAGGCCCCGGGGATCGGCGATGGCGCGTTCGAGCAGCTTACGCAGATCGGCGTCGTCGAGGGGTTCGAGCGTGAGCAGCAGCGACCGCGAGAGCAGCGGGCTGATCACCGAGAAGGAGGGGTTCTCGGTGGTGGCCGCCACCAGCGTCACCCAGCCGTTCTCGACACCGGGCAGCAGCGCATCCTGCTGCGCTTTGGTGAAGCGGTGGATCTCGTCGAGGAAGAGCACGGTCGCGATGCCGTACAGATCGCGATCGTTCAGGGCGCGCTCCATCACGGTGCGCACGTCTTTGATACCCGCCGTGACCGCCGAGAGCTCGACGAAGCGGCGGCCGCTCGAGTGCGCGATGGCCTGGGCGAGCGTGGTCTTGCCCGTGCCCGGCGGACCCCAGAGGATCACCGAGACGGCCCCGCCGCCGCCCTCGGAGTCGGAGGCGAGCGTGCGCAGCGGCGACCCCGTGCGCAGCAGATGCTGCTGCCCCACCACCTCGTCGAGCGAGCGGGGCCGCATGCGCACCGCGAGAGGCGCGGTGTGCGACGGAGCGGTGTTCGATTCCACGCCCCCAATGCTACCGAGCACCCCTGACATTCGCCCTCGGCACGAGCCTGGGCAACCCGGCTGTGGCATAGTGGAGGGGTCTATTCCGTTATGGTCGGCGAGCCCGGCCCCACACGACAGGTGAGCAGAACCTTGAGCGAAGCGAGCAACGAAACGCCCTGGGGCCGAGTCGACGACGACCGCACCGTCTATGTTCGCGAGGGCGACGGCGAACGCGCGGTCGGTTCCTTCCCCGACGGCACCCCCGAAGAGGCGCTGGCCTACTTCACCCGCAAGTACGCCGACCTCGAAGGGCAGATCGTGCTGCTCGAGGCGCGCGTGGCGCGGGGAACCGCCGATGGATCGGCGGTCGACAGCGTCGCCAAGCTGCGCGAGCAGCTGGTCGAGCCCGCGGCCGTCGGCGACATCGCCGCGCTGCGCAACCGCGTCGAGAAGCTGGGCGAGAAGACCGCGGCGCTCGGCGAGAAGCAGCAGGCCGAGCGCGAGGCCGCCCGCCAGGAGGCCGTCGCCAAGCGCGAGGCCATCGTCGTCGAGGCCGAGCGCCTCGCGGCCCAGCCCGAGGCCTCGATCCGCTGGAAGGACACCAGCCAGACCTTCGAGCAGCTCTTCACCGACTGGCAGACGGCGCAGCGCACCGGCCCGCAGATCCCGAAGTCGCAGGCCGACGCCATGTGGAAGCGCTTCCGCACCGCCCGTCAGTCGTTCGACTCGGCGCGCCGCTCGCACTTCGCGCAGATGGACGCCAACAACAAGGACGTGAAGCAGCGCAAGGAGCGGATCATCGCCGCCGCCGAGGCGCTCGCCCCCAAGGGCATCGAGGGCATTCCCGCCTACCGCTCCCTGCTCGACGAGTGGAAGGCCGCGGGACGCGCGAGCCGCAAGCTCGACGACCAGCTCTGGGCGCGCTTCAAGGCCGCCGGCGACGTGCTCTACGAGGCGAAAGCCGCCGAGGCCGCGCAGACCAACGAGGAGTACGCCGCGAACCTCACCGCGAAGCAGGCGCTGCTCGACGAGGCCGCCCCCATCCTCGAGCAGCGCGAGCACGGCGCCGCCCGCAAGGCGCTCACCGAGGTGCAGCTGCGCTGGGACGAGATCGGCCGAGTGCCGCGCGAGGCGCTGCGCGACGTCGAGTCGCGACTGCGCAAGATCGAGGACCACGTGAAGGGCCTCGAAGACGAGCACTGGCGCAAGACCAACCCCGAGACGAAGGCTCGCAGCGAAGGTCTGCGCGGCCAGCTGGAATCCTCGATCGCCGAGCTCACCGCCGAGGTCGAGGCGGCCCGCGCCGCCGGCGACGCGAAGGCTCAGGCCGAGGCCGAGCAGAAGCTCGCGACGCAGCAGTCGTGGCTCGCCGCCATCGGCGACTGACCAACACTCCGCTCACACCCGCGCGATCCGCCCGCCTTCGGGCGAGTTATCCACATTCGACGCCGGGGTCTGGTGCTTCCGGACCCCGGCGTCGAGCATGAGAGCATGACTTCGCTCTCACCTCCGCCGCTCCCCTGCTTCGATCGCTGGCCCCCGGCCGTCCGCTCGGCCGAACGGCTGCGAGGCACCCTGCTGCGCTGCGGCCCCGGCGTCCGCGGCGCCGGCTGGCCCGAGACGCCGCGCGTGCGCGCCGCGGCCCTCAGCCACTGGCTCGCCGCCGACCGCGTCGCGGTGCGACTCACGGCCGCCTGGGTGTGGGGCGCCTGCCGCGAACCGGGACCACCGCTCGAGTTCTCCACGCTCGACCGCCGCAGGCCGGAGCACCGCACCCCCGCCTCCGGGGTCTCGCTGCATCAGTTCTGCTACACCGACGACGAGCTGTGGGCCTTCGGCCCGGGTCTGCGCGTGACCGCTCCCGCGCAGACCGCCTGCGACCTGCTGCGCAAGCCGGGCGAGTTCGACCGTTCGCACCGGGTCGCCGTGCGACTCTTGATCGGTATGCTTCCCGGCGGAGCGGAGGAAGTGCGCGCGAGGCTCACGAGCGGGCGCGCGCAGTACCGCACCGTGGCGCTCCATCGCCTCGATCCGCGATCCCCACCGCCGAGCAGGCCGCGACGGCCGGCATCGCCGATCCCACGGCCGGCATCAGCGGTCCCACTGCCGGCGCCGGCGCACAGGCCGAGCGGTCAGTTGGTGATGCGATAGACGTCGTAGACGCCGTCGATGCGACGCACCGCGTTGAGCACGTGGTCGAGGTGCGTCGAGTTCGCCATCTCGAACACGAACTTGCTCACCGCGAGACGGGCCGTCGAGGTGTTCACCGAGGCCGAGAGGATGTTGACGTGGTGCTCCGAGAGTGAGCGGGTGATGTCCGAGAGCAAGCCCGAGCGGTCCAGCGCCTCGACCTGGATCTGCACGAGGAACACGCTCTTCGAGGAGGGTGCCCACTCGACCTCGACCACCCGATCCTGCTGCTCCCGCAGATTGAGGAAGTTGTGGCAGTCGACGCGGTGCACCGAGACGCCCTCCGACTTCGTGACGAAGCCCATCACTTCGTCACCGGGCACGGGCGTGCAGCATTTCGCGAGCTTCGCGAGCACCCCGGAGGCGCCCTTCACCGCGATGCCGCTCGAGTCGGCGACCCGGCTCGCGCGCGGCGCCTCGATGATCGGCAGCGTGGCGAGGGCCGGCTCCGTCGAGCTCTGCTCGTCGAACAGCAGAGCGGTGACCTTCTCCACCACCGACTGGGCCGAGACGTGTCCCGCCCCCACCGCGGCGTAGAGCGCCGTGACATCGGCGTACCGCAGCTGGAGCGCGACCTGCTGCAGCCCCTCGGAGTTCATCACCTGGTGCAGCGGCAGCCCCTGCTTGCGCAGCGCCTTCGTGATCTCCACCTTGCCGTTCTCGGCGTCCTCCTCGCGACGCTCCTTCGTGAACCACTGGCGGATCTTGTTCTGGGCGCGCTTGCTCTTCACGAAGTCGAGCCACGACTTGTTGGGCCCCGCGTTCGGATCCTTCGAGGTGAACACCTCGACCACGTCGCCGTTCTGCAGCGGAGTCTCGAGCGAGACGAGGCGGCCGTTCACACGGGCGCCCATCGTGCGGTGGCCCACCTCAGTGTGCACCGCGTAGGCGAAGTCGACGGGGGTGCCGCCGGCGGGCAGCCCGATGACGCGGCCCTTCGGGGTGAAGACGTAGACCTCCTTCGCCCCGATCTCGAAGCGCAGCGCGTCGAGGAACTCGCTCGGGTCCTCGGTCTCCGCCTGCCAGTCCGAGATGTGGGCGAGCCACGCCATGTCGCTCGACCCGGGCCCCTGCTGACCCTGCTGGCGCTGCTTGTACTTCCAGTGCGCCGCCACGCCGTACTCGGCGCGCTGGTGCATCTCGACGGTGCGGATCTGGATCTCGACCGCGCGCCCGTCGGGGCCGATCACCGTGGTGTGCAGCGATTGGTACAGGTTGAACTTCGGGGTGGCGATGTAGTCCTTGAATCGGCCGGGGATCGGGGTCCAGCGCGCGTGCACCGCGCCGAGCACCGCGTAGCAGTCGCGGATCGAGTTCACGAGCACCCGGATACCGACCAGATCGTAGATGTCGTCGAAGTCGCGGCCGCGCACCACCATCTTCTGATAGATCGAGTAGAGCTCTTTGGGGCGACCGGTCACCTCGCCCCGGATCTTCGCGTCGCGTAGATCGTTCTCGATCGAACTGATCACGTTGCCGACGAGCTCGTCGCGCTGCGGGTTACGCTGCGTCACGAGATTCTCGATCTCGGCGTAGAGCTTGGGCTTCAGCACCGCGAAGGAGAGATCTTCGAGCTCGGCCTTCAGCGACTGGATGCCGAGCCGATGCGCGAGCGGCGCATAGATCTCGACGGTCTCCTGAGCTTTGCGCTTCGCGGAGTCGCCGGGGACGAAGCCCCAGGTGCGGGCGTTGTGCAGGCGATCCGCCAGCTTGATCACCAGCACGCGGATGTCCTTCGACATCGCGACGACCATCTTGCGCACGGTCTCCGCCTGCGCGGAGTCGCCGTACTTCACCTTGTCGAGCTTCGTGACGCCGTCGACGAGCATGGCGATCTCGTCGCCGAACTCGGCGGTCAGCTGTTCGAGGGTGTAGTCGGTGTCCTCGACGGTGTCGTGCAGCAGCGCGGCGGCGATGGCGACCGGCGCGACGCCCAGCTCGGCGAGGATCTGGGCGACCGCGATCGGGTGGGTGATGTACGGTTCACCGCTGCGGCGCTTCTGCCCGCGGTGCGCGCGCTCGGCCACGACATAAGCGCGCTCGATCACCGAGAGATCGGCACGCGGATAGTTCGCGCGTACCGTGCGCACGAGCTGGTCGACGGCGCCGGGCGAGCTGCCTCGAGAGAAGATCCGAGGAACCAGCCGACGCAGCGCCGTCGTACCGCTCTGCTGCGTGACGTCGTTCGTGACCACTCTGACCTCCCTCGAATGTTTGAACGTTACACCACGAGAGGTCATTCCCACGAACCGGCCGCTAGGCGCTGATCGCGGCCCCGTTCTGCTCCTCTGCGTCGCTCGACTGGGCCTTCCGCGAGCGGAGCACCTTCTCGTCGTGCCGCTTCACGGCGGGCTCCTTCTCGCGCAGGTGCGCGTAGGCGGGGGCAGCGATGAAGATGGTCGAGTAGGCGCCCACCAGGATGCCGATGAACAGTGCCAGCGAGATGTCGCGCAGCGTGCCCGCGCCGAGCACGAACGCGCCGATGAAGAGGATCGAAGCGACCGGCAGCAGGGCGACGACCGAGGTGTTGATCGAACGCACGAGCGTCTGGTTGACGCCGAGGTTCACCGATTCGGCGAAGGTGCGGCGGTCGTTCAGCTCGCCCGGCGAGGTGTTCTCGCGGATCTTGTCGAAGACCACGACGGTGTCGTAGAGGGAGTAGCCGAGGATCGTGAGGAAGCCGATCATGGCCGCCGGGGTGATCTCGAAGCCCGAGATGCCGTAGATGCCCGCGGTGATGACGAGGTCGTGCAGCAGCGCGATGATCGCTGCCAGCGACATCTTCCAGGTGCGGAAGTAGATGGCCATCACGAGCGCGGCGAACAGCAGGAAGACGAAGAGGGCGATCACGGCCTGACGCGTGATGTCCTGCCCCCAGGCGGGGCCGATGTACGAGTAGGTGACCTCGTCCTCGCCGACGCCGTAGGCCTCGGCGAGCGCGGTCGTCACGGCCCGGTTCTCGGACTCGTCGAGCGCCTCCGTCTGCACGCGGATGTCGGTCGGGCCGAGCTGCGTGACACGGGGCGCCGAGGAGGGCAGCACCTCGGATACGGCGGTCTCCGCGAGCGCGGCGTCGCGGTCGCCGCCCTCGGCGAGGTGCACCTGGAACTGGCTGCCGCCGGTGAATTCGATGCCGAAGGTGAAGCCGCCGCGCGCAAGCGGGCCGAGCACCGAGAGCACGATCAGCACTAGGGAGACCAGATACCAGATCTTGCGCTTGCCGACGAAGTTGATCGACTTCTCGCCGGTGTAGAGAGCGTTGCCGAATTCGGCGAATGAACGAGCCATGCTTAGCTCTCCTTTCCGGTGTTGGCGGTCTCGAGCGAGATGCCCTGATCCGCCGCTTTGCGCTCGGCGATCGTCTGCCGGCGCTCTGCTTCCTTCTGGCTGCGAGCGTTCTTCTTGCCGGCGCCCTTGGTCGTGATGACGGGCTCGCGGAACTGCGCCCGGCCGCGGTAGACCGCGCCGAGTCGCTTCGGATCGAGGCCCGAGGCCGGGTGGCCCGAACGGTAGAAGCGGGTGCGCGCGAGCAGCGTCATCATCGGGTGCGTGAAGAACGCGACGACCAGCACGTCGACGAGAGTGGTGAGCCCGAGCGTGAACGCGAAGCCCTTCACGTTGCCGACCGCGAGGATGAAGAGGATCACCGCCGCGAGGAAGTTCACGCCGTCGGAGGCGAGCACCGTGCGGAAGGCGCGCTTCCAGCCGTGCTCGACCGCGCTCTCGATGCCGAAGCCGTCGCGCAGCGCGTCGCGAATGCGCTCGAAGTAGACGATGAACGAGTCGGCGGTGAAGCCCACCGCCACGATGATGCCCGCGACTCCCGCGAGCGACAGGCGGTAGCCCTGGCGCCACGAGAAGAAGGTGAGCAGCAGATAGGTGAGGACCGCGGCGATCGCGAGCGAGGCGATCGTGAGCGAGCCGAGCGCCCGGTACTGGAAGATCGAGTAGACCACCACGAGCAGCAGACCGATGAGGCCGGCGAGCAGGCCCGCCTGCAGCTGGTTCGTGCCGAGCGTCGCGGAGATGTCCTCCTGGCTCTGCACGGTGAAGTCCATCGGCAGCGCGCCGAACTTGAGCTGATCGGCGAGCGCCTGCGCCGACTCCTGGGTGAAGCTGCCGCTGATCGACGGGCGGCCGTCGAGGATCTGCCCGTTCATGGTGGGGGCCGAGAGCACGCTGCCGTCGAGCACGAAGGCGAAGCGGTTCTGGGGCTCCGCGGCGCCGTAGAGCCGGGTGCTGATCTTGCCGAAGGTGTCTGCGCCCTCGCGGTTCATGGTGATCTGCACGACCCACTCGCCGGTGCTCGCGCCGGTGCTGGTGGTGCCCATCTGCGCGACAGCGTCGGTGATGACGTCGCCGCTCAGCTCGACCGGGCCGAGGATGAACTTCTCCATGCCGGCGTCGTCGCAGGTGATCAGGGGACGATCCGCCGCGGCGTCGCGCGTGTCGAGCGCGGCCTCGGAGTCGCAGCTGAAGGCGTCGAACTGCTGCTGCAGCCCCGGGGTGATCCAGGCCAGGTCACCGGCTTCGGTGGGCAGCGGATCGGGATCGACGCCCTCGGTCGTCGCCGCGGCGTCGTCGGCCTTCGCCTCGGCGTCCGCGGCCTTGGTGTCGTCGGCCTTCGCGTCTGCGTCCTTCGCGTCAGCTTCCTTGGCGTCGGCGTCCGTCGCATCGGCGGCCGGGTCGGCGGTCTCGCCCTCGGGGGTCGCCTGCTCGCCATCCTGCTGCAACTGCTCGAGGTTGACGCCCATGCCCGTGGCGAGCACGGGGCGGAAGTCGAGCTTCGCGGAGGCCTCGATCCGCTGCAGCGTGGCCTCGTCGGCCTTGCCCGGGATCGACACCGAGATGTGCTGGCTGCCCTGCGTGGTGATCTCCGCTTCGGAGACACCGGCCGCATCGACGCGCTGGCGGATGATCGAGACCGCCTGCTGCAACTGCTCGCCGCTCACCGCCTGACCGTCGGTCTGCTCGGCGGCGAGCAGGATCTGCGTGCCGCCCTGCAGGTCGAGGGCGAGCTTCGGCGTCCACGTCGCGTCGCTGCGGAACACGCCGTAGGTGATGAGGCCCGCGAGGCCGACGATGAGGACCAGGAGGAATACGAGGGAGCGACGAGCCCTCCGCACCGCAGGTGTGGACGCCAAGACTGACTGCTTTCTGTCTGAGTGAAGTGGAGGTTGCCGCGGTCCCCTCCCGCGGCGGCGCCGGATCAGGCCTTGGGGTTCTGCCCGTCGGTCTGGTCGTCGGCGTCGGGGCGCTCGGTGGTCTCACCGGTGCCCTCGGTGGTCTCGTCGGATGCGGGGGCGGCGTCGCTGGGCGCGCCCTTCGCGAGACGCTCGCCGAACTCGGGGTCGTCGTCGGGAGCGAACGACGCGGTGGTCTGCTCGGCCTCGTCGGCGCTCTCAACGGGGGTGATGATCTGCGAGATCGCGTTGCGGTGCACGATCAGGGTGGTGGTGCCGCTGCGCACGGTGGCGCGGTTCTCGTCCTCGTCGATCGACTCGATGGTGCCGAAGATGCCCGACTGCAGCATCACCTCGGCGCCGGGGCGCAGGCCGTTCTGCAGCTCCTGCATGGCCTGCTGACGCTTCTTGCCGTTGCGGAACATGAAGAAGATCAGAACGGCGATGAGTCCGAACATGAGGATGCTGATCGGGTCGAGAGTCACGAGGGTCCTTTCGGTGGGCGGTCCCGAAATTGGAGCCGCGAGGCACAGATTTGATTAGCTTAGCGTGCTCAGGCTGGGAAACCCGACCGATTCGAGCCCGTATTCGCGCCGTGCATCGCCGCTCAGATCAGCGTCGGCGTGCCCGCCGGGGCGGCGGGCGGTACGACGCCCACGTGCTCCCAGCCGAGCCGGGTCGCGACCCGCCCCCGCGGAGTGCGGGTCAGCAGGCCCGTGCGCACGAGGAAGGGCTCGACGACCGCCTCGATCGTCTCGGCCTCCTCCCCCACGGACACCGCGAGCGTCGAGAGACCGACGGGGCCGCCCGCGAAGCGCTCGACCACCGCGCGCAGCACCTCCCGGTCGAGCCGGTCGAGCCCGTGCTGATCGACGTCGTAGAGCGCGAGTGCGGCCTGCACGCTCGCGGTGTCGCCGGGGGTCTCGTGCACGAGACTGTAGTCGCGCACGCGGCGCAGCAGCCGGTTCGCGATGCGGGGGGTGCCCCGGGACCGCCGCGCGATCTCCTCGACGCCCTGCGCGGAGAGGCCGAAGTCGAGCAGCCCTGCGGCGCGACGCACGACGCTCGCCAGCTCGTCATCGGAGTAGAACTCGAGATGCGCGGTGAAGCCGAAGCGGTCGCGCAGCGGGTTCGGCAGCAGGCCGGCCCGTGTGGTGGCGCCGACGAGGGTGAACGGCGCGAGCTCCAGCGGCACGGAGGTGGCGCCGGCGCCCTTGCCCACCATGATGTCGACCTTGAAGTCCTCCATCGCGAGGTAGAGCATCTCCTCGGCGCTGCGGGCCATCCGGTGGATCTCGTCGACGAACAGCACCTCGCCCGGGGTGAGGGCGGAGAGCACGGCCGCGAGGTCGCCGGCGTGCTGGATCGCCGGGCCCGAGGTCTGGTGGAGCGGCTTGCCGAGCTCGGAGGCCACGATCATCGACAGGGTGGTCTTGCCCAGTCCCGGAGGCCCCGCCAGCAGGATGTGATCGGGCGTGTGCCGGCGCATGGTGGCCGCGTCGAGCAGCAGCCCGAGCTGGCGTCGCACCTTCGACTGACCGACGAACTCCGACAGCGTCGAGGGGCGCAGCGCACCCTCGTACCCCTGTTCGGAGGGCGATGCCTGGGGGGACAGCTCGCCGGTCATCGGCGGGCTCCGGCTCCGCTGCGGGCGGCCTGCAGCAGCGCGAGCGCCGCGCGCAGCAGACCCGCGTGGTCCTCCGGGGCGCCGGCGTCGCGGGCGTCCTGCACCGCCTGGCGCGCGTCGGAATCCGACCAGCCGAGCCCCACGAGCCCCTCCCCGACCGCTTCGGCGACGAGCTGCGCGGGATCGCCCGCGCCTCCGGCCGGGGCGCCCGCGTCGGAGAATCCGAGTTCGGGCAGCTTGCCCGCGAGCGATACGACGATGAGCTTCGCCGTCTTGGGGCCGATGCCCGAGACCTTGCGGAACGGCTTCTCGTCTTCGGCTGACACCGCGCGGGCCACCTCGGCGGGGTTCAGCGCCGAGAGCACGCCGAGTGCGCTGCGGGGACCGACGCCAGACACCGCGATGAGGTGACCGAAGACCTCGAGCTCGTCCTGCGTGGCGAAACCGAAGAGGGTGAGCGAGTCCTCCCGCACCACGAGCGAGGTGTGCAGGAAGACCTCGTCGCCGACGGCCGACTGGGAGACTCGGCCGCTCGGCACCTCGACGCGCATGCCGAGCCCGCCGACACTCACGACGACCCAACCGGCGCCGGATGCGAGCACGGGCCCGCCTATCGAAGCAATCACGCTCCCAGCCTAGGGTGCGCCTCCGACAGACGGGCCCGCGCCACACCGATCATTCGAATATATCTACGAACAGGGCGTGGTTCGCAGTTGCGTCAGGCGCTCGCTCCGACGGGCTGCGCCTGCTCGCGCGACGCGCGCACCGCACGGTTCACTGCCGACACGATCGCCTTGAGCGTGGCCCGCGTGGTGTCGGGGTCGATGCCCACGCCCCACAGTCGCTGCCCGTCGACCTCGAGATCGACGTAGGCCGCGGCGACGGCGTCTCCGCCGGAGCTCATCGCGTGCTCGACGTAGTCGAACAGGGTCACGGCGTGGCCGTTCTCGTTGATGCCCGAGATGAAGGCGTCGACGGGTCCGTTGCCTCGCGCGGTGAGCTGGTGCTCGCCCTCGCCGTCGCGATAGTCGACGGTGAGCTCGGTCACACCGTCGCCCGCACTGGTCGAGGCGGTGCGGAACAGCTCGTAGCGACCCCAACGATCGAAGGAGGAGTCGGTGGTCGGGAGGTACTCGTCCTGGAAGATGCGCCAGATCTCATCACTCGAGACCTCGCCGCCCTCACTGTCGGTGAGGCCCTGCACCACGGCGCTGAACTCGATCTGCAGGCGACGCGGCAGGTCGAGGCTGTGGTCGGTCTTCAACAGGTAGGCGACGCCGCCCTTGCCCGACTGCGAGTTGACCCGGATGACCGCTTCGTAGGAGCGGCCGAGATCCTTCGGGTCGACGGGCAGGTAGGGCACGGCCCACTCGATGTCGTCGACCGTCACGCCGGCGTCCTCGGCGTCGCGCGCCATACGCTCGAAGCCCTTCTTGATGGCGTCCTGATGCGATCCCGAGAATGCCGTGTAGACCAGGTCGCCGGCCCAGGGGCTGCGCTCGGGCACCCGCAGCTGGTTGCAGTACTCGGCGGTGCGGCGCACCTCGTCGAGACGCGAGAAGTCGATCTGCGGGTCGATGCCCTGCGTGAACAGGTTGATGCCCAGCGCGACGAGGTCGACGTTGCCGGTGCGCTCGCCGTTGCCGAAGAGGCATCCCTCGATGCGGTCGGCGCCCGCCAGGTAGCCGAGCTCGGCGGCGGCGACGGCGGTGCCGCGATCGTTGTGGGGGTGCAGCGAGAGGATCACGTTCTCGCGGTGGTTCAGGTGCCGACTCATCCACTCGATCGAGTCGGCGTAGACGTTCGGCGTCGCCATCTCGACCGTGGCGGGCAGGTTGATGATGACCTTGCGCTCGGGCGTGGGCTCGAAGATCTCGAGGACGTCGTTGCACACCTCGGCGGCGTACTCCAGCTCGGTGCCGGTGTACGACTCGGGCGAGTACTCGTAGTAGATGTCGGTGCCGGCGCAGATCGCTTCGCTCTCGCGGCACAGCTTCGCGCCGTCGGTCGCGATCCTCTTGATGCCCTCGCGGTCGGAGCGGAAGACCACGTCGCGCTGCAGGATGCTCGTGGAGTTGTAGAGGTGCACGATGGCCTGCTTCGCGCCGATGAGCGACTCGTAGGTGCGCTTGATGAGGTGCTCGCGCGCCTGGGTGAGCACCTGGATCGTCACGTCGTCAGGGATCGCGTCGTCTTCGATGAGCTGGCGCACGAAGTCGAAGTCGGTCTGGCTGGCCGACGGGAAGCCGACCTCGATCTCCTTGTAGCCCATCTTGACGAGCAGCTCGAACATGATCCGCTTGCGCTCGGGGCTCATGGGATCGATGAGCGCCTGGTTGCCGTCGCGCAGATCGACCGCGCACCAGCGAGGAGCTTCGGTGATGCGCTTCGTGGGCCAGGTGCGGTCCGGCAGCTCCACATTGATGATCTCGTGGAACGGGCGGTACCGGTGCACCGGCATACCGGAGGGCTTCTGCGTGTTCTTCATGGGCTCGTACTTTCTCGTCTCAATATCTCTTGCTCAGCCAAACACGAACACCGCGACGAGGGAGGCCTGGGATTAGGACTCGTCGCGGCAGCTAAGGAGAAGCGAGCCGAACAGCATGCAGCCACTATAGCACCGCCGGATGACACCCGTGGCGGCGCGGCCATAGGCTGGAGCGCATGAGGACGATGCGGAGAACGCTGCTCGGGATCGCGGTCGCACTGCTCGGGGTCGGCGCGACAGCGGTCGCCGCGCCGATCCCGGTTGCGCATGCGGGCACCGAGGACTTCAGCTACGACAGCTGGCAGGTCGAGTACGAGGTCGGCACGGACGAGGAAGGGCGCGCCATCGCGCACGTCACCGAGACCCTGACCGCCCGATTCCCCGACTTCGACCAGAACCGGGGCCTCGTGCGCGGGTTGCCGATCGACTACCAGGGGGCGTCGACCGATCCCCGCGACTTCTCGGTGTCCGACGCAGCCGGTGATCCGGTGCCCTTCGAGCTGGAGCACGACGACGGTTTCGTCGCGGTGCTCACGGGCGACGATCGCTACGTGCACGGCGTGCAGATCTACGTGATCGAGTACACGCTGAGCGACGTGGTGCTCGCCCGCGACGACGGCAAGGCCGACGAGTTCTACTGGGATCTCACCGACTTCGAGCACCAGCAGCCCATCGACGACTTCTCGGCGCGGATCTCCTTCTCCCCCGAGCTCGCCGAACGGCTGAACGGCGAAGCCCGGTGCTACTCCGGAGAACCCCGCTCCACCCAGGAGTGCACCATCACCGAGACCGACGGCGTGTTCGCCGTGTCGGGGCTCGCCCTCGGCCCGCGGGAGGGCGCCACGGTCGCGATCGGCCTCGCAGCGGGCAGCGTGGTGCAGCCGCCGGCGCGCCTGCCGAACTTCGCGCTCGACGCACTGCCCTTCGCGGGCGCGGCCGCGGCGCTCGGCGTCGGGGTCGCCGGCCTGATCCCGGTGCTCGCGCTGCGACGCCGGAGCCGCACCGCGCGCGGTGTGATCGTGGCGCAGTACGACGTTCCCGGCTCGCTGCCGCCGCTCGTGGCCGCCCCGATCGTCGGCGGATCCTCGAACCCGGCGTCGGCGCAGCTCGTGCACCTCGCCGTGAACGGCGCCCTCCGCATCGAGGACGGCGTCCCCGAGCAGGGCCTCTTCGGGCCGAAGCAGGCGCAGCCGGTGCTGCGGCTGCTCGATCCCGAGCGGGTCGGAGATCCGCTCGACCGCGAGACCGTGCAGCAGGTGTTCCCGCACGCGACGCCGGGCGAGGCGTTCACGATCCCGAAGCAGAGCGAGTCGTTCGCCTCGAAGATGAGCAAGCTGCAGTCGAGCGGCGCCGAGCAGGCGCGTGCTCGCGGCTACTTCCGCCGGGCGCACAGCCCTGCGGGGCGCGTGCTCGGCATCGTCGGCATCGTGCTCTCCGTCGGACTGCTCGCGCTGTCTCTGACCGCCATCGCCCAGCGCGGCAGCGGAGCCGGGGTCGTCGGCCTCATCGCCGCCGCCGCAGGCGTGGTGCTCTCGATCATCGCGGTCTGCCCGCACCGCGTGCACACGACCGCCGGGGCGGAGACGCGGGAGTACCTCGAGGGGGTGCGCGAGTTCATCCGGGTCGCCGAGGCCGATCGCATCCGGATGCTGCAGTCCTATACGGGGGCGGAGCGTCTGCAGGACGGCTCCGTCGACGTGATCCACGTCTACGAGAAGCTGCTGCCCTACGCGATGCTCTTCGGGCTCGAGAAGCAGTGGACCCGGGCGCTCGCCGTGCGCTACGAGCAGAGCCCCGGCTACGTGCCGTACTGGTACCCGGCCGTCGCCGTGCACGGTCTCGGCGCCTTCGACAGCACGATCTCGCAGTTCACGAGCTCGCTGAACTCGTCGGTGAGCTACACGTCGAGCAGTTCCGGCGGTTCGAGCGGCGGCGGCTTCAGCGGCGGCGGCGGGGGCGGCGGTTTCAGCGGCGGCCGCTGAGCGGCTCCGCCACGAAGAAAGGGACGGCCCGGAATCACCGGACCGTCCCCGACCGCGCCGAGTCGCCCCGGCACGGAAGATCGCTCAGACGCGACGCTCGCTGTACTGCGCGCTGCCGAAGCCGATGATGAGGTAGCCGATCACCGAGAACAGCCAGAGCAGGAAGAACGAGAACACCCCGCCCTTGCCGAAGCGCTCGCCCAGACGGAGCGCCACGAGGATGCCGAAGACGATGTTGACGATCGGGATCAGGTAGAGCAGGGTCGCCCACGCGGAATACCCCGCCACCTTGACGAGGATGAACACGTTGACGATGGGGATGAGCGCGAGCACCCCGGGGTACCCGGCCTTCGAGAAGACCCGCCAGAGCGCGATCGCGACGATGACGTACCAGACGATCGCGAAGACGCCGTACTGCGACGAAAGCGCGGTGATCTGGGCCTGATCGGTGATGGATTCAGTGAGGTGCATACTCCAGACAATACTGGATTCCGGTCAGAATCCGAGCCTTCCGAGTGCCTTCGGATCCCGCTGCCACTCCTTGAGCACCTTCACTCGCAACGAGAGATACACCCGCTGCCCGAGCAGCGCCTCGATCTCCCGGCGCGCCCGCTCCCCCACGTCGCGCAGCCGGGATCCGCCCTTGCCGATCACGATCCCCTTCTGACTGTCGCGCTCGACGTAGATGGAGGCGTAGATCTCGATGAGACCGGGCGCCCCGTCGACGCCTTCGCGCACCTCGCGGTCGTCGACGGTCGCGGCGAGCGAGTGCGGCAGCTCCTCGCGGGCGCCCTCGAGCGCGGCCTCGCGGATCAGCTCCGCGATGCGGTCGTCCTCGCCCTCGTCGGTGGTCGTCTCATCCTCGTAGAGCGGAGGCGAGGCCGGCATCAGGCCGAGCAGCACGTCGCTCAGCACGTCGAGCTGCTCCCGGGTCACCGACGAGATCGGAATGACGGCGTCCCACTCGCGCAGCGAGCCGAGGCGCGTGAGCTGATCGATGATCTCGCCCTTCGAGGCCTCGTCGACCTTGGTGAGGATCGCCACCTTCTTCGCGCGCGGGAAGTCGTCGAGGCGATCGTTGATGAAGCGGTCGCCCGGGCCCAGCTTCTCGTTCGCGGGCACGCAGAAGCCGATCACGTCGACGTCGCCGAGGGTGGCCTCGACGAGGGCGTTCAGACGCTCGCCCAGCAGCGTTCGGGGCCGGTGGATGCCCGGAGTGTCGACGATGATGAGCTGGCCGTCGGGCCGGTGCACGATGCCGCGGATCGCGCGGCGCGTGGTCTGGGGCTTCGGGCTCGTGATCGCGATCTTCTCGCCCACGAGGGCGTTGGTGAGCGTTGACTTGCCGACGTTCGGCCGCCCGACGAAGGACACGAAGCCCGCCCGGAACTCGGGGGTCACCCCCGGCACGGGCGCCTCGGCCCCGCCGGGGCCCTGCTCGGCGCCGTCAGCGCGCTGCTCGCTCATTCGTCTTCCTCTTCCTCTTCGGGCCCGACCCAGCGGGCCACGACGGTCAGCAGTCGCTGCCGCTTGCGCTCGGTGTCGGCCGCGGTGAGCTCGATGCCTTCCACGGTCACGGTATCGCCGGTCTCCGGCAGGCGGCCGAGGTGCTTCGCCACCAGCCCGCTCACGGTGTCGACGTCGTCGTCGTCGAGTTCGATGCCGAAGAGCTCGCCCAGGTCGTCGACCGGGAGGCGAGCGTTCACGAGGAACGACCCGTCCTCGCGCTGAGCGACTTCGGGCACTTCGCGGTCGTGCTCGTCGGCGATGTCGCCGAGTAGTTCCTCGATGAGATCTTCGAGGGTCACGAGGCCCGAGATTCCGCCGTACTCGTCCACCACGAGCGCCAGGTGGTTCGACTCGCGCTGCATCTGACGCAGCAGCTTGTCGGCGGGCTGCAGCTCGGGCACGAACATCGCCGGCTTCATGATGCGGGTGACGGATTCGGTCTCGGCCTCCTCGGGCCGGCGCAGCACGAATCTGCTCGCGTCGCGCAGATAGGCGACGCCCGCCACGTCGTCGGGGCCGCCAGTGACCACCGGCATGCGCGAGTGGCGCGAGGTCAGCAGCGCCTCCAGCGCCTCCCGCACGGTCTGCGTCGCGTCGACGGTGCTCATATCGGTGCGGGGCACCATGAGCTCGCGCACGAGGGTGTCACCGAACTCGACGACGGAGTGGATCACATCGCGGTCGTCGTCGTCGAGCAGATCCTGATCCGCCGCCTGATCCACGATCGACAGCAGCTGCTCCTCATCGCGCACCCGACCGCGGCCGAGCGCGACGAGCGTGCCGATGCGCTTCGCGGTTGCCGAGAGGCGGCGCGGCAGCGGGACGGAGCCCGTCGGGGGGTCGACGCTCACTTGCGGCCCCGTTCTCGCATCGCGAAGGAGAGCAGCAGATCGCGCTGCAGACCGAACATCTCGGCCTCCTCGTCGGGCACGGCGTGATCGAAGCCGAGCAGGTGCAGCATCCCGTGGGTGAGCAGCACCGCCATCTCCTGCTGCAGGTCGTGCCCTGCGGCCTCCGCCTGCGTCTCGGCGACCTGGGGGCAGATCACCACGTCGCCCAGCAGCCCGGCGGGGGTGCGCGCGTCGACGCGGCCGGGCCGCAGTTCATCCATGGGGAAGCTCAGCACGTCGGTGGGGCCGGGCTCGTCCATCCACTGCACGTGCAGCTGCTCGATCGCGGCCTCGTCGACCATCATCACGCCGAGCTCGGTGTCGGGGTGCACGTGCAGCGATTCGAGCACGAAGGCCGCGAGCCGCTGCAGCCGGGACTCCTCGACCTCGACGCCCGACTCGTTGTTGATCTCGACGCTCACTGGGCGTCTCCCTTCTGCTGCTTCTGGTCGTAGGCGGAGTAGGCGTCGACGATGCGGCTCACGAGGTTGTGGCGCACGATGTCGTCGGAGCCGAGCTCCGCGAAGTGGATGTCCTCGACGCCGCGCAGGATGCGGTTCACCACTCTCAAGCCGCTCGCGGCGATCGGCAGGTCGATCTGGGTGATGTCGCCGGTCACCACCATCTTCGAGCCGTAGCCGAGACGGGTGAGGAACATCTTCATCTGCTCGGGCGTGGTGTTCTGCGCCTCGTCGAGGATCACGAACGACTCGTTGAGGGTGCGCCCGCGCATGTACGCGAGCGGCGCCACCTCGATGGTGCCGCTCGCGAGCAGCTTGGGCACGATGTCGGGATCCATCATCGATCCGACCGCGTCGAACAGCGGGCGCAGGTAGGGGTCGATCTTGTCCTCGAGCGTGCCCGGCAGGTAGCCCAGCCGTTCGCCGGCCTCGACCGCCGGCCGGGTGAGGATGATCTTCGCGACCTCGCGTCGCTGCAGCGCCTGCACGGCCTTCGCCATCGCGAGGTAGGTCTTGCCGGTGCCCGCGGGCCCGATGCCGAACACGATCGTGTGCTCGTCGATCGCGTCGACGTAGGCCCGCTGCCCGCGGGTCTGGGGGCGCACGGCGTGGCCCCGAACCGTGAGGATCGGTTCGCTGAGCACCTGCGCCGCGGTGGGGCCGTTGCCCTCGTGCACCATTCGGGTGACCTCTTTCACATCGTGACGGGAGACCGCGCCGCTGAGCTTCGCGATCTGCAGGATCTCGTGCACCACCTGCTCGGCGGCGCGCACCTCGGGGGCCGGGCCGCGCATCGTCAGCACCTGGTCGCGGGCGTGGAACACGACCCGCGGGTGCTGCGCTTCGAGGTCGGCGATGAGCTGATCGCGGTGCCCGAGGAAAGACGCGAGATCGACGCCGGCGAGCAGCACCGTGCGCTGCAGCTCGGGTTCGGAGCCCTCCTGCGGGGCATCGCCGCCGGTTCGCGCGTCAGTCGGGTTCACGGGCTCCCTCTCTAGGATCCAACGAGCGAGCGCTCCTCGAGCTCACCGGCGAGCACGTGCGCGTGCACGTGGAAGACGGTCTGACCCGCGCTCGCGCCGTTGTTGAAGATGATGCGGAACTCGCCGTTCGCCCGCTCATCGGCGAGGCGCTTGGCGACGGCGATCATCTCGGCGAGCAGCTCGGGATCGCCAGCGGCGAGCTCGGCGACGTTCTCGTACTGCGCCGTCTTGGGGATCACGAGGATGTGCATCGGCGCCTGCGGCGCGATGTCGGGGAACGCGATGACGCGCTCGGTCTCCGCGAGAATCTCGACGGGGATCTCGCCCGAGGCGATCTTGCCGAAGATGGTGTCCTGTGCCATGGTTTCAGTCTACTGCCGCGCCGCGCACGCCTACCAGCGGCCGAGCGCGGCGCCGAGCAAGGCGAGCGCGGCCGGGCCGGCCGACGAGGTGCGCAGCACGGTGCCGCCGAGCACGAGCACGGAGGCGCCGGCGGCCTCGAGCGCGTCGAGCTCGCCGTCTTCGAAACCGCCCTCGGGGCCGACGACGAGCATGATCTGCCCGGCCGCGCGGGTCTCGTCTCGACCGGCCCACTCCACGAGGCGTCGCCCGCTGCGGGGGTGCAGCGCCACGACCTCGACGCCGGGCAGGCCGGCGAGGCGGCAGAGCTCGGCGGTGGTCAGGGGCTCGCCGACCTCGGGCACCCGCGCACGGAGCGACTGCTTCGATGCCTCGCGCGCGATCCTCGCCCACTTCGCGACGCCCTTCGCGGCCTTGTCCGAGGCGGATCCGGCGCCACCCGCGTCCCAGCGCGACACCGAGCGCGCAGCCTGCCAGGGCACGATGGCGTCGACGCCGAACTCGGTCGCCTGCTCGACGGCCCGCTCGTCGCGGTCGCCCTTCGCGAGCGCCTGCACCAGCACGAGGCGCTGCTCGGGCGCTGGCACCGTCGTGACCTGGTCGATGCGCACGGCGAAGCGATCCTTCGCAACCTCCTCGGCCGCTCCCTCGCCGAGCGCCCCGGCGCCGTCGCCCACGAGGATCCGCTCCCCCTGGCGCAGCCGGCTCACCCGCACCGCGTGGCGCGCCTCGTCGCCGGTCACCTCGACGAGCGCGCCGGGCACGAGCGCCCCGGCGGCGAGGTCTTCGCGGTAGTAGAGGTTCGCCATCGCCGCTAGCCCTGACGGAAGAAGCGGTCGCGCAGCTTGCCGAAGAAGCCCTGCTGGAACTCGCCGAGGTGCGGCGGCTCGTCGCTGCGCAGCGACGCGAGCTGGCGCACGAGATCCTGCTCCCGCTTCGAGAGCTTCGTCGGCGTGTTCACCTGCACCGCGATCTTCAGATCGCCGCGGGTGGTGCTGCGCAGCCCCTGGATGCCGCGGCCGCGCACTGTGAGCACGTCGCCCGACTGCGTGCCGGCGGTCACCTCGACCTCCACCTCGCCGTCGAGCGCCTGCAGCTTCGCCGCGGCCCCGAGCACGGCGTCGGTCATCGAGACCTGCATGGTGCAGAGCAGGTCGTTGCCGTCGCGGCTGAACACGTCGTGGTGCATCACGCGGAACTCGATGAAGAGGTCGCCGTTCGGGCCACCGCCGGGGCCGACCTCGCCGCCGCCCCGCATCTGCAGGCGCGTGCCGGTGTCGATGCCCGAGGGGATGTCGACGGGGATCGTGCGACGCTCGCGCACCCGCCCCTTGCCGGCGCACTCCACGCACGGGTGCTCGATGACCGTGCCGTAGCCGTGGCAGCTGCCGCAGGGATGCATCGTGACCACGTTGCCGAACAGCGAGCGCACCTGCCGCTGCACCTGACCCTGGCCGCCGCAGACGTCGCAGGTGACGGGGTGCGTGCCGGGCTGGCAGCAGCTGCCCTGGCACACGCCGCACAGCACCGCGGTGTTCACGGTGATGTCGCGCTGCACGCCGAAGATGACGTCTTCGAGCGAGACGTCGACGCGGATCATGGCGTCGTCGCCGCGCTCGGTGCGCGAGCGCGGGCCGCGCTGACCGCCGCCGAAGCCTCCGCCGCCGAAGAAGGTCTCGAAGATGTCGCCGAAGCCGGCGGCACCGCCCTGGCCGCCGCCCATGTCGTAGCGCTGACGCTGCTCCGGATCGCTCAGCACGTCGTAGGCGTGCGTGACGCTCTTGAAGCGCTCTGAGGCTTCCTCGCTCGGGTTCACGTCGGGGTGCAGCTCGCGCGCGAGCCGGCGGTAGGCCTTCTTGATCTCTTCGGGCGTCGCCTCGCGCGACACGCCGAGGGTCTCGTAGTGGTCGGCCACGTTGTGCTCCTCAGGGGTGTTGTTCGTTGAAACGGATGACCGGGCTGCGGGGCACGACGCCCCGCGGAGCTACTGCTCCTCGCCCAGGAAGCGGTTGAGATAGCGCGCCACGGCCCGCACGGCCGCGATGTTGCCCGCGTAGTCCATGCGCAGGGGCCCGAGCACGCCGAGCCGGGAGACCGAGTCGACCTCCTGCTCGTAGCTGGAGGCGATCACCGAGGTCGCGGAGAGCCCGTAGGGGGCGTTCTCGCGGCCGATCGACGCGGCGACGTCGCGGCCGTCACGGGCGAGTTCGCCGAACAGCCGCAGCAGCACCACCTGCTCCTCGATCGCCTCCAGCACCGCGGGCAGCGAGCCCGCGAACTCGCCTGGCCGCGACAGGTTGGCCGCTCCGGCCACGGCGATGCGCTCGCTGCGGTTGGCCTGCAGCTGGCTGGCCACCACCGAGAGCACCCGGCGCACCAGCTCCGCCTCGGCGGGCTGCGCCCAGCCGTCGACGCCTTCGACGAGGCCCGTCACGGCGGCGACGGCCGTCTCCACGTCGGATCCCACCGCGGCCTCGGCGATCCGCTGCCTGAGACCGTGCACCCAGGCCTCGGTCACCTGCGAGGCCGGCAGCCACGCCACCTGCTGCTCGACGACGCCGCTGCCGAGGATGAGCACGCACAGCACCCGGTCCTCGCCGACCGCGACGAGATCGATGTGACGCACCACTGTGCGCCGCAGCGACGGGTACTGGGCGACGGCCACCTGGTTGGTGAGCTGCGCGAGCAGCCGCACGGTGCGGGCCATCACGTCGTCGAGGTCGCTCGACTCGCCCAGGAAGCGCTCGATGGCGGATCGCTGCGCCGCGCTGACCGGGCGGATCGTCGCGAGCGTGTCGACGTAGAGCCGGTAGCCTTTGTCGGTGGGCACGCGCCCGGAGGAGGTGTGGGGCTGGGCGATCAGCTCGTCCTCTTCGAGCAGCGCCATGTCGTTGCGGATCGTGGCGGCGGAGACGCCGAAGCTGTGGCGGTCGACGATCGCCTTGGATCCGACGGGCTCATTGGAGGAGACGTAGTCGCTCACGATCGCGTGCAGCACCGCCAGGCTGCGCTCCGACACCATGTGACGCCTCTCCTTCTTGGCACTCGCCAACTCAGAGTGCCAAGTCTATCGCAGGCCGCACCGCGCTGCCGGCAGCGAATCACGCCGTCGGCGAAACCCAGCACGCGGGTGCGGCGGGAAGCGGCAGGGACCGGCAGGGACCGCCGAGCCGCCGGAAGCCGTTCAGGACCGTCAGCCGAGGAGGCGGTGCACGACAGTGTCGGCGAGCAGGCGACCGCGCAGCGTGGGCACCACGCGCGCGATCCGCCCCGGCCCGGCGATCGCGGCCCGGCCGTCGATGAGCCCGTCGGCGATGAGCTGCGGGATCGCGCGGCGCTCATCGGGCCGCAGCACCTCGGCGGGCAGACCGTCGGCGATCCGCGTCTCCAGCAGCACGCGCTCCTCGCGGCGCGCGTCCTCGCTCAGCGTCTCGCGCGCGTGCGCCGGCGAGATCCCCGCCTCGATGCGCTGGGCGTAGGCACCGGGGTGCTTCACGTTCCACCAGCGCACGCCGCCGATGTGGCTGTGGGCGCCAGGGCCGGCCGCCCACCAGTCCTCGCCCGTCCAGTACGAGAGGTTGTGCCGCGAGCGGGTCTGCGGGGTGCGCGACCAGTTGCTGATCTCGTACCAGGAGAAGCCCGCGGCGGCGAAGCGGGCGTCGGCGAGCTCGTACATCTCGGCGTGCAGGTCCTCGTCGGGCTCCGGCACCTCGCCGCGCCGGATCTGCGCCGCGAGCTTCGTGCCCGCCTCCACGATCAGGGCGTAGGCCGAGATGTGATCGGGGTCGGTCGCGAGCGCCGCGTCGATCGAGCGCTCCCAGTCGGCGAGCGACTCCCCCGGCGTGCCGTAGATCAGATCGACGCTCACCTGCAGTCCCGCCTCGCGCGCCCACCGCGTCACGAGCGGGATCCGCGCGGGCGTGTGCGTGCGGTCGAGCGTGGCGAGCACGTGCGGCACCGCCGACTGCATGCCGAAGCTGACGCGGGTGAACCCCGCCTCCGCGAGGGTCGCGAGGTAGGCCGCGTCGACCGAATCGGGGTTCGCCTCGGTCGTCACCTCGGCCCCGGGCTCGAGACCCCACTCATCGCGGATCCGGCCGAGCATCGCCGCGAGGTCGCTCGCGGGCAGCAGCGTGGGCGTGCCCCCGCCGAAGAAGACCGTGGACGCCCGGCGATCCGGCACCCCCGTCCGCCGCAGCACCTCCGCGCCGAAGGCCAGTTCGCGCTGCACCTGGCCGGCGTAGTCGTCGCGGCGGGTGCCGCCGAGCTCGCTCGCCGTGTAGGTGTTGAAGTCGCAGTACCCGCAGCGCACCCGGCAGTAGGGCACGTGCACGTAGACGCCGAAGCGCCGCTCTTCGGCGCCGTCGGCGACGCCGGAGGGCAGCGAACCGTCAGCCGGGGCGGGATCGCCCTCAGGCAGAATGCTCGGCATCGTCACCCGCATCCGCGCTGTCTCGGTCCGCGACCTCGGGGTCGACGGCGGCCGTGGCGTCGGCGGCGGAGTCAGAGGCTTCGGCGTCGGGCTCGGGCTCGCCGGCGGGATCGGCCGGAGTGCCCGGATCCGCTGCGATGGCGGCGGGCCCGGCGAGATCCGCGACCGGCGCCGCACCCGGTGCGAGCGCCGCGAGCTGCGCCTTCACGGCCTCGACGGCGACGCGCAGATCGGCGCGCGCCTTGAGACCGAGCAGGCCGCTCTTCGGAGCTGCGAGGAAACCGCGCGCCACCGCCCAGACGGTGTCGTCGTCACGATGCTCGATCGTGAAGAGCTGCTCGCCCACGGCGCCCGCCTCATCGCAGGTGCCCCAGGCGAAGCCCGAGCGCCGCTCCTCATCGACGGTGTAGACGATGAGCACGCTGCGCGGATCCTGCCCCGGCGCGTGCAGCACGGCCGTGGTGCCGGCCACCAGGTACGGCTCTCCGTCGGGGCCGAACTGCTCCTCGACCTCGCCGGCGGCCTGCGGTTGGCCGCCGTCGTCGAAGCTCACCCCGGCGTAGCGCGCACCCGAACCGCGCACCACATCGGCGACGGCGACGCCGCTGCCGCGCTGCGCGCCCCAGGTCATCAGCAGGCTCGACGCCAGCAGGTAGCGCTCCTGCCCGCTGCCCAGGCGCAGCGACTCCTCGTAGGGCGTGGTGCCCTCCGGCGGGAAGCGCAGCAGATCGGGGGCCTTCGAAGCCCCCACCGCCGCGTAGGCGACCGGCATCTCGATGTGGCTGCTGCGCCGCGCGGGCTGCTCGTTGCTCATCGTCCGCCCCTTACTTCTTCGCGGTTTCCTTGCCGTCGACATCGCCCGAGAGCGCGGCGATGAAGGCCTCCTGCGGCACTTCGACGCGGCCCACCATCTTCATGCGCTTCTTGCCCTCCTTCTGCTTCTCGAGCAGCTTGCGCTTGCGGCTGATGTCGCCGCCGTAGCACTTGGCGAGCACGTCCTTCCGGATCGCGCGGATGGTCTCGCGGGCGATGACGCGCGCGCCGATCGCGGCCTGGATGGGCACCTCGAACTGCTGGCGCGGAATCAGCTTGCGCAGCCGCTCGGCCATCATCGTGCCGTAGTGGTAGGCGTTGTCGCGGTGCACGATCGCGCTGAACGCGTCGACCTTGTCGCCCTGCAGCAGGATGTCGACCTTCACGAGGTCGGCCTCCTGCTCGCCCATCGGCTCGTAGTCGAGGCTCGCGTACCCCTGGGTGCGGCTCTTCAGGTGGTCGAAGAAGTCGAACACGATCTCGCCGAGCGGCATGCTGTAGCGCAGCTCGACGCGCTCGCCGAGATACTCCATTCCCAGGAGGCTGCCACGCCGGCTCTGGCAGAGCTCCATGATGGCGCCGACGTAGTCCTTCGGGGCGAGGATCGCGGTCTTCACGACCGGCTCGCGCACGCTCGCGATCTTGCCGTCGGGGTACTCCGACGGGTTCGTGACCGTGACCTCTTTGCCGTCGTCGGTGGTGACCTGATAGATCACGCTCGGCGCGGTGGCGATGAGATCGAGGTCGAACTCGCGGCGCAGGCGCTCCGAGATGATCTCGAGATGCAGCAGGCCGAGGAAGCCGCAGCGGAAACCGAAGCCCAGCGCCACCGACGTCTCGGGCTCGTACTGCAGGGCCGCATCCGACAGCTTCAGCTTGTCGAGGGCCTCGCGCAGGATCGGGTAGTCGCTGCCGTCGAGCGGGTACAGGCCCGAGAACACCATCGGTTTCGGGTCGGTGTAGCCCGGCAGCGGATCCTGCGCCGACTTCAGCTTGGTGGTGACCGTGTCGCCCACCTTCGACTGGCGCACATCCTTCACGCCGGTGATGAGGTAGCCGACCTCGCCCACCGCAAGACCCTTCGTGGGCGTCGGGCCGGGCGACGAGACGCCGATCTCCAGCGCCTCGTGCTCGGCCTTCGTCGACATCATGAGGATCTTCTCGCGCGGGGTGAGCCGCCCGTCGATCATGCGTACGTAGGTGACCACGCCGCGGTAGGGATCGTAGACGGAGTCGAAGATCATGGCGCGGGCGGGCGCGTCGATCGCGCCCACCGGCGCCGGGATGCGCTCGACCACGCGATCCAGCAGCTCCTCGACCCCGGCACCCGTCTTGCCCGACACCTTCAGGATGTCGGCCGGGTCGCCGCCGATGAGATCCGCGATCTCGCGCGCCACCCGCTCAGGGTCGGCCGCGGGCAGGTCGATCTTGTTGAGCACCGGGATGATCTCGAGATCGTTCTCCATCGCCAGGTACAGGTTGGCGAGCGTCTGCGCCTCGATGCCCTGCGCGGCGTCGACCAGCAGGATCGCCCCCTCGCACGCTGCAAGCGAGCGCGACACCTCGTAGCTGAAGTCGACGTGACCGGGGGTGTCGATCATGTTCAGGGCGTACTCGCCGCCGCCGAGCGACCAGTGCATCCGCACCGCCTGCGACTTGATCGTGATGCCGCGCTCGCGCTCGATGTCCATGTTGTCGAGGTACTGCGCGCGCATGTCGCGATCCGAGACGGTGCCCGTGATCTGCAGCATGCGATCGGCGAGGGTCGACTTGCCGTGGTCGATGTGCGCGATGATGCAGAAATTGCGGATCTGCGCGGGGTCGGTCGACGCCGGCACTGGGGGGTTCACACTGCGAGGAGACATTGCCCGCCATTATCCCACAGCGCAGCCGCTCCCTCCTCCGCGAATCGTTGCGACGCCCCGGATGCGAGGATTCCGCACGGGCCGTCGCCGCCCCCGTATGGAAACCGTGAGGATCGCCGCCGCCCGCCGCCCGCCGCGGTTCGATGAGAGGGTGAACCGACTCTCGACCACCTCGTCCCTCGAATGGACCGGCACCGACGACCCGCCGCCCCAGCCCGGCGCCGGGCCGATCCGCCGCTGGCTGCTCGCCGGCACCGCAGAGTCCCCCGGCCGCCAGACCGGTCCCCACGGCCAGCCCGAAGAGCACCGCCGCGCCCACTGGCTGCGAGTGATGTGCCTCACCGGCGTCGACTACTTCTCCACCCTCGGCTACCAGCCCGCGATCGCGGCGCTCGCCGCCGGCGCCGTCGCACCGATCGCGACCGTCGTACTCGTGCTCGTCACACTGCTCGGCGCACTGCCCGTCTACCGGCGCGTGGCGAAGGAGAGCCCGCACGGCACCGGATCGATCTCGATCCTCGCGAAACTGCTGCCCCGCTGGCGCGGCAAACTCGTCGTGCTCGTGCTGCTGGGCTTCGCGGCGACCGACTTCATCATCACCATCACCCTCTCCACCGCCGACGCCACCGCGCACCTCATCGAGAACCCCTTCGCCCCGGCCGCCCTGCACGGGCAGCAGGTGCTCGTCACCCTGCTGCTGCTCGCCGCCCTCGGCGCCGTGTTCCTCCGCGGCTTCCGCGAGGCGATCCGCCTGGCCACCGCGCTCGTGGCCGTGTTCCTCGCCCTCAACTTCGTCGTGCTCGCGGTCGCCGTCGCGCACCTCGTGTCGAACCCCGTCGTGATCGGCGACTGGTGGACCACCCTCACCACGCAGCACGGCAACCCGATGCTCGTCGTCGCCGTCGCACTCCTCGTCTTCCCGAAGCTCGCCCTCGGCCTCTCCGGCTTCGAGACCGGCGTCGCCGTCATGCCCCAGATCAAGGGCGACGCGAGCGACACCGAGGCGCACCCGGAAGTGCGGATCCGCGGCGCCCGCCGGCTCCTCACCACCTCCGCGCTCATCATGAGCGGGTTCCTCATCGCCTCCTCGGTGACCACGGTCGCACTCATCCCGGCCGCAGAGTTCCAGGAGGGCGGATCCGCCAACGGGCGCGCCCTCGCCTATCTCGCGCACGCCTACCTCGGCGAGGGCTTCGGCACCGCCTACGACCTCGTGACGATCGCGATCCTCTGGTTCGCCGGCGCCTCGGCGATGGCCGGCCTGCTGAACCTCGTGCCGCGCTACCTCCCCCACTACGGCATGGCCCCCGCGTGGACGCGGGCCACCCGCCCGCTCGTGCTCGTCTTCACCGCGATCGCAGTGCTCATCACTGTGATCTTCCAGGCCGACGTCAACGCGCAGGGCGGCGCCTACGCGACCGGCGTGCTCGTGCTCATCACCTCCGCGGCCGCCGCGGTCACCCTCGTGGCCCGCCGCAGGAGACAACGCGCAGCCACCGTCGGCTTCGGCATCGTGACCGCGGTATTCCTGTACACCACGATCGCGAACATCATCGAGCGCCCCGACGGCATCAAGATCGCCCTCTGCTTCATCGTGGGGATCGTGGTCGTGAGCTTCGTGTCGCGCGTCGCCCGCTCCACCGAGCTGCGCGCCACCTCCGTGCGGCTCGACACCGCAGCGACCGCCTTCGTCGAGGACTGCCCGCAGGGCGCGCTCCGGCTCATCGCCCACACACCGAACGACGTCAGCGCGAAGCGCTACCGGGCGAAGCTGGAGCACGCGCGGATCGCCCACGGCCTGCCCGACGACGACGTGCTCTTCATCGAGATCGAGATCGCCGACAGCTCCGACTTCGAGGGCGAACTGCTCGTGGAAGGCGTCGAACGCCACGGCTACCGGGTGCTCACCGCCCGCGGCAGCACCGTGCCCAACGCGATCGCCGCGATCGCGCTGCACCTGCGCCGAGAGGTCGGCTGCACCCCGCACGTCTACTTCCGCTGGACCGAAGGCCACCCGCTGCACCACCTGATCCGCTTCCTGCTCTTCGGAGACGGCGAGATCGCGCCGATGACCCGCGAGGTGGTGCGCGAAGCCGAGCCGGATGTCACCAGGCGGCCGTGGGTGCACGCCGCGTGACCCGCCGCCCGCCCCGGCACGGCATACAGTGGAAGCGGACGACGGAAGCGGGGACCGGATGAGCGTGCAGCGGGGACTGAGCGTGCGGCGCCAGCTCGGCGGCTTCGCGCTCGCGATCGGCGGCGGGCTGCTGCTGCTGCTCCCCCTCAGATCGCTGCACGGCCCCGAGACGATCACCGTCGAGGTGCTGAGCTACCAGCTGCTCGTCGTCGCGGTCGCGCTCGTCGGCGGCATCTGGCCCGCGCTCGCCGCCGCCGCGTTCTCCGGCGTGGTGCTCGACCTCGCGTTCATCGCGCCGTACCGCGAGATCACCATCGCCGACCCGATCCACCTGCTCGTGCTGCTCATGCACGTCGCCATCGCGGTGCTCGTGAGCTTCGTCGTGGGCCGCGGCGCCCGCACCCGGCGACGGCTGGAGGAGACCGTCGACGAGATCGAGACCGTCACCGGATCCGACCGCCTGCGCGGCGCGCTGCTCTCCGCTCTCAGCCACGACCTGCGCCGCCCACTCGCCTCCGCCACCGCCGCGGTCGGGGGCCTGCGCACCGCAGGATCCGCGCTCTCCGACGAGGATCGCGCGGCGCTCCTCGAAACCGCCGACGAAAGCCTCGCAGCGCTCAGCGCGCTCATCACCGACCTGCTCGACGCGAGTCGGCTGCAGTCCGGCGTGCTCGCGGTCGCGGAGATCGCGACCGACCCGGCCGAGGTGATCCTCCCCGCACTCGACGAGCTCGACCTCGGCCCCGGACAGGTGCGGCTGGCCCTCGGGCACGGCGACGCCCTCGTGCGCTGCGATCCGGTGCTGCTGCAGCGCGCCCTCGTCAACCTGATCACCAACGCGGCACGCTACGCCCCCGCCGGCAGCCCCGTGCTCATCGAGACCGCGTCGCTCGACGGCCGCATCGACATCCGCATCATCGACGAGGGCCCCGGCATCCCCGCAGACCGCGTCGACCGGGTGTTCCTCCCGTTCCAGCGACTCGGCGACACCGACAACACCACCGGCCTCGGCCTCGGCCTCGCCCTCTCGCGAGGATTCGTCGAAGCGATGCGGGGCGAGCTGCGGCCCGAGCAGACGCCGACCACCGGCCTCACCATGATCGTCACGCTCCCCGCCGCCGACGCGGCGGGGCAGCAGGAGGGAGCGCCGTGAAGATCCTCATCGCCGACGACGACCCGCAGCTGCTCCGTGCACTGCGCATCACGCTCACCGCCAAGGGCTACGAAGTGCTCACCGCCGCCGACGGCGCCGAAGCCGTGTCGCTGGCCGCCGACCACCGCCCCGAACTCGTGCTGCTCGACCTCGGCATGCCACGACTCGACGGCGTCGAGGTGATCCAAGCCATCCGCGGCTGGTCGGACACGCCGATCCTCGTCGTCTCCGGTCGAGCGGGCGCCGGCGACAAGGTGGAGGCGCTCGACGCCGGCGCCGACGACTACGTCGTGAAACCCTTCTCGATCGAGGAACTGCTCGCGCGAATCCGTGCGCTCACCCGCCGCCAGGCCGGGCAGGAGACCGCCCCGGTGGTGCGCTTCGGCGCCGTCACGATCGACCTCGCAGCTCACACCGCGGTCGAGGCCGCCGCGGGCGGCGAGCGGCGGATCCGCCTCACCCCCACCGAGTGGCAGATCATGGAACTGCTCATCCGCAACGCGGGAAAGCTCGTCACACGGCAGATGCTGCTCAGCAGGATCTGGGGCACCGAGCACGCCCGCGACACCGGCTACCTGCGGCTCTACCTGTCGCAACTGCGCAAGAAGCTCGAACCCGACCCGTCGAGCCCGCGATACCTGCTCACCGAGCCCGGCATGGGGTACCGGCTGCAGCTCGACGCCGGATGATCGGTGCGGCGCCTCGGCGCAGTGGGATGGTGGCGGACCGTGATCCGCTGCGATCCGGCGTGATCCGCCGTGACACGGGCCGCCCCCGCGGGGCCTTCTCCGAAGCCGATCTGCTAGAGTTGATTCTTGGCTTGCGTGTGGTGACATCCACACAACCCGCAAGGTGCCCTCTCTCACCGCGCGGAACAACCGTCAACCTGTATGCAGAAGGACACTATTCAACGTGGCAAACATCAAGTCGCAGATCAAGCGCATCAAGACCAACCTCAAGGCGACCGAGCGCAACAAGGCCTACAAGAGCGAGCTCCGCACCGTCGTGCGTGCGACCCGCGAGGCCATCGCTGCCGGCGACAAGGCCGTGGCCGAGCAGAAGCTCGCCCTCGCCAGCAAGAAGCTGGACAAGGCCGTCTCGAAGGGCGTCATCCACAAGAACCAGGCCGCGAACCGCAAGTCGAAGCTCGCCACCCAGGTGGCCGCGCTCTAAGCGACCGGTTCTTCCGCAGTTTCACGAAAAGACCCCGCCGAGGCGGGGTCTTTTCGCGTCCCGGGCGGCTTCGCGCTCGCCCGCACGCGGTCGCACGCGTTCGCACTCACCGAGTCGACACATTCGTACCGAGTCGGCCCACTATTCGCGCGAGAAGCAGGCCGACTCGGTAGAAGTAGGCCGTCTCGACGGGTGAGTGCGAGTCAGCGGCCGCGCTTCGCGACGAAGAGCAGGTACTTCTCCAGCGCGAACTCGGGGTCGCGGCTGCCGCCCTTCAGCAGCCACTCGGTCTCGGCGGCGAGGTCGATGCAGCGCGCGAGATCCTCCTCGCGCCAGCCGTGCACCTCGCGAAGCGCGCGATCCACCTGCCACGGCGCCATGCCGAGCTCCTTCGCCAGCTGACCGCCCGAGCCGACGGCGCCGTACACCCGCGCCATCGCCCGCACCTTCATGTTGAGCGCCGCGAGCATCGGGATGGGATCAGTGCCGGTCGACAGCGCCTGGCGCAGCAGCACGAGCGCATCGGCGGCCCGTCCCGCCGTCGCCGCGTCGGCCACCTTGAAGGCGTTGGTCTCGACCCGCCCCTCCGTGGCACGGTTCACTTCTTCCTCGGTGAGGCGCGAACCCGCATCCGAGACGAGCTGGGCGCAGGCGCCCGCGAGCTCGCCGATGCCGCCCGAGTAGGCTCCCACGATCATGCGCAATGCGCCGGGCGTGATCTGAGCACCCAGGCGGCGGAACTCGGCCTGCGCGAACGTCAGGCGATCCTGATCCTTCTTCACCTCGGCGCAGACGACCTCGATACCGCCGACAGCTCCCCCGCGCACCGCGTCGAGCAGCGCCTTGCCGCGCTGCCCGCCCGCGTGCCGCAGCACGAGCGTGGTGTCATCGGCGGGATCGGCGATGTAGCGCTTCGCATCCTCGATGAACGCGTCGGAGCACTTCTCGACGCCCTCCACTCGGATCAACCTCGGCTCGGCGAACAGCGACGGGCTCGCGATCGTGAACAGCTCGCCCGCGGTGTACGAAGCGGCGTCGACGTCGTGCACCTCGAGCTCGCGGTTCGCGTCGAGGAGGGCGGCTCGGATCGCCTGGCCCGCACGGTCGGCGAGGAAGGCCTCCGGCCCGCTCACCAGCACCACCGGCGCGGGGCGCGCCTCCGTCCAGTCGAGCTGCGGGATCTTGCTCTTCGCTCCACGTGCTGCTGCCACCCCTCAACCCTACTCGCCCGGTCGCCCCGACCCCTCCCACATCTCCCTCGCCCCTTCCCTCCGCTCCTCTCCCCTACCCCCGCACCAACCTCTTTCCTTCTCGCCCCACCTCGTCGAGGTCGCCCGGCTGGTCCTGCGAGCATCGGGATAGGGACCGCACGGGCGACCTCGACGGCTGCGGAGGGATGGCGAGCGCAGAAGGGCGCCCGCCTTCGTCCGGCTTCCGGGGCGTCAGAGCCAGGCTGCGGCGGGTGAAGCCCGGGCGGGCTCGGGCGAGCGCAGAGGCGTGCCCCGCATCCGCCCGGTGACCCGGGTGTCAGCGTCGGGCGGCGGCGGGCGAAGCTGGCGCGGCGCGCTCCGCCCAGACGCGGAGGCTGCCGGGCTCGCCGCTGACAGCGATGGAGCCGTGCGTGTCGGTGCGCAGCGGGCGGGCCCCGGCACGGGTGAAGGCGTCGAGCGTCTCGGCCACCGGATGCCCGTAGCCGTTGCCCGCCCCGACCGACACGAGCGCCAGTTCGGCTCCGACGGTGTCGGCCAGCGCCGGATCCTGATCCCGGCTGCCGTGGTGCGCCACCTTCACGACCGCCGCTCGCAGTTCGGCGCCGCTCGCCCGCAGCGCCTGCTGCTCCTCCGCTCCGGTGTCGGCGAGAAGGAGCACCGTCGACTCCCCCGCGCGCACCCGCAGCACCAGACTGGCGGCGTTGGTGTCGTCGGGTGTGCGGTCCGGCCGCGGTGCGAGCACCTCCCAGGCGAAGCCGTCGCCGCCGCTCTGCCCGGCTGCACCCACGCGATGCGGGACGCCCGCCGTGCTCAGGCGAGCGAGCAGGGGCCGGCTCTCGCCGTCCTCTCGATTGTGCGGCGCCACGAGCGCGGCCTCGGTATCCCCGATCACCTCGTTCAGGGCGCCGACGTGGTCGCGGTCGTCGTGGGTGAGTACGAGCAGCGCGATGCGGGACACTCCGAAGCGGTCGAGGCAGGCCCGCAGCAGCGCGGGCTCGTCGCCGGTGTCGACGAGCATCACGGCGCCGGGGCGGGCGGGGTCGCGCAGCAGGATCGCGTCCCCCTGGTCGACATCGCAGGCGACCACGAACCAGTCGTGCGGCACGCCGATCCTCTCGATCGCGGGGGCGACCAGCACGGGGCCCGCGAAGGTCCCCGCGGAGGCACAGAGCAGCACCGCCACGAGGGCCCGTGCGCGCACCGAGAGCCGTCGCCGCTGCAGCCACGGCCGGCGGCCGGATTTCCGATCCTCGGGAAGCGCGAGCCTCCGGGTCGCGAGCGCCCACGCGAGCAGCACCACCCCCTCGATCGCCGCGAGCAGCAGCGCTCCGGACCAGCCCTCGGGCCAGGGCCACCGCGCGAACGGCAGCCCTTCGGCGACCTCGGCGGTGGCGGCGATCCACCGCGCGGGCAGGCTCGCGAGCAGCACCGCCGCCGCTCCCGCGGTCGGCCACCACGGCAGCAGCAGCAGAGCGAGCAAGCCGAGACCGGTGCCGAGCGGAGCCGCGGGCCCGGCGATCACATTGGCGAGCACTCCCACCGCGGGAATTCCGGGTTGCAGGAGCAGCAGCAGCGGACCGCAGGCGAGCTGTGCCGACAGCGCCACCGCGATCGGGAGCACGATCCAGCGCGGGATCGGCACGAGCCGTCGCAGCCCGCGCTCGAGGCCCGGCACCAGCAGCAGGATCCCGGCCGTGGCCGCGACCGACAGCGCGAAGCCGGGCTGCAGGGCCTGCCAAGGGTTCGAGAGCAGCATTACGAGCATCGCCGCGCCCAGCGCCGGCAGCGCGACGGCCTGCTTCCCGCCGAAGCCGGAGACCAGCACGACCGATGCCATGAGCGCGGCGCGCTGCACGCTCGCATCGGGGCCGACGACGAACACGAAGCCCACCAGCGCGGCACCCGCGACCACGATCCGCACCCGACGCCCCGCACCCAGCAGTGCCGCGCACCACACCACCGCACCGGTGACGAGCGCGCAGTTCGCGCCCGATACTGCGACGAGGTGCGTGAGGGAGGTGCGCTGCATGCGCGACTCGAGGGATTCGTCGACGAGGGACGTGTCGCCCACCGTCAGCCCGGGCACCAGCGCCGCCCCCGGCACCGCCGCCGCGGCCTCGCGCAATCCGTTTCGAAACTCGGCGGCCACCCGGCCCGCGGCCTCCACGGCTCGCGCGGGGCCGTTCATCGCGGGTGCCGGGCTCACATCGCGCACCCGGATGCCATACGCTGCCGCCGAGCTCGGCCCGAGGGAGACCGGCACCCCGTGCACGGCGAGGCCCTTACCGGGAGCCCACCGTTCGCCGTCACCAGGAGAGGCGCCCTGCAACCAGAGCACCACCGGGACCTCCCCGCCAGAAACACGCGCACCGGCAGAGACCCAGCCCGACGTCTCAGCAGACCCGACAGACCCGGCAGGTCGAGTGTGCGGGAACCCACGCAGCACCACGTCGATATCGACGGCCGCCCCGTTCTCCGCAGCCGCAGCAAGTCGCGGGTCAGCACGCGCGCGCTCGCCCACCTCGATACCGGTACCCAGGAGCACCATCGCGGCGCAGCACACGGCCCCGTAGCCGAGGCCAGCCCGTCCGATCCGACTGATCCGCCCGGCGAGCCTGCGACCTGTCGCTGCGAGCACGAGCATGAGCACCCCGATCCCGCCCGCGGCCAGGGTGATCACGGGCCCGGTACCGGGGTGCCCGATTACCAGAGCCGCCATGGCCCAGACCAGCAGGGCGGGCGCGAACAGGCGCCAGGTGCCCGGCGGGGAGCGCATGCGCTCGCCGGCCTGCGGTGGCACTGCGTCATCGACCGCGCAGATGTCTGGCGACGCAGTTCTGCCGACGGCTCCGAGATGCGATGGCGCCCCTCCATCAGCCGCACAGGCGGTCGGCAGCACCGCTTCACAGGCCGCTGCGGTGCTCGGCGAGGCGGACTCGCGATGCGGTGCACCGCGGGGCGCCCAGAAATCCGCAGGGAACGGGAGACGTTCACCGCCCGCAGGAGACCTCGGTTCGTCGCTCACACCCGCACCCGCTCTCGCATCCCGTCGAGGATCTTCGCACCGATGCCCGGCACCTCGAGCAGCTGATCGACCGTCGCGAATCGGCCGTTCGCGGCCCGCCAGTCGAGGATGCGCTACGCGAGCGCCGGCCCGACCCTCGGCAGCGTTTCGAGGGCGCCGGCATCGGCCGTGTTGAGATCGATCACCGCGGGCGCGCCAGCCGTGGCCGACGCCCCGCCGCCCGCCACCGCTCCCGGCACCGCCCCCTCCTGCACCTGCTGCGCGTTCGGCACCACGATCTGCTCACCGTCGACGACAGCGCGCGCGAGATTCACCGCAGACAGCACAGCCGCCTCCGATGCGCCCCCGGCGGCCTCGATGGCCTCGGACACTCGCGCGCCGTTCACCACCTCGATCACCCCCGGACGGGCCACCTCGCCCACGACGTGCACGAGAATCCGCTGCACCTCCGCCCCGCCCGCAACATCATCCGCGCCACTGCCCGCAACGCCATCCGAGCCGCCGCCGGCGTTCGGCGACCCGCTTGCCGCCGCCCCGGATCCGCCCTCCGACGCATCGCCGCCGTGCCCCTCGGCTCCCGGCGCGTGGGCGAGTTCCATCCCCGCGCCTCCCGGCTGCAGCGCTGCGACGGCGATCGCGATCAGTACGGCAGCCACCAGCACCACCGCGCCTGCCAGAACCGGCACCGCCACCGCGCGCTTGATACGGAGCCCCAGTCTCGGCGCGTCCTCGCGTTCGAGCGCCGCGGGTGCACCCCGTGACGCCCACGGCTCGGGCGGCCGCTCGCGCCATAGGCCCCGGTCCAGCACGGCCTCGGAAGTCCACCGCTCGCTCGACCCCGTGGGTCCACCTTCGGGCCCTGCCGCGCGCCCGTCTCCGGGCGGAGCTGCGGATCGGCCCCCGGATGAATCCGGGAAGTGCGGCCCGAGACCGGCCGCGAGGAAGGGATCCAGGACGTCGCCACCCGCGGTCTCATCCGCACTCGAACCCGAGAGCTTCGAGGCATTCCACGGCTCCCCCGAACTCTCCCCTGTCGGCCCGTCTGCAGGCCGCGGCACATCGCCGATGACCGATCCGGACCCGGCCATCCGATCACGTCGGGTGTTCTGAACACGGTCGCCAGACGCAGCGCTGGGCCAGCTCACGTGGCCGTCGCCTCCGGCTCCCGGACTCGCAAACTCAGGCGCAAACTCACGCGCAGTCTCACGCGCTACCAGGGCGCCGGGCGCCTCCGGCACTCCGCGCACCGCAGGCTCCTGAGCCGGGTCCAAGCCTCCCGGGGCCTCGGGCACCGGCCATCGGCCGTGCCGCGCGCCGGCCCGCGGCTGCCGTGATTCGCTCGCCTGCAGTTGATTCATGCGCCCACGCTAGGCGAGCGGAGGCACCCCGATCGGTCGAGCGCCAGCATCTGTGGAGAAGTCGGCGCTCACCCCGGATTCGCGCCGCCTGTGAGCGAGGTCACCCACAACCCAGCCCAGCCCCAACACCCGAAAACGCATCGCGCCTGGTGCACTATCCCAGGGATAGTGCACCAGGCGCGATAACAGTTCGAACCGAACCGCCAAGGCGGCGGCCCGAAACGCAGGGCTCGACGCGCACGGCCAGAACCAGACAGCCAAGCCGAGCAGCCGAACCCTACTTCGTGGCGATGCTCACGATCTTCGGCACGCGCACCACCACGTTCACGATCTCGCGGTCGCCGATGGCGCGCTGCACGGCGGCCGATGCACGCGCGGCGGCCTCGGCCTCGGCCTCGGTGACGGAGGCGGGCAGGGTGAGGCGATCCCGCACCTTGCCGTCGACCTGAACGACCATCGTGACCTCGGCCTCGACGAGCAGCGACGCCTCTGCTGCCGGCCACTCGACGAGTGCCACAGTGGGCTGGTGACCGAGCTTCGCCCACATGTCCTCGGCGGCGTAGGGTGCGAAGAGCGAGAGGATCACCGCGATTGCCTCGGCCGACTCGCGCACTGCGGGGTCCGCGACCCCGCAGCCGGAGTCGATGGCCTTGCGGGTGACGTTGACCTGCTCCATGAGCCTGGCGACGACCACGTTGAACTTGTATGCCTCGACGAGACCCGGGGCGTCGGCGAGCAGGTGGTGGGTGTGCTTGCGCAGCGCAGCGTCGCCGTCGGAGAAGGACGCACCGGCGGGCGCGCCGGACGTCTCGATGTCGTCGGCGATCCGCCAGGCACGGGCGAGGAACTTCGCCGAGCCCTGCACCGACACGTCGGCCCAGTCGATGTCGTCCTCGGGAGGGCCCGCGAAGGCGAGGGTGACACGCAGCGCGTCGGCGCCGTGCTCCTTCAGCTCCGAGGCGAACTCGACGAGGTTGCCCTTCGACTTCGACATCTTGGCGCCGTCGAGCAGCACCATGCCTTGGTTGAGCAGCGCGGTGAAGGGCTCCTCGAAGTCGAGGTAGCCGAGGTCGTGCAGCACCTTGGTGATGAAGCGCGAGTAAAGCAGGTGCAGGATGGCGTGCTCGACGCCGCCCGCGTACTGGTCGATCGGGCCCCAGCGCTTCGCCGCTGCCGGGTCGAACGCCTGGGTGTCGTCGTTCGCCGAGAGGAACCGCAGGTAGTACCAGGAGCTGTCGACAAAGGTGTCCATGGTGTCGGGGTCGCGCGTCCAGCTCTCACCGGTCTCGGGGTCCACGACGGTCGCCCACTCGGTCGCGGCGCCCAGCGGCGACGAGCCCTTCGGCTTGAGGTCGAGGCCCTCCGACGACGGCAGTTCGACGGGCAGCGCGGACTGCTCGACGGGCTTCATCTCGCCGTCGGCGCCGTGCAGGATCGGGATCGGCGTGCCCCAGTAGCGCTGGCGCGAGATCAGCCAGTCGCGCAGGCGGTAGGTGGTGGCGGCACGGCCGGTGCCGCGCCCCTCAAGCACCTCGATCGACTTCGCGATCGCCTCGGCCTTCCCGAGGCCGTCGAGCTCGGCGGAGTTGACGAGGGTGCCATCGCCGACGAGCGCGACACCGCTCTCAGCCGGGTCGGGCAGCTGCGCACCATCTGCGTCGCGCACGTCGAGCACGACCCGCACGGGCAGTTCGAACTTGCGGGCGAAGTCGAGGTCGCGCTGATCGTGCGCGGGCACGGCCATGATCGCACCGTGGCCGTAGTCGGCGAGCACGTAGTCGGAGGCCCAGACGGGGATCCGCTCGCCGTTCACCGGGTTGACGGCGAAGTGGTCGAGGAAGACGCCGGTCTTCTCACGATCCGTGCTCTGACGCTCGATCTCGGTCTGCTTCTGCGTCTGCTCGAGGTATGCCTGGAAGTGCATACGCGCCTCGGGCGAGGCGCCCGCGGCCAGTTCGGCGGCGAGGTCGGAATCTGGTGCCACGACCATGAAGGTCGCGCCGTGGAGGGTGTCGGGGCGGGTCGTGAAGACGGGCACCTTCTCAGCGCGGCCCTCGATCTCGAACTCGACCTCGGCGCCGCGCGAGCGGCCGATCCAGTTGCGCTGCATGTTGAGCACCTTGGCCGGCCACTGCCCCTCGAGCTGATCGAGGTCGTCGAGCAGGCGATCCGCGTAGTCCGTGATGCGGAAGTACCACTGGGTGAGCTTCTTCTTGACCACGATCGCGCCGGAGCGCTCGGAGGTGCCGTCTGCGAGCACCTGCTCGTTGGCGAGCACGGTCTGATCCACCGGATCCCAGTTGACCCAGCTCGCCTTGCGGTACGCGAGGCCCTTCTCGTACATCTTGAGGAACAGCCACTGGTTCCACTTGTAGTACTGGGGGTCGCTCGTGTGCAGCACCCGGCTCCAGTCGAACGACGGTGCGTAGGTGCGGAACGACGCCTTCTGCTGGTCGATGTTGGCGTAGGTCCACTCGCGCGGGTCGACGCCGCGCTTGATGGCGGCGTTCTCGGCGGGCAGGCCGAAGGAGTCCCAGCCGATGGGGTGCAGCACGTCGTAGCCGCGGCCGCGCCAGTAGCGGGCGAGCACGTCGCCGAAGCAGAACGCCTCGGCGTGCCCCATGTGCAGGTCGCCCGAGGGGTAGGGGAACATGTCGAGCACGTACTTGGCGGGGCGACCGCTGTCGCCGCTCACCTCGAAGGGCTTCAGCTGGTCCCAGACCGGCAGCCACCGGTCCTGGATCGCCTGGAAGTCGTAGCCCTCGGCCTCTCGCGCCTGCTGCTCGACTGCGCCCACCTGGCTGCTCGCTTGCCGCTCGCTCACACACACCTCGATCTCGTTCGGGATCGCCCGCTGCCGCGGGCTCGCACACATTCCTCAAGACTACCGCGGATGCGGCGCGCGATCCTGCGGGTGATCCTGCGGGCCGGGCTCCTGCGCGCCCGCTAGGCGGCGGCGCAGGAGGCGAGCGCGGCGAGGATCGGGGCCGCTTTGAGGTGCTTCTCGGCGGTCTCGCGCTGCGGATCGGAGTCGGCGGTGATCCCGCCGCCCGCGCCCACGAGCGCCACGCACGTGCCCGCGCCGCCGCGCAGCTCGACGCTGCGGATCGTCATGGCGAGCTCGGCGTCCCCGCCATCGTCGACCCACCCGAAGCAGCCCGAGTAGAGCCCGCGCGGCGCCCCTTCGAGCGCGCGCAGGATCTCGACCGCGCGCCGCTTCGGCGCACCCGTCATCGATCCGCCCGGGAAGCAGGCCTCGACCGCGTCGAAGATGTCGCGGTCGGCGCGCAGTCGGCCGCCGACCGTGCTCACGAGCTGGTGCACGTGCGGGTGGGTTTCGACCCGCAGGAAGCCCTCGACCCCCACCGATCCGAGCTCGCACACCCGGCTGAGGTCGTTGCGCATGAGGTCGACGATCATGAGGTTCTCGGCCCGCTCCTTCGGGTCGTTCGCGAGCTGCGCGGCGAGGGCGGTGTCGGCCTCGGGCGTCGCGCCGCGAGGCCGGGTGCCCTTGATCGGGTGGGTGACGATGCGTCGCGCCCGCGCGCTCAGGAAGCGTTCGGGGCTCGCGCTCACGAGTGCCCGCTCCCCCGCGACGATGACCCCGCCGCGCACTGCGCCGCCGCCCTGCCGCAGCCGCAGGTAGAGGTCGAACGGGTCGAATTCGCCGCGCGCCTGAGCGGTGTCGGTGAGGCACAGCACGTAGGCATCGCCGTCGCGGATGGCGGATCGGCACGCCTCGACCTCCGCGGCGTAGTCGGCGTCGGTGCGTCGCCACGCCGGCGCGCCGGCACCCGCAGGGGAAGGCCCGGCGCGCTCAGCCGAGCGCCTGCCAGCCAGCGCCGTCGCTGCATCGGGGTTCCCCGGTGTTGCGGAGAGATCGGGGGCTTCGGCTCCGAACGACTGGATGGATCCGAGATGCGGATCGAGCAGCGCGGCGAGCTCGGCCGCGTCGCCCCTCAGTCGCGAGGTGCCGCGATCATGGTCGATCTCCAGCACGCCGTCGAGACGCAGCGCGAAGGCGGGCGCCGTCGTCTCTGCGGACCTCGTCGATGTTTCGGAGCGATCAGCGCTTTCTGCTCCGAAACACCGGAGAGATCCGACGTCGGCGTCGAGCAGCGCCACACCGAACTCGTAGCTCAGCGCCACGGCCCAGCCGGATTGCAGGCCGGGCACCGCAGCGACCCCCGGTGCGGCTCGCAGCCCGGCCAGGAACTCGCGTTCCAGACCGGTCTCGGCGATCCGCATCTCGGACGCCACCCCGAGATAGCTCACCCGGGGTTCTCCCGGGGCCGCAGCCGCCCCGTCGAACCAGGCCCAGGGCCGGCCGCTCGCGGCGAGCACGCGCGCGATCTCCGCCGCGTCGCTCGGCCAGGCCTGTCTCCCCGTCACCCGACCACCCTACCGAGCAAGGACAGCGGATCAGGCTGCGACCGACGACGCGCCAACGGATCGGCGGTTGGCGGATCGGCGGTTGGCGGATCACCGGCGGGTAGGGTGGGCGCGTGAGCGCAGCATCGACCCGACGGCTCATCGTCGCCGACTCCTTCCGAGTGCGCGCGAACCCGCGCACGGCTGCCGCCGAGGTGCGCGGGCTGGCCGATCACCTCCGCCGGTTCCGATTCTCGGCGCTCGGGCAGCTGCCCGGTGCAGACACACGGGCGCGCATCGACGTCTTCCTCGATGAGGCGGTCGACCGCATCGCGGAGTACGGCGAGGGTTTCCCCCGCCTCGAACTCTGGGAGGCCGAGCACGCCGGCGGCGACGCGGAACTCTCGCTCTCGCTGCGGCCGCTGCCCGAGCTGCGCGACACGATCGAGCTGCGGTCGGCCCCGGGTGTGCTCCTCGATCACCCCGAGCGCAAAGGCCCGAACATCTCGCGCCTCGCCGAGCTGAACCGCCGGCTCGGCGCAGAGGCGCTGCTGCTCGACGGGGCGGGACGCGCGGTCGTCGAGGGCGCGACGACGAGCCTGATCTGGTGGGGCGACGCCGGCGACTCCTCCGGCCGCTTCGTCGCCGACGCGCGGGCGAAGGGGCGCGCGAACCGGGTGCCGTCCGTGACCGAGGGCCTGCTGCGGCGGGCCGCCGACGCGCGTCTCGTGAGGCGCAAGCCTGAGCGACAGAGCGGCTCCCTGTCGCCGGCCACGCCGACGGTGGCGGAACTCGCGGGCGCCGAGGTCTGGGCGGTGAACGCGCTGCACGGCATCCGCGTCGTCACGAGCATCGACGGTGTGCCGCAGGCCGCGCCCGAGGAGCGCCGCCTGCGCTGGTTCCGCGAGGCCCTCAACCGCTGCTGGCACCCGCTGGGTTGACCCCGGGGCCGGGTCGCCAGCTCAGAGGGCGAGTCGGCGTGCCGCGACACCCGCGGGCAGTTCGGTGTGGGTGATGAGGACCACGGCCCGGTCGGCGGGCACCGCGCCCAGCAGCTCGGTCAGGAGCCGATCCGCGAGCTCGCGGTCCACCCCGGCAGTGGGTTCGTCGAGCACCACCACGGGGAAGTCGGCCAGGATCGCTCGCGCGAGCGCGATCCGCTGCGCCTGCCCGCCCGACACGAGCGCACCGTGCTCGCCCACCGCGGCGTCGAGCCCGCCCCGCTCCCGCGCCCAGGCTCCGAGGCCCACCCGGTCGAGCGCGGTCATGATCTCGTCGTCGCTCGCGGTGTCGCGGGCGAACTTCAGGTTCTGCCGCAGATCGGCATCGAAGAGGTGCGGGGTCTGCTCGCAGAGGCCGACCGTGCGGCGCACCTCGGCGATCGGCAGCTCCCGCGCCTCGACGCCGCGCAGCCGGTAGCCGCCGCGGTACTCGAGGAAGCGCACGAGCGCGAGGGCGAGCGTGCTCTTGCCTGCGCCGCTCTCGCCGGTCACCACGAGCGTCTCGCCGGCGTGCAGTTCGAAGCCGACACCGGCGACCGCGTCGCGCGCGGCACCGGGATGCCGCACGGCGAGGTCGCGCACTGCGATGAGGGGGGCGGCCGGCACCGGCTCGGGCACACGAGCAGAAGCAGCATCGACGGGGATCTCCGCGGGCAGCGCCGTCTCGGTGAGCACGGCGACCCGGTCGGCGCTCGCCCGCACCGCCCGGCGGGCAGCGAGCGCGGCAGGCACCTGCGCGAAGACCTCGAAGACGGCCGCCGGCACCACGACCACGGCGGCGAAGAGCGGGGCCGTCAGCTCCGAACCGAGCGCGGGCAGCAGCGCGACGAGCAGCAGCAGCGACGCGAGGCCCGCCCCGAGCGACAGCAGCCCGCCGGTGAGGCCGGCGGCGCGCGCCCGGCGCAGCTGCACGCGCGACAGGCGCGCCTCCGCCGCGGCGATGCGCTCGCGCTGCATGCCGGTCGCGCTGAAGGCGGCGAGCACCTCGGCCGAGGCGAAGCGTTCGAGCAGCGCATCGACGAGGCCGGCGCGGGCGGCGCTGAGCTCGCGGTCGTCGGCCCCCGCGAACCGTTCCCCGAGGTACGCCGCGAGGGCGCCCGCGATGAGCAGCACCGCGCAGAGAATCAGCGCCGCGACAGGCGAGACGAAGGCGATGAACAGCAGGCTGAGCAGCACCACGACCCCGCTCACCATGAGCGGCTGGCGCACGCGCAGCGGCTCGTCCTGCAGCTGATCCACGTCGTCGACGAACGCGGCGAGCACCTCGCCGCGCCGATGCGACTCGATGGCGCCCGGCACGCGGGGCACGAGCGCGTCGAAGGTCTGCGCGCGCAGCGTCGCGAGCTGCGTCAACGCCGCGTCGTGGCTGAAGAGCCGCTCGGTGTACCGAAAGGCGGCGCGTCCGATCGCGAGCGCGCGCACGCCCACGATCGCGAAGGTGAGATGCAGGATGGGCGGTTGCTCGCCCGCCCGCACGATCAGCCACATGCTGAGGCCGAGCAGGCCGACGACGCAGGCGTCGGCGAGCACGCCCAGCAGGGTGCCGGGGGTTCGGCGGCGGGGCGCCGGCATCGCGCGCGCGAGCACGGCTCGGCGCGGCGTCTCGCTCGCGGCGGTGCGGCGGATCATGCGCCCTCCTCCTGCCCGGTCGCGGTGGTGCCGCCGACAGCGCCCGACGCGCCGAGCGCGGCGGCGGGTTCGACGCGCACCACCCGGTCGGCCGCCGCGAGCACGGCGGGCCGGTGGCTCACCACGAGCACGGCGCGGCCGGCCTGTGCTTCTTCGCGCAGCGCGCGGCAGACGAGTGCCTCGTTCTCGGCGTCGAGCGCCGATGTCGGCTCGTCGAGCAGCAGCAGCGCAGCGTCGCGGCTCCAGGCGCGGTAGAGGCAGCGGGCGATCGCGACGCGCTGCGCCTGCCCGCCGGAGAGCCCGGCACCGGTGGCCCCGAGCTGGGTTTCCGGGTCGAGGCCGGCGAGGCCGACCGCCGCGAGAGCGCGCTGCACGAGCGCCGCATCGGGGAGAGAGTCCCCCAGGGCCACATTCTCGGAGAGGCTGCCCTGCAGCAGGCCGGGCCGCTGCCCCGACCAGGCGACCTCGGCCGGCCGCGCGATCCGCCCCTCCTCGGGAGCGATGAAGCCGAGCAGGGCCGCGATCAGCGTCGATTTCCCGGCGCCCGAGGGCCCCGCGATCCCCACCACTTCGCCTGGGGCCGCGCTCAGGGTCACCGGCCCCGCAACGCGACGCCCGCCGCGGGAGAGCACCACGGCGTCGACGAGCACCCCCTCCCCCGCGTCGACGGCGGACACCCGGGCGTCTGCGCCGCGCTCGATGAGGTCGAACACCTGGGTCGAGGCGGCGAGCCCCTCGGTCGAAGCATGGAAGGCGGCGCCCACCTGTCGGATGGGGATGAACACCTCGGGCAGCAGCAGCAGCACGAACAGGCCGAGCGCGAGCGGGAAGGCGCCGTCGACGAGGCGGGTGCCCACCGTCACCGCGACGAGCGCGATGGAGAAGGTACCGGCAAGGTCGAGCACGAAGCCCGACAGGAACGTGACGCGCAGCACCTTCATGGTGCGCGAGCGGTACTCGTCGGTCTCGCGGGCGATGCGGGCCGACTGGCGCCCCTCGCGACCGAAGATCTTGAGCGTCGCAAGCCCCGACACCGCGTCGAGGAACGAGCTCGACAGCCGCTGCAGCTGCGCCCACTGACGATCCTGCACGGCCTGCGTGGCGAGCCCGATGAGGATCATGAAGACGGGGATCACCGGGAAGACGATGAGCACGACGACACCGCTCACCGGATCGGCGAGCAGCACCGCGAGCACCAGCAGCGGCGTCGCGACCGCGGTGAGGATGAGCTGGGGCACGTACGCCGAGAAGTAGCCGTCGAGTGCGTCGAGGCCGCGCCCCAGCACGGTCGCCTGCTCGGCGTCGGAGGGACCCTCGCGCAACGGCGACGACGCGTCGAGCGCGTCGAGGGCTGCCGCGCGCAGCTGCGACTTGACCTGCACGGCTCCGCGGGCCGCCACCGCATCCATGCCCCACGACGCGGCGGACCGGATGCAGAGCGCGGCCAGCGCGCCGAGCAGCAGCCGCGGCAGTTGCTCGGGCGGCAGCGCGCCCTCCGATACGCGGCCGGCTGCCCCGCCGAGACCGCCCAGCACCGGCAGCACCGCCACGGCGAGCGCCTGGGCCAGTAGCCAGCTCCAGGCGAGGATCGCGAGCGTGCGGAGAGCGCCCAGCCCCGCCCCGATCAGCAGCACGCCGCGGGCGGCGCGGGCGTGGCGGAGCAGCCTCGGATCGAGTGGTTTCACGGGGTTCCTGTGGGTTCGTTCGTGGGTTCGTTCGGGCGGGGCGGCGGCGAGCGGTCTCCGGGTCGCCAACGGCAGTCTAGGGCAGTTCGGCGCCTCACATCTGATGAGCGATTCAGACGCCGTGTGCGACGGCGGGCGCCGCATCGCCGAAGCGACACGACGCCCGCCGCTCTGCCGAACCGGTGCGGGTCAGTGCGCGCCCGCGGTGATCGTCTCCCGGGTGAGCCGCTTGCGGAACACCCAGTACGTCCACGCCTGGTAGGCGAGCACGAGCGGCAGGGTGAACACCGCCACCCAGGTCATCAGCTCGAGCGTCTTGTGCGAGCTCGCCGCCCCCTCGATCGACATCGAGAACGCGGGATCGATCGTCGAGTACATGAGGTACGGGTAGAGGGCGGAGAAGATGGTCAGCAGCGCGAACGCGATGCCGACCGCGTTGCCCGTGAACGCCCACCCCTCGCGACCGGCGAGGTTCGCTACGAAGCCGCCGATGAGGGCGAGTGCGGCGATCGCGGCGCAGGTGACGATGAGCCAGAGCAGCTCGTGGTCGAGGTGCATCACGATGGTCCACACGAGGAACACGGCGCCGGCGAGGATCGCGCCGATCCCCACCTTCGTTGCGAGCGCACGCGCCCGCTCGCGCATGTCGCCCGTGGTCTTCAACGAGATGAAGACGAGACCGTGCGTGAACGTGACGAGCACCATGACGACGCCGCCGAGCAGCCCGTAGGGGTTGAGCAGCGTGAGCAGCGTGCCCTCGTAGATCCAGCCGCCGTTGGGCAGCAGGCCGATCGGCAGGCCCTGCACGAGGTTCGCGAACGCGACGCCCCAGAGCAGCGGCGGCACGACGGAGCCCCAGACGATGAACTGGTCGAACCAGCGCGTCCACTGCTCGCCCTTGCCCTGATGCCGGTACTCGAAGGAGACGCCGCGCAGGATCAGGGCGACCAGGATCAGCAGCAGGGCCAGGTAGAAGCCCGAGAACATCGTCGCGTACCACTCCGGGAACGCGGCGAACAGCGAGGCGCCGGCCACGATGAGCCAGGTCTCGTTGAGGTCCCAGACCGGGCCGATCGTGTTGATGATGAGTCGGCGATCCGTGTTGTCCTTGCCGAGGAATGGCAGGGCCATGCCCACGCCGAAGTCGAAGCCGTCGAGCACGAAGTACCCGATGAGCATGACGCCGACGATGAGGAACCAGAGTGTGGTGAGTTCCATGTTTCCGTTCCTCCTAGTAGACCGTCGCCAGCTTCTGCTGGTCGGGTTCGCCTTCGCCGTCGGTGCCGCCGCTCATCTCAATCTCGGGCGGCCCGTCCTTCGCGGCCCGGGTGATGAGCTTGAACTCGAGCACCGCGAGACCGCCGTAGACGAGCGTGAACACGATGAGCGACACGAGCACGGCCCAGCCGGGCACGCCGGGCGAGACGCCCTGCTCGGTGGTCATCACGCCGAACACGATCCAGGGCTGACGGCCCATCTCGGTGAAGATCCAGCCCACGAGCGAGGCGAGCATCGGGATCGGGGCGGTCCAGATCGCGACCTTCCACACCCACTTGGGCAGATCGGCGTTCTTGCGCGTGATCCAGAGGCCGACGGCCGACACGAGCGCGGCGAAGGCGCCGAGACCGATCATCCAGCGGAACGCCCAGTAGGTGACCCACACGATGGGCACGAAGTTGCCGTCGCTCGGGCAGGTCAGCGCGCTGTCGGCGCCGCAGAAGGCGAGCTCGTACTCGGCCTGCAGGTCCCGGATGCCCTCGACGGTGCCGTCGAAGGTGCCGTTGGAGAGGAAGGAGAGCAGGTAGGGGATGCGGATCGAGAAGATCTCGTGCATCCCATCCGGCGTGCCCCAGCTGAAGATCGAGAACGAGGCGTCGGCGCCGCTCGCGGTGTTGTAGAGGGCCTCGGCCGCGGCCATCTTCATAGGCTGGGTCTGGGTCATCACCATGCCGAGCTCGTGGCCGGTCAGACCGACGCCGAGGAAGGCGATGATGTTCGTCCACGCGCCGAATCGCAGCGTCGTGCGCATCTCGTCGACGAACTGGCCGCGCTGCAGGTGCCACGCCGCCACGGCGACCATCACGACGCCTGCGAACATGATCGACGCGAAGATGGTGTGCGGGAACTGCGTGAGCGCGACGGGGTTCAGCAGCACGCTGCCGATGCTGTCGAGCTCAGCGCGGCCGCGCTCCTCGTTGATCTCGAAACCGACCGGGTTCTGCATGAACGCGTTGGCCGCGAGAATGAAGTAGGCCGAGAACACGGTGCCGATCCACACGAACCAGATGGTGAGCACGTGGATCTTCTTCGGCAGCTTGTCCCAGCCGAAGATCCAGAGACCGATGAAGGTCGCCTCGAAGAAGAAGGCGATGAGCCCCTCCATGGCGAGCGGCGCGCCGAAGATATCACCCACGAAGCGGGAGTAGTTCGACCAGTTCATGCCGAACTGGAACTCCTGCACGATGCCGGTGACGACGCCCATCGCGAAGTTGATGAGGAAGATCTTTCCGAAGAGGCGCGTGAGACGCAGGTACTTCACCTTGCCGGTGCGCACCCAGACGGTCTGCAGAATGGCGACCAGCAGGCTCATGCCGATCGTGAGGGGCACGAAGATGAAGTGGTAGAGCGTCGTGAGCCCGAACTGCCATCGGGCGAGCGTCAACGCGTCGAAGAATTCGTTCATGTATCGCTCCTGAACGAAGGAGGCCGCACCTCACCGAGGAGCGCACTCCCGTAGTGAGATCCGCCACGAGATGTCATTCTCGCCGGAGCTGCCGGTCGGCGACCGGCCACTCCCGATTCTACTCTTTCTGTGAGTTTGCTGCGAGTCAATTTTGACGTCGAGACAGTTTTCGCTCGACGTCGAAACGCTTTTCTTTCGACGTCGAGAGAGGCGCCCCGGCAGGGCTCCACCCGCACCACGCCCCCTAGACTGGTCGGGTGACCCTGAACGCTCCGCCAGACAGCCGACCTCGCTTCGCGGCGCGCCTCGAAGACTGGGTGCACGGCCGGCGGGCCCGCCGAGCGGTCGCGCGCGGCAAGGTGCCGTCGGTGATCCCCTACATCGGGTACGGCGGCGACGGCTGGGTGCGCGTGCTGGGCCGGGTGCTGTTCCTCAAACCCGAGAGCCGCGAGCACACGCGCCTGCGCCCCGACGTGGCCGCCGTGTCGCGCGTGCGCGGCTGGCGCACCTTCACCAGCCTCAACGTGCCCTACCAGCAGGTGCGGGTCTCCATCGACGGCGAGTTCGTCACCGAGATCACGGCGGATCGCGGCGGCGTGATCGACGCGATGGTGCCCGTCGCGCTCACCCCCGGCTGGCACACCATCACCCTGCAGGCCGGCGCCAGCGAGCCCGCCGACGCGCCCGTGGTCGTGGTCGATCCCGACGCGAAGACGGGCGTCATCTCCGACGTCGACGACACGATCCTCATCACCGCGCTGCCCCGCCCTTTCGTAGCCGCGTGGAACAGTTTCGTGCTCGACGAGCACGCGCGATCCGCCACCCCCGGCATGAACGTGATGCTCGACCACCTCGTCGCATCGAACCCCGGCGCGCCCGTCATCTACCTCTCCACCGGCGCTTGGAACGCCGCGCCGGCGCTCAGCCGTTTCCTGGCCCGCAATCTCTATCCGATGGGGCCGCTGCTGCTCACCGACTGGGGTCCCACGCACGACCGCTGGTTCCGCAGCGGCAAGGAGCACAAGCGCCGCGAGCTGCAGCGCATCGCCCAGGAGTTCCCCGACACTCGCTGGGTGCTCTTCGGCGACGACGGCCAGCACGACGAAGAGCTCTACCACGAGTTCGCGACCGAGCATCCGAACAACGTCGCCGCGGTCGCGATCCGGCAGCTCTCCGTCGGCGAAGCCGTGCTCGCGGGCGGCCGCTCGAAGGCCCGCCTGCACCGCAGCACGAGCGGCGTGCCCTGGGTGTACGGACCGGATGGAGCGACCCTGCGCGACGAACTGCGCAAGCTGGAGCTGCTGCGATGAATGCGGGCTGCGGCGCAGGCCGGCCCCGGGAGCGGGGGCGGCTGTGACCGGCCTCTCCCCTGCGGGCTGGCGGCGTGCACCGCAGCAGTTGACCGGGCGGTTCATCGCGGAGCGCCGCACACCGCTGATCCAGGTGGTGAAGACGCTGGTGGCGATGGTGCTCGCCTGGTTCACCTGTCTGCTCATCTTCCCCGAGCAGTTGCCCATCTTCGGGGCGATCGCCGCGCTGCTGGTGGTGCAGGACAACGTCGACCAGTCGCTGAGCAAGGGCGTGGAGCGCGTGGTGGGCGTGCTGCTCGGCGTGACCGTGGCGCTGCTCACGGGCGAGGTGCTGGGCCAGCACTCGTGGCTGTTCATCGCGGCCCTCGTGGCGGGCCTCGCGCTCGGCTGGGTGCTGCGCATGACGCCGAGCGCCGCGAATCAGATCGTGGTGAGCGCGCTGCTGATGATCGCGCTCGGCGGGCTCGACCTGCACTACGGCGTGGAGCGGCTGGTGGAGACGCTGATCGGCGCGCTCATCGGCGTCGCGATCAACGCGCTCGTCGCGGCCCCGGTGCGCACGCTGCCGGTGCACGAGGCGATCGTGTCGCTCACGGCCGATGCCGCGGCGTCCCTGCGGCGGATCGCCGACGCCCTCGACGCCCCGCGAGATGACGCCTGGCTCGAGCAGATGCACGTCGAAGCGCGTGCGCTGCAGAGCGAGCGCACGCGCGTGCACGGGCTGCTGCGGCAGGCGCGGGAGAGTCTGCGGCTGAACCCGCGCAGTCGGCGGTACCGGCGGGGTCTCGCCGAGGATGACGCGCTGTTCCAGCGGTTGCAACCGATCGTCACGCAGATCGGCGGCATGTCGCGCGCCGTGTACGACCTCTACGAGCCGGACCTCGTCACCGACCCGTCAGTGGTGGGCCTGGTCGAGGAGATGCGCCGTGCCGCGCACGATCTTGAGCGCCTGGTGTCGCTCTCCGGCGACGAGGGGAACGCGGTCGAACCGCCGGCGCTGACGCAGCCGTACACGATTCCGCAGCCCCACCCCGATCACTGGGTGCTCATCGGCTCCCTGATGGAGGATCTGCGACGGGTGCGGGGGCGGATCGTGGGCGAACTCGACTGAGGCGCCACCACCCCGAGCCGCAGTTTCGCGGCACTCGCACAGCTGCCCGGTGCCAGCGCCCCCGTCAACGACGGCGCCCCCTCCGGAGGCCGGAGGGCGCCGTCAGCGGGGCACGGTTGAGCGCTGGATGCGCCGCGCGCGGGCTTACTCGCCGGCGAGCGCCGCCTGGATGTCGAGGGTGATGGTGACGTCGGAGCCGAGCAGCAGGCCGCCCTTCTCGAGCGGGGCGTTCCAGGTGAGGCCGAAGTCTTCGCGCTTGACGACCGTGGTGGCGGTGAAGCCGGCCTTGTAGTTGCCGTAGGCGTCCTCGCCGAAGCCGCCGAACTCGAAGTCGAAGGTGACGGGCTTCGTCACGCCGCGCATGGTGAGGTCGCCGTCGACCTTGAACTCGCCGTTCTCCTCGCGCACACCGGTCGAGACGAAGGTGAGCTGGGGGAACTCGTCGGCTGCGAAGAAGTCGCCGGTGCGCAGGTGGCCGTCGCGATTCTTCTCGTTGGTGTTGATAGACGCGACCTCGGCGCTGGCGGTCACGGTGGTGTCGAGGGGGTTCTCGGCGGTGACGAAGGTCGCCTCGAACTGCTCGAACTTGCCCTTCACCTTGCTGATCGCGAGGTGGCGCACGGAGAAGCCGACCTCGGAGTGGGTGGGGTCGACCTGCCAGGTGCCGACGCGGTAACCGGGGATCTGATCAGCGGTGATGGTCATGGTGTGCCTTTCTGTCGTGGGGCCGCTCGCGGCGGCTTCACGAGGGAACAACGGCCCCATCCAGAACTATATTCCCGTGCATATAAATTTTCTTGCGAGAGTTCCGGATCGCGGGGTGCCGCCCTTCACAGCGCCTGGCGCATGCCCGCGGGTTGCAGGCCTACTGACCTTCCCCGCCTGCTTCCCGCCCGTCTTCCGCTTCGCACCGCCGGGCTTCCTCACCACACCGGCCCCCCACGAAATCGAGGCCACTTTTTGCCGCGTGTCGCGCGATGACACGGCAAAAAGTGACCCCGATTTACGGCTGCAGGTCCCAAAGGACGGCTGGGACGTCAAATGACGGCCGCCACAGGCCCGGACGCACGCCGTCACGGCCGCAGGCCGCCAGCGGCAGCTGCTGGCCGTCAGCCGCAGGCCGTCGGCCGCAGCCCTACCGCGGGCGGCGCTTCGCGCTCTCGCGCGCCCGCTGCACGGTCTCGTCGACGCCCGCCGCGGGTTCGAATGCGCCATAGCGGCGCCGAGCCGCCTCGCCGATCAGGAAGTCGCTGAGCGCCGGGTTCTTCGGCAGCAGCGAGCCGTGCAGGTAGCTGCCGATCACATTGCCGGTACGGGCGCCCTCGAAACCGTCATCGGGGTTGTTGCCGGCGCCCTGCGTCACGCGCCCCAGCGGCCGCGAACCGGGCCCCAGTCGTGTGTCGCCGCTGTGGTTCTCGTAGCCGATGATCTCGCCGAACTCGTCGGAGTCGAGCACGATGTTGCCGATCATGCGCACCTCGCCGCCGCGCGTCTCGACATCGAGCACGCCGATGCCCACCAACTCGTCGCCCGTGTGCGTGACGAAGCGGTGCCCGAAGAGCTGGTACAGCCCGCACACCATGAGCATGGGAACGCCGTCGCCTGCGAGGGCGCGGATCTCGTCGGCCCGTGCGGCGAGATCCTGCGCGACGCGCCCCTGTCCCGAGTCCTGCCCGCCGCCGCCCACGACGATGTCGACGTGCTCGGGCAGCGGATCGCCGGGGTTGACCTCGACGATGCGCGGCGCGAAGCCGTGGGCTTTCGCGCGACGCGCGAGCGACAGCACGTTGCCGCGATCGCCGTAGATGTTCATATCGCGCGGATACAGCGACACGATGACGAGCTCGCGCTCGGCAGCGCTCATTCCGGACCGCTCGCCGGCGCTCTCGCCGGCGCCTGCATCCGTGCTCTCGAACGTGCTCACCAGATGTCCTCCACGTCGGTCAGCTCGGCCAGTGCCCGTCGCAGTTCGAGCATGGCGGTGTAGGTGCAGTAGATGCGCCGCGGGCGGGCGCCCGCACCGCCGCGCAGTGTGCGCTCGCGGAACGACGCGAGGGCGCGGCCCAGATCCTCCTCGACCTGCCCCACCGGCACATCGTCGTGCTCGAGTCGCAGCGCCATGTCCCACGCCCGCGTACCCGAGACCGTGTCGACGCCCTCATCGGCGAGCGAGCCGAAGTCGACATCCCACAACCACGACATGTCGCGGCCATCGGCGTACTGGTCGTTGATCGCGATCATCACGTCGACGCCGCGGGCATCGAACGAGGCGAGCCCGAGCCGGAAGCCCGCGGGGTTCTTCACGAGCACGAGTTCGAGCGGCTGCCCGTCGAGCAGCAGCTGCTCGCCGCGCCCGAACGCGGGCCGCACCTGGGCGAGCGCGGCGACGAGCGCCGCGTCGGTGTCGGCTGTGCGGTCCGGGGCCGGGTGCCCGGGCAGCGGGCCGGCGTCGAGCACCATGCGCACGGTCGCGAGCGCCGCGGCCGCATTGAAGGTGTTGTACAGGCCCTCGAGCTTGAGCGCGGTGCGGTGATCGTCGCCCGCGATGCGGAAGACGGCTTCGTGGTCGCCGAGTTCGACGAGGGTGACGTCGGCGTCGGGGCGCTCCGGCGCGTCATCGGCCGCGGCGCCGGCGAGGGGCGTCGCGTGGAAGTCGTCGTCGCTCGGGAAGGTGGAGAGCAGCGCCGAGGAGAGGCCGAACTCGCGCACGGCGGGCTTGCCGGCAGCATGGCCGGATCCGCCGCGCTCGCGCGTGCGCTCGCCGATCGCGGCCACCAGCCGATCCTCACGGTTGACCACCACACCCTCGGTGGTGGCGTCGGCGATGCGCTGCAGCAGCTTCGCCGTGGTGTCGATCTCGCCGAAGCGGTCGAGCTGATCGCGCAGCACGTTGAGCAGCAGCGTGAAGCGGGGCTGCACCCGGTCGATGAAGTACATCGCGTGCGCCTCATCGAGCTCGAGCACCGCGACATCGGCGTCGAGCCTGCCGCCGAGCGAGCACTCCTGGATCGCGGCCGCGACGACGCCGCGCGAGAAGTTCGACCCCGTCTTGTTCGTGAAGACGCGCAGCCCGCGGGCCTGCAGCATCTCGACGATCATCTTCGTGGTGGTGGTCTTGCCGTTGGTGCCGCTGACCGCGATCACCCCGTAGGGCAGTCGCCCGAGCACCCGAGCCATGAACCCCGGGTCGAACTTTTCGACGACGAGGCCGGGCAGGGCGGATCCGCCGCCACGCAGCCGCGCCGCCTGCCGCACCGTCTTGCCGATGACGGCGGAGAGAACATCACGCATGGATCAAGCCTAGAGGTTCTGCGACACCGACGTCATTCGGCGGCGTGACGGCCGCGCGACTCGCCGCGCAGTTCGCGCGGCAGCAGCTCGGGTCGCACCCGCCGCGTGCGCTCGATGCGCTGCTCCCGCCGCCAGGCCTCGATGGCGGCGTGGTTGCCGCTCAGCAGCACCGGCGGCACCGCACGGTCGCGCCACTCGGCGGGCTTGGTGTAGCTGGGGTACTCCAGCAGGCCGTCGTCCTCGTGCGACTCCTCGACGAGGCTCTCGGGGTTGCCCACCACACCCGGCAGCAACCGCCCGATCGCCTCGATCATCGCGATCGTGGCGACCTCCCCGCCATTGAGCACGTAGTCGCCGATGCTCACGAGGCGCACCCGGCCGCGTGCGGCGTACTCGTCGAACACGCGCTGGTCGATGCCCTCGTAGCGACCGCACCCGAAGACGAGGTGCTGCTCGTGGGCGAGCTCGCGGGCCATGCGCTGCGTGAAGACCTCACCGGCGGGCGAGGGGAAGATGATGAGCGGATCGCCGGCCGTGCCGGGCTCGGCGTCAACCGCAGGGGACGCCTCGGACGCGGTGCCTGATCCCGCAGCAGCTCCAGCCTCGGCCAGGATGCCGTCGAGCACCTCGCCCCAGGGCTCGGGCTTCATCACCATGCCGGCTCCGCCGCCCGTGGGCGTGTCGTCGACGGTGCGGTGCTTGTCGTGCGCGGCGTCTCGCAGATCGTGCACGCGCACGTCGATGAGGCCCCGCTGCTTCGCCTTGCCGAGCAGCGACAGCTCCAGCGCGTCGAAATAGCCGGGGAAGATCGAGACGACGTCGATCCTCATGCGGCGGGGCCGTTCCGGTCGGCGTCGCCGATCTCGGCACCGTCGATCTCGGTGTCGGCGTCAGTCTCGCCGGCGGTGATCGCGGGATCCTCGGCGGCGTCGTCGGCGAGCTCCTCGAAGAGGCCCGCGGGCGGGGTCACGCGCACGATGCCCGCTTCGATGTCGACGCTCGGCACGATGGCCTCGACGAAGGGCACCAGCACGGTGCCGCCGTCGGTGGTCACGACGAGCAGATCCTGCGCCGGGAAGTGCTGCACCTCTGCGACGGTGCCGAGCTTCACGTGGCTCGCCCCATCCTCGGCTCCACGCACGACGTCGAGCCCTACGAGCTGGTGGTCGTACCAGGCGTTGTCTTCCTCGCCTTCGGCCACGGCCTGCTCGTCGATCCACAGGATCGCGCGCACGATCCCCTCGACCGCGGTGCGGTCGGGCAGCTCCTGGAAGAAGCCGACCGGCGACTCGTTGAACCAGCGCAGTTCGCGCATGGTGATGGTGCGGCCGAACCACGGCGATTCCTCCGGCACCTGCAGGTGGAACACCGCGCCGGGCGTGAAGCGCAGCTCGGGATTGTCGGTGAAGAGCTCGAGCTTGACGCCGCCCTTCAGCCCGTGAGGTTTGGTGAGGCGCCCGACGCGCAAACTCCCCGCCCCGCTTGCGGGACGGGGAGCTCGCACACGCCCGTGAGCGTCGGCCATCAGACGGCGCCCTCCGCGTCGGCCGAGCCGACCTCGTCGCCGAGGTCGTGCTGGTCGGTGTCGATCACGTCGACGCGCACGCGCCCGCCGTCGGCCAGCGCCGACACGACGGTGCGCAGCGACGACGCCGTGCGACCGCCGCGGCCGATCACCCGGCCGAGGTCGCTCGGGTGCACCCGCACCTCGAGCACCTCGCCGCGCGGGGTCTCGCGAGCATCGACGCGCACCCGTTCGGGGTGGTCGACGATCCCGCGCACCAGGTGGTCGAGCGCTTCGGCCAGCGCCTGCTCAACCAAGAGGATTAGGCCTCGGTGGTCTCGGCAGCGGCCTCCTCGGCCGGAGCCTCGGCAGCCTCGTCCTTCGCCGCCGGCTTCTCAGCCTTGGGGCGCAGCACGGGCTTCTTGGCCGCGTCGACCTCGAAGACGGGCTTGGGCTCGACAGGCTTGACCTGCGACTCGGTGCTGCCCTCGCCGGTGAACTTGCCCCAGTCGCCGGTGAGCTTGAGGATCGCCGCGACCTGCTCGGTGGGCTGGGCGCCCACGCTCAGCCAGTACTGCGCGCGCTCCGAGTCGACCTCGATGAACGAGGGCTGCTCGGTCGGGTGGTACTTGCCGATCTCCTCGATCACGCGACCGTCGCGCTTGGTGCGCGAGTCGGCGACGACGATGCGGTAGTAGGGGGCGCGGATCTTGCCGAGGCGCTTGAGACGGATCTTGACAGCCATGATGACTCCTTGAATCGAGTGGAACGACGCCGCGCCTCGCGATTCGAACGGGAGCGGAAGCCTGGGCGCGCAGGATTGCGCGAACCCATCAATCCTCACACATTTCAGCCTCAGATGCAATTTTTGTCACGATCAGGGGTTTTGCACCTCTTTCAGGCGCTAGGCCATGAACGTCGCCCGTCACGGGACGATCGATCTCATCGCCGGCTGCGCAATCGCAGCCCGGCGCTCCGCCCAGTCGCGCAGCGCACCAGGGCACCGCAGCTGAGTCAGCGCGACGATCGGGTGCCGCCCAGGCGGCGCTCGAGCGCCGAGAACAGCCGCTCGGCCACCCCGTCGTGGTGCACGCCGTCATGCTCGTACTCGTTCGTCACCCACGCATTGACCGACCCCACCCGTGCGGCGGTGTCGAGCGAGAGCTGCGCATCGACGTACATGTCATCGAAGTAGACGGCGGCCTCGACCGGCGTCTCGTTCGCGGCGAGCCGCTCGGCGTCGTAGAGCGCGATCGGCCACTCCCCCTCGGCAAGCCGCTCCACGCCGGCACGGAAGCCGTGCAGCGAACGGATCTCCTCGAACATCCACGGGAACACCATCTCACCAGTGAAGAGTAGCGGCCGCGACGACTCCGCGAACTCCGGCCGCCGATCCCGCTCGCGCTGCGCTGCCCACGCCGACGGGCCCGGCCCGTAGATCGCCTCCTGCAGCGCCGCGTACAGCGGCTGCCCTGCGAACCCCGTGGCAGCCCCGACCGCTTCCACGAAGGTGTCGCTCAGGCGCGTCTCCGCGGCATCGGCGAACGCCTCGTCGAACAGCCAGTGCACCCGATCGAAGCCGGGCGCCACCCCGAAGCCGAAGCCGAGGGTCTGCAACCGCCGCACGGTGAGACGATCGCCGTCCGCCATGCGCACATCCTCCGAAGCGAGCACCTCGGCCACCCGCGAGATCCGCTCCGCCAGATGCGGCACGCGCTCGCGAAACGTTCGATTCTTCTCGACGACGCGAGGGAAGGTGCGGCGGTAGACCTCCGCAGGATCCGCTTCGAGACCCGCAAGACCGCCCGTCACCGCCGAGCCGACGATCGCCTCCGGCGCCGCCGAGAGATAGTGCAGCGTGAGGAAGCCGCCATAGCTCTGCCCGATGGTCCACCACTGGCGCCCCTCGTAGTGCGTCTTCCGTACCGCCTCGAAATCGCGCACGATCGAGTCGGCGCGGTGCAGCGACAGACGACGGGCCGCCTCGTCGGCGGGCATCGCTCCGAACTCGCCACCGCTCACCGGCGTCGAACGGCCGGTGCCCCGCTGATCCGGAATCACCAGACGGAAGCGATCGAGCGCGGCCCCCACCCAGCCCGAACGGCCCAGCGGACGCGTGCCCTTGCCGCCCGGCCCGCCCTGCAGATGCACGAGCAGCGGAAGATCCTCGTTCCGCTTCTCGGCGGCCACCAGCTCACGGGCGAAGACCCGAATCGTCTCACCGTCAGGATCCGACCAGTCGAGCGGCACCGTCGTCCACACGTCCCGGGCCACGATGTCCGTACCGATCCAATACTCGGGGCTGCTGCTCATGCGATCCACCCTATTGCCAGCCGCAGCCGCACGGCACCCGCCGACGCAGCCGGCATCCGGGCCACCGGATTCACGGACGAGGACGCGGCCGCCTCGGCCCCGCGACCATCAACCGGAAGTAGTCGACACCCACCACGACGTGCATCACCACACCGACGGCCGTGATCCACCGCCCGATGTCGCCGAGCCACCCGAGCCCCGGCAGGATCCCGAACACCACCGCCGCGATCCCCGTCATCATGACCGCGGTGCGCGCCTTGCCCAGCAGACTGGCCTCGGGAATGCGCGCCGGGCGCGCCACGGCGTAGACCACCAGCAGCACCAGCTCGACCCCGGGGATCGCGATCGCCGTCCACGTCGGCAGCAGGCCCGCCACGATCATCGCGAGCACGATCGCCACCACCCCGACCCGGTCCGCGAGCGGATCGAACAGCTTGCCGAAGCTCGACACCTGGCCCAGCAGCCGCGCGAGCGTGCCGTCGATCCAGTCGCTCGCGCCGAAGATCACGAGCAGCACCACGGTGAGCACCGGCTGCTCCCCTTCGACTAGCAGCACCACGATCGGCACCACCAGCAGCAGCCGCAGCAGCGTGATCGCGTTGGGCAGTGTCGCCCAGGATCTCTCGCCCGTCATGCGCCCCTCCCCTTGCGTCTCGGAAGCAGTCTACGCGGGCGAGTATGGCACCGGCGGCCCGCGCGAACTGCGGGCGCCGCGCCGCCCGTCAGCTGCGGTCGAGCCACCAGCCGAGCAGATGCGGGAAGCCGAGCATCACCGCGACCGCCAGCGCGAGCGCCGCCGTCGACCAGGCCGCCGAACGCCGCCGCAGCCGCCGTCCCGCCGCCGCGACCTGCGTGCGCGGCCGATCCGCCCGCGGATCCGTGTAGTGACCGGCCTGATGGCCGAGCTCCCGCGCGACCAGTTCCGAGAAGAGCAGCATCGCCGTGACCTCCGCACGGTCGGAGGCGGCGCGGAATCGGTGGGAGGCGACCACGAGCCGGTCCTCGACCACCTCGATGTCCCAGCGACGACCGTGATCGAGGAGGCAGACCATGACGTCGGGGGTGAGCAGCTCCAGCGCGTCGCGCGCGTACCCCTCCGGCGCGTACACCGCGAAGTAACGGTCGAAGTCGCCTTCGAGCGAGAGGCGCTGCACACCCGGCAGGAACGACCGCAGACGGTCGTTGCGGCGCGAGTCGATCATGAGGTGCGGCAGCACGCGCGGCAGCGGCATCTCCAGCACGCGGAACGCGGAACGCGGCCCCTTCGGGTCGCTCTTGCCGCCCGTGTAGCGCGCCACCGCGATCTGGAAAGCGGGACGCCTCGCCACGGGCCGCCCCCGGCCCGCTTCGCTGCGCCAGATCGCGAAGTCCGCGCTGAAGAGCGAAGCGGCCGCAGGATCGGCGGCGGCCGCGTCTCGCAGGCGTATCAGCCGGCAGCGACAGCAGCACGAGGCCCCAGATCCAGAACCCGATCGAGGCCCAGATCAGCACCATCATCAGCAGCCCGCGCGACCAGTCCAGCCAGTCCGGCAACGGGATCGCCACCGGCACTTCGAGCGTGAGGCACGAGGCGAGCAGTGTGAGAGGCACCGCCGTCATCACCACGACGGCGCCCCGAGCGGCTGAGCGGAACACTGTCGGATCCGCCGCCCGCACCTCGCGCCAGCTCACCCGACGCGGCCACTCGGAGCGGAACAGCGCCAAGCGCGCCGCAGGATCGGCCTCGCCGTCTCCGCCCTACACGCCCGCCCCGCGCACGATGAGGGGTCGCGCCTCAGCGCAGCCCCTTGCCGAGCATCTGCTGCAGCTTCGCGAGATCTTCCTCGCTCGGCTGAGCCTTGCCCGCCGCGCCGAGCCCGAAACCGGAGCCCGCGGGAGCCGCAGCCTGCTGAGCGGCCACGCCGGCGGCCTCCTGGGCGCGCTTGGCCGGGTTGCCCGACTGCTTCTTGCCCTTGCCCTTCGCCTGCTGCTTCTTCTTGCCGCCGTGGCTCATGCCCGGCATCGGCCCCATGCCCGGGATCTGCGGCACGCCGCCACGGGCTACCGTCTTCATCATCTTCGCGGCCTGCTCGAAGCGCTGCACGAGCTGGTTCACGTCGGTGACCGTCATGCCCGAACCCTTCGCAATGCGCAGACGGCGCGAGCCGTTGAGGATCTTCGGGTTCTGCCGCTCGGCCTTCGTCATCGACTGGATGATCGCCTCGGTGCGCACGATCTCGCGCTCGTCGAAGTTGTCGAGCTGATCCTTCATCTTGCCCATGCCGGGCAGCATCCCCATCATCTTCTTCAGGGAGCCGGCCTTGCGCAGCTGCTGCATCTGGCCGAGGAAGTCGTCGAGGGTGAAGGCGTCGGAGGCGATCTTCTCCGCGACCTTGCGGGCCTCGTCTTCGTCGAAAGCCTGCTGGGCCTGCTCGATGAGGGTGAGGATGTCGCCGAGGTCGAGGATGCGGCTCGCCATGCGGTCCGGGTGGAAGGGTTCGAAATCGCCGAGGCCCTCACCGGTGGAGGCGAAGAGGATCGGGCGGCCCGTCACGCTGCGGATCGAGAGTGCGGCGCCGCCCCGGGCGTCGCCGTCGAGCTTCGTCAGCACGACACCCGTGAAATCGACGCCCTCCTGGAAGGCCTGCGCCGTCGCGACGGCGTCCTGGCCGATCATGGCGTCGATGACGAAGAGCACCTCGTCGGGCTCGGTGGCCTTGCGGATGTCGGAGGCCTGCTGCATCAGCTCGGCGTCGACGCCCAGGCGGCCGGCGGTGTCAATGATGACGAAGTCGTACTGCTTCGACTTCGCCTCGGCCACGCCGTTCTTGGCGACCTTCACCGGGTCGCCGACGCCGTTGCCCGGCTCCGGCGCGTAGATCGCGACGCCCGCCTGCTCCGCGACGACGCTCAGCTGGGTGACCGCGTTGGGGCGCTGCAGGTCGCAGGCCACGAGCATCGGCGTGTGGCCCTGATCCTTCAACCACTTCGCGAGCTTGCCGGCGAGCGTCGTCTTGCCCGCACCCTGCAGGCCCGCGAGCATGATGACCGTGGGCGGGTTCTTCGCGAACTCCAGCCGGCGCTGCTCGCCGCCGAGGATGCCCACGAGCTCCTCGTTGACGATCTGCACCACCTGCTGCGCCGGGTTGAGCGCCTGGTTGACCTCGTCGCCGAGCGCGCGCTCGCGCACCTTGCCCGTGAACTCCTTGACCACGTCGAGCGCGACGTCGGCCTCGAGCAGGGCGCGACGGATCTCGCGCACCGTGCTGTCGACGTCGGAGGCCGACAGCTTGCCCTTCGCACGGAGGTTCTTGAAGGTCTCGGTGAGCCGAGCAGACAGGTTTCCGAAAGTAGCCATAGCGGATTCAGTCTACCCGGCTCGCCCCCGGCCTTCGGACCTCACTCGTAGGAGTAGAAGCCCCGGCCCGACCCCTTGCCCAGGTAGCCCTTGTCGATGTACTCGCGCTTGATGTACTCGGCGAACTGGCGCTGTTCGGGATCGTCGCTGTCCTTGCCCAGGTTGTAGGGGGTCATCATGCCGACGACGTCGTAGATCTCGAACGGCCCGGCCGGCGCCCCGGTCGCGATCTTCCAGGTGCGGTCGATGTCCTCGGGGGTCGCCACGCCGCGCACCAGCAGCCGCGAGGCCGCATTCAGGAAGGGCACGAGCAGCGAGTTCAGCACGTACCCCGGCTGCTCCTTGCGGATGCGGATCGGCACCATGCCGATCTGCTCGGCGAACTGGGCGACGGCCTCGAAGGCCTCGGGGTCGGTGCCCGCGTGCCCCATCACCTCGCCCGTGTTCTTCGCCCACACCTCGTTCGCGAAGTGCAGCGCGAGAAACTTCTCGGGCCGCCCCGTGAACGGAGCGATGTCGCTCGGCAGCAGGGTCGAGGAGTTCGTGCAGAAAATCGTGCGCTCGGGGGCCACCGCGGCGACCTTCTCCCAGGTCTGCTGCTTGATGTCGAGACGCTCGGGCACGGCCTCGATGATGATGTCGGCATCGCGCACCGCGTCTGCGAGGTCGGAGCTCGTGCGGATGCGCGCCACGGCGGCGTCGAGCTTCTCGGGCGTCGCGTCCGGCAGGTCGCGCAGGTAGAGCGGCTTCAGGTACTCCCAGCGGGCCGGCAGCTTCGCGAGGATCTCGTCGCTCAGATCGTAGGCGACCACGTTCTTGCCGGAGTACGCGGCTTGGAAGATGATCTGGGATCCGAGTACGCCGGTTCCGAGTACGGTGAGGTTCTGCAATGTCATGCCTTTCTCGAATGATCCGCCTCGTGGGCGGTGATACGGTCCGGCGGTCGCAGCGCGGGGCTCGGCCGTCAGGCCTCACCTTCAGTCTTACTCCCCTATTTTGCACCGATCGGTCAGTTTCGCTCAGGGCGTGATAATTGAGGCCATGACCTCACTCACCATCGCACTGGGCGACATCACCCGGCAGCGCGTCGACGCGATCGTGAACCCCGCCAATCGCGCCATGCGCGGCGGAGGCGGCGTCGACGGCGCGATCCACCGGGCGGCGGGACCGTCGCTGCTGCGCGAGTGCGTCGAGCGCTTCCCCGACGGCCTCGCCACCGGCGACGCCGGGTGGACGCCCGGCTGCGAGCTGCCCGCCCGGTGGGTCGTGCACACGGTCGGCCCGGACTTCAGGGCCGGCGAGCGCGATGCGTCGACGCTGGCGTCGTGCTACCGGCGGTCCCTCGAAGTCGCCGAGCGTCTCGGCGCGCGCAGCATCGCCTTCCCCGTGCTCTCCACCGGCATCTACGGCTGGCCGCTCGGGGAAGCGGTCGAGACGGCGATCCGCACCGTCATCTCGGCTGAGGAGTCGGGCCTCACCACTGCCGACGAGGTTCGATTCATCGCGTTTGACGAAGCGATGCTCACACGACTCCAGGCCATGCTCTGGCTCCTGCGCCCACCCGTCCCGGCAGAGGGATCGATCGGCGCCCTCTTCGACGCGGTGCCGCCGAGCACGGATCCGCCGCGCTCGGAACTGGGCCCCTATCGCGGCGACATCTATCTGGAGGCACTGCTGCGGGGTCGCCTCGCTGATACGCCCGCCTCCCTCGAGCTAGTGGAGGTCAGGCGGGCGCTGCACCACGAGATCGAACGCATCGCCGGCGTCTCGCTCGACCGGCTCGAAGGCGACGGCATCGCCCATGCGGCCGAGCTCAACCCGGGCCATGGCATGTCCGCGGGCATGCTCGCGCTCCGCTGGTGGCGCGAGGTGCGTGTGCCGCTGCTGCTTACAGCGATCCCACGCCGCTGACCCTGCTCGGGCGGCGTCAGCCGACCAGCTGCTGAGCTCGTGGGCGGCGTCAGCCGACCAGCTGTTGAGCGAAGACGTGCGGGGTGAAGCCGGTGAGGTCGCCGATGCCCTCGCCCTGCCCCACGAGCTTGATCGGCAGGCCCGTCTTCTGCTGCACGGAGAGCACGAAGCCGCCTTTCGCGGAGCCGTCGAGCTTCGTCAGCACGAGGCCGGTGACCCCCGCGTGCTCGATGAAGGCCTCGGCCTGCGCGAGCCCGTTCTGCCCGGTGGTGGCGTCGAGCACGAGCAGCACCTCGGCGACGGGCGCCTGCTTCTCGATCACGCGGCGCACCTTGCCGAGTTCGTCCATGAGGCCGCCCTTGGTCTGCAGGCGGCCGGCGGTGTCGATGATGGCGATGTCGTAGCTCTCGTTCTTCGCCCGCTCGACGGTCTGGAACGCGACGGACGCGGGATCCTGACCCTGCTGCTGCGGCTTCACGATGTCGACACCGGCCCGCTCGGCCCAGGTGCCGAGCTGCTCGACCGCGGCGGCGCGGAAGGTGTCGGCGGCACCCACCAGGATCTTCTTGTCGAAGGCGGTGAGGTACTTCGCGAACTTGCCGATGGTGGTCGTCTTGCCCACCCCGTTGACGCCGACGACGAGGATCACCGCGGGCCGCTCCGAGAGGTGCAGCGTGGGGTCGTAGGCCGCGAGCCGTTCCTCGATGGCGTCGCGCAGCATGCGGCGCATGTCCTTCACCTCGGAGACGCGGTGGCGTTCGACGTCGGCGCGCAGCTGGTCGAGGATCGACTCGGTGACCTCGGGGCCGAAATCGGCCGTGATGAGCGCGGCCTCGAGATCGTCCCACGTCTCTTCGGTGATGAGCTCCGGGCCCGTGAACAGGGTGCGGAACGCTTTCGAGAAGGACCAGGATCGCTCAGCCATTGCTCAAGTCTATCGAGATCGGCCCACCGGCCACGCGGTCACTCCTCGCGGCCGACGCGCTGACCGACGACCGCGCTGATGCCGTCCTGGCGCATCGAGACGCCGTAGAGCGCGTCGGCGATCTCCATCGTGCGCTTCTGGTGAGTGATCACGATCAGCTGCGAGTTCTCGCGCAGCCGCTCGAAGACCTGCAGCAGGCGCCCGAGGTTCGCATCGTCGAGCGCGGCCTCGACCTCGTCGACGATGTAGAACGGGCTGGGGCGCGCCTGGAAGATCGCGATGAGCCAGGCGACCGCGGCGAGGGAGCGCTCGCCGCCCGACAGCAGCGACAGGCGCTCGACCTTCTTGCCGGCCGGCTTCACGGCCATGTCGATGCCCGTGTTCAGCAGGTCGTCGGGGTCGCTCAGCGCGATCTCGCCCGAGCCGCCGGGGAAGAGGATCGGGAAGACCTCGGAGAACGCCGCCTTCGTGTCCTCGAAGGCCGCCGCGAAGATGCCCTGCATCTTGCGGTCGAGCTCTTCGATGATGGCCAGCAGGTCGGAACGGGTCTTGGCGAGATCCTTCAGCTGCTCGCTGAGGAAGCGGTGGCGCTGCTCCAGCGCCGCGAACTCCTCGAGCGCGAGCGGATTGATGCGGCCGAGCTGCGCGAGCTGCTTCTCTGCCCTGGCGAGACGCCGCTCCTGCTCCGCGCGCACGTAGGGCACGGTGTCATGTTGCGGGCTCGCCGCAGGGGGCGGATCCGCCGGTGCTGCGGGCCCGTCCGACGCCGCGGGCTGCACGCCGGGCAACCCCAGCTCGGCCGCGAGCTCCGCCTCGAGCGCGTTCGCGTATGCGGGTTCGGGATCCGGCTGCACCGCGGCCCGGGGCTCGTCGTCGTGCTGCGCCGGCGCCGGGATCCCCACCAGGGGGCCGTACTCGGCGATGAGCACATCCTCCACGAGCCCCAGCTCGTTGCCCGAGCGCTCCAGCAGCGCCGAGAGCTGCAGTTTGCGCTCGTAGCTCTTCAGCTCTGCGCCGTGCACGCGCTCGGTGAGGGTCTGCAGCTTCTGCCGCAGCTCCGACTCCTCCGAGCGCAGCAGCGTGAGCTCCTGACTGTGCTTCGCTCGCTGCTGCTCAGCGGTCTGCTGAGCGAGCCGCGCCTCGGTGAGCGAGCGGTCGCAGGCGTCGAGGATCGCGGGCAGCAACTCGGCCACCCGCTCGGCCTGCGCCACCTGCCGCGACCGCAGCACGGCCCGGCGCGCAGCCTCCTCGGCGGCCTGCCGCTCCGCGTCGAACTGATCGGCGAGCGCGCTGCGGCGCGCCTCGGCGGCGCGCGCCCGCTCACGGGCGGTCTCGAGCGCGAGCCGCAGTTCCACCTCGGCCGAACGCGCCCGCTCCAGCTCGGCGAGCAGTTCGTCGCGCTGACTCGCATCGAGGATCGGCCGGGGCTCAGCCTCGGCCGCCTCGAACGCCTGAGCCGCACGATCCGCCTCCGCCGCGGCCTCGCCAACTGACTGCTCGACGGCGACGAGCGCCTGCCGGGCACGCTCCGTCTCGGCCTGCGCGGCCTCGGCCCGGGTGGAGAGCCGATTGCGCTCCTTCGCGGCCTCCGCGAGACGCGCGTCGGCGGCACGCAGCTCGGCGAACGCCTGCTGGGCGTCGGTCTTGGCGCGCGCCGCCGCCTCACGCAGTTCAGCGAGCTCGGCCTCCGTCTCGGCGATCCGCTCCGCCACGCGGGTGCGAGCCTGCTCCGCCTGCTCCAGCTCGGCGGTGAGCTCGATGCGCGACGGCGCCAGGCCCGATCCGCCGCTCAGCGTGTGCTCGGTGAGCACGTCTCCCCCGCCGGTGACCACGGTGTAGGCGCCACCGGGCCACCGCTCGCGCAGGGCATCGGAGACGCGGATCGCCGACGCCAGGTCTTCCACGATGTAGCTGCGGGCCAGCAGACCGCGCACCCCGGCGGGCGCATCCACGATCACGTCGACGGCCCTGGTCGCGCCGTCGATCTCGGGACCGGCACCCGCAGCGGGATCCGCATCGCCCCGCGCACCGCCAGCCAGCACCGCCCGCAGCCGGCCGAGGTCGCGCTCGTGCGCCGCCGCAACGGCGAGGCCCGCAGCCGCCGCCGATTCGGCGAGCAGCGCGTCGCCGAAGACGCCCAGCGCCGCACCGACCGCTGCCTCCGCTCCCTCGCGCACCCGCACATGGTCGGAGACGCGGCCCGCGATCCCGTTCGGCGCATCGGCGAGCAGCGCCCCCGACGCGTCGCGCTGATCCAGCGAGCGGGTGAGAGCGCTCACCCGCGCCTCCAGGCCCGCCCGTTCCTGCTCGAGGGCGTGCAGCCGGTCCCGCGCCTCATCGCGGCGCTGCTCCGCATCGCCCTGCCGCTCCTGCGCGGCACGGTAGGCGGCATCCCAGTCGGCGATGCGGTCGCCGTCGCCGGCCGTCGCCGCGCCCGGATCCTCAGCCTCCGCGCGCTCCTCGAAACCCGCAAGCTCACCGCGAGCAGCCTCAGCCCGCTCCTCGGCCTGCGCCACCGCGTGCTGCCGCCGCGCCAACTCCTGCGCCACGGTCGCACGCTTCTGCTCGGCTGTCTCGGCCCGCCCCCGCAACTGCGACAGCTGCAGATCGTGCCTCGACACGAGCGCGCTCTGCGCCGCGATGTGCTCGTCGATCGCGTCGAGCGCGCGCTGCGCCTGCCGCGTCACCGCACCGCCCTGCTGCCACGCCGCCTCCGCCTCCGGAATCAGCGTCTCCAGCGCGCGCACCTCCTCGGCGGCCTCCTCAACGGCCGCGCGCGTCACACGGTTCACCTGCTCGGGGGCCTCCGCCTGGGTCGCCAGGAAGGTGAGCCGCTGCTGCGCCTGCGAGAACAGGCCCCGCAGCTTCGACTGCGCCGACTCCAGGCCGATCGTCACGCGCCGCGCCGCATCGAGCTCGTCGCTCTGCTGCTCCTGCTCCAGACGCTGCACGCGCAGCTGCTTCTGCTCCGCCTGCTCCTGCAGCACGATCCGCTCCGAGTGCCGCTCGGCCTCATCCTTCGCCAGCTCGTCGAGTTCGGCGCGCAGCCGCGCGACATCGTCGGCGAGCAGCCGCGCCTTCGCATCGCGCACCTCCGCCGCGATCGTCTGCGCCTGCCGCGCCACCTCGGCCTGACGCCCCAGCGGCTTCAATTGGCGGCGGATCTCACCCGCGAGATCATTCAACCGGGTGAGGTTCGTCTCCATCGCGTCGAGCTTGCGCAGCGTGCGCTCCTTGCGACGACGATGCTTGAGAATGCCCGCGGCCTCCTCGATGAAGCCCCGGCGATCCTCCGGAGTCGCGCGCAGCACCGCGTCGAGCTGCCCCTGGCCCACGATCACGTGCATCTCGCGGCCCAGACCCGAATCGCTCAGCAGCTCCTGCACATCGAGCAGGCGGCAGCTCTCGCCGTTGATCGCGTACTCGCTCGACCCGTTGCGGAACAGGGTGCGGCTGATCGTCACCTCGGTGTACTCGATCGGCAGCGCTCCGTCGGAGTTATCGATCGTGAGGCGCACCTCCGCCCGGCCGAGCGGGCCGCGGGTGGAGGTGCCCGCGAAGATGACGTCCTCCATCTTGCCGCCGCGCAGCGTCTTCGCGCCCTGCTCGCCCATCACCCAGGCGAGGGCGTCGACCACGTTCGACTTGCCCGAACCGTTCGGGCCGACGATGGCGGTGACCCCGGGCTCGAACTGGAACGTGGTCGGCTGGGCGAAGGACTTGAAGCCCTTGAGCGTGAGGCTCTTGAGGTGCACGCCGCCGCCTTTCCGTCTCTCGCTCGGCCGACAGGGATCCGTCGATCTCTACGACTGTACCCGGCCCACGGCCGGTTGCCCGCTATTGCGAGAGCACGAGAACCGCGGCGGCGAAGTCCGCCCCGGGCTCACCCCAGCACGCTGCCCACCGGGATGATGTCGCCGTCGGCGTCGCGGAAGCCGTACCCGAAGGCGCGATCCGCCGCGATGTGCACGAACCAGGCCGCGCCCGCGAGCGCGAGCGGCCAGAAGCCGCCTGCGAAGCCGCCCGTGACGAAGAACGCGATCGCCCCGAGCGCGAGCATCGCGAGCGGCACCGGCATCGAGTGCAGGGTGTTGTAGAGCCGCACGCGCTCGGGCTTGAGTCGACCCTGCGCGGCGAAACCGCCGATGAGCGACGCATCGGGCAGCACCGCGAAGAGCACCGTGACCCCCACGGCCGGCCAGCCGAGCGCCACGCACGCCAGCACGATGAAACCGAACCAGACGAGGGCGCTCATGCCCCAGCTCACACGCATGAAGTTCATGGGGTCAATGCTATTGCTCACCCCGCGGTCAGCTGGGCCGCGATCCAGCACCCGGCGAAGAGCAGGATCACCCCCGCCAGTAGCGTCCAGAACACCCGCCTGCCGCGCGGCGTCACCGACCAGATCGCGAGGCCGTAACCGATCGCCCCGGTCAGGAAGTATGGGAACCCCGCGAAGAAGAGCACGAGGAAGACCCCCACTCCCCCCGTGCTCGGGTCGAGGAGCCGGTTCGCCGCCTCGACCAGGATCGCCAGCACGAACGCTGCGGCGAGCGCGATGCCGCTGAACAGCAGCGCCTGCCCGAACGGGTAGAAGCGCCGCAGCCAGGGGCCGAGCACCGCCGCGGTCGCGATCATCACGAGCAGCTGCGGGATTCCGAACCAGACCAGGTTGAGCGTGGTCTGGGGCATGGGACTGTCACCGAGCAGGCCGAAGAGCGTGATCACCAGCACCACGCAGAGCCCGGCGACGATCGCCCCGAGCGCCGAGCGCCACGCGATCCCCCACCGCGAGAGCAGAAGCCACGGGTGATCCGGAGGCAGCCCGGGCTCGGTCTGATGCAGGTCGACCATGCCCTCGCCCTACGCTCGGCCGCGCTCGTCGACGGGGCGTGCGCGGTACTCCCGCCAAGCGGCGAGCAGATCCTCGCGGCTGCCATCCGGGTGGGCGGTGTGCCAGGCCCGGGTGAAGCGGTTGTACTCGAACTGGGCGTCGATGCCGCGTTTCCCCTGCTCGCGCGTCGCGACCCAGTGGTCGAGGGCGTGCTGCAGGGTCTGCGTGCCATCCGAGGCCGCGAAGAAGGCGCGCATCTCGGCGTCGAAGTGGAAACCCGGCCCCGCCTGCTCAGCCATCCACGCCCGCACCGTCTGGCTGCACCGCTGACCCTCCGGGATCAGGGTCTCGGGCGTCAGCTCACCCGCGAGCTGACGCCCACCGGTGCGCCTCCGCGGCGACGGCTCGACGAACTCGCGGCCGTCGAGGCGAGCAGCGATCCGCTCCGTCAGCAGTTCTTTGCCACCGGTGGCGCGGATGCCGAGCGACCGCGCGAAGTCGCTCAGTTCGTCTTTCAGCCAGTACCAGCGTCGCAGCTCGTCGCCGGAGAGCCCCGGGATGAGCGCTGGACGGGCCGAGCCCGGCGAAGACTGAGTCATCCCCTCACCCTACCGATGGGCGCACGCGGCGCTCGCACCGGCGCCCGGGCGGTCACACCGGGCCATCATCCCAGGCCGTCATCCCAGACCCGAGATGAGATTGACGACGTTCGCGATGATGCCGACGCCGAAGAGATAGCCGAGCAGCGTCTGCGCGATCACGACCCGGCGCAGATCCGAACTGCTCACGTTCGTGTCGGCCACCTGATAGGTCATGCCGAGCCCCACCGAGAAGTAGGCGAAGTCGGTGTACTGCGGCGGATCCGCCTGATTGAAGTCGATACCGCCCCGCGGTGCGCCATCGGGGCCGCTCGCGTAGTAGAGCGCGGCATACCGCAGCATGTAGTCGGTGTGGATCAGCGCCCAGGAGCTCGCAACGCTGAGCAGCGCGATCCCCGCGAGCAGGTATGCCTCGATCCCGTCGGCTCGCTGCGCCTGCGCCGCGACCACCGCGACGGCGACGAGGCTCGCGACGCTGCCGGCCACGGCGACCACGCGCGCGAGCCCGCGCCCCGGATCCTCGGCGGTCGCGTGCGCCCTCGTCTGCTGCGGGTTCATCCGCCAGACCACCAGCAGCACCCAGACCACGTTGATGAGCGCCACGAGCCCCCAGCCCGCGAGCAGTCCCGCGGCGACTCCGAGCGAGGGGGCCACGACGGCCCCCGCACCGATGCCGAGCAGGATGGAGACGCAGGAACGCAGCCGCAGATGCGCGTGCGCATGCGCGCCTGCGGAGACTTTCGGGCCCATGCGCGCAGTCTATTTCGAAGCGGCGGCCGGCACACGCGCGGGCCAGCGCTCGTGGCTGCCCCGGCCGGGGAACGGCGTCGTGCCGCGTAGGATGAGGTCATGCGCGCATGGAACGGCGAACGCCTCGGCCGCCTCAGCCTCCGTCTCGATGCCGCGTACTGCGGGTTGCTCGGCGCGGGCGTCGCACTCGCCGCCCCGGCGATCGCGCCCACCCTCGCGCTGCCGGCATGGCTGGTCGCCGCCGTCGGCGTCGCCGTGGTCGTCTGGGCCGGCCTGATCCTGCTCATGCTCGCGAGACTTCCGCTGCGCACCGCGCTCCGGCTGGTGATGATCGCGAACCTGCTCGCCGCCGCCGCGGTCGCTGCGGTCTCGGCGACGGGCGCCGCGGTGCTGGTCGCCCTCGCCGTGCTCGCCATCGCCGTCGATATCGCCCTCTTCGCCGCCAGCCAGGCCGTCGCGCTGCGACGCCTGCAGTTCGCCGCCTGACGCGACGTATCGGCGCAGGCGCCTGGCCTGCCCCGAGACCGGGGCTCGAGACCTGCACCCCGACTATATTGATGCGATGAGCACCGACCCGGTTCAGAGCCTCACCCTCGACCATGTGCGCGAGCAGATCGACGCGATCGATCAGCGCATCGTCTCACTCATCGCCGAGCGGCAGCGGTGGGTGCTCACGGCTGGTTCCCTCAAGCAGAACGAGGGCGAGGTGCGGGCGCCCGCCAGGGTGGAGCAGGTCATCGAGAAGGCGCGGGGCCTCGCCGAGGAGCGCGGGGCCTCCCCCGAGGTGGTCGAGGCCGCGTACCGTGCCCTCAGCGGAGCCTTCATCGATCTCGAACTGCGGCAGCACTGAGCAGGCTAGCGGCCCGAACCCTGGCATACCCGGCGCCTGCGACAATGGTCGGATGCGTCTCGAAACCCCGCGCCTGCAACTTCGCGAGCTGAACGAGGGCGACCTGCCCGCGCTCCGCGCGATCCTGCAGGACGAGCAGACGATGACCGCCTACGAGGGCGCGTTCGACGAGCCGATGGTGCGCGGCTGGCTGCAGCGCATGCGCGAGCGGTATCGGGAGGACGGCTTCGGGCTGTGGGCCGTCGAGCTGAGTGACACCGGCGAGATGATCGGGCAGTGCGGGCTCACCCGGCAGCGCATCCTCGGCGCCGACGTCATCGAGGTCGGCTACCTCTTCAACCGCGCCCACTGGCACCGCGGATACGCCGTCGAAGCGGCCACCGCCTGCCGTGAGTACGCCTTCGATCAGCTCACCGCCGAGCGGGTGTGGGCGCAGGTGCGCGACACCAATCTCGCCTCGATGAACGTCGCGATCCGCCTCGGCATGACCGTGCGCGGACGCTTCGTGAAGCACTACCGCGGCGTTGAGATGCCGCATCTGGCGTTCGCGGTGGATCGGCCGCGCTCGGGCTGTTGATCCCCATCGCGGTTCGCGTGGACGATCTGCTGCAGACAGCAGGCTTCTGCGTCTCACGGTTCAGTCAGGACCTGGAGACCGCGCCTCAGCGCGAGCACGCTATCGCTTCGAGAATTCTCTCGAGCCCGAAACGCCACGCCTCCTCCACATCTCCGTCCAGGCGGAAACCCCCGTTGTTCTCCATGATGATGAAGCCCGTCGCCCACGCAGTGAGGGTGCGAGCAGCGTCAAGCCCTCGAGCTTCGCCGCAGAGGGCCCGTGTAGCGTCGATCACCGGCTGCGTGACCGCCGCTGTCGCCGCGAGACTCGCACCCGGAACACCTGCACCGGGAGCCATGATCAGTTGGAATGCGGCAGGATGCAGATGCCCGAAGCTGCGAAACGCTTCCGCAAGGCGGTAGAGGTCGGGAGCCGCCCTCAACGCATCGGACAGGTCACTCAGCGCAGCTTCAGCGACGAGTCGGATCAGTTCGTCTCGATTTCCGACGCGCTTGTAGAGAGAAGGCGCACGAACTCCCACACGCTGAGCAACGCTCTGCATGGTCAAGCCGGGCAATCCGTCGGATTCCACAAGCTGCCAGGCAGCATGCACGATCGCACCCAGGGAAGTCTTGTCAGGAGCTGGCATCCCCCAAGTATAGCTATTGACAGTAGCCTTCATGGCTATATATCTTAGCCTTCATGAAGCTGAGCACCCATCTCTACCGAGTCGGCAATGACATCGTGGCCGCATACCTCGTCGTCACCCCCGAAGGAGTCACGATCATCGATGCGGGGCTCTCTGGCCACTGGCGCGATCTCCGCGCCGAACTCACAGTTGCGGGCAAAACCCTGGGCGACGTCAAGGGCAGCATTCTGACGCACGGCGACTCCGACCACCTCGGCTTCGCTGAACGCCTGCGCCGGCACCTCGGAATACCAGTCTACGTCCACCACGCAGATGCAGCGCGTGCCATGGGCGGACCGAAGCCGCCCAACGCCATGCAGCAGATGAGATTCCTGCCCCTCGTCGAATTCCTGACATACACCCTCCGCAAAGGCGGACTTCGCACTTCGTGGCTCACCCGCACGATCGACGTGCGCGACGGAGAAGTCCTGGATCTTCCGGGATCCCCCCGCATCATCGGCCTTCCAGGGCACTCCGAGGGCAGCATCGCCGTGCATGTTCCGCTCGCCGACGCAGTGTTCGTCGGCGATGGACTCACGACACGCAACGTCCTGACCGGCGTGACCGGCCCCCAGCCCGCGCCGTTCACCGATGACCCCGAGCAAGCCATCGCTTCTCTCCAGAATCTGCTCCCGACCGAAGCGACATGGGTACTCCCCGGACACGGCGCCCCCTGGAAGGACGGCATCACCGCCGCCGTGCGTGCAACCGCTGCGGCCTCGACGGCCCGGCCCTAGCACTCCGCCGCGGCGGCGCACCGCCAGCGGGAGCAGCGAATCGGACCGGGCGGATCCTGCCCCAACGCCTCAGACAGAGGTGCGGGACCGCGGGGCGGAGCCCCTTTTCTGGCACCGCGAGCAGAAGTGCGAGGAGCGTCCGCCGATGACGATGCGCCGGATCGGCTCCCCGCAGCGCGGGCACGGCTGCCCGGTGCGGCCGTAGGCGTTGAGCGAGTGCGCGAAATACCCCGCCTGCCCGTTCACGTTGACGTACTGGGCGTCGAAGCTGGTGCCGCCCTCGGCGAGCGCCTTCTCGAACACGTCGCGCAGCGCGGCGAGCAGTTCGCGGGCCTTGCGCGGGCCGACCGCGGCACCCGCGGTTTCGGGGTGCAGGCGCGCCCGCCACAGCGCCTCGTCGGCGTAGATGTTCCCAACGCCACTGACGAGCCCCTGGTCGAGCAGCAGCTTCTTCACGCCCGCACTGCGGGAACGCAGTGCGGCGAGGAAGCGCGCGTCGTCGAAGAGCGGGTCGAGCGGATCCCGCGCAATGTGGCGCGCCTGGCTCGGGATCGTACCGCCCCCGTCCGCCTCGGCGAGTGCGTCGAGCGCGAGCGAGCCGAAGAGCCGCTGATCGGCGAAGTCGAGCCTCAGCTCACCGTGCTCGGGGTGCTCGATCCACAGCCGGATCCGCACGTGCCGGTCGTCGGGCGCGTCGAGCGAGCGCAGCAGCAGCTGGCCGCTCATCCCGAGGTGCGCGAGCAGCGCGGATCCCGGTTCAGCCCTTGCCGGCCCCTCGACGGGGATCCACATGAACTTGCCGCGCCGCCGCGGCTCCGCGAGTCGCAGACCCGTGACCCGGCGCTCGAAGTCGGCCGAGCGCGACAGGCCCGCTTCGAGCGGCAGCGTGACGCTGTGCCCGCCGAGACCGTCGTCGAAGGGCAGCCCGTCGAGGCCGAGCGGCAGATGCCGCTTGAGGGCGCGCGGATCGCGCACCTCGACCGCGGCCACCCGGGCGCCCGTCACGGCAGGGGCGAGGCCGGCGCGCACCACCTCGACCTCGGGCAGTTCGGGCACGCGGCGCTACTTCCGGCGCCCGCGCTCGGCGCGGTGACGACGGGCTTCGAGCAGCTGCTCGACCGCGTCGCGCGCGGCGGCGAGCTCTGCGACCTTCTTGCTGGTGCCGTCACCGGTGCCGATCACGCCGTCGAGCACGACCCGGGAGGTGTAGCGCCGGTCGTGGTCGGGGCCGGTGCCGGTGGTCTCATAGGGCGGGTGGGGCAGGCCGCGCCGGGCGGCCTCCTTCTGCAGCGAGGTCTTCGGATCGACGGCCGCCGTGAACCGTTCAGGGTCGGCGAACAGCGGGGCCACGAGGTCGAGCACGAAGCGATTCGCCGTCTCACCGTCGGTCGACAGGTAGACGGCGCCGATGATCGCCTCGACGGTGTCGGCCAGGATCGAGTCCTTGTCGCGTCCGCCGGTCTGGCGCTCCCCCTTGCCGAGGCGCAGCGAGGCGCCGATGCCGAGACCACGCGCCAGCTCGGCGAGCGCCACGGTCGACACGAGCGCCGAGCGGCGCTTCGCGAGCTCGCCCTCGCTCAGCTCCGGGTAGTCGCAGTAGAGCTTGAGCGTGACGGCCTGACCCAGAATGGAGTCGCCGAGGAACTCGAGCCGCTCGTTGTGCGGCGCTCCCCCGTGCTCATACGCCCAGGAGCGGTGCGTCAGGGCGAGCTCCAGCAGTTCGGGGTCGATCCGCACCCCGAAGGGCACGAGAAAGCCGCCGGGTTCGCCCTGCGGCGTTCCCGACGGCTCTCGAGAGTTCGATGCCAACTTAGGCGTCGGCGACCTTGCGGCCCTTGTACTCGAGGAAGAGGGCGTTGCCCTGCGAGTCCTCGACCACGCGGGCGCGGTGCGGGAGGCTGTACACGGTGCGACCGTTCTCGACGGTCTTCACCAGCTTCGGGGCCTCGGCCTTCCACGCCGAACGGCGGTGGCGAGTGTTCGAACGCGACATCTTGCGCTTGGGAACAGCCATGATGCTCTCTTTCCTAATTGCTTTCAGGATCGGCGGACCGATCCACGTCTTCTTCCTCGGCCAGATACCCGGCCAGCGCAGCCCAGCGCGGATCGACCGCGTCGGGCTCGGCTGCAGCCTCGGCCTCGCGCAACTCACCGGACTCGGGATCGAGCCCCGGGCAGTCCGGGCGACACACTGGCTGGAACGGAAGTGCAAGCACTACCGCGTCTCGGAGCGGGGGTTCAAGATCCACGTGATCACCGTGAACCCCATACTCGTCGGCCTCCGTAGGAGTATACGCGAAAAGCTCCTGAAACTCGACTTGAAACGGCGTGGCGAACTCTTTCAGGCAGCGCCCGCACTCGGCGTGCACGGTCGTGCGCACCTCGGCGGAGACGAGGATGCCCTCGTGCACCGACTCCAGCCGCACGTCGAGGTCGAGGTTCTCTCCCTCGGCCACCCAGGCCAGTCCCTCGCCCAGCTTCTCGGGGGCGGCGACGGTGCGCGACCGCTCCCGCATCTCGCCGGGACGGTTGTAGATATCTCTGATGCTCTCCTGGAACACGCGTGCGCTGCTCATCAGGCGGGCCTCGTCTTCGCGAGGAAACGGGCCACGGCCGGCGGGACGTAGGCGGACACGTCGCCGCCCATCGAGGAGACCTGGCGCACCAGCGTGCTCGACACGTGCGCGTGCGCCGGGTCGGGCAGCAGGAACACGGTCTCGACGCCGGCGAGGCTGCGGTTCATGATGACCATCGGGGTCTCGTAGGCGACGTCGATCTGCGACCGGATGCCCTTCACGAGCACCGATGCGCCGACCTCGGTGCAGTAGTCGACCAGCAGGCCGACCGACCACGAGGCCACGAGGATGTTGCGCGGCATCTGCGGATCCTCGTCGAGGGCCTTCTGGATCAGGCCGACGCGCTCCGAGATCGGCAGCATCGCGTCCTTGCCCGGGTTGTGCACGACGAGGACGTGCACCTCGTCGAAGATGTGGGCGGCTCGACGGATCACGTCGAGGTGCCCGAGGGTGACCGGGTCGAATGACCCCGGTACGACGGCGATCTTGCTCATGGGTTCCACCCTATCTGTCGCAGCTGGGTGCGACGCCGCGACGCGGGCGGTGCCGCGTCGCGGCCCCGCGTTCAGAGCCCGTGCTGCTTCGCGAAGATCACCGCGTGCACTCGGTCGCGCAGCTGGAGCTTCGCGAGCACGCGCCCCACATGGGTCTTCACGGTGGACTCGGAGAGGAAGAGCTTGGCGCTGATCTCGGCGTTGTTGAGCCCCTCCGCGATGAGCCTCAGCACGTCGAGCTCCCGCTCGGTGAGCACGTCGAACGCCTGATCGGGAGTCGCCGCAGCGCCGTCGGCGACGGGCGCGGTCGGTGCCGTCTCCACGAGGCGCAGCTGCTCGATGAGCCGCCGGGTGACGCTCGGCGCCATCGCGGCGTCGCCGCCCGCGACCCGGCGGATCGCGTCGACGAGGTCGTCCGGGCGTGCGTCCTTGAGCAGGAAGCCGCTCGCCCCCGCCTGGATCGCGCCCGTGGCGTACTCGTCGAGATCGAAGGTGGTGAGCACGAGCACCCGCGTGTCAGGGTGCTCGGCGACGATGCGCCCGGTCGCCTCGATGCCGTTCATGCCGGGCATGCGCACGTCCATGAGCACCACGTCGCACCGGTCGCCGCCGGCCTCCAGCTCGGAGAGCGCCGCCAGTGCGGCCTCGCCGTCGGCCGCCTCCGCCACGACATCGATACCGGGCTCCGCCAGGAGCACCAGGCGGAAGCCAGTGCGGATCAGCTCCTGGTCGTCGACCAGCATCACCCTGATCTGAGCCTCACTCATCTTCTCTCCTCTTCGGTTTCCGGATCGGCGGCTGCGCCGCCATTCTGAGACCCCGCCGCGTCGCCGGGCACGCGCTCGCGCGCCGCGGCACTGACGGGCAGTTCGGCGCGCAGCCGCCAGCCGCCGCCCAGATCGGCCACGGGGCCCGCCGAGATCTCGCCGCCGAACACGCGGGCCCGCTCGCGGAGCCCGGTGATCCCGCGCCCCGAGCCGACCCCCGACACCGGGGGCATCGTGCCCGCGACCGCGCCGAAGTCGCGCACCTCGATCACGGTGCGGTCGGGCAGACGCTCGATCCGCACCTCGGCTCGCGCGCCGGTGCCTGCATAGCGCAGCACGTTCGTCAGGCCCTCCTGCACCACGCGGTACACCGCGAGATCCTGCCCGCGGTCACCGGAAGCCTCACCGGACACGACCAGGCTCACATCGACGCCCGCGTCGCGGAAGCCGCGCGCAAGCTCGGGCAGATCCTGCACCCCCGGCTGCGGCACGAGCTCGGCCTGCTCGCCCTGCTCGGTGAGCGCGCCGAGCAGGCGGCGCATCTCCGCGAGCGCAGTGCGCCCGGTCTCGGCGCTGCGCGTCATCGCGTCGGCCGCCGCCTCGGGCGCCGCCTGCGCCGCCCGGGCCGCGCCCTCGGAGAGCGCGATCATCACCGAGACCGAGTGCGCCACGATGTCGTGCATCTCGCGGGCGATGCGCGAGCGCTCCTCGGCGACGGCGAGCTGCGCGAGCTGGTCGCGCTCACGGGCGAGCTGATGGGCCCGGTCGATGATCGCCTCCAGATAGCGTCTGCGGTTTCCGAGGTTGATGCCGAGCATGAGCACGGCGAGATACCAGATCGCGGTCATCACGCTGGCGATGATGAAATCGGGCACCGACATCGGCGCCGCGCCGTCGACGCGACTGATGCCGCCCGGCGTGATCTCGCCGGCAGTCGCCCAGGTCGTGCCCGAGAGCACCGAGACAAGGCTGCCGCCCACACTCGCCACGACGGCGATCGCGTAGCCGATCCACCCTGCCGCGACGCTGCGGTACACCGGCACCGCGTAGATCAGGAAGAGCATTGCGACGCCCGACGCGAGCGCCTGAGCGCCGTGGTCGCCGAGCATCGCGACCGTCACGACGATGAGGCCCGCAAGCGGGTAGCGCCGCCGGAAGAGCAGCGCCGCCCCGATCACGACGACCCGCAGCACGGCCAGCGGCCACCACGGCCACTCCAGGTAGCCCGGCAGCGAGAACCAGTCCGAGACGGCGAGGCCATCGACCGGCGCCTGGGCGGTCAGCAGGTCGATGAGCACCCCGAGCAGGCAGCCGAGTACGTACCAGGTCACGATGAACACGTCGACCGCGAGCGGGTGCGCCGCCAGCGCCCGCCGGATCACTCCCGGCGGGCGCGGCAGCCGCACCTCGTCCGCGGCCGTCAGTTCTGGGTTCACCCCTTCACCCTACTGATTCGCCCGGTCGAGCGGATCAGCGCGCGTCGCGGCGCTTGAAGAGCAGGGCAGCGGGCACGAGCGCAGCCGCAGCCCACACGGCCATCGCAGCGAGCGCCTGCCAGTAGTCGGGTCCGGCGGCCACGGCCTGGCCGTCGACCGTCACGGCTGCCGGCATCGAGGCGTCGGTGATGCCTGCCGCGAGGGTGCTGCCGAGGTCGCCCGGCATGTACGCCGCGACGGTGGGCAGCCACTCCCAGCCGGTCAGCATGAGCACCTGCATGGCGATCGGCAGCACGAAGGTGACACCGGCGATCACCGCGATGCCGCCGGCGGTGGAGCGCAGCATCGTCGCGATCCCGAAGGCCAGCAGGGTGATGAGCACCAGGTAGGCCACGGTGCCGAGGCCGCCCGAGATCACAGCGGTGGATCCGAGCTGCCCCGCCGCCTCCGGCAGGAAGGCGACCGCGAGGGCGAGGCCGCCGAGCACGAGCGCGAGCGCGGTGACGGCGGCGACCGCGGCCGTCACGATCGCCTTCGCCACGAGCACCGGCGTGCGCTGCGGCACCGCGGTGAGCGTCGAGAGGATCATGCCGCTCGAGTACTCGCTGGTGACGGCGAACACGCCGAGCACCCCGAAGACGAGTGCGAGGAACGGCGCGGTGAAGGTCGAGACGATCAGCAGGTAGCTCTGCAGCCCCGCCGGGTCGGTCGTCATCATCGCGTCGGCCCCGCCCGCCTGGCTGCTCCAGAGCAGCGCGATCATCGCACTCAGTCCGAGACCGACGAGCACGGTGATGAGCAGGGTGAGACGGATGCTGCGCAGCGACGACAGCTTGATGCGCTCGGAGCGCAGCACGCCGCCGAAGCTGAGCCGCAGGGCGCGGCCCGTCGCGGGGCGCTGGGCGGCACGGGTGGCGGATGCGCCGGTCTCCTGGCCGGGGGTGCCGCTCGCGTCAATGGTGATGGTGGAGGTCATGATCTGCTTCCTTCGTGAAGTGGGTGGGGCCTAAGCGGCCTGGTACTCGAGTTCGCCGCGCGTGAGCGCGAGATAGGCGTCCTCGAGCGAGGACGAGACCGGGCTGAGCTCGTGCAGTTCGATGCCGTGCGCGGCGGCGGCGCGGCCGATCTCGGCGGCGGAGATCCCGCGCGCGGTGAAGGCGTGCTCCCCCTGGGGATCCAGCTCCACCCCCGCAGCGTTCATGAGCAGCGCCGCGAGCCTCGCAGCGTCGGGACTCTGCACCCGCACGCGCTCGCCCTGCGCGCCGCCGGCGACGAACTCGGCGATGGGGGCGTCGGCGACGACGCGGCCGCGACCGAGCACGATGACGTGATCGGCGGTCTGCGCCATCTCGCTCATCAGGTGGCTCGACAGCAGCACCGTGCGGCCTTCGCCTGCGAGGTGGCGCAGCAGCTGCCGCACCCACAGCACACCGTCGGGGTCGAGGCCGTTGACGGGCTCATCGAGGATGAGCGTCTGCGGGTCGCCGAGCAGGGCCGCCGCGATGCCGAGACGCTGACCCATACCGAGGGAGAAACCGCCGACGCGCTTGCCCGCGACGGCCGCGAGGCCGGTCTGTTCGAGCACCTCGTGCACGCGGCGATCGGGGATGCCGTGCGTCGCGGCGAGGGCGCGCAGGTGACTGCGGGCGCTGCGGCCCGGGTGCACGCCCTTCGCATCGAGCAGCGCGCCCACCTCGGCGAGCGGCGCCGGCGAATCGGCGTAGCGCTTGCCGTTGACGGTGACCGTGCCCGCCGAGGGGCGATCCAGCCCCACCATGAGGCGCATGCTCGTCGACTTGCCGGCACCGTTCGGGCCGAGGAAACCAGTCACCTGGCCGGGTTTGATCGAGAAGCTGACGTCGTCGACAGCGGTCTCCTTACCGTACTGCTTGCTCAGGCCTCGTGCCTCGATCATGGTGCTCTCCTTCGCGTGGGCGACTGTCGATGCACGGTGCTGCATCGTTGTCTCCACGCTATGAGCAGACGGCGTCAGGCGGATCGACCCCGGGTGCCTCGCGGATGGTACCTGGGTACCGCTTCGAAGGGCCCTACGACTTCGCGAGGTTGTCGAGCAGGCCGGCCTCGTGCTCGCGGGCGATGAGCTCGGCGAGCCCCGGCGCGGTCGCCAGCTCGGGGTCGCGGTCGAGCAGCGCGGCGGCGACGTCGCGCGCGTGCGAGATGAGCTCGCCGTGCTCGGCCACCCGCAGCAGCTTCAACGTCGACCGCCCGCCCGACTGCGCAGTGCCGAGGATGTCGCCCTCGCGCCGCAGTTCGAGGTCGACCTCGGCGAGCGCGAAGCCGTCTGAGGTCGCCGCGACCGCCTCGATGCGCTCGCGCGCGACCGAGCCCTGCTCGGAGGTCGTCATGAGCAGGCACAGCCCCGGATGCTCGCCGCGACCCACACGGCCGCGCAGCTGGTGCAGCTGCGAGATGCCGAAGCGGTCGGCGTCCCGCACGATCATGATGGAGGCGTTGGGCACGTTGACGCCCACCTCGATGACGGTGGTCGCGACGAGGATCCCGATCCGCCCCTCCGCGAAGCCGCGCATGATGCGGTCCTTCTCGTCGCTCGCCATGCCGCCGTCGAGCCCCTCGATCTGCACACCCGCGTACTCGGGGCGGCGTCGCAGCTCGGCGACGGTGTCTTCGACGTTGGCGAGGGGGCGGGCGCGCTCGCCGGCTTCTTCGCCGTCGAGCTCTGGATCGACCTCGCCGGCCGAGATCGCCGGGCAGACCACGTACACCTGACGGCCCGAGGCGAGGTCTTCGGCGGTGCGGGCCCAGACGCGGGCGGCGCGGTTCGGCATCTCGAGCTCGGGCACGGTGAAGGTCTCGATGCCCTGCCTCCCCGGGGGGAGCTCGCGGATCGTGGTGACCTCCAGGTCGCCGAACGCGGTCAGCGCCACGGTGCGCGGGATGGGGGTGGCGGTCATGGCGAGCACGTGCGGCGAGGCGCCCTTGCGCCGCAGCGCCTCGCGCTGCTCGACGCCGAAGCGGTGCTGCTCGTCGACGACGATGAAGCCCAGATCGTAGAAGGTGACGTTGTCGCTGATGAGAGCGTGGGTGCCGACCGCGATACGGCAGGTGCCGGAGGCCAGCGAGAGCAGCGCCCGTTTGCGCTCGGCCGCCGGCATGCGTCCCGTCAGCAGCACCGGGTTCAGCTCGGCCGCGAGGTCGGGGCCCAGCGCCTCCGTGATCGAGCGGAAGTGCTGCGCCGCGAGCACCTCGGTGGGCGCGAGCAGCGCGCTCTGGCCCCCGCTCGCGGCCACTTGCAGCATGGCGCGCAGCGCCACGAGCGTCTTGCCGGACCCCACCTCGCCCTGCAGCAGGCGGTGCATGGGGTGGGGTTGCGCGAGCTCGTGCGAGATCGTCTCGCCGGCAAGGCGCTGGTCGCCCGTCAACTCGAAGGGCAGCGCGGCGTCGAAGCGACCGAGCGGGGTGGATCCGGGCTCCGCGCCGGCCGCGGTCGTGAGCGGCCGCGGGGTGCTCGATTCGAGCCCCGCGCGACGGCGGCGATCGAGCAGGGCGAGCTGCAGCTCGAACGCCTCGCGGAAGCGCAGGCTCTGCTGCGCCCCCCGCCAGTCGGCGTCGTGCTGCGGACGGTGGATGAGTTCGAGCGCCCGGCCGTACGCCATGACGCCTTCGGCGTCGCGGATCTCCCCCGGCAGCGGATCCGGCACCGGGCCGAGAGCGTCGAGGGCGAGCTCCACCGCGCGCTGGATGGTCCAGCTCGGCAGCTGCGCCGTCGCGGGGTAGATCGGCACTGGCGTCTCGGCCCACGCCTTCGCCGCAGCCTCGTCGAGCTGCTCCCCGCCCGGCGCCTCGTCCCGGTTCTCGAACAGCTCGTACTCGGGGTGCTGCAACTGCAGACTGCCCCGGTACTCGCTCACCTTGCCCGCGAAGATGCCGCGGCGCCCCGCCACCAGCTCGCGGCTGCGCCACTGCTGGTTGAAGAAGGTGAGTGTGAGCGTACCCGTGCCATCGGTGATGCGGGCTTCGAGCAGGTTGCCGTTGCGGCGCTGCATGCGGCGCTCGCGCACGTCGAGCACCTGGGCGACCACGGTGATCTGGTCGCCGATGGGCAGACCGCGCAGCGGCGTCAGCTCGCCCCGACGCGAATAGCGGCGCGGGAAGTGGTGCAGCAGATCGGCCACCGTGCGCATCTCGAATGCCCGCTCCAGCGGCTTCGCCGTGCGCGCGCCCACCACGCCGTCGAGGCGGGTGTCGAGCGAGGCCTGAGTCATGCCTCCAGCGTAGCGGCGACCTCCGACGCCGCCACGACCGACGGGCACCGCAACCGACGGACCCCCACGACAGACGGATCCCGGCTCGTCACGGCGAGCGACCCGGTGCGCGACGAGGCGGTACCCTCGTGGGATGACCAGAATCATCGCCGGAGCCGCGGGATCGCTGCGACTCGACGTGCCGAAGTCGGGCACGCGGCCGACGAGCGACCGGGTGCGCGAGGCGATCTTCTCGACGCTCGAATCCTGGGGCCTCGTCGACGGCGCACGCGTGCTCGACCTGTACGCGGGCTCGGGCGCTCTCGGCCTCGAAGCCGCGAGCCGCGGCGCCGCGGCCGTGACGCTCGTCGAGAAGCACCCGCAGGCGGCCCAGGTGGCGAGCCGCAACACGCGCACGGTGCTCGGGGCGTTCGGCGGATCCGGATCCGCCCCCCGCATCGAGGTGATGCGGCAGTCGGTGCAGGGATTCCTCGACGGCGCGGGTGCCGCGCGCTGGGACGTGGCGCTGCTCGATCCGCCCTACGATCTCTCCGAGACGGAGCTCGCGGCGAACCTCGCAGCGCTCGCGCCGCTGCTCGCCGAGGACGCCGCCGTGCTCGTGGAGCGCAGCAGCCGCTCCCCCGAACCGAGCTGGCCCGCTGGGCTCGCCCCCGTGCGCGAGAAGCGCTACGGCGAGACCGCGCTGTGGTGGGCTGAGCCCGCCTAGCCCCCAGCCCGCACCTTCTGCCCCGCAGCTCAGGCAGTGGATCGCAGCTCAGGCGGAGGTATTCCGCGAGAACCTCCGTCTGAGCTGCGATCCACTGCCTGAGCTGCGATCCACCGCGGGCGCCGCACACGCTGCACCGGATAGATCCTAGGCCGGATGCGCCACGGGCCCGGGACCTCTGCAGAGGTCCCGGGCCCGTGGCGCATCCCAGCTCGGACTACGAGCGCGGGATCAGCGTGTACTTCGTCGAGAGGAACTCGTGGATGCCGTCGAAGCCGCCCTCGCGGCCGATGCCCGACTGCTTCACGCCGCCGAACGGCGCAGCCGCGTTCGACACGAGGCCCGTGTTGAGGCCCATCATGCCGGTCTCGAGCTGCTCGATCATGCGGTGGCCGCGCGCGATGTTCTCGGTGAACACGTACGAGACGAGGCCGTACTCGGTGTTGTTGGCGATCTCGACCGCCTCCTCCTCCGTGGAGAAGCGGATGATGCCGAGCACCGGCCCGAAGATCTCCTCGCGCATGATCGCCGCCTGCGGGCTCAGCTTGTCGATCACGGTGGGCTGGAAGAAGTTGCCCGGGCCGTCGATCGTCTCGCCGCCGGTGACGATGGTGCCGCCGGTCTCGACCGCGTCGGCCACGAGGCGAGCTGTGTTCGCCACGGCCTTCTCCTCGACCAGCGCGCCGATGTCGTTGCCCTCGTCGGCGCCGCGGCCGATCTTCATGGCCGCAACCTTCTCGCCCACGCGACGCGCGAACTCGTCGGCGACCGACTCGTGCACGATGATGCGGTTCGCCGCGGTGCAGGCCTGGCCGATGTTGCGGAACTTCGCGAGCAGGGCGCCCTCGACGGCCTTATCGAGGTCGGCGTCCTCGAAGACGACGAACGGCGCGTTGCCGCCGAGCTCCATCGAGGTGCGCAGCACGTTCTGCGCCGCAGCCTCGAGCAGCTTCACGCCCACCGGGGTCGAGCCGGTGAACGAGAGCTTGCGCAGGCGCGGGTCGCTGAGCAGGGCCGACGACTGGGCGCTCGACTTCGAGGTGGGAACGACGTTCACGACGCCGGCGGGCAGGCCCGCCTCCTCGAGCAGCTGCACGAAGTAGATCGTGGTCAGCGGGGTGAGCGCGGCGGGCTTGATCACCGAGGTGCAGCCGGCGGCCAGCGCCGGAGCGATCTTGCGGGTCGCCATCGCGAGCGGGAAGTTCCACGGCGTGATGAAGTAGCAGGGGCCGACGGGGATGTGCGAGACCACCATGTTGCCGGTGCCCTCGGGGTTCTGGCGGTAGTCGCCCTGCACACGCACGGCCTCTTCCGAGAACCAGCGCAGGAACTCGCCGCCGTAGACGACCTCGCCGCGGGCCTCGGCGATGGGCTTGCCCATCTCCATGGCCATGAGCAGCGCGAACTCCTCCTTGCGCTCCATCAGCAGATCGAAGGCGCGACGCAGGATGTTCGAGCGCACGCGGGTGGGCGTGTTGCCCCACTCCTGCTGCGCCTCGACGGCCGCGTCGAGCGCGCGCACCGCATCCTCGACGGTCGCGTCGGCGATCGTCTTGATGACCTCGCCGGTCGCCGGGTCGGTGACGTCGAAGGTGGCGCCCGAGGTGGACGCCTCCCACTTGCCGCCGATCCCGAGGCCGCTTTCGACGCGGTCGAGGAGCTCCTGCTCATTGGGCTTCAAAGCCATGTTCTCTGTCCTTTCATGACGCCGTCCCCGGGGCCGCGGGGCTCTCCGGGGCGGCGTGTCGTCTGTGGATCCTGCGACTGCGACAGGATAACCGGTCGCCGGGGTTCCGCGCCTGTGCGCGGAACCCCGGCGGAGCCGACTAGTTGGCGGTCAGCGCGTCGGCGACGACCTGCAGGCCCTCGCGCAGCAGCTCGTCCGAGATGGCGAGCGGCGGGAGGAAGCGGATCACGTTGCCGTAGGTGCCGCAGGTGAGCAGGATGACGCCCTGCTCGCCGGCGAACTTGGCGATGGCGCCGGTGAGGGCCGCGTTCGGGGTCTTCGAACCCGACTCGACGAGTTCGATCGCCTTCATGGCGCCGCGACCGCGGATGTCGCCGATGCGGTCGTCGCTCTTCGCCAGCTCGCCGAAGAACTCGTCGATGATCGCACCGATCTCGCGGGCGCGCTCGGTAAGGTTCTCCTGCTGGTAGGTGTCGATCGTGGCGAGCGCCGCGGCGCAGGCGATGGGGCTGCCGGCGTAGGTGCCGCCCAGGCCGCCCGCGTGAGCGGAGTCCATGATCTCGGCGCGGCCGGTCACTGCGGAGAGCGGCAGGCCGCCCGCGATGCCCTTGGCGGTGGTGACCAGGTCGGGCACGACGCCCTCGTGGTTCGCGGCGAAGAGGTCGCCGGTGCGGGCGAAGCCGGTCTGCACCTCGTCGAGGATGAAGACGACGCCGTTGGCGGTGGCCCACTCCTGGAGCGCGGGGAGGAAGCCCTCGGCCGGGGCGATGAAGCCGCCCTCGCCCTGGATGGGCTCGATGATGATCGCGGCGAGGTTGGCGGCGCCGACCTGCTTCTCGATCTGGGTCAGCGCGAGCTGCGCCGCCTCGGCGCCGGCGAGGCCGTCGCGGAAGGGGTACGAGGTGGGCACGCGGTAGACCTCGGGGGCGAAGGGGCCGAAGCCGTCCTTGTAGGGGATGTTCTTCGCGGTCATCCCCATGGTGAGGTTGGTGCGGCCGTGGTAGGCGTGGTCGAACACGACGACGGCGTTCTTCTTGGTGTAGTGGCGGGCGATCTTGATCGCGTTCTCGACGGCCTCGGCACCCGAGTTGAAGAGCGCGGAGCGCTTCTCGTGATCGCCGGGGGTGAGCTCGTTGAGCTTCTCGGCGACCTTGACGTAGCCGTCGTAGGGGGTGACGGTGAAGCAGGTGTGGGTGAACTGCTGCACCTGCTCGGTGACGGCCTTGACCACGGCGGGGGCGGAGTTGCCGACGCCCGTCACGGCGATGCCCGAGCCGAGGTCGATCAGCGAGTTGCCGTCGACGTCGACCATCACGCCGCCGCCTGCGGCGACGATCGAGACGGGGAGGGCCACGCCGACGCCTGCGGCGACCGCGGCGTTCTTGCGGGCCAGCATCTCCTGCGACTTGGGGCCGGGGATGCTGGTGACGAGCTTGCGCTCCTGCGGGAGCGAGGGGCCGCCGACGATCGTGGCGTCTGCCATGAGGTTCTCCTTGCCTGGGGCTTGATGCGGCGTCTCTGTGCGGACGTCGCGGTCTTGGAATGTGATTCCGGATCAGCCTAGCCCTGAGCACCCATCACCCTCTGTGCCAGAATGGAGTAATTCAACTCGAAGTTTCGCCACTTCGGCAGAGCTTCTCGGAGGAGGACCATGGCCCCCGCATCCGCGCCTGCCGAGCGCCCCGCCGCCGCGCACTCCCCCACCATCGAACTCGGAGAACTGCTGCGCCAGTATCAGCTCGGCCTCGTGCTCATCGCGGGCGCGACCGACGACGCGACGGAGCGCCCGGTGCAGTGGGTGCACGTGAGCGAGCTCGAAGATCCCGCGCCCTTTCTCACCCCGCGCACGGTGCTGCTCACCACGGGCGCCCGCTTCTCGGCCGTGCACGATCAGACGGACGCGGACGCCTACGTGCAGCGGCTCCTCGGCGCCGGGGTCACGGCCCTCGGCGTCGCGGTCGGCCTCCACTGGGACCGGGTACCCGCGCAGATCGTGTCGGCGTGCGATCGGCTCGGCCTGCCGCTCTTCCGTGTGCCCTACGACACCGCGTTCATCGAGATCGTGCAGACCGCCGCCCGGCTGCTCGAGGCCGGCGCCCGCGAACGCGACATCTGGGCGCTCGAGTCGCAGCGCGCGGTGGCCTCGGCGTCACTGCAACGCGACGGCCTCGGCTCGGCCGTGCGCGAAACGGCCGCCCGTCTCGGGCACTGGGTGTGCATCACCGACCGCTCCGGGCGCATCGTGGAGTTCGCACCGGAGGCGGCCCGATCCGAAGTGCAGGCCGAGTGGATCCGCCGCGAGACCCGCCGACTCGTGGAGCGCGGGGCGAGCGCCGGCCGCATCGGCGGCGCGGGCGGCGGCGTGCGGATGCAGACGCTCGGCCGGCGCGGTCGGGTGCTCGGCGTGCTGACAGTGGAGGATCACGGCGCGCCCGACACCGCCGAACGCACCCTCATCGGCCTGGTGGCCGCCCTCGCGACCGTGCAGCTGGAGCACCGCGGCGGCATCGACGCCGCCCAGTCGTCGCTGCGCGACGCGATCGTGCGGCTGCTGCTCGCTGGCGACTTCGCGCTCGCCGAGAAGATCGCCGCGGGCGCGCTCGTGCGGGTGCCGCAGGGGGCCGTCGTCGCACTGCGCTACCGCACCCCCGACGGCGTCGACCCCGCGATCGTCGAAGACCTGCAGTCGTTCGACGCCGGCAGTCCGGGGCTCATCACCGCGGGCCTCGACGGCGCTCCCCTCATCATCGCGGAGACCCGGCACCTCCCCGCGATCCGCCGCCTGCTGCTCACGCGCCGGATCCACTCGGGCGTCTCCGAGCGCGGCGCGCTTCCCCAGCTGGCCGAGCTCATCGACCAGGCCGACCGAGCTCTCGACTACGCGGTCGCGAGCGGCGCCGAGGGCCCGGTCGACTACCTGCCGGCACTGCACGACGGCGTGCTGCACCTGCTGAGCGGGCTGCCCGACGCACACCGGCGCGCCGAGGGGCTGCTGGCGCCGCTGCGGGAGCACGACCGGCGTCACGGGGACACGCTCGAGCACAGCCTGCGCGTCTGGCTCGCGCACCACGGCCAGACGAGCCCGGCGGCGACCGAGCTGGGCGTGCACCGCCACACCCTCAAGGCCCGGGTGCAGACGGCCGCGCAGCTGCTGCAGGCCGACCTCGACTCCCCCGACACCCGCGCCGAGCTGTGGGCGGCGCTGCGGCTCACCGACTGATCCGACGTCCGCGGTGGCGTGTCGAGCGTCAGGAGCCGGGCGGGCGCACGGTGTAGGGGTCCCAGCCTGCCGGGATGAGCGGGGCGCCGTCGAGGCGCACGCCGGGAGCCTCGGAATCGGATCCGCCGTCCGCGCCGTCCGCCGACCGCACCACTCCGATGGGGAGGAAGCCGTGGGGCAGCGCCGCCGACGCCGGGAACGTCGCGAGCAGGCCGTGATCCTCGCCGCCCGTGAGCATCGCCTCGATCGGCACCGCCGCACCCTGCTGCACTCCGAAACCGTCCTCCAGCAGCTGCGCGTCGAGGTCGACCGTCATCCCGCTCGCACGCGCCAGGCGTTCGGCGTCGATCGACAGCGAGTCGGAGACGTCCATCATCGCGGTCGCGCCCGCCTCGGCCGCGACCGACCCGAGCGCGATCGGCGGCTTCGGGGCGAGCTGGGCGGCGACGGCCGCGGGGTGGGCGCGCCGCAACTCGGGCAGCGACCGGGAATGGGCGGTGCCGTCGGGATCCGCCGCCTCCGCGAAGAGCAGCGACAGCCCGAGCCCAGCAAGCCCCAGCGCCCCCGCGTACGCCACGACATCGCCCGGCCGCGCACCCGCCCGGGTGACCGGACGCCGCCCTTCGAGGTCGCCGAGCGCCGTCACCGACGCCGTCACCACCGGGGCGCGGCCGAGATCGCCGCCGACCACCCCGCAGCCGGGCGCGAACTCGCGGCACGCGGCGTCGAGCCCGCTCGCGATCCGCTCCAGCAACTCGACCGGGGTCTCATGCGGCACGGCGAGCGCAACCGTCAGGGCCGTCGGCCGGGCGCCCATCGCCGCCACGTCCGACAGGTTCGTGGCCGCGAGCTTCCACCCCAGATCGAAGCCGTCGTGCCAGGCCAGACGGAAATCAGGCCCCTCGATCATCGTGTCGGTCGTCACCACCGCGTCGCCCGCGAAGCGGAGCACGGCGCAGTCGTCACCGGGGCCGAGCACCGCACCCCGGGCCTCGCCCAGCCGCGCGAGCACGCGGGCGAGCACCTCGCGCTCCCCCAGCTCCCCCACGGTCTCGTTCACCCTCTCAAGTTAGCGCACAGGAGCGAGTCGCTAGGCTGGCAGCGTGACTTCGCCCCGGATCCGCCTGCTCGCGCTCACCGCCGTCGTGCTCGCCTCGGCGCCGCTGCTCACCGGCTGCGCGGGCGATGTGCCCATGGACGCGGCGGACGACGCGAACGACCCCGCCTGCGCCGACGTCATCGTGCGCCTGCCCGACACCGTCGCCGGCCTGGACCGGCGCACCACCAACGCGCAGTCGACCGGCGCCTGGGGCGACCCCTCGGGCGTGCAGCTGCAGTGCGGCATCGAGCCGAGCGGACCCACCACCGACTCCTGCGTGAACGTCGACGGCGTCGACTGGATCGTGGACGACTCGCAGGCGCCGCTCTACCGCTTCGAAGCCTACGGACGCTCGCCCGGGCTCGCCGTCTTCGTGAACTCCGAGCACGCGAGCGGCACCGCGGCCGTGCTCGACCTCGGTGCCGTGGTCAAGCTGCTGCCGCAGACCCGCGAGTGCGTGGGCCTCGTCGACACGCTCGACCTGTAGGGCCGCTGCCCGGCTCCTCGGCGCACTCAGCGGGTGGTGCGGATCGCGGAGACGTCGCAGTTGTTACGGATGAGGCCGATGTTTCGGATGCGAACCCCGGTTCCCATCCGAAACATCGGCCTCATCCGCAGAACAGGTCCCACGCCTCGCAGCACCGGACCTGGGGTGCTCCACCCGCCTAGTACGCCGGCTTCTTCGCGATGGCCAGCTCGATCAGCTCGGTGATGAGCTCGGTGTAGCCGAGCCCCGACTCCTGCCACAGCCGCGGGTACATCGAGATCGGGGTGAACCCGGGCAGCGTGTTGATCTCGTTGAGCACCGGGCCGTCCTCGGTGAGGAAGAAGTCGATGCGGGCGAGCCCCGCGCACTGCGTCACCTCGAAGGCGAGCACCGCGGCGTCGCGGATCGCTGCGAACTCGGCGTCGGTCACCTTCGCGGGCAGTTCGAGCTCGACGCCGGCCGCGCCCAGGTACTTCGCCTCGAAGTCGTAGAAGTCGCGGCCCGTGAACACGATCTCGCCGATCACGGCGCTCGTGCGGGGACGGTCGTCGCCGCGCCCCTCGAGCACTGCGATCTCGACCTCGCGACCCGTCACGCCCGACTCGACGAGCACCGTGCGATCCTCGGCGAACGCCACGTCGAGCGCGGCGGGCAGCTGAGCGCTCTCGGTGACCCGGCTCACCCCCACCGACGATCCCGCGCGGGCCGGCTTCACGAACAGCGGGTACCGCAGGCCCTCGTCGAGCCGTTCGGCGAGGTACGGGTCTTGGGCCAGCTGCTCGCGGGTGATAGTGCGCCACGGCGCGACCGCGATGCCAGCGTCGGCCAGCACCGTCTTCACTGCGTGCTTGTCCATGCAGAGCGCCGAACCCAGCACACCGCTGCCCACATAGGGCAGATCCACCAGGTCGAGCATCCCCTGCACGGTGCCGTCCTCCCCGTAGGGGCCGTGCAGCATCGGCAGCACCGCGTCGACGTGACCGAGTGAGCGCAGGGACCCCGCCTGGTCGATCACCGTGACGGCGCGGGTGGCGGTCGAGGCCGGCCAGAGCACGCGCGTGCCGTTGTCGTGCACCTCGGGCAGCGCCCCCGCCTCGAGCCGGTAGCCCGCCAGGTCTTCCTCGCGCATGAGCACGGTGGCGCCCTGCTTCGTGATGCCCACGAGGATGACGTCGAAGCGCGCGCGATCGATGGATCGCAGCACGCCGGCGGCGGTCACGCAGCTGATGCCGTGCTCGCTCGATCGGCCGCCGAACAGCAGCGCGACCGTGCGTCGCGCGCCTGCGCCGGTCTGAACGTCGGCCTCGGCCGGACGGGAGGAGGATGCGGTCACGCCTGGGGTCCCTTCACACGGTTGAACAGCCGTCGCAACGCACCCACCTGGGGTTCGGCGATCGTCTGCTCGGGCTGCGGTACATCGTCTTCGGTGGCGAGGTGCGGGCCGAGATCCCTCGGCGCCATGCGGCCGTCGAGCACCATCTGCACCTGCTCGACGATGGGCATGCGGATGCCCAGCTCGCGCGCCAGTTCGAGCACGGGCGGCACGGAGGTGATCCCCTCCGCGACCTGCTGCATCTGCTCCCTCGTCTCCTCCTGCGTGTACCCCTGGCCGATGAGACGGCCGGCGGTGTTGTTGCGGGAGAGCGGCGACTGGCAGGTCGCGATGAGGTCGCCGAGCCCCGCCAGCCCGGAGAGGGTGGCCGGATCCGCGCCGTGCGCGACCGAGAACTGCGTCATCTCGGCGATGCCGCGCGTGATGATCGCGGCCTTCGTGTTCTCGCCGTACCCCACGCCGTCGACGATGCCGATCGCGAGCGCGATGAGGTTCTTGAGCACCCCGCCGAGCTCCGTGCCGGTGACGTCGGTGTTGACGTAGGTGCGGAAGTAGGGTGCGGAGGCGGCGGTGGCGATCTCCTGGGCGACCGTCAGGTCGACGCAGGACGCGACGCCGCCGGTCGGCTGCTCCTTCGCGATCTCGAGCGCGATGTTCGGGCCCGACACGACGCCGATGCGTGCGGGATCGAGGTCGAGCGTGTCGGCGATCACCTGCGACATGCGCATCGTGGTGGTCTTCTCGACACCCTTCACGAGGCTCACCAGCACGCTGCGCCGATCAAGGTACGGTTCGAGGTCGATGAGGTTCTGCCGCAGCGTCTGGCTCGGCACCGCGAGGAACACGAGGCCCGCGCCGCGCAGCGCAACGCTCAGATCGTCGGTCGCTTTCAGCGTCTTCGGCAGGTTGATGCCCGAGAGGTACTGGGTGTTGCGCTTCGCCACCTGGATCTCGTGCGCCACTTCGCGGCGGCGCGCCCAGATCGTGACGTCGCAGCCGGCGTCGCAGAGCACCTTCGCGAAGGTCGTGCCCCAGCTGCCCGCGCCGATCACCGCGACCTTGCGGCCGCGATTGCGCAGATTGCGGCCGGTGACGATCGGGATCGGCCTCGTACTCAAAAGCGTCCCGTTTCGCTCTGCTGGTGCTTGCTCGGATCCCAGCGCTCGGGCGGCGGCTGCTCGCCCCGCAGCTCGGCCAGCAGCGCGGTGATCGCATCCATGAGCTGGCTCGTGGCCTCGGTGACGACGCGCTGGTCGAGCGGGCGGCCCGCGAAGCGGCTGAGATCGATCGGCTCGCCGACCGACACGTGGATCGTCTTGCGCGGGAAGGGGTGGATGCGCTTCGCATAGCGCGGCATCAGCTCCTGCGTGCCCCAGTGGGCGACGGGGATCAGCGGGATGCCCGACTCGAGCGCGAGACGCACCGCCCCCGACTTGCCGCGCATCGGCCACAGGCCGGGATCGCGAGTCAACGAGCCCTCCGGATACACGATCACGCCCGACTCGCGCTCGATCAGCTGACCGGCGGCGCCCATCGGGTTCGCGCTGTCGCGCGAGGAGCGGGTGGAGCCCTGCCGCTCGACCGGGATCTGACCCGACGCCCGCAGCAGCCAGCCGAACACGGGCACGCGGAAGAGGCTCGCCTTCGCCATGAAGCGGGGCAGGCGCCCCAGATGCCACACTGCGGCCCCCATCGCGATGGGGTCGATCTCGCTGTAGTGGTTGGGCGCGAGGATGAACGGTCCTGACTGCGGCAGCTTCGACTGCGGCGTGAAGCGGTACCGCACCATGGCCGACCAGGCCGGCAGGATCAGCGTGGCCAGCACCCAGAAAACGGAGGGCCGACGCTTCTCCGCCGAGGGGCGGCTCCGGAGCTTTACCGTGTCAGTCATGATCCCATTATCCCGCCCTCGCGCTCCCCGCGCGGAATGCCGTGCCGGGAGCGCGAGAACGCGGATCAGCTCTCGTAGACGAAGTCCGCGCCGAGCTGACGCAGCTTCTCGATGAAGTTCTCGTAGCCGCGCGAGATGATGCCGAGATTCGTCACCCGCGTCTGCCCTTCGGCGGTGAGGCCGGCGATGAGGTAGCTGAAGCCGCCGCGGAGATCGGGGACCTCGATCTCGGCGCCCGTGAGCGGGGTGGGCCCGGCGATGACGGCGGCCTGCTCGAACTCGCGGCGGTTCACCCGCCGGGTCTCATCGTGCAGCCCCTCCTTGTAGACCTTGATGTCGGCGCCCATCTTGTTGAGGGCGTCGGTGAAGCCGAAGCGGTTCTCGTAGACGGTCTCGTGGATCGTCGACACGCCCTGCGCCTGCGTGAGCGCCACGACGAGCGGCTGCTGCCAGTCCGTCATGAACCCGGGGTGCACATCGGTCTCGATGGTCACCGGGGTGAGCTCGCCGCCGGGGTGCCAGAAGCGGATCCCGTCGTCGTGCACGTCGAAGTCGCCGCCGACCTTGCGGAACACGTTCAGGAAGGTCATCATCTCTTCCTGCTTCGCCCCGCCGACGAACACGTCGCCTCGGGTCGCGAGCGCCGCAGAGGCCCAGCTCGCGGCCTCGTTGCGGTCGAAGATCGCGCGGTGATCGTATCCGCGCAGCTCCTTCACGCCCTCGATGAAGATCACGCGGTTCGGCTCGACCGTGATGATCGCGCCCATCTTCTGGAGGATGCAGATGAGGTCGATGATCTCGGGCTCGATCGCCGCGTTGCGCAGCTCGGTCTGCCCTTCGGCGAGCACGCTCGTGAGCAGCACCTGCTCGGTCGCACCCACGGAGGGGTACGGAAGCTCGATGTTCGCACCCTTGAGCCCGTTGGGGGCGGTCAGGCTGATGCCGCTCGGCAGCTTCTCGACGACGGCGCCGAACTTGCGCAGCGCGTCGAGGTGGAAATCGATCGGGCGATCGCCGATGCGGCAGCCGCCGAGGTCGGGGATGAACGCCTTGCCGAGCCGGTGCAGCAGCGGGCCGCAGAACAGGATCGGGATCCGCGACGAACCGGCGTGCGCGTCGATATCGGCGTGGTGCGCGTGCTCCACGTTCGAGGGATCGAAGTGCCACTCGCCCGGATCCTCGCCGCGGGTGATGAGCACGCCGTGCAGGGCGAGCAGCCCGGCGACGACGCGGATGTCGGACACGTTGGGGACGTTGCGGAGGATGCTCGGGGTCTTCCCGAGCAGCGCGGCAACCATCGCCTTGGGGGCGAGGTTCTTCGCACCGCGCACCTCGATGCGCCCCTTGAGGGGGCGACCGCCGTTGATGAGGATCTCATCGGAGGAGAGTCCCACGCGGGCGGCGGCCTTCTGCGCATCCAGCTTCAGCCCCTCGGCATCCGCCTCGGTCGTGTCGGGGTTCGGTGCGTCCTGCTCGCTCACGCGGCCTCCAACGGGGTGGTAGTGGGCATCCAGCGGGGGCGCCGGGCCTCGAAATCGGAGATCGCACCCTCGTTGCGCAGCGTCAGCGAGATGTCGTCGAGCCCCTCCATGAGGCGCCAGCGCGTGTAGTCGTCGATCTGGAACGGCACGGTCAGGTCGCCCACCGACACGGTGCGATCCTCGAGACTCACGGTGAGCTGCACCCCGGGATCGGCGTCGATCGCAGCCCACAGCCGCTCGACGTCGGCCTCCTCGACCTGCGCCGCGAGCAGACCCTGCTTCCCGGAGTTGCCGCGGAAGATGTCGGCGAAGCGGGGCGAGATGACCACCTTGAAGCCGAAGTCGCGCAGCGCCCACACCGCGTGCTCGCGGGAGGAGCCGGTGCCGAAGTCCGGGCCGGCGACCAGGATCTCGGCTCCCGCGAAGGCGGGCTGGTTGAGCACGAAGGCCTCGTCCTGGCGCCAGTGGTAGAAGAGCGCGTCGTCGAAGCCGGTCTTGGTGACGCGCTTCAGGAAGACGGCGGGGATGATCTGGTCGGTGTCCACGTTGGAGCGCTTCAGCGGCGCCGCAACACCCGACATCGTGGTGAACTTGTCCATGATTACGCTGCCTCCACCTTCTCGGCCGCGGCGTACGCCGTGGCTTCCGCGTCGTGCGTGATGCCCTGCGCGGCGTCCTCCTGCAGATCCCAGGGGCTCGAGAGCGTGCCGCGGATCGCGGTCGCCGCGGCCACCAGCGGCGACACGAGGTGCGTGCGACCGCCCTTGCCCTGGCGCCCCTCGAAGTTGCGGTTGGAGGTCGAGGCGCAGCGCTCCCCCGGCGCCAGCTGGTCCGGGTTCATGCCCAGGCACATCGAGCAGCCCGCGAAGCGCCACTCGCCGCCGAACTCCTCGACGATCTTGTCGATGCCCTCGGCCTCGGCCTCCAGGCGCACGCGCGCCGAGCCGGGCACCACCATGAGGCGCACGCCCTCGGCCTTCTTCTTGCCCTTGATGATGTTCGCGAAGGTGCGCAGGTCGTCGAGCCGACTGTTCGTGCACGATCCCATGAACACCGCGTCGACCGCGATCTCTTTCATGGGGGTGCCGGCCTCGAGGTCCATGTACTCGAGGGCGCGCTCGGCGGCGGCACGCTCGTTGGGATCCTCGATGTCGGCGGGGGTCGGCACGCGGTCGCTGAGCAGCACGCCCTGGCCGGGGTTCGTGCCCCAGGTCACGAACGGCTCCAGCTCGCTCGCGTCGATGAAGACCTCGCGGTCGAAGACGGCGCCCTCGTCGGTGGGCAGCGTCTGCCAGTACTCGACGGCACGATCCCATTCCTCGCCCTGCGGCGCGTGCGGGCGCCCCTTGACGTATTCGAAGGTGGTCTCGTCGGGGGCGACCATGCCGGCGCGGGCGCCCGCCTCGATCGACATGTTGCAGATGGTCATGCGGCCGTCCATCGAGAGGCCGCGGATCGCGGAGCCGCGGTACTCGAGCACGTAGCCCTGGCCGCCTCCCGTGCCGATCTTCGCGATGACGGCGAGGATGATGTCCTTCGCGGTCACCCCGGGACGCAGCTCGCCGTCGACGTTGATCGCCATCGTCTTGAACGGCTTGAGCGGCAGCGTCTGGGTCGCCATGACATGCTCGACCTCGCTCGTCCCGATGCCGAACGCGAGCGCCCCGAAGGCGCCGTGCGTGGAGGTGTGGCTGTCGCCGCAGACGACGGTGATGCCCGGCATGGTGAGGCCGAGCTGCGGGCCCACGACGTGGACGATGCCCTGCTCCTTGTCGCCCAGCGGGTGCGCGCGAACGCCGAACTCGGCGACGTTGTGGCGCAGCGTCTCGATCTGCAGACGGCTGGTGGGGTCCTCGATCTGGCGGGTGATGTTCACCGTCGGGGTGTTGTGGTCCTCGGTCGCGATCATCAGGTCGACGCGGCGGAGGGGCCGATCCGCGGTGCGGAGCCCGTCGAACGCCTGCGGGCTCGTGACCTCGTGGATGAGGTGCAGATCGATGTAGATGAGATCCGGCTCGCCGTTCTCGCCCTTGACGACGACGTGGTCGTCCCACAGCTTCTCGGCCAGCGTTCGGGGCTTCAGTGCTTCAGTCATACGTGCGCTTCTCTATTCCGTAACTTGCATGCGCGAACACGCGCGATTGCTTTTCGGCCGTGCTGGACTCCGCGACGGGAGGGCCGAGCAGCTACACCCCGTCGCGGCAAGGAAGAAGAAGCTGCCGACGACGCATGGCGAAGAGTCTACCACCGGACGCCCGCGTTCCCTGGAAGCGGGCGCCCGGAGCGCGGGATCAGTCCTCGGCGCTCTCGTGGGCGCCGAGGTGCAGCCGCTCGCCGCGGCGCTTCGCATCACGGTTCATCTTCACCACGCTCGCAATCGTCGCGACGGCCATCGCGGTGACGATGAAGCCGAGCGACATCCAGGTGGTGATGTCGGGCACCGGCACGTGCTCGCCGCCGTTGATGAAGGGCAGCTCGTTCTCGTGCAGGGCGTGCAGCACGAGCTTCACCCCGATGAAGGCGAGGATCGCCGCGATGCCGTACTTGAGGTATTCGAGACGGTCGAGCAGGCCGCCCAGCAGGAAGTAGAGCTGGCGCAGGCCCATCAGGGCGAACACGTTCGCGGTGAACACGATGAAGGGGCTGCGGGTGATGCCGAAGATCGCGGGGATCGAGTCGAGTGCGAACAGCAGATCGGTGGTGCCGAGCGACACGAGCACGAGCAGGAACGGGGTCCACATGCGCTTGCCGTCGACCGTGGTGCGCAGCTTGCCGCCGTCGTAGTGCTCGCTGATCGGCATGACCTTCTTCACCTGGCGGATCACCCAGCTGTCGCCCGCGTGCTCTTCTTCGCCCGGCTTGACCTGATGCCACGCGGTCCAGATGAGCCAGGCGCCGAAGATGAAGAAGATCCAGATGAAGCGCTCGATGAGCGCCGCTCCCGCGAGGATGAAGAGGCCGCGGAAGACGAGCGCGAGCACGATCCCGATCATGAGCGCGCGCTGCTGGTATGCGTGCGGCACCTTGAAGCTCGCGAGGATCAGCACGAACACGAAGAGGTTGTCGATCGACAGGCTGTACTCCGTGAGCCAGCCCGCCAGGAACTCCGTGCCGTGCTGCACATCCCCCAGCAGGAAGATCGCGCCGGCGAAGACGAGCGCGAGCAGCACGTAGAAGCCCACCCAGAGGCTGGCCTCGCGCATGCTGGGCACGTGCGGGCGCTTGATAATGAGGAGCAGGTCGATGATGAGGATCGCGACGAGCACGATCATCGATCCGATCTCGAACCAGAGCGGAAGAACAGGGGTCACAGCGACTCTTTCGGTACGGCGCGGGTGCGCGAATGAACCGAAAGTCTCTCCCCGGCGAAGCTCCCCGCGAGGCGGGGGAACGTCACCGCGTCCGCACCGGCCGGGCCACGGAGCCCTGCGTATTGACGACACGGACGAAACGGAATACTCCCTTTCGAAGGCACCATCATACCGCGCCTCGAGCGTCGCTCCGCTTCGAACGCGGGGCGATTCTCCCAGCGGCGGACGGGGCTCGACTCGCTACGATGTGATCCTCAGCAGACGAAAGGACACCCGTGACCGACCGTTCGACCCCGCCGATCACGCGCAGCACCGAGCGGGGGCCCGGGCCCGCCTCCCGCACGCTCGCCGCCTTCATCTTTGCGAGCCGCTGGCTGCAGGCGCCGCTCTACCTCGGCCTCATCATCGCGCAGGCCGTCTACGTCGTGCTGTTCTTCGTCGAGCTCTGGCATCTGATCGACAACGCCATCCTGCGCGGGCACATCACGGAGACCGAGGTCATGCTGAGCGTGCTCGCCCTCATCGACATCGTGATGATCGCGAACCTGCTCATCATGGTGATCATCGGCGGGTACGAGACCTTCGTGTCGAAGATCCGCGTCGAGGGCCACCACGACGAGCCAGACTGGCTGTCGCACGTCAACGCGAACCTGCTGAAGGTCAAGCTCGCGATCTCGATCATCTCGATCTCCTCGATCCACCTGCTCAAGACCTTCATCGAGGTCGGCCGCATGGACGGAGGCATCGTGCGCACCTCTGACGGCAAGGTGCTCTACTCCTGGGACGGCGTGTTCTGGGAGGTCATGATCCACCTCGCCTTCATCGTCTCGGCGCTCGCGCTGGCCTGGATCGACAAGATGAGCCACCAGCACCCCGCCCCGCCGAAGAACGAGCAGCTCACGGCCGGACGCCTGGAGGCGTCGCTGCGGGATCCCGCCCCGTCACCCGAGGCCGACGGCTACGTGACCGTCCGGCTGCCCGCCGGGTCGCAGCTGCCCGAGGGCGCCCGCATCATCGAGTGAACGCGGTCCGCTGAAAACGCGGGAACGGGGGCCCGGCTCATGCCGGACCCCCGTTCCTGCGTTCGTGTCAGAACTGGTTCATCGTGTTGTCCTTGCCGCCCGCCTTGAGGGCGGCGTCACCGGCGAAGTACTCCTTGTGGTTGTCGCCGATATCGCTGCCGGCCATGTTCTGGTGCTTGACCGTGGCGATGCCCTGGCGGATCTCCTCGCGCTGCACATCGCGCACGTAGGTGAGCATCCCCTCGTCGCCGAAGTAGCCCTTGGCCAGGTTGTCGGTCGACAGCGCGGCAGTGTGGTACGTCGGCAGGGTGATGAGGTGGTGGAAGATGCCGGCGCGGGCCGAACCGTCGCGCTGGAAGGTGCGGATCTTCTCGTCGGCGAGCTGGGCGAGCTCGGTGCCGTCGTACTCGACGTTCATCAGGCTGTCGCGATCGTAGGCGGAGACGTCCGCTCCCTGCTCCACGAGCGTGTCGTAGGCCTGCTGGCGGAAGTTGAGGGTCCAGTTGAACGAGGGGCTGTTGTTGTAGACGAGCTTCGCGTTCGGGATCTCCTCGCGGATGCGGTCGACCATGCCGGCGATCTGCTCGACGTGCGGCTTCTCGGTCTCGATCCACAGCAGGTCGGCACCGTTCTGCAGCGAGGTGATGCAGTCGAGCACGCAGCGGTCCTCGCCCGTGCCCTTGCGGAACTGGTACAGGTTGCTGGCGAGGCGCTTCGGGCGCAGCAGCTTGCCGTCGCGCTTGATCACCACGTCGCCGTTGCCGAGATCGGCCCCGGAGATCTCCTCGACGTCGAGGAAGGAGTTGTACTGGTCGCCGAGGTCGCCGGGCGTGCTCGTCACGGCGAGCTTCTGGGTGAGGCCGGCGCCGAGCGAGTCGGTGCGGGCGACGATCACGCCGTTGTCGATCCCGAGCTCGAGGAACGCGTAACGCACGGCGTTGATCTTCGCGATGAAGTCCTCGTGCGGCACGGTGACCTTGCCGTCCTGGTGACCGCACTGCTTCTCGTCCGAGACCTGATTCTCGATCTGGATCGCGCAGGCGCCGGCCTCGATCATCTTCTTCGCGAGCAGGTAGGTCGCCTCGGGGTTGCCGAAGCCGGCGTCGATGTCGGCGATGATCGGTACGACGTGGGTCTCGTAGTTGTCGATCTGCGACTGGATGAACTCGACCGCGGTCTCATCGCCCGCGCGGCGGGCGTCGTCGAGCTGGGTGAAGAGCAGGTCGAGCTCGCGGGCGTCGGCCTGGCGCAGGAAGGTGTAGAGCTCCTCGATGAGCGCCGGGACGGCCGTCTTCTCGTGCATCGACTGATCGGGCAGCGGCCCGAACTCCGAGCGGAGCGCGGCCACCATCCAGCCCGAGAGGTAGAGGTAGCGCTTGTTGGTGGTCTCGAGGTGCTTCTTGATCGAGATCAGCTTCTGCTGGCCGATGAAGCCGTGCCAGACGCCGAGGGACTGGGTGTACACCGACGAGTCGGCGTCGTACTCGGTCATATCGCGGCGCATGATGTCGGCGGTGTACTGGGCGATCTCGAGGCCCGTCCGGAAACGGTTCTGCGCACGCATGCGAGCGACGTGCTCGGGGTTGATCGCATCCCAGCTCGAGCCGTTCTGCTCTTTGAGTGCCTCGACGGCCTCGATGTCGTTCTGGAACGCAGTCATGCTGACTCCTTTGTGTGATGGCGGCTAGCTCCGATGTGAACTACTTCTACTCTGGGGGACGCCAGACCCTCGCTACTCACGAATCAGTGGGTGAAGATTTGCAGAATTTCTGCTCTACGGAAAATCGGAGCGCGACCGGGGCCGGATCGACGCCTCCCTCCGCGTCACGGCGTCACGGCCGGGAGCGTGCACTGCGCCGCGTACGGAAGCCGGTAGGCTGTCAGCGGCCCCGGAGCGGGCCGAGCGCGAGTGGCGGAATTGGCAGACGCGCTGGATTTAGGTTCCAGTGTCTTCGGACGTGGGGGTTCAAGTCCCCCCTCGCGCACCACGAAGGGCTCCGGCCGCCGGGAGCCGGCTCTGCTGGCGCCCTGAGCAGGAGCGGCGCCGCCCCGCCGCCTGTCCGATGGCCGCTCAGCGGAACGCGCGGCTGATCCCGCCGCCGAGCTGCGTCAGCTGCATCCAGATCGCGAAGCGGTGCACGGGTCGCAGCAGCGGCCGCAACACCCGGCGGAGCCGCAGGCCGCGATCCGGATCCCGCTCCCACACGAGGGAGGTGCGCAGCTGCGTGCCTCCGGCGGCCGGTTCGAGCTCGATGCGGATCCGCTTCGTGTTGCTTCCCGGCGCATCTGGCCAGGCGAAGCGCCACTCGATGAGGTGCTGCGGCTCACGGGCGGTGATCTCCACCAGCGAGGCGCGGTACTCGGGCTTCACGCGCAGCGGTTTCCCGTCGGGGCGCTCCGTGCGGGCGCGCCCCCGCCAGGTCGAGCCGACGCGCGCCTGCGACGGGAAATCGTCGACGCTCCCCGTGCTGGGCTCCCACTCCGGGAAGCGGGCGGGGTCGTCGAGCATTTCCCAGACCCGCTCGGGCAGGGCGGGCACGAAGCTCTCGGCCGAGCCGGCGAGTGCGGCAGCGGCGAACCCGGGCAGGAATTGCGCGGGCAGGCGCTCGGCCTCGTCGAGCCGTGCGCGCACCTCGTCGGGGTCGGTTCCGAGACGGTGCAGCACCGCCCCGACGAAGCCGCTCGGCTCGGCGAGCAGCTCGCGCAGCACGGCCGCGGCGTCGCCGAGGCGCGACCCCTCCGATGCGCGTGTGATGATCTCGAGCGCCCGTTCTCCCCAGCGGTAGTCGCCGGTCTCATGGAAAGTGATGCGACCGGGCACCGGCACCGAGGCGGTGACGCCGAGCGAGGCGAGTTGGGCGGTGTGCTGCGCGGCGACGGCCTCGCGCGCGGCGTCGAGCGTGATCCCGAGGCTCCGCAGCACTTGGCCTGCGGGCTGCTCGCTCACGACGAGTGCGAGGAACAGGTGGTCGACGCCGGCGGTGCGCTCCCCTGTGCGGGACGCCTCCTCCATCGCGGCGAGCGAGAGCGTGTGGCTCGTGGCGGCGGCGGTCGTGAGTCTGCTCACCGGGTCCTCCTCGGGACGGGGATCGACGGGTCGATCCGCTTGGCGTACTTCTTGTGCACCGCCTGGCGGGATACTCCGAGCGCGGCGGCGATATCCTGCCAGCTCATGCCGGCGCGGAGGCCGGCTTCGACCTGCGCGAGCTCGAGTCGCTCGGTCAGGATGCGCAGCGAGGCGATCGCGCGCAGGCCCGTGCGAGGGTCGCGAGTATCGGCGGCGGCTTCGGCGACGTGCAGCGATTCCATGCTGTCAACCTACATTGCCAAACCCGCCTCGTCAACCAAGGTTGCTCACAGGCCCCGATCGGCCTCTCCCAGTTCGAAGTCGGTGCGCGGGTGCGGCACTCCGTTGACCTGCAGCGCCACGCCGTAGCGCCCCGAATAGTAGCGGCGCGTCGTGATGGGCCTGAACGAGTGCGATGCACGCACCTGCGTGCGCTCTCCCGGCGCGAGCGTGCGCTGCGCGATCTTGAAGACCTTCGAGCGCTCCTCGCCGCGAGCCCCCGGGAAGAGGAGCACGTAGTCGATCACGAGAGGCGCCGACTCGGCGCCGAGGTTCTCGACCACCGCACCGAACTCCACCGCCCCGCCGACCTCGACGCGTCCCGGCGACACTACGAGGGGCGACACCGACACGAGCGCCGGCGGAAACCCCAGCAGTTCGAGAGCGGCGGGATCCCCGCGCTTCACGAGCGTGCGCAGCGCATGGCGCGACACCTGGCCGAGGTGCGCACCGCCCCTGACCTGCCACCCCCGCACGACCTCGACCGCGAACCCGGCGTGTCCGCGACTGTGATCATTGACGTGGTTCGAGACGGAGCGGCGCACGCTCTCCTCGGCATCGTCGTGGAGGGCGTCGAGGCTCGCCCTCGTCGGCGACGGATCGGCGACGAGGGCGGGTAGGCGCTCAGCCCACGGCAGCAGCGGGCGGCTGCCCTCAGTCGCGAGGCGGCGCACCCGCCAGTCGGGATCCGCCGTCCACGACGCCATGCGGTCGAGCCCGCGATCGAGATCGTGCAGCAGCAGCGGCCGGATCGCGAACTCAGAGGTGAAGCGCTTCGTCAGCTCCCGCAGCACCTCGAGCGAGTCGTCGAGCGCCGACACGGTGCCCTCGGCGACCGCGCGCCGAGCGGAGGCGAGGCCCACCGGCCAGAGCGCCCAGCCCTCGAAGCCGCTCCCCCGGGTCGCCGCCCGCACCACCCGGGCGAGTTCGGCGTGATCCCCCGGCACGTCGCGCAGGATCGCATCGGCGAGGCTCCTCGCCCGTGCGCTCAGCGTCAGCGCGCTCAGCCCGGCGGCCGCCTCGCGCGTGGCCTCGAAGCGACGGCCGGGCGCGGCGTCCTGCAGCGCGCCGAGCAGCGATCCGACACTCTCGCCGCCGAGCAGCTCATCGGTCATCGACATCCGGGCCTCCGTTCTCGGCCCCCGGCGGGCAGTCCCGGGCGCTCCCTCCAGTTGTACAATGCGATCACAGCCGCGCGGCGTGGCCGCGTCGATCCCGAGGAGCCTCATGGCAGCGAAAGAGCCGGCGATGTCGCCCTCCGACACGCCCGTGACCGACGTGCTCGACCGCGTCATCGGCCCGCGCCGCGCCGAGGCTGACGAGCTGCTGGCCCTCCACGGAGAGCTCAGCGGCGCCGAGCCCATCGTCTGGGCGGGCCGCATCATCGGCTTCGGCGAGTACGAGTACCGCTACGAGAGCGGGCACGGCGGGCGCGCCCCCGAACTCGCCTTCGCGACCGGCTCGACGAAACACACGCTCTACCTCGTCGACGACTTCACCGAGCGCTGGCCCGAGCTTCTGGAACGGCTCGGCCCGCACCGCGCGAGTAAAGCCTGCCTCTACCTGACCCGCCTGTCGAAGGTCGACCGCGGTGTGCTGCGCGAACTACTCAAGCGCTCCCTCGCCGAAACCCGCGGCGAGTCCCTCGGCGACACCGACTGAGCGTCACCGGCGGGCGCCGCGCACGGCACCGCGCACCGGGCCCCCGCTAGCATGGTTCGATGCGCGGATTCGAGGAGCTCACGGCCGAGGCTATCCAGGCCGACGTCGCGGGCTGGGGGTTCGGGTTTCTCGACGGCAGGGCCACCGAGGAGCGACCGCCCTGGGGGTACGCCGCACGGCTCGCGGAGCGGCTGGGCCGCGTCTCCTCGGCGCTCGACCTCGACACCGGCGGCGGCGAAGTCGTGGCCGAGGCCCCCGCACTGCCCGCCCGAATGGCGGTCACCGAGTCGTGGCCACCCAACCTCGAACGCGCCGCGCAGCGACTGCAGCCCCGCGGCGTCGAGGTGGTCGGCGTCGCAGCGGGCGACCCGCTCCCCTTCGCCGACGAGACCTTCGAACTCGTCACCGCGCGCCACCCGGTCGAGCCCGACTGGCACGAGATCCGCCGCGTGCTGCGCCCGGGCGGCAGCTACTTCGCGCAGCACGTCGGCCCCGCCTCGGCATTCGAACTCATCGAACGCTTCCTCGGTCCGCTGCCCGTGCAGCGGCGGCGGCGCGATCCGCAGCAGGAGACCCGCGCGGCGCGCGCGGCAGGACTCGAGGTCGTCGAGCTGCGCACCGCGAGGTGCCGCATGGAGTTCTTCGACATCGGGGCGGTGATCTGGGTGCTGCGGAAGTGCGTCTGGTGGGTGCCCGACTTCTCGGTCGAACGGTACCGGCCCGTGCTCGTCGAGCTCGACGCCCAGATGCGCGCGGGGACGCCGTTCGTCGCGCATTCGACCCGGCATCTCATCGAGGCCCGCCGATGACCGCGGCGGGCTGGGGCGGGCTGCTCCTGGCCTGGTTCGCCGCGCTCGCGCTTCCCGGACCCGATGTCTTCCTGCTGCTGCGCCTCGGTGTGCGGCAGCGGCGCGCCTCTGTGCTCGCTGCGCTCGGCATCATGAGCGGCAATCTGCTGTGGATCGTGGTGTCGGTGCTGGGCCTCGCCGCGCTCTTCCAAGCGCTGCCGGGCGTGCTGCCGGTCATGCAGATCGCGGGGGCGCTGGTGCTCGGCCTCCTCGGCGCGCAGAGCGTGCGAGGAGGGATCGCGCAACTGCGCGACGGGTCGGCGGATCGCGGCGCCGGAGCGGTGGCGCGGCCTTGGCTGCTGGGGTTCACCACCAACCTCGCCAACCCGAAGGCGCTCGTCTTCTTCACGGCGCTGCTCGCCCAGTTTCTGCCCGGCGAGGCGGACTGGGGCACGCGACTCGCAATCATCGGCGCCATGGTCGGCAGCGGGGTGATCTGGTTCGTCGGGATCGCGCTCGCATCGTCGGCGGCCGCGTTCCGCCGCTGGTTCGGTCGCGCAGCGCCGTGGTTCGACGTCGTCGCGGGCGCGCTCTTCGTGGTGATCGCCCTCGCGATCCTCACCGAGGCGGTGCTCGCCCTCCTCCCCTGACGGGCCGCGAGTTCGAGCCCCGGGATCCCCACCGGTGCGGCTCGGCCCGACTTGTCGCCGCCGCGCGATCCTGTTAGGGTCGCTGCGGATCCTCCGAGCCGCCGAACGGCGAAGCCGTCGATCCGCAATCACGACCCAAGCGAGGTGAGCCCCGATGTCCAGTGACAGTTGCAGTCACCAGCCGGGCTCCGTGCTCGCCCCTGCTGCTCGCCTCGACTAGTCGACGGCGGCCCGCGGTCCGGCGCACTTCTCCCTGCGCCGCGCGACCCGAGGGCCCGCGGTGCGCCGCACCGCGCACGCCCCCGGCGCGCGCCTCCTCGAAGGAGCCAGTATGGCCGCCCAGAGCGTTCCCGTCTTCGACGCACTCATGGACACCATCGAGCAGCAGCTCGCCGCCCGCGATCTGCACGCGCTGACCGAGACCCTGGCGCCGCTCGCGCCCGCGGACCTCGTCCCCCTCTTCGACCGACTCAGCCTGCGCCGACGAGCCGTCGTGTTCCGGCTCCTCGGCAAGGAGCGGGCGCTGCAGGTCTTCGAAACGCTCGACCCGGAACTGCAGAGCGACCTGTTCGCGGGCCTGCACGACGCGGAGGTCGCGCACCTGTTCGCCGAACTCGACCCCGACGACCGGGCCTGGCTGCTCGAAGAGCTGCCCGCGTCGCTCGCGACACGGCTGCTGCGAGGCCTGCCCGAGCAGGAGCGTCTCGTCACCGCCACGATCCTCGGTTATCCGCAGGGCAGTGCGGGCCGCCGGATGACCACCGAGTGCGTGTCGACCCGCGCCGGCCTCACCGTCGAGCAGTCGATCGCGCGCGTGCGCGCCGGCCTCGGCACCGCCGAAACCGTGTACACGATTCCCGTGCTCGACGACGGTCGCCGCGTGGTCGGAGTCGTCAGCCTTCGGGACCTGCTCGGCGCCGCACCGGCCGCTCCCGTCGAGCAGCTCATGCAGCCGGCGCACACCGCCGGCGCCGTCGAGCCGGCGGAGGGCGCGGCACGGCGCTGCGCCGACCTCGCCCTGCTCGCACTGCCGATCGTCGACAGCGAGCAGCGGCTCGTCGGCATGCTCACGATCGACGACGCCGTGCGCGTGCTCGAGCGGGAGGAGAGCGAGGACACCGCCAGGCAGGGCGGCACCGAGCCGCTGCGGCGCCCCTACCTCTCGACGCCGGTGCGCTCGATCGTGCGATCCCGTGTGGTGTGGCTGCTGGTGCTCGCGGTCGGGGCGACCCTCACCGTGCAGGTGCTCTCGGTGTTCGAGTCGACCCTCGAACAGGTGACCGTGCTCGCGCTGTTCGTGCCGCTGCTCATCGGCACCGGCGGCAACACCGGCAACCAGGCCGCCACCACGTTGACCCGCGCCCTGGCGCTCGGAGACGTGCGCCCGAAGGATCTCGTGCGGGTGCTCTCCCGCGAGCTGCGCACCGGTGCGATGCTCGGGCTGCTGCTCGGCGGCCTCGGATTCGCGATCGCGAGCCTCGTCTACTCGCCGCAGATCGGCGCGGTGATCGGGCTCACCCTGCTCAGCGTGTGCACGGTGGCCGCCGCCGTCGGCGGCTGCATGCCGCTGCTCGCACGAGCCGTGCGCGTCGACCCCGCGGTCTTCTCCAACCCGTTCATCTCGACCTTCGTCGACGCGACCGGGCTGATCGTCTACTTCATGATCGCGAAGGCGATTCTGCACCTGTGATGCGCGGCCGGTGATGCGCGGCCGGAGGCATCCGCAACGGCGGAGCCTCCGGCCGGCCGGGCTCACCAGCCCGTGCCGAGCACGCGGTCGAGCTGCGCCACCACGAAGTCGGCGCTCTCGGCGGTGAGGCAGAGCGGCGGCTTCACCTTGAGCACGTTCGAGCGCTCCGAGGTGGTGAGCACGATCACCCCGAGCTCGCGCAGCCGCTCGCAGATCGCGGCGGCCTCCTCTGTGGCGGGCTCCATCGTGGCGCGATTCCGCACCAGCTCGACGCCGAGGTACAGCCCCTCGCCGTGCACCGGGCCGATGATCCCGTGGCGCTCGGCGAGCGCGCGGAAGCCGTCGGCGAGGCGGCGGCCGATCTCATGGGCATTCTGCTGCAACCCCTCGTGCTGCATCGCGTCGAGCACCGCGAGCCCGACACGGCAGCTAAGCGGGTTGCCGCCCGCCGACGAGAAGAACTGGCCCTGCGTGGCGAGCGCGTCGGCGATGCGCTTCGAGGTGATGACGCCGCCGATCGGGAAGCCGTTGCCCATCGGCTTCGCGATGGTGATGAGGTCGGGCACGGTGCCCGACTGCTCGAAGCCCCAGAAGCTGGAACCCATGCGGCCGAACCCGACCTGCACCTCGTCGGCGATGCAGAGGCCGCCCGCGGCCCGCACCCGCGCATACGCATCGGCCAGGTAGCCGTCGGGCAGCAGCACACCTCCGGCGTTGCCGAGCACCGACTCGCAGATGAAGGCGGCGACGCCGCGGCCGGACGACGCGAGGGCGTCGAGATCGGCGCCGAGATCGGCGGCGTAGCGCGCGCCGACGCTCGCGTCGCCCGCCTCGCCGCGGTGCGTGCCCCGGAAGCGGTTGGGCACATCGGCGACGTGGATCCAGTCGGGCCGGTTCTCGAGCGCGTAGGGGTTGTCGTAGGCGCTCGTGGTGACCGCGTCGGAGGCCATGGTCCAGCCGTGGTACGCCTCGCGCAGCGCGACCACGGTCTTGCGGCCGGTGGCGGCCTGCGCGAGCCGCAGCGCCAGGTCGACGGCTTCTGATCCCGAGTTCACGAGCAGCACGGTGTCGAGCCCCGAGCCTTCGGGCAGCAGCGCGAGCAGCCGCTCGCTGTACTCGGCCAGCTCGCGGTAGAGGAAGCGGGAGTTCGTGTTGAGGATGCGGATCTGCCGGTTCACCGCGTCGGCGACGCCGGGGTGCCCGTGCCCGAGCCCGGTCACGTTGTTGACCATGTCGATGTAGCTGCGACCGGTGGTGTCGACGAGGTGGTGGCGCCAGCCGCGCTCGATCTGCATGGGGCGCTGGTAGTAGCGTTCCTGCGCGCTCGCGAAGATCTGCTCGCGTCGGGCCTGCTCGTCGCCCGCCTCGTCTCGCTGCACCCGCGATTCGAGTCCGAGCAGCACCGCCGGGTCGTGCGTGAACCGTGACCAGGCCGGCACCCGATCGGGGGCGATGAGCTGGGCGCGCCCAGCCTCGGGCACCTCGACCGAGAGGATCGGCGGTTCGACACCGTCGAGTGCGTCGCCGCGGCAGATCGTCACGGTGAGCGGTCGGGGCGCCGTCGACGCGGCGAGGGCGGCTACTCGGTCGCCCGCGGCCACCTCGGCCCCGACCTGGACCGCGGCGGGGGCGCCGTCGATCGACAGATACCAGCCGTGCGGCAGTTCGAGCAGCAGCCCGCGCTCGGTGGCCGCCGCCACGGTGCCCCCGAGCGGTGCGGTTACCTCGTGCGCGTCGCCGCCGGCCACCCACACCTCGGTGCCGATCGGCCAGGTCTCGGCCGCGTCGACGGCGTCGATGACGGTGCGGGTGAGCCGGTAGACCCCGTAGGGCAGCACGGCGGCGTCGGCCCCGCCGCTCAGCGCGGTCTCGATCAGCCTCCGCTCGGCATCGGACGCCAACCACTTGCCGGCGTCGAGCGCCTCGCTCTCGACGCCCGGATCGAGCACCTCGACCTCGCCGGCGAATCCCGCCAGCAGCGAGGAGACGGGGTGAGGATCGGCCTGCGGATCCGCCGCCCCTGCCCCGCGAGGCGCTGCTGCCCCGCGCGGCGTCGCGAGCAGTTGCAGCCCCTCGCCGTGCGCGACGCCCTGGAATCCGAGGCGGGCGAGCACCTGCTCGGTCGCCTCCGCGAGCGGCACCGCGGTCGCGGCGTCGAAGATCGCCTGCTCCCCCGCGATGCGCTCACGGGCGTAGTCGTTGCCGCCGTCGATCTCGAGCTGACGCCATCCGCTCGCCACGAGCACGGCCGCGCGCAGTACGAGCAGCGGCCACACCGCGCGCGCCTCGGCGGCCGAGAGCGGGGCTGACCGGTGGAACGCCGCGATCGTGTCGAGCACGCGCAGCGGTCGCTCCGGTTCGTGGTGCAGCATCGAACTCGCGGTGACGGCGAGCTCGGAGACGCGCCAGCCGTAGGCGAGGTCGCCGAGGTCGAGCACGACGTGCGGGCGCAGTCGGCCGTCGGCGCCGCGCAGGCCCGTCACGTTGTCATCGGTGAGGTCGCCGTGGATCGCCTGGACCGGCAGCGCCCCGGCGACGAGGTCGAGGGCGCGCCGGGCCGATTCGGCCGCCGCGAGCACCCGCTCCCGCAGCTCCTCGTCAGCGATGGCGGGGGCCAGCGCCACCGTCTGCGTGTGGGCGGCGGCCATGACCCACATGTGATCGCGGTCGAGACCGGGATGGGAGAGGCCGGCGAGCGCGTTCGCTGAGGCCGCGGCGAGGGCGCCGAACTGCTCAAGCACGACGGGCGCGAGGTAGCCTGCGTCGACGATCGGCTCGCCCTCCGCGAACTCGCTGCGACGCACGGCGAAGCCGCGCCAGCGCTGGGTGAGGGAGCCGTCGAGGCCCGGCAGCACCGAGGCGACCGGCACCCCGGCGGCGCGGTAGGCGTCGAGCGCCGCGTGCTGGGCATCGCGCTCGGCGTCGCTGAACACCGGATTGTCGACGCGCAGCACGCTGCGGCTGCCGTCGGCCGCGATGAGCACGAAGTTGCGGTCCTGGTTGCTGCCCAGCTCCTGTGCTTCGGCTTCGATGCCGAAGCACTCGCGCGCGATCGTCGCGGCGTCGGCCACCGACACCTCAGGCCGAACCAGGCCTCCCTGCGATTCGGTCATGTTGTGTCCTCCCTCATTGGATTCCATCGGTGAATGCTGCCGATCCGGCGACCGATACTGTCGTCGCGGTCGCTTCGGGCGCGGCGCGGGCCGCGCGGCGCGGGCCGCTCGGCGCGGGCCGCTCGGCGCGGGCCGCTCGGCGCGGGACTATCGGCGACTGACCGCCGCCTGCTCGGCGGGCCGCGACCGCTCAGCCCAGCTGCGAACGGATCGCCGGCGCGAGCGCCGAGAAGGCGCGGGTGCGATGCGAGAGCAGATCCTTCTCGGCTCCGGTCAGCTCCGCGGCGGAGCGCTGCTCGCCCTCGGGCTGGAAGATCGGGTCGTAGCCGAAGCCGTGCTCGCCGGCGGCCTGCCGCAGCACGCGACCCGGCCAGACTCCGAGCTCGCAGACCTCACCGGCGCCCGGGCCGCCGGTGAGGTGCGCGCCCTCTCCGGGAGGCACCACGAGCGCGGCCGCGCACACGAAGCTCGCGGCGCGGTGCTCGTCGGCGACGTCGGTGAGCTGCCACAGCAGCAGCTCGACATTGGCGGTGTCGCTGCGGGCGGGGCCGCCCCAGCGCGCCGAGAAGATGCCGGGGCACCCGCCGAGCACGTCGACGGCGATGCCCGAGTCGTCGGCGATGGCCGGCAGCCCGGTGTGAGCAGCTGCGGCGCGCGCCTTGATGAGCGCGTTCTCCTCGAAGCTCAGGCCGTTCTCGACGGGCTCGGGGCCGTCGTAGCCGATGAGCTCGATGCCTGGGATCAGGGGCCCGAGGATGCGGCGCAGCTCTTCGAGCTTGTGAGCGTTGTGGGAGGCGAGCACCAGCTGCTGCGTCATGGTCATCGCCCCTCGGCCGTCGCGGTGCCGGCCAGCGCGGCGCGCTGCAGCTGCCCGAGCTCGCTGGTGCTGGCGAGCGCCAGATCGAGCAGCGCGTCGAGCTCGGCGCGCTTGAACGGCGCGCCCTCGGCGGTGCCCTGCACCTCGACGAAGTCGCCCGAGCCGGTCACCACCACGTTCATGTCGGTCTCGGCCCGCGAATCCTCGACGTAGGCGAGATCGGTCATCGGAGTGGTGCCGACGATGCCGACCGACACTGCGGCGACGCTGTCGCGCAGCGGCTGCGCCTTCCGGGCGATGTGCCCCTGCTCGCGCGCCCACTCGATGGCATCGGCCAGCGCGACATAGGCGCCCGTGATGGAGGCCGTGCGCGTGCCCCCGTCGGCCTGCAGCACGTCGCAGTCGATCACGATCGTGTTCTCGCCCAGGGCCTTAGTGTCGATGACGGCGCGCAGGCTGCGGCCGATCAGCCGCGAGATCTCATGGGTGCGGCCGCCGATCCTGCCCTTCACCGACTCGCGCTGCATGCGCTCGTTCGTCGAGCGCGGCAGCATCGAGTACTCGGCCGTGACCCAGCCGGTGCCCTTGCCTGCGAGCCAGCGGGGCACCCCGGGGGTGAAGGAGGCGGTGCAGAGCACGCGCGTGCTCCCGAAGGAGATCAGCGCGCTGCCCTCGGCCTGGGCGCTCCAGCCCCGCTCGATCGTCACCGGGCGCAGCTGCTGCGGCGTGCGCCCATCGGCGCGGGTCTGGTCACTCATGTGGTCTCCTTCGGTCAGGTGGTCAAGTCGAGAGGATCGCTGCGGGTGGGCTCTGCCGGTACGCTACCGGCAGCCACCGACATTCCTGCGGATCGGCCCCGGTCAGCCGGGCAGCGTAATGGCGCCGGTTTCGAGGCGGTCGACGGTGTCGATCCCGATCCCGAGCATGCGGCGCGCGAGATCCACGAAGCCTCGGGCGTCGTCGCCCGTCGCCTCGTAGCGGACCACCGGATCGCCCGCGGCAGGCGGCCGCAGCAGCCCCTGTTCCGTCAACACGCGGAACACCTCGTTCGCGGTCTCGATGTCGCTCGAGACGAGCGCAACATCGGGGCCCATGACGCGGGTGAGCGCGCCCCGCAGGAAGGGGTAGTGGGTGCAGCCGAGCACGAGGGTGTCGATCCGCTCGGCGATCAGCGGTGCGAGATACTCCTCGGCGACGGCGTGCACTTCGGGTCCGCTCGTCAGCCCCGCCTCGACCAGTTCCACGAAGCGCGGGCAGGCCGCGGCGGTGAGTTCGATCTCGGGCCGCATGGCGAACAGGTCGTCGTAGACGCGCGACTGGATCGTGCCCTGCGTGCCGATCAGACCCACACGGCCGTTGCGGGTGATCGCCGCCGCACTGCGCACGGTGGGGCCGATGACCTCGACCACCGGCACGTCGTAGCGTTCGCGCGCATCGCGCAGCACCGCAGCCGAAGCCGTGTTGCAGGCGATCACCAGCATCTTCACGCCCTGGGCCACCAGGTCGTCGAGGATCTCGAGCGCGAAGCGGCGCACCTCGGCGATGGGGCGCGGGCCGTACGGCGTGCGCAGCGTGTCGCCGACGTAGATCATGGACTCGTGCGGCAGCTGATCCCGGATCGCCCGGGCCACTGTCAGACCGCCGACGCCCGAGTCGAACACGCCGATCGGCGCATCGGGCGAAATGTCGCGGTCACTCACCCCACCAGCTTATCGCGCCGCAGCTCAGACAGGAGATCGCAGCTCAGGCGGAGGTTCTCGCCGATTTCCTCAGAATGAGCTGCGATCCACGCCCTGAGCGTCGCAGCACCGCCGCGTCCGGGCTATGACGCCGGCCGGATCCAAGTGTGCCGGTGCAGCCCGGTGAGGCCGCGGGCTGCGATCCCCTCGTAGTGCGCCCGGGAACCGTACCCCTTGTTCGACGACCAGCCGTACTCGGGGTGCGCCTCGTGCGCCTCGCGCATCAGCGCGTCGCGCTCGACCTTCGCACGCACCGACGCCGCCGCCACGGACGCGCAGCTGCGATCCGCCCCCACCCGGGTGCGCACCCGCAGCGGATTGCGCAGCGCCGGGGTGAGCCAGTCGTGGGAGCCGTCGAGCAGGATCAGCGCGCGTTCGACCGCGACACCCGCCGCGTGCAGCTCGAGCAGCGCCCGCCGCGCGGCCTCGCCGAGCATCGCACCGATCCCGTGCGCGTCGATCTCCTCGGCGCTCGCGAACCCGACCGCGCCCGCGCCCCAAAGACGCACCGCCGGGGCGATCGCCTCGCGTCGCTTCTCGCTCAACAGCTTGGAATCGCGCAGCCCCTCCGGGAACTCGCGCGTGCCCCGCAGCACCGCGTGCACGCCCACCGCGACCGGTCCAGCCACGGCGCCGCGGCCCACCTCGTCGACCCCGATCACGAGATCGAAGCCCTCGTCGAAGCAGGCCGACTCGACGTCGAGCGTGGGATCCTTCGGCGGCGCGACCTTGACAGTCTCCGCAACGGCCGTCGCATCGAGCGGCGGATCCGGCGACACCGCCTCGGCGGGTTCCGCGGTCACTGCTCGCGAGCCTGCTCGACGCCGGTGAACGTGCCCTCGGGCGTGCCCAGCCAGGTGAACCGGTTGAGCGGCCAGTTGAGCACGAACGCCCGGCCCACGATCTCGCTCTCGGGCACGAAGCCGCGCCCCGGCTGATCCTGGTTGTAGCGGGAGTCCTTGCTCTGGTAGCGGTTGTCGCCCATGACCCACACCGAACCCTCGGGCACGGTGACGTCGAAGTCGATCTTCGATGCGCGCCCGCCCTCGCCGGGCGGGATCACGATGTAGGGCTCGTCGATGGGAACGCCGTTCACCATCACCCGGCCGTCGGCGTCGCAGCACTGCACCCGATCGCCGCCGATGCCGATCACGCGCTTCACCACGTACTCGTTGCTCGTGTCGGCGGCGAGGCCGATGGCCTGCAGCACCTTCTCGAAGCCCTGGGGCGGTTCGGTGCCGCGCGGCAGCAGCCAGCCCCCCGGATCCTTGAAGACCACGATGTCGCCGCGGTTCACTCCCACCACATCGGGCACCAGCTGGTTCACCAGGATGCGGTCGTCGACCTGCAGCGTCTGCTCCATCGACTCCGACGGGATGTAGAAGCTGCGCACCAGGAAGGTCTTCAGCAGGAATGAGACGAGGAACGCGACCACCAGGATCACGATGAGATCGCGGAGGAACCCGAGCAGCCCGCTTCCGCGGCGCCGGGGCCTCCCAGCCGCTTCGTTCATCTCGTATTCCCTCTCCGGTACCGCCGATCGGCCGCACTCGTCCATCCTGCCACTCACGCCCTGAGAACACAGAAACCCCCGCCGAAGCGGGGGTCGCTGTTCAGGAAGGAGCGGACTCAGCGGTCGCGCTTCTCCTTGATCTTGGCCTTCTTGCCGGTGAGGCCGCGCAGGTAGTAGAGCTTGGCGCGGCGCACGTCGCCGTGCGTCACGACCTCGATCTTGTCGATCGCCGGCGAGTGCACGGGGAACTTGCGCTCCACGCCCACCTGGAAGCTGATCTTGCGCACCGTGAAGGTCTCACGCACACCCTCGCCGTGGCGAGCGATCACAACACCCTGGAACACCTGGACACGCGAGCGGTTGCCCTCGACGATGTTGACGTGCACCTTGACGGTGTCGCCGGCGCGGAAATCGGGGATGTCGCTCTTCAGCGACGCGGCATCGACGTGGTCGAGCTTCTGCATGATGATCTCTCTCTGCGCCCGCCGCAAGTCGGAACGCGGAATGAATGGTGAAAGTATTGAGGTGTTGGGCTCACGGCGTGTGCGGACCCTCGCGGCAGTGCCGCACCGTGGCACAAGGAACTATTATGCCACACGGATCGCGGATCACGGATCCCGGCGCGCATTCCGGGCGCCGACCCGCCGGGGCGGCAGGAATGTCAGTGGTCTCTGCCATCATCGGGGCATGGAAACCCAGGAGCTGATCATCCGCGACGAGGCCGTCGAACTGCTGCACCGGCTCACCGGCCGGCACGACGCAGAGTTCCACGACGGCCAGTTCGAGGCGATCCACGCGCTCGTCGCCGAACGCCGCCGGGCGCTCGTGGTGCAGCGCACCGGCTGGGGCAAGTCCGCAGTCTACTTCGTCGCGACGGCGCTGCTGCGCGCGCGGGGCGCCGGGCCCACGCTGCTCGTCTCCCCGCTGCTCGCCCTGATGCGCGACCAGGTCGCGGCGGCCGAGCGCGCGGGTGTGCGGGCGGCCGCGATCAACTCGGCGACGATCGACGAGTGGGACCGCATCGAGCGCGGGCTCGCCGACGACGAGATCGACGTGCTGCTCGTCTCCCCCGAGCGCCTGAACAATCCGAGCTTCCGGGCGCAGCATCTGCCGGGGCTGCTCGCACGCATGGGCCTGCTCGTGATCGACGAGGCGCACTGCATCTCCGACTGGGGGCACGACTTCCGCCCCGACTACCGTCGCATCGCGGGGCTCCTGGCCGGTCTCGACCGCGACGTGCCGGTGCTCGCCACGACGGCGACGGCGAACGCCCGCGTGGTCGACGACGTGGTGGATCAGCTGGGGCACGACGTGCTGACGCTGCGGGGCTCGCTGGCCCGCGACTCGCTGCGACTGGGCTGCCTGTCTCTGCCCACGCCCCGCGAACGGCTCGCCTGGCTCGTCGCGCACCTGGGCGATCTGCCGGGCAGCGGCATCGTCTACGCCCTCACGGTCTCGGCCGCCGAGGACACCGCCCGGCTGCTGCACGACGCGGGGTACCGGGTGGCCGCCTACACGGGCCGCACCGACCCAGAGGAGCGCGAGCGCCTCGAAACCGCCCTCAAGGCGAACGAGGTGAAGGCGCTCATCGCCACGAGCGCTCTGGGCATGGGGTTCGACAAGCCCGACCTGGGCTTCGTCGTGCACCTCGGCGCACCCTCCTCCCCCGTCGCCTACTACCAGCAGGTCGGCCGCGCGGGCCGCGGCGCGGCGAATGCCGATGTGCTGCTGCTGCCGGGCTCAGAGGACGCCGCGATCTGGCGGTACTTCGCCACCGCGTCGATGCCCGACCCCGAACGCGCGACCGCCGTGCTCGCCGCCCTCGGCGAGCCCGGCTCCCCGCCGCTCTCGACCCCGGCACTGGAGGCGCGGGTCGATATCCGGCGCAGTCCGCTGGAGCTGCTGCTCAAGGTGCTCGACGTGGACGGCGCCGTGCGGCGGGTCTCGGGAGGATGGGTCTCCACCGGCGCGCCCTGGCACTACGACGCGGAGCGCTACGCGCGCATCGCGACCGCCCGCGACGCCGAGCAGCGGTCGATGCTCGACTACGAACGAGGCGACCGCTGCCGCATGGAGCTGCTGCAGCACGACCTCGACGACCCGAGCGCGGCGCCCTGCGGCCGGTGCGACGTCTGCGCGGGGGCGTGGTACCCCACCGAGGTTCCGGCGCGAGTGGCGGAGCAGGCCTCGGGCCAGCTGCAGCGCGTGGGCGTGCCGATCGACCCGCGCAGCACCTGGCCGACCGGCGCGGATCGCCGCGGCCTCCCGGTAAAGGGGCGCATTCCTGAGACGCAGCGCCCCGCCGCGGGGCGGGCCGTCGCCCGTCTGACCGATCTCGGGTGGGGCGGGCCACTACGCGAGCTCTTCGCCGCCGGAGCCGGAGACCGCCCCATCGACGAGCGCCTGATGGACGGCGTGATCGCCACCCTGCGCGACTGGCCGTGGGAGGCGCGGCCTGTCGGCGTCGTCGCGATGCCGTCACTCACCCGGCCGCAGCTGGTCGCCAGCACGGCGGCCGCGATCGCCGAACGCGGCCGCTTGCCGCTGCTCGGCAGCCTCGACGTCGACGCATCGATCCCCGTGCTCGGCTCCGGTGGCAACAGCGCGTTCAGGCTGGCATCGGTGTGGAACCGCTTCAGCGTGGGCGCCGAGCTCGCCGCCGCGGTGGCGCAGGCGTCCGGCCCGATCCTGCTCGTCGACGACCTGGTCGACAGCCGCTGGACCCTCACCGTCGCCGCACGGGCGCTGCGCGACGCGGGTGCGTCGGCGGTGCTCCCCTTCGCCCTCGCCAGCGTCGGCTAGCTCGCAGGCGAGATGGCGGCCCGCAGGCGAGACGGTCCGCAGTCGAGACGGTCCGCAGCAGTGCTGGCCCGCGGCCCAGGGGTCGCCGGCCGAGAGCGAAACCCCCGGTCCGCCACACCGGTCGAGGGTGCCACCGCCACGGCCGGCGCCTCGAGTCAGACCTGGCAGCCGGGACACCAGTAGAGTTTGCGGGCGCCGAACTCCTCGAGCACGATGTTCGCGCCGCAGCGCTTGCAGGGGGTGCCCTCCAGCTTGTAGACCCAGTGACGCTCGTCGCGCTCGGCGAGCGCCCGCTGATAGTCCTCACCATCGAGACCGTCGATCGTGATCATCTGGCCGACCGTGATGCCGATCTCGAGCAGGTGCGCCCAGTCATCCCACAGCTCCTCGAGCACCACGGGATCGAGGGTGTTCGCGGGCGTGTGCGGGTTCAGCCGCGCACGGAAGAGCATCTCGGCGCGGTACACGTTGCCGATGCCGGCGACGATGGACTGATCCATCAGCACCAGCCCGATCGGGGTCTTCTTCTTACGGGCGCGCGTCACGAAGCGCTCGCGCTCCGCGGGGGTGTTCGCGTTCGCGGGGTCCGGCCCCAGCTTCTGGATCACCGCGTCGACCTCGGCCGGGGTGAGCACCTCGCAGGCCGTCGGCCCGCGCAGGTCGGCGCACACGGTATCGGTGAGCAGCCGCACGCGCACCTGCCCGACGGGGTCCGGCGGAAAGGCACCGTTCACCGCCTCGGCCCGGTCCCGCTCCGCCATGCGCACGTGAGCCACGCGGGAGCGCCGCGGCGCCCCGATCGAGGTCACCGAGTCTTCGCCGGCGCGGTCCACGGGCCTGTCGACGACGCCCGCCATACCGGTCTGACCGAGCCGGCCGCGGCCGAACTTGGTCGTGTGGATCTGGATGGCGGGGTCCACCTCGACGTCGCCCGCGAAGTCCCACGCCCCGTAGATGCCGAGGTGCACGCGCAGCCAGCGTCCGCCCTCGAACTCGAGGAACATCTGCTTGCCGACGGCGCGGGCCTCGGTCATCTCGCGCCCGCTGAGGATCGCCGCCCCCTGGGCGAACCGCCCCTGCGGGCTCGTCACCTCGGGCGCGGTGCCCACGAAGTTGACGCCGAACTGGCGCGCGATGCGGTGTACGGAGTGGCCTTCGGGCACGGCTCCCCCATTTCTGCTCGGGTCGGACGCTCGGGCGGGGTTCGCCCGCCCGATGAGGCTCAGATCTCGTCGACCTGCTTGCCCGCGATGGTGCCGGTGCGCTCGTATTCGCCGAGCTGGCCGATGCGGCGCACGTGGCGCTCATCGCCGGTGAACGGCGTGTCGATGAACAGGTCGATGAAGCGGATCGCATCGGCCACATCGTGCTGACGGGCGCCGATAGAGATCACGTTGGCGTTGTTGTGCTCGCGGGCGAGCTGCGCGGTCGACTCGTTCCACACCAGAGCGGCGCGGATCCCCTCGACCTTGTTCGCCGCCATCTGCTCGCCGTTGCCCGATCCGCCGAACACCACGCCGAGCGCTTCGACGCCGTCGCGCTCGTCGCGGGCCACGCCGACGGCGGCGTTGATGCAGAACGACGGGTAGTCGTCGAGCGCGTCGTAGGCCTCGGGCCCATGATCGATGACCTCGAACCCGCGGTCGCGCAGGTGCTGCTGCAGCTGCTGGCTGAATTCGAGTCCGGCGTGGTCGGTGGCGACGTGGATACGCATGGGAACGATTCTATCGGGCCGCGGACGCGGAGCCCGCGCAGTGCCGGGGCGCGCGCACAGGCCCGCCCCGGCCTGCCTTCAGAACTGCGGCCCGGCGGTCCGGCCTCGCTTGAGCTCGTAGAAGCCGGGCACGCTCGCCGCCGCGACGATGCCGTCCCAGAGCTTGAGCGCGGTCTCGCCGGTGGGCGACGGGGTGACCACGGGACCGAAGAATGCCACACCGTTCACCGAGATGATCGGCACCCCGACATCGGGGCCCGCGATCGCCATCGCGTGGTCGGTGTTGGCCCGCAGCTGCGCGTCGTTCTGCTCGTCGTCGGCCGCTGCGGCGAGCGCGGCGGGCAGGTCGAGCGCGGCGAGCGATTCGGCGATGATCACGTCGGTGTCGTCGCGGCCGCCGGGGTGGATGCGGGTGCCGAGCTCGGTGTAGAGGGCGCCGACCACGGCTTGCCCGTGCGCCACCCGCGCCGCCTCGACGACGCGGCCCATGCGCTTGCCCTGGCGGTGGCCTTCGGCGTGGTCGCCCGCGTCGTGGCCCTCGTTGAGGATGGCGAGGCTGATGGGGTGCCAGGCGACCTCGAAGCCGCGCGTCTCGGCGACTTCGGCGACCCATCGGCTGGTCATCCAGCACCAGGGGCAGATCGGATCGAACCAGAACTCGACATCGGGTGCGGCATTGCTCATGGGCCCAGTCTACGGTCCCGGCCGGCCGCCCGGAAGGCGCGGCCCGGATCCTGAGCCTGCGCAGAGCACGCGGGCATAGGCTTGAGGGGACAGTCATCCGAGTGCGGGCCGATCCTCCGTGAGATCCGGCCCCGGCACCGACCGCAACGCCTGAAGGAGCACCGTGTCCGGAGAGAACCTGACCCGCGTCGAAGCGCGCGAGCGCGCGAGCATCGTCACCACCGAGAGCTACGAGGTCGCCCTCGACCTCACGACCGGGGCGGAGACCTTCGCCGCGGTCACGACGGTGCGCTTCGCGGGACGCGCGGGGGCCTCGACGTTCATCGATCTCATCGCGGAATCGGTGGAGAGCGTCGAGCTGAACGGCCGCTCGCTCGACCCCGCCTCGGTGTTCGGCGATTCCCGGGTGCAGCTGCCTGAGCTGGCCGAGCAGAACGTGCTGCGGATCGCGTCGACCCAGCGCTACATGAACACGGGCGAGGGCCTGCACCGCTTCGAGGATCCCGCCGACGGCGAGGTGTACCTCTACTCCCAGTTCGAGGTGCCCGACTCCCGGCGCATGTTCGCCGTGTTCGAGCAGCCCGATCTCAAGGCGACGTTCCAGTTCACGATCACGGCGCCCGCGCGATGGCAGGTCGTGAGCAATCAGCCGACGCCCGAGCCCTGCGCGGCGGGCGCGAAGGCCGGCGCGCAGGGCGAGAGCTGGCCAGAGCAGGCGATCGCCACCTGGAGCTTCGAGCCCACGCCCGTGATGTCGAGCTACATCACGGCGCTCGTCGCCGGCCCGTACCGGGTGGTGCGCAGCGAGCTCACGAGCCGCGACGGCCGCACCATCCCCCTCGGCGTGTTCTGCCGCGAGTCGTTGGGCGAGCACCTCGACGCCGACTACATCTTCGAGAAGACCCGAGAGGGCTTCGCGTTCTTCGAGGAGCAGTTCGACTACCCGTACCCCTTCGACAAGTACGATCAGCTCTTCGTCCCCGAATACAACATGGGCGCAATGGAAAACGTGGGCGCGGTGACCTTCACCGAGGCGTACGTGTTCCGCAGTCAGGTCACCGATGCGATGCGCGAGCGCCGCGTGGTGACGATCCTGCACGAGCTGGCGCACATGTGGTTCGGCGATCTCGTGACGATGCGCTGGTGGAACGACCTGTGGCTCAACGAGTCGTTCGCCGAGTACATGTCGACACTCGGCGTGGCCGAGGCGACCGAGTGGAGCGACTGCTGGACGACCTTCGCGGCCTCCGAGAAGTCGTGGGCGTACCGGCAGGATCAGCTGCCCTCGACGCACCCGATCGTCGCCGAGATCCGCGACCTCGAAGACGTGCTCGTCAACTTCGACGGCATCACCTACGCGAAAGGCGCCTCGGTGCTCAAGCAGCTGGTCGCGTGGGTGGGGCGCGAGCCGTTCATGCGCGGTGTGCACGACTACTTCGTGAAGCACCACCACTCCAACACCGAGCTCACCGATCTGCTCACCGAGCTGGAGGCGCAGAGCGGCCGCGATCTCGCCGAGTGGTCGAAGCTGTGGCTCGAGACCGCGGGTGTCAACACGCTGCGCCCGGTGTTCGAAATCGACGAGGCGGGCCGCTACACCTCCTTCGCCATCGAGCAGACCGCGATCGCCGAGTACCCCACGATCCGCCCGCACCGCATCGCGGTGGGCCTCTACTCCTCGGCGGACGGCGCCCTGCAGCGGGTGCACCGCATCGAGCTCGACGTCGACGGCGTCCGCACCGAGGTGCCCGAGCTGGTGGGTGCCGAGCAGCCCGAGCTGCTGCTGCTCAACGACGACGACCTCAGCTACGCGAAGATCCGCCTCGACGAGCGCTCGCTCGACACGGCCGCGGCGCGCCTCGGCGCCATCGACGATTCGCTGGCTCGCGCGCTCGTGTGGGGCACGCTGTGGGACGCGACCCGCGACGCCGAGTTCCCGGCATCGCGCTTCGTCGACATCGTGCTCGCGCACATCGGCCGCGAGACCGCGTCGACGACGCTGCGCACGGTGCTCGGTCAGCTGCTGCTCGCCGCTGCGAGCTACGTGGATCCCGCGCAGCGCGACGCCTCGCTCACCCGCGTCGCCGAGGGCCTGCGCGAGCTCGCCGAGACGGCGGAGCCGGGCTCGGACGCCCAGTTCCAGTTCGTGAAGGCGTTCGCGCAGCTGGCAGCGAGCGAGGCCGACCTCGACCGGGTGCAGGGTCTGCTCGACGGTTCCGCACCGCTCAACGGCCTCGACATCGACACGGACCTCAGCTGGGAGCTGCTGACCTCCCTCGCGGCCGGAGGACGCGCGGACGAGGATCGCATCGCCCGTCAGCTCGAAACCGACCGCACCGCCAACGGCAACCAGTCCGCGGCGCATGCGCGCGCGGCGCTGCCGAGCGCGGCTGACAAGCAGCGCGCGTGGGCGTCGGTGTTCGATGACAGCGACAAGCCCAACGCGATCGTGCGCGCGACCGGCGCGGGCTTCACGCGAGCCCACGATCTCGCACTGCTCGAGCCCTTCGTCGACCGCTTCTTCGCGGCGCTGCTGCCTGTGTGGGAGTCGCGCAGCTACGCGATCGCCGAGGAGCTGATCGACGGCTTCTACCCGGCTCCGCTCGCGAACGCCGAACTGGCCGAGACGACCCGCGCCTGGCTCGACGCTCACCCGGATGCACCGGCCGCGCTGCGCCGCATGATCGTCGAGCACCTGTCCGGCGTCGAGCGCGCACTGAGCGCGCAGCGGGCCGACAGGGAGGCCCGATGACGGGATTCCGGCTCGAAGGCGTCGAGGACGTTCCCGAAGCAGTCGGGAACGCCTTCGTCGACTTCCTGACGACCTATCAGGTGCCGCTGCGCATCCTGCTCATCATCGTCGTCGCGATCGTGCTGAACTGGGCGCTGCGACGCGTGCTCATGCGCACGGTGACCCGCATCGTGCAGGGGGTGAAGCGCGCGCAGGACGTCGACACGACATCCGAGATCCAGGCCGCCCCGTATGTGAACGCGCGCGCTGTGCAGCGCACCCGCACCCTCGGCACCGTGGGCCGCGCGATCATCACCTGGGTGGTCGTGGTGATCGCGCTGATCCTGGTGCTCTCCGAGCTGGACGTGAATGTCGGCGCGCTCGTCGCCTCGGCGGGCATCGTGGGCGCGGGGCTCGCCTTCGGCGCGCAGAACATCGTGAAGGACATTCTGAACGGCATCTTCATGGTGTTCGAGGATCAGCTCGGCGTTGGCGACATCGTCACGATCGGCGAGGTCAGCGGCACCGTGGAGGACGTGGGGATTCGCGTCACCCAGGTGCGCGCGATGGACGGCACGCTGTGGTTCGTGCGCAACGGCGAGATCCTCACTCTCGGCAACTCCTCTCAAGGGTGGGGCCGCGCGGTGATCGACGTCACGGTGCGCGCCGACAGCGACCTCGCGAAGGTCGAGCGGGTCGCGCTCGACACCGCGAAGGGCCTGATGCACGACCCCGCCACGGCCCGCAAGATCTCGGGCGAGCCCGAGGTGTGGGGTGTGGAGAGCGCGTTCGGCGACCGCGCCACTCTGCGCCTCGCCGTGCGCACCCGCCCCGAGGCGCAGTGGGCGGTGCAGCGGGCGCTGCGCGCCGCGCTGATCCGCCGTTTCAACGACGAGGGCATCCAACTCGCGACCGAGCTGCCGAAGTATCCGGGAGGCACCGCATGACCGAGCCGCAACCGCCGCAGCCCCGGCTGACGCTCCGGTCCGGAGCCGAGGGGCCCGCCGTGACCGACACCCTGTGGGCGCAGGTGGGCGGAACCGACACCTTCGAGCGCATCGTGCGCCGCTTCTACGACGGGGTGCGCGAGGACCCGCTGCTCGCGCCGATGTACCCCGACGCCGACTGGGAAGGCGCGATCTGGCGCCTGCGCACCTTCCTGGAGCAGTACTGGGGCGGGCCCACCGCCTACTCGGAGGAGCGCGGGCACCCGCGGCTGCGCATGCGGCACGCACCGTTCCCGGTCACCCCGGATGCGAAGGAGCGCTGGCTGCGGCACATGCACGCCGCGCTCGACGCGGCCGAACTCCCGCCGATGCACGACACTGCGTTCCGCGACTACATCGAACGCGCAGCGCTCGCGATGGTCAACCGCTTCGAGTGATCCGGTGATGCGGATCCCGGCCGCCCGAGGTCCGCATCATCGCGGCGCGCCAGCCGCAGCGCGACCGCGCCGCGGCAGCAGCAGCCACGCCCCGACTGCCGCAGCTCCCACGGTCAGCACGACACCAGAGACGAACACGGCCGCCTGGATGCCGAGGAGCGAGCCGAGCAGACCCGCCGTCACTCCCCCGAAGGTCATCATGCCCGGCCCGAACATGGTGTACGCCCCGATCACGCGCCCGCGCTCCGCATCCGGGGCCTGCAGCTGCACAATGCTCATCTCGGTCGATTCGGAGGCGATCTTCGCCACTCCACCGACGGCGAGCGCGATGACGGCGAGCACGAGGCTGCCGCTGCTCGCGAAGACGACGGTGCTGATGCCGAGCAGGATCGCGCTGCCGACGGCCGTCGGAGCGGTGGGCGGCACCTTCCGCGTGGCTTCGAGGAGGAAGCCGCCGAGCACGGAGAACGCGGCGAAGAACGACATCCGCTGCGGGGCGGGAGGCTCCGCAGCGACCGGTTCCGGCGCGGCTGCTCGGGCCGGCGGCGCCGGGTCGGCAGTCGTCGTGCTCGCTGCGCGTCCCGCACTGCCGTGGCCCGTGAACCGGGTGCGGAACAGGAAAATCGTGAGCGGCAGGTAGAAGAGCACGTTCACGAACATGCCGTACGCCGGCCCGATCCCGATCAGCAGGGCGGATCCCACGACGGGACCCGCGATGAACGCGAGACTGCGGAACGTCGAGTTGATCCGCACGGCGCTCGGCAGCTGCCGCGGCCCCACGAAGTCGTAGAGCATGAGCTGCTCCGCCGGCATCCACAGGCAGCCCGCCAAGCCGTGCAGCACGAGCAGCACGCACGCGTGCCAGAGTTCGAGCGTGCCGGTCAGGAACAGCACGCCCCAGCAGATCGAGACGAGCATGAACAGCGCCTGCGCGATCTGGATGATGCGGCGGCAGTCGAAGCGCTGCGCCAGGGCACCGGCGTAGACCGAGAAGAGCAGGAACGGCAGCCAGTGGCTCACGATCTGGAAGCCGACGAGCCAGGGCGAGTGGAAGGTCTGCCACAGCACCCAGTAGCCGAGCACGTGCTCGATGTTGTCGGCCATCATCGACAGCGCACCGCCGGCGATGTACGTGCCGGAGCTGCGGTTGCGGAGCGCCGCGAAGCGGCGGGGATCCTCGGGCTGGCCGTTCATCGCCGGTCTCCGCACGGGCGACGAGCGGGGGCCGGACGGCGGACGGGCGGGCTGATCCTCATCATCACAGGATCGCGGAGGCGACCGGGATCCCGGGATCGACGCGCCGCCCGAGCCCTTCGAGCGGCCGACTCGCGCGCGATCCGCCCCGCCCGATCCGCTACCGGCCCTCGATCAGCATCTCCGCGAAGCCGGCGGCCCGCAGCTGCAGGTCCTCGATACGGCGGATCCGCGCGGCGCCGACGTCGTAGCCCTCATACGCCGGCGGCGGGTCGTTGCGCACGTTGCGCGAGCATTCGAAGTCGCGGCAGATGAGCGTGCCGACGGTGCTGCCCTTCCGGCCCGCCGGGCCCACCCGTTTCGCGCTCCAGAAGGCGACGTCGTTCGGCAGGCGCACGTCACGGCACCAGTTGCACATCGCGCGCGAACGCGGCATCGCCTCCGTCTGCGTCAGCGCGACTCCGACGGGGTCGGCGTCGAGCCGCGGCAGCACGACGTAGGCGCGTCGGGCGAACTTCGGGTCGCGCCATCCCAGGAAGTCGAGCTCGTGCCAGGCGGTCTCGGTGAGCGTGTCGAAGCTCTCCAGGAGGCCCATCTCCGTCACCTCCCGACGGGACGCGTTGATGAAGGAGGAGCGGATGAAGGCTTCGGTCAGGGGTTGCATGAGAGGTCCTTATCCGGATCGCGCGGCGTGCGCGGTCCGAAGAGCGTTGCAGGGTCGACGGCGTCGGCCGTGCGGGGCGCGGCAGCGCGGGCACGGCCTGGACGGCTCGGCTAATCGTCGTCGGCGAGCGCTTCGCCGACGACCTCCTGACGCTGGGAGTACAGTTCTCGATAGCTCACGGATTCCAGTTTACTCGCGCGAATCCGCGCCGCTGCGAGCCGAGCGGCCTGCGTCCGGGACGGCGGCGCGGGCGACGGTCCGGCCGACGCCGCCGATCCGTCGCGCCGTTCAGCCCGCTGCGGGATCCGCTGCGAGATCTGCTGCGAGCGCCCGGGCGAGGTCCGCCGGACGGCTCCACATCGGCCAGTGACCGGTCGGGAGGTCGATGTAGTCGACGCAGGTGAAGCGTCCGACCTCGGCGAACATCGGGTGACCGGCCTCCGCGAGCTCCTGCACCTGCGCACTCGACATGGAGCAGCACACGAAGGTCGTGGGCACGTCGAAGCGCGCGTTGTTCGCGAGCTCCACGGTCTGCCGCAGCACCGGCCCCGGTTCGGGCACGGCGCGAGCGCGGAAGCGTGCGAGCATGTCGGCGCTGAGCCCGTCGATGCTCGCCTGCTGCGCGAGCACCTCGAAGGGCGGCAGCGGCAGTCCTTCTCCTCCCTCGGGGAAATCGGGGGCGAATGCCATGCCCGGGGCGGCCGGGCCGCTGTCGACCCACACCACCCGGCTCACCCGTTCCGGGTGCCGATCGAGCACGAGGGTCACGGGCGCGTTCGCCCCGCTGTGGGCGACGATGACGACGGGCTCGGTGTCGGCGGCAATCCGCTGCTCGAGCGCCGCGACCTGCTCATCGAGCGTTCGGGAGGTGCGGTCGGGATCCGCCTCGTCGAGGCCGGGCAGCGTCAGCGCCGTCGCACGCAGCCCCCGGGCTGTGAGGTGCTGCACCACTTCGTCCCAGGCCCAGGCTCCGAGCCAGTGGCCGGGGATGAGCAGGATGGTCGGATGGTTCGTGTTCGCTGTCATGGCTCGATCCTCTCAGCGCCCCTGGACAACGGCATGTCACCATTTCTGACATGATTTGACGACGATGACAGAGGTGGCGGAGGTGGCGAGATGAAGCGGGCGGAACGGCTTCACGCGTTATCGGAGATGCTGCGACGCAGCGGATCGAGCGGATGCACCGCCGAGCGGCTGGCGCGCGAGTTCGAGGTGTCGACGCGCACGATCAAGCGCGACCTCGACGCGCTCGAGCACAGCGGTGCGCCGATCTGGTCGCGCCCCGGCCCCGGCGGCGGATACGGCGTGGCTGCTCGCTCCAGCCTTCCACCGATCAGCCTCAGCCCCGCCCAGGCTGTGGCGCTCCTCGCCGCCGTGTCGGCCGCGCCCGATGCTCCCTACGGCGACCTCGCGGCGGCAGGTGTCAAGAAGATCATCGACGTGCTCGATCCGCGCACCCGCGCGAAAGCCGATCAGCTCGCACGTCGCATCTGGGTCGACAGCGACCGGCCGGCGACGAGAGCGGTGCGGTCGGCGCTGGAGGAGGCGATGTCGGAGCAGCGGACCGTGCGCATCCGCTACACCTCGCGAGACGGCGACCGCACCGCACGAGACGTGGAGCCGGTGATCTTCGCCTCGACGAACGGGCGCTGGTACCTGATCGGCTGGTGCCGCCTGCGGGACGCGATGCGCTGGTTCCTCATCACCCGCATCGAGCAGGCCACGGTCACCCAGGCCCCCTGCTCGGGGCACACCATCGAGGAGATCGGCACCCCGCCCGCGACGGCAGCGCCGCTGTTCACCGACGAGGATCATTGAGGCCACACCCTTGGGTTCCGGGCCGGCGGCCCTGGAATCTGGGGTGAACGATCAGCCCAAGGTCGATCCAGGCATATGCAGAGCCGGGAATGCGCCGGATAGCCACGTAGCATAGGGGAAGCGACACACCGTTCACCGTGCTCGTCTGCGGCAGACGACGAGATGGAGGTATCCCCGATGACCAGCACCCTTCCCGATCGGCGAGTGCCGCTCGCGAGCGCCCCGAACATGCGCGATCTCGGCGACATCCCGGTAGCGGGAGGCGTGGTGCGCCGCGGCATGATCTACCGCTCCGCGTCGCTCGCGAAGCTCGAGGGGCCGGACGCCGAGACCTTCGCCTCCCTCGGCATCTCGACCGTCTACGATCTGCGCACCGCCGCTGAGCGCGAGGGCGCGCTCGACCGGCTGCCCCTCGGCGTGCGCTCCGTGTGGCTCGACGTCGTCGCAGACGCCCCCGACAATGTCGCGGCGAGCATTCCGAAGCTGCTCGCGGATCCTGCAGCACTCGAAGAGCAGCTCGGCGACGGCCGCGCCGATGGCTATCTCGCAGACGCGAACCGCAAGTTCGTGAGCATGCCATCGGCGGTCACCGCCTACCGCCGCTTCTACCTCGACCTCATCGACGAGCAGCGGCGAGGGGCTGCGCTCTTCCACTGCACGACGGGCAAGGACCGCACCGGGTGGGCCGCGACGTCGCTGCTGCTGCTGCTCGGCGCGGCAGAGGACGACGTGCGCACCGAATACCTCGAGACCAACACCGATCTCGCCCCCGCACTGCAGCCCATGCTCGACGCGCTCAGCGCGAAGGGTGTGAACACCGAGCTGCTACGGCCGATCCTCGGTGTGCGCGACAGCTACTTCGATGCCGCTCTCGACGAGATGCGCAGCTGCTACGGTTCGATCGACGGCTATGCCCGCACGGGTCTCGGCCTCACCGACCACCAAGTGGACGCGCTCCGCGCCCGCTTCTTCGCGCCCGCCTGAATCGTGCGCAGGCTCGCATTGCTCGCATCATGGATAGGCGCGAGAATGGGAGCATGGCCCTGCACCTCACCGACGACGCCGAAGCCGACCGTCTGCTGACCGACAACCCCCTCGCGCTGCTGATCGGTATGCTGCTCGATCAGCAGGTCGCGATGGAAGTCGCGTTCTCGGGCCCGCTCAAGATCGAGCAGCGCATCGGCTCGGTCGACGCCGCGACGATCGCCGGCTGCGACTCCGACGACTTCGCCGCCGCGTTCAAGCAGACGCCGGCGGTGCACCGATTCCCCGGCTCGATGGCGGATCGCGTGCAGACGCTGTGCCGCACCATCGTGGACGAGTGGAACGGCGACGCCTCGGCCATCTGGACCGAGGGCGACCCCGACGGCGCGACCGTGCTGAAGCGCCTCAAGGCGCTGCCGGGCTTCGGCGATCAGAAGGCGCGAATCTTCCTCGCACTGCTCGGCAAGCAGTGCGGCTTCGCGGGAGAAGGCTGGCGCGAAGCCGCCGGCGCTTACGGCGAGGAGGGCTCCTTCCGCAGCGTGGCCGACATCACCTCCCCCGAAACGCTCCTCAAAGTGCGCGAGACGAAACGAGCGGCAAAGGCCGCCGCGAAGCAGCGGGACTGATCCGCGATGCGCGAATGCCCACCGATGCGGGCTCTTCCGCGCATCGCTGCGCTACGCTGGAACCCTTGCCTCCGTAGCTCAGTGGATAGAGCAACGGCCTTCTAATCCGTCGGTCGCAGGTTCGAATCCTGCCGGGGGCACTTCGAGGCCCTTGCACCGGGCCACCACGACGCCCTCGATTGTTTGCCGCCGCACCATTTCTTGTGAATAGAGCGCACAGACGCCGCACTGCCTTGTCGACGCCGCGCTATCTCGCCTGAAACAGGGATGGCCTTGAACGTCCGTGGGCGCCGAAGCCTGTGATCACAGCCCCCGACGCCCCTTCTTGCACATCAAACGTTTGCGAGCCCCGGCTTCGCGAGGTCATCCGATCCCGCAGACTGCTGAGCTTCCTGCTCGGCTGCGGCGAGTGAAGCGTGCTGCAGACGCTTGTGCTTGATCGATCCCATCCAGAGGAGAACCAGACCGATGAGAGTCCATCCACCGAGCACGAACCACTGGTGGCCTGTGCTGGCCTCGGGGAAGTAGGACAGCGTGCGAATCAGCGTCTGCCCGGCCCCCGGCGGGAACCACTGCCCGACAACACCCCACGAACCGACCAGGAATTCTGGCGGCATCGCCGCACCCGAGATCGGGTTCGCGAAGAAGAACATCAGAACCGCACCGAATGCCAGCCCCGGGGAACCGAACATGCCTCGTAGGCCCACGAGGGTCGCCGAGATCGCCCCGATAGACAGGGTGATCGCGAGCACGTTCAACCAGTAGTTGCCCTGGAGCGCCCCGAACCAGCCTCCGAGGATCGCAGAGATGGCGATTCCGGCGACCAAAGTGTAGACCCCGAGTGCGACGAGACGGCGGCGGCTTCCGTGAATCGCGGAGGAGATCAGGATCGCACCGATCATGCCTCCCATGACGAGCGGCAGGGCGGCGGCGGCCAGGCCAGCCCCACGGGGGTCGTCCGGGGAGAGCGGGACCACGTCGGTGATCGTGACGTGCGCATCAGGCATCGTGAACGTCTCGGGAAACTGCGGCGCCGGATCGTTCGCGGTCGACGGGGCCTGACCGCTCATGATGCCCTTGAGCGTGTCGATGCGGCCCGCTCGAAGAGCTCGGTGAGGTCCTCGGTCATCCGCACGAGGACGTCGCCCTTCGAGATGGCACCGAAGTAGGTGAGGTAGCGCTCGACGGCCTGCGCTGCCGCCCGGTAGTCGCCGGGGAGGGCCTTGATGCGGGCCTGGCATTCGCGCCAGCGGCGCTTCTCACCGAGGTCGCCGAGGATCGTGTCGAGGATGTTGCTCATTCTGATACTCCTTCGTGGAGGGTGGTGATTCGGTCGGCGAGGAACTGCCAGGACTGCCAGAACTCCTCGAGGTAGCTGCGGCCCGCCGCGTTCACGGAATAGACCTTTCGGGGCGGACCCTTCTCGGACGGCGTCTTGACGACGTCGACGAGGCCGCGCTGCTCGACGCGCACGAGCAGCGCGTAGACGGTGCCCTCGGCGATGTCCGCGAAGCCCAGTTCCTGGAGTCGCGCGCGGATCTCATAGCCGTAGCTCGGGTGCTCGGCGATGATGACGAGCACCATGCCCTCCAGCACCCCTTTGAGCATCTCGGTCATCTGTTTCGCCATCGCATCGCCCCTCACTACCTAGTAACACTCGGTACCACTACACAGTAACACTGAGTAGAGCTTCGCACCACCCCGCTCACGGACCGCCCCGGTAGGATCGACGGGTGCGCGCAACCACCCGGCCCCGCCTCCCATTCGAGGTCTGGGCCCTCGTCGCCGGCGGCTTCACCGTCGCGCTCGGCTACGGAGTGGTGGCCCCCGCGATCCCCCAGTTCGCGCTCGAGTTCGGCGTCTCGGCGTTCGCCGCCTCGGCGATCGTCAGCGCCTTCGCGCTCATGCGCCTCCTCTCGGCCCCCCTGGCCGGCTGGGTGGTGGGGCGGTTCGGCGAACGGCGCAGCTACACGACCGGCATCCTCATAGTCGCGCTCTCCACCGGAGCCGCCGCGTTCGCGGCCGACTATACGCAGTTCGTGGTACTGCGCGGCCTCGGCGGCATCGGCTCGACAATGTTCACGGTCGCGGCGACGGCACTGCTCGTCAAGGTGAGCCCGCCCGACGCCCGGGGCCGGGTGGCGAGCCTCAACGCAGCCGGATTCCTGCTGGGCGGCCTCCTCGGCCCGGTCTTCGGCGGCATCGTCGCAGCCTTCGGGCTGCGCGCCCCCTTCGTGTTCTACTTCGTCACCCTCGTCGCGGCGGCCACCGTCGTGGCGGTCGCACTGCGACGCTCGCAGGCCGCGGGCGCCCCCGTGCCGCTGAGCGGCGCAGAAGCCAGCTCGGAGCGGGGAATGCGCCTCGGCGACGCCCTGCGGGTGCCCCAGTATCGAGCCCTGCTGCTGTCGGTGTTCGCGTTCGGGTGGGCCTCCTACGGGGTGCGCGTCTCAGTACTGCCGATCCTCGTGGCCGTCGCCTTCGGCGGCGACGCGACCGTCGCAGCTTGGGTGCTCGCCGCCTATGCCGCGGGCAACGCGATCCTCATCTTCCCCTCGGGTCGCTGGAACGACACCCTCGGCCGCAAGCCCGTACTCATCGTCGGCATGATCATGCTCGCCATCACCTACGCGGCCGTACCCGCGAGCCCCGGCGTCTGGACCGCCGCGGCCGTGATGTTCGTAGCCGGGGCGGGATCCGCCCTCGTCAACCCCGGCCAGCAGGCGGTGCTCGCCGACGTGCTCGCGCAGCGCCGCGGCGGCCAGGTCGTCGCAGGCTACTCGATGATGACCGACCTCGGCGGCGTGCTCGGCCCCGCCATCGCCGGCGCCGTGGTCGATCTCGCAGGCTTCGGCTGGGCGTTCGGGATCACGGCCGCGCTGCTCGCAGCCGCCTCGATCGCGTGGACGATGATCCCCGACTCTCGCAGCCTGAACGTCGCGGATCCGGCCCGCTGACGCGGCCGGCGGCGAGCCCCGCAAGGAGCCGAGCGGCGCTCAGCCCTCGAGGCCGCGGCGCTCAGCCTTCGAGGTCGTCGACGCCGGGCAGCCAGCTCAAGCCGGGCCGGCCCCAGCCGTTCTTGCGCTGCGCCTTCTGAGCGCCCCGGTTCTCCGGGTGCACCAGGCGGTCGACGTACAGCAGGCCGTTCAGATGGTCGAACTCGTGCTGCAGGATGCGCGCGAACCACCCGCTCGCCTGCACCTCGAAGGGCTTGCCGTCGATGTCCTGCGCCCGCAGCAGCGCGCGCGGCGAGCGGCGCAGCGCGAAGCGCTCACCGGGGACCGACAGGCAGCCCTCGACCTCGTCCTCACCGGGCAGACCCGGCTCGAGCGGGGCGATCCACAGCTCGGGGTTGATCGCGACACCCTCGGCAGGCGCCTCGTCCTGATCCTCGTACATCCACACGAAGACCTGCTGCCCCACGCCCACCTGCGGAGCGGCGAGCCCGACACCGGGAGCCGCCACCGTCGTCTCGAACATGTCGTCGACGAGGGTGCGCAGCGCGGCGTCGAATTCGGTCACGGGCGCCGCCGGACGGTGGAGAACCGGCTCGCCGGAGATCACGATGGGAAGAACTGCCATGCGCACCAGTGTAGAGGCGACCCCGAGCGACCCCGGGCCGTCCGACGGTAGACTGAGGCGGTTCGGGCTCCCGGATCCGCGATCCGCCCGCACCAGAGCAGCCAGCAACGGGAACGAGGAACGACAGTGTCGAACGCCCCAGCAGATCAGATCGTCTGGATCGATTGCGAGATGACCGGTCTCGACGTGGATAGCGACGGCCTCTGCGAGATCGCCGTCATCGTCACCGACTTCGAGCTCACCCCCCTCGACCCCGGCTTCGAGATCGTCATCGACCCGGGCGCTGAGGCCCTCGCCCAGATGAACGACTTCGTGCGCAAGATGCACACCGAGTCGGGGCTACTCCCCCGCATCGAGCACGGCGCATCGCTCGACGAGGCCGAGCGGCAAGTGCTCGACTACCTGAGCCGTCTCGTCACCCCGGGCCGTCGTCCCCTCGTCGCAGGCAACACGATCGGCATGGATCGCCGTTTCATCTCGAAGTACCTGCCCGGACTCGACGCACGACTGCACTACCGCAGCATCGACGTCTCCACGATCAAGGAGCTGAGCCGACGCTGGTACCCGGCCGCCTACTTCGGCGCGCCCGAGAAGCGCGGCGGGCACCGCGCACTCGCCGATATCGCCGAATCCATCCAGGAGCTGGCCTACTTCCGCAGCGCCGTGATGACCGCGGGCCCCGGCCCCGACAAGGCCGCGTCCGAGGCGCTCGCGCAGACGACGAGCACCCGCTACTCATCGCTCATCGACGGCCTCGCGCAGCCCGCCGACGGCGACGAGCACTGATACTCCGTCCCAGATGCGACGCGCCGGTCGAGCGCTCTCCCGTTCGCGGCATCCGCTCGCCGCATCCAGCGCCGATCCGGCGCCGATCCGGGGCTGCTGCACGGACACGCCTCCCGCAGCTCGCGGAAAGCAACCGGTGAGCCCCCGTCCCATGCCATGATTGACCTTGCGAAACCGCACCGCATCGCGCCTCGACGAGCGCGCGAGACCAGCGGAGACCAAGAGGAAGGACCGTGTTCAGGCTCATGGATACGACGAAGCAGGGCAACCTCTTCGCCGCGCCATTCGCCGCACTGGCCCTCGGTTTCATCGGCTACGGCCTGTACGGCTTGATCGGCTCCATGCCGGAATCGTGGACGCTCGTCATCACCGTCATCGTGGGCGTGATGATCTGCGGCGCACTGCAGGTGCACGTGGGCCGCCGCCCCGGCTTCCCGCTCGTCGGAATCGCCATCGTCATGCTCGCGATCCCCCCGATGCCGGGCTTCCCCCTCCTCAACGTCTCTGTCTGGGCGATCGGCCTGCTGATCTCCCAGGCCTTCATGCGCCGCAATGTGACGCACGCCCTCTACCTGACCGGGCTGAGCTCGGTCGCGGCACTGGCCTTCGTGCTCACCCAGACGTGGCTGGCCGACCTCGGGGTCTGGCCGCCCGTCAGCTTCCTGGCCGCGACCGCGGCCTACTACGCGCTGTTCCTGATGGGCGAGTTCCTCCGCCAGTGGAGCAGCGCCGAGCCCGACCGCGGAATCGGCGTCTCCGCCATCGATCCGCTCAGGCTCGCTCTCGTCGTGCTCGTCGTCGCGGTGACCTCGACCGCGATGAACTACGCCGACACCTGGCTGATCCCCTGGCTCGAACAGGATCCGCGAGCCGATCTCACCCCGCTCATCGTGCTGCTCGCCGCGTCGCTGTTCTACATGTTCGCCCAGCACACCCGTTTCTCCCACATCGAGCACCGGCTCAGCGCCCTCATGAACGCCGCGGTCGAACTGCCGCGGATCACCGCGCAGGGCGGCCTGGCACCCGCTCTGCTCAGCCGCACCCAGTCGATCGTGCAGGCGAAGCACGTCGAACTGCGCGACGGGCCGCCGGGGCGCCACGAGATCGGCGCCCCCGTGCGGCTCGAAGCCGGGCACGACGAGTATCTGGTCGCCTCGCGCAAAGCGGGCGGAGTCCCCTTCGAGCGGGAGGACGAGCGCGCGCTCGTCACCCTCGCCCACGTCGCGAGCGAGACCACGCGCGCGCAGCACGAGGTCGAGAACCTCGAGCGCCGCGCGAACACCGACGATCTCACCGGTCTGCCGAACTACGGCGCGTTCCAGAAGGCGCTCCTCGAGGCCAATGAGAACCGCTCGTACCACGCCGGCATCGCGCTGCTCTTCGTCGACCTCGACAACTTCAAGAAGCTCAACGACACCCTCGGTCACCGCACCGGCGACGAACTGCTGAAGGCCGTCTCCCTCCGGCTGCTCGAGGCGGCGGGCGGCGGAGACTTCGTCTCCCGCGTCGGCGGCGACGAGTTCGTGCTCATCTTCTCCGACCTCGACTCCCTGGAGCAGGCGAAGGCCTCGGCCGACCGCATCATCGAGGCCGCGAGCCAGCCCCTGCTCGTCGAAGGGCACCAGCTCCGCCCCGCGCTCAGCGCCGGCCTCGCCTTCTCGGGGCATCGCGAGCTCGACCCGCAGGCGCTCGTCGAGGACGCCGATCGCGCGATGTTGCACGTCAAGCGCTCACGGCGGCGCGGCGGCCCGGTCACGGGCAGCGGGGTCAGCGTCTCCTCCCACCGCTCCTCTCGCACCAACGACATCATCTCGCGCGCGATCCGCGATGACCGGCTGCTCGTGGCTTTCCAGCCCATCGTCAACCTGGAGCGCGGCGAGATCTGGGCCTTCGAAGCGCTCGTGCGCTACGTCGACCCCGAGCTCGGCCCCATCTCGCCGCCTTCGCTCGTGGCCCGCGCGAAGAGCCTGGGCCTCATGAACGAACTCACCCGGCAGGTCATCACCAAGGCGCTCGACGCTGCCGACGAGTTCCACAGGATCGAACCCGGCATCGAGTGCATGACCGTCAACCTCGAACTCGGGCAGATCACCGACTCCGAACTCGGCGCCTACGTGCGAGACGCGGCTCAGGCGCATCCGGGCGTCTCGCTCTGCATCGAACTCAATGAGCGATCGCTGCACGCCGTCACCGACGAGCTGCGCCGGGACGCCGAGGCGCTGCAGCGGGCGGGAGTGATGCTCGCCCTCGACGACTACGGCTCGGACGCGTCGTCCGTGGGTGCGCTGGTGCACTTCCCGATGAACATCCTCAAAGTCGACAAAAGCCTCATCGACGATCTCGGCGACGCTCGGCAGCGCGAGGTCATCAAGGCGCTGCAGGGCTTCGGAGACAACCTCGGATACACGGTCATCGTGGAGGGAGTGGAGACGCGCGAGATGGCCGACGTGCTCGCGGGCCTCGGCGTGCGCAGCGTGCAGGGCTACCACTTCGGCAGGCCGCTCTCATTCGCGCAGACGATGAGCCGGCTGCGCAGCTCCGGCACCCGCGCGATCTTCGACCGGTAGCGGCGCACGCGAACCGGTCACGGCTGCGACGCCGTTGCGGGGCCCGCGACTCCGGGCCGGCGGGATACGGAGCACAGCAGGTCCGGACCCAGCGGATCCGGGGCCCGCAGCGGTTCAGTAGCCGCTGTCGGGATCCGAACCGGCCGTCAGGTCGACTCCGCCGCTGAGCCGGGAGACCGCCTCGTCCGCGTTGAAATCAGGATCCGGCTCGATGAAGGCGTCCACGACGCCAACGAAGGCGAGCGAGGCGACCGACCACTCTTCGACTTCGGCGTCGCCGTCGACCGGGAAGTCGAAGTGGGCCTCGACGAGGGCGGGCACCGTGGCGCGCACGATCCCGAGCCCCTCGATGACCGAGGCCGCCGCGACGACGAAGGGCTGGTAGTCGCCGTGGAACTGCGGCTTCAGCCGGTAGCCGACCGTCGGGAGCACGTTGCGGTAGAAGCTCTCCATCGTCTCCACGAAGGCGAGCTCGCTCGCCCGGAGCGCGTCGGTGATCTGCACTCGGGCGGCCTCGTCTGGCCACGACTCGACCGTGGTGGAGAGCGCGGCGTAGGTGCGCCACTTGTTCGAGGCGGTCACCACCTCGAAGTTGTACTGGGCGGCGGTGCGGATGATGTCGATGAGCACCCGGCGACGGCCGCCGCTCGATCGCAGCTCATCGACGCGCATGCTGAGGTACTGCCAGGTGGTGAGCAGGGTCTGGGCGTCGGCGCGATCGATCCGCGCCTGATTCGCCAGTTCGCAGAAGAGGTCGGCGAGAAAGGCGTCATGGCTGGGCCACACCCGCGAGAACTGCTTGGCGGTGACGCCGGCGTTCGCCGAGAGGCGCTCGATGAGCGCTCCGCTGACCCCCAGCGATAGACCGGCGGACTCCACGTACCGGGTCGCGCTGAGCAGCATCCGGGCGCGCACATCGTCGCCCCCTGACGGGTCATGCAGGCCACCCGTCGAATACGTATCGTCCTCGGACACGGCGGCGTCCTCTCTTCGGCTGTCGATTTCCCTCATCGTACCAATTTGGGCGACGATCTCGGGTTCTTCGGAGCGGCAGTTCTCCGGCGACGGGCCTTCCTGGTGCAGAATAGAACTTCGACCGGGCCGCGTGCGCCCGGAGTGCGGGGGAAGCATGAACGGTTTGTGGCAGGGATATCGCGGTGCGCAGGAGGTCTGCTCCGTTGTCTCGCATTGATCGCGGAATCACGAATCACGAGGTGATTCCCGTCATCGAGTCGGGGCTGTTCGCGTCCGACTCCGCCGCGCGGCTCGCGTGCGGCATCATCGCGGTCGACGGCGCGGCACTGCCCGGGCTGGAGGCCGAGTACCGCGCGCACTTCGATCTGCGCAGGCGGGTCTACGTCGATCAGACGGGCCAGCTCGACGCGAGCGAGCTGCAGGAGGACGGCACCGACCGCGACCCGGACGACGCCCGATCGGTGACCTTCGGCGTCTTCGAGAACCACCGTTCGGGTGTGCGCGTGCTCGGGGTCTCGCGGCTCATCATCCGCGGCGACCGCCTGGTGCTGCCCGTGGAGGAGTTCTGCCCGGACTCCTTCGCCGACGACGCGCTCGACGCGCAGAGCGTGGAGGTCTCCCGGGTGATCGCGCGCCACGAGACGGCCGCGATCCAGGACCTCGTGCAGTGGCACCTCTTCACGCTCATGCTCGCCTACGTGGCGAATCACGACCTCGGTCGCACCTTCGCGATCATCGAGCCGTGGCTCGAGCGCCACCTGCGAGGCATCATCTCCATCGAGTCCATCGGCGAGGCGCGGTACGTCGAGCACTACCTCGACTACAACATGCCCATCGAGATCGACATCGCCGCGTCTACCGCTCTGGCGAATGCCCGCAACGGCGACTTCGTCGATCGCTACCGGAAGGCCGAGCCGACGATGACCTTCTTCGGCCGCGTCTCCGGCGGCGCCTCCCGGCACCGGGCCGCCTGATGGGGCGTCGCATCTCCTCGCCCGAGTTCTCGCGCAACTACGGGTTCTGGAGCGAGCCGGAGCAGCAGGCCCTCATCGCAGCCCGCGTCGCGATCGCGGGTGTCGGCGGCGACGGCTTCCAGCTGGGGCTGAAGCTCGCGCGCATGGGCGTCTCGCGGTTCAGCATCGCGGATCCCGAGGTGTTCGAGCCCGAGAACGTCAACCGGGTGGAGGGGGCGACCACCTCGACGTTCGGGCGCCGCAAGGCCGAGGTGTTCCGCGAGCGGGTGCTCGACATCAACCCGGACGCCGAGGTCGAGGTGTTCTTCGACGGCGTCAACCCGGAGAACGTCGAGGCCTTCATGCGCGGCGCCTCGCTGGTGCTCGACGAGTCGGAGCTCACGAAGCCCGAGATCGGCTCTCTCATCGCACGGCGGGCGCGGGCGCAGGGCATTCCCGACCTGCTCGCGATGAACGTCGGGTTCGCGGCGCAGGTCACCTCCTTCGCACCGCGCTCGACGTGGACATTCGAGCGCTTCATGGGGTTCACGGCCGACACGCCGCTCGATGAGATCGCCGAGGCCGGTGTCGACCTCAGCCGGTGCCTGCCCTACATTCCCGGCTACACCGATCTGCGGTCGCTGCAGGCCGTGATGGGATCGGACGGCGCGACGCCGGCCCCGCTGCCGTCGATCTCGATCGGCGTCGACGCGGCCTCCGCCATCGGCACGGCGCAGGCCTTCCTGCATCTGACGGCGGCCGTCTCGAATCGTCGCCGCTCCCCCGTGTGGGCGCCGCGCGTCGCCTACACCGACGCCTACCTGCTGCGCACGCGCGTGCTGCGCGCGGGGCGCCCGTCGCACCTGCGGCACCTGATGCTCGCGGCGGCGCGGCAGCAGCTGGGTCTCAACCCGCGCGCCGAGTACACGCCGGCCGACATCGCCCGCCGCGCGTGACGCCGTCGGGCCGGGCGTCCGGCCCGACGGCTCCCGTCCCGGCCCGACGGCTCGGGCCTCGGCCCGGCGCCGCGATCCGCCATCGTGACCGCGATCCGCCGCACAAAAAAATCGGCCCCGACGAGAACGTCGGGGCCGATCCATCAGGGTCCCTGCGTAGAGAGTTCTCAAACCCTACCCCCAAGCTGAAATCGTTGATTTCCCGCTGGAAACGAGGGGTATACCGGGTATCGCAGCGGGCCGTTAGCACCCCGATTCAAGACGTAAGAGGGCCCTGTGTCAGGAGGATTGGGAAACCTCAAACCTTTCTCACCACCGCTGAAGTAGACCGCCTGGTCGACGACTACCTCGCTGGTCTCAGTGTCGGATACCTGGCTCAGAAGTATGGTGTGCACCGCGCGACAGTTTCGAAGCACCTCACCCGAAACCACGTCGTGCGAGGTCAAGTCCCTGGTAGTGGTGTAACGGTTGGTCCTTCGTGGTGATGGTGGAGTCAGGCGCTGAGCTCGAGAACGGTGTCGATCACCTCCTCGACGTCGTTGTCAGTGACGAGGGTGAGGCGGCTCTTCGCGAGAACGTCGAGGCCGAGGTAGCGGCGTCCTTCGGCCCATGCATCGGTCTGCTCGGCCAGGACCGCGCCGACGAGGCGGATAATCGCTTCCCGGTTCGGGAAGATGCCGACGGAGCCGGTGCGGCGGCGGATTTCCCGATTGAGACGCTCGTTGGGGTTGTTGGACCAGATCTGCTGCCACAGGCCTTCCGGGAACTGCGCGAAGGCGAGAATATCGGCGCGGGCCGCGTCGAGGTGCTCGTGAGCGTCGGGCAGTTTCCCGTCGACGTAGTCCAGGAGTCGGTCGAACTGAGCGTGGACCGCGGCGGCGTCGGGCTGGTCGTAGACGGAGTGCAGCATCGCCTTCACCGCCGGCCACATGGCCTTCGGTGTCACACTCATCAGGTTCGCCGCGTAGTGCGTGCGACAGCGCTGCCAAACAGCACCGGGCAGGTTCGCTGCGATTGCTTCGACGAGCCCTGAGTGGGGGTCGCTGGTGACGAGGCGGACGCCTCCGAGACCGCGGGCGACGAGGTCGGCGAAGAAGCTGTTCCATGCTGCCCCGGTCTCCGAGGTTGCGACGCGCAGGCCGAGGACCTCGCGGCGCCCGTCCGCGTTGACCCCGGTCGCGATCAACACGACGGCGTTAATGACGCGGCCACCTTCGCGGACCTTCATGGTCAGCGCGTCGGCGGCGACGAACGTGAATGGACCTGCATCGCCCAGCGGGCGGTGACGGAACTGGTCGACGTGCTCATCGAGCTCCGCGGCCATCCGGGACACCTGCGACTTCGACAGCGAGTGAATCCCGAGGGTCTTGACGAGCTTGTCCATCCGGCGTGTGGACACGCCGGCGAGGTAGCAGTCCGCGACGACGGTGATCAGCGCGGTCTCGGCGCGTTTGCGGCGCTCGAGCAGCCATTCGGGGAAGTAGGTTCCCTGACGAAGCTTCGGGATCGCGACATCGATCGTGCCGACCCGGGTGTCGAGGTCGCGGTGTCGGTAGCCGTTGCGCTGCGTGATCCGGTCGGATGAGGGCTTGCCCCATTCAACGCCGACCACGGCGTCCGCGTCCGCGGACAAGAGCGCGTTGATCATGGTCTGCAACAGACTGCGCATCAGATCCGGGGACGCGTCGGTGAGAGCTTCCTGAGCAGGCCGGCAGGGTCGACAATAGTAGGAGCGGTCATCGTGTTGATGCCTTTCGAGTGGGTTGTAGGAGATTCCTCGAAGGATCACACGGTGACCGCGTCCATGTTCTACGACGTGCTGGCCACCGTGCGCTACACCACTCTATGGGGCATTACTCTGAGGGCAGACGCGTCTTGAATAGGCTTGGGTCATGCCTCGCCAACAAGAAACCGAAAGCCGTCTGGTCACTTCGCTGGTGCCTTCGCTTTCTCGAAGCCTCGCCGAGCAGTTCAATGTCTTTCGGGTCATGCATCACGGCACTCACGAAAAACAACTGTCGAACGTCTTTGCCTGGCTCCTACGGGCCGATGGAACCCACGAGTTGGGTGACACCTTCCAACAGATCTTCATGGCCAGGATCAACAACACGCTTCCTGAAGGCGCCGAGTTTCCCACATCCGGGTATCGGGTCAGCCAAGAAGTAGACACCTCCGGCGATGCCGCGACAGGCAAGGACATTGCCGACATTGTGCTCATGACAGCTCAAGAGAGCGTCGTCGTTGAGAACTTCGGCACCTCCGACGGGCACGGCCATGATTATTTTGGCTATCTTGCCCACGGTGCTCAGGGCGGAAGACGTAGCGTCGTCGTGCTGCTGTGCATACGACGAGAGAGCGAACTTCAGACCGATGGATGGGAACAAGCGGTCGTTCTCACCTATGCGGATCTCCTCAGCGATCTGCACGCGCACGTCAAAGCAGACAAGAAGTGGCGTCGAGACCACCCGCAGCAGAACTTCTTCATCAACGAACTGGTCGAAAACTTCGTGGAAGGACCTAGCCCCGTGAATACTGCCGATCGGATAGCTTTCATCAAGACAATGTGTGAGACGGGAGAATCTGCTCGATACGGGCAACGTCCCCAGGATGCAGCCGCAGAACAGTTCGCCGAAATACTCGCTCAGCACGCGAAGCAACAGTTTGAAGACGGTCGAAGAACCCTTGGCGATGCCAAGAGATACCTCCGCCAATACGCCGAACGACAGCTTATGTCCCAGGTCAACGGCGCACTTGGTGAAGAAGCTGTCGCCTCAGTTCGAGCGAATTTTGTTGGCAAGTGGGAATGGTACGTGCGACTCCTCAACGCCAACGGCGACATGGTTGCGGGGCTCCTGTTTGGCCCGACTGCAGCTACCTACAATGACGAGATTCCAGATCCAGTCCAGCACCCAGACTTCGGCAAGGTCTTTATCCTGATGCGGTCTTCTGACGTTGAGAGCCTTCACCAAACCGATATCAGCCTGGAAGATGTACTCACCGGATTTGAGCCAACGGATGATCGACTCGTTCAAACTGTGATCCCGCTTGTGCAGACGAACCATGCAGCTCAGGAATGATTCCGTCCGATCGCCACAGTGTCGAACCGGCAGACACGCTCGATCCGGCCTTCGTGTCGATCCGCAAATTCTCGTAGCCGCAAATTAGCGTCAGCAAGCTGTTGCGAGGTGAGATCAGCAGTGACCGGCGCTTCACCTTCTGCATACGCCGACAACACCAGTCGGCCACGGGCATGACGCATGATCGATTCCCAGTCATCGTGCGAAAGATATGACGCTGAGCCGCCGAGCGCGAGCACGAGATCAAACTGTGTCCCTGCCAGGTTGCGGCGCGCGAGCGTGTCCGCGAACGTACTTGGCTCAACCCGCGCCACGAGCGGATGCTTCCGCACCAATTCATTGAGCATCGCCTGAGACGGGTCTATCGCTGTTAGGCGGGGTGCTTCTGCCAGCCCCAAATCAAGAGTGAGCCCGGTGCCTGCGCCGATGTCGAGTGTGCGGCACTTGCGATAGCCGCGGGTGACTACGTCTACGAGACGCGTGAACCCTCGTCGCTCTTCGCCAGTCGCGGTGAAGTCGCGATCCCAGTAGGTTGCGATTGCGTCGTAGCTAGAGCGGAACTCGCTCTTCGTGCGTGGCATGTTCTGCACACCGTAGACGTGGTCGGCACGACCTCTGTTGATCAGCGTCACGTCGTCGTGCTCTCGATCCATGGTCCAGTACTTCCAACCGTCGTGAACAAGATAGATGCGCGTTGATTTGAAAAACTTCTGCGGCTCACCGAACGTGTGAATGACCCGAGCCGCCCTGGCAAAATCGGCCTTTGTTATTCCTTCAGTTCGCTCAGCGATGTATTCGTGTGGTGCGCCCTCCGCGTAGGTCACTGCGAAGACCCAGTCCAACTTCACAATCTTGTTTTGCCACCATTCAAGGTCTTTCTCGGTGATCGGCAACACGCTTACGTTCTTCCCAATACTCACTTGCTCACTCAACTATCTCTGCGCGACCTGGATGACGTGCATCTTCTTGTGATTTCGAGTATCAGGCCAGCCACCGACATTCTGAAGCGCCCTGGGTTTAGTGGAGACTCAGCTCATTTGATTACCAGTTCTTGGGCGCTGGTAACCCCAGCCTAGAACGCTTCCTCGTACTCGAACGGTGGCACATCATCGAGGTAGCCGTGCAGCCGTTTCGTGTTGTGTCAGTGCACCCAGCCGAGGGTCGCGAGCTCGAGGTCATCAATCGTTTTCCACGGCCCCGGTTTCGCGAGACCGCGCACCAACTCAGCCTTGTAGTATCCGTTCACCGTCTCAGCGAGAGCATTGTCATAGCTGTCACCCACGGTCCCGATCGATGGCGTCGCTCCGATCTCGGCAAGACGCTCACCGTAACGAATCGATGTGAACTGGCTGCCCGCATCGCTGTGGCAACGCAAATCTGGAAGATGCCTGCCGCGCGACCATCGTGCCATCTCGATCGCGTCAAGCACCGTCTCGGTCTTCATGTTCGATGCACATCGCCAGCCCACAATCATGCGACTGTATGCGTCGATGATGAAGCACACGTATGCAACACCCTGCCAGGTCGGCACGAACGTCAAATCG
>NZ_ATXU01000009.1 GCF_000421845.1 Leucobacter chironomi DSM 19883
CCCCCGGGGCCACAGCCCCGCCGAACCGTCCCTTAACCATCCACCTGTGGGGAACTCTGTAGCTACACCCCGGGAGTCGCGCGGGGACGACCGCGAAACCGACTCCGCCGATGTGGTGGATGAGTACGCGGCCTGGTCGCCCGGCCAGAAGATCGCCGAGGCCGCACGCCGAGCCGCCGAGGCCGAGGGCAAGCACCAGCCGATCAAGCGCCCGGACCTGAGCCGGGGGAGCGGCAGTCGCTCTATGGTGCCGCCCGCCCCGAAGCCGCCGAAGTTCGACCCGGCGAGCGTGCCGCCACCGCAGCCGCCTCGCTCGCCCGAGGATGACGCCGCCGTTGCCGCACTCATGCTGGCTACCCGATGCCCCGCCCGCCACGCCGCCGAGCACCTGATCCCTGCCACCTCGACTATCTGCCTCCGCTGCGGTGCAGACGCGGTTGCAGCTACCGGAGGCGACCGGCCTCGGCCTGCTCCTCAGCATGACGACGAAGAGCAGACAGGACCGCCCCACGAATGACGGCCCACACGATCCACAGACTCACGATCGCCCCGAACAGGCCGAGCACCAACCACAGAACCAACACCAGAGGCACACTTTCCATCCTCCAAGGCTACCGAAAGGCCACACCATGACCACGCCGTCCCCGCACCAGCAGCAAGCCGTCAATCTCGCCACCCGCCGACTCAAGACCAACTACGGCGTCAACGCGGTGCCCCTCGACATGTCCAAAATGCCGCTGGTCTTCATGATCGATGAGCGAGGGCGAGCCTCCGCACTCGGCACCCTGACCAACGACCCCGACCAGATCATCAACGTGCTCCGACGCGCCGCCGACGAACTCGAAGCCGGGAACGCCTACAAGCGCACACTCGGCGGTGAGCCCGCATGACGATCAAGCTCCGCGCCCGCGTTCGCAGAGTTCGCCCGAGCCTGTGGGCGGCAGAGTTCGGCCCCGTCCCCGGCTACACCCTGCTGCCCCTGTTCGCCTTCACCTGGGTGGAGGCGCTGATGCTGGCCTACGAACGCCTCGACATGCTCGACCGAAAGCTGATGGACGAGGTGCACGAGAGCAGCGCCAACCGCCGCGCGGAGCGCTGTGGCGGATGCCGCGACCTCGGACCCCACCGCAACGTTCCCGACTGCCAGCACTACGTACCGGAGGCACCCTGATGAGCCGCGCCTATGCCGCGCACGCTGAGCTGTGCGCCGCGATCCACGCCCACGACGATGCCGAGATGCTGCACGACATGGCGGGCGAGATGCCCGAGCTGCTGGCCTACCCGATCTCGGGCGACATGCTCGCCGTCGTGCAGCGCGCCACCCCGTACGACCGCCGAGCGCGCCGTAAGCGCGCCGCAACCGAGAGGACCGCACGATGACCGCGACCGCCCCCGATGGATTCGGATCGTGCCTGCTGCTGCTCGCCGCCGTTGGCGTGTGCGTGTGGCTCGCTTGGAAGGGGCGTACACGATGAGCGTACCCGCGAGTAAGTGGTGCTCTCCGGCTGAGCTTGCGGCGTGGCTGGGTGTGCATCCGAAGACGCTCGCGAAGTGGCGCAACCCGAAACCGGGTCAGCCTCGTCGCGGCCCTCGCTTCGTGCGTGAGGGCCGCACGGTGCGCTACGCATGGGCCGACGTATACGCCTGGGTAAACGACCGCCGGAAGGCGTGCTGATGGGCCGCAACCACAAAGGCGGGTCCAAGTCATCGAAGATGACCGCCGCGGTGCTCGCGCACTACGGGCACGAGTGCCACCTACGGCTCGCCGGTTGCACGTACGTGGCGACGACCCGAGATCACATCATCCCGCTTGAGCACGGCGGAGAGGACACGATCGAGAACTGCTTGCCCGCCTGCCGGAGCTGCAACAGCAAGCGGCAGGATCGGAACCTGGCCGGTACGGGTGCGCGGATCATCATCGTCACTGGCCCGCCTGCCGGGGGCAAGACAACGTGGATTCGGGAGCACGCTGGGCTTGCTGATGTGACGATCGACCTCGACGCGCTCGCGCGTGCGCTGATGCCAAATCCGCTTGATCAGACTCACGTCTACCCGCCCCACATCAAGACCCTGGCCGTGGCTGCCCGGCAGGCTGCGATCGGGAAGGCACAGCGCCTCTACACGCCGTGCCGGGTATGGCTCATCAAGGCCCTGCCGACGCCGAAGGAGCTGGCCGAGTGGCGCGGGAACAGGTGGCCGATCATCGTCATAGACCCTGGCAGAGAGGTGGTCGAGGCCCGGTGCCAGGCCGAACGGCCACCGGACTGGCAGCAGGTAGTGGCGCGCTGGTACGACCAGCATCGCGATCCGACGATGCAGGCGGCGACCCGCATCAACCCGGCCCGCCCCGACGACGCGACACCGACACCACCACCCGTGTCTCAGGCCTCGAAGCATCGCGAGCTGACGAGCACATCGACGCCCGGTCTCCAGCCGTCGAGGCCGTGGTAGTCGCCGCCCGGTTTTCTCCGCGACGCCCCGCCGACACCCTGTGCATCCCCCATCCGAATTCCCCCTCGACCGGGGAAAAAGAAAAAACGAGGCAGTGAAATGAGCACTGAAACCGAAGCGGGAACCCTCCCATTATGGGGGGAAGACCGCCCCAATTCCCACCAATACGGCGAGGGTCCGACAGAAACCGCCGTGCGGGAAGCCGTGGAGGCGATCAACGCTGAAAAACCGCTCGACGCATCGCAGCGAGCCCGCGCGCAGATATGCCGCAGCCTCGCCAAGAACATCGACGCAGGCAACACCAAGGGCCGCGCCGTCGCGAACGAAGCGCAGCAGCTCGACACCATGCTCGACGCCCTCCGCGGCGTCGCCGACACCGCCTCTGACTCCGAAGGAATCCCCGAAGATGTGCGCCAACTCTTTGAACTGGGCACCGTTCCCACCCGGCATGACGCCGCCGAGGTTCGCGACCCCGAGATGCCTTGACCGGCCCACGATCGGTGGGAAGGCTGCAGCCGTCGCTAAGCTCCGCGGGCGGCCCTTCCTCCCGCACCAGCAGCACATGGCCGACGTGGTGGGCGAGCTGGACCCCGAAACCGGCGAACTCTACTACGACCGCGTGATCGTTACGATGCCGCGCCAGGTAGGCAAAACTGATTTCGACCTCTCGCACGGGCTCTCCGTCGGCCTCCACGGCCCCGGTCGCCGCGTCTGGTACACGGCGCAGTCCGGGCAGCACGCAAGCGACCACTTCACCGGCATCGCGAACGAGTGGGAAGAGGTCATGAGCCCCGACCATGTGCTGCGCCGCGCGACCCGCAAGCCGCGCCGCTCGAACGGGTCGCAAGCGCTCACCTGGCTCAACGGCTCGACCTGGCGACCCTTCCCGCCCACTGAGAACTGGCTGCACGGCAAGCAGGCCGACAAGATCACCGTCGATGAGGCGTGGTGGCACTCCTACGCCACGGGCAACGCGATCCTGCAAGGGCTGGCCCCGACGCTCCTCACCCGTGCGAAAGCGCTCGGGCAGCGCCCCCAGATCTACATCCAATCAACTGAGGGCACCATCGAGAGCACATGGTTTAACCCGATGCTCGATGAGCAGCGCGGACGCGACCTCACCGACGGGGGCCGAACCGCGTTCTTCGACTGGGGGCTCCTCGAAGACGACGACCCGACCGACCTGCGCGTGGTCGCATCCCGGCACCCAGGCTATCGGCACCTCTTCGACATGCGAACGCTCGAAGCAATGGCCGACACGTTCCGCGATGCCCCAGCCGAGTTCGCGCGCGCGTTCGGGAACCGCCGCACCGGCTCCGCCGACCGAGTGTTCCCCCTCGACGCCTGGAACGCCTCAAAGACCGCCGAACTGCTGCCAGAGGGGCGCATGGCCGTGGGCGCTGCAATCGGCGTCGATGGGGTCGATGCCGCGATCGTCGCCGCCGTCCGGCAAGGTGCCCGCATCGTGGTCGAAGTCATGTACCACGCCCCCGGCGTCTCATGGGTGTTCCCGAAGCTGCGCGAGCTGCACGAGCGCGCCACCGAACTCAAGATCGGCGGATTCGCGATCGACAAGTACGGCCCATCCGCCACGCTCGCCGACCAAGCCGAACGCGCCGGGCTCCCCCTCATCCCGCTGAACACGGGCGCGGTCGCGAGCAGCGCCGCGAATATCCTCTCGTGGATCACGGAACCGCTCGCCGACGGCACGCTCGCCTGGAAACAGCGCCCACACGCCGCCCTCGACACCTCCGCCGAACTGGCAACCAGACGCTTCGTGCAGGACGGTGCGTGGACTCTCGGTCGCCGCCTCTCCGTCGGCTCGATCGCCGCACTTGAGGCCGCGAACGCTGCCACCTGGGGGGCCGATCACCTCCCCGACGAAGTGCCCAAGCTGCAACTGTTCTGACTCCCAAGCGCTCCCAAGCGCTCCCACATGCGCCCCCGGCTCCCTCGAAACTCGCGCGAGGCGGGCCGGGGGCGCGAATGTAACGGGCATGTCGATCTGGTCAAGCTTCCTCCGGTGGTCCGGCGCAACGTTCGCGGCCACCGCCAAGGACACACAGCAACAGGTCGAATCATCCCTCACGATCCCCACCCGTGAAGCCCGCGGCTACATCTCCGCCGACACCGCCCTCACACTTGGCTCCGTGTACCGCGCGGTCGACATTCACGCCACCAGCGCCCGTCAGGTTCGCCTCCAAGTCGAGCGCGGCGGCATCGTGATCCCGACGCCCCCGCTCATCGAAGAGCCCTGCCAGGGCATGTCGCTCGGCGACTTCATGGAGTACACCACCGTCAGCCTGTACACCACCGGGGACGCGTTCTGGGAGACGGTGCGCGCCCCGCAGGCCGGTGGCCTCGGCCCGGTTGTGGACGTGCGTCCGATCCATCCGCACGAGGTTCGTGTCATCCAGCACCGCGGCAAGCCTGACACCTACACCTGGCGTGGTGGAGAGTACGACCACACCCGGATCAGACACCTCAAGCGGCTCCGTGTCCCCGGTCACGCCCACGGGCTCGGCCCCATCCAGGCCGCGAACGTCGAGTTCTCCGGCGCGCTCGACGCCCGCGACTACGGCGCGTCATGGTTCACGGAGTCGGCCACACCCGAAGGCATCCTGACCACGGAGCAGCAGATCGACGGCCCCCTCGCCCAGACCTACAAAGATCACTGGTTCGGGGAAACCGCCGACGGGGAACCCATCGAGGGGCACGACCCGCGCCGCTTGAAAGTGCTCGGCTCCGGCCTCAAATACCAGCCGATCCTGCTCAAGCCCGCCGACGTGCAGTTCCTGGAGTCGCAGAGCTTCACGACGACCCAGATCGCCCGCATCATGGGCATCCCGCCCGCGCTGTTCCTCGCCGCCGTCGAAGGCACCAGCGACACCTATTCCAACATCGAGCAAGACCTGACCATCTACGTCCGGTTCTCGCTCATGAAAGTGCTCTCGGAGATCGAAGACGCCCTGACCAAGCTCACGCCGCGTGGGCAGAAGGTCCGGTGCAACGTCGAATCGCTGCTCAGGGCCGACACGAAGACCCGCTACGAGTCGCATCGCTCGGCGCTCGACGGCGGATGGAAGACCCCCGATGAGGTGCGCGCCCACGAAGGGCTCCCGCCCCTCACCGAAGAGCAGCGCGCCCAGCTCGAACGCATCCCCCGCCCGGTTCCCACCACTGGAGGCACCAAGTGAAGCCCATCACCGCCCAACTCGCGATCAGCGAGACGCTGGCCGTCGATCGCAGCAGTCGCACGATCTCAGGCGTCATCTGTTTCTACGACCGCCCGACCGACGACCGGCGCGGACTCGTCATCAAGGCCGGAGCGATCACCCCCCGCCAGCCCCTCGATCGTGTCAAGCTGCTCCGCGACCACGACCCGCGCGACCCCATCGGCTACATGACTGCCCTGGACCCGAAGACCCTCACCGCCACCTTCGCAATCCCCGAAGGCGAGAACGGCGACCGCGCACTCACGGAAGCAGAATCCAAGCTCCGTGACGGCTTCTCTGTCGGCCTCACGATCACCGAGCACAGCTACGACGACAAGACCGACAACGTGGTCGCCCACCAGGCGCTGCTCAACGAAACGTCGCTCTGCGCGATCCCCGCGTTTATCGACGCAGGCGTGCAGTCGGTCACCTTCACCAGCGACCCCACCCCCATCACCCCCACCAAGGAGACCCCCGTGACCGCAATCACCGCCGATCAGCTCGAAGCCGCGCTCGACGCCCAGCAGCAGAACCTGGAGCGCGCATTCGAAACGCGCCTCGCCGACGCCCTCACGGGCGAGCCCTCCGGCCCGACCCTCGCATGGGACACCCCGGGCGAGTTCCTGCAGGCGCTCGCCCGCAAGGAGCAGCCCGCGATCGAGTTCTACGCCGCCTACGAGGGCGGCAAGATCGCCGACACCGAGACGCCGAACACCTGGATCGCTGACGTGCTCCACTTCGTAGAGCAGAAACGCCCCATCACCGGCCTGTTCCAGCAGGAAGTGCTGCCCGACAAGGGCATGACGATGGAATACCTGCGCGACGGCACCGACACCACGAAGGTCGAGGAGCAGGAGAACGAAGGCGACAAGCTCAAGTTCGGGAAGATCACCCTCGATTCCGACGCGGTGCCGATCAAGACCTACGGTGGTGCCACGTCGCTCTCCCGCCAGGTCATCGAGCGCGCGAACGCCGCCTACGTCACCACCACGTTCCGGGCCATGGCTCGCGCCTACGCCCGTCAGACCGAGCTTGCCACCCGAGCCGGTGTGCGCGCCCTCATCACCGAGCAGATCGCAGCCGACAACAAGCTCACGATGACCGCGTCGCCCGACTCGTACGACTGGCTCGACCTGGTGGTGGACGCCGCCGACCTGCTCGATGAGCGCGGATTCTCCCTCGACGGCCTGCTCGTCTCCAAGGACGTGTTCAAGAAGCTGCTGCGCCTCGAATCGTCAGGCGGCGACTCGCTCGTGTCCGTGTCCGGCCAGTCCGTGAACCAGGTGGGCACGATCAACCTGACGGGCCTCGTCGGCGACCTCGCCAGCGTGAAGTTCCGCCTCTTCCCGGGAGCCGCCGCGGGCACCGCCGCGTTCTACGACACGCTCGCGTACACCACCTGGGAGAACCGGGGCGCACCGCTCCAGCTCACCGACTCCAAGCCCGTCGAGCTGGTCGAGGAGTTCGCCTACTACGGCTACCAGGCGCGCGCGTCGCAGTACCCGAAGGCGATCCTGCCCGTCGAGGGGATCACGGCGTAGCCATGGCCGACCAGGACGCATCGGCCCACGACCTCGCCACCTACGTGCAGGCCACCACGGCAGAGGATCAGCAGCACGCGCAGCAGTGCGCCGAGGAAGCTCAGCTGCTTGTGGCGCGCGCCGTGGGGGAGGGCAACCCTCACAAGGTGCCTGACGAGATCGTGAGCCGGTGCGTCCTGGAGGTTGGTGCCGACCTCTACTCCCGCAAGCGCACCCGGCACGGCATCGCGAGCTTCGACGGCATCGACGCCGCGCCGATCAGGATCGCCCGCGACCCCATGAGCGCCGCACGCGCGATCCTCCGCAACTGGATACCGATCGGAATGGCCTGATGACCACAGACCCGCCCCGCTACCGGCACTATCTCGCCCTCAAAGCCGCCGTCGAAGCGGCGCTGAGCGACTACGGGCTCGACCAGGTGCTCGTGACCTCGGACCCGGCTGACATCGAGTCAGCCGCCCGCCACGGCGTCATCGTCTTCCCCGCACCCGACCTTGAGTTCCCGACCTACACCCAGATCGAGGTCACACACGAGGCAATCGCGATCGCAGGCCCGCCCGACAACCTCGATCACGCATGGAAGACCCTCGATCACATGCTGGAGGCGCTGATTCAAGCGAATCTCAACATGAAGAGCGCTACCGCAGACAGCTTCAAGCCCAGCGGTACGCCCCCGCTCGCGGGCTACCTCATCACGTTCAACCCGACTACCGCATACAAGGAGCGCACCACATGACCATCTACACCCCAGAAGTCGGCCCCGGCCTGCTGACCATCGGAGCGCCCGCCGCGCTGATGAACCTCAGCGAGCAGTGCCTCGGCGCAAAGCTCATCCCGAGCGTCAAGAAGGGCGACCCGATCACCGTGCTCTCGGGGGGCTCCGCTCCCGGCGACCGCACCGAATCTCACAAGCTCGAAGTCACCCTGCAATCCGATTTCGGCGTGGCGGACTCCGTGACCGAGTGGCTGTGGGAACACCGCGGCGAGGTCCACCCGTTCGTCTACAACCCGAACAACTCGCTGGAGCGCGGCATCAAGGGCGAGCTGACCGTCGAGCCGATCGAGATCGGCGGCGACGTGAAGACGAAGCCCTCGGCCAAAGTCGAATTCGACCTCAACGGCGCGCCCGAGTTCGTGGACCTCCAGTAAATGGCCCAGAAGCCCGTGGTAGAGGTGCTCGGGGGTCGCGAACTGCGATCCACCCTGCGCCAAGCCGACGCGAGCCTGCAAGACCTCAAGGACGCGCACGCCGCCGCCGCGAGCATCGCCGCGCGAGCATCAGCAGCCCTCGCCCCCGTTCGCACCGGTCGCCTCCGCGACACGATCCGATCGAGCGGCACCAAGACGGCGGGCATCATCCGGGCCGGATTCAAATCGGTCCCCTACGCCGGCCCCATCCACTGGGGCTGGTACACCCGCCCGCGCGGCAAGTGGCGCGGCGGCCCCATCCAAGCAAACCCCTTCCTGTCGCACGGCGCGCAGGACTCCGAAGGCCGGTGGATACGGGTCTACGAGCACCACGTCGCCGCAGCAATCGAGAAAGTAAAAGGCATCTCATGATCAAGTCCCCCATCATCACCGCAGTGCTCCAGACCGGCAACGAGCAGCAGGCCGTCACCGTGCAGACAGACAACCGCAACCAGGTGAAATACGACCTGCTCCGCGCGAACCGGGGCTGGCCCGTCCAGAAGGATGCACCGTCGCTGTGGCTCACGATCCTCGCGTGGCACGCGCTCGCCCTGGCCGGGCACCTGCCCCCCAACGAGCAGTTCGAGACGTTCAACGACCGATGCCTGGAGGTCTACCTGTCCGACTCGGACGGTACGCGTCTCACCCCCGACCAGATCAAGGAGCAGGCAGGCATCGAGGCGGACCCTACCCGTCCGGCTCCCGCAGCCGGTATCTGATCGCCCTCGCCGTCGCCTCCGGGCAACCCGCCCCCTGGCTGCTCGGAGCTGACGACACCACCATCGCCACCGTCGTGCATGTGCTGAAAGAGATGAAGGAAGCCAATGGCCGGTAAGACTGCCGTACTCGCGGTAAAGATCATCTCCGACGGTAAGGAGGCCCGGGCCGGATTCCGCGACACCGAAGCCGCCGCAAAGGAGTTCGATTCGTCACTGAACCAAGTCGCCGCGACCTCCGCGGTTGCCATGGCCGGAATCGTCGCCACCGGGGTGGCCGCCGTGCAGGCAGCATCCGACCTCCAGCAGTCAGCCGGAGCGATGCAAGCTGTGTTCGGCGGCCACGCGGAAGCAATCGGGCAGCTCGCAGAAGGAGCCGCAAGCCGTGTCGGCCTCGCCCAGTCCGAGTACCAGCAGATGGCTGCCGTGCTCGGTGCTCAGATGAAGAATCTCGGCATCGACGAGGCTGACCTGGTATCCCAGACTGACGACTTGATCACGATGGGTGCCGACCTCGCCGCAGTCTTCAACGGCACCACCTCGGACGCGGTGGCGGCGCTGTCTTCGCTCATGCGTGGCGAGCGCGACCCCATCGAACGCTACGGCGTCACGATCAAGCAAGCCGCCATCGACGCCAAGCTCGCAGAGATGGGGCTGGGCGGGCTCGAAGGCCAGGCAAAGACCACCGCCGAGGCGCACGCCACCCTGGCGCTGCTCGCCGAGCAGACCGGGCACGCCCACGGAATGTTCGCCTCGGAGATGGATACGGCAGCGGTCTCAGGGCAGGTGGCAGCAGCCCAGTGGAAGGACGCCGCCGCAGACCTCGGCACCGCTCTGCTCCCGCTCGTGACCGAGGGAGCGACCCTGCTCGCCGACCTCGCACGGGGCTTCTCTGAGAACTCGGAAGTGCTCGTGCCCCTCATTCTCGTAGTCGGCGGATTCGCGGGCGTGATCGCCGCGCTCGTACTCGGCATCAAGGCGTACCGCACCGCCGCCGAGATCGCCGCCGCCGCACAGGTGATCTGGAACGTCGCGATGAGCGCGAACCCCATCGGCCTCATCATCCTCGCGATCGCCGCCCTCATCGGCTTCATCATCCTCATCGCCACCAACTGGGAAGACGTCAAGGTCATCTGGGGCGACGCGATCGCATCCATGATCGGCTGGGTCGAAGACCTCATCAACTGGGTCATCGACGCGATCAACTGGGTGGGCCAACTCTTCGGCGCGTCCGACGGCCTCTCGCGCGTCGATTGGGGTCTCGACCGCCAGACTGCTCAGGTTGCGCATACCTTCGCACTCCCCGAGGCATTTACGGCAGACACCGGCCCCGCGCTCTTCGTTCGAACCGCCGCGGAGCCGACTGCCGCCACGTCAGCGATCGCCGGGTTCGCGGGCGTGCCAGCCATGCCCGCGGCGACCCCCGCGGGACAGCAGGCCCCCGCACAGGTAGTCAACATCACCGTGCAGGGCGCGATCGACCCTGACAGCACGGCACGCCAGATCGAGCGTCTGCTCGCAAAATACTCCCGGTCTACCGGATCGACCCCCGCAGGAGGCACCACATGGCGACCCACTATGAGCCGGTAGTCAAGATCGGCGGCACCGTCATCGACCCGCACTGGTCAGCCGTCACACCCACCGCGCTCCAACCCATCACAATCAAATGGGGCGCTGCCACGCATTTCGATGACGTGCCGCCAGCAGCGCTCACGATCGAAATCGTGCACCCGGTGCCGGTGACCCACATGCACCAGTACCAGGGCGCAATCATCGAAATCTACGTCGACGGTGCCCGCACCTATCGCGGGCGCATCGGATCGACCGACTGGCGGCGAGTCACTGTTTGGGATGAAGACGCCCAAGCCAACGAACCCTACTGGATCGCCAAGATTCACGCACTCGACCTCAGCGCCGACGTGAGAATGTTTCGACCCATCCCAATCCCCGTCCCCGATACCGTTGGCCCAGCCCGCGGCTGGGAGCTTGAAAACATTGCTCGCCGTGAGGTCGGCGAGTTCCCCTACTTCGGGTGGAGCAGCCAGTTCTCTGCTCGTGGCACATATTTCGCCTACTGGGACTCCATGCGCGATCAGGTCTTGGCGGCTGGGCTCGTCAGCGACGTTTCGCTGCAGGTGGCCTCGTATGTGATCCCAGCTAACGGCAGCGCGCGGCCAGCCGCCGATGCGCCGACTGCGTGGGATCTCATCCGCGAGACGTACGCCACGATCCCACTGGGCGAGCCCTGCTTTGACCCGACCTCAGATTCCGTGACCCTCACCCGCCCAGTGGTCCGCCCTGCTGTGCCTCTGGTGTACGAGGCCGGGCGACTGCGCATTAAGTCGGCCGGGTCGCTCTGCGTTGTCCCGGCCTCACTTCTTGAGGTTGCCGAGGGAATGGACACTTCAACCGACTCCACTACCGCTATCGGCAGAGTGGAACTCGAAGGGCGGCTGCTCACTCAGCGCCTGATCGAGTTCGACCCCAATGTATATGTTGGGTCCACACTGGTGTTTGCCGAGTCTCGAAAGGCATACGGGCAAACCGTTCCCGGATCGACAGACGACTCCCGGGTGTATGCGCGCAAAGCCAACATCGGCACAATGATTCCAGCCCCTGGGTGGGGTAGTACCGATGAAAGGGATGCCACGATCGGGTCGCGACCCGAGCTTGCTCGCCCCCACCATCGCACCACGGCACAGACTGTAGCGGATACAGCTCAGATGATCGCTGCTCTCAATGGGCAGACTGCTCAGCCAGATGTCACTATCGACCTGGAACGCGACTATGACGCCGTGCCCGCGGCGTTGCGCACGAAGCTCCTCCACTCGTCCCCGGTCGCCTATCTTGACGTGGCGATTCTCATCACCGGGTCAGCCGCCACGCACGAGCTCGGCATCGACCCCATGATGCAGGTCATCGGCGGCACCCTCGTCTACACGCCCGACGGGTGGCGGCACACATTGCGCTTCGCCCCGGTCCCTCGCAGCACCGCGCCACCCCTCACGATCGCGCAGCTCGTCACCTCGCCCACCGCGACCTACGACAGCTACGCCGACAACATCACCCTTGGCCTACTCGGCCAAATCACTCAAGGAGCATCATGAAAGTCCTACCGAAGTACAACCTCCCCGTCCCCGAGGGTGGTGACCTCGCCCGTGACCTCCCCGCGCACCTCGAAGCGATGGCGAAAGGGATTGAGGCTGCCCTGGCATCCTTCGACTATCGTGGCACCGACCCGAATCTCGTGCTGTCACGAGTCGCCGCGCTTGAAACCGCTACCACCCCGACAGCATGGGTCACCCCGACGATCGGCCCCGGATGGGTGGCGGGCGGCTACGGCAACCGCGTCGGCGTCAGCCGCGTCGGCACGGTCGTCTACATCGTTTTCTTCCTGAAAGCCGACACAGCGACGGCGAGCTTCGCCAACATGCTCACGATCCCCGCCCAGTTCCGTCCGGCAGTCGCCCTGATGGGCGGAAACTTCTACTCCTCAAATGGCAAGACGGGCCTGCTGCACCTCAGCGCAGCCGGTGTCGTGTCGTCGCCAGTCGGGTACGGCACCGCGGCAGGGGCAGAGCAAGGCCAATACTACGCGGCGTCGATGACGCTGAACATCGCCGCATGAGCATCCGACTCGTGCACCCCTGCCCCCAGGGCCGCCCTACCGACAGTTTCGGGTGGCGCGCCGAGATTCCCGGCGTCGTGCGCGCGCAGCTGCACAGCGGCCAGGACTGGGCAGCCCCTGAAGGTACGCCCGTGCGCGCGATGCACTCGGGCCGTGTGAATCGCATCTGGTGGGATACCTTCGCCGACGGCTCGCCAGCGGGCGGCAACATGATCCAGCTCGGCGCGGCGCAGTGCTCCAGCCGCTACGCCCACCTCTCCGGCTACGCCGTCTCCGCAGGCGACGAGGTGCAGGCCGGGCAGATCATCGGCTACGTCGGCAGCACCGGAGCCGCCACCGGCGACCACCTCCACGGCGAGGTACTGATCGCTGGCAGCTTTGTGGACCCCATGCCCTACATCACCTCCACCCCCACCCCTACACAGAAAGAGACAAACGACATGGCTACCAGTACCGCAGGCGTCACGACGCACATCAACGGGACGCGCTACGACGCGCTCGTGAATCCCGAATCCGGGTTCGCTCACGTCTGGCAGGACGGCGACGGCGGTCACGCCACCGCAATGGCCCGAGCCTTCGGCGTCCCCGGCAACTTCGCTGAGCTGAGTGAGTCGCAGTGGTACAAGCTCCATGACGACCTCGCGGCAGTCCGAAAGCACGCGTGATGAGCGACGCGATCCTGACCGCTCTCGTCGCCGCGTTTGGCGTGATCGGTGCCGCCGTAATCGGCACTGTCGCGAGCATCGCCGCGCTCGTGTGGCGGTCGATGAGGCGGGCAGCGTCCACCAACGTCAGCTTGTGGACCTACACCCGCCTCCTCATCGATCACATCTACCGGGGCGGGATTGGACCACCCCCGGCACCGCCCGCCCACATCGCACACCTCTACGAGACAGGAGACTGACCAATGCCGATCCTCAAACGTGACCGGTCCCAGCGGGGCACCTGGTGGACGCTCGCCCGACGGCGCTGGGCCTACGGTGTGCTCGTTGCCGCGGGCGGCGTCGCCCTCACCTACGGCCTCATGACCCCCGATCAGATCGGCTCCATGCTCGTGCTCGGTGCCGCGCTGCTCAGCGTCACCGGCCTCGCCGTCGCCCACCCCACCCGCGAATAGCGCGGAATCGTGTAACAGATGTTATCTGTTACACGACCACCCGCGAATAGCCGCACTAAGAAGCCCGGAGCGCTGATGAGCTCCGGGCTTCTTGGTCTACTCCGCTACCGGCACGTATACACCCTGACCACTTGCCCCGCTCGTTGGCGGCTTGCTGGCAGCGGGCGAGGTGCTGGCAGCGGGCGAGGTGCTGGCGGCGGGCGAGCCGCTGGCGGCGGGCGCGGCTTCGCGCTTACCGAGCCCTGCAATGATGCCAGCACCGACCAGGAAGGGGGTGGCCCACTGCAACATACCGCCTGCGAACGCGAACGCTGTAGCTTGCGCCAACTCTTGCCCGTACCCGTCATTCGAGAAACCGATAATTGCCACTACCGCAGCAATCCCGACAAGCACCAATCCAGCCCACAGTAGTGCGCGAAAAGCGTTCATGGCGGTAGGAACTAGCTGAGGATAACCGTTGACCGGCGCATGGTTTGCATTCGTTTCACTCATAGGCTGATCCTATCTCTACGCCGCAAGACTAAAGGAGAGTCGCCCAACGGCTTCCACCTTCGCATCCCAGTGGATATCGGTGTAGAGCTGAGTCGTGCTCACGTCAGCATGCCTCATCAGCTCTTGCACCACACGGAGGTCAGCACCGCGTGCCAGCAGCTCGGTGCCGTAGGAGTGCCGGAGCTGGTGGGGCTTCGAGTGCCCGTATCCGGCCCGCGTCATCGCGCCCTTGATTGCCGCGTACACGGCCTTGCGGCCCACGCACCCCTCGACCGTGTAAGCCGGGAACCAGTAGCCCGTGCGCGGCATCTTGAGCGCGAGGGTACGCACGTCGTCGTGCAGCGGCACGATCTCGCGCGCTCCGCCCTTGCCGTCAATGTAGAGCGTGCCGCGCTCTAGGTCGATATCCTCGCCCCTGATCTTCGCGACCTCGTGGATGCGCATCCCCTGGAGCACAGCGAGCAGAATGTACGCTCGCGTGCGCGCCCGATTCGCAGACGCATGGATCGCGGTGACGGCCTCGAAGGACAGCGGGCGCGGCTTCGAGCGGGGCCGCTTCGGCCTCGGCGTCTCGTGCGTCGGATCGTCGGGCCGCACCCGTGCCCGAACCATCCAGATGCAGAACGCCCGGATTGTCGCGTGGTAGCTCGCCCGGCTCGCGTCGGACAAGTCCGGGCGACCGCAGTACATGATGATGTGAAACGGGGCGAGTGTGCGCGGCGTTGCGCCGGTCGTCTGGAACAGGTGCCGCATCGTCGCATCACGCTCTTCCCACGTGCGCGTCGAGAGTCCCTGCGCTACCTGCCACCCGCGCCAAGTCTGGAGCAGGGCTTCGGTGTCATCCCAGAGTGTCGGCTGATCGGTCAATTCTTGTTCCTTGTCTGTCCGTAGCGTTGCTGTGCGCCCTGCTTGCTGATCCCCAGGGCTTCGCCAATGGTGGCCCAGGACTCACCCCGAGCCCGCCACGAGGCGACCGCCCGGGCGATTACGTCGTCCACCTCGTCACGAAGGGCCGCGAGGTCTGCCAGCTCGAACTCATCGGCCTCTGCCACCCGCCGCCCCGCAGCGCGAATCATCCGCCGCACAGCCGCGAGAAAAGGCCGCGTCTCGACGCTCACCCCGACGCCCCCGCCTCGCGCGTTTTGGCGTCAACGGCGCGTTGACGCTCGGCGGTGCGGTCAGCTATTTGAGACTGAAAGATGCGGTCCAGTTCGAATCGTAGGTGTCGCTCCGCGGCGCTGCTCGCTTGCCTCTCGGTCCGCATTCCCACGCCCCTGGACTCAGCGCCGCAGGAGCAAGCCCAGTTGACGTGGCCGGGGTGCCACATGATGGAAGTCCGGTGCTCCATCTGCAACTGGTCAAGGCCAGCGCGGAAGTCGATCAGCGCTGGGTTGCTCATCGTGCGTTCACCGCCTCGACCATCCAGGAGGGTACGTAGTCGGGGCAAGTCGCGTCCTTGTAAAGAACAGGTCGTCGGTTCAAATCCGACAGGCGGCTCTCATCGACAGCCCCCCGCTCCGGCGGGGGCTGTTCCCGTTTCCGGGGCTCTCCCGGGCCGACTCGGCCCCGTCGCGCGCCGCGTAGGCTGGTGGCGTGAACGAACGAGCCGCTGCCGCCGCGCCCGCCGCGTCGAAGCCGCGCATCGCCTACTGGGACAACGCGCGGTTCCTGCTGATCGTGCTCGTGGTGGTGGGGCACATGATCTCGACGGTGCGCACCGACTCCGCACCGGGCTTCGCGCTCTACGCGTTCATCTACCTCTTCCACATGCCCGCGATGATCCTGCTCTCGGGGCTCTTCTCGAAGCCGGAGACCACGCCGAAGGCGATCACGTCGACGGTGCAGCTGCTGGCGACCTGGCTGCTGTGGGAGGGCATCTGGTCGATCATCAGGTTCGCCGTCGAAGGCCGGGGGCCGGGTCCCGGCTTCCTCGTCAATCCGGCGTGGACGCTGTGGTTCCTCGTCTCCCTCGTGACGATGCGGATCCTGCTGCCCTACATCGCGAGGCTGCGGCATCCGCTGCTGTTCTCCATCGTGCTCGCACTCGGATCGGGGCTGCTGCCGGCCGTCGGCACGGCGTTCTCCGCCTCGCGCACGCTGGTGTTTCTGCCGTTCTTCGTGGCCGGCTGGCTGATCCGGGATCGCGGCTGGCTCGACGGGCAGTGGTTCGTGCAGCCGGCGAGGTGGGCCCGCATCGCCGCGTGGGGCCTGCTCGGGACGCTCGCGATCCTGCTCGCGCTCACCCCGCAGCTGCGAGACGTCTGGCGCATCGACCGCTGGCTGATCTGGCGCGACGACTACCTCACCGTATTCGATCGGGCGCCGCTCGGCGACTGGCAGCCGAGTGAGTGGGTGTGGGTGTCGCTCGGCGGCATCGCGGTGACCGCGGCGCTGCTGGGGCTGGCGGCCGCGATGACCCTGGCGGTGCTCGTGGTGACGCCGCGACGCCGCAGCGCGATGACCGCGTGGGGTGCGCGCACGCTCTACGTCTACCTGCTGCACGGCCCCGTGGTGTGGGTGCTGCGCGAGACGGGAGCGGTCGACGCCGTGGCCGGGGTCGGCGCGGGCGGTCTGCTGCTGCTCGTGGGATGCGGGATCGCGCTCGCGGTGCTGCTCTCGTTGACGCGGGTCTCCCGCGTGTTCCGCCCGGTGATCGAACCGCGCGTCGACTGGCTGCTGCGTCGCCCGTAGCGATGCATTCTCCGGCGCGCCGCGTGCAGGAAATGTCCGGGGCACGCGGTACGTTCAGAGCATAGGCATCGCAGAGGAGGCCGTTATGCAGCAGCACCCGGGAAAGCAGCGCAGCGCGCTTCCCGCGCGCGCTGTCCGGCTCGTCTGCGGCACGATCGCGGCGGCGCTGCTCGCCGGTTGCGCGCAGATCGCGCCGGTCTCCGGGTGGGAGCCCCCGGCTTGGCCGCCGGTCGCGGGGGTGAGCCTGGTGGTGGCCGACGACACCCCGACCGAGGCCGGCAGTGCGGGCGCGGTGGTCGCTGACGGGTCGGCTGCCACGGGAGGGCAGGATCTCGGCTTCGTGGAGCGGCGTCTGCGCAACGACCGGGCACGGTTGCAGGCGCGCTACGTCGAGATCCCCGGGTGGCATCGCTTCAACGTGCGCATGTCCGAGCTGCTGCGCGGCGCGATCAGCGGAACGGGCACGGCGATCTCGCCGGAGGTGTTCCCGGTCTCGGCCGGGCTGTCGCACGGAGGCTGCGTGCCGGGCTCGGCGAGCCGGCCGGCGGCGCAGGTGCTGGCCGATCCCGGGACGGGTCCGCTCGACGGCACCGGCACCGGTACCGCGTTCGTCTGCGATATCACGACGGCGTTCGGCGCGATCGTCGGGGTGACCGTGCGAACGGTCGTCGGCGGCCCGGAGGGCGTCACGAGCGACACGGCGGTCACGCTCTACGCCGACGTCTCGACGGGCGAGGTGCACGAGTCCGGCGAGCTGTGGAGCGCCGAAGCTCCCGGCCAGCTGTGGACGCGCGCCGTGGAGCTGCTGCGGCGCCAGGCCGGCGGGTTGAGCGCGGCGCCGGTCGCCGCGCCGGATGAGGCGCAGCTGGAGCTCGCGCGCCGCGCGCTCGAGTCGGCGAGCTTCACCGAGAGCGGCGCCAGCATCGTGCTGCCCGCCGGGATCGTCGCGCCCGAGCTCGCGGGTCTCGGCGTCGAGAGCACCGAATCCGCCACGACCGTCGAGGTCGGTGGCGAGCCGCTCACCGCGTGGCTGAGCCCGTTCGGGGCCGCGATGCAGGCCGGCCGGGGAACGCCGTTCGTGGGCATGCCCGCCTGGCGGGCCGACCAGCCCGTCGACTGCAGCCTACTCGCCTGCGCGGCGGTGACTTACGACGACGGGCCCTCCGAGCACACCGCGCGACTGCTCGACACCCTGCGCGCCGAGCAGTCGGCGGCTACCTTCTTCATGATCGGCTCAGCCGTGCGGGCCTTCCCCGAGCTCGCGCAGCGCGTCGCCGCCGAGGGGCACGGCATCGGCAGCCACACGATGACCCACCCCGACCTCACCACCATCAGCCCCGAGAAGGCCCGAGCAGAGGTGGTCGACGTCGAAGCCCTCCTCGCGCGGGTGACGGGGCGCACGGTCGCCACTTACCGCCCGCCCTACGGCGCCGTGAACGAGCGGGTGCTCTCCGCTGTGGGCCAGCCGGCGATCCTGTGGTCGATCGACACGCTCGACTGGAAGAAGCCGGGCCGCGAAGAGCTCGTGCAGCGCTCGGTGGGCGTCGCCACCCCCGGCGACATCATCCTCTTCCACGATCTGCACCCCGAAACGGTCGACAGCGCCGACGTGGTGCTGCGCGGGCTGCGCGACCGGGGCTTCACGCTCGTGACGGTCGAGCAGCTGTTCGGCGGTCAGGTGCCCGGCGGCAGGGTGACGCGACGATGAGCCGCCGCAGTCAGGAGCTGCGCACGGCGTCGGTGCGCGTGACGGCCCCGACCGAGGGGCCGCGCGACGAGGGTCGGCGGCGCCCGTCGCGCACCCGGGTCTGGGTGATGGCGGTCGTGCTCACTGTGCTGGTACTCCTCGTTGCGATCGCCGCCTACGCGGTCACCTTCGCTCCTGAGCACTACGCCCGCGCACAAGCGGTGTCCGCCGACGGCACGACCGCCGCCGAGGTGGGCGGCGGTCTGCAGCTCGTGCCGGCCGAGGGCTGGGTCGTGCAGCCGCTGGTGCGCGAGATCGTGGAGTGGCCGCCGCTGCCGCCGTTGCATGACTGGTCGGTGCTGTTGGGGGAGTCGAGCGGGGTGCTGCTGCTCTCGCCCGATCAGCGGTTGCAGGTCGAGGTCGACGTGCTGAACCCTGGGAGCGAGCGAGCCGCGGGCGCGTGGCTGCGAGAGGCCGGAGCCGGGAGCGACGCGACTTCGGGCGAGGGGACTGATGCCGGCGGAGGTGCGGGCTCCGGAAAAGACGCGGGTTCCGGAGGCGGCGAGTATGCGGCCGTGCGGAGCGAGACCCTCGCATCGGGGCTCGTCGTGCAGCACGTCGAGGCGGCGGGTGTGGTCGCCGCGGTCGTCGATACCGGGTCGGGTTGGATCACGCTGCGAGCCGAGGCCGAGGGAGGCGCCGGTGCCCGTGCCGTGGGCGGCGCTGACGCCGACGGACAACCGCTGGAACGCTACCGGCCGGCGCTCTCAGCACTGCTGGAGAGCATCTCCGCGGCGTAGCCCGCCGCGGAGCAGACTCCGGCGCGCCGTCAGCCCTCGGAGGGGACGAGCAGCTGGTGCTTCGCGAGCTCGCGGTAGAGCGGCGTCGTCTCGAGTAGCTGCGCGTGCGTGCCCTCGCCGACGACACGGCCCTCCTCGAGCACGATGATCTTGTCGGAGTCGACCACCGTCGAGAGGCGGTGCGCGATCACCACGAGCGTGCGACCGGTCGCCACCGAGTCGAGTGCGTCGCGCATCAGCCGCTCGTTCACCCCGTCGAGGCTGGCGGTCGACTCGTCGAGCAGCAGGATCGGGGGCGCGGTGAGCAGCGCTCGGGCGATCGCGAGCCGCTGCTTCTCCCCGCCGGACAGCATGATGCCGTTCTCGCCCACCTGCTGGTCGAGCGCTCGGGCGAGCTCGGGTTCGGAGAGCGGCTGCATGCTGCTCGCTTCGGCGCCAGCGGGGACGGCTGCCGCGCGCCCGGCGGAGCGGTCGAGGAGGCCGCCGAGGTTCACGGCCCGCAGCACCCGCTCGCACGCGGCGTCCGAGGCCTCCGGTGCGCCGAGCCGCAGGTTGTCGCGCAGGCTGCCGGCGAGCACAGGAGCGTCCTGCTCGACGTACCCCATCTGCGCGCGCACCTCGGAACGATCGAGGGTGCGCAGATCCGCACCGAAGAGCGAGACGGCGCCCTCATCCGGGTCGTAGAAGCGTTCGATGAGCCCGAGCAGCGTCGATTTGCCCGCACCGGACGGGCCGACGAGGGCGACGCGCGATCCGCGCGGCACCTCGAAGCTCACCCCGTGCAGCACCGGCGTCTCGATGATCTCGGCGGGGGCCGCTTCGGCGTCGCGCCGTGCGCCGCGCCCGCCGCGCACGAGATCGCGGGCGTCGGCCCGGTCGGGGGCGGCCGAGCGGTAGGTGAAGCGGACCCCGGAGAAGCGGATCGCCGCGGCGTAGTCGAGCCGGGACGCTTCGAGCGGCACGGTTCGGCCGAGCGGCGAGAGTTCGGCGTCGTGCTCGGTCTCGGTGGGCAGCTCGGAGATCTCCTGGATGCGCCCGAGCGCGCCGAGCGCCTGGTTGATGGCCGCGATCGCGCCGAAGGCCTGGCCCAGCGGCATCACCATGAGGAACAGGAAGATGATGAAGGTGACGAGCTGGGCGATCGTGATGGCGCCGGTCGCCACCCGGTAGCCGCCGAGCCCGAGCACCACGAGGAACGACAACTGCATCGCGAGGAACGAGACCGGCACGATGAATGCCGAGATCTTCGCGACCTTCACGCCGAGCACGTACGCCTCCTCGGCGTCGCGCTCGGTGAGGCGCTGCTCGCGTTCGGCTGCGCCGGCAGCCCGGATCGTGCGGATCGACGAGATCGTGCGATCCACCTGCGCGGCGAGGTCGCCCACCTTCTCCTGAGCCTTCGCGACCGCCGGCCGGATGCGGCTCGACACGAGAACCACCACCACGAGGGCGACGAGGATCATGCCGAAGGTGATCCCGAACAGCATCGGATCGATGACCAGCATGCCGATCAGCGCGCCCACGAAGACGAGCATGCCGCTGATCGCCTCGACCAGGCCCTGGGTGAGCACTGCCCGCAGCAGCGTCGTGTCGCTGCCGACCCGGGAGACGAGATCGCCGGTGCGGCGGCGATCGAACTGCGAGACGGGCAGATGCAGGATCTTGGCGATGAGGCGGCGACGGCTCGTCAGCACGATGCCCTCGCCCATGCGCTGCAGCACGTAGTGCTGCAGCCCGCCGAGCACCGCGCCCAGGATCACGACCACGGTGAGCACCGCGAGCAACCCGCCGAGCGACTGGCCGCCCTCGACGCGGGTGATCACCTGGCCCAGCAGGGGCGGCTGCACGAGCGACGCGACCGCCGCCACAAGACCGAGCACGATCGCGAGGGCGAGCGGGCCGCGCTGCTCGAACAGGTAGGGGATCAGCTGCCGAATCGAGGCGCGGGGGCCGCGAGGAGCGGAGCCTGCGGCGCGTCCGCGCTGCCGAGGGCTCGCGGCGCCGGGTGAAGTCTCATCAGATGTGCCAGCCACGGCCACCACTCTAAGCCAGCGCGGCTGACAAAGAGCCCGCCCGGGCCGCCCGCCGCAGCACAGTCGGGTGAGGCGGCGCCGAGGTCACCCGTGTGGTCCTCTCCCGGGCGCGGAAAGCGCCAGCCGGGTGACCTCGACTGGTGCTCGGGCCGGGCGCGGCAGGGCGCAGAGAGCGCGGCGCTCAGAGCGCCGTGGCGGCGATGGTGCGCGTGGTGATCGCGAGGTGCAGCGCGGCCTCGGCGGCCTCCCGCCCCTTCGACTCCGGGGCGCCGGGGCGGCCCGAGCGGTCGAGCGCCTGCTGCTCGTCGTCGGTGGTGAGCACGCCGAAGCCGACCGGGCGGCCCGCGTCGAGCTGCACGCGCGTGAGGCCGTCGGTGACCGCGTTGCACACGTAGTCGAAGTGCGGGGTGCCGCCGCGCACGATCACGCCGAGGCAGACGGCGGCGTCGAACCCGCCGCCGCCCTGCTCGACGGGGGCGAGCGCGGTCTGCGCGGCGAGGGGCAGCTCGAACGCACCGGCCACCCGGAAGAGGGCGTGCTCCGCGCCGGCGGCGGCTGTCGTGGTCTGCGCGTCGGCGATCATGGGCGACATGATCTCGTCGTGCCAGCTGCCGGCGATGATCGCGACGCGCAGGCCGCTCGCGTCGACGGTGAGGTTGGGGGCTCCGGCTCCACTCATGGGGTGCTCCTTGGGTCGTGATTCGTCAGGTTCGGGATCCGCCCGCCGCGACGGGTGCCGCGGACGCAGCGCGTGCTGCGGGCGGGCTACTGCTCGCGCACGTCCGCGGGCAGTTCGTGGCCCATGCGGTCGCGCTTCGTCGTGAGGTAGCCGATGTTCTGTTCGGTCACACCCACGAGCAGCGGCACCCGCTCGGAGACGACGATGCCGTGCTCTTCCAGCTGGCGGACCTTGTCGGGGTTGTTGGTGAGCAGGCGCACCCGCTCCACGCCGAGCTCGGCGAGGATCTCGGCCGCAGCGGTGTAGTCGCGGCTGTCTGCGGGCAGCCCGAGCTGCAGGTTGGCGTCGAGGGTGTCGACGCCCTGCTCCTGCAACTGGTAGGCGCGCAGCTTGTTGGCGAGGCCGATGCCGCGACCCTCATGCCCGCGGAGGTATACGACGATGCCGCCCCGCTCGTGGATGAGGTCGAGCGCGGCGTCGAGCTGCGGCCCGCACTCGCACTTGAGCGAGCCGAAGGCCTCACCGGTGATGCACTCCGAGTGCACCCGCACGAGCGCTTCGGCGCCCGGCAGCGAGCCGTCGGGCCCGGGCGCGATCAGAGCGAGGTGGTCGATGCCGAGGCGGCGATCGCGGTAGGCGCGGGTGCGGAACTCGCCGTGCACGGTGGGCAGCAGCGTCTCGGCTCGCAGGCTCACGCTGCGGTGCTGCACCTGCTCGGCCGGCACCTCGACGGGGTCATGCTCGTTGAGGTATGCGATGAGCTGCTCGATCGTGATGACTGGCACGTTCTCCTGCTGCCCGAGCTCGATCAGCTCGGGCAGGCGCATCATCTCGCCGTCGTCGGCGACGATCTCGCCGATCACCGCGACCGGGCTCAGGCCGGCCAGGCGCATGAGTTCGACGCCCGCCTCCGTATGGCCGTCGCGGGCGCGCACGCCTCCGTCGACGGCGCGCAGCGGCAGCACATGGCCGGGGCGGCGCACGTCGCCGGGCACGGCGTCGGGGTTCGCGAGGGCGCGCACGGTGGTGGCGCGGTCACTCGCACTGATGCCGGTGGTGACGCCGTGCGCGGCGTCCACGGTCACGGTGTATGCCGTTCCGCGTACGTCCTCGTTGCGGTCGACCATCATCGGCAGGTCGAGCCGGTCGGCGACCTCGTTGGTCATGGGCGCGCACAGCAGTCCCGAGGAGCGGTGCACGGTCCAAGCGATCCACTCGGGGGTCGCGAGTTCGGCGGAGAGGATGACGTCGCCCTCGTTCTCGCGATCCTCGTTGTCGGCGACGATCACCGGACGGCCGGCTTTGATCGCGGCGACGGCCTCTTCGATGCTGCTGATGCCGGGCGTGGTGGGGATCATTCGGGGGTTCCTCCGGTCGTGGTGGTGAAGCTGTGCATGCGCGCGAGGTGACGCGCGAGGATGTCGGTCTCGACGTTGACGCGGTCGCCCGGTTCGAGGGCGCCGAGCGTGGTGGCGGAGAGGGTCTCGGGGATCAGCGACACCTCGAACCACTGGGCGTCGGCCGGTACGCCGTCAGCCGGCGGATCCGAGATCGCCGAGACGGTGAGCGAGACTCCCGAGAGGGTCACCGAGCCCTTGTCGACGAGCAGCGGGGCCAGCTCCGGTGAGAGCGAGAACCGCAGGGTGCGCCAGGCCGGGTGCTGCGTCGTCGAGAGCAGGGTGGCCGTGCCGTCGACGTGGCCCTGCACGATGTGACCGCCGAGGCGGGTGTCGACGCGCACCGCCCGTTCGAGGTTGACGGGGCTGCCCGGTCGCAGCTCGCCAAGGGTCGACATGCGGATCGACTGCTGCATCACATCGGCGGCGAACGCACCCCTGCCGGTGCCGGGCCCGGTGCCCCGCTGCAGGCCGCCCTCGGCGCCGACGACGCCCTGCTCCACCACGGTCAGGCAGACGCCCGATACGCAGATCGAAGCGCCGTGATCGGCGTCGCTCGTGACGAGCGGGCCCGCGATGGTGAGGCGGATCGAGTCGCCGATCGGCTCTACGGCGACGATCTCGCCGATCTCCTCGATGAGTCCGGTGAACATGGTTATCGCTCCTTCGTGGGGGTCGATGCGGCGTGCGACGAGTCGAGGGTCGCCTTGATGAGCAGGTCGGCTCCGAGTTGGGCCGTGCGGGAGATCCGCAGCCGCTCGATTCCGGTCATGTCGGCGATGCCGAGGTCGCCGAGCGCGAGACGGGGCCCGCCGAGCAGCGCTGGGGCGAGGTAGACGAGCACCTCGTCGACGAGGCCCGCCGCGATGAGGGCGCTCGCCACCGTGGGGCCGCCCTCCACGAAGAGGCGCCGCACTCCGCGGGCGTGCAGCGCCGCGAGGTCGGCGGCGAGGTCGTCGCCGGACAGGGTCAGCGGGGCGTCGAGGCCGTGAGCGGCGAGCGCCGGATGCTGCATCACCCGCGCACCGGGCGGTACGGGGCGGTGGCCGAGCACGACCGGGATCGGTTGCTCCTCGGCCGGGACCAGCAGGCCGCCGTGCTCGGCGCGGGAGGTGAGCGCGGGATCGTCGGCGATCAGGGTGCCCGTGCCGACGAGGATCGCATCCGCTTCGGCGCGCCTCCGGTGCACGTCGGCGCGGGCGTCCACGCCGGTGATCCACTGGCTCGACCCGTCGGCCGCCGCGGCCCGCCCGTCGAGCGTCTGCGCCCACTTCACGGTGACGTGCGGGCGATCGAGCGCCGAGCCGTCGCCCGACTGGGGGAAGCCGCGCGGCGCGGCGCGATCCGCCATCCCCGCAGCGGCCTGCCGCGCCAGCCACGGACCGAGCACGGCCCGCGCCTCACCGGCCAGCACTCCGCTGCGCACCTCGACACCGGCCGCCCGCAACCGCGCGGCGCCGCCGGCCGAGGCCTCGCCCGGATCGCTCACCGCGTAGGCGACGGCCCCGATCCCGTGCTCCAGCAGCGCGACCGCGCAGGGGCCCGTGCGGCCCGTGTGGTTGCAGGGTTCCAGTGTGACGACCGCGGTGAGCTCGCCGGTGCGGGCGCGCCACTCGGCGGGCAACTGGGCGAGCGCGACGGTCTCGGCGTGCGGAGTGCCGGAGCCGAGATGCCAGCCCTCGGCGACGATGCGCCCCGAGGGGTCGAGCAGCACGCAGCCCACCTGCGGGTTCGGGTCGCCGGCGGGACCGCGTCGCGCGAGGGCGAGGGCGCGACGCATCGCGTCCTCGAGGAGCACCTGCTCGAGCATCCGATCCCCCGTTCACTTCATGAAGCGGATCCGGGGTGCTGAAAGGGTCTCCGCGCAGCGCGGAGTTCAGCGTTCCTCTCATCCGGACTAGACCGGCGGCGAACCGCCGTGCCATCACCGTCGGTACCGGAATTCCACCGGTTCGGCCTCGCGGATGCGAGGTTCGCGGACTGTCACCGCCGGTTCGGATTCTCACCGACCCCGGAACACGCCTCCCACTGTACCCGTTCCGGTTGTGAATCGCTCACCCGGCGAGGTCGCTAGTCGAGCAGGTCGACGAGCAGGTCCCCCCGCGTGATCACGTTGATGACGAGAGCGATGATGAGCGCGTTGAAGAAGAACGCGAGCGTGGTGTGCCACACGATGGTCCAGCGCATCCGCGTCGACTGCACCTGCACATCGGAGACCGCGAAGGTGGTCGCGTTCGTGAAGGCGAGATAGACGAAGTCGACGAGCCGCGGCGATGCCGTGCCCGGGAAGACGAGGGGCGGATCCCCCTCGCGATGGTAGCGCGAGAAGTAGATGCGCGCGTAGCCCCAGTTGAACATCGCCCACGAGAGCAGCATCGACCAGATGGCGCTGAACTCGGCCACGGTGTCGCTCTTCCCGCTGCCGAGCGCGGTGATGAGGTCGATCGCGACGGTGATGCCGAGCAGACTCGCACCGAAGGTGAGCACGGTGGCGAGCGCCCGGGCCACCGGGTGGCCCACCAGAATGCGCGTCGCCCGCGGATCGGGCACGTCGAGCCTGACGAGCACGTTGAGCGAGAGCACGGTGGCCCCGAGGTAGAGCGTCGCGAACAGGCACCAGAAGATGCGCAGCAGGGTGCCGTTGTCGGGGCCGTCGTCGTTCCAGACGATCTCGGCGGCCAACCAGATGAGGAGCAGCTGCATCAGCGCGCCGACGACCTCGCCCACGAGGCTGAGGACAGCGCCGATGCTGGCGCGGGCGGTGCGGGAGTCGGCCATGATCCAACTGTAGAGGGTGTCCGGCGGTCAGGCTGGCTTCCCGGCCGACGCGGCCGAGGCCACGAGCTCGCGCAGCGAGGCGTCCGGCAGATAGGCGCGGGTGAGCGCGATGCCGATGCGCGGCAGATCGCCCTCGTCGCGGTAGAGCAGGTAGAGCGACTCGTGGCGCGGATTGAACTTCTGCTTGAAGCGGTGCAGCGACTTGAAGCCGTAAAGCGGTTCGATGAGGCCCCCGATCTGCTCGAGCACCTGATCCACCGGGCCGGCCTCCGCCTCGGCCGGGCGCACCAGCGGGGCGCCCGAGAGCGAGACGAACTCGTACCCCTCTTCCGACAGGTGCTGCGCCGACGCGGCGATCAGGAACTCCATGACCGGGCCGAATCCGCCGTCGCGGCGACGCATGAGATCGAGGGTCCAGCCGACGATGCACGGATCGCCGGTCTCGGGATCGGCAGGCCCGTAGACCGGCAGCCACGATGTGACACCGTGCAGGTCGCCCCGCCCGTCGACGGCGATGCCGACGAGCGCCTCGGGATCCAGCGCCTCATCGACCGTCCCCAGCGTGAACCGCATCTCCGGCAGCCCCTTGTCGCCCGTCCACTGCTCCGAGATCGCGCGCACCTGGGCGAGCACGTTCCAGGGCTCCTCGGCGAGCCGCACCATCCGGAACTCGACGCCCTCGCGCGCCGCCCGGTTCAGCGCCGTGCGCGCCGCAGCCCAGGCCTTGCCCGTGAACGCGAGCCCCGGCAGGTCGACGATCGTGTCCTCCGCCACGATCACCGAGCGCCACCCCTCCGGTCGCGCCGCAGCGGCCTCCGCTCCCGCCGAGAACACGCACGGGATGAGACCCGCGTGCTGCGTCGCCCGCTCGAAGCCGGCGAGGGCCTCACCCGCCCCGCCGGCCGGCACGATCGGGTCGCCGAGCATGATCGCGACCCCCGAGTGCGACTGGTAGGCGATGGCGCCCGCCTCGCCGACGGCGATGCGGCGGTTGCCCTCCCACGTCGTCATCCACGAGATCGTGCCGCCGCCGCTGCGCCGCAAGCGCTCGACGAGCTGCTCCCGGCTGAGCGCCTGGGCATCGAGCCGGCGGTGCGACTTGCGCAGTCGCACTTGGAAGGCGCCGCGAGCCAGCACGAGCAGCAGCACGAGCCCGAGCCAGAACACCGCCGGTGCGAGCACGAGACCGACGACTTCCGAGGGGGAGTCGAGCACGCCCTGCTCGACGAGCAGCGGCAGCAGCGGCAGCACCACCGCCGCGGTCGCGACGTTGAAGAGGCCGAGCACGAGCGCGACGATCCAGGCCAGACGGTAGCCCTGCCGGATGCCGTTCGCGATGAGCGCGATCACGACCACGTCGATCGCCACGTCGGTGAACGACGAGATCGGATCGTTCGCCCCGAGCGGGCCGTTGTACGGCACCACCAGGTCGAGCACCTGGATCGCGCCGATCGCGATGAGCAGCGACAGTGCGATGAGTCGCCACTCGCGCTGGCTCGGGCGCCCCGCCGGACGCCGGAACGCCGGCAGCCAGCCGCTCACGACGAGGGCCGCGGCCATCGAGACGGCGTGCTCCAGGTCGTGCAGCTGGCCCAGGTAGAGCACCGAGATGCCGGTCCACAGCCCCACCGCGATGCGGGCGCGGAGCCGCCACGGAGCCGGCAAGGTGGCGATCGCGAAGACGAGCGCGGTGAGCGCGCCGCAGGAGGGCCCCACATCGTAGGCTCCCGCGAGGCGCACCGCCCACGGCCAGCCCGTGTTCGAGGCGAGCGCGAGGATCCCCGCCGCTCCGAGCACCCCCACGACGTGCCCCGCCGCGAACAGTCCGATCGTGCGCAGCGACCCGAATCGCCACTCCGCCCAGCCGAGCCCGCCGACCACGAGCGGCAGCAGCGTGAGCAGCACGAGCGGGTGGTCGACGAAGAACGGGGAAGTGGCGACCGTCCACCACCGGCCGTCCGCGAAGGCGGGAAGGCCCGTAGCGACGCGATCGAACCACGGCTGCTGCGAGGCGGGAGAGACGAGCGTGCCCGTGACCGCCGCGATCACGAGCAGCGCGAGCGTGAGGGCGATCGTGAACGGGGTGCGGCGGATCACCACGACGCCGCGGTTTCGGGAGACATCCTCGGTCATGGACCCAGTCTAAGCTTCGGGGCCCGCCCGTGTTTCGGGCGGGATCGCCCCGATCGATCCGAAACACGGGAGAGCCCCGAATGAACGCGGACTGGGCCGAGCGGATCAGGCCTAGCGGATCAGGCCGATGCGCTCGTAGACGAGATCGAGGGTGCGATTCGCGACCTCGTTCGCGCGCTCAGCCGCCCCGGCGAGCAGGCGGTCGAGCTCCGCCGGATCCGCCAGCAACTCCTCCGTGCGATTGCGCACCGGGGCAAGGCTCTCCTCGACCACCTCGACGAGCCCCTTCTTGAGGTCGCCGTAGCCGCGGCCCGAGTACTCGTCGACGACCGAGTCGATCGTGCGACCCGACAGCACCGAGTAGATGGTGAGCAGATTGGAGACGCCGGGCTTCGCCTCGCGGTCGAAGCGGATCTCGCCGTCGGCGTCGGTGACCGCGCGCATGATCTTCTTCTTCGTGACGTTCGCGGGATCCAGCACCTTGACGAGACCAGCCTCGGTCTCCGCCGACTTCGACATCTTGGCGGTGGGCTCCTGCAGGTCGTAGATCTTCGCGGTGCCCTTCGAGATCTGCGCCTCCGGCACCACGAAGGTGTCGCCGAAGCGCGAGTTGAACCGCGCCGCGAGATCGCGGGTCAGCTCCACGTGCTGGCGCTGATCCTCGCCCACGGGCACGCTCTCGGCCTGGTAGAGCAGGATGTCGGCGGCCATGAGCACCGGATAGGTGAAGAGGCCCACCGAGGCGGCGTCGGCGCCCTGCTTTTGCGACTTGTCCTTGAACTGCGTCATGCGGCTCGCCTCGCCGAAGCCCGTGACGGTGTTGAGCACCCAGGCCAGCTCGGCGTGGGCGGGCACCTGCGACTGCACGAACAGCGTCGACTTCTCCGGGTCGATGCCGGCCGCGATGTACTGGGCGGCGGTGCGCCGGGTGCGGGCGACCAGCTCGGCGGGATCCTGCGGCACGGTGATGGCGTGCAGGTTCACGACGCAGAAGAAGGCGTCGTAGTCCTCCTGCATCTTCGTCCACTGGGCGAGCGCCCCGATGTAGTTGCCGAGCTGCAGCGAATCGCTCGACGGCTGCATACCCGAGAAGAGGACGGGCTTCGCGGAAGTGGTGGTTGCGGTCATGGTGTGGACCTTTTCTGCCTAAATAAAACGGACCGGAGTCGTCGACTGCCGGAAGAACCAGGGGAAGATCGGAGGCGGATCGGCTTCGCTCAGCGTGGTCGGGCCTGGCGGGAGCAGTGGGGAGCGATCCGATTTCCGCCGCTCATCCATCCGCGGCCGGTGCTTCGTGCCAGCCGCTCCCGCCAGAGCCGACCAAGCGGCGGAAATCGGATCGCTCCCCACTGCGGATGGATGGCTGAGCGAAGCCGATCCGCCTCCGATCTCGGTGTCAGAGCCGGTAGTCGGCGATGACGGGCGCGTGATCCGACCATCGGGTGTCGTAGGAGGGGTAGCGGTCGACCCGGTAGTCGGCCACGCGTTCGCCGAGTGCGGGGGTGACCACGTGGTAGTCGATGCGCCAGCCCGTGTCGTTGTCGAAGGCCTGCCCGCGGTTCGACCACCAGCTGTAGGGGCCGTCGACTTCGCCGGCCCAGCGGCGCCCCACGTCGATCCAGCCGTGGCCGGGCCCTTCGGTGCCGTCGACACCGACGATGGTCTCGCCGCGCGGGCCGAAGAAGCGGTCGAAGTAGGCGCGCTCGCGGGGGAGGAATCCGGATCGCTTCACGTTGCCGCGCCAGTTCTTGATGTCGAGTTCGCGGTGGCCGACGTTGAAGTCGCCCACGATGGCGACGTGCTCGCGTTCGTCGGCGAGCTCGTTCATGCGCACGCCCATGGCGTCGAGGAACGCCCACTTGGCGTCCTGACGGGGGGTGTCGACCTCGCCGGAGTGGGTGTAGTTGCTGACAACGGTGAGGGTGCTGTCGCCGAAGGCGAAGTCGGCCTCGAGCCAGCGCCCCGACGACTGCACGCTCTCCTGCGCGTCGAGGGCGCCGAGGCCGACGCGGTGCTCGACGGCGGGGGTGCGGCTCAGGATGGCGACGCCGGCGCGCCCCTTGATGAGGCAGGGATCGTGCAGCACGTGCCAGCCGCCGTCGTCGGCCGCGGCGACGAGTTTCGCGATGTCGGCGTCGGCGGCGCGCACCTCCTGCAGTGCGACGACGTCGGCGCCCGACGCGTCGAGCCACTCGCCCATGCCCTTGCGGAAGGCGGCACGGATGCCGTTCACGTTGACGGATGCGACGCGCATGAAGTCAGCCATGCGCTCTAGTTTACGCGGCTCAGAAGACCATCGGGCGGTCGTACTCGTCTTCGAAGGTGCCGCCGAGCAGGTCGACGTCGATGTCGCAGACGACGGGCACGTGGTCGCTGGGGGCGTCGCCCTTGCGTTCGTCGCGTTCGATGGACGCACCGGTGACGGCGTCGGCGAAGGTGCGGGAGCCCATGATGAAGTCGATGCGCATGCCCTGGTTCTTGGGGAAGCGCCCGGCCTTGTAATCCCAGAAGGTGAAGCCTTCGGGCACGATGGGGCGCACCACGTCTTCGACGTAGGGGGCGAAGGTCGCGAATGCGGCGCGCTCCTCGGGGGAGACGTGTGTCGACTCGCCCACGGTGAAGGAGGGGTCGCCCATGTCGGCGTCGAGGGGGGCGATGTTCCAGTCGCCCATGAGCGCGAGCGGGAGGTCGGGGTCTTCGTCGAGCCAGGAGCGGGTGGCTTCGCGCAGCGCGTCGAGCCAGTTCAGCTTGTAGTCGAGGTGCGGATCGCCGAGTGCGCGCCCGTTGGGCACGTAGAGGCTCCACAGCCGCAGATCGCCCACGGTGACACCGAGGGCGCGGGCTTCGAGGGGCAGGCCGTTGGGGCCGACTCCCTGCGTCTCCTCCTGGCCCTTCACGGGCTTGCCGAAGCCGGGCATGCCGGCGAAGGAGCGCTCGACGTCGGTCATCTCGTGGCGGCTCGCGAAGGCGACGCCGTTCCACTGGTTGAGCCCGTGGATCTCGAGCTGGTAGCCGGCCTGCTCGAAGGTTTCGACCGGGAACTGGTCGGGGCGGCACTTGATCTCCTGCATGGCGAGCACGTCGATGTCTTCGCGCACGAGCCAGTCGGCGACGCGGCCGAAACGGGTGCGGATCGAGTTGACGTTCCAGGTGGCGATGCGCATGGCTCCAGCCTAGCGGGGGCGGTTCGGGCTGCGGACGGCGCGGGATTCCAAGGGGCCGTTCAGTCGTTTCCGGTACTTTTGAAGGCTCACGACGACCGAGTGCGCCTGAAAACGTGGGAGCGCTCGACGAAGACGGGAAGTTGCATGGCCAAGAATCACGCTGCAGGTATCGGGCGTTCGAGTTTCGTGCGCCACGGGAAGCTGCGTCGTTCGAACAGCTGGGCGAACGGGATGCGCATCTTCCTGACCGCCGCGATCGTGGTCGCGCTCAGCGGTGTCGCGACGGTGGCCTACGCGGTGTGGGGGCTCGTGCAGGATGTGCGCACCGTCGATCTGGGGAACGAGGCCTCGGCAGAGCTCGTGGGCGCCGGCAGCCAGTCGTTCGACGGCGCGCTGACGATCCTCCTCGTCGGATCCGACACCCGTGCCGGGCAGTCGTATCAGGACGGCGAGGAGGGCGAGCTCAACGACGTCAACCTCATGCTGCACGTCTCGGCCGACCATCAGAACGCGACGGTCGTGAGCTTCCCCCGCGACCTGATGGTGCCGTTCCCCAGCTGCCCGGGCCCCGACGGCGAGGAGGGCTACTACTCGGCGATGAGCGAGCAGCAGCTCAACTCGGCCATGATGTACGGCGGTCTGCCCTGCGTGGCGCGGGTGATCTCCGAGCTCACGGGCATGGAGATCCCGAATGCGGGCCTCATCACCTTCGACGGCGTGATCGGCGTCTCGAACGCGCTCGGCGGCGTCGACGTGTGCCTCACGCAGCCGATCATCGACCCCGCGACCGAGCTCGAGCTCCCCGCCGGCAACGTGACGCTGCAGGGCCGGGATGCGCTGCAGTTCCTGCGCACCCGGCACGGTGTGGGCGACGGCGGCGACACGAGCCGCATCAGCAACCAGCAGGTCTTCATGTCGGCGCTGGTGCGCAAGCTGCAGAGCTCCGAGACGCTTTCCGATCCGGTGAAGGTGTACAGCCTCGCGAAGGCCGGCGTCGACAACATGACCCTCTCGAGCAACATGGCGAGCGTGCAGTTCATGCAGCAGGTCGCGGGCACGGTGAAGGACATCGACCTGGACCGCATCAACTTCGTGCAGTACCCGACGTTCACCCACCCCTACGAGCAGGGACGCCTCACCCCCGACCGTGCGAGCGCCGATGCGCTGTTCGAGGTGATCCAGAGCGGCCAGCCGTTCGAGGTCACCGGTGTGGGCAAGGGTGTCGACGACGGCGCTGCGGCCGATCCGGCCGCCCCGCCCGCCGAGATCGACCCCAACACGGGCCTGCCGATCGATCCGGCGACCGGTCTCCCGATCGACCCCGCCACCGGCTGGCCGATCGACCCCGACACGGGGTGGCCGATCGACCCGGCGACGGGTGCGCCGACCGATCCTGCGACCATCGCGCCGGTCGAGGAGGGGCCGGTGCAACTGCCCAGCAACATCACCGGGCAGCCGGCGAGCAAGCAGACCTGCTCGGGCGGTCGCACGGTCTACTGATCGAGGCCCGCGTCGCCGCGACACGCGCGCGCGACGCGGGGTCCCGCCCCGATTTTTCATTTGCGAACGAGTAGTGCTATTCTCTAACGGTTGTCATCGCAAGGTGGCTCCGCCCCGATAGCTCAGTGGTAGAGCACTTCCATGGTAAGGAAGGGGTCGCCAGTTCAATCCTGGCTCGGGGCTCTGACTCTCTGGGTCATTGGCCGATATGGCTGAGTAGCTCAGCTGGTTAGAGCGCACGACTCATAATCGTGAGGTCGCGGGATCGAGCCCCGCCTCAGCTACGGAGAGTCACACAAAACCCCTGGTTCGCCGGGGGTTTTGTGGTTTCCCGCGACGTTCAGGCTGGGCTCGTGGGGCGACTGCCGACTACGCTGGGACGAGATCTCGCACCGCGGGCGCCGCCGGAGTCGTCGCCGCCGACGGGCCATCTTCGATCGAGGCGGACGTGCATGACCATCGACTACATCGCGGCGAACCGCGACAACTGGGACGACCGCGCTGAACTGCACGCCGCCCGCGACGGCACCGGCTACGAGGTGCAGCGCTATGTGGAGCAGCCGGGCGCGCTCTCGGACGTGGTGCGCTTCGACATGCCGCTCCTCGGCGACATCGACGGGCTGCGCGCTGTGCACCTCCAGTGCCACATCGGCACCGACACGCTCTCGCTCGCGAGGCTCGGTGCCCGCGTCACCGGCCTCGACTTCAGCGAGCGCGCCGTGGCGGAGGCGCGTCGGCTCGTGGCCGAGACCGGCGACGCCGTCGACTTCGTGCAGGCCGACGTCCGCGCGGCGGCCGAGGCGCTGCCGAACGGCGCGTTCGATCTCGTGTACACCGGCATCGGGGCGCTCTGCTGGCTTCCCTCGGTGCGGGAGTGGGCGCAGGTCGTGGCCGCGCTGCTCGCCCCGGGCGGGTTCCTGTTCATCCGCGAGGGGCACCCGATCCTGTGGGCGCTGGACGAGTCGCTCGAAGACGAGCCGCATCTGCGCTTCCCCTACTTCGAGCACGAGGCTCCTACGGAGTGGGACGACGACCAGAGCTACGTGCCGACGGCGCAGCCGGTGCGCGCATCGAAGACGTACGAGTGGAATCACTCCATCGGCGAGATCGTGACGGCGCTCATCGACGCGGGTCTCCGCATCGACTGCCTCGTCGAGCACGACAGCGTGCCCTGGGAGGCGCTGCCCCGCCAGATGGGGCACCGCCCCGGAGGGGAGTGGGCGCTCGCCGAACGCTCGGGCGTCATGCCGCTCAGCTATACGCTTCGGGCGACGAAGCCGCGGGCGTGAGGCGCGCGGCCGGCGCCGCTACCAGCCGAAGAGCTCGACGGGGTGGGTGAGCCGCCACCACAGCTCGGGTTCGGCGACCGCGGCTGACGCCACCACCGCGACGTCTTCGACGGGCGCGGGGCCCTCGACGGTGACGGCGCCGACGCGGGCGCCGGCCTCGCCGAGCGCGGCGACGTCGACTGCCGCCGCTCGCGTCGCCCGCTCGCCGGGCAGCAGCGTGACGGCGGCTCCGCCCGCGGTGACGAGCGGGATCCGCGTCCCATCGACGGTGACGGCTTCACCGACCATCGTGCCCGCCTCCACGATGGCGGTGGACTGGGGGAGCGTGTCGTGCGCGGCGAGCATGTCGCGGCCCGACTGCGCGCGGGCCTCCTTCGATTCGCGGCCGAGCGTCACCGACAGCTGCACGATCTCGCGCCCGTCGACGTCGACCTGCCTGGCGACGGCGAAGTTGAATCCGGCGGCGCCCGAACGACCGGTCTTCACGCCGACGATCCCCGGCATCTCGGTGAGCAGCGGGTTCGTGTTCTCGATGACGCCGACGCCCCAGGGCATCTCGACCGCTGCGGTGCGCGTGAATTCCGCGACTGCGGGGTTCTGCAGCGCGAGCCGGGCGATGCGCAGCACGTCGGGTGCGCTGGCCATGTTCGCCTCGTCCATGCCGGTCGGCTCGACGAACTGCAGCGATTCCAGGCCGTGCCGCTGCTTCCAGTCGGCGACGGCGGCGAGGAAGGCGTCGTCGTCGCCGAAAGTCCAGTAGGCGTAGGCCGCGGCGTAGTCGTTGGCCGACGGCAGGAAGATGAAGTGCAGCATCTGCCGCAGCGTGATCTCGGTGCCGACGGGGATCGGGTAGGCGACGCCGTCGAGTGCGAGGTAGGCGTCCTGGCGTTCGCGATCCGCTTCCGTCCAGGTGTAGACCGGGCCGTCCGATCCGGGCTCGAGCGGCTGCGCCTCCATGCAGACCAGCACGGTGATCAGCTTGGAGATGCTGGCGAGCGGATGGGCCGTGGGATCGTTCGCCCACACCTCGTCGCCGTGCAGGTAGCCGATCGCGGTGGGCAGGCTCTGGGCGTCGACCGCGGCCTGCGCGGCCGCGGGGTCCGCTGAGACGGCCGCGCTGTCGTCGCCCGGGGTGAAGGCGGGGCTCAGCTCGATCGTGGGCGCCGGCAGCGGTGCGAGCGCGCAGGCCGCCGTGTACCCGCCCACGGCGAGTGCGGCGACCGTGATCGTGGAGAGGGCGACGATGAGAGCCCGGCGGGCTCCGGTGCGGGATCGGTTCACACGCTCCAGGGTACGGTGCGGGGCGGGCGCCCCGTGCCGCGCGAGCGGCAGAGGGACTCGCGCGAGGCGCAGGCCTGCGGCGATATGCACAGAGACGGTGCCGCAGACTGTGCCAAGGCGCAGTAGAGCTGCGGGGCTGATCGGGCAGAATGGCCGTGAAGGATCGCGGCGCCGCGCCCGGTCCGGCGCTCCGCCCACCGCTTCCGAGGAGGTCTCCCATGACCGCGCCCCACTCCGCCCTGATCGCCGGCTACGCTCGCACGCCGTTCACCCGCTTCACCGGCCAGCTCGCCTCCCAGCCGGCGACGGAGCTCGGCGCGCACGCGGTGCGCGCTGCGCTCTCCCGAGCCGGCATCGCCGCCGATCAGGTGGACGCGGTGGTCGCCGGCCAGGTGCTGCAGGCCGGTGCGGGGCAGAATCCGGCCCGCCAGACGGCGGTGGCGGCGGGGATCCCGATGGGGGTGCCGGCGATCACGTTGAACGCGGTGTGCCTGTCGGGCACGGAGGCGGTGTCGCAGGCGGCGCGGCTCATCGCAGCGGGCGAGGCCGATGTGGTGGTCGCAGTGGGGCAGGAGTCGATGTCGCTCGCGCCGCACGTGATCCCGCTGCGGTCGGGCACGAAGTACGGTGCGGCTCAGCTGGTCGACACGGCCGATCACGACGGGCTGACCGACGCTTTCGACCAGGTGGCGATGGGCGCGCTCACCGAAGACGGCAACACCCCTCTCGGGCTGACGCGCGAGGAGCAGGACGCCTTCGCCGCTGAGTCGCACCGTCGCGCGGCGGCGTCGACGGAGTTATTCGCGGCTGAGATCGAGCCCTTCACGGTGGTGTCGCGCCGGGGTGAGACGGTGGTCTCCGCCGACGACGGGATCCGCGCCGACACGACGGCCGAGACGCTCGCGGGTCTGCGGCCCGCCTTCGCGAAGCAGGGCACGATCACGGCGGGCAACGCCTCCCAGATCACGGACGGCGCTGCGGCGCTGGTGCTCGTGAGCGAGGCTGCGGCGAGCCGCCTCGGGGTGGCGGCCGTGGCGCGGGTCGAGGCGACCGCTTTCGTCGCGGGGCCCGACACCCACCTGCACTCGCAGCCGGCGCGCGCGATCTCCGCTGCGCTCGCGAAGCTCGACGGCGTGGCGGTCGGGGATCTCTCGGTGGTGGAGATCAACGAGGCCTTCGCCGCGGTGGGGGTGCAGTCCACGCGCGAGCTGGGGGTGGATCCCGCGATCGTGAACCGGCACGGCGGTGCGATCGCGCTCGGCCACCCGATCGGCGCATCGGGGGCGCGCATCGTGGGCACGCTCGCGCGGCAGCTCGCGGAGCTCGGCAGCGGATCGCTCGGCGCCGTCGGCATCTGCGGCGGCGGCGGGCAGGGCAGCGCCGTCGTGCTCAGCGCGGTCTGAGGCCAGAACCGAAGACCATGCGCTCGCGCGCGAGCAACAACCCCGCGCAGAACTGCAGGCCGACACCGGCGAGTATCACGAAGAGCGGCGGAATCCAGCTCCCCGTCGCGCCGTAGAGCACCCCGAACAGGACAGGCCCGACAGCCGCGATCAGGTATCCCACGGATTGCGACATGCCAGATGTTGCAGCGGCCGTCGCAGCATCTGTCGAGCGCTGAGCCATCAGTGTGAGCGACACCGTCAAAGCGCAGCCTGCTGAGAAGCCCGAGAGAATCAGCCATGCCAGCAATGCGGCGGGTGCGAGGATGAGGCCCACAGCACCGGCGGCCGCGATGACGGGCAACAGCACCGGGAGGATTCGCCGCATTGCTCCGCGAGAAATAAATGGCGCGGACAATGAACCGAACATGCCGCAGACGTGGAACACCATCACATGGAGGCCCGCTGTCACGGGATCCGAACCGCGTGAGAGGTCGAGCGGTGCAAGCCAGGTGGCCCACACGTAGAAGGTCGAAGACTGGGTGCCCATGTACACCGCGATGCTCCAGGCGACAGGATCGCGCCAGATGCGACGGCCCAACCGTGAGACCGTACCCGGGGAGGGCTCGCCCTCAATAGTGGCGGAAACGCTCGTCGTCTCGCCCCCGCCGCGGTGCTGCGCCCGGCGAGTCGCGACCACCCACATCACCAGAGCGGGCGGCACCATGGCCCCTGTCGTGAGCAGGGCGATCCGCCATCCCACAGGTTCACCCGAGGCCATCGATGCGTGGGCGATCGGCGGCACCATGCCGGCTCCGACCGCAGCGGCCCCGCTCAGCAGGGTCGAGTAGGCGCCCATCACCAAGGGCACACGCCCCCCGAAATCCCGCTTGATTGTTGCGGGCAGGAGCACGTTGGCCACGGCGAGTGCGGCGCCCACGAGCGCGGTACCCAGCCAAAGGTTCGCCTGTGGGCCAGGCAGTGAGCGCCAGACCGTGCCGAGGGCGAGCGCCGCGAGTGAGCCCGCCACCGCGGCGTTCGGACCGATTCGTGCTGATAGCGCCTGTGCGGCTGGTGATACGACGGCCCAGGTGAGCAGCGGGATCGAGGCCAAGAAACCCAGAGATGCGGGCGTGACGCCCTGATCCGCCGCGATTTCATCGAGCAGTGGCCCGACGCCCGTAATCGTCATGCGCATGTTGACGGCGACCAAGCAGACCGCTACGAATAGCAGCGCCCAAGGCTTGCCAGAGACATGGGCATCACGTTGAGCGTTCACCACGCGACACTAGCGCAAGGAAGTATCGCGGGTGAGAAGCGACCCCTGCCCGTGGCCGCCGACCGCCCCTAGTCGAGGCAGCGCACCCGCACCGACAGGCAGGTGGGGCAGCCCTCGAGCTTCTCGTACTCCGAGATGGCGACCTCGGTCACGGCGTAGCCGAGATCGCGCAGCATCGCCGCGGTTTGCGGCGCAGAGGCCGAGATGAGCAGTTCGGAGTCGCTCAGGCAGACCACCGCGGTGCCGTGCGGCTCGGGCACGGGCAGGAAGGTGGGGAAGATGCCGGAGTTGTCGACGAAGTCGGGGTACCCGATCACGGTGCCGTCGGGCAGCGCCGTCACGGCGGTCTTGAGGTGCAGCACCTTCGTGACCGGCACGGCCACGACCCTGCCGCCGAGCGGGGCGAGGATGCGACGCAGCTGCGCGATGCCCTCGGCGTTGGTGCGGCCGCCGCGACCCACGTAGACGGTGTCGCCGACCTTCAGCACGTCGCCGCCGTCGAGGGCGCCGGGCTCCTGGATCTCCACGACCGGGCAGCCGAGCGCCTCGAGCGCGCGGCGCGTGCCCCCGGTCTCGGGCTTGCGGCTGTCGGCGCCGGGGCGCGAGATCACGGCCACATTGCGGAACATCACCACGGTGTCCTCGATGAACACGGAGTCGGGGCAGTCGTCGGCGGGATCCACCTCGACCGTCTGCCAGCCGTGCGACTGCAGCGCGGCGACGTAGCCCCGCCACTGCTCGCGCGCGGTGTCGAGGTCGACGGCGACCTTCTCGATGTGGTCGACGATCCCGTCGTCGAGCAGGCTGCTGGGCTGGCGCACGAGGGCGATCTTCGACATGGGGCTGGCTCCTCCGGGGTCGTGACGAATCTCTCACCAGGGTAGCGGCCGCGGGGTTATGCTGGGCGAGAGCGACCGCGAGGACGCTCGGCCGAGCTCATCCGAACCGAGAGTGGGGAGAGCGCGATGGTCCGATTCCCGCTGCGCGCCAGGGTCGTGGGTGCGCTCGCCGCTGCGGCGCTCGCCGGGCTGTGCGCCACCGGCTGCGCGTCGCAACCGGTCGTGCCGAGCGTCGCCACCTTCGAGATCCAGGGGCAGACCTTCCGCATCGAACTCGCCACGCCCGAGCTGGTGCGGCACGCCGAGCAGCTGCTGCAGGGCGCCGAGGTCGCCCCGATCCCGGTGGGGCGCATCGTGCGGGGGTCCGGCTCGGTGAACGAGCCGTGGTCGTGGCACATCGATCCCGCATCCCTGGAGTTCGCCGACTTCACCACCGAGGTCTGCGACGGGCTGCCGCAGTTCGTCGAGGATCGCACGCTCACGAGCGACACCTACTGCCCCTGGATGGCGCGGGTCGTCTCGGTGGAACCGCTGAGATGACCAGGGCCGGGCGGGGCCGACGGCCGCGGGGCGAGCCTCGCCGGGACCGGCGCGCGCTGACGGTGCTGCTGGCGGTCGTGGCGACCCTGGTCGCGATCGGCGCGCTGGCGGTGGTGCCCCGGCTCGTCGGGGACGAGCAGGAGCGGAGCGGGCTCGCCGAGTTCTACCGGGCGCCGGCCGGCGCCGCCGAGGGCGCCCCCGGCAGCGTGGTCCGCGTCGAGCCGATGCGGGGCGACCCCCTCGACGCCGACGCCTGGCGCATCATGTACCGCACCACCGATGTGCATGGCGAGCGCGTGCTCGCGACGGGGGTGGTGATCGCGCCCCGCGGGACGCCGCCGAGCGAGGGACGCACGGTGCTGGCCTGGGGGCACTCGACGAGCGGCACCGCCGAGCAGTGCGCGCCCTCGCGATCGTTCGACCCCTTCATCGACGTGGAGGGCATGCGGATGATGCTCGATCGCGGGTACACGATCGTCGCGACCGACTACGTGGGCATGGGCACGGCCGGCCCCGACTCGTATCTCGTCGGAGTGACCGCTGGCAACAGCGTGCTCGACTCCGTGCGCGCGGCGCGCGAGATCCCGGACGCCGGGGCGGGAACCTCCGTGATCCTCTGGGGGCACTCGCAGGGCGGGCAGGCGGCGCTCTTCGCCGCGGAGCGCGCCGAGGCGTACGCGCCGGAGCTGGGGCTGACCGCGGTCGCGGTCGCGGCCCCCGCCGCCGATCTCACAGCGCTGCTCCAGGGGCATCTCGACGACGTGTCTGGTGCGACGATCGGCTCCTACGCCTTCGAGGCATACGCGCAGGTGTACCGCGACCGCGGTGCGGCGCTGGACTCGGTGCTCACGTCCGAGGCGCAGCGGGTCCTGCCGCGCATGAACGAGCTCTGCCTGCTCACCGACCTCTCCGAGCTGCACCGGATCGCGCAGCCCGTGGTGGGCGACTTCTTCGCCGCCGATCCCGGCTCGGTCGAGCCGTGGGCGACGCTGCTGCGTGAGAACTCGGCGGGCGCGGCCTTCGACGCGCCGCTCTTCGTCGCGCAGGGGATGCGGGATCGTCTCGTGCTGCCTGACGACACCGAGCAGTTCGTCGAGCACGAGCGCGAGCAGGGCATCGAGGTCGACTTCCACCCCATCGCCGAAGCCGATCACGGCACCGTGGCCTACCTCGCGCTGCCGGCGCTGGACTCGTGGCTCGACTCGCTCGGAGTCTGAGCCGGCAGGCTCGCCGACGATTAGCCCCGGATCCGCGTCCGTCGCAGAGATTACACTGAGGCCATGACAGCACAGCCGGATCCGCAGGAGGAGATCGGCTACGCCGCCGATCGGTTCAAGGCGTTCGCCGACGCGGTCGTCGCGATCGCGCTGACCCTCCTGATCCTGCCCCTCATGGAGAGCGTGGGCGAGGTGGCGAGCGCCGGTGACGGGGCCTTCGACTGGCTCGCCCAGCACAGAGGGCAGCTGCTGAGCTTCGTGCTGAGCTTCGTGCTGATCGCGATGTTCTGGATGATCCACCACCGCCTGTTCGCCCGGGTGGAGCGGGTCACCCCGGCGCTGATGTGGCTGCTCTCGGCGTGGCTGCTCACCATCGTGTGGCTGCCGGTCGCGACGGCGGTCGCGGGGCGGATGGACGATGACGACGCCGTCGCGAAGGCGCTCTACATCGGCAGCCTGGCGCTGACGGCCCTGATGTCCCTCGTGGTGCGCCTCTATCTGCGCGGGCACCCCGCGCTGCACCGGGTGAGCTCGGCGGAGCTGCAGACGGGGGTCGCCGTCGACGTCTCGCTGGTGCTGCTGTTCGGGGTCGCGCTCGGTCTGGCGCTGCTGTTCCCGGTCATCGGCTACTTCGCGCTGCTCGTCATGGGGCTCTCGGGCGTGGTGCAGAGCGCCCTCGAAAAGGCGATCCGCCGGAATCCCTAGCGCAATTCCGGGCCCTGCAGTAAACTTGAGTCACAAACACTCAAGTTTGTGGCGGGCCCGCTCGGGCCGCCGCAGTCTGCTGAACGAGAAGGGACCCAGATGCAGGCAAACTGGCAGCCCGCCCAGGGCGAAGAAGGGCAGTCCGCCCTCGAGCAGTTCGGCGTCAACCTCACGGAAGTCGCCCGCTCGGGCAAGCTCGATCCGGTCATCGGCCGCGACAGCGAGATCCGGCGCGTGAGCCAGGTGCTCACCCGCCGCACCAAGAACAACCCGGTGCTCATCGGCGAACCGGGCGTCGGCAAGACCGCCGTCGTCGAGGGCCTCGCCCAGCGCATCGTCGCGGGCGACGTCGCCGAGTCGCTGAAAGACAAGGAGCTCATCTCCCTCGACATCTCCGCGCTCATCGCCGGTGCGAAGTACCGCGGCGAGTTCGAGGAGCGCATGAAGGCGGTGCTGCAGGAGATCAAGGACTCCGACGGCAAGATCATCACCTTCATCGACGAGCTGCACACCCTCATGGGCGCCGGCGGCGGCGAATCATCCGTCGCGGCCTCGCAGATGCTGAAGCCCATGCTCGCCCGCGGCGAGCTGCGGCTCATCGGCGCCACCACCCTCGACGAATACCGCGAGTACATCGAGAAGGACGCCGCCCTCGAACGGCGCTTCCAGCAGGTCTACGTGGGCGAACCGAGCGTCGAAGACACCGTCGCGATCCTGCGCGGCCTCAAGGAACGCTACGAGGCTCACCACAAGGTGACCATCGCCGACTCCGCCCTCGTAGCCGCGGCGAGCCTCTCGAACCGCTACATCACGGCCCGGCAGCTGCCTGACAAGGCGATCGACCTGATCGACGAGGCGGCCTCGCGTCTGCGCATGGAGATCGACTCGGCCCCCGTCGAGATCGACGAGCTGCGCCGCGCCGTCGACCGGCTGCGGCTCGAAGAGCTCGCGCTGAAGAAGGAGAAGGACGCCGCCTCGAAGGAGCGCCTCGCGAAGCTGCGCGACGACCTCGCCGAGAAGCAGCGCGACCTCGACGGTCTCGAAGCGCGCTGGGAGCGCGAGCGTGCCTCGCTGAACCGCGTGGGCGAACTGCGCGAGAAGCTCGACCAGCTGGGCATGCAGGCGCAGGTCGCGCAGCGCGAAGGCAATCTCGAACGGGCGTCGCGGCTGCTCTACGGCGAGATCCCGGTGATCCAGAAGCAGCTCGCCGAAGCCGAGCAGGCGGAGCTGGCCGACGAGATCGACGGCGAGCCCCGCATGGTGAACGACCAGGTGACCGACGAGGACATCGCCGGTGTCGTCGCCGCCTGGACCGGCATCCCCGTCGGCCGGCTGCTGCAGGGCGAGACCGAGAAGCTGCTCGCGCTCGAAAGCGAACTCGGCAAGCGGCTCGTCGGGCAGGCGGATGCGGTGCGGGCGGTCTCCGATGCGGTGCGGCGCACGCGGGCGGGCATCGCGGATCCCAATCGTCCGACCGGCTCCTTCCTCTTCCTGGGGCCGACCGGTGTGGGCAAGACCGAGCTCGCGAAGGCGCTCGCCGAGTTCCTCTTCGACGACGAGCACGCCATGGTGCGGATCGACATGTCGGAGTACGGCGAGAAGCACTCGGTGTCCCGCCTCGTGGGCGCCCCTCCCGGCTATGTCGGCTACGAGCAGGGCGGCCAGCTCACCGAAGCCGTGCGCCGGCGCCCCTACTCGGTGGTGCTGCTCGACGAGGTCGAGAAGGCGCACCCCGAGGTGTTCGACGTGCTGCTGCAGGTGCTCGACGACGGCCGCCTGACCGACGGCCAGGGTCGCACGGTCGACTTCCGCAACGTGATCCTGATCCTCACCTCGAACCTGGGCAGCCAGTACCTGATCGACCCCGATCTGCCGTGGAGCGAGAAGGAGTTCGGCGTGCGCGAGACCGTGCGCCGGGCGTTCAAGCCCGAGTTCATCAACCGGCTCGACGAGATGGTCATCTTCCGGCCGCTGTCGGAGGCCGACCTGGCGCAGATCGTCGACCTCTCGGTCGACCGCTTGCAGACTCGGCTCGCCGACCGCAGGCTCACCCTCGGCGTCACGCCCGAGGCGCGCGCCTGGCTGGCGTCGCGCGGTTACGACCCCATCTACGGGGCGCGCCCGCTGCGCAGGCTCATGCAGCACGAGATCGACGACAGGCTCGCTCGCGCGATCCTCTCGGGCGGCGTGCACGACGGCGACGCGGTGCGGGTCGACGTGGCCGCGGGCGGCGACGCGCTGACGCTGGAGAGCGCCGGATCGGCGCCGTCGAGCGGCGTGCCGGGCTCCGGTGGATCCGGTGGGTCGGGCGGGTCGGGCGACGACGACGTGATCGAGGCCGAACTGCTCGACTGATCGGTGGCCCGGTGCGCGGTGCTGGGTGCCCGCGCGCCACCGGCCGCAGTTCGCGCAGTGGATCGCAGCTCAGGCGGAGGCTCTCGCTGAGAACCTCCGCCTGAACTGCGATCCACGGCCTGAATGAAGGTCGTGGCGGACCGGCGCGGTAGCCTGACCCCATGCGCACCTTCACTATGCCCGGCACCGAGCTCACCGTCTCCGATGTGGTGCTCGGACTGATGCGGATCCAGCACCTGAGCGACGAGGAGGTGCGCCGCCTCGTGGGCGCCGCGAGCGACGCCGGAGTCACCGTGCTCGATCACGCCGACATCTACGGCGAGAAGCTGCACGGCTGCGAGCGCCGCTTCGGGGAGGCGATCCGCCTCTCGCCCTCCGAGCGCGAGCGCTGGGTGATCCAGTCGAAGGCCGGGATCGTGCCGCAGGGCCCCTCCTTCGACCACTCCTACGAGCACATCATGGCTACGGTGCACGGCTCCCTCGACGCCCTCGGCACCGACTACCTCGATCTGCTGCTGCTGCACCGACCCGACGCCCTCGTCGAACCGGAGGAGGTCGCGCGGGCGTTCGACGAGCTCGAAGCCGCCGGCAAGGTGCGGGCGTTCGGGGTGTCGAACCACACGCCCGGGCAGGTCGAGCTGCTGCGACGATACGTGCGCCAGCCGATCGTCGCGAACCAGCTGCAGCTGTCGATCACGCACGCGCCGATGATCGCGCAGGGTCTCGCCGCCAACATGCAGGGCCTGCCGCAGTCGGTGTCGCGCGACGACGGCGTGCTCGACTACTGCCGCCTGCACGACATCACGGTGCAGGCGTGGTCGCCCTTCCAAGCGGGTTTCTTCGACGGCCCCTTCCTCGGGTCCGAGCGGTACCCCGAGCTGAACGCCGTGATCGACCGGATCGCTGCGGATCGCGGTGTGCCGCCGGAGGCGATCGCGGTCGCGTGGATCACGAGGCACCCCGCGCGCATGCAGGTGGTGCTCGGCACGACGTCACCCGAGCGGGTGGCCGCGGCGGCGCTCGGATCTGAGGTGCGGCTGAGCCGGGCCGAGTGGTACGAGCTCGTTCGCGCGGCGGGCTACACAGTGCCGTAGGCCGCCGCCGCTCCGCGGCCTGGGAGGCACCCGCGCAGTCGGGTCAGTTGCCGGCGCGCTCGCGGCGGAGATCCCGCACCTCATCGACGTCGCCGGGGTGGCAGCTGCCGTCAGCGTAGATGCTCACACCGTCGGCCACGTCTCCGGGGTGGAACATGATCATGAGCTTGTCGACGACTCCCGGGTAGCGCGCGTAGACGACGGTCGTGTCGACATCGCCGTCGTAGCTGGTGCCGGTGACGTCCTCCCAACCGGCGGCGTGGAGTTCTTCGGCCACGCGCTTCCGGAACTCTTCCTGACCCTCCGGGAACCGCCAGCCGTCGACGTTGCCGATGCTGCGCATCAGTGTGTACGCGAAGCCCGGGCTCGGGGTCCTGCACTCGACCAGGTCGAGCCGCTCCTCGAACAGCTGGACGCGGTCGTTGTCGCCCTCGTCGGGCGACTCGTACGGCGCACTCGGATCGATGAGCAGCGCCACCCCATGAATGCTCTCTTTGAGCTCGGCGCGCACCTCATCGGACTGCGTCAGAAGCTCTTCACCATTGGGCACAGACGTGCCTCCTCTCCAAACCGTGATCCCGACACCGGCGATCGCCGCGACGAGTACCGCCCCCGCGATGCCCAATCCGATCCCCATCCGGCGGCGGGATCTCTGATCGCGGGCGCTCACTTCGTCTCCTTCAGCAGGTCGGCCGCCTGATCGACGCCTTCGAGGAACGACCGGGCATCGGTGTCGAGGTACCCTCGCTGGCCCCTCCAGAACTCGTACCAGGGGGTGTGGTGGTGCGAACCGTGCCCCTCGGTCTGCTCGCCCTGCGGGGCGCGGACCTTCCCGTCGGCGCCGATCCCGAAGTCGACGGTTCCGGTCTCGCTGCTCAGCTCGGTCACGTAGTCGAGATCGATGGGGTTGATCGGGTGCGAGGAGATGCCGGGACTGCGGCCCGCCCACGCGGTCCAGTCGCGGCCCGCGGCGGTGGAGTTCACCTCCACGTTCTGCTGGCCTATGGCGGCAGCGGCGTCCTCGGTCCAGCCAGCCGACCCCACCGTGTACATCTGGTCGAGCAGTTCGGGGTGGCGGCCCTGGGCCTGCGCCCCCATCGTGGTGCCGTAGGAGTGGAACCAGCCGGCGGTGATCGAGTCGGGATTGCGCTGCGAGACGCCGCCCATGAACTGGGCGTAGCGGGCGGCGCCGGCCTCGGCATGGATGCTGCCCTGCACCGCGGTCGCCCCCTTCGAATCGTACTCGAACCACACGACCGTGGCGATCGAGATCCGCCCGTCCGCGGCGGAGTACCCCCGACGTTCGAGCTCCGTGTTTACCTCTCGCCGCACCTCCCGAGCGGTGCCGCTCCAGTCTCCGAACTGCTCGAGATCGGTGCGGATGCCGTGGGTGAGCGTGAGCACCAGGTCGGCGCGGTCGATGTCTCCGTAGGAGACGGCGGCCCGCGGCTCGTTGAGATCCTGGAACAGTGAGAGCAGGAAGACGTCGCCCCTGCGCTTGCCGTTGTCGTCGACGAGGGCGTTGTAGACCTGCTCCAGCCGGTCGCGCGTGCCCCCGTCGAGATCGTCCTGATCGAGCAGCTGCTGCAGATACCGGTAGTTGTCGGTGTCCTTGACCCGCGCCGGGATGCCGTTGAGGTTGCCGATCACCCCGGGGGCGGCGGCCATCAGCACGGCGAGCTCGCCCGTCGGCTGCCAGCCCGACGGGAACTCCGTGCCGGCCACGCCCTCGAACCAGCGGCTCACGCGCGCCGGATCGGCGAGGCCGACCGCGGCGATGAAACCCGAGTGCGCCGCGATCCAGTCGCTGATCTCCTTCGAGCTGCGACCCTCGGCGACGAACCAGTCGAGCCGCCGCTCGACCTCGTCGGTGAGCGCCTTGCGCAGTCGCTCGGACATGGGGATGTCGTCCATGTCGCTGCCGTAGGCGCCCCACTGGGCGAGCTCGGAGCTCATGGGCTTTCCATCGACGCGGTAGACGTCGGTGCCGCCGGACACCCGGCCCAGGGCGCTGGCGAGTTCGTCCTCCGCCGACACCACGTCGGCGTTGAAACGGGCGATGTCCTCCTTGAGCCGGCGTGCCTCATCCTGGCGCGCGCTGAGGGCCGCCTCGGCCGCGTCGGCCTTCCGCTGCGCCTCGGCCTGGGCGGAGCTTCCGGATTCGAAGTCGCCGTAGGTGAGGGCTGATGACGTCGACGTGACCGACGCCGAGGCTGCGGAGAGCGCCGCGTTGACCTCGTCGATGCGGCTGAGCAGCTCTTCGCGCTTCGTCTGGAGCGTGCCGAAGACGGGCGCCGTGAGCACGATCTGCTGACGGGCCTCCATGAGCGCCTCCGAGAGCGCGAGCGCGTCGGCAGCCGGCCGTTCGAGCATCTGATAGACGCCCTCGGCCCCCGTCACCTGGAACCAGTCGGTGAGGTTCTTCCAGTGCGAGTTGGCGGTGGCCACCGCGTTCGAGGCGTCGATGCCGATCGTCTGCAGCTCGTCGCCGAGCGACTCGACGGCGCCCTGCGACACCACCTGATATACCGAAGCCGGATCAACGGCCATGTTCACTCACCTCGAACCTCAACCCTCGGGGTACGAATCGGCGTTGTACCGGTACTTCGACGCGATGCCCCACTCGGACTGCGCGTAGGATTCGGCGGCCTGCACGTCGTCGCCCATCTGCGCGTCTCCGGTGAGCACGGCGACCGTCGCCTCGGTCACCTGACCGCAGCGGTGCTGCAGCATCCACATCAGCTTGCGCGGCACGTCGGTGCGCTCGTCGCAGAAGCTGTTCCATGCGCTCGCGAGCGAGGTGCGACCGTCGACCGAGAGCGAACTCGCGCCCTCGGTCTGCAGGCTGGCGAACTTGCGAGAAGCGGTCTCGAGATCGTTGCCCTCGTCGTCGACCTGCGCCAGCACGCCCATCACGCCCGCGGCGTCAACGCTCCACTGCCCCGACACTGCGCCTCAGCCGATGTTGTCGACGGCGGACTTCGCCTTCTGAATGGCGGCCTGGGCCGCCTGATCCGACTGCTCGAGGCTCTTGCGCAGGGTGGCGATGATCTCGCGCACGCCGGTGGCGGCGTCCTTCCACCGCTGCTCCTTCGACGCGTACTCATCGGAGACCCCGTCGGCCTGATAGTCGCTCATCGCCGAGCGCACGTCGGCGTTGCGCTGCTCGATCAGCGACTCGAGGCGAGACGCCACGCGGTCGAAGTTGTCCTGCGCGTTCTGCGAGGCCGCGACGTCGTAGTCTCTGCGATCGTTCTGGTTCGCCATCTGTCTGCTCCTGAGGTGTCTGCGGGTCGGTGATCAGCGCGAGGCGCTGAAGCGTGCGGCGTCGAACGAGACGGACGACTGCGTCTGGCGGGTCTGATCGGCGATCTCGCCGTCGCCTTCGAGGAAGGATCGGTCCATGCCCGAGATGCCGGAGAGCACACCGGAGAGGGCCTGGTCGAGCTCGACCGCGATCTGCTCGGAGTTGGCCTTGAACTGGTCGAACGCCGCACGACCGGCTCCGTTGAAGCGTCCCTCGAGCGGTTCGGCGGCCTGGGCGAGCTCGCGAACGAGCGCCCCCAGATCGTCGCCTGCGGTCGAGGTCTGCTTCGTGAGCTGCGTCAGCACCTCTGCACCCATTGCGAACTTCATGGCGTTGCTCCAATACCGAAGAAAAACGAACGGAGCGGGTGCATGACGATGCGAACCCAACTCCGGATTTCAATCTGCTCCTATGCTATAGGGAGCGCGGTCGAGTGGCCAGGGCGGTGGGGGGCGACCCACTGCGCGCCCGATCGCGATGGCAGGAGGGAGCCGTGGTCAGCGAATGAAGCCGAGCCCCGCGACCTCCGACGTCATCGCGGCCCCCGTATGGCGGGTGGTACTCGCGTGCGGCGTCGATGTCCTGCTCGTCGCTGCGATCGTCTGCGCGAGCCTGTCGTTCCGGGGAACCCGCTTCGCCGAGCTCGGCCCGGCGATAGCAGTGGCGGGACTCATCGCGGTCGCGGTTGCCGTCATGGACTTCGCCGTACGCGGCCTCACCCCCGGCTGGCGGCTCGGCGGCATCCGCCTCGCGGCGATCGGCGGCTTCCCCTCTGTTGGCTGGCACCGGCCGCCGCACGCGCGCCGCATCGCGGCGGATCTCCGCCGCGGGGCGGACCCGGTCGAGGTGCGCACTCCCGTGCCGGTGTTCACCGGCGCGGACGGCGTGCCGACCGCGGTCCGCGAGCCGGTGCTGGCCGGAGCGCCGCGTCGTGAGCCGGCCGAGGAGCATCTCGAGCACACGATCTTCGCACCGGCCTTCCGGCGCGGCTGGACGGTGCTGCTCGACGGAGCCGCCGCGGCATTCCTCGACCGCCCCATCGTGCTCGGTCGCAACCCGACCGAGCAGCCGGGCGAGACGGCGATCGCGGTCGCCGACCTCGCACGGGAGGTGTCGAAGAACCACCTGCGCGTCACCCTGAGCGAGGCCGGAGAGCCGATCGTGCAGGATCTGGGATCCACGAACGGAACGGTGCTGCTGCACCGCGACGGCCGCTCGGCGCTGGTCGCGGGCGGGCGCAGCGTGGTCGTCGACGAGTTCATCACCGTGCGCATCGGAGATCATTCGGTGCAGTTCACGAAGAACGGGAAGGCGGTCGCGTGAGCACAGATCAGAACCTGCTGGAGTCGGTTCGCGCGCACCGCACGCGGCTCGCCGCGGCAATGCTGTTCGGCGCCGAGGGGCGCGAGCGGCCGCGACGGTCGATGCTCGCGCGGCTGCTGATCGGCGTGGTGATCGCGGCGCTCGCGGCCGCCGCGTGCGTCGGCGTGGGCTACGTGCAGCACGTGCTCGAACAGCAGCGCATCGAACGACAGCAGGTCAGCAACAGCGAGCCGGCGCCGACCGCGGTGCCGTCGCTCGAGTCAGGGAGCACGACGTGATCGATTTCACCCGTCTCACGGTGGTGGGCTCGCACCAGCGGGCCACGCTCGTCGTGCCGAGCGACGATCCGATCGGCACGCATCTCGGCACACTGTGCGCACTGGTGCACGAGCCGCGGCCGAACGGCGAGCTGATCGCCCTCGTGACCGCGCTGGGCGAGGAGCTGGATCCCGCGCTGAACCTCGCGCAGCAGGGCGTGCTCGACGGCGCGGTGCTGCGCATCGTGCCGACGCGCGAGCTGCCGTCGCCCCCCGAGGTGTCGGACGTGGTCGACGCCATGGTCTCTGAGCCCGAGGGCTTCGCTCCGAAGTCGGACGTGCACCGCGGTATCGCCGGGGCCGCGGTCGTCGGTATCGCCACAGCGCTTCTGCTGCTCGCGCTGCCGGGCGCGGCGGTGCCGCTCGCGGCCGGCATCTCGGCGCTGGTGTTCGCGGCGCTGGGCGCGGTGCTCGTGCGCCTCGCAATGCGCGGGCCGAGCTGGGTCGCGCTGTCCGTCGCGCTGGCCTCGGCGTGCGCGGCCGTGCTCGCGGCGCTTCCGCTCATCACCCTCTCGGCCGCGGTCTGGTTGCTCGGAGCGGCGATCTGGGCGGTGCTCGGGATCGTCTTCGGTCTCGGCGGGGCTCGGACGCCGGTGCTGCTCGGCGCTTTCGTGGGGCTCGCCTCGTCGGCGATCGGGATCGGCGCCGAGCTGCTCGGATTGAGCTCCGGCCGCACGGCCGCCATCGTCGCCCTGGCCGGGCTCGTCTTCCTCGCCGTGCTGCCCGAGCTCGCGCTCTCGGCTTCCGGCCTCACCCGTCTCGACGATGGCACCGCTTCCGGCCGCGCCCCGCAGCGCCCCCGAGTGCTGGCGAGCATCGAGGCGGCCTATGATTCGCTCCGCTGGGCCGCGTTCGCGGCGGCGGGCGCGATGCTCTCAGCCATCCCGATGCTGCTCGGCGCGGGCGATCAGTGGTTCCTGGGACTCGGCCTCATCGTCGCCGCGCTCGTCGTGCTGCGCGCGCGGGTGATCCCGCTGGCGGCACCGGGCTGGGCCCTCTGGGCGGCGGCGATCGGCGGCCTCCTCGCGGGGCTCGCACCGCAACTGGCCGCGCCGTCGCCGATGGTGCTGGCGGGCCTCGGCGCCGCAGTGCTCCTCGCCGCCGCGGTGGCGGCCTCGAGCCCCGCGGCCCACACCTCGGTGCGGCTGCGGCAGTACGGCGACGCGCTCGAGACGGTGCTCGCGCTGGCCGTCGTTCCCGTCGGTCTCGGCGGGTTCGGCGTCTACGCGCAGATGCTCGGGGTGTTCTCGTGATCCTGGGCCTCCGCGAGCAGCAGCGCCGTCGCTTCTCGGAGACGCTGCAGGGGATGCACACGCCCATCGCGACCGCGCGGAAACTCGTCTTCGCCTCGATCGGGCAGACGGCGGCGGGCCCCCAGGCGGCGTGGGCGGTCGCGCGGGCGCTGGCCGCGGTGCAGCCGCGGCGAGTGCTGCTCGAATCCCGGGCGGACGGTTCGGAGTGGCTCGCCTCCTTCGCGCCACCCGGGCCCGGGCAGCTGCCGCGCCTGCCCGAGGAAGCGCGGCGCACACTGCGCGCGCTTCCCGGCGGAGCCTGGGGCACTGCCTCGGCCGTCGACCACCGGCACTTCGACGTCGTCTGCATCGACCACGGTCACGCGGCGAACCCCGACGCTGCGCTCGCCGCCGCCTCGCGGGGCCACGCGCTCTGCCTCGTGGCGAGCTCGGCGCGCGAGGTCGCCGATCCGGCGATCGCGCTCGCCGAGGGGATCTCCGCGCATCCCGCCGGTGTCCCCACCGTGGTCGCGCTGTGCGAGCCCCCGGCATCCCGCGCCGGCTGGGCCGCGCTCATCGCGGAGCGCGCTCCCGTGCCCGTCGTGCGGCTTCCGCTCGTGACGGGCTCCCGGCCGGCGGCCCGTGCTCGCCGGAGCGGGCCGGCCGAGGCGGAACTCGCCGCGCACCTGCTCGCGTCGGCCGTGGAGCGGAAGGGGTTCCGCCCGTGACCTCCCGCGTCGTCCACCGGCCCGCGCGTACCGTCCGAGGCCCCGAGCGACCCCGCGAGCGCACCCTCGCGCCGCCTGCGCCGCTCGGCGACGCCCCCAGCGGCATCCCCATGCAGTCGCTGCTGCCGGTGGTCGGCTCGCTCTCATCGATCGTCATGATGACCGTGCTGCGCTCCAACCCGCTCATGGTGGTCATCGGTGCGCTGATCCTCGTCGTCGCGCTGCTCAGCGGGCTCGGCATGGCCTTCTCGTCGCGCGGGAGGCAGAACCGCGCGCGTCGGCAGGGGCGCTCGCGCTACCTGCACTATCTCGACGGTGTTCGCGAGGAGTATCGAGAGCTGCACGACGAGGTGCGCGCCGAGAGCCACCTCGCCTCGCCCTCCGCCGCGCTGCTGCCGCAGTGCGTCGCCCAGTCCGCGCGCCTCTGGGAGCGGCGACCGGGCGACGTCGACTTCCTGCAGCTGCGCGCCGCGACCGGTCGGCAGGAGTGGTTCGAGCTGCGCCTGCCCGAGGACCCGAACCCGGTGCAGCCGTTCGATCCGTTCCTGCTCGCCGAGGCGTCGCGCACGGCAGAGACGGCCTCCCGGGTCGACTCCCTCCCCGTCACGGTGCCGCTCACTCCGGGCTCCGTCGTCACCGTGGTCGCCCCACCGGAGCAGGGCCGTGCCCTCGCTCGCGCGATCGTGAGCCAGCTCGTCGTTCTGCACGCCCCGGAAGAGGCGCTGCTCGCCGCAGCGATCGACCCGGGCGAGCGCGACGAGTGGCGCGGCATCGACCTGCTGCCGCATCTGCGTACTCCTGGGGTCTGGGACGGGCCGCTCCCCGCCCGCAGCGTCGCGCGCGATCCCGCTGCCCTCGCCGGCCTGCTGAGCGCCGAGCTGGAGAATCGAGCCGCCCGAGCGCGGCGCGGACGCGACCGCGCGGTGCGGCCGGAGACCCCGCTCATTGCGCTGTGCGACTTCATCGAAGGACCGGCGAAGCCGCTCCCCGCACCCGATGGCGTCTCCGCGGCGGAGTGCGGGATCTCGTCGATCGTGCTCGTCGCCGATCGTCTGCACGAGCCCGAGCAGACCACGACCCGCATCACCATCGATGCCCAGAGCGGTGAGACCCGCATCGAGCATCTCGGCGCGGAACCGGGGGCTCATCCGGCCTCGACGGGTGTGCGTCACGACGCTGTCGCCGTCGAGCTGTTCGAGCAGATCTGCCACGGTCTCGCGCCGCTCAGGCTCTCGACCGAGGCTCGCGTGCACGCCACGACCGATGCCGAGGTGGGGGCTCTGGACATTCTGGGCGTCGAGCGGATCCAGGATCTCAGCGGGGAGCGGTGGGGCGCGGCCGGCCGGCGCGGTTTCCTCACCACCGTGATCGGCTCCGGCCCTCACGGCGGCCCCGTCTCCCTCGATCTGAAGGAGGCCGCCCAGGGTGGCATGGGCCCCCACGGCATCTGCATCGGCGCGACGGGCTCGGGCAAGAGCGAGTTCCTGCGCACCCTCGTGCTCGGACTGGCGGCCTCGCACGGCCCCGACGACCTGGCCATGATCCTCGTCGACTACAAGGGCGGTGCCGCCTTCAGCCCCTTCCAACCATTGCCCCAGGTGGCGGGCGTCATCGACAATCTCGAGGGCGAGGCCGGGCTGATCGAGCGAGCACGCGCCTCCATCTCGGGCGAGATCGTGCGCCGTCAGCAGCAGTTGAAGGACGCCGGCATGCTCGCCTCCATCACCGAGTACCGTGCGGAGCGCGAGCTGCGGCCCTCGCTCGAGCCCATGCCGCATCTCCTCATCGTGCTCGACGAGTTCGGCGAGCTGCTGACCGCTGAACCCGAGTTCATCGATCTGCTGCTGCAGATCGGGCGCATCGGGCGCTCGATCGGCGTGCACATGCTGCTGTCGAGCCAGCGGATCGAGGCGGGCAAGCTGCGCGGCCTCGACACGTTCCTCTCGTACCGCATCGGCCTGCGCACCTTCTCGGAGCAGGAGTCGCACACGGTGCTCGGAACACCCGACGCCTTCCACCTGCCGTCCGCCCCCGGCGGCGGGTACCTGAAGGTCGATTCCTCGGTGTACACCCGCTTCCAGTCGGGGTTCGTGTCCGGTCCGTTGCCCGGGCCGGACCGTCTCGCGGAGGAGGTGCCTTCCGTGCCTTTCCCGCTGCCGGGCGACAACTCCATCGAGATGCAGCTCGCCGCCTATCTCGGGCGGCCAGCACCCGTGCCCGATGAGCGCAGGAGCGCTCCGACCGTGGTCGAGGAGAGCGTGCGTCTGCTGCGCGACGGCGCCGCACCCACGGCGTCGATCTGGTTGCCGCCGCTTCCCGCGCGCTTCCCGCTGCTGTCCGTGATCGACTCCGAACGGACGCCGCTTGAGGTGCCTATAGGCCTGATCGACGATCCGGCTCGTCAGCATCAGGGGCCGTGGAACCTCGACCTCGATCGTGCCGGCGGGCACTTCGCCGTCATCGGGTCCCCGCAGTCGGGGCGTTCGACGTTCCTGCGCACCGTGGCCGCCGGAATCTCGACCACGATGCCTCCCACGCGTGCCACCGTCTACGCGCTCGACCTGACCGGCGCCGGGCTCACGCGCGTCGCAGGCTTCCCGCACGTCGGCGGCGTGGGGGTGCGCGGCGACATCGAACGTCAGACGCGCATGCTCGAAGAGCTGCACGGCATGCTGAGACAGCGGGAAGGCCTGTTCCGCGAGCTGCAGATCGAGTCGCTCGGGCACTTCCGCGCTCTGCACGGGGCGGGTCGGGTGCCCGGGATCGTCTCGGCTGACGTCGTGCTGATCGTCGATGGCTACGGCCTCGCCCGCACGGAGTTCACGATGCTCGAGGAGCCGCTGTCGGAGCTGCTGCAGCGCGGCGGCAGCTTCGGCATCCACCTCGTGTTCTCGCTCACCCGCTGGGCCGAGCTGCCGATGCGGCTGCAGCCGCTCGTCGGCAACCGGATCGAACTGCGGCTCAACGATCCCGGGGAGTCGACGATCGCGCGCAAGCTCGCGGCGACGATCACGCAGCCGGGCCGTGCGCTCACCGGCGAACGGCTCTTCGCCCAGGTGGCGCTGCCCACCGCCGATACGGTGCCGGACGAACTGGTCGGCGAATCGCTCGCCGAGCTCGCGGAGCGCACCGCCGCCTCGTGGACGGGCCCATCCGCTGCCCCGGTCAGGCTGCTGCCCGAAGTGCTCGACGTCGCCGAGCTGCCGGGCGCCGTGGAGGAGCCCCTCCGCCTGCCGTTCGGCTTGCGCCAGGACACCATGGACGTCTGCGCGCTCGACCTCGAGAACTCGGCGGGTCAGGATCAGCACCTGCTCGTGCTCGGCGACAGCGGCAGCGGCAAGACGAATCTGCTGTCGGTGCTGCTCGACGGACTCGTGACGCGGCGCACGCCGGAGGAGGCCGTGGTCGCGCTCATGAGCCCGCGCGGTGCGCTCGCGGACCAGGTTCCAGAGGACTACCTCGGAGGAAGCGCGACCGATGGGCGACGTGCGAGGGAGCTCTCCGCCGCGCTCGCCCTGGAACTGGAGAAGCGCCGGCTGGGCGAGGCCTCGGCCGAGCTGCGGATCTACGCCGTGGTCGACGACTTCGACGTGCTCGCGGCCGGCAACACGGCCCCGCTCGAGCCGCTGCTGCCCTATCTGCCGCAGGCGCGCGATCTCGGGCTCACGGTCTGGGTCACCCGCCCGGTCGCGGGTGCCGCGAGAGCGCTGTACGAGCCGACACTGCAGCTGCTGCGGGATCTGGGCGCCACCGGCGTGCTCCTGTCGGGCGAACGCGGCGAGGGCCAGCTGTGGCCTGGGGTCGTGGCGCAGCAGGCGATCCCGGGTCGCGCTCGCATCCTGCGGCGCGGGGAGCCGCCGCGGCTCATCCAGATCGCGATGCGCGGTGCGGATCGCGTCTGAGCCGGTGGGGGCACGTCGTGCCGCAGGCCGCCGCCGCTCGGGTGCTCCGGCGCCAGCCGCCGCTCAGGCGTTCAGCCGCCGAGCGCGGCGGTGATCCGCTCCGGTGAGAGCGCGGCGTCGATGGCGAGCTGAGCTGCGCCGTAGATCGCGGCGTTGCCCGCCGCGCGCGAAGGGGCGATCGTGAGGTGCTCGGTGGAGAGCGGGATCGAGCGGGCGTAGACCACCTCGCGCACACCGGCGACCAGGTGCTCCGCGGCCTGCGCCATGGTGCCGCCGATCACGATGGTCGACGGGTTCATGAGGCTCACGCAGGCGGTCAGCACCTCGCCGATGTCGCGGCCGGCCTGCCGGATCGCCTGGATCGCGGTGACGTCTCCGCTCTTCGCGAGGGCGACCACCTCGCTCGGGCGGTGGTAGCGCGCCTCGGGCGTGCTGAGCGCGTGCGCGAGCGCGCGGCCAGACGCGACGGCTTCGAGGCAGCCGCGGTTGCCGCAGGGGCACGGGGCGTCGGCGGCGCGGGCCAGTGCGACGTGCCCGATGTCCCCGGCGGCGCCGTTGGCGCCTCGGCGGAGGGTGCCGCCGGAGATGACGCCGGCGCCGATGCCGCTCGCCACCTTCACGAAGATCAGGTCGGTCACTCCGGGCCACGAAGTGCTGAGCTCGCCCAGCGCCATGATGTTGACGTCGTTGTCGACCAGCACGGGGGCGTCGATGCGGGCGCGGATCGCGGAGGGGATGTCGAAGCGGTCCCAACCGGGCATGATGGGCGGGTTGATGGGTCGGCCGGTGGAGAACTCGACGGGGCCGGGCACGCCGATCCCGATGCCGGCCACCTGATCGGGGCCGTATCCGAGGGTCGGCAGCAGCTGCTCGGCGGAGTCCAGGATCCACTCGATCGCCGCTTCGGGGCCGTCGGCGATGTCTCTCGGAGAGGAGGCCTCGGCGAGGAGTTCGCCGTCGAGGTCGGTCACCGCGACGCGGGCGTGGAGGGCGCCGAGGTCGGCCGCGAGCACCACGCGGGCTCGTGGGTTGAACGCGATCTGCGCGGAGGGCCGGCCGCCGGTCGAGGCGGCGTCGTGGACGGACGCGATGAGGCCGAGGTCGAGCAGCTGGTCGATACGCTGCGTGACCGTGGGCCGGGAGAGGCCGGTGATCTGCGCGAGCTTCGCACGGGTGCGCGGTTCGCCGTCTCGCAGCAGCTGCAGCAGGCCGCCGGCCGTCGAGATGACGGGAGTGTGAGAGGGGGAGGAGAGAGCCACCCTTTCAGTAAAGCACAGGCGAAAGCTGGTAACAGTTTGGTTACTTATGAAAAAGAATTGACAAAAGTGGGTGAGGTGCCAGCACAATGAGAGCATGTCACCGCAGACAGGCTCCGCGCCGCACCCTCCGAGCATCGGCATGCTCGGAGCGGGATTCATGGCGCGCACCCACACGCTGGCCGCCCGCACGGCCGGCGCCCGGCTCGCCGCGATCGCCTCATCGACGCCCGAGCGTGCGGCGAGTGCCGCGGCCCAGCTCGGCTACGAGCAAGCCCTCGCCCCCGACGAACTGCTCGCGGCAGGCCTGCCGTTCGTGCACGTCTGCACCCCCAACCGCAGCCACCTCGGCTACACCCGATCCGCCCTGCGAGCCGGCTCGCACGTGATCTGCGAGAAGCCCCTCGCCACGACCGCCGCCGAAGCCCGCGAACTCGCCGCGGAGGCGCGCGCCGCGGGCCGCATCGGCGCCGTGCCCTTCGTCTACCGCTACCACCCCATGGTGCGCGAGGCGCGCGCCCGCATCGCCACCGGCGAGACCGGCACCGTGCTGACCGTATCCGGCCAGTACCTGCAAGACTGGCTGCTCGACGCGCAAGACGAGAACTGGCGCGTCACCACCGACTCCGGCGGCCCCTCGCGAGCCTTCGCCGACATCGGATCCCACCTCGTCGACCTCGTCGAGTTCGTGAGCGGCGACCGCATCACCCGGCTCGTGGCGACCTCACGCACCGTGCACGCCGAACGCGGCGGGCAGGCCGTCGACACCGAAGACGCGGTCGCACTCACCGTCGAACTCGCGGGCGGCGGCATCGGTTCCCTCCTCGTCTCGCAGGTGGCGCCCGGTCGCAAGAACGGCCTCGTGCTCGAGATCGCAGGCACCCGCGAGAGCGTGCGCTTCGAGCAGGAAGACCCCGAACGGCTGTGGGTGGGGCGTCGCGGCCACTCGCTGCTGCTGCGCCGCGACCCCGACACGCTCTCAGCCGCCGCGGCCCGCCTGGCGCAACTGCCGGCGGGACACCCCCAGGGCTATCAGGACGCGTTCAACGCATTCGTCGCCGATGCCTACGCGCTCGCCGCCGGCGACACCCGCGACGGGGTCCCCACCTTCGACGACGGTGCTCGTGCCGCCGTCGTCACCGACGCGGTGCTCGAGTCGGTGCGCAGCGGCGGCTGGGCGGAGGTGAGCGAGGCGTGAACGCCACCCGATCCGCCCCAGTGCTCTCAGCCGTCGACGTGCGCAAGCAGTTCTTCGGCGTCGAGGTGCTGCACGGGGTCTCCCTCGACCTCGTGCCGGGGACCGTGCACGGCCTCGTCGGCGAGAACGGCGCCGGCAAGTCGACGCTCATGAAGATCATCGCGGGCGTGCACCGGCGTGACGGCGGCGACGTGCTCCTCGACGGCGAGCGCGTCGACTTCGGTCACCCCGTCGAGGCCGCCAACGCCGGCGTCGCGACGGTGTTTCAGGAGTTCAACCTGCTCGCCGACCGCACCGTGGCGCAGAACGTCTTCCTCGGCCGCGAACCGCTTCGCTTCGGCATCGTCGACACTGCCGCGATGCGCCGGGCGACCCGGGAACTGCTCGCCGACCTCGGCATCGCCGGCATCTCGCCCGACGCGGCCGTCGGCGGGCTCACCGTCGCCGAGCAGCAGATCGTCGAGATCGTGAAGGCGCTCTCGATCGACGCCCGGGTCATCTCGATGGACGAGCCCACCGCCGCCCTCGCCGACCACGAGGTGGCGATCCTGTACCGCGTGATCCGCCGTCTGCGCGACCGCGGCGTCGCGATCCTCTACGTCTCGCACCGGCTGAAGGAGATCTTCGACCTCTGCGACACCATCACCGTGATGAAGGACGGGGCGCTCGTGTCGAGCGGCCCGGCCGCCGAACTCGACCAGGCCACCCTCGTACGGCGCATGGTGGGGCGGCCCATCAGCGCCTACTTCCCGGACCCCGAGCCCGGCACCGAACTCGGCGACGCCCTCGTGTCGGTGCGGGGCGGCGGCAACCCGCAGCTCGAAGGCATCGACCTCGAACTGCGCGCCGGGGAGGTCGTCGGCGTCTCCGGCCTGCAGGGCTCGGGCCGCACCGAGCTCGTCGAGGCGATCTTCGGCGCCGCGCCGTTCACCCGCGGGGAACTGCGGATCGCGGGCGCCGCGACGACCATCCGCCGTCCGCGCCAGGCGGTGCGGCGGGGCATCGCGCTCGTCACCGAGGATCGTAAGCGCAGCGGACTCGCCCTGCACCAGTCGATCCTCGACAACGCGCTTCTCGCGATCCGCAGCGTCTTCCCCGGCCGCACCCGCGCCAAGCGCGCCGAGGTCCCGGGCATCTTCACCGCGCTCGAACTCGTGAGCCAGGGCCTCGGGCAGGAGGTGCAGGCGCTCTCCGGCGGCAACCAGCAGAAAGTGGTGCTCGCGAAGTGGCTCGCGACCTCGCCCCGCGTGGTGCTGCTCGACGAGCCCACCCGCGGTATCGACGTGGGCGCGAAGATCGCGGTCTACCAGCTCATCCGCGATCTCGCCAAGCGGGGCGTCGCGATCCTCTTCGTGTCGAGCGAACTGCCCGAGGTGATCGGCATGGCCGACCGCATCCTCGTGATGCGCGACGGCCGGATCGCGGGCGAACTGCCCCCGGGATCCGCTGAGGAAACCGTGCTCGCGCTCGCGACGGGCGCCGCACCCGGAACCACCACCGACGGCGGGGGAGAGCAGTGATGGCCGCGCTGAAAGCACGCCTGCAAGGGCTCGACACGACCGTGATCGTCTTCATCGCGCTGATCGCGGTGCTCGCCCTGAGCGCCGTGCTGGTCGCCACCGTCGGCCGCAACCTCTTCAGCCCGGGCAGCATCCGCGACATCCTCACGGGCATGAGCGTGCTCGGCTTCGTCGCGATCGGGCAGACGCTCGTGATCCTCGGCGGCTCCCTCGACCTCTCCGTGCCCTACGTGGTGAGCCTCACCAGCCTCATCGCCGCCCAGACCATGAACGGCCAGCCCGGCATGGTCGTGCCCGGCGTGCTGCTCGCGCTCGGGGTCGCCGCGCTGATCGGGCTCGCGAACGGGTTCATCGTCACCTTCCTCAAGGTGCACGGCTTCGTCACCACGCTCGGGGTCGGGCTGATCCTCAAGGGCTATCTCGACACCAACTACAAGGGGACCGCCGGATCGGTGCCGTGGGCCTTCCAGCTCTTCGGCGCGACCGGCATCGGGCCGGTGCCGGTCTCGACGATCGTGATGCTCGCGCTCGCCGGCGCCGTCGCGTTCCTGCTCGCCCGCAGCAGCTTCGGGCACCACCTCTTCGCGGTCGGCGGCAACGCCGAGGTCGCGCGCCTCTCCGGCGTGCGCACGCGGCGGCCCCTCATCTGGGCGCACATCATCTGCTCGGTGTTCGCGGGGATCGCCGGCCTGCTGCTCGCGAGCCGACTCGGCGTCGGCAGCCCCACCGTGGGCGTGCAGGGCGGTTACGACCTGCTCTCGATCGCCGCGGTCGTGCTGGGCGGCACACTGCTCGCGGGCGGACGCGGCTCGATCTGGGGCACGATCGGCGGCGTCGCCATCTTCGCCGTGATCGACAACCTCATGAGCGTGCTGCAGGTCACCCCGTTCCTGAAGGACGTGGTGCGCGGCGCGGTCATCGTGATCGCCGTGGCCGTGTACTCGCGGCGCCGGCTCGTGGCCCGCCGCGAGCGCTTCACCCGCTCGGGGGCCGACGCCGCGCCCCCCGAGACCATCGAGGCGATGACCGAGGGAGGTGCGCGATGAACGCCGCGCAGTCCGCATCCGCGGCCGGGATCACCGGCATCGCCCGCTTCGCCCGCACGCTCGTCAGCCCGCGCGGCGCCGTCTACCTGCTGCTCGTCGTGCTGCTCGTCACCGTCGCCGTGCTCAACCCCGCCTTCGCCGAGCCCGGACAGTTCGTACGCTACATCCAGCGGGTGGCGCCGATCGCGATCGTGGCGATCGGCCAGTACTTCGTGATCGTGAGCGGTGAGTTCGACCTCTCGCAGGGGTCGCTCGTCACCACCCAGGTGGTGCTCGCGGGCACCCTCATCGGACAGGACGACTCGAAGGCGCTGCCCGTGCTGCTGCTGCTCGTCGTGCTCGGCACGGTCGTGGGCATCGTGAACGGCCTCGTCACCACGCTGCTCAGAGTGCCGTCGTTCATCGTGACCCTCGGCATGATGCTCGCCCTCTACGGAGGCGTCATGTGGTGGACCGGCGGCGCCGCCACCGGGAACCCCGCCGACTCGTTCCGGCAGGTGGGCCGCGGCGGCATCGAAGGGCTGCCCATCATCGGCATGCTGCCCTGGGCCGTGGTGGTGCTCGCCGCCGTGCTGGCGCTCGCGGCCTGGCTGTCCCGGCGACCGTTCGGGCGCACCCTCATCGCGATCGGCGACAACCCCGCAGCGGGCCTCTTCGCCGGAGCGTCCGTGTGGCGCACGAAGACCATCGCCTTCGTCATCTCGTCGCTCTCCGCCACCGTCGCAGGCGTGCTGCTCGTCGGCTACGCCGGCGTGCACCCATCGGTCGGCCGGGGCTACGAGTTCACGGCCATCACCGCGGTGGTGCTCGGCGGCGTCGTGCTCGGCGGCGGCCGAGGATCCGTGTGGGGCGCCCTCGCCGGCGCCTTCGCCCTCGAGACGCTCTTCACACTGCTCAACTTCACCTCGGTGCCGTCCACCATGCGCGACGCCATCCAAGGTGCCATCATCATCGCCGCCGTCGCCTACTCGGGCGTCGCGTTCGGCGCTCGCAGGCGCCGCGGCGCCGACGAACCTCCCCGGGTCACGACCGGGCCGGAACCGACGGGGAGCACCCCGTCACCCGATCCCGCGGGCACCGTCGCCGCGCGGGGCGCACACACGAAGGAGAATCGATCATGAAACGATCGCTGAGCATTACGGCGAGCCTCGTCGGCGCGGCATCGCTGATCCTGCTGGCGGGGTGCACCACCGATCCATCGGTGGAGACCCCGGCGGAGGAGACCAGCGAGGAGACCTCGTCGGCCGAGTGGTTCGACCAGGAGCTCTTCGACAAGCAGAACGCCGAGCGCTCGGTCGTGCCCGAAGGGCCCGCCGAGCAGCCGTACCTGCAGACCATCAACGCCGAGATGCGCGATACCGCGGAGTACGCCTCCGAGGGGGCGAAGAAGCTGTGCTTCGCGAATGCCTCGATCTCGAACCCGTGGCGGCAGACCGGCTGGATCACGATGAACGAGCAGCTGAAGGTGCTGCAGGAGTCGGGCGCGTTCTCCGAGATGGAGACGCGTGACGCGAAGGACAGCGACGACACCCAGATCGCCGACATCGACTACTTCATCGCCGAGGGCAACTGCGACGGCTTCATCATCTCGCCGAACTCCACGGCCGCGATGACACCCGCCGTGGAGCGCGCCTGCGCGACCGGCAAGCCCGTCGTGGTCTTCGACCGCGGCGTCCAGACCGACTGCGCCGTCACGTTCATCCACCCGATCGGCGGCTTCGCCTGGGGCATCGACACCGCCGAGTTCCTGATCGACAACCTCGAGAAGGGCGACAAGGTCGTCGCGCTGCGCATCCTGCCCGGCGTCGACGTGCTCGAGCAGCGCTGGGCCGCGGCCGACAAGCTGTTCGACGAGGCCGGCATCGAAGCGGTCGACTACTTCACCGGAGCCGACCCCGCCGAGATCAAGAAGATCATCTCCGACGAGCTCGCGAAGGGCGACGTGCAGGGCATCTGGATGGATGCCGGCGACGGCGCGGTCGCGGCGATCGAAGCCTTCGAGGACGCCGGCAAGCCCTACCCGGTGATGACCGGCGAGGACGAGCTGAGCTTCCTGCGCAAGTGGAAGGACACGGGCCTCACCGGCCTCGCCCCCGTCTACTCCAACTTCCAGTGGCGCACCCCGCTGCTCGCGATGGAGAAGATCTTCGCCGGTGAGCAGGTGCCGACCGAGTGGGTGCTGCCGCAGAGCCCCATCACCGCGGAAGAGCTCGACGACTACCTGAAGCGCAACGAGGGCATGCCCGACGGCCACTACGCGAAGTTCGGCGGCGAGGATCTGCCGGGCTACCCGCAGGTCTGGCAGGATCGGGTCATCCCCTAGGCCATGCGGTAGCCCGCGGGAGCAGGCCTCTCGGAGACTCGGGCAAGGGATCCCCGCGTGTCGCTGACGCGCCACGCGAACCTTGATACGTCTCCGAGAGACCTGCTCCCGCTGGACACCAGGCCGGCATGAGCAGCTCGGGCAAGGAGGAACGATATGCGGCGACAGCTCGGAGTCAACACCTGGGTGTGGGCCTCGCCCCTCGACGATGACGCGCTCGCCGGTATCGCCCGGGAAGCGCGGGGGATCGGCTATGAACTGCTCGAACTGCCCGTCGAGTCGCCCGGCGACTGGTCGCCGGCGCTCGCCACCGAGCGGCTCGCCGCGCTCGACATGGACGCGCGGGTGGTCGGCGCGATGGGCGAGGGCCGAGACCTGCTCGACGACGCGCTGCGCGAGGGCACTCAGCACTATCTGCGGCACTGCGTCGATGCGGCGGTCGCGGTCGGGTCGCCCACCGTCGCGGGCCCCTTCACCGCCCGCACGGGCCGCGTCTGGCGCATGAGCGCCGGTGAGCGCGCGGTCGCGGTCGAGACGCTGCGCGAAGCGCTGCGGCCCGTCGCCGACTACGCCGCCGAGCGCGGCGTGACGCTCGCCATCGAGCCGCTCAACCGCTACGAGACGAGCCTCGTCAACACGGTCGCTCAGGCGCTCGACGCCCTGGAGCCGCTGCTCGGATCGGGCGTCGGGCTCGCCCTCGACGCCTACCACCTCAATATCGAGGAGCGCTCGCCGGCGGCGGCGATCCGCGCCGCCGGATCCCACCTCGTCGTGATGCAGGTGTGCGGCAACGATCGCGGGCCCGCCGGCCCTGACCACACCGACTGGCCCGCGATCCTCGACGCCCTCGACGACGTCGGCTACGCCGGGCCCCTCACGCTCGAGAGCTTCACCGGCGACAACGACACCATCGCCACGGCGGCGTCGATCTGGCGCCCTCTCGCCGAGAGCCAGCACGAGCTCGCCCGCATCACCTTCGATTTCCTCACCGAGCTGCAGCAGCGAAGGAGCCCCCGACATGACGCATGACGCATCGCATCCCGTCACCCTGTTCACCGGCCAGTGGGCCGACCTGCCCTTCGAGGAGGTGGCCCGGCTGGCCGCGGAATGGGGCTACGACGGGCTCGAGATCGCCGCCTCCGGCGACCACCTCGATCTGGCCCGCGCCGACGAAGACGATGCCTACCTGCGGTCGCGGCTCGAGATCCTCGACCGCCACGGCCTGCGCGTGTGGGCGATCTCCAACCACCTCGCCGGGCAGGCCGTCTGCGACGACCCCATCGACTTCCGGCATCAGGCGATCGTGCGCCCCTACGTGTGGGGCGACGGCGACCCTGAGGGGGTGCGGCAGCGCGCAGCCGAGGACATGCAGCGCGCCGCCCGCGTCGCCCGCAAGCTCGGCGCCGACGTCGTCACGGGCTTCACCGGGTCGAAGATCTGGCCCTACGTGGCGATGTTCCCACCCGTGCCGGCCGAGGTCATCGACGAGGGTTACGAGGATTTCGCGCGGCGGTGGAACCCGATCCTCGACGTCTTCGACTCCGAGGGGGTGCGGTACGCGCACGAGGTGCACCCCTCCGAGATCGCCTACGACTACTGGACGACAGTGCGCGCGATCGAAGCGATCGACCACCGGCACGCGTTCGGCATCAACTGGGATCCGAGCCATCTCGTGTGGCAGGGCATCGACCCGATCGGTTTCATCGTCGACTTCGCCGACCGCATCTGCCACGTCGACTGCAAGGACACGCGGCTGCGGCCGCCCACGGGGCGCTCGGGCATCCTCGGGTCCCATCTGCCGTGGGGCGACCCGCGTCGCGGCTGGGACTTCGTCTCCACCGGGCACGGCGACACGCACTGGGAGGACGGGTTCCGGGCACTCGCGTCGATCGGCTACGCCGGCCCGATCTCGATCGAGTGGGAGGACGCCGGCATGGATCGACTGCACGGCGCCGCCGAAGCTGTCGGGCGCATCCGCTCGCTGCTCTGGAAGCGCCCCGAGGCCGCCTTCGACTCGGCGTTCTCGAACCAGTAGCGCCCGGCGACGCACGCCGTCATCTGCGGGTGCGGTCGAGGCTCCGCTGCTAGCGTCGGTGGCGTATCGATCGAAGGAGACCCCACTATGACCGCACCCGCTCGCACCCGCATCGGCTCGTCCGACATCGAGATCTCCGCGCTCGCCCTCGGCGGCAACGTGTTCGGCTGGACGGCCGACCGGGCGACCTCGTTCGATGTGCTCGACGCGTTCCTCGCGGGCGGCGGCGACTTCGTCGACACGGCCGACGGGTACTCGCACTGGGCGCCGGGCAACGGCGGCGGGGAGTCCGAGACGATCATCGGGGAGTGGATCGCCGCCCGCGGCAACCGCGACGATGTGGTGCTCGCCACGAAGGTGTCGACCCACCCGCAGTTCCAGGGCCTCGCCGCCGGCACCGTGCGCGCCGCGGCGGACGCCTCCCTGCAGCGCCTGCAGACCGACCGCATCGACCTCTACTACGCGCACTTCGACGACGCCGAGACCCCGCTCGAGCAGACCGTCGAGGCGTTCTCCGCGCTCGTCGACGCCGGCAAGGTGCGTGCGATCGGGGTCTCCAACTACACGGCCGAGCGGGTGGCCGAGTGGTTCCGCATCGCCCGCGAGGGCGGGTACCACCTGCCCGTCGCCCTGCAGCCCCACTACAACCTCGTGGAGCGCGAGTTCGAGACGAACGGCTTGCGCGATGCAGCCGAGCGCGAGCGCCTCGCGGTGTTCCCCTACTTCTCGCTCGCGAAGGGCTTCCTCGCCGGGAAGTACCGCGACACCGCCGACGCGGCCGCACCCGGGGCGAGCCCGCGCGCGGGCGACGCGGTCTCCTACCTCGACGACCGCGGCCGCGCCGTGCTCGCGGAGCTCGACGAGGTCGCGGCGGCGCACGATGCGCCGGTGGCGGCCGTCTCGCTCGCGTGGCTGCGCGCCCAGTCCACGGTGGCGGCGCCGATCGCGAGCGCGCGCAGCACGGGGCAGCTGACGGCGCTCCTCGCCTCGCTCACGCTCGAACTCACCGGCGACGAGCTGGGCCGGCTCGCGGCCGCCTCCGACGGAGGCCGATGAGGATCTGGTCGATCCACCCCCGGCACCTCGACCGCATGGGGCTGCTGGCCTGCTGGCGCGAGACGCTGCTCGCGCAGGCCGTGCTCGCCGGCCGCACCCGCGGCTACCGCACCCATCCGCAGCTGGAGCGGTTCCGGGCGCAGGCCGATCCGCTCGCCGCGGTGGGCGCCTACCTCGGGGTTGTCGCTGCGGAGGCGGCGGATCGGGGCTATCGCTTCGATGCGGGGCGGATCCTGCAGCCGACGCCGGTCGCCGAGTTCGGTGCGGCGATTCCGGTCGCGCGCGGGCAGCTCGACTACGAGTGGGAGCATCTCGGCCGCAAGCTGCACGAGCGCAGCCCGGAGGACGCTGCGCGCTGGGAGGATGCCGGTGAGCCGAGCGCCCACCCGCTCTTCAGCGTGGTGCCCGGCGGTATCGAATCGTGGGAGCGCCCCGCGGCGCCTTGATCGGGCGGCGCGGGTGGGAGAATGGGGCGGTGAGTCAGCTTCCGGATCCCGAACACCTCAGCGCCCCCGAGACCGCGGCCGATCCGCACCCGGAGCGCACCACGGCGGGCGTCGGCCCGTGGCCGGGAGGCCGCGACGCGTGGCCCGCCGGCGAGCACTACGACCCCGAACTGCTCGAGCACGGCGACACCCGCAACGTGATCGATCGCTACCGCTACTGGCGCATGGAGGCGATTGTGGCGGATCTCGACGAGCACCGGCATCCGTTCCACGTGGCGATCGAGAACTGGCAGCACGACATGAACATCGGTTCGATCGTGCGCAGCGCCAACGCCTTCGCCGCGGACACGGTGCACATCGTCGGCCGCCGCCGGTGGAACAAGCGGGGCGCGATGGTCACCGACCGCTACCAGCACGTGGTGCACCGGCCCGACGTGGCGGCGCTCGTCGAGTGGGCGCGCGAGGAGGGGATCCCGATCATCGCGATCGACAACGTGCCAGGCTGCGTGCCCATGGAGACCTTCGAGTGGCCCGAGCGCTGCGTGATGCTGTTCGGTCAGGAGGGGCCGGGGCTCACGGCCGAGGCGATTGCGGCGGCGCAGGCCGTGGTCGAGATCACTCAGTACGGGTCGACCCGCTCGATCAACGCGAGCGCGGCAGCCGCCGTCGCCATGTTCTCATGGGTGGGGCAGCACTCCCCCCTGCGCCCGCGCTGAGCCCCCCTCTCCAGATCTATCCCCGAGCCCCCGAGCCCCCGAGCCCTCGAGCCCCCGCAGCTCAGGGCGTGGATCGCAGCTCAGGCGGAGAAACTCGGCGAGAAGCTCCGCTTGAGCTGCGATCCACGCCCTGAACTGCGGTGAGGGGGCGGATCGCGGGGCCTTAGACCACGTCGCGTCTCCAGCGCAGCAGCCAGCCGGCCGCCACGGCCACCACCGCGTACGCGACGAGCACGGCGAGGCCGGCCCAGATGCCGAGTGCGCTCGATCCCTGCGGCACCGAGGGGTCGAGCGACGAGAGGCTGCTCATCACACTCGCCCCCACGAACGAGTCGGTCGCCGCCCCGGGCAGGAACTTCGCGATCTGCGCGCTCCACTCCCAGAACTGCGCGCCGGTTCGCAGCAGCGGTTCGACGAACTGGGTGAATACGAGCGCGATGACGATGGCGATGGCCTGGTTGCGCACGAGCACGCCGATCCCGAACCCGATGACGGCCCAGATGCCGAGCGCTGCGAGCACGCGCCCGATCACCGCCCAGGTCTCGCCCGAGCCGAGCATCGGGTCGCCGCCCGTTGCGGCCGTCACGCCCGCGCCCGCGCCGACCGCGCCGAGAAGGCCGGCGGCCCCGAGCAGCACGCCGAAGACGATCAGCACGGCGGTCTTGCTCAGCAGCACGAGGCCGCGTCGCGGTTCGAGCGTGAAGGTGAGCCCGAGCGTGCGGTGCCGCAGCTCGCCCGTCGCCGTGAGTGCGCCGAGCAGCAGCGGGACGACGTATCCGAAGGTCGAGACCGAGGAGTAGACCATGTTGGCGGCGCTCTGCGCCGGCAGCTGCGGCGCTCCGGCTCCGGCTCCGGCTCCGGCGAGCATGTCGCCCATCGCGCTGAACATGAACGCGAACATCGACGCGATCATTGCGGAGTAGGCCGCGATGACGATCGCCAGAATCCACCACAGCTTGGTGGAGAGCACCTTGCGCCACTCGGAGGAGAGGCTGCGTACGACGCGCGAGTCGCTCATCGCGCACCTCCTTCGGAGTCGGCGGGGGTCGATGCAGGGGTGTCGGTCGGCGGGTTCGCGTCGCCGTCCTCGATGAGTTCGAGGAAGCTCTGCTCCAGCTCGCTCTCCTCGACGCTCAGGTGGGAGAGCGCGATGCCGGCGTCGAGCGCGATCTCCCCGACCGCGGCGGGTTCGAATCCGCTCACGCGCATCGTCTCGCCCCGCACGCCGTGCACCTGGGCGCCCGCCTGCTGCAGCGCCTGCGCGAGACCGGGCCGATCTGCCGCCGAGACGAGCACGGTGCGCTCGCCGTCGCCGCGCTGCAGTTCGGCCAGGGTGCCCGCGAAGGCGAGTTCGCCGCGGCGGATCACCACGACGTCGTCGACGGTCTGCTGCACTTCGCTCAGCAGGTGCGACGACAGCAGCACGGTCTTGCCCTCGCTCGCGAGGTGCTGCAGGAAGAGGCGGATCCAGCGGATGCCCTCGGGGTCGAGGCCGTTGATGGGCTCGTCGAGGAGGAGCACCTGGGGGTCTCCGAGCAGGGCCGCCGCGAGGGAGAGTCGCTGGCGCATGCCGAGAGAGTAGGTGCCCGTCTTGCGGTCGGCCGCGCCTTCGAGGCCGACGAGCGCGAGTTTCTCGTCGACGCGTGCGGCGGGCACGCCGATGGCGCGTCGCACGATGTCGAGGTCCGCCCGTCCTGTGTGGGCGGGGTGGAAGTTGGCGGAGAGCGCCGATCCCACGGTGAGCGCCGGGTGATCCAGCGCGGTGTAGGGCGTGCCGCCGATGCTGGCCGTGCCGGAGTCGGGGCGCAGGAGCCCGAGCACCATGCCGAGCGTGGTGGTCTTGCCCGAGCCGTTCGGGCCGAGGAAGCCGGTGACGCGGCCCGGCTGTGCGGTGAAGCTGAGGTCGTGCACGGCCTGCACGCTGCCGAAGCGCTTCGAGAGGTGCGCGACCTCTACGGGTATGGCCTGCTGGGTCATGGATCCCCTCTCGTCACTGACGCCAATAACTCTATATGAAGTAGAACTATTGGCGCCAGGTGCGCGTGGGAGTGGACTGCGGGGAAGCAGGGACAGGGACAGGGGCAGGAGGGCAGGGTGGGGGTTAGTGGCCGCCGCCGGTGTAGGGGCCGAGCTCGGCGAGGCGCTGCATGTGCTCGGCGAGCGCGAAGCGCGGATCCACCGTGTTCTCCTCGCCCTGCACCAGCTGCGCGGCCCACTCGCCGAGCTGCGGCGAGAACTTGAAGCCGTGACCCGAGAGCCCCGTGATGGTGACGACGCGATCCGTGCGGTCGACCACCGGCAGGCGGTCGGGCGTGTAGGCGCAGTGGTGCACGCTCTCGCGCACCGGCTCGGGGTTCACGCCGTCGAAGAGCTCGGCGGCGCGCTGGCCGATGCGGATCAGCTCCTCACGGGTGTGATGCGTCGGCACCTCGGAGACGTCGCGGAACACCGGCCACTCGGGGTTCGTGCAGGCCTTGAATGCGTAGCCGTCGAAGCTGGGCGCGCCGAAGAAGTGCACGGCACCCGCGTCGCGCAGGAACGCCGGGAACTTCGCGGGCACGAACGCCTCGGGATCCTTCGGCATGAACCAGGTGAGCCCCAGCACCTGCATGCGGAGCAGCTCGTTCAGCTGCGGGCGCAGGCGCGTCGACCACGAGCCCGACGCGATCACGACGGTGCCCGCGAGCCAGGCGCCCTGCGTGGTGCGCACGACGACGCCGTCGGCGCGCTCCTCGATGTCGATCACGGGGGTGTTGAAGAAGAGTCGTGCGCCGTTCTGCTCGGCGAGGTCGAGCGCGCTCATCACGGCCACCTCGGGGCGCAGCCCGCCGCCGTGCTCATCGAGCAGCGCGATGTCGTCGTCGTTCACGATGTGCTGCGGGTACTCGGCGCGCAGCTCCTCGTTCGAGAGCACGCGGTGGGGGATGTCGAACTCGCGCACGTTGGCCATCGCAACCTCGAGGTCGGGGAAGCCCTCGGGCGCGATCGAGAGGCAGCCGACCTCGGAGTAGATGTCGCGGCCCGACTCCGCCTCGAGCTCGCGCCACAGCGCGCGCGAGCGCTGGATCATCTTCACGTAGGTGCCGCCCTCGTGCACCGCGGTGCGGAACACCCGCGTCTCGCCCGCGTAGGAGCCGTGCGAGTGCACCCGGCCGTACTGTTCGATGCCCACGACGTCGAGGCCCTCGCGCTTGCTCAGCTGCCACAGCGCCATCGCGCCCACGGCGCCGGCGCCGACCACGACCACATCGGTCTTCTGCAGATCCATTCGATCCTCTTCCGTTCTGCCGCCCCGCCCGGCGGAGCGTGCTTCTGTGCTGGGGTGGGCCCTGCCGCTCCGCGCCCGGTGCGGTCGGCGGGGCGATCGGGCGTCAGGCCAGGGCGGGCTTGTCCCAGAGCTTCAGCTTCGTGCCGATGCCGCGCTCGACGGCGTTGCGGTAGACGCGCGTCGCCCAGGCGACGTCCTCGACGGGCATGCCGCCGACCGAGTAGATGAAGACCTCGTCGTCGCTCGTGCGGCCGCGGGTGTCGCCCTCGATGATCTCGCCGAGATCCTCGAACTGCTCGGGGGCCATGCGGCCGTCGCGCACGCGGTCGACGAGGGCCATGCCCCAGATGCCGACGGTGTCGTGGGCGTTGCCGGGCAGCTCGGCGCCCCAGGCCTCGTAGATGCTGCGGGCGTCGGCGACGTGGCGGGCGCGCTGCACGAGGCTCTCCTCGAGCGCGAGGTGCGCCGAGCAGAGCACGAGCGCGCCGGGCTTCACCCATTCGTCGGCGACGTAGGGGTAGTGCTCCACGCCCGAGGGGCTCGGGATCGCGATGCTCACGATGTCGGCGCCCTCGACCGCGCCCTGCAGCGAGTCGACCTGTTCGATGGTGGTGATGCCGGGGAAGTTCTCGCGCACCCAGCCGATGTAGGCGTCGATGCTGCCCTGGCTGCGGCCGAACACCTTGACGGTGTCGATGCCGGGGCGCACGGCGACGAGCGCTTCGAGCGAGGTGCGGTTCATGGGGCCGGGGCCGGCGATGCCGACGACCTTCGCGTCTTCGCGGGCGAGGTAGCGGGCGCCGACGCCCGGGATCGCGCCGGTGCGGTAGGCGCTCAGCAGGTTCGCCGACATGTGGGCGAGGGGCGCGCCCGTGTCCTTGTCGTTGAGCGTGAACATGAGGATCGAGCGGGGCAGGCCGATCTTGCGGTTCTCGACGTTCGAGCCGTACCACTTGCAGCCGGCGGTCTGGAAGCTGCCGCCGAGGTAGGCGGGCATCGCCATGAAGCGGCGGTCCGGTCCGTCGAGCGGCATGCCCTCGAAGGGCGACTCCTGGGGGAAGTAGATCTGCGCGCCGTGCAGATCGTTCTCGACGCCCGCCATGCGGTAGTCGCCGCGCTTGAAGTCGACGAGCATCTCGCTCATCGTGTCGACGCAGGCGGCCATGTCGGTGACGCCGGCAGCGATCATGTCGGGCTCGCTCAGGTAGAGGAACTCGATGGTGGTGTCGGGTGCGTTCTGGGTGTCAGGCACGACGGTGTGTCCCTTCGGTCGGTAGCGCAAGCCTAGAACTATCCAAATGGATAGTCAAGTGTAGATTTCGGATGCGCGACACGACTGGACCGGTGCGGCGGTGCGGTCGAGCGAAGGCTCAGCCCGCGATGCTCGCCTCGATGAGTGCGCGGATCCGTCGCACGGCCGGCGCGGGATCCTCGGGGGCGACGAGCTGCTTGAACACGATGCCGTCGAGGGCGAACCAGATCAGCTCGGTGAGCTCGGAGTCGTCGACGCCGATCCGGTGCAGCTGCCGCGAGATCGCCTCGCGGTACGCCTGGAAGTGCCGCTCGGCGAGCGGGCGCAGTTCGGGCCGCCGCCGCGACTCCAGCAGCAGCTCGTACTGGAACGACTGGATGCCGGCCTCGCGATCCGCGAGCGATTCGATGCCGTCGGCGAACTCCTGCGCGGTGAGCCCGCTGCTCAGCATGTTCGAGCCGCGCAGGCTCTCATCGATGGCGTACTCCATCGCCTCGGCGATGAGCTGATCCCGCGTGCCGAAGTGGTGCCGCACCAGTCCGTGCGACACCCCGGCCTCGGCGGCGACGGCCCGATAGGTCAGCGCGCGCAGCCCGCCCTCGGCGACGACCACGACGGTGGCGCGCAGCAGGGCGGAGCGCCCGGAGACATCCTTCATGCTGACGAGCGTAGCGAACGGGCGCCCCGCGGATGCGCGCGGCGGGCCGGGCGATCACCGGCACCGCTCTTCGATCGGGGTGCGAGCCGCACTGCGATGTCCGATTTCCGCGTGCGCGCGCAGCCCGGGAGCGGAACAATGGATCCGTGCCCACGGAAACCGCAGCTCCCGCCCTCGACTTCGACGCCTGTTACCGCGCCGCGTCGGGCCGCGACGGGCGCTGGGACGGGCGCGTCTACCTCTGCGTCACGAGCACGGGCATCTACTGCCGGCCCTCGTGCCCTGCGCGCAAGCCCCGCCCGGAGAACTGCCGCTTCCTGCCGAGCGCGGCGGCGTGCGTCGCCGCGGGATTCCGCGCCTGCAAGCGCTGCCGGCCCGACGCGCTGCCCGGCACTCGCGACTGGGATGCGCGCGGCGACCTCGTCGCACGGGCCGTGCGCCGCATCCGCGACGGCGCAGTCGACGCCGTCGGGGTCGCCGGCCTCGCCGCCGAGCTCGCCGTGAGCGAGCGTCACCTGCGCCGCATGCTCCTGCACGAGATCGGGGCGACCCCGCTGCAGCTCGCCCGCACGCGGCGGGCGCACGCCGCACGATCCCTCATCGAGCAGACGGACCTGCCGCTCGCCGACATCGCCTTCGCGGCCGGGTTCGGCAGCGTGCGGCAGTTCGGCGACTCGATGCGCGAGGAGTTCGGGATCGCGCCCTCCCGGCTGCCGCGGCCCGGCGCCGGCGGCGCGGATCCCGCCGACGGCGCCGACGGCTCCGGCGGTGCCGCCTCCGACGAACGCCCCCGGCTCGCGCTGCGGCTGCGCACCCGCGCACCGTTCGCGGTGTCGGCGATCCGCGCGTTCCTCGTGGCGCACGCCGTGCCCGGCCGCGACCGCGTCGACGCCGACGGCGCGACCGCGCACGCGATCGACGTGCCTGGCGGCACCGCGGTCGCGCGCATCGACTGGGGCGGAGTGCCGTCGGATGCTGGGCGCACGGCGGCCGCGACGGTGGGGATCCCGATCCTGCTCTCCCTGCCCGGTCTGAGCGACACCATGCCCGCGATCCAAGCAGTGCGGCGCCTGCTCGACCTCGACGCCGACCCTGCGCAGGTGGCGGACGCGCTCGACGGCGATCCGCTGCTGCGCGCCCTGCTGGCCGCCCGGCCGGGCCTGCGGCTGCCGGGGGCCAGGGACGCGGCCGAGTTCGCGCTCGGCACGGTGCTCGGCCAGCAGGTCTCGCTCGCCGCGGCGCGCACACTGCAGGGGCGGCTCGCAGCGGCCTTCCCCGACGAGGCCGCAGGCGCGGCGCCGGGCTTCCACCCGAGGCCGAGCGCCGAACGCGTCGCCGGAACCGGCGCCGACGAGCTGCGGGCGCGGCTCGGCCTGACCCGTGCTCGCGCTGAGACGCTGCGGGCGCTCGCCGCCGCGATCGCGGGAGGGCTGGATCTCGGCCCGGGCGCCGACCGCGAGCGCGCCAGGCGCGAACTGCTCGCGATCCGCGGCATCGGCCCCTGGACCGTCGAGCTGATCGCGATGCGAGCGCTCGGCGACCCCGACGCCTTCCCCGCGGGAGATCTGATCCTGCGCCGTGCGCTCGACGTGCGCGGCGACCGCGAGGCCGTGCGCCTCGCCGAACCCTGGCGGCCGTTCCGCGGCTACGCCACGCAGCACCTCTGGGCCGACTTCCTCGAATCGGCCGCACGAAAGGAACCGAGATGAGCACCGCACCCCTGGCCCGCACCGTCGTCGACATCGCAGGCCACCCGTTCCACGCGATCTGGACCCCCGAAGACGGCGCCCTGCGCGCCGCCGGTTTCGCGACCGACGACGACCCGGAGGCCGGGAGCCTCGCGCAGCGGCTGGCCCGACTCGATCCCGGAATGGCGGATCGCGGCATCGCCCCGGCCGCTGGCGACGAGTTCGGGATCGCCGCGGCCCTGCGGGCCTACGCCGACGGCGACCTTGCCGCGATCGACGGCCTGCGCGTCGCCCAGCCGGAGACCCCCTTCAGAGGCGAGGTGTGGCGGGCGCTGCGCGCGGTGCCCGCGGGCCGGGCCGTGACCTACACCGAGCTGGCGGAGCTCGCCGGCCGGCCGACGGCGGTGCGAGCGGCGGCGTCGGGGTGCGCGAACAACCTCGTCGCACTCGTCGTGCCCTGCCACCGGATCGTGCGCACCGACGGCGGCCTCGGCGGCTACCTCTTCGGCACCCCCGTGAAAGAGGCCCTGCTGCGACACGAAGGCGCGATTCTCTGAGAGGCGTCCCGACCAGGCCTCCCAGTAATTCGGAGCCGGCACGTATTTCGGATACGCGCACGGCGTGTTCGTCCGAGATAGCCGTGAGCCCCGACGCCGGGGACTTCTCACGGGTGCGTAGGCTGGTCGCATGCGCTTGTACCTCGCTTCGACGTCCCCGGCCCGGCTCTCGGTTCTGCGGGGGGCGGGCATCGAGCCGATCTGCTTCTCGCCGGAGGTCGACGAGGATGCGGCGATCGCCGCGCGCGAGGCCGAGCTGGGCCGCGCGCTCAGCGCCCCGGAGTTCACCGAGTACCTGGGCCGTCTCAAGGCCGAGGATGTGGTGCGCCGTCACGGCGACGAGATCGACGGGCTGGTGCTGGGCGGCGACTCGATGTTCCTGCTCGACGGGGAGATCCTCGGCAAGCCCCACGAGCCCGAGGTCGCTCTCGCCCGGGCGAAGCACCACCGCGGGCGCGCCGGTGTGCTGCACTCGGGCCACTGGCTCATCGATCACACGGGCGGCGAAGCGCGCGGCGCGGCAGGATCCGTCGACACCGCACGGGTGGAACTGTCGGCCGATCTCGCTGACGCCGAGCTGGAGGCGTACGTCGCGACGGGGGAACCGCTCGAACTGGCGGGCGGCTTCGCGATCGACGGCCTTGCGGGCGCGTTCATCGAGCGCATCGAGGGGGCGCCGAGCTGCGTGATCGGCCTGTCGCTGCCGGCGCTGCGCGGTCTCGTGATCGAGCTCGGGCACTCGTACCCGGCGCTCTGGTCGTCGCCCGCGGGGGAGTAGGTCTCCGCCGGATCCGCCCCGCGACCTCGTTCGCGCGCCGCGCCGCTACCGGCGTGCGAGCAGCGCCACCGTGAGCGTCGCGATCACGGTGCCGTTGGTGAGGTCGACTCCGAGGAGCTCTTCGATCAGCGCGAGCCGCTGGTAGAACACCGATCGCGACAGCCGCGCCCGCTGCGCCGCGAGCGACCGGTTCGTGGGGTGCTCCAGGTAGGCGCGCAGCACCCGCAGCAGGTCCCCGCTGTGGCCCGCGCCGCTGGTGGCGTCGTGCTCGATGATGGGCCCCAGGGTCTCGGCGGCGAACTCCTGCACCTCTGGCAGAGCGGCAAGGCCGCGCACCAGGTAGGCGAGCGGCTGCCGCTCGGCCTGCTGCACGGTGACGCGGCCGGTGCCCCCGGCGGGCTCCAGCTCGCCGGCTGCCCGCACCTGTTCGAGCGACGAGATCAGCCCGCGCACGCGCCGGCCGGCCGAGCCCAGACCGAGGTGGGCCCGCCAGGCGGCTGGCACGGTCGACGGCAGCAGTGCGTCGAGTTCGTGGGCGAGGCGCGATGCGAGCGGGGGCGCGGATCCCTCGGCGCCGTGCAGCCGCGCGTCGTCGGGCGGAAACGAGAGCAGGGCGATCAGGGCCGCGCCGCGGCGCCGCGTCGTCGCGGCCGCGTCGTCGCTGGCATCGTCGTGGGCGAGGATCACCCGGCCCTGCTGCCCCACGGCTCGCCGCAGAGCCGTGGCGAGCATGGCGTGCTCGAGGGAGGCGTCGCCGCCGAAGTCGCCGACGCCGCGCAGCGTCGCGCCGATCAGCAGCCGACCCGAGACCGGCAGGCCGGCGGCGGCGAGCTGCACGGCGAGCTCCTCGTCGCGGCGGTAGCGGCCGCCGAGCAGCACGTCGAACAAGTGCTTCGAGGAGAGCTGCAGCCACTGCCCGCCCTCCGGGTCGGCGAGCCTGCCGAGCGCCAACGCGAATGCGCCGAGCTCGAGCACGGTGCGCCGTCCCGCCGGGTGCTCGGGGCCGGGCAGCGCGATGAGCCGGCCCCAGCGCCGGCCCTGCGCCTCGACCGGCACGCGCTCCCAGCCGTCGAGCGGGGTGAAGTCGGCGCCGTCGGCGTCGGCCCACGGCGCGAGCGGGTGGGGGATCCCGGCGGCGGGCGATCCGCCCTCCGTCCCCGTACCTGTGCCGTCGGCCCGTCCGGCCCAGGCGACCACGCGGCGAGAGGAGTCTTCGAGTACGACGGCGGTGCCGAGGGTGTCAGCGAGCCGTTCGATCACGTAGTCGACGGGGCTGCGGTTGAGTCCCAGCTCGGTGAGCATCGCGTGCACCTCGGCGCGGGCCGCGAGGGCTTCGGTCTGCGCTGCGAGGATGCGCTGGTGCACCCGCTGCGTGATCTGCACGAAGCGCACCTCGTGGTGCAGCGCGATGAGGGGGATGCCGTGCTCTTCGCAGACGGCGCGCAGCGGCGCCGGCGGTTCGGTGAAGAAGCGTCCGAGTTCGATCACCACGGCGGCGGGGCCGGTGTCGATGAGTGCGGCCGAGAGCCGCGCGAGCTCGTCGCCCTCGCGGGGCCAGCCGGCGCCCGTGGTGAGCACGAGCTCGCCGCCGTCGAGCAGGCCGACCGCGGCCGAGCCTGCGACGACGTGCGCCCAGCGGATCTCACGATCGAGGCCCTGCGCGCCCGCGATGAGCTCGGGGTCGCCGGCCTGCACTTCGGCCAGGGCGAGTGCGTCGGCGACGCTGATCAGATCCGACATCCGCTGCCTCTCTCGCACCCCGTCCACTGCGGTGCATTCGAACATATTGTATGGGAAACGGTCGAAATGCGGATGGAGTGCGGGTGGCCGGCGAGAATCACCGCTGAAATACTTGAGTCAATCGTGTTCGGGTATGCCGAACATATTGATCGATTCGAGAGGAACGCGGATGGCACTCATCCCTCACATCATCGGCGGCGAGAAGGTCGAGACGGCCGAGCGCACCCAGCCGGTGTTCAACCCGGCCACCGGCGAGCAGCAGCACGAGCTCGCCATCGCCTCCGCCGCAACCGTCGAGCAGGCCATCGCCGCCGCCCAGGCCGCGCTGCCGATGTGGCGCAAGACCAGCCTCACCAAGCGCGCCGACGTGTTCTTCAACCTGCGCCAGCTGCTCAAGCAGCGCACCCCCGAGCTCGCCGCGATCGTCACCAGCGAGCACGGCAAGGTGCTCTCGGACGCCGCGGGCGAGATCGCGCGCGGCCTCGAGAACGTCGAGTTCGCCTCGGGCCTCCTGCACCTGCTGAAGGGCGAGCGCGACGAGCAGGTCTCGACCGGCGTCGACGTGCACTCGATCAAGCAGCCGGTGGGCGTGGTCGCGGCGATCACCCCGTTCAACTTCCCGGTCATGGTGCCGCTCTGGATGATCGCCTCGGCGATCGCCTGCGGCAACACTGTCGTGCTGAAGCCCTCTGAGCGCGACCCCTCCGCCTCCGTCTTCATCGCCGAGCTGTTCCGCGAGGCGGGCCTGCCCGACGGCGTGCTCAACGTCGTGCACGGTGACAAGGTCGCCGTCGACACGCTGCTCGACAGCCGCGACGTGAAGGCGATCTCCTTCGTGGGCTCGACCCCCATCGCCAGGTACATCTACGAGCGCGCGGCTGCGAACGGCAAGCGCGTGCAGGCCCTCGGCGGCGCCAAGAACCACATGATCGTGATGCCCGACGCCGATCTCGACGGGGCCGCCGATGCCGCGGTCTCCGCCGCGTACGGCTCGGCCGGCGAGCGCTGCATGGCCGTCTCGGTCGTCGTGGCTGTCGGCGGCGTCGGCGACGAGCTCGTCGCCAAGATCGCCGAGCGCATGGAGAAGCTCCAGATCGGCGACGGCACCGATCCCGCGTCCGAGATGGGTCCGCTCATCACCGCCGAGGCGAAGGCCCGCGTCGAGTCGTACGTCGCCGGCGCCGCGGCCGAGGGTGCGACCGTGGTCGTCGACGGCCGCGAGGCCGAGTTCGAGGGCAACGGCTTCTTCACTGGCGTCTCGCTCATCGACCACGTCAAGACCGACAGCAAGGTCTACCTTGAGGAGATCTTCGGGCCGGTGCTCGCGGTCGTGCGCGTCGACACCTACGAAGAGGGCGTGCAGCTCATCAACGATCACCAGTTCGGCAACGGCACCGCGATCTTCACCCGCGACGGCGGCGTCGCCCGCCAGTTCGAGTTCGAGGTCGAGGCCGGCATGGTCGGCATCAACGTGCCGATCCCGGTTCCCGTCGGCTCGTTCTCGTTCGGCGGCTGGAAGGACTCGCTCTTCGGCGACGCCCACATCTACGGCCCCGAGTCGATCCACTTCTACACCCGCTCCAAGGTGGTGACCACGCGCTGGCCCAAGCCGGAGCAGTCGAAGGTCGACCTCGGATTCCCCAGCAACAGCTGAGGTCTCGGGGGCGAGGGCGGTGACCCGCCCTCGCCCCTTCCCTCTCCGGGATCCCGGATCCCGACGCTCGAAATCATCACGTGAAATAAGGAATCAGATGACCGACTTCATCGACCTGAACGGTGCGGAGCAGAACTTCGGCGACACCGACGCGCAGCGCGAGGTGCGCCAGAACGACCGCGACTACGTCTTCCACTCCTGGTCGGCGCAGGCCCAGATCAACCCGCTGCCGGTAGCCAAGGGCGAGGGTGTGCGTTTCTGGGACTACGACGGCACCGAGTACCTCGACTTCTCGGCTCAGCTCGTGAACCTCAACCTCGGTCATCAGCACCCCGGTCTCGTGAAGGCGATCCAGGATCAGGCCGGCCGTCTCGCGACGATTCAGCCGGCGATGGCGAACGACGTGCGCGGCGAGCTCGCCAAGCGCATCGTCGAGCACTCCTTCGAGGGCGCCCGCTCGGTGTTCTTCACCAACGGCGGCGCCGACGCCAACGAGTACGCGGTGCGCATGGCCCGCCACCACACCGGTCGCCAGAAGGTGCTCGCCCGCTACCGCTCGTACCACGGCTCGACCGCCACCGCGATCACCCTCACGGGCGAGCCCCGCCGCTGGGCCAACGGCACCCCCGATGCCGGCGTCGTGCACTTCTTCGGCCCCTACCCCTACCGCTCGGAGTTCCACGCCGAGACCCCGGAGCAGGAGACCGAGCGCGCGCTGCAGCACCTCGAGCACACCATCCAGCTCGAAGGCCCCGACACCATCGCGGCCATCATCCTGGAGAGCGTCACCGGCACGAACGGCATCCTGGTGCCCACCCCGGGCTACCTCGAGGGCGTGCGCGAGCTCTGCGACCGCTACGGCATCGTGATGATCTGCGACGAGGTCATGGCCGGATTCGGGCGCACCGGCGAGTGGTTCGCGTTCCAGGCCTTCGGCGTCACCCCGGACCTCGTCACCTTCGCGAAGGGTGTCAACTCGGGCTACGTGCCTCTCGGCGGCGTCGTCATCTCGGAGCCGATCCACGACACCTTCGCGGATCGCCCGTTCCCCGGCGGCCTCACCTACAGCGGACACCCCCTCGGAGCCGCCGCGGGCGTCGCCACTTTCGATATCTTCGAGGAGGAGCAGATCCTGGAGCGCGTGCGCGACCTCGGGGAGCGCGTGGTCGGCCCGCGCCTGCGCGAGCTCGCCGAGAAGCACCCGTCGATCGGCGAGGTGCGCGGCAAGGGCCTGTTCTGGGCGCTCGAGCTGGTGCTCGACCGCGAGACCCGCGAGCCGCTCGTGCCGTTCAACGCGGCCGGTGCGGCGGCGGCGCCGTTCAACGCGGTCGTCGCGGCCTGCAAACAGGCCGGCCTGTGGCCGTTCGCCGCGGGCAACCGCCTGCAGATCGCCCCGCCGCTGATCATCAGCGAGGAGGATCTGGTGACGGGCCTCGACATCATCGACGAGGCGCTGAACGTCGCCGACGGCTACTACACCGGAAAGTAGCCCCCACTCAGTGAGCGCCCGAGCGGTGCAGCGGTCACGACGGCCGCTGCACCGCTGAGGCGTATATTCGACCTACACAGAAGGAGCATCATGGCCAAGTACCGAGTGCAGAATCCCGCGACGGGTGAGATCGTCGAGACCTTCGACAGCGCCACCGACGCCGACATCGAGGCCGCCGTCGCGAGTGCCGACGCCGTCTACCGCGAGTGGCGCGAGAAGAGCGTGCAGGAGCGCGCCGTCGTGGTGAAGCGCGCCGCAGAGATCTTCGAGGAGCGCAAGGACGAGCTCGCGACGATCATCGCCACCGAGATGGGCAAGTCGTACGCCGAATCGGTCGACGAGGTCGAGTTCGCGCGCGACATCATCGAGTACTACGCGGTGCACGGCCCGAGCCTCATCACCGACTACGAGATCCCGAGCACGATCCCCGGCAAGGCCTACGTCGAGCACCGCTCGATCGGCGTGCTGCTCGGCGTGATGCCGTGGAACTTCCCCTACTACCAGGTGGCCCGCTTCGCGGCGCCGAACCTGCTGCTGGGCAACACGATCCTGCTCAAGCACGCCGACATCTGCGCGCGGTCGTCGCTCACGATGCAGGAGATCTTCGAGCAGGCCGGCGTGCCCGTCGGCGGCTATCAGAACGTGTTCGCCTCGCACGACCAGATCGCGTCGATGATCGCCGATCCCCGCGTGCAGGGCGTCTCGCTGACGGGCTCGGAGCGCGCGGGCGCGATCATCGGTGCGCAGGCCGGCCAGCATCTGAAGAAGTGCGTGCTGGAGCTCGGCGGCATCGACCCGATGGTGGTGCTCGACAGCGACAACGTCGCGGCGACCGCGGCGGAGGCCTGGAACTTCCGCGTCTACAACGGCGGTCAGGTCTGCAACTCCAACAAGCGCCTGATCGTGATGGACGACATCTACGACGAGTTCGTGGCCGAGCTCGCGAAGCTCGCCGAGGGCCTCGTGCCCGGCGACCAGCTGAACCTCGCCGAGGGCGAGTTCGCTCCGCTGTCGACGCGCACCGCAGCCGAGACCGTCGACGCGCAGGTGCGGAAGGCCGTCGCCGAGGGCGCGACCCTCGTCGCCGGCGGCGTGCTGTCGGAGGGCCCGGCGGCCTACTACTCGCCGGCCGTGCTCACGGGAGTGCCCCGCGACTCGGAGTCGTATCGCGAGGAGATCTTCGGCCCTGTCGCCACCGTGTACCGGGTGTCGAGCGACGAAGAGGCGCTCGAGCTCGCGAACGACTGCGATCTGGGGCTCGGCGGCTCGGTCTTCTCGACCGACGAGGCACGCGCCGCTCGGGTGGCCTCGCAGCTCGAGGTGGGCATGTCGCACGTGAACACCATCGCAGCGGAGGCTGCCGAGATCCCCTTCGGCGGTGTGAAGCGCTCGGGCTTCGGCCGCGAGATGGGCCCGCTCGGCATCGGCGAGTTCGCGAACAAGCGCCTCTTCTTCGTGGCGGCGTAAGCGGTCGAGAAGACGCGCCCGCGGGTGCGGTGAAGGGGGCGGGATCGGTGATCCCGCCCCCTTTCGGCGTTCCCGGACGGCGGATCGCGATCCGCCGTGACGAATCGTCGGCCCGGTCGCGGGCCAGTGGCTCTGCTCAGCGGCCGGGAGCGGTATCCGTGTCCGGACCGTGCTCATCGGTGTAGCTGCCGGGACCGTGATGGTGGCCGTTGGTGCCGGGAACGGGATCCGGGCCGGCGCCGTGCTGGTCGGTGTAGGCGCCGGGGCCCTCCTCGACGGCCTGCGCTTCCATGTAGGAGAACTCGATGATGTTGCCGTCGGGGTCCTGCATGCTGCGCTGGTACATGAAGCCGTAGTCCTGCGGAGCGCCGTTCTCGGTGCCGCCGGCGGTGAGGCCGGCTTCGACCGTCGAGTCGACGTGCGCGCGGGAGTCCCGGCTCAGCGCCACGATCACCTGCGCGCTCTCGCGCGGGTCGGCGAGGGGCTTGTCGGTGAACTGCGCGAAGTGCTCGCGGGTGAGCATCATGAAGAAGGTGCGGTCGTCCCAGACGACGCAGGCGGCGTTCTCGTCGGTGAACATCGGATTGATGTCGCAGCCGAGCGCCGTGTAGAAGGCCTTGCTGCGGTCGAGGTCGGTGGTGGTCAGATTGACGAAGATCATGGGAGGCTCCTCTGGCTCGTTCGTCGTCGGTGCTGCCAGCCTGCAGGGAACGCCTGCGTGCGTCAAGGGTGCGCGGCGGATCGCGGGCGGACGCAGTTCGGGCAGTGGATCGCAGCTCAGACTGAGGTTTTCCGCAGAATCGACCTCCTGAGCTGCGATCTCCGGTCTGAACTGCGCAGGCTTTCTGGGCGGGGGGGGAACGGGTGGGGTTGGGGGGCGGCGGTCGCGATTTGCATAGCTTGGCTATGCAAATGGGCGTATAGTGGTCGCTGTGGTTGAAGAGAATGAGAAGAACGCATCGGGTCTCGATGCGCTTGCGCTTGAACTGACACGCACCAGCGGCCGCTTCGCGCGCATCGCGGGGCGCACGGCCGGGGTGGGCTACTCCCTGGTGGCCTGGCGCGTGCTCGCCGACCTCGAGCAGTCCGGCTCGGCGCGGGTCAGCGAACTCGCGCAGCAGCAGCGCGTGGCGCAACCCTCCATGACCGGGCTCGTGCAACGGCTCGAGCACGAGGGCTGGGTCGACCGCAGCCCCGACCCCGATGACGGCCGCGCCTCCCGCGTGGCCATCACCGAGCAGGGGAGGGCCGCCCTCGATGAATACCGGCGCATCGCCGCCGACCGAGTGCGACCCCACCTCGGCGAACTCTCCGACTTCGACCGCGCCACGCTCGCCCGAGCGGTCGAGCTGATGCAGCAGCTGAGCGAGCGGATCGGCGACCCGCGGGCCTGATCCGCACCCGCCACCATCACAACCCGTCCACCCCGAGGAGCCATCACGTCCACCGTCACCGATTCCACCACCAGCACCGGATCCACCCCCGGCACCGGGCCCACCACGGCCGAGCCGGCCCCCGTCCGCAAGGCCTCGATCCTGCGTCAGCCGACCGCCGTGTGGGCGATCGCCTTCGCCTGCGCCATCTCCTTCATGGGCATCGGCCTCGTCGACCCGATCCTGCCGGCCATCAGCCACGAGCTGGGCGCGAGCGCCAGCCAGACCATGCTGCTCTTCACGAGCTACCTCTTCATCACGGGCATCGCGATGTTCTTCACGAGCTGGGTCTCCGGGCGCATCGGCGTGCGCTGGACGCTCGTGGCGGGCCTCGTGCTGATCGTGCTCTTCGCCGCACTCGCCGGCGCCTCCGGCACCGTCGACGAGATCATCGGCTTCCGGGCGGGCTGGGGGCTCGGCAACGCCCTCTTCATCTCGACCGCGCTCGCCGCGATCGTCGGTGCCGCCTCGGGCGGATCGCGCCAGGCGATCGTGCTCTACGAGGCGGCCCTCGGCGTCGGCATGGCGATCGGCCCGCTCGTGGGCGGCGCCCTCGGATCCGTCTCATGGCGGGGCCCCTTCTTCGGCACCGCCGTGCTCATGGCCGTCGCGCTGCTCGCGATCCTGGTGCTGCTGCGCACCCCGAAGCAGAGCGCCGAGCAGCGCGCCGCGGCCCGCGCCGCACGGCCCTCGCTCGTCGCCGGGTTCACGGCCCTCCGCGACCCCGCCCTGCTCGCACTCAGCGGCGTCGCGTTCTTCTACAACTTCGGCTTCTTCGTGCTGCTCGCCTACAGCCCCTACCCGATGGAGGCCGCAGCGAAGGCCGCGGGCGCGGAGGCCTTCGGCGCCCACGAACTGGGGTTGGTCTTCTTCGGCTGGGGCCTCGCGCTCGCGCTCACCTCGGTGCTCGTCGCCCCCGTGCTCACCCGCCGCTTCGGCTTGCGGCCGGTGCTGTTCACGATGCTCGGCGGCCTCACCGTCTGCCTCGCGCTCCTCGGCGTCTTCGTGCACTCGCTGCCGGGGCTCGTGACCGTCGTGGTCGTGAGCGGTCTGCTGCTCGGCGTGATGAACACCGCGCTGACGGAGGCCGTGATGGAGGCGACCGAGCTGCCGCGCAACGTGGCCTCCTCCACGTACTCCGCCGTGCGCTTCGTGGGCGGCGCGATCGCGCCCGCCGTGGCCGGGCCGATCGCCGAGGCCCTCGGCGCTCCGGCGCCCTACTGGCTCGGGGCCGCGTCGCTCGTGGTGTCGATCATCGTGCTCGCGAGCGTCGGCCATCTGCTGCACCGGGTGGGTGCGCCGCACGAGACCGCGGAGGAAGAAGCCGCCGCGATCTCCACGGGCGACGCGGCGTAGGGGCGCGATCCGCCCTCGCCCGCGGGTGCCGCTCAGGCAGTGGATCGCAGTTCAGGCGGAGATTTCTCGTGAAATTCGACCGTCTGAACTGCGATCCACTGCTTGAACTGCGATCCACTGCGTGAACTGCGGCCCGCTGCTTGAACTGCGGCCCGCAGACCCCGCGACCGCCTCGCTAGCGGCCGCCGGTCGCGAGGCGCATGAGGTCGGTGCTGAGGTCGATGCCGACTTCGGCGCCGCCCGCGCTGCCGAAGGAGTGCTGGTATCCGCTCCACGCCTCGTCGCGCACCGTGGCCCGGAAGCCGCCCGAGACGAGGGCGAGCAGTTCGGCGGCGGCGCGGTCGATCCGCTTGCCGAGGTCGCCGCTGTTCCAATCCTCGGGTGCCGCGAACAGCGCAGTGGGCGCCGTGATGGTGCGCAGGTACGCGAACAGGCCGCGCAGCTGGTCGTCGACCACGAGCGCGTGGCGGGCGCTGCCGGCGGTGGCGGCGAGCACGACGGGCGTGCCGATGAGCAGATCGTTGTCGAGCACTTGGAAGAACGAGGTGAACAGTCCGCTCGGGCCGGCCTTGTAGACCGGGGTCGAGACGACGAGGGCGTCTGCGTCGCGCAGCACGTCGCTCGCCTGCTGCAGCTCGGGGGAGACGTGCCGGGAGACGAGCGCCGTCGTGATGTCCTGCGCGAGGGTGCGGAGGTCGATGAAGCGCAGCTGCAGTGCGAGACCGCGCGACGCTGCGAGCGTCGCGGCGCGGTCGGCGATGCGGTTCGCGAGCATCGAGGTGGTGGAGGGGTCGCTCGTGCCGGCGCTGACGATCGCGAGCGTGCGGGGTTCGGGGTCGGTGCTGGAGTGGCGGGTGTCGATGGGGTGCAGCATGGGGGCTCCTGGTGCGTCAGGGAAGTGGCTGGTTCGGGTGGTGTCGCGCGGGCGCGGGTCGTCGGCGGGCTCAGGCGTCCCGACGCGGCTGCTCGGCGATGCGGCGGCAGAGCTCGCGCAGCTCGCGCATCTCGTCGGGCGAGAGTGCGGCGCCGAGCTCGCGCCCGACGCTCTTCGCGTGCGCCCGCCCGATCTCCCGCTGCACGCGTGCGCCCTCCTCGGTGAGCGAGATGCGCACGGCGCGTCCGTCGTCCGGGTCGGTCTCGCGGTGCAGCAGGCCGCGGGTCGTGAGACGGTCGATCATGCGCGAGAGGGCCGGCTGGCTGAGCAGCACGCCGTCCTGGATCTCGCAGAGGCGCAGCGGCCCGTCGCTCTTCGAGAGCGTGTAGAGCACGTCGTACTCTCGCATGCCCGCTTCATCCCACATGTCCTCCGCCGCGAACAGCGCTGTGAGGCGCGCGTGGGCGGTCATGAGCGACTCCCAGGCCTCGTTGGCGAGCCTGAGGTCGATGCGTTCGGTGCGCATGGGGTTCTCCGATCGAGGGGCGGATCAGCGGAGGCCGAAGCTCGCGCCCGGTGCTGCGGCGCTGTCGAGGTAGGGCGATCCGCCCGTCACGTTATCACCGCGGTTCGCGCGGGGCCGCGGCTGCCGCGGCGCCTCGTCGCCGTACTTGGCGCGTACGAGGCTGGCGTGGCTGGGGGCTTCGGGTGCTTCCGGGTCTCGTCGTGCGGCGAGCTCGCGGCGCAGCACGGGCACGACCTCCTCGCCGAGCAGGTCGAGCTGCTCGAGCACCGTCTTCAGGGGAAGGCCCGCGTGGTCGATGAGGAACATCTGGCGCTGGTAATCGCCGAAGATCTCGCGGAACGAGAGGGTCTTGTCGATGACCTCCTGGGGGCTGCCGACGGAGAGCGGGGTCTGGCTCATGAAGTCCTCCATGCGGGGACCGTGGCCGTAGACGGGCGCCTCGTCGAAGTAGGGGCGGAAGCCGGTGATGGCGTCCTGCGACTTCTTCGCGATGAAGGCCTGGCCGCCGAGCCCCACGATGGCCTGCTTGGCCGTCCCGTGCCCGTAGTGCTCGTAGCGCTCGCGGTAGAAGTTGATGAGGCGCAGCGAGTGCTCGCTCGGGGCGAAGATGTGGTTGGAGAAGAAGCCGTCGCCGTAGTAGGCCGCCTGCTCGGCGATCTCGGGGGTGCGGATCGAGCCGTGCCACACGAAGGGGGGCACGTCGTCGAGGGGGCGCGGGGTGCTCGTGAAGCCCTGCAGCGGCGTGCGGAAGTTGCCCTCGAAGTCGACGACGTCTTCGCGCCACAGCCGGTGCAGCAGGTTGTAGTTCTCGAGTGCGAGCGGCAGGGCGCTGCGGATGTCCTTGCCGAACCACGGGTAGACGGGCGCGGTGTTGCCACGGCCGAGCATGAGGTCCATGCGGCCCCCGGCGAGGTGCTGCAGCATCGCGTACTCCTCTGCGATGCGCACCGGGTCGTTCGTGGTGATGAGCGTGGTGCTGGTGCTGAGCTTCAGCCTGTCGGTCTGCGCCGCGAGGTAGGCGAGGAAGGTGGTCGGGGTGGAGGAGAAGAACGGCGGGTTGTGGTGCTCGCCGATGGCGAAGACATCGAGTCCCACCTCTTCGGCGTGCTTCGCGATGGTGGCGAGGCCTTGAATGCGCTCCGCCTCGCTGGGGGTTTCGCCGCTGACCGGGTCGCGGGTCACGTCGCTGACCGAGAAGATCCCGAATTCCATGGGGGGCTCCGTTTCTATCGTTGCGCCAATTATATGCGCTTGCATGTAAATCTAACGCGGATCGCGGAGGGATATTCCCGGGGTCTCGGGTGGATCTCCGGACGGCTCGCTTGACGCGCGCGGATCCTCATTTTAGACTGACTAGTCAGTTTAAGAATTTGAGTATCGAATCGACAGGAGCGACGTGAGCACCACCGAAACCGTCGTCATCGCGGCAGCAGCCGGCGAGGATCGCGCACCGCGCGGATCCGCCTCCAGCCACGCCCCCGCACCCGCAGGCGAACCCGCACACGGCCCCAGCACCGTCGAGCTGCGAGCCGCGCACATTCGCGGCCCCCGCGGCCCCGTCTGCGGGCCCCTCACCGTGACGAGCCGCACCCCCGTCACCGTCGTTCTGGGCTCGCGCGGCAGCGGACGCACCTCGCTGCTGCTCGCCATCGCCGGCCGCATGCAGCTGAACGGCGGATCGCTCGCCACACTCGGCGCCACCGAACCGGCCGAGATCCGCCGCCTCACCGGCGTCGTCGGCTTCGAAGCCGTCGACGCGCTCGAACCCTCCGTCACGCTCGCCGCCACACTGCGCGAGCGCCTCGGCTGGGCACTGCCCTGGTACCGGCGCACCCCGCGCATCACCCCGCAGCTCGCCCGCGAACTGCTCGCCGACGCATTCGGCGACCTCGAGCAGCCCGACCCCGCGCTGCTCGTGCGCGACCTCGCCCCGGCCGAAGAGATGCTCGTGCGCGTCGCCCTCGCCCTCATCGAGCAGCCTCGGCTGCTCGTCGTCGACGACTTCGATGCCCTCCGCGACCCGGCCGATCGGGTGCTCGTCGCCGAACGGCTCAGCGACCTCGCGCAGCGAGGGATCCGCATCGTCGCCGCGACCAGCGATCCCGGCGATGCCGCGCTGTTCGCGGCAGCCGCGCCCGCTCCCACCCTCATCGAGCTCTGAGCGGCCGCGCGCCGCAGCAGCAGAAGGAACCCCCATGTCACTGTTCACCCGCAGCACCGAGCTGAAGCGCTTCCGCCAGGGCACCCTGCCGAAGATCGCCCTCGGCGTGCTGCTCGTCATCCCCCTCATCTACGGCGCCCTCTACCTGTGGGCGTTCTGGGCACCCACCGACCACCTCGACAAGCTGCCCGTCGCGATCGTCAACCTCGACGAACCCGCGGCGAAACCCGACGGCTCCCAACTCGCCGCCGGCGACGACGTGCTCGAACAGTTGCAGGAAGGAGGAGACCTCGACTGGCAGCCGCTCGACGCCGACGCGGCAGCGCGCGCCGTCGGCGACGGCGACGTCTACTTCTCCGTCACCATCCCGCGCGACTTCTCCAGCACTCTCGCAGGCCTGCAGGACGACCCCAAGGCCGGGCAGATCGAAGTCGTCTACAACGACAACAACTCCTTCCTCGCCTCGACCCTCGGCAAGCAGGCCATGGTGCAGCTGCGCGATGCCGTGGGCGAGACCGCCACCCAGACCGCGGCCGAGCAGGTGCTCGTGGGCGTCGAGAAGCTGAGTGACGGCACCCGCAAAGCCGCCGACGCGGCCGGCACCCTCGAAACCGGCACCGCGCAGGTGGCAGCAGGCAGCAGCAAGCTCAGCGCCGGCCTCGGCGAACTCGCCGAGGGCACCGCGCAGATCTCGGCGAAGTCGCCCGAACTCGTCGCCGGCACCCAGCGGCTCGCCAGCGGAGCCGATCGCGCCCGTGACGGCAGTGCGCAGCTCAGCGCCGGGGCCGGCACGCTCGCGTCGAAGACCGCCGAGCTGGCGACGGGCAGCCAGGCCCTCGCCGACGGTACTCACACGCTCGTGGGCGCGGGCACGAACCTCGCCGACGGCGCGAGCTCGCTCTCAGACGGGCTCTCCCAGCTCAGCGCCGGTGCGGCGCAGCTCGACTCCGCGGCAGCCACGGCATCGAGCGGCGCCGCGGGCGTGAGCGCCGGTGCGGCGCAGCTCGCCACGGGCGCCGAGAACATCGCAGCGCTCGCCGCCGCGAACCCGGCGATGACACTCGCAGAACTCGACGCCGCGCTGCAGTCGCGCGGCACCTCGCTCCAGGCCTTTGCCGCCGGTGCGGGCCAGGTCCGTGACGGGTCCGCGCAGCTCGCCGACGGCACGACGCAGATTGCCGGTGGTGCCGCTGTTCTCAACGCCTCGCTGCAGCAGGCCTCCGGCGGTGCGCAGCTGCTCGCGGACGGCGCCGGTCAGCTGCGCGACGGGATCTCCCAGCTCGACGAGAAAACAGGCCTGCTCAGCACGGGTGCCGCCCAGCTCTCCGGCGGCGCTACCACCCTCGCCTCGAAAAGCGGGGAGCTCGCGAGTGGTGTGCAGCAGCTGTCGGACGGTGCGGGCGCGCTCGCTTCGAAGACGCCCGAACTCGCTGCCGGCGCCCAGAAGCTCGACGCCGGCGCGCAGCAGGCGAGCGAGAAGTCGCAGCAGCTCGCCGAAGGGGCCGGCAAGGTCGACGATGGTGCCGGAACCTTCGCGGAGCAGCTCGCCGACGGCGCCGCCGAAGCCCCCGACTTCGCCCCGGGCCAGGGCGACCGCATCGCCGAGACCATGGCGGCCCCGGTCGAGCTCGCCGAGCACACCGAGAACGAGGTGCAAGGCTTCGGTGAGGGCTTCGCCCCGTTCTTCATCGCGCTCGCCTCGTTCGTCGGGGCGCTCATCACCTGGCTGATTCTGCGGCCGCTGCCGCGCCGCCCGCTCGCCTCGAACGTGTCGGGTCTGCGGTCCGTGCTCACCGGCTTCTGGCCGGCTGCGCTCATCGGCGTCGGTCAGGTGGCCATCATGATGCTCGTGCTGGTGTTCGGCATCGGCATGCGCCCCGCGCACTGGATGGGCATGGCCGCGTTCATGCTGCTCGTCACCCTCGCCTTCCTGGCGCTGCAGCAGATGTTCATCGCGCTGCTCGGCACCGCGACCGGCCGGGTGGTGAGCCTTGTGCTGCTGATGCTCATGCTGTCCTCGTCGGGCGGCACCTACCCGGTCGAGACGACGCCCGCGTTCTTCCAGGCGCTGCACCCGTTCATGCCCGCCTCCTACGTGGTCGAGGGGCTGCGGCAGCTGATCGGCGGCGGCATCGACGCGCGGTTCTGGGGTTCGCTGCTCGTGATGGTCGGCGTGCTCGTCGGCTCGCTCGCGATCAGCGCAGTGGCGGCTCGACGGCAGAAGATGTGGACGATCAAGCGTCTGCACCCGGAGCTCGCGATCTGAGGCGCGCGATCACCCCGCCGCCGCGATCCTGTCGTTCGCGGGATCGGGCACGGCGGCGGGGTGCGAGAGGATAGGACCATGGCACGGGTGAACACGAAGCAGCTCATCACCGAGGCGGCGGTTCGCGTCGCCGCGCAGCAGGGGATCAGCGGTGCGTCGATGGATCAGATCGCCGAGGCCGCGGGAGTGGCGAAGGGCAGCCTGTACTACAACTTCTCGTCGAAGGACGCGATCTTCGAGCAGGTGATGCGCGACGGCTTCGAACGGCTCGGGGCCGCGGTCGACGAGGCGCGATCGCAGGCGGCGGGCGACCCGGCTCGCCTGCCGCGCGCGGTCGCCGCCGCCACCCTCGAGACCCTTCGGGGCAACCTCGACCTCGCCAAGCTCATGGCGTCCGAGATCTTCCGCACCGACCGGGCGTGGGCGGGCGCGATGGAGCTCGCCCGCTCCTCGGTCGTGGTGCGCTACCGAGACGTGCTGCGCGAGGCCGAAGCGGCGCGGGGCGGCCCCCGTGCGAGCGAGGAGATCACCGAGACCGCGGGCGCAGCCTTCTTCGGCGCGCTCGCGGGCGCCTGCCTCGACTGGCTCCTGTTCCGCCGCGATCAGAGCGTCGACCAGGTGCTCGACCAGGTGCTGCGCGGCTACTGAGGTCGACACCGAGGGTCGCGAGCGGCCCTCTCCGCCGCCCGGTCAGAGGCTAGCCGCTCCGAGACTGCGGCGTGCTTTCGCCGCCGTCGTGCGGGTGGGAGACGGGCGAGAGCCGTGCGGGCAGCTCGTAGACCCGCGAGTCGAGGGTGGCGATCTGCGCTGACAGGCGATCGTCGATTCGTGCTACTTGACCCGAAAGACGAGTGTCGAGCTCGCCGACTCGTGCGTCGAGCTTGCTGATCTGCGTGCCGAGGTTCGTCTCCACCTGGTCGATCCGGGTGTGGAGGTTCGTTTCGACTTGGTCGATCCGGGTGTGGAGGTTCGTTTCGACTTGGTCGATCCGGGTGTGGAGATCCGTCTCGACCTTGTCAATCCGCGCGCCGAGATTCGTATCGACCCCGTCTACGCGTGAGCCGAGGGCCTGGAACTGCGCCCCGACTCTCAGCTCGATGCGACGCACCGCGCCGAGTAGTGCCGTGAGAATGCTGAGGACGCCGAGCACGACGGTGATCAGTGTGGCGAAGTCCATGTCAGTTGCTCCAAACCCGCACGGCTTGAGACTGAAGAGTTGTCACCGATACTAGTCAGCATTCTGCTCCGCGTGGCCGGAGGGGTGTGATTGTGAGCAACTCGGTCGTTTCGGCGCTGATTCGAGACCTGTGGGCGGAGTGCCCGCCCGCGCAGCGCGGCGGATGCGCGAAGGGCCGGTCGGGATCGCGTGATCCAGACCGGCCCTTCGGCTCTGAGGGGCGGTGGCCCCGCAGGCGCTACTCGGAGAGCAGCGCCTGGATGCGGCGCACGCCCTCGACGAGCGCCTCGTCGCCCAGCGCATAGCTGAAGCGCAGGTATCCCGAGGGGCCGAACGCCTCGCCGGGAACCGCGGCGACCTCGGCCTCGGAGAGGATCAGGTCGGCCAGCTCGAGCGACGTCGTCGGGGTGACGCCGCGGATCTCGCGGCCGAGCGCACCGGTCACGTCGACGTAGGCGTAGAAGGCGCCCTCCGGCGTGGGGCAGTTGAAGCCGGGCACGCGGTTCAGCTCTTCGACGATGAGCTTGCGGCGGCGGTCGAAGGCGAGTCGCATCTGCTCGATCGGTTCCTGGGAACCGGTGAGCGCTGCGATGGCCGCGCGCTGCGCAATGTTGTTGACGTTCGAGCAGAGGTGCGACTGCAGGTTCGCCGCGCCCTTCATGACGTCGGCCGGCCCGACCATCCAGCCCAGGCGCCAGCCTGTCATCGCGTAGGTCTTCGCCACGCCGTTCACGAGGATCGTGCGGTCCTGCAGGGCCGGCACGGCCTCGACGATCGACACGGCGCGCACGCCGTCGTATACAAGGTTCTGGTAGATCTCGTCGGCGACGACCCATAGGCCGTTCGCCTCCGCCCACTCACCGATCGCCCGAGTCTCCTCGGGGGAGTAGACGGCGCCCGTCGGGTTGGAGGGGGACACGAAGAGCAGCACCTTGGTGCGCTCCGTGCGGGCCGCTTCGAGCTGTTCGACGGTCACCTTGTAACCCTGATCCGCGCCGGCGAACACCTCGACGGGCACGCCGTCGGCGAGCTGGATCGCCTCGGGGTAGGTGGTCCAGTACGGGGCGGGGACGAGCACCTCGTCGCCCGGATCGAGCAGCACCTGGAACGACTGGTAGACGGCCTGCTTGCCGCCGTTCGTCACGATCACCTGCGAGGCGGGCACATTCCAGCCCGAGTCGCGCGCGGTCTTCGCGGCGATCGCCTCGCGCAGCTCGGGCAGGCCCGTGGCGGCGGTGTAGCGGAAGTTCTTCGGGTCGTCGAGCGCTGCGCGGGCGGCGTCGACGATGTGCTCGGGGGTGGCGAAATCGGGCTCGCCTGCGGCGTAGCTGATCACGGGGCGGCCCTCGGCCTGGAGGGCCTTCGCCTTGGCGTCGACCTTGAGGGTCGCGGACTCGGCGATAGCGGCGATCTTCTTCGAAAGACGGGAGGTAGTGGTCACCTGGACAAGCCTACCCGCTGAAGGATGCCGGGAGCGGTGTCTCGGAGGGGGATCCCAGGTCGTGGCGGGCCGATCGGGCGCCGCGCCCGTCGCCGCGCACCGGGTCGGCGGCGAGGTGGCGCCGGGTCGGCGGCGAGGCGGCGCCGGTTCGACAAGCGGGGTCGGATCGCGTAGAGTGATCCACGGTGATTGACTTTCACCAAAATTTCTTATGCCCGCAGGGCAGACGGTGAGAGTCGCAATCCCATAGGGCGGTGGCGCAATTGGTAGCGCAGCGGTCTCCAAAACCGCAGGTTGCAGGTTCGAGTCCTGTCCGCCCTGCCACATCCCGCTCGGGGCGAGAGCCCCGGACGGGTGGATCGAAAGGACACGCGAGTGAGCAGCAGTGAAGTCGAGGAGAGCGGCGGCGGCCTGGTCGAGCGCGCCAAGGCTGATCGCGCTGCGAAGCGCAACTGGTTCAGCCGGATCGTCCTGTTCATCCAGCAGGTGATCGCCGAGCTGAAGAAGGTCGTCACTCCGACCCGCAAGGAGCTCATCAACTTCACCCTCGTGGTGATCGCGTTCGTCCTGATCATGATGGGCCTCGTGTGGGTGCTCGATCAGGCCTTCGGCTGGGTGACCGTCTTCATCTTCGGCACGCCGCTCGCCTGACCTGCGGGCCGGTGAGCGTCCGATCCCGAACCCCGATCAAGGAAAGCAAGAGCAGATGACGAGCGAGAACAACAACCCCGAGGCCGAGCTCGACGCGGCGCTCGACGCCCTGGTGCAGTCGACCGACCCGGTCGCCGACGCCGCGGTGGAGGATGCGCTCGACATCGACAGCGCCGAGGAGGCGGCTGCGGCTGCCAACGCGATCGTCGACGAAGAGGTCGAGGAGGAGGCCGAGTCGGCCGAGGATCCCTACAAGGCCTTCAAGAAGGACCTGCGCCGCCGCCCGGGCAAGTGGTTCGTGATCCACACCTACGCCGGCTACGAGCGCAAGGTGAAGTCGAACCTCTGGAACCGTCGCGAGACCATGGGTGCCGTGGATGACATCTACGAGATCCAGGTCCCCATGGAAGAGGTCATGGAGGTCAAGAACGGCCAGCGCAAGATGGTGACGCGCGTGCGCATCCCCGGCTACGTGCTCGTTCGCATGAACCTCACCGAGACCACCTGGTCGGTTGTGCGTCACACCCCCGGTGTGACCGGCTTCGTCGGCAACGCCCACAACCCGGTGCCGCTGCGCCTCAACGAGGCGTTCGAGATGCTCAAGAGCACCGTCGAGTTCGAGCCGGCCGCGGCCGCAAAGGGCAAGGCCGCAGCGAACGCCGCCGCGCAGGGCAACGTCGAGATCGACTTCGAGATCGGCGAGACCATCACCATCAAGTCGGGCTCCTTCGAGGGTCTGCCCGGCACGATCAGCGAGATCAACCCCGCCGCGGGCAAGCTCACGGTGCTCGTCTCGCTCTTCGAGCGCGAGACCCCGGTCGAGCTCAGCTTCGACCAGGTCACGAAGATGGTCTGATCCACGGCTTCTCCTGCGAAGGGCTCCGCTCCGGCGGGGCCCTTCGCGCGTTTCCCGGCCCTCTCTCGCCTCGCCGGTCCGGTCGTCGGTCCGGCTCGCCACCGATGGCGTGCGGGTCGCGGAGAGCGCGGGGTGCGGGATCGGGGCGGATCCGCTAGACTTGTCTGGTTTGCGTCTTCGCGCGTCTCATGGCGCGCGCGACGCAGGCGGACACCGCACTCCGGACCGGCCGGGGAACGCGGGAGAGCACGCGCAACCGCGCGGGTTCGATCGAAAGGAAACAATCATGGCAAAGGCCAAGAAGGTTACCGGTCTGATCAAGCTTCAGATCGCAGCCGGCGCCGCCAACCCGGCACCCCCCGTGGGTCCCGCGCTGGGTCAGCACGGCGTCAACATCATGGAGTTCTGCAAGGCCTACAACGCGGCCACGGAATCCCAGCGCGGCAACATCGTGCCCGTCGAGATCACGGTCTACGAGGATCGCTCGTTCACCTTCGTGCTCAAGACCCCTCCGGCAGCCGAGCTGCTGAAGAAGGCGGCTGGCGTGCAGAAGGGCTCCGGCACCCCCCACACCGTCAAGGTGGCGAAGGTCACCGCCGAGCAGGTCCGCGCGATCGCCGAGCAGAAGCAGGCCGATCTCAACGCGAACGACCTCGATGCAGCATCGAAGATCATCGCCGGCACCGCCCGCTCCATGGGCATCACGGTCGAAGGCTAAGGGGTAGGACACATGGCACAGAAGTCGAAGGCGTACCGCGCCGCTGCCGAGAAGATTCAGGCAGACAAGTTCTACACTCCCGCCGAGGCCGTGGCCCTGGCGAAGGAGACCGGTTCCACCAAGACCGACTCGACCGTCGAGGTCGCCGTCAAGCTCGGTGTGGATCCCCGCAAGGCCGACCAGATGGTGCGCGGCACCGTCAACCTGCCCCACGGCACCGGCAAGACCGCGCGCGTCATCGTGTTCGCGGTGGGCGCTGCTGCTGAGGCAGCCATCGCCGCCGGCGCCGACGAGGTGGGCGGCGACGAGCTGATCGAGAAGGTGGCCGCAGGCTACACCGACTTCGATTCGGCAGTCGCGACCCCCGAGCTCATGGGCAAGGTCGGTCGTCTGGGCAAGGTGCTCGGCCCCCGTGGTCTGATGCCGAACCCCAAGACCGGCACCGTGACCCCCAACACGGCGAAGGCCGTCGAGGAGATCAAGGGCGGCAAGATCGAGTTCCGCGTCGACAAGCACGCCAACGTGCACTTCATCGTCGGCAAGGCCTCGTTCTCGGCTGAGCAGCTCACCGACAACATCACCTCGGTGCTCGAGGAGATCTCGCGTCTCAAGCCGTCGTCGGCCAAGGGCAAGTACGTGCAGAAGGGCGCCGTTTCGACGACCTTCGGCCCGGGCATCCCGCTCGACGTCTCCGGCCTGTAAGGCTTCGCCCTCGGGCTGCGCCGCCCCCGCTCTTCTCGGAGAGCGGGGGCGGCGTTTTCGTTGTGCCGGCTTCTTTCCGACACCTGTCGGCGGAGGCCGTGATCGTGCTTTAGCATGGTGCATATGTTTCAGAGGGCGGCGAACGTGATCGGTCATGGCTGACGCGGCCGCGATCAGCCCCCCGCGCATCTCGGGCTTCAACTACGTTCAGCCGCTCGGTTCGGGCGGCTTTGCGCATGTGTACCAGTACGAGCAGAACATGCCGCGGCGCATGGTCGCCGTGAAAGTGCTCACCGGCAGCGAGCGCGCCGGGGCGATCGTCGCTTCGAACGAGGAGCGGTCGGCCTTCGAGGCCGAGGCCGACGCGATGGCGCGGCTGTCGAGCCACCCCTCCATCGTGTCGATCTTCGCGGCGAGCATCTCGAGCGACGGGCACCCCTATATTGCGATGGAGTTCTGCCCGGAGTCGTTCCGGCACCGGTCCAACGGCAACCCCATCCCGCTCGACGAGGTGCTCGATGCGGGGGTGCGCCTGGCGGGCGCCCTGGAGACCGCGCACCGCTCGGGGATCCTGCACCGCGACATCAAGCCCTCGAACGTGCTGCTCGCGACGACCGGCCGGCCGGTGCTGGCCGACTTCGGCATCGTGTCGCTGCGCGGCCAGATGCGCGGGGCGGGCACGAGCGAGGCGATGTCGATCCCGTGGGCGGCGCCCGAGGTGATCGAACGCACCACGGCGGGCACTCCCGCGAGCGAGGTGTGGTCGCTCGCGGCCACGCTCTACACCTTCGCGGCGGGCCGCTCGCCGTTCTCGCGCGAGAGCGGCACGAAGGACACGCGCAAGGCGATGAGCGCGCGCATCGTGCGCGCCGCCTACACTCCCGTGCCCGGCGCGCAGGGGTACGAGGCCTTCGACGGGGTGATGGCGGCGGCGATGACGAAGCAGCCGGAGCGGCGCTTCGCCTCGATGCAGCAGTTCGGCGAGGCCCTGCAGCAGTTGCAGCGGCTGTACGGCTACGACGTGACGCCGCTCGATGTGGTGCGCCAGGAGTGGATGCCGCAGACCGCCCCGGCGGCGGGGGTGCGGGGACCGGTGGTCTCCAGCGTGCGGCCCGAGGGGCGTGCGAGTCGGCGTGCGGATCTCGAACGGGATCGCGCAGCGGCTGCCGGCCCCCGCAGTGCGCGCGGTGAGCGCGGCACGGTGCTGCGGCCGGTGCTGATCGGCGCGGGCTCGGCGGTGGGCGTGCTGCTGGTGGCGGTGGCGCTGTTCGCCCTGGTGGGCGGTCGCTGATGGCACGCGGAGGCCGCTCGCCGGGCCGTCGATCGCGCCTGATCACCTGGATCTCTGGGGCCGCAGCGCTGGCGATGATCGCGACGATCGCGGTGGTGGCGGCGGGTTACGACGCCCGTGAGACTCCGCGCGAGGAACCCGCCGTGTGGGCGATGCGCGGCTCCGGCCAGTACGCGCGCGTGAACACGCTCACTGGCGAGATCGACACGGTGCGCCGGGTCGACGATCCGAGCGGCGTGCTGCAGTCGGGATCGCGCGGCGCCGTGCTGAGTCACGGCGACGGCCGCATCTGGGGCATCGATCCGACGATGCCGCGCGACCTCATCGAAGACGGCGGATCTGCGCAGCCGGAAGGCGAAGCCGAGACGGCGGCCTCGGCGCCGTCCGGCGAGGCGGCGGCGTCCCGCACCCCGGAGGGCACCCGCGATACGCTGGCATCGGGCGACGCGGTGCTCTTCCGCACGGCGGACGGGGACGTGTTCCTGTCGCGCTTCGGCGAGGGCGCCGAGCGCGGCCTCTCGGATCCGGTGTTGCTCGATCCGCTCGCCGACGTCGAGACGGAGGCCGAGGATCAGGAGCCGGGCGGCACGTCGGAGGAGAACCCGGGCTTCTCGTCGAGCGCCGTCGCGCTCGATGAGCAGGGGCGGGCGTTGCTGTTCTCGGCGGAGACCCGCGAGCTGCGCTGGTACGACATCGAGCGCGAGCGCTTCACGCGAAGCGAGAAGGCTCCCGAGGGTGTGCCCGGTGAGGGCGTGCAGCTCGCGATCGTGGACGGCCGATGGGTGCTGTTCGACGCGGAGTCCGGTCGCCTCTGGTGGGAGGGAGCCGAGCGGCCGGTCGAGTTCGACGCCGGCGCCGGCGCGCTGCTGCAGGCGTCGAGCACGGACGGCGCCGAAGCGCTCGTGGCCGATGGATCCGGTCTCTGGGGCGTGACGGCGCAGCGCGCAGAACGCCTCGAAGAGGCCGACGGCGTCCCGGTGCAGCCGATCGAGTTGGCGGGCGTGCGCTATGCGGCGTGGCTGGGCCAGAACGGCGCGCGGCTGTGGTCGTCGGCGGAGGGCGCCGCGCCGCTCGAACTCGACGGGGCGGTGGACATGCCCGGGCAGCCGGACCCGGTGTTCCGCTCGAACGGCACGAGCGCGCTGCTCTCCGAGCAGGTCACGGGCATGATGTGGACGCTGCCGGAGGGCCGGCTGATCCCCGTCGAGCAGTGGTCGCTCGTCGACCCGCCGAAGGAGCGCAGCGGTGCGGTGGTCGTCGACGACGTCACCGAGCAGGAGCCGCCCGTGGCGGTCTCCGACGAGTTCGGCGTGCGAGCCGGTGAGCCGGCGCCGCTGCCGGTGCTGCTCAACGACTTCGATCCGAACCGCAAGGACGTGCTCACGATCGTCTCGGAGGGGCTCGCGGCAGACCTGCCGGAGTCGTTCGGCACGGTCTCGATGATCACTGATGCGCAGTCGCTCGTGGTGCAGCCGAGCCCGGACGCGAAGGGCACGGCGACGTTCAGCTACCGGGTCACCGACGGCGTGCTCACCTCGGAGCCCGCCACCGTCACCCTGACCGTCGTCGGCGACGACACGAACACCGCCCCCCAGTGGTGCCCGGTGCAGGGTTGCCAGCGGGCGTGGCCGAGCCCCGAGCTCGCGCCTGGGGGCACCCTGGTGCTGCCGATCCTGGAGGGCTGGGTCGACCCCGACGGCGATCCGATGATGCTGGAATCCGCCGAGCCCGCGAACCCGGGCGACCCGGTGCGGGCCCTCGTCACCGCAGACGGCCGCCTGGCGCTGCGCCACACCGACCCCAACGCGCCCGACAGCGACGTGGCGGTGCGGGTGACGGTCGCCGACTCGCGCGGCGAGCGGACCGAGCGCGAACTGAGCGTGCAGATCCGCAGCAATGCGCAAGCGGAGATGGCCGCCATCGCCGCGACGGCCCAGGTGAATGCGCCGCTGGCGGTACGCCCGCTGTCGCGCATCGTGGGCGGCTCCGGATCATACGCCCTGGTCGACGCGAGCGTGCAGACGGGGTCGGCGACCGCGGCGGTCAACGCCGGGGCCGGCACGATCGAGGTCACGGCGAAGGAGCCGGGGGTGACCGTCATCGCGCTGACGGCGCGCGACACGGGGACCGAGGCCGAGATCTCGGGCACGCTGCGCGTCACCGCGGTCGAGGCGCGGCCGAAGCTCGGTCTGCCGCCTCTGCGCGCCTTCGTGCGCCCCCTCGCCGACACCACCGTCGACGTGCTCGACGCTGTGCCCGGCGCGAACGGCCGCGCCCTCGTGGTGCGGGCCGCGAACGTGGTGGATGGCGAGCTGCGCGCCGACGTGATCGAGCACGCGCGGGTGCGGGTCTCCGGCAGCACCCCCGACGGCGCCCCCGGTCGCATCGGAGCGGCCGACGTGTCGGTGGCCGAGGGCGTCGACACCGCGGTGGGGCGTCTGACCGTCTTCCAGGTGCCGGACACCGGCTCGGTCGGTGCGATCGCCGTGGCCGACGCCGCGACGGTGCGCGCGGGGGCGGTCGCCGACATCCCCGTGCTCGAGAACGATGTGGCGCCGCCCGGGCAGCGCCTCGTGCTGCACCCCGAGGTGGGCGGTTCCGGCGCGAAGGGCGAGCTCGCCTTCGCCTCCGGCAACACGCTGCGCTACCTCGCGCCGACCGAGCCCGGCACCTACACGCTCAGCTACACCACGTACAGCGCGAGCTCGCCCGAGGCGAGCGACGTGGGGCAGGTGCGGGTGACCGTGCTGCCGCGCGACGGCAACCGCGCCCCCCAGCCGCGCACGCTCACCGTCAGGCTCGCGCCCGGCGAGCGCGCCACCGCGCAGGTGCCGCTCTCCGGGGTCGACCCCGACGGCGACCGCGTGCGTCTGACCGGGGTGAGCGCGTCGGACGACGCTCAGGTCTCGGCGACGCTCTCGCCCCGCAGCTCGGCCGTGCAGGTGGAGGCGTCGAAGAAGGCCGAGCCGGGACTGCGCATGATGCAGTACGCCGTGCGCGACGAGTTCGGCGGCACGGCCGAGGGTCGTCTGCGCGTGATCGTCACCGAGGCCGACCCCGCAGGCGGTGCGCCGATCACCTACAGCGACTACGTGCGTCTCGCGAAGGGGGCGGACGAGCCTGCTGTGGTGCGTCCCCTCGACAACGACATCGACCCCGCGAACGGCGAGCTCGAACTGCTCGAGGTGGTGCCCAACGTGCCGGGCGGCCGGGAGTCGCCGCAGTATCGCGCCCTGCTCGAACGCCTCGACACCTCGGAGCTCGACCAGGGCCGGGTTGCGGTGCGGGGCGGCGACGATCTCGGCACTGTCTCGTATCGGTACACGGTGCGCTCGTCGAAGAGCACGAGCACGGCCGACGGGCTGATCGTGGTGCAGGTGTCGGCGCGCGTGGGTCAGCAGGCGCCCACCGTGATGGACACCGTGCTTTCGGCGAGGGACCGCGCCGAGCTGGAGCGCGGCGGCGTCGACGTGGTCACCGACCGCGTCTACTGGGCGGCCGGCGATGCGCGCTCGCTGCAGATGACGGTGTGGGGCTCCGCGGCGGATCGCTTCTCCTCGAGAGGGAACCGGATCGTCGGCGAGTACCGCGCCGAGGGCGACCTGGTGCCCTTCAAGCTCTCCGGGGTCGATCTCACCGGGCAGGAGGTCGAGTCGTTCGGCTTCCTGGTGGTGCCGCCCCTCGACGAGCTGCGGCTGACGCTCAAGCCCGGCCTCGCGCCCATCAGGGTCGACGAGGGCAAGTCCGTCGATGTGGCGCTCGCCGACGTCGTCGATCTCGCGGCGGGCGATGAGGCCGAGTTCAAGGTCGGGGCGTTCCCGACGCAGCGCGCCCAGGCGAGCTGCTCGGCGAAGGACGCGACGGGACTCAGCTATGCGGCGGGCAAAGAGCCCCCCTGGGTCGACACCTGCGTCGTCTCGGTGAAGCTCACCGAGCAGAGGGCGTGGACCCACCTCGCGCTGCCCGTCGAGATCGTGCCGAACTCGCCGGTCGCCGAGTTGGAGACGCTCACCCGCACGGTCGCGCCCGGCGCCTCTGAGACGATCAACCTGCTCGACATGGTGCGCTGGCAGGGCGGCCGCGAGGGCAAACCGGGCGATCTGAGGTTCAGCGTGAGCGGCGGCGGGGGCAGCTTCGAAGTGGTGCCCTCCGGCCAGCAGCTGAGCGTCACGGCCCGCGCGGATGCGGTGCCGGGCGGCCAGGACGCGCTGGTGGTCACGGTCTCGGGCGCCGGCGAGAGCCAGGCGCCGCTCACACTGCGCGTGGGCGAGGCCGCGAAGGACACTCCGCGCGGTGCCACCGTGCAGCTGAACTGCACGGTGGGGTCGAGCTGTCAGGCGGCGCTCATCGGCGCGCCGGGCGAGCACGATCCCTTCGCGGGCAAGAGCGGCGGCGGGCTGAAGCTGGAGGCCGTCTCGGGCGGATCGTGCGCCGTGGGAACGTTCCAGGCCACGGGGGGCTCGGTGACGGTCGACTGGCCGAACGGTGCGAAGGGCGCCGGCGGCAAGTGCACGGCATCGTTCACCGTGCGCGACGCTCAGAACCGCACCGGCGAGGGCGTCATCGAGCTCGACGCGCAGGGCGTGCCGCGCCCGCCGGCCGCGATCTCGGCGGTCTCCTACACCTCGAACTCGGTGACACTCCGGGTGACGCTCAGCGGCGAGGCCTCGCACCCTGCGACCGAGGGCGTGCGCCTGCGGATGGACGGAGCGGGGCATCCGGCCAGTTGCAGCGGATCTGGCGCCTCCTACGACTGCGTGGTGAGCGGCCTCGCCAACGGCGAGAAGCACAGCTTCACCGCGGTGGCCTTCAACTCGGTGGGCGAATCGGAGCCGACCGCGAACGCCGCCCCGGCCTGGGCGTACGAGCGGCCCGAGCAGCCGCGGGTCGACGCGAAGCAGGTCTCGGCGGAGTCGCCGGACACCGGCACGGTGAGGCTGGATATCGCCGGCAAGGCGGGCACGAGCGGGTTCCGGATCGTGACGCCCGCCGGCACGACGACTCTGAGCGGGCAGAGCGGCACCGCGAGGATCGCGAGCCTGCCCGTCGGCGGGGCCGAGATCTCGGTCGTGCCGCTGAGCGCGCACGAACCCCCGAGCGGCGACTCCGCGGAGGGGTCGAACTGGGTCGACACCGTGCCGGTGACGGGGCGGCCCATCGTCTCGATCACGGCGGGGAGCTCGGAGCAGGGCAGCAGCCAGGCGACGGTGATCGTGACCGTCGATTCGCGCGGCGCCCCCGAGGCGAGGTGGGGTGTGAGCACGGGCGGCGGCTGCAGCCCGAGCACCTCCGGCGACGGCGGCACGAAGTCCGTGACGGGCACGGCCTACCACCCGCTCGAGGTGACGGCCTGCGCCGAGAACAAGTGGGGGGCCGCCCTCACCACCGCCTCGGTGGTCGTCAACGTCGGCGGCACGCCTCCGCCGCCCGTGGTCGAGTCGGGGTACACGATCCGCACGACCCCCACGGTGTCAGGATCGGTCGCGAGCTACGACTTCGCCGCAGGCCCGACAGTGTCGGCGAACGCGGGCCACACCCTCGACTTCCGCGTGAACGGTGCGAGCGTCGGCGGCGCCTTCCCCGCGACGGTGACGGCCGGTTCCGCCTACAGCGTCGCGCAGTGCAAGAACGGGGTGTGCTCCGAGGCGGTCTCCATCACCGGCAATGCGCCCGGCCCCGTGACCGTCGATCTCAGCGGCTGCATTCCCTCCACCGCCACCACGGCGGAGCTGCGCGCCCGCATCTCCGAGCATGCTCGCTCCTCGGGCTTGCCGAGCTTCGATCACGCCGCCGGCACGCTCACCGTGAACTGGATGGGGCCATACGAGAACCTCGGCATGCTGACTGCTTCGGTCTGCGCCGAGCCGGATCCGGAGCCGCCCCCGGGCCCCGAAAGCCCCTGACCGCCGGCCGCTCACCGAGATCCACCTGCCGCACCGCCACCCGCGCCCGCCCCGTCCGCAACACGAAGGAACCCAAGATGACACCTCAGCCGAACCTCGCGGCCGCCGCCACGATCGGCCCCATCACCGATGAGCGGGCCCGCTGGGCCAGCGACGCCGTGCGCACCGTCGCCGACGCCATCGAGGTGGCGATCCAGGGCAAGCGCCGCGTGATCGAGCTGGTCGTCGCCACCGCGATCGCGGGCGGGCACGTGCTGCTCGAGGACGTGCCGGGCACCGGCAAGACCGCTCTCGCCCGCGCGCTGGCGAAGACGATGCACGGCACCTCGTCGCGCATCCAGTTCACCCCCGATCTGCTGCCGGGCGACGTGACCGGCATCACGGTCTACGACCAGAAGCAGGGCATCTTCGAGTTCCACGCCGGGCCGATCTTCGCGAACGTGGTGCTGGCCGACGAGATCAACCGGGCGAGCCCGAAGACCCAGTCGGCGCTGCTCGAGGTGATGGAGGAGCACCAGGTCACGGTCGACGGTCAGACGCACCGCGTGGGCGACCCCTTCCTCGTGATCGCCACGCAGAACCCCGTCGAGCAGGCGGGCACCTACCGGCTGCCCGAGGCCCAGCTCGACCGCTTCATGATCAAGACCTCGATCGGCTACCCCGACGAGGCGGCCATGATGCGCATCCTGCAGCAGATCGCCGGCACCCCGGAGGTGCCGGCCGTGATGAACGTGGGCACGCTCTCCCAGCTGCAGCAGTTCTCGCGCGCCGTCTCGGTGAGCCCGCTCATCGCGTCCTACGTCTCCGAGCTCGTCGAGGCCAGCCGTCGTGCCGGCGAGGTGCGTCTCGGCGCGAGCGTGCGCGGTGCGCTCTCGCTCGTGCGCATGGCGTCGGCGTGGGCGCTCGTCTCGGGTCGCCCCTACATCACGCCCGACGATGTGCGCGAGCTCGCCATCCCGGTGCTCGCCCACCGTCTCGTGCTCGAGCCCGAGGCCGAGTTCGAAGGGGTGACGGCCGAGGCCGTGATCGGCCGGATCCTCATCGACACCCCTGTGCCGCAGGAGAACGGCACGGCGTGAGCGACGAGAGTACCCGGGGTCGCCTGTTCCGCACCGCGACGCGCGGGATGCGGCATACGCGGGGCACCCGGACGGCGTCGCGTCTCGGCGAGACGCGCACCTCGACGCGGGCGCTGGATCCGGTGCAGCGGCGCCGTGTCGTCGCGCGCCGGTGGTGGCGGCGCACGCGCCGCCGGGCGGGCCGTGCCTGGCGGGGAGTGACGCAGGCCGTCACCCCGCTGGGCTGGTTCGTGCTCGCGCTGACGGCGAGCGGTGCGGTGCTGGGGGTCGCGTTCTCGTGGATCGAGGCGTGGTTCGCCGCGGTGGTGGGCGGGCTGCTGCTCGTCATCGCCGCCCCGTTCCTGGTGGGCAGCCGCGCCTATCGCGTGCGGCTCCTGCTCGACCGGCGCAGTGTCACGGTGGGCGGTGAGGTGCAGGTGCGGGTGATCGTCGAGAACGGCGGATCCCGGCCCGCGCTGCCCGCAGTGGCCGAGCTGCCCGTGGGACCGGCGCTGCGGGAGCTCACGGTGCCGTTCATCGGGCCGGGAGCCTCGGTGGAGCTGCCGGTGCGGGTGCCGGCTGCACGGCGGGGCGTAGTGCCGGTGGGGCCGCTCACCGTGGCCCGCCGCGACCCCGTCGGGCTGCTGCGGCGCGAGGTGACCTGGCCGGAGCGGCATCTCGTGCACGTGCATCCCGCGATCGCCGTGCTGCCGCCGAACTCCGCGGGGCTCGTGCGCGATCTCGAGGGCACGTCGAGCCGACGGCTCACCGACTCAGACCTCTCGTTCTACGCGGTGCGCGAGTACGCCCGCGGCGACGCCATGCGGCACGTGCACTGGAAGTCGACGGCCAAGACGGGCACGCTCATGGTGCGGCAGTACGAGGAGTCGCAGACGGCCCGGGTCGCCGTGCTCTTCGATGCGATCCGCGAGGAATACCAGAACGACGACGAGTTCGAGCTGGCGGTGAGCGTCGCGGCGTCGATCTCGGTGCAGGCGGTGCGGGAGGGGCGGGAGCGCTTCGTCGCATCGGCGTGGGCGCCGGGCCGGGTTCGGCCCAGCATCGATGGTCTCGAGGAGCTGCCGTCGCGCGACCCGCAGCAGCTGCTCGACGCGTGGGCGGAGCTGGAGGCGGCGCCCGACGGGGTGCCGTTCGAAGCGCTCGCCCGAGGGCTCGCGCAGTCCCGTCGCCCGCTGTCGATCGTGGCGATCGTGACGGGGTCCGGCGCCGATCTCGCGCGGATCCGTCGGGCTGCCGTCGCGTTCGCCCCCGACGTGCAGGTGCTCGCGGTGCGCTGCGATCTGCACGCCGAGCCGCGCGCGCAGCGCATCGATCCGCTCACCGTGTTCACCGTCGGCGCCCTCGGTGATCTGCCCCAGCTGATGGTCAGGGGTGCGCGGTGACGGCGGATCGCGCGGCGGTCCGAGCCGTCTGGGGCGCGCTGGCCGCCGCGCTGGCTCTCGCGCTCGGAGTGTGGGCGGCTTGGCCGATCTACCGCACGCCCTGGCTGTGGGCGGTGGCGGCCGCGGCGCTGATCCTCGGCACCGGGATCGCGTGGCTGCGGGAGCGGCTGCGCTGGGGTGCGGTGGTGCTCGCCGCGGTGGCGCTGGGCGTCTTCGCGCTCACGGTCGTGCCGGTCGCGGTGCCGGAGGCGATGCCGGGGGCGCACGGCGGCGGTCTGCTGCGGGGCCTGCTCGACGGTCTCGCGGCCGTCGCGCTGGGCTGGAAGCAGCTGCTCACGCTGACCCTGCCCGTCGGCAGCTATCGCACGGTGCTCGTGCCCGCCTATGTGGTCTTCCTGCTCACGGCGCTGCTCGTGGGGATCCTCGCCCGGCGCAGTGCTCGCGCGGCGGTCTTCGCCGCCGCCCCGATGCTCGCGCCGGTCGCCTTCGGTACCGTCTTCGGGGCGTCGCAGCTGAGCGCACCGCTGCACCTCGGGGCGTTCACGGTCGTCGCGCCCCGCGAGATCGGCCTGTGGCTGGCCGCGGCGACGGTCGCCGCGATCTGGGTGGCGCTGGTCTCGGGCGAGGAGCGCCGGGCGGCGCTCAGGCTCGGTCGCGCCGCCGACGGTGCGGTGCGCAGCCGGGGCGGGGCGCTGCGCCCCCTCGTCGGGGGCGGCATCGTGGTGCTCGCCCTCTTCGCCGGCGGTGCGCTCGCGCCCGTGCTCGACGCCGACGCTCGCGCGGTGCCGCGCGACCGCATCGATCCCGAGCTGGTGGTGCGCGAGCGCCCGAGCCCGCTGGCCGACTACCGCAGCTCGAAGCGCGACGACGCCCTCGACGCCCCGCTCTTCTCGGTGTCGTCTTCGGGGGCGCTGCCGGAGCGGCTGCGCCTCGCCGTGCTCGACGCCTACGACGGCGTCGACTTCCACGTGGGCGAGGCCGCGGCGGGCCGCTTCACCCGGTTCCCGAGCGGGGCCGGCGTGACCGACCCCGCCCGGGTCTCGGTGCGCGTCGAGGAGGGCTACTCGGACATCTGGGCGCCCACGGCCCCGCTCGGCAGCCCGCCGGTGTTCGCGGGCCCGCGCGCCGATGCGCTCGCGGATGCCTTCTACGTGAACCGCGAGACGGGCGGCGCGATCGCCGTGCCGGGTGCCGGCGCATCCTCCGCCGGGCTCGCCGCGGGCGACGGCTACACGGCCGAGATGCAGACCTCCGCAGACCCGGGCCTCGATCGCATCGGCGAGCCCGGCGCCCCGCGCTTCGACGTCGAGACCGCGCCGGAGCTCGGGGCGTGGATCGATCGCCAGCAGCAGCCGGGCGACGCCGCAGGCCTCGCCGAGCTCATCGAGCGGCTGCGCCAGCGCGGCTACCTCAGCCACTCGATGAGCGACACCGAGGGCGAGCGCCTGTGGCTGGAGCGGCTGGGCGAGCGGTACGGCACCGTCTTCGAGTCGAGCGCCGGCGGGCACTCCCTGTCCCGCATCGAGCGGCTCTTCGAGCAGCTCAACACCCAGCAGTCCGCCGCGGGGGAGTCGGCTTCGACGGCGCAGCTCGTCGCGGGGGTCGGCGACGACGAGCAGTTCGCGACGGCTGCGGCGCTCATCGCGCGCGCACTCGGCTACGACGCGCGGGTGGTGGTCGGGGTGCGCCTCGGCGATGCGGATCGCGGCGTCGACGGCGTCCCCGCCTGCGAGGCCGAGTGCACGGGCGAGCATCTCGCGGCCTGGATCGAGGTGCGCGGCGACCGCGGCGAGTGGGTGCCGTTCGACGTGACCCCGCAGCTCGAGCAGCGCCCCGAGCGTCTGGAGCAGGGCGAGCAGCTGCCCGAGTTCCCGACGACGCCGGAGGAGCGCGACGCTCGGGAGGCGGATCCGCCGGTGGGTCTCGGGGATCAGGGCGAGAGCGACGATCCCGACGACCCCGCCCGGGGCGAGTCGGCGCTGTGGCCCGTGGTGCGCGCCGTGGGGCTGTCTCTCGCGGCCCTGCTGCTGCTCGCGGCCCCGCTGCTGTTCCTGCCCCTCGCGAAGCGGGTGCGGGCGCGTCGCCGGCGCACGGAGCGGGTGCCCGAGTTGCGCGCACTCGGCGCCTGGGCGGAGATGCTGGATCGCGCTCGCGACGCCGGCGTGCCGGTGCCGGCGAACGCGGCTCGCAGCGAGGTCGCGGCGGTGCTGGGCACGGCGCCCGCGCGGTGGGCCGCCGCTCAGGCGGATCGCGCGGTGTTCTCGCCGATCGGCATCGACCCCGGTACCGTCGAGCAGCTGTGGGCGGCGGCGGACGCCGACCGGGCGGAACGGACGGCGGGGATGACCGTGTTCGCCAGGCTGCGCGCGGCGTACTCGCTGCGCTCGTACGGAATCGGAGCGGGGCAGCGCAGCGCGGCGCCCCGGGGAAGCGAGCAGGGATGAGCGGGGCGCCGAACGCGCGGGCCGAGGGGCGACCCCCGGTGATCGAGGCTGCGATGAGCACGGACACCGGCCTGCGCCGCGCCGTCAACGAGGATCTGGCGCTCGCGCAGGAGCCGGTGTTCGTGGTGGCCGACGGCATGGGCGGTCACTCGGCCGGAGACCTTGCGAGCGCCGCCGCGATCGGCGCCTTCGCCGAGCTGGCACGGCTCGGAGGCACCCGGCGGTTGGCGATCGCCGACGTGGATGCGGCGCTCGAGGCGGCCCGCCGCGCGGTCGATGTGATCTCGCAGGAGGCCGAGCGCGGAGCGGGCTGCACCCTGACGGGCGCCGTGCTCGTGGAGCACGACGGGGAGCCGTACTGGTACGTGATCAACGTGGGCGATTCGCGGGTCTACCAGCACCGGGGCGGCAGCCTCGCCCAGATCACCGCGGATCACTCGCTGTACGCCGAGCTCACGGCGGCGGGGCACGCCGACGCGGCGACCGCGCCGCGCAACGTGATCACGAGGGCGCTCGGCTCGGATGACGCCCGCCACGACGGCTGGCTGCTGCCCCCGCGCACCGGCCTGCGCCTGCTGATCTGCTCGGACGGGCTCACTTCCGAGCTCGCCGATGAGGAGCTGCGAGCCGTGCTCACGGAGGGCGGCCGGGTCGGCGCGGTGGCCGAGGATCTGGTGCGCCGGGCCTGCGCGGCCGGCGGCCGCGACAACGTGACCGTGGTAGTGGTGGACACGATCTCGGACGGGCGCTCGCCGGGGCCGGCGGAGGAGCCGCTGCCGCAGCCCGAGGACACGGACGACGACGAGGTGGACGAGAACACGCTCGAGGTGACGAGGCCGGTGACGGAATGACGGACGAGACTGAGCGCGCCGACGGCACGATCGACGCCGACGACACCCTCTCGGTGCCGCGGAGCGGGGGACTGGGCGGGCCCGGGGCTGCTGCGGGCGTTGGCGCCGAGCCGGATGATGCGACGGTGGTGGTGCGGCGTGCGGCTGCGGCCGAGCCGGATGATGCGACGGTGGTGGTGCGGCGTGCGGCTGCGGCCGAGCCGGATGATGCGACGGTGGTCGTGCCGCGCCGCCGCGACCCGCGTCCACCTGCACCTGCAGCTGCACCCGTGCCCGTGCCCGAGGAGGACGCGGCGCGTCCGTGGAACGGCGTCGCTCTGACACGGGTGTACGGTCCGCGCAGTGCCCGGCATCGGGCCGAGCGGGCGGGCATCGACGAGGTGCAGCAGCGCGTCGGCGCTCCTCCCGGGGCCGGGGCCGACGCGCTGCCCGAACGCGCCCTCCTGCCGTCCCTCGCCCGACGCGCGCGCCGATCCCGCATCGTCACGCTCTCCGCCTACGCCGCGACGGTCGCGCTGTCGCTGCTCGGCCTGTGGGGGGTGGCCCGCCTGGCGTTCGGCTGAGCCCGCGCGAGCCCGTCGCGGGCGGGCGCGGACCTTTGCGTCGCGGCACGGCCACGGATATCGTTGTGCAGAGCTGATGCCGCAACTCTCGCGTCCGGAAAGCAGGAGCACATGCCCTCGACCACCCTGAGCCCCGACGTCCTCCCGGTCATCGGGACGACGTATGCGCCCGCTCCCCTCCTGGGGCCCGCGGTGCTGTTCGCGCTCGGCGTCTGGTCGCTCGTCGTCATCGGCTTCTACATCTGGTACCTGTGGTCGCTGTCGCGCCTGTTCCCGTTCATCGGGCTGCCGTCGGGACACGGCTGGATCCCGGTCTGGAACCAGTGGCAGCTCGTGCAGCGGGGTGGCCTGCCCGGCTGGCTCGTGCTCCTCGGCTTCGTGCCGGGCCTCGGCATCGTGGTCTGGGTGGTCTCGGTGATCGCCATTCACCGCATCAACGTCGAGCACGGCAAGGGCGGCGGCTTCACCGTGCTGGGTGCGCTGCTGCCGCCGGTGTGGGCGATGCAGCTCGCCCGCTCGATCGAGGAGAACGGCGGCGGCTACGCGGCGATGCCGGTCGCAAGCGGCTCCTACGCCTCCCCGGCCGGGTATGCCCCGCATGGTGCGGTGCCGCAGGCGCCCGCCTATGCACCGCAGCCTCCGGCGCCGCAGCCTCCGGCGCAGCCGTGGCAGGCCCCCGACGCGCCGCAGCCCCAGGCCGCGGCACCCGCCCCGGTCGCCCCCGCCGCCCCCGCCGAGCAGCCCGACGCCCTCGCGCGGCTGTTCGCCGAACCGCAGGAGCAGCCGCAGTCGGACGGCCAGCCGCTGCCCGGTAGCGAGTGGGGATTCAGCCGCACCACCGAGGGCGACTACCAACGGCTCGCGCAGGAGGGCTATCAGCAGCGCCCGGCGCCGACCCTCGGCGTCGAGGAGCCGGTGCGCCCCTTCGCGTGGCCCGGCATCGACGAGTCGAACCCTCCGCCCGCCCCGCCTGCGGCTCCGCCCGCCCCGCCGATGCCGCCGGTGTCCTCGGCCCTGCCCGCGCCTGCGATGCCGCCGGTGCCGCCCGCCGCCGCGCTGCCGTCGGTTCCCGCGCCGGTGGTCGCTCCCGCACCGCAGCCCCCGCAGCAGGAGTCGTTCACGACCCATCGCCCATCGATCTTCGACTCGAACTCCGCGTCGGCCCCCCACGCCGACACCGAGACGGCGCGCTCGCAGGCGGTAGCACCCGCTCCGGCGGCTCCCGAGGTCGTCGCGGCGGCGGCTGCGGAGGCCGGGCCCGCGCCCGATGACGCCGAGCTCGACCGCACCATCGTGGTGCCCCGCCCCTCCCGCTGGGGGCTCGAGCTGCCCGACGGCGACGTGCTCGAGCTGCGCGGCGACGACGTCGTGGTGGGGCGCAAGCCCGAGGCGAAGAACGGCAGCACGGTGCTGCAGATCGCCGATCCGACGCGCACGCTCTCGAAGTCGCACGCCCGCCTGCGCCGCGTCGACGGCTTGTGGACGATCGAAGATCTCGACTCCACCAACGGTGTCGCCCTCGTCGACGAACTGGGCGAGCAGGTGCCGCTCGAAGCCGGCCGAGAGAACCCGGTCACCGAGCGGCTCGTGCTCGGCACCCTCGAGGTGACGCTGCGCCGCGTCTCCTGAGCGCCTAGCGCCGCGTGCTCGCGGTGATCATCGCGCCGGCGTCGGTGAACTCCCGCTCGATCTCCTCGTCGCGGGTGTAGGTGGCGAGGCTCACCGCGACCGCGACGAGCATGGCGAGTGCGAAGGCGGGCAGCAGCTCGTAGAGCCCGGTGCCGAGGAGCGGCCACACGAAGACGCCGACCGCGCCCGACACCATGCCCGCGAGCGCACCCCAGTTGGTGAGCCGGCGCCAGTAGAGGCTCAGCAGCACGATCGGCCCGAATGCGGCGCCGAAGCCGGCCCAGGCGAACGCCACGAGGCCGAGGATCGTGTCGTTCGGGGTGATCGCGAGCAGGGCGGCGATCAGCGCGACGAGCAGCACGCCGCCGCGGCCGAGTACCACGAGCGTCTTCTGGCTCGGCGGCGACTTCTTCACGGCGCGGTAGATGTCCTCGACGAGCGCCGAGGAGCAGACGATGAGCTGGCTCGACAGCGTGCTCATGATGGCCGCGAGCACCGAGGCGAGCACGAGCCCCGACACGAGCGGGTGCAGCAGCGTCTGCGACAGCAGCAGCACCACGGTCTCGGGGTTCTGCGGTGCGTCGCCGAACTTGTCGAAGTAGGCGATGCCGACGAGGCCCGCGCTCACGGCTCCGAGCAGCGACACGAACTGCCAGCTGGTGCCGATGCGGCGGGCGCTCGCGGCGTCGCGCGTGCTGCGCAGCGCCATGAAGCGCACGATGATGTGCGGCTGGCCGAAGTACCCGAGGCCCCAGGCGAGGCCCGAGATCACGATGAGGGCGGCCGCCCCCGCCCCGAGCTCGGAGCCGCCGAAGATCGCGAGGTTGCCGGCCCCGACGGTCTCGACGAGGGCGGCGGTCTCGCTGAAGCCGCCGATGTTCACGATCGCCACGATGGGCACGATCACGAGCGCCGTCACCATCATGAGGCCCTGCACGACGTCGGTGAGCGAGGCGCCGAGGAAGCCCCCGAACAGCGTGTACGCGAGCGTCACGACGGTCACGAGCACCATGCCCACGAGGTAGTCGCCGCCGAAGGCGCTCTCGAAGAAGATGCCGCCGGCGACCATGCCGGACGAGGCGTAGAGCGTGAAGAACACGAGGATGATGATGCTCGCCACGCTGCGCAGCAGGCGCGAGCGGTCGCGCAGCCGGTTCTCGAAGAAGCTCGGGATGGTGATCGAGTTGCGGGAGACCTCGGTGTAGGCGCGCAGCCGCGGAGCGACGAGGCGCCAGTTGAGGTAGGAGCCGATGAGCAGGCCGACCGCGATCCAGCCCTCGATGAGACCCGTGGCGTAGATCGCTCCGGGCAGGCCCATGATGAGCCAGCCCGACATGTCCGACGCCCCCGCGCTCAACGCGGCGACCCACGGCGGCAGCCCGCGGCCCGCGAGCATGTAGCCCTCGTGGTCGCTCGTCCTGCGGAAGGCCACGTAGCCGATGAACAGCATGAGCGCGAAGTAGAGCCCGAGGGCGGTGTAGAGGAAAGCCTGGTCGGACATCGTCGTCCCTTTCTCTGGATGGATGGGGGAGCCTCGCGGGTGGATCCGAACCTGCGTCTACTCTCGCACACTCCCGGTGGGGCGGATCCGGTGACCCGGGGCCCTCGCCTCTCGGCCGCGGGCCGGGAGGCGAGGGCGACGCGTCAGAGGAGGTCCTCCGCGAGGCGGCTCGGGGTGCCGAAGCGATGGGCGGTGATCGAGACCGCCTGCTCGCGCAGGTGCGGCAGCATCTCGACCCGGCCGGCCGAGACGACCTCGCCGCCGTAGACCGCGATGTCGGGGCTGCCGGCTGCGGCGTGGAAGACCTCGGCGACCTCTCGCTCGCGGGAATCGCCGGCGACCACGCGGATCCGCGCGCCCGCGTGCGGGCCGTCCATCGCGGCGAGGTCGCGCACGCGATCCTTCCACGCCTCGTCGTCCTCGAAGTGCAGCTCGACGCGCGCGCCGACGAGGGCGGTGATGACGGGCTGCGGCAGTGCGACCGGCGTGCTCACGACGGGCGGGGCTCCGGCTGCGACACCCGCCGCGATGGCGCGCACGGAGCGGTGCAGGGGCGCGTCGGCGGTGAGGCGGATCGTGACCGGCGCCGGACGGTAGCGCAGCACGTTGCGCTCGACGCCCAGCTGCGAGGCGTCGCGCGCGATCCCGAACTCGTCGTCAAAGGCCGCGGCGTCGGATCCGAGCGCGGCGCGCAGCCACGCGACCTCTGCGGCGGCACCCGGTCGCCGGGTCACGGCCTGCTCGAAGGCGCGCAGCAGCGGCGCCGCAGACGGGCGTGGGGCGCGCAGCTCGCCGGACACGGGGGCGTCGGCCCATTCGCCGAGGCCGTGCAGATAGTTCGGGCCGCCGGCCTTCGTGCCGGCGCCGATCGCCGACTTCTTCCACCCGCCGAACGATTGCCGGCGCACGATGGCGCCCGTGATGCCGCGGTTGACGTAGAGGTTGCCCGCCTCGGTGCGGTCGAGCCAGCGCTCGACCTCGGTGCGGTCGAGCGAGTGCAGGCCGCTCGTCAGGCCGTAGTCGATCTCGTTCACGATGTCGATCGCCTCGTCGAGGGACTTCGCGGTCATGATGCCGAGGATCGGGCCGAAGTACTCGGTGAGGTGGAACTCCGACCCGCGCTGCACACCGTCGCGCACGCCGGGGCTCCACAGCTTGCTCGCGCCGTCGCGGTCGCGCGCGAGCGGGCTGTCGCTCTCGACGGGCTTCGGCTCGACGAGCCAGGTCTCGCCCGGCCCGAGCACGGTGAGACCGCGCAGCAGCTTGCCGGTGGGCGCGGAGATGACCGGGCCCATCTGCGTCTCGATCCGTTCCGGGGTGCCCACCCGGAGCGAGCGCACGGCGTCGAGCAGCTGGCCGCGGAAGCGCTTCGAGCTCGCGACCGAACCGACCAGGATCACGAGCGAGGCGGCCGAGCACTTCTGGCCGGCGTGCCCGAACGCCGACTGGGCGACGTCCCGCGCAGCGAGGTCGAGGTCGGCGTCGGGGGTGACGATGATCGCGTTCTTGCCGCTCGTCTCCGCGAGGATCGGCACATCGCGGCGCAGCTCGCGGAACGCGACGGCGGTCTCGTAGGCCCCGGTGAGGATCACCCTGTCGATGCGCGGATCGGCCACCAGTTTCGAAGCGAGTCCGCGATCCGCGAACTGCACGAGCTGCAGCACCTCGCGGGGCACCCCCGCCTCCCACAGCGCCTCCACCATCACCGCGCCGGAGCGTGCCGAGTTCGAGGCCGGTTTGATGACCACCGAGGAGCCGGCGGCGAGTGCGGAGAGCACGCCGCCGGCGGGGATCGCCACCGGGAAGTTCCACGGCGGGATCACGGCGATGAGCCGCTTCTGGCGGTAGACGGCGCCGTCGACCTGTTCGAGCAGCTGGCCGAGCATCGCGTAGTAGTTCGCGAAGTCGATGGCCTCGCTCACCTCGGGGTCGCCCTGGTCGAGGGTCTTGCCGCACTCGGCGCCCATCACCTCGAGCAGCTCGGCCCGGCGCGCCTCCAGACGCTCGCCCGCGCGGACGAGGATGCGGGCGCGCTCGTCGGCGCCGAGGGCCTGCCAGGCGTCGGCGGCGGAGACACCGCGCTCGATCACCGTGTCGAGGGCGGCCGCGTCGCCGATGCGGGACGACTCGACGAGAGCCTCGCCCAGCTGCGATCCGGCCATGCGCTCGGCGATGCCGCGGCCCCACTCGCGGTTCCCCGGCAGATCCGGGTCGGTGTCGGGCGCGTTCTCGAATTCGCCGCGACGGCCCGCGGCGACGCGCGCCTCCACGCGCGCCTCGGCGCGGGCTTCGTCGAAGCGCCGGCGATCCTGCCGCCGGTTCGGAAGCGGCACGGCGGAGGATCCGGGGGAGTCGTCTTCGGCGATGGCCGCGAGCGCGTCGAGAGAGGCGAGGAAGCGCTGCTTCTCCCGCTCGAACAGGGCCTCGTCGTCGTGCAGCTCGAACACCGCCGACATGAAGTTCTGCTGGCTCGCCCCCTCTTCGAGACGGCGGATCAGATACGCGATCGCGACGTCGAACTCCTCGGGGTGCACCACCGGGGTGTAGAGCAGCAGCGACCCCACCTCGCGCTTCACCGCCTCGGCCTGGCCGGTCGCCATGCCGAGCAGCATCTCGAACTCGACACCGTCGGCGGCCCCGCGCTCCTTCGCGAGCAGCCAGGCGAGCGCCACGTCGAAGAGGTTGTGCCCGGCGACGCCGATCCGCACGTTCCGCACTCGCTCCGGGGTGAGCGCGTAGTCGAGCACGGCCTTGTAGCTCGTGTCTGATTCCTGCTTGCTGCCCCAGGTGGCGGCGGGCCAGCCGTGGATCGCGGCGTCCACCTGCTCCATCGGCAGGTTCGCGCCCTTCACGACGCGCACCTTGATGGGCGCGCCCCCGGCGGAGACGCGGCGCGCGGCCCACTCCTGCAGATCCACCATGGCGCCGAGGGCGTCGGGCAGATAGGCCTGCAGCACGATGCCGGCCTCGAGCCCCGTGAACTCGGGGCGTTCGAGGATGCGCTTGAACACGGCGACGGTGAGGTCGAGATCCTTGTACTCCTCCATGTCGAGGTTGATGAACTTCTTCGGGCTCGCGGCGTTCGCCCGCTCGAAGAGCGGCACGAGCTGGTGCTCGATGTGGGCGACCGCCTCGTCGAAGGCCCAGTGGTTGTGCGGCGCGACCGTGGACGACACCTTGATCGACACGTAGTCGACGTCGGCGCGGCCGAGCAGGCGATGCGTGCCGGCGAGGCGCCGCTCGGCCTCGTGCTCGCCGAGGATGGCCTCGCCGAGGAGGTTGATGTTGAGCCGCACCCCGTCGCGCTTGATCTTCGAGATGGCGGCGCCGAGCTTCGCGTCGCTCGCGTCGATGATGAGGTGGCTCACCATCTGGCGCAGCACCCGGCGGGCGATCGGCACGACGACCCCGGGCAGGGGCTTCGCCAGGGCGCCGCCCAACCCGATCGCGCCGCGCATCGGCGCGGGCAGGAACCTCGGCGCGAGCGGGGTGAGCTCGTGCAGCTTCTTCGCGGCCGCACCGAGATCCTCCGGCCGCACCACCCCGTCGACGAAGCCGACGGTGAAGTCGAGGCCGTTCGGGTCGCGCAGCACGCCCGCGAGTCGGGCAGCGGAGGCGTCGACTGGGAACTCGGCGGCCTCGCGCAGCCAGCGCCGCACGAGCGCGATGGCGGGTTCGGCGAGATCCTGGGGGCGGGCGACGGTGTCCGCGGTGCGACTGCTCACGGCTGACCTTTCTCGGGGGCGCGGTGCGCGCGGGAACGGAAGTGCTTGCTCGGCCAGTGTGGGCCGATACAAGCGTGAAGTACAGCGGTACTTTTTGCCGGGTAACATGAAGCTGATCTGAACTATTGTCGTGGCTCGCCGTCGCACGAGCCGCCCCGGCCCCTCGTACGTGCGCGGAGATCCGCCGGCATCCGATCCTCACCCCAGAAAGGCCGCCATGCTCGAGATGAAGCGCCTGCGCCTCCTCTGGGAACTGCACGCCCGGGGCACCGTCGCAGCCGTGGCCGAGGCCCTCAACTACAGCCCCTCGGCCGTGTCGCAGCAGCTCGCGGTGCTCGAACGAGAAGCCGGCGCCCGACTGCTGCGGCGCACGGGGCGCACCCTCGAACTCACCCCAGCCGGCGAGGTGCTCGTAGCCGAGACCGCAGAGCTGCTCGCCGGGCTCGAACGAGCGGAGGCCGCCCTGCACCGCGTGCGCGAAGAGGTCACCGGCACGATCCGGGTCGCCGCGTTCCAGACCGCGATGCTCTCGGTGCTGCCCGGCGCGCTGCGACGACTGCGCGAGCAGTACCCCGGGCTGCGGGTCGAAGTGGTGCAGTACGAGCCGGGCGCCGCGCTGCAGGAGACATGGATCCGCAGCTTCGACCTCGTCGTCGCCGAGCAGTACCCCGGCCACGCCGCCCAGCATCTCCCGGGGCTCGACAGGCAGCCCCTCACCAGCGACCCGATCCGCCTCGCCGTGCCGCCCCGCGGCGCCGGAGACCCCCGCTTCGACCGCGCCCGCGGCATCGAAGACCTCGCCGAGCTGCCCTGGGTGATGGAGCCCCAGGGCGCCGCCACCCGGCACTGGGCGGAGCAGGCCTGCCGCACCGCAGGCTTCGAACCCGACGTGCGCTACGAGACCGCCGACCTGCAAGCCCACATCGGCTTCATCGAATCGGGAAACGCGGTCGCCCTGCTCCCCGGCCTCGTGCACGTCGGCTCGCAGCCGCGGCTGCGACTGATCGAACTGCCGGATCGTCCCCACCGCACCGTCTTCACCGCCGCCCGCGCCTCGCAGGGCCGGCACCCCGCGCTCGCCGCCGTGCGGGAAGCGCTCGCCGCGGAGGCCGCGCAGCTGCCGTTCGAGTGAGCCTCAGTTATGCAAGCGCCGAGAGTCTCAGCGCGTTCAGCTTCGCGAGCGTAAGGTGGTGCTGTCGGTATCCGACGCCCACCCGAGGAAGGGAGCTGCATGAAGGTCGTCAGCTACAACCTGCGCAAGAACCGGGCCGTCACCGAGATCGGTGCGCTGGCGGATGATCACGAGATCGACGTGCTCTGCCTGCAAGAGGCGGAAGCGGTCGCCCTGCCGGCGCACCTCGGGCACATGTCGCTCGTGCACGCCACCGAGCGCAACCGCCTCGGGCTCGCGATGTACGTGCGAGAGGATCGGTTCTTCGCGCGATCGGCGCACACCTTCCAGCTCAAGAAATCGCTGCACGACCGCCTGCTCGCGCCCGCCCACGAGCGACTGCTGGGCGCGCGCCTGCACGACTCCGAGACGAGCCGCGACTTCGTGGTCGCGTCGTTCCACGCCGCCCCGCTCACCGCGCTGAACTCGCTGCGACGGCACCAGATCCACGCCGCCCTCGGAGAGCTGCGCGCACTCGGCCCGGGGCTGCCCGCGCTCATGGTGGGCGACTACAACTACCCCGTCTTCAAGGGTCGCCTCGACACCGAGATGCGCGACCACGGCTACGAGCTGAGCCTGAGCGACAAGCGCACCTACACCCGCTACAAGATGTTCCGGGGGCACTTCGACTTCGCGACCTCGTCGGGCATCGACATCTCGAGCGTGCGCACCCTCGACCGCGGCCTCTCCGACCACCTGCCCATCATGGTGTCGGCGGCGCTGCGAGAGGACTCCCGGGTGCCCGTCCCCGCGTAGGGGTTTCGCGGGCGCGGGCTGCTTGCTTCTGCCTGCCTGCCTGCCTCTGTCCCTACCCCCCTCCCGCAGCTCACCCCCGTCGAAAGGCGGATAACGCAGGAACTCCCGCGCGGAGAGCTGTGAAATCCGCCTCTCGGCGGGGGTGCTGGGGGCTCAAGGGGGGGGCAGGGGCTTGGGGCTTGGGGGTCAGGCTTGAGTGGCGAGGTGCGCCGGGACCTCGGCGACCGAGCCGAGCAGCGCCGTGTACGGCTGCCCCTCGAAAGCCGGCCGGTCGAGCTTGCCCGAGAGCACGCCGATCGTGATCGCCGCGCCCGCGTTCGCGCCGGCCTGCACGTCGACGGCGGTGTCGCCGGCGACCAGCACCTCGGCGACCGCGAGCGTGCCGGTGAGCTCCATGGCGCGGTGGATCATGTACGGCGCGGGCCGCCCGGCGGCCACCTCGTCGCCGCAGACGAGCGCGTCGACGACCGTGCCCGCAGCGCCGTCGTGCTCGGCGGGCGCCGCGGCCGGCTCGCCGACGGTCCAGCCGAGCTGATCGAGAATGCCCTCGGCCACGTCGCGCGAGAACCCGGTGGTGAGCGCGACCCGCACGCCGGAGGCGCGGAGAGCTGCGATCGCCTCGGGCACCCCGGCGATCGGGATCGGGGGCCGGGCGGTGTAGAGCTCGTCGAGGATGGCGCGGAACCTGTCGAATGCGGCGTCGACCCGGTCGGCTGGCTGCAGCGGATCGCCGCCGCCGAGCTCGATGAGCGCGGTGATGGCGGCCCGCTTCTCGGTGCCCATCCACGTCTGCAGGTCGGCGGGGGAGACCGGCACCCCGGTCTCCTCGACCGCGAGGCGCAGCGCGTCGTAGACGGCGCCGCCGTCGTCGATGGTGGTGCCGGCCATGTCGAAGACGGCGAGAGTGATCATGCGGGTGCTCCTGGTGGATCGGGGTTGGGGTCTGGGCGTGGGAGGAATCGGGGCCGAACAGGGCCCCGCTCCCGCGGAGAGGGGCGCAGGACGCGTCGGAGCGTCAGAGGGCGCGGTCGAAGAGATCGACGTCGGCGCTGCCGGCCTGGCGCGTCAGCGGGGTGCGGTGCTCGGCGCTGTTCTCGACCACGAAGGTGGCCATCGCCGGCAGGTAGCGGTCGTCGGCGGTCTCGATGACTGTGCCGAGCACGTCGTAGGCGAGGCGGCGCACGCGCAGCAGGGGCGCCCCGGGTTGCACGTGCAGCTGCTCGACCTCGAGAGGGTGGGCCGCGACGGCGTCGATCACGTGGCGGGCGCGCACGGGCACCACGCCGGCGGTGCACAGCGTCTGGTAGATGCTGCCGCCGTCGAGGTCGGCCGAGAGCAGATGCCTGCCGATCTCGTACGGGAAGAGCGATCGTTCGAGCATGGCGGGCTTGCCGTCGAGCAGTCGCAGCCGGATGATCTCGACGACCGGGGTGTCGGGTTCGATCTGCAGCTCGCGCGAGATGTCCTCGGTCGCCGGGCGCCGGCTCGCCTCGATGACGCGCTGGCCCGGCACGAGCCCCAGCTCGCGGGCCCACTCGGTGAACGACATGAAGGTGTCGAACGACTGCGCGGGCGCGGTGCGCTGCACGCGGGGCGGCGCCCCGCGCCGGCCGCTGATCATGCCCTCGGCGCGCAGCGCCGCCAGCGCCTGGCGCACAGGGCCGCGCGAGGTGCCGAACTCGGCGACGAGCGATTTCTCGCTGGGCACGCGGTCGCCGGGCTGCCAGACGCCGGTGCGGATGCGGTGCACCATCTCGGCGTACAGCCGTGCGTGGAGCGGTGAGCTGTCGGTCATGCGGTCAGCCTACAAGTTGTCTGTACTAGTCGGAATGCTCGCCGATGACCGCTGGGTGAACGGGTAGTGACGATCTCCGGTCGCTCCATGGCGCACCGTGAACGCTTGAAGAACACCGCAGCGAAAAGTTGTAATGATTACTTTCGAGGCTTCACCATCGAAGTCATGACCTCCTCGCACTCCGCACCGCACGTCGTGATCGTCGGCGCCGGCATCGTCGGCCTCGGCCACGCCGTCGCCGCGCTCGACGCCGGCTGCCGCGTGACCGTGATCGAACAGGACGCCGCCGCGGTGCTCGCGAGCGTGCGCAACTTCGGCCACGTCTGCACGTCTGCCCAGGCGGGCGAGCTGGGCGAACTCGCACTCGAGGCGAATCCGATCTGGCTCTCGCTCGTCGAGCGCGCGGGCGTAGAGGCGCGCCGATCCGGCACCCTCGTCGTGGCCCGATCGGCCGCCGAGGAAGCGGTGCTGCACGAGTTCTTCGCCGAGCGGGCCCCCGAGGGCGCGCGGCTCGTGACCGGCGCCGAGGCGGGCGCGCTGCTGCGGATCCCGGATCCCTCCCGGCTGCGCGCCGGAGCGCTGCTGCCCGCCGACCTCACCGCCGACCCCCGCTCCGCGGTGGCGCGCATCGCCGCCTGGGTCGACGCCCACGAGCGCGGCGAGGTGCGATTCTCGACCGCGGTGCGCGAGGTGCGCGAGGGCGCGGTGGAGACGAGCCGAGGGCGGATCGACGCCGACCACGTGGTGGTCGCGGCCGGCCACCTCGTCGGCCGGCTCTTCCCCGGGATCGCCGAGCAGGGCCGCGTGCAGGAGTGCGCGCTGCAGATGATGCGCGTGCGCGCCCCGCGCGAGATGGGGCTCGGCCCCGCCGTGCTCACCGGAACCTCGATGCTGCGCTACGGCGCCTTCGCCGGCCCCGCCGCCGAGGCGCTGCGCGCCGAGATCCGCGCCTCCCGACCCGAACTGCTCGAGATCGACGCCAACGTGATGTTCACCCAGCAGGCCGACGGCACGCTGCTCGTGGGCGACTCACACGCGAGCCACGACACCGCGCCGCCGTTCCTCGACGAGCGCTGGTCGCAGATCCTGCTCGACGAGACGGCCGCGCTGCTCGACACACCGCGCCTCGACGTGCTCGCACGCTGGCAGGGCCTCTACGCCACGAGCGGCGAGCAGGACATCCTGCGCGCGGCCCCGGCCCCGGGCGTCTCCGTGGTCGCCGTGACCACGGGCGTCGGCATGACCGTGGGCCTCGCCCTGGGCGCCCGCACCATCGCCACCCTCTAGACCACCCGCCGGTCGATCGCGACCGGCGGTCGGACCTTCACACCGCACCACACACCACAAGGAGAATCGTGAAGAAGACCACCATCCTCGCCGCCTCGGCGGTCGCGCTGCTGGGCCTCGGCCTCACCGCATGCTCGGCCCCGGCCGACGCGGCATCGGGCGAGGCGTCCGCCACCTGCCCCGACGGCAAGATCCGCTTCGGCATCCTGCCCTACGAGGACCCCGAGTCGCTCGAGCCCGCCTACCAGGTGCTCGCCGAAGCGCTCTCCGAGAAGCTCGACTGCCCCGTTGAGGTGAGCATCACCGAGGACTACGCGGCCGAGGTGCTCGCGATGGAGAACGATCAGCTCGAGATCGCCCAGTTCGGCCCGCTCGGCTTCGTGTTCGCCAACGAGCGCGCCGGTGCCACCGCGATGGTCTCCTTCGGCGACGCCGAGGGCCAGCCCACCACCTACACGGGCGGCATCTGGGTGCCGAAGGATTCGCCCGTGCAGTCCCTCGAGGATCTGAAGGGCAAGACCCTCGCCCTCGGCAGCCCCGGCTCGACCTCCGGTGACGCCCTGCCGATGTCGGCGCTCGTCGACGCCGGCATCGACGAGGACGTGCAGTGGGACTACGCGGGCGGCCACCCCGAGGCGCTGCTCGCACTCGCGAACGGCACCGTCGACGCGGCCCAGATCAACTCGCAGACGCTCGCGACCGCGCTTTCCGAGGGCACCTTCGACACCTCGAAGTTCCGCCAGGTCTGGGAGTCGGATCCGATCCCGAACGACCCGATCACCGTGCGCAAGAACCTGCCCGAAGAGTTCCAGACCGCCGTCAAGGAAGCCCTGCTGAGCCTCGACGCCGCCGACGTGGCGAAGGTCAGCGCCTTCCTCGGCGTCGATCCCGCGGGCCCGCTGATCGAGGTCGACAACAAGACCTACCAGCCGCTGTTCGACCTCGCCGACACCATGGGTCTCACCGAGGCCGACGTCTGATGAGCGCCGTCACCGTGCTCGGAACCCCCGCCCAGACGCAGACGGGCGGCACCGCAGAGGTGCTGCTCGACGTGCGAGCCATCTCCAAGAGCTTCGGCGACCGCGTCGTGCTCAGGGACATGAGCATGCGCGTGCATGCGGGAGAGGTGGTCGCGTTCCTCGGAGCCAACGGCTCGGGCAAGTCGACCACTCTGCGCGCGGTGAACGGCCTCATCGAGGCGGACTCAGGCGACATCACGATCGCCGGAGTCCGCCTGACCGAGGCGAGCGCGCAGCGCCGCGCCGAGGCCCGCCGCACCGCGGCCACCGTGTTCCAGAAGATCCACCTGGTGCAGCGCCGCACAGTGCTGCAGAACGTGTGCGCCGGCGGCTTCTCGCGGCTGTCGGCGTGGCGCTCGCTGCCCCCGCTCTTCCCGCGCGCGCTGAAGGAGGAGGCCATGGCCTGCCTCGACCGTGTGGGTCTCGCGGATCGCGCCCACGACCGCGCCGGCAGCCTCTCCGGCGGCCAGCAGCAGCGGGTGGCCATCGCCCGGGCGCTCTGCCAGCGGCCGCGCATGATCCTCGCCGACGAGCCCGTCTCGGCCCTCGACCCCAGGGCGGCCGACGACGTGATGAGCCTGCTCCACGAGCTCGCCGTCGAGGAGAACCTCGGCGTCGCCGCCGTGCTGCACCAACCCCACCTGGCGCGCAGCTACGCGCACCGGGTGATCGGCCTGCGCGACGGAGCCCTCGTCTTCGACGCCCCTACCGCCGACATCGATGACATCGAGCTCGCCTCGCTGTACCTCTGAGGAACCCCGTGACTGATACGCTCACCCCCGCCCTCCGCGAGCCCCGCTCCGAAGACCACATCCCCGTGCCGCGCGATCCGAAGGCCCCGTACCGGGCCGGATCCTGGACCGCGATCATCGTGGTGCTCGTGGTGCTGCACCTGCTCGCGTTCTCGGCCACCGACTTCCACCCCGCCAAGCTCGTCACCGGGGCGCAGGGCATGGTGAACTTCCTGGCCGAAGCGATCCCGCCGGACCTCAGCGGGGAGGTGCTGCAGAAGGGCCTCGAAGGCGCGCTCACCACGCTCTGGATCGGCCTGCTCGGCACCACGATATCGGTGCCCTTCGCGCTGCTGCTCGCCGTGCTCGGCGCGCGCACCACCGCGCCCAACGCCTTCGTCTACCAGATCGCTCGCGGCATCCTCTCGTTCTTCCGCGCGGTGCCCGACATCGTCTTCGCTCTCATCTTCGTGACGGCCGTCGGCCTCGGCCCCTTCGCCGGTGTGCTCGCGCTCATCTGCCACAACACCGGTGTGATGGGCAAGCTCTGGTCGGAGGCGATGGAAGACATCGACCCCGGCCCCGAACAGGCCCTGCGCACGGCCGGCGCCAGTCGCTGGCAGGTGGTCGCGAACGCGACGATCCCGACCGTGCTGCCGCAGCTGACCGGCCTGCTGCTCTATCGCTTCGACGTGAACGTGCGCTCCTCGCTCGTGCTCGGTCTCGTAGGCGCCGGCGGCATCGGCCTGCTCATCAACAAGGCGATCAAGACCTTCCAGTTCGACGAGATGCTCACCTACCTCATCATCATCCTCGTGGTGATCGTGGCGGTCGATCTCGCCTCGGGCTGGATCCGCAAGCGGCTGCAGTAGCCCCGGATCCGCCCCTCCCGACACTCCGCAGCATCCGACGCCCGTACAAGGAGATACACCCCATGTCGCCCAGATCCATCCGTCGCGCCGCGCAGCGGCCCGGCCGCGCCGTCGCGGGAGGAGCGCTGCTCGCGCTCGCCGGCGGCCTGCTCGTCGCCCCCGCGGTCGCCGCGCCGGCCGCCGCCCTCGCACCCCCGTACACGCAGGACTTCGAAACCGCCGTCGCGCCGGGCCAGGCGCCCGACGGCTGGGCCGTCGAGAGCGCGAACACCGCGGGCATGCGGGCCGGCTGGGAGGGGTGGACCTTCCACACGCCCGCCGAGGTCGTCTCGGCCTTCGGCAACAGCGGCGACCGCGGCAGCTTCGCCAAGGGGCAGGGCCTCGTCGCCGTCGTGCACTCCGACAGCAACCGCCCCACCACCGGCACCTTCGACTCGACGCTGTGGGCGCCCGCCTACGCCGTCGATCCCGGCGCCGAAGCGGTGAGCGTGAGCTTCGACAGCCACTACAAGCAGGGGCAGGCGCCGCAGGAGGCGAAGCTGCTCGCCAGCATCGACGGCGGCGCCCCCGTGGTCGTCGAGGCCTTCGCCGCGAACCGCCTCAACCAGGCCCACGCCTTCTCGATCGACGTGCCGGCGGGCGCGCAGAGCGTGCGGTTCGGGTGGCAGTACCTGAAGAGCAGCAACAACTGGTTCTGGATGATCGACAACGTGTCGATCGCCGAAGCCGCCCCGGCCGACCGCACCCCCGTCGTGACCTCGCTCGCGAAGCCGGTCGCGACGCCCGGCTCGCGCATCACGGTCTCGCTGAGCGGGCTGCGGGCGGGCCAGCAGCTCGCCGCAGTGCTCGGCGAAGGCGACACCGCCGCGCCGGTCGCCGGGATCCCCGCCGCCGGAGCCGACGGCACCGTCTCCTTCGAGGTCGCGATCGCGGCCGAGCAGCCGCAGGCCGTACTGCCGCTCGCCATCTCCGGCGACGGGGTGACGCCGGTCTCGATCCCGGTCACCGTGCTCTCGGAGATCGCAGAGGCCACCGCCACCACCGAGCCGCAGCTGTGGTGGGACGGATTCGACGGCACCAGCGGGGCCTGGACCGCCGAGGGCGGCTGGGACTTCCTCACGCGTCAGCAGGTGGTCGACGCGTACGGCCTCGACCGCCGCCACACCTTCACCCGCGCCTCCGGCGTGATCGCGGTCGCCGAGGCGAAGAACGCCGCTTTCGACGGCGCGCTCGCCGCGGCCCCGATCGCGGTCGAGGGCGGGTCCGAGCTCGAGCTGCGCTTCGACAGCCACTTCCGCGTGCGGGGCGGCGGATCCCACACCGGCATCGTCGCCGTGAAGTTCGACACCGGCGAGACCGTCGAGCTGCGCACGATCACCGCTGAGGAGGAGTCGGCGCAGCCTCGCCTGCCCCTCGCCGTGCCGGCCGCGGCGACCCGCGCGACCGTCGTGTTCGACTACACCGCGCCCGCCGGCGGCGGCTCGTGGATGATCGACGACGTGCAGCTCGTGACCCCGCTCGCGCCGCTCGCCGACGGCGCCGAGCCCGAGGCCATCGTCGACGTCTTCAGCGACGTGCAGGGCGCGAACGCGAAGCTGCAGAACCAGGTGCTCCCCGGCTTCCGCAACCTGCCGGGCGGTCGCGCCGACACCGTGATCTCGAACGGCGACCTCACCGGCAACGGCACGACCGGGCAGTACGACAGCTACTTCGCCGCGTTCAACGCGGGCGGCGGGGCCGACTACGCGACGCGGATCTCGACCATCGGCAACCACGAGTTCTACGGCGGCGACGGCTCGGCGACGTACATCCAGCGCTTCCTCGACCGTACGGGCATGCGCGACCTCGGCGTGCCGGGATCCGCGTCCGCGAACCGCGGCCTCTGGGGCGAGGTCGTCGTCGACGACAAGCTGCCGGTGCTCTGGATCGGCAGCGAGCGCCACGAGTACCACGGCGGCAGCGGACCGTTCGTCGAGATCTGGGACGAGCAGTACAACTGGCTGCGTGACCGCCTCGACCACTACCGGGACGCGGGCATGCCGGTGCTGCTGAGCGTGCACCACATCTTCGAGAACTCGGTCTCGGGCTCCTACGCGAACCTGTACAAGCGCGAGTTCGGCGACGACCAGGAGCGCATGGAGCGCCTGCTGGCCGCCTACCCGAACGTCACGGTGATGAGCTCGCACACCCACTGGAGCCCGAAGCTGCACGACTGGAGCGTGGAGCAGCGCTTCGTGCCCACCACCAGCCAGGCGCCGACCGTCATCAACACGGCGGCGGTCACCACCCAGTACGGTCCGAGCGGGGACTGGGGCGAGGTGGGCGTCGGCGGCGCGGATCCCGCGGGCCTGCGCATCTCCCTCTACGAGGATCGCCTGCGCGCGACGGTCTACGGCTTCGACGCCCAGGCGCAGCCGACCGAGATCAAGCACGTCGACATCGCGCTGCCCGCCGATGAGGCGCCGCCCGCGCCGCCCGAGGTGTCGCTCGGTGCGAGCACGGTCGTGCAGGGGGGCGAGATCACCGTGGCGGGAGCGGGCTTCCTGCCCGCGGAGGCGCTGCGGATCGAGCTGCGCTCGAAGCCCGTGGTGCTCGCCTCGCCGGTCGCCGACGCCCAGGGCGCGCTCTCGACGACGGTGCAGATCCCGGCTCAGACCCCGGCCGGCCGGCACAGCCTCGTGGTGGTGCGGGCCGACGGCACCGAGTTGTCGACCCCCATCGTGGTCACCGCGGCCGAGGGCGGTGGATCCGGCGGCTCGGACGGCGGGCCCGGCAACGGCGGCTCGGGCGGTGCCGGCGGCTCGGGAACGGCGGATCGCGGGGGCTCGACCTCCGGCTCGCTCTCCCGCACGGGAGCGCAGAGCGCGGCGGCACTCGCGGCCGCGGCCCTGCTGCTCGTGGTGGGCGGCGGCTCGATCCTCGCGCGCCGCGCTCGGAGACAGCGGGCCTGACCCCTCGTCGCGACGGCCCGGCTTCGCCCGTTCGCACCCCGCTCGGGGTGGAACGCGCGAAGCCGGGCCGTCGTCGTACGTGGAAGGCGGGTGGCCGGCCGGCCGGGCGCCCGGTGCGCGCCGCTACTCGGCCGCGTGGCCGCGGGTGCAGCGGCCGGCGGGGCCGTCGACGCGGATGTCGTGCGCCGAGGCGTTGAAGCGGTGCAGCCCTTCGCGCAGCCCCTCCAGATCTTCGGGGCTCCAGTCGGCGAAGCGCTCGTGGTAGGCGTGCGCCCAGCGCGCGCGGATGCGTTCGAGCAGTTCGACGGCCCGCGGGGTGGTGGTGAGGAGCACCACGCGGCGGTCCTCGGCCGCCGGCTCGGCGTCGACGAGCCCGAGCTCGCGCAGCTTCGCGATCTGGCGGCTGACCACGGCCTTGTCCATGTCGAGCATCTGGCCGAGGCCGGTCGCGGTGACCGGCCCTTTCTTGAAGACCAGCTGCAGCACCATCATGCCGACGCCCTTGAGCTCGGAGTCGACCTCCTGCGCGTAGCTCGCCCAGTGGCTGCGGGCGAAGGCGAAGACCTCGGAGAACTCCGAGATGATCTGCGCGATGCGGTCGTCGCGGGGGGCGTCGGCCGTCCCCGCCGGGGTGCCCAGCGGGGAGCGGCCATTCTGATCCTCCATGGCGTCGAGCCTAGCGGGCCTCGGGGCGGTCGCCGCCGCGCTCGTCGCGCTCGGTGCCCACCACCACCGGGATCGATCCCGTCGCCACCTGCACGGCGTCGCCGAGGAGCTCGTGCGCGGCGGTGCCGGCGGCGTCGGCTGCGGCTGCGGCCTCGCGTCGGCTCAGCTCGGCGATGCGCTCGGCGTTGCTCTTGGTGCTCAGCGGGATGTTGGGCAGCAGAGCGATCGCGATGAGCGCCACGATCGCGACGGGGGAGGCGGCGAGGAAGATGTTGCCGATGGCGTGACCGTACGACGACTCGACGATCTCGCGCACGGGCGCCGTCAGTTCGGCGATCTTCGGGATCGCGTCGCTCTCCTGGAACCGCTGCAGGTCGGCGAGCACGGCGGGGTCGGGATTCGTCTGCATGAGCGCCGCCAGCTTCGTGAAGCCATCCGTGAAGTAGTCGGCGATCTCGTGGGCGAGGATCGCGCCCATCACCGAGATGCCGGCGGTGCCGCCGATGGTGCGGAAGAAGGTCACCGAGGCGCTCGCCGCGCCCATCTCGGTCGGCCCGACCGTGTTCTGCACGATGAGCACGAGGTTCTGCATGGTCATGCCGACGCCCGCGCCGAGGATCGCCATCGAGATGCCCACGTACCAGTAGTTCGTGTCGTAGCGCAGCTGGCCCATCATGAGCAGGCCGGCGAGCAGTGCGACGGCGCCGGCCACCATGTAGCGCTTCCACTTGCCGGTGCGGGTGATGATCTGGCCCACGATCGTGGACGAGAGCAGCACGCCCGCCATCATGGGCAGGGTCAGCAGGCTGGACTCGATGACGGAGCGTCCGCGCGCGAGCTGCATGTACTGGCCGAGGAACACGGCGGTGCCCATCATGGCGAGTCCGACCGCGATCGACGCGATGGAGGCGAGGGTGAAGGTTCGGTTCTTGAAGAGCGTCATCGGGATCAGGGGTTCCTCGACCCGCAGCTCGACGAACACGGCGATCACGAGGGCGGCGATGCCGCCGCCGACCATCGCGACGGTCTGCCACGACCACCACTCGAAGTTGGAGCCGGCGAGCGTCACCCAGATGAGCAGGCTCGAGAAGCCGAGGGAGATGAGCGCGGTGCCCCAGTAGTCGATCTTGACCTTCTGCTTGCGCACGGGCAGGTGCAGGGTGCGCTGCAGCATGATGATCGCGACGATCGCGATGGGGGCGGCGACGTAGAAGTTCCAGCGCCAGCCGACGGTATCGGTGAGCAGGCCGCCGAGCAGGGGGCCGCCGACCGTGGCGACCGCCATGATCGCGCCCAGGATGCCCATGTACTTGCCGCGCTCGAGCGGGCTGATGATCTCGGCGAGCACGATCTGCGCGAGCGCGCCGAGGCCGCCGACGCCGAGGCCCTGCACGACGCGGCAGGCGATCAGCCAGGTGGGATCCTGTGCCATGCCGGCGAACGCCGAGCCGACGATGAAGACGATGATGGCGACCTGCAGCAGCACCTTCTTGCTGGTGAGGTCGGCGAGCTTGCCCCAGATCGGGGTCGAGATCGCGGCGGCGAGCATGGTGGCCGTGACCACCCAGGTGAATGCGGCCTGCGTGCCGCCGATGTCGGCGATGATGATCGGCATCGAGGTGCCGACCACGTTCATGGCGAGCATCGAGACGAAGTTGGCGAGGAAGAGGCCGGCGAGCGCGAGGTTCTTGGCTCGGCCGGTGAGCAGCCCCGTTTCGGGGGCGTGGGTGGAGGGGTGTGACATCTGGTCCCTTCGCGACGTGCGGGTGATCGATGCGGCCGGCTCCGGTGAGCGGGCCGCGGCGGGCGGGTGCGGATCCGGGTTCCGGATGAGGGCTCCGGGTGCGAGCCGGGGCCGAGGCCGCCTTCGTTGACGAAGATCAACTATAGGTCAATGGTTGATTTTCGTCAACCATCGCCGATCCGGCGCTCGCGGCGCGTGTGCGAGCGGCGCGATGCGGCAGAATAGAGGGCATGACTCTCGAGAGCGGCAGCATCACGATCGGCGTCATCGGGGGCGGCCAGCTCGCCCGCATGATGGTGCCGCCGGCCATCCACCTCGGGCTGCGCATCAGCGTGCTCGCAGAGGCCGAGGGGTCGAGTGCCGCACGCGCCGCCGACGCCGTGGGCGACTACCGCGATCCCGAGACCGTCTACGCCTTCGCCGAGACCGTCGACGTCGTCACCTTCGACCACGAGCACGTGCCGGGCGAGATCCTGCGCGAGCTCGAGCGCCGCGGCGTCGCCGTGCACCCCCGCCCGGACGCTCTGCAGTACGCGCAGGACAAGATCCTGATGCGCGAGAAACTCGGCGAGCTGGGCGTGCCGGTGCCCGCATGGGCGGCGGTGTCCGATGGGGACGAGCTGCAGGCCTTCATCGACGCGCACGGCGGCCGGGCCGTCGTGAAGACCGCCCGCGGCGGATACGACGGTAAAGGCGTGCGCGTGGTGTCGGACGCGGTGGAGGTGCGCGACTGGTTCACAGCGCTCGCGGAGGACGGCCACGGCGGGCGACTGCTCGTCGAGGAGCTCGTCGACTTCACCCGCGAGCTGTCGCAGCTCGTGGCGCGGCGCCCCGGCGGCGAGACCCGCACCTGGCCGGTGGTCGAGACCATCCAGCGCGACGGCGTCTGCGCCGAAGTGCTCGCCCCGGCTCCGGTGCAGCGCGCCGAGACGCTGGACGAGGCCGCCCGCATCGGCAGCGCGGTGGCCGAGGGCGTCGGTGTGACCGGCGTGCTCGCCGTCGAGATGTTCGAGACCCGCGACGGCCGTGTGCTCGTCAACGAACTGGCCATGCGCCCCCACAACTCCGGCCACTTCTCGATCGAGGGCTCGGTGACGAGCCAGTTCGAGCAGCACCTGCGCGCGGTGGCCGACCTGCCGCTCGGCGACACCTCGATGGCGGCGCCGGTCGCCGTCATGGTCAACGTGCTCGGCGGTCCCGCGGAGGGGCCGATGCCGGTTCGCTACGCCGAAGCGCTCGCCGCGCACCCGCGCGCGAAGATCCACAGCTACGACAAGCAGCCGCGCCCCGGCCGCAAGGTGGGGCACGTCACGGTGACGGGCGACTCGCTCGACGTCGTGCTCGCCGAGGCGCGCGCCGCCGCGGCGGCGTTCGCCTGAACTCGCACCGCGGCGGATCCGCCGAGCCTGACGCGGAGCACGGCCGCCAGGCGACGATACGATGGACCCTATGAGCGACACCTCCGCAGCGCCCCTCGTCGGCGTGATCATGGGCAGCGACAGCGACTTCTCCGTCATGGCCGACGCCGTTCAGGTGCTGCGCGAGTTCGGCATCCCCCACGAGGTCGAGGTGGTGAGCGCCCACCGCACCCCCGACAAGATGGTGAGCTACGCTCGCGAGGCCGCCGCGCGCGGGCTCCGGGTGATCATCGCCGGTGCCGGCGGCGCCGCGCACCTGCCCGGCATGGTCGCCTCGATGACCACGCTGCCGGTGGTGGGCGTGCCCGTGCCTCTCGCGAAGCTCGACGGTCTCGACTCGCTGCTGTCGATCGTGCAGATGCCGGGCGGCATCCCCGTCGCGACGGTGAGCATCGGCGGCGCGAAGAACGCCGGCCTGCTCGCCGCGCGCATCCTCGGCGCGAGCGACCCCGAGGTCGCGCAGCGGCTCGCCGACTACGCGCAGCAGCTGACCGACGTCGTGGAGACGAAGAACGCGGCGCTGCAGGCCCGCATCGCCTCCGAGTAGCCGCGGAATCGTGGCGGGTCGCGAGAGCGAGGGCCCCGGCCCGCAGGGCGACGACGGCGAGCCCCGGGCACGGGCGGGCACGCCGCGCTATCGACGATCGCTGATCGCCCTGTTCTGCGCGGGACTCGCGACCTTCGCGCAGATGTATTCCCCGCAGGGCATACTCCCGGATCTCGCCCGCGACTTCGGGATCTCGGCGGGGCAGTCGTCGTGGGCGGTGGGCGCCGCGACCATCGGCGTCGCGCTCGGAGTGCTGCCCTGGGCGCGGCTCTCGGATCGGATCGGCCGGGTGCGGGCGATGCGGATCTCGATGGCGTCGGCGATGGTGGTCGGGCTCGGCACTCCGTTCATCCCGCACTTCGGCTGGTTCGTCGCGGCGCGTCTCGTCGAAGGCGTGCTGCTCGCCGGGCTCGTGGCGATCGCCGTCACCGCGATCGCGGAGATGGTGCATCCGCGGGTGCTCGGCACGGCCGTCGGCACCTACATCGCGGGCACCACGCTCGGCGGCCTCGCGGGCCGCATCGTCGCGGCGACCGCGGCCGAGCCGGGCGATTGGCGCTGGGGGATGGGCGCCGTCGCGGTGCTCGCCGCGGCTGCGACGGCGGTGTTCCTCGTGCGGATCCCGCCCACCGCCGTCCCTCCGCGCGACGCCATGGCGATCCTGCCCGCCACCCTCGCCAACCTCCGCACGCCGGGGGTCATGGTGCTCGTGGCTCAAGCCTTCCTGCTGATGGGCGGCTTCGTGGCGGCATACAACTATCTCGCATTCCGCCTGCAGCACGAGCCGTTCGGGCTGTCGCTCGCGCAGTCCTCCTGGATCTTCCTCGCCTACCTCGCGGGGGCGGCGTCGTCGCGCTGGGTGTGGCGGGCGACCGGGGGCATCCCGCCGACGCTGACGCTGCTCGGCTGCGCGGCCACGATGGTGGCCGGGCTCGCGCTGACGCTGGCGGCCTCGCTCCCGGCGGTGATCGTCGGCCTGGTGCTCTTCACGGGCGCCTTCTTCGCCGCTCACACGGTTGCGAGCGGCCTCATCGACCGGCGGGCGGGGGAGGGCCGCAGCCTCGCACCGGCGCTCTACAATCTCGGTTACTACGCGGGATCGAGCGTGCTCGGATGGATCGGCGGCGTCGCGTTCGGAGCGGGCGGCTGGTGGGCGACCGTGGGTTTCGTGGTCTCGACGACAGCGCTGGCCGCGCTCATCGCGTGGCTCTACGCGCGCTCGCGCGGAGGGGCGGCGGCAGCCGACGCGCTCTGAACCCGTCGCGCGGGTCCGTGCGACCCGACGCGGTCCGGTGCGCGGATCCCCGAGAGGGTCTCAGAGGTTGGCGTGGGTCTCCCACAGCTGCCAGGCGGCGCTGCGCCAGCTGTAGCTGCGGCCCCGGTCGCAGGCGAGCACGGAGAGCTGGGCGAGTGCTTCGGCGTCGCGGAAGAGTCGGCTGTACTCGGCGGCGAACGGTCCGGAAGCCTCGGCGGCGACGCCGGCGTCGAGCACCAGCTCGGCGGTGGCGTCCTGGTCGGCGTGCAGCACGGGTACGCCGGCGCTGAGCGCGCCGAGCACGGTGTAGCCCGTGCCCGAGTAGGTCTGGGGCTGCAGCAGCAGCGAGGCGCCCGAGAGGACCGCGCCGATGTCGGCGAGCTCGCGGGGGCGCACGACGGCGACACGGTCGCGCAGCTCGTCGGGGACCGCGATCTCGGTCGCGCCGTTCTCATCGCGGTGCTCCTTCGCGGGCGCGCGCGGATCGAGTCCGTCGAGCACGACCAGGGCCGGGAGCGACGGATCGGTGCGCAGCGCGTCGAACAGCCATTCGAGACGGCCGAACTCGCCGGGCATCGCGGTGGTGAGGGCGTAGCGCTCGGGCAGCGCCAGCGCCTCCCGTCGCGCAGCGTCGTCGTCGCCGGCGAGGTACTCGGACGGCGGCGCGAGGGGGAGCACCTGCACGGGCAGGTGCTCGCCGTACTGCCGCTGCAGTACGCGGGCGGTGGCGTGGGTCGGGGTGAGGAGCACGTCTGCGAGCTTCACCGCGCGCCTGGTGAAAGCGCGGAAGAGGCGGGCCTGGGCGCTGCCGAGCAGTGCCGGCGCCTCCCAGGCGAGGCTGTGCGGGATGGTGACGGAGGTCTGCGAGCCGTCGTCCTCGCCGCGCGAGCGCAGCGGCAGCATAGGGGTCAGCGCGTGCACGAACTCGCCGTCGAGCGGGCGCGCCGTCGTGCCGCTCTGCCAGACGTAGGGAAGCATGGCGGCCCGCATCGGCAGGTGCTCCACTCGGATCACCGGCGAATCGAATGCGGGCTTCTCGGAGCCGCGCGCGACGAGGTAGCGGGCGCTGCAACTGCGGGGGGCGGTGGCGGCGACGGCCTTCGCGAGATCGCGGGCCGCTGCGGCGTGAACCTGCGCCTCCCAGTCGGGGAACGGCTCGGCGATGAGGGTGAGCATGGCCATGCGTTCTCCCCTCAGTAGCACCGGTCCGCAGCCATCCGGCGCGCACCTGGGTCACATTGTATTTGAGGGCCGCCGGGGAAAACCCCTGGAGAGTCCTGCAGAGTTGTACGTCACACGTAGCCGTAATAGAAATGTGACCTTGGCGGGGTTCTGGCGGCTCTCCCGGTTCCACCCCAGTACTCTTATGGGCATGCGAGTATTGCTGACCGGCGGCGCCGGATACATCGGTTCCCACACCGCCCTCGTGCTGGTGGAGCGGGGGCACGACGTCGTCGTGCTCGATGACTTCTCGAACAGCAGCTCCGAGGCCGTGCGCCGGGTGGAGGAGCTGACCGGGCGCGAGATCCCCGTCATCGAGGCGGATCTCGCCGATCGCGCCGCGGCCCGGGCCGCACTGCAGGGCGTCGACTTCGACGCCGTCATCCACTTCGCGGGTCTCAAAGCCGTCGGCGAGTCGGTGGCTCAGCCCACCCGCTACTACCGGGTGAACCTCGACTCGACGCTCGTGCTGCTCGACCTCATGCGCGAGCGCGGCGTCGACAAGCTCGTGTTCAGCTCCTCGGCCACGGTCTACGGCGACCCCGACGTGGCGCCCATCGACGAGTCGCACCGCGCGGGCGTGGGCCTCACCAACCCGTACGGCTGGTCGAAGTTCATGAACGAGCAGATCATCCGCGACACCCACGGGGCCTGGCCCGAGCTGGGCGCTGTGCTACTGCGCTACTTCAACCCGGTCGGCGCGCACCCGTCAGGGCGCATCGGCGAGGATCCCTCGGGGATCCCGAACAACCTCATGCCGTTCATCGCGCAGGTCGCCGTGGGCACGCGCGAGCGTCTCAGCGTGTTCGGCGACAGCTACCCCACGCCCGACGGCACCGGTGTGCGCGACTACATCCACGTGATGGACCTCGCGGAAGGCCACGTCGCCGCCCTCGAGCGGATCGAGCCGGGCGTCGAGACCTACAACCTGGGTTCGGGCGTCGGGTCGAGCGTGCTCGAGGTGGTGCGCGCGTTCGAGGAGGCCTCGGCGCGGCCCGTGCCCTACGAGGTGGCGCCGCCGCGACCGGGCGACGTCGCCGAGGTGGTGGCCGATCCCCGTCGTGCGAACGACCGGCTCGCCTGGAGCACCACCCGCAGTCTTGCCGATGCCTGCCGCGACGCGTGGGCGTGGCAGTCCGCAAACCCGGGCGGCTACGGCGCATGAGCCTCGACCTCGAACGGCCGCTCCGTCACCCGGATATGGCGGAGGGCCCGCTCATGAGCAAGCGGGCCCGGTGGCTGGTCGTGCTGGGGTTCCTGCTGCCGGGCAGCGCGCAGCTGCTCGCGGGCAATCGCAGGCTGGGGCGTCTCGGTCTCACTGCGACGTTCCTGCTCATCGCGGGCGGCCTCGCGGCGCTCGCCGGACTGCTGTTCGCGCGGGTGGCGACGCTGTCGTTCTTCACCAACGGCTTCGTGCTGCTCGGCGTGCAGATCCTGCTGTTCGCGTACGCGGTGCTGTGGCTGGTGCTCGGCCTCGACACGCTGCGGCTGACCCGGCTCGTGCGCGTGCCGGGCAACTGGCGGGCGCCGGTGGCGGCCCTGTCGGTGCTGCTCACGATCCTGCCGGTCGCCGGCGCCGCATGGGCGGGCACGGCGGTGGGGGCGGGGCGCAGCCTGTTGGGCGATCTCTTCCAGGGGGCTCCCGCGGTCGAGCCGATCGACGGCCGCTACAACATTCTGCTGCTCGGGGCCGACGCGGGTGCGGATCGCGAGGGCCTGCGCCCCGACAGCATCTCGCTTGTCAGCGTCGACGCCGAGACGGGGCAGTCCGTGATCATCGGCCTGCCGCGCGAGCTCAAGCTCGCACCGTTCCCGGAGGAGTCGCCGCTCTCGGCGGTGTACCCCTACGGCTACTGCGATGAGGTGAACGACTACGCGGTCGTCGAGGGCGGCGGGTACTACTGCTTCACCACCGGCAACCTGAACTCGCTCATCACGGAGCTCGAGGATTCGGGCTCGCCCTCGTACGAGGGCATGTACGCGGACGCCGTGTCGAAGGGCTCGTCGCCGGGCATCGAGGCCACGAAGGATGCGGTGACCGGCATCACCGGCCTGCAGGTGCAGTTCTACGTGCTGGTCAATATGGACGGGTTCTCGCACATGATCGACGCCCTCGGCGGGGTCACGATGAACGTGCAGGAGCCGCTGCCGATCGGCGGCCAGATCGACGAGTACACGGGCGAGCTCGTGAACGTCGACGGCTGGATCGAGCCTGGCGAGCAGCGCCTCGACGGCTATCAGGCGCAGTGGTACGCGCGCTCCCGCTACGGCTCCGCGAACGGCGACTACGATCGCATGGCGCGCCAGCGCGAACTGCAGGCCGCGATCCTCGCGCAGATGAACCCGGGGAACGTGCTGCTGCGCTTCCAAGAGGTCGCGGCGGCGGGAACGCAGCTCGTCGAGACCGACATCCCGGAGTCGATGCTGGGCCGCTTCGTCGACCTCGCCTCGAAGGCGCGCGAGCATGCTCCGGTCAATGTGGAGCTGGTGCCGCCGGCCGTCGATCCCGACCTGCCCGACTACAGCATCATCCATCAGCTCGTCGCCGAGGGCGTGGCGGCGGCGTCGCCGCAGGAGACCGCGGAGTAGCCGACGAGCGGGCGGTGACCCCGACCCGCCCGGCCTCAGACGCCCGCGGCGAGCCGATGCACGACCTCGGCGGCAGGGCCTTCGCTCGCGCTGCGGTAGCCGGTTCCCGCCCACAGGTGCAGGCGGTCAGCGTCGCCGGAACGGGCGGCCGCGGCTCTCAGCTCGCGGGTGAGGTGGTGCACGGCGGGGTAGGCGTTCGGCGCGGTGCTCCCGTGACGGTCGATGAAGCCGTTGCGCAGCGCGCGGGCGGGGCGGCCGGTGAAGGCCCGCGTGATGACGCTCTCCTCGAAGGCTGGGTCGGCGAGCGCTGCGCGGTGGGTCGGCGATGTGCCCGCCTCGTCCGTGCGCAGCAGCAGGGTGCCCACCGCCACGGCTTCGGCTCCCGCGGCGAGGAGGCGACTCACGGCCTCCGGGCCGTCGACGCCTCCGGCGGCGATCACGGGAAGCCCGCTCGCGCGGATCGCGCGGCGCACGAGGGACGCGGTGCCGGTCGGCTCCGGGATCCGCGAGGGGTCGAAGACGGCGCTGTGACCGCCGGCATCGGGGCCCTGCACGATCAGCCCGTCGACACCTGCGGCGCATGCGAGCCGGGCCTCGTCGGCGGAGGTCACGCTCGCGAGCACTCGCGTGCCGGCCCGCCGCAGCATGGCGATGTCACCGGCGTCGGGCAGCCCGAACGTGAGCGACACCGTCGGCACCGGGCGTTCGATCAGCAGGCGCAGCTTCTGGCCCCAGTGGTCGTCGTCGGTCACGGGCACGGGATCCAACTGCACGCCGTGGGCCTCGGCCTCGCCGCGCAGCTCATCGGCATAGGCGGCCAAGGACGCCTGATCGGGGGCGATGCGCGACGGCACGAACAGGTTCACGCCGAAGCCGTGCACCCGTGGGCGCAGCTGCTCGATCTGGGCTGCGAGCGCCTCAGGGGACGCGTAGCCGCCGGCGAGGAACGGGTACGCTCCCGCAGCCCCGACCGCCGCGGCCAGCGCAACGGTCGTCGGGCCGCCGGCCATGGGCGCGGCCACGATCGGCAGCGCGGAATCCAGTAGTCGCATCGGCGCTCCAAACCGCTCGGGCGGCGCGGTGCCCCGCCTCTCACGACCATCATTCCACGCGCTCCGGGGAGGGGCGCGGCCGGCGGGCGCCCGAGCCGCCCGCCGCATCCGAGGAGTGAACTCCAAGTGAACTCTCGTAAACGGGACGTAGACTCGTGCCACTGTGACGAGAGAAGAGCGTGAAGCCGGGTGGTCGGCGGCCGAGACTCGAAGCGGTGAGGCCCGGGTGGCGACCCGACGCTCGCGCCTCCTGCGAGGCGCCGCCGTCACGGGCTTCTGGCTGCTCATACTGATCGGCGCCGTGCTCCTCGGCGCCGCGCTGTGGGTGCAGCGCACCTTCGGAGCGATCTCCGTCGACCAGCTGCTCATGAACCTCCCGGGCGGAGAGGGCGCCGGCGGCGACGAGGTGGTCACGAGCGCGGTGGTCTCGATCCTGCTCATCCCCACCGGGGTGGTGCTCGTGCTCGCGCTCCTCACGGAGCGGTCTCGTCGCGTGCTGCGCCGCAGCGGCGGTCTGCGCGCCCGCCGCAGCCGGGCGCTGCGCGGGATCGCGGCCGTCGTGGCGGTCGCGGTGCCCATCAGCGGTGCCGTCGCGTTCGGCTCGACCATCGGTGTCGGAGCCTACGTGCAGTCCTACGCCCGCGAAGCCGCGGGCGAGGCCACCATCGCCGACTACTACGTGGTGCCCCGTCACGGCGTCAGCGCGAACGCCGTGGGCGGCCCGGGCATGCGCGCGGACGGCGCCAGCCAGACCGAGCACCGCAATCTCATCGTCATCTACCTGGAGTCGGTGGAGAACGCGATGGCCGACGACGAGCTCTTCGAGAAGAACATGCTGGAGCCCGTGGAGCGGGCCACTGAGGGCTGGGAATCGATTCCGAGCCTGCACACCTACGACGGCGGCGGCTGGACGATGGCGGGGATCGTGGGCACCCAGTGCGGCATCCCGCTGCGCACGGACAACACCTTCAACGACAATTTCGACCTCAACAAACTCGGCTCCGAGGGTTACGAGATCACGAGCTACCTGCCCGGTGCGACCTGTCTCGGCGATGTGCTGGCGCGGGAGGGATACCGGAACGTCTTCATGGGCGGAGCCGACGCGAACTTCGCTGGTAAGGGCAGCTTCCTCAGCACGCACGGCTACGACGAGATCCACGATCTTCAGGAGTGGCGCGCAGCGGGCGAGACCGAGATCCGCGAAGACTGGGGGCTGTCGGACCGGCGCCTGTTCGAACTGGCGCGGGAGCAGGTGGTGCGCCTGCACGAGCAGCAGCAGCCGTTCAACCTCACCATGCTCACCCTCGACACCCACGAGTACCCGTACCTCTACGACTCCTGCGTGCAGGACACCGAGGCTCCGCTCACCTCGATCACCTTCTGCTCGATGGAGCAGGTCGCCGGTTTCGTCGACGCGCTCGGCGAGCTGGGGATCCTCGAAGACACGAGCGTGGTGCTGATGGGGGATCACCGCAAGCAGGTGGCCGAGGGCAGCAGCTTCTGGAACGAGCTGGGGGCCCGCGAAGACCGCTCCCTGTTCACCCGGGTGTGGTCTCCCGATGGCGCGCGCTTCGAGCGCGGCCGACTCGACCAGCTGAGCATGTACCCCACGCTGCTCGAGCTCGCGGGCATCGAGCTCGAGGATCATCGGGCCGGTGCCGGGGTCTCGGCGCTCGTCGGGGCCCGCGACGTGCCCGAGGGCACGATCCTCGATCTCGACGCCGGCGAGTACAGTGCCGTGGTGCAGTCGCGTGCCGCAGGCTTCTACCGCGAACTGTGGAGCGAACGCACCCCCTGAGGCCGTCGCGGAGTGCCGGTCGGTGGCACGAAGTAGACTGGGCGGGTTCGATACCCCTGAAGGAGAGTGCGCATGCACGTCACGGCCGTGCTGGTCGCCTACAACCGACGCGAGCTGCTGCGGGAGTCCCTCGAAGCGCTGGCGGCCCAGAGTCGACCCGTCGACCGCCTGGTGGTGGTCGACAACGCCTCCGACGACGGATCGGCCGAGGTTGCCGCCGAAGTGCTCGAGCAGTGGGGGGAGCGCGCCCGGCTCATCCCCCTCACCGAGAACACCGGGGGCGCCGGGGGCTTCGCCACGGGCATCGCGGCGGCCATCGCCGAGGAGGACGTCGACTGGGTCTGGGTGATGGACGACGACACCGTGCCCGGCCCCGATGCCCTGTCCGGGGCGCTCGCCGCGCACGAGCGCTACTGCGCGACGGGGCAGGATGACCTCGCCGTGATGGGGTCCCGTGTCGTCTGGACCGACGGTGACGATCACCCCATGAACACGCCGAAGCCCAAGATCCGCGCGTCCGACGACGAGCGGGCGCGCGCCGCCGAGGCCGGCGGTATGGAGATCCGCTCGATCTCGTTCGTCTCGGCCTTCCTGCGCGCCCCGCGGGTGCGAGCGCAGGGGCTGCCCATCGCCGACTACTTCCTGTGGAACGACGACTTCGAGTACTCCGCCCGACTGCTGCGCGGCGCCCGCGGCCTCTACGTGCCGGGCTCCGTCGTCACCCACAAGACGGCGAAGCGCGGGTCGAGCGATGCCGATCCCGGCCCGCGCTTCTACTACGAGGTGCGCAACAAGCTGTGGGTCTTCCGGCTGTCGCGGGCGCTCTACGGGTGGGAGAAGCTGCTGTACTCGGCGGCGACGGCGCGGCGCTGGTTCCGCACCTTCCGCGCCTCCTCCGACCGGGCCCAGCTGCGCGACTGCCTGCGCCGCGGCTGGCGCGACGGCTGGCTGCGCGCACCGCGCACGACGCGCGAGGTGCTGCGCGACACGGGAGTCCCCGTCGACGTGATGATCGAGGTCGAGCGGCTCTCGAAGCTGGATCGCGCGGCCGCATGAGCGCTCCCGCACCGCAGGCGCCGTTCTCCCTGCTGCTCCCCGTGTACGCGGGCGATGATCCGAGCTTCCTGCGCCTCGCCTTCGAGAGCTCCGTCGACGGGCAGCGCCTGCGGCCGGCGGAGGCCGTCATCGTGCAGGACGGCCCCGTGCCCGACCCGCTTGCGCGGGAGATCAGGCGGATCGAGGCCGACAGCCCGGTGCCGGTCCGGGTGGTGCGGCTACCCGAGAATCGCGGGCTCACAGCGGCGCTCAACGCCGGCCTCGATGCGTGCACGCAGCCGGTCGCGGCTCGTATGGACGCCGACGACGTGTCGCTGCCCGAACGATTCGAGCGCCAGTGGGCCCTGCTGCAGCAGGGCTTCGACCTGGTCGGCACCGGGATGGTCGAGTTCGAGCACGATCCCGGGCAGCCCGTCTCGGGTCGTACCCCGCCGGTCGGAGCGCAGCGCATCCGCGACCACGCCCGCACCCACAACCCCTTCAACCACCCGACCATGATGTACCGTCTGGCGGCACTCGACCGGGTCGGCCGCTACCAGCCCTTCGGCAAGATGGAGGACTACTGGCTGGGGATCCGCCTCATCGACAGCGGCGCCCGCGTCGAGAACATCGCCGAGCCGCTGCTCGCCTACCGGGTCGGCGCTGGCGCCTTCGCGCGCCGCGGCGGCTGGACCGAGGCGCGCACCGAGTGGCGCCTGCAGCGCGAGCTGCTGCGCATGGGATTCGTGACGCGCGGGCAGTACCTGCGCAACGTGGTGATGAAGGGCGTCTACCGTCTGATGCCGGCCGGCGTGAAGCGCGTGCTCTTCCGCGGTCTCATCGGCCGCGGGCTTCCCGGGGATCGCGCCGCGGACTGACGGGGTGCGGAGGCCTCTCAGTCGAACTCGAGCGAGGGGCGTCGGTCCCCGGAACTCTTGACGAGGGGGACCAGCTGCTCCGCGAGCATCGGAGCGAGCGACTTGGTGTAGAAGATGCTCAGGTGGTTGTCGTCGATGTAGACATTGACGTTGCCGATCACCGCGGGGCACGTGTCCCCGGGGCAGATGAAGTCGTTCACGTCTACGAGGCTCACGCCCGCCCGGAGCAGCGCGTTCGCGGGGTTCTCGGGGGCGAGGGCCCGGCTCCGCGCAACGTCGCAGTCCTCGGGAGCCTCGGCCTGCTCCACGCAGACGAAGTTGTCGAAGGTGAAGCGAGGGTTGTCCCGGATGAGGATGATCGGGATGTCCATCTCCTGCAGTCGCTCGATCGACGTCTCCGCACCCTCCAGCACGTGTTCGAGGGCGCCTTGGTTCTCGTCTGCGTCCTCATCGGTCGGGACGGTCGCGGCGCCGATCGTCATGACGACGTCGGGCTGGACCTCCTCGACGAAGGTGAGGACGGATTCGTTCCACTGCCGGCACTCGGGGCTGTGGAAGATGTCGGCATCCTCGCCTTCGACGACGTCCCTCAGGCCGAAGGCGCAGGCGGCATAGCCCAGGAAGACGAGGTGCCAGCGCTCCTGCTCGGCGATCCTTGCGATGGGCGGCAGCCACTGCTGCATGTGGGAATTGCCGAAGAGGACGATGGTGCGCGAGGGCGAGTGCATCGAGTTCTGCCAGCACAGCGGCAACCCCTCGGGCAGTGGGGGCAGTTCGCCATCGTCGCAGGACTCGGGGAGGCCTCCCCACTGCGTCTCGATCTCCTGGGGGAGGGGACGGCGGGGCGCGTCGGGATCGATCTCCCCGTTCCAGCCCCGTTGCAAGACAAGCGCGCCGGGGTTGGTTTTGCTCAGATCCGGTCCACCGTCCTCATCCGCGGTGAGCTCGGCGACCTGCGCCGCGGAGGAGGCCTGGAACGAGATCACTGGCACGGCGACTAGCAGGATGGAGAGGAGGATGACGAGCGCCCCGCGGAAGTTGTTGCTGTTCGCCCACGCCAATCGGCGCACGCGGGCGTCGACGAGCCAGGTGAGCAGGCGCGCGAGCACCATCGAGACGAGGATCAGCGCGAGGCCCTCGAAGAAGCCGAGGGGTTCGCCGCGGCGTGCGATGAGGGTGAGGACGAGAATCGGCCAGTGCACCAGATAGAGCGCATAGGCGTCGCGTCCGAGCGCCAGGACGGGTTTCGTCTCGAGCAGGATCGCGGGGCCGAAGCCCTTCTCCTCGGGCGAGCCGGCGAGGATGATGGCAGCGACTGCGAGCACCGGCCACAGTGCCAGGTAGCCGGGGAAGCCGCCCTGCACGTCGAGCACCATGCCGCACGCCAGCAGCGCCGCGAGTCCGAGCCAGCCGATGATCGCGCCGAGCAGGCGGGGCAGGCGGATCCAGGGCAGCACGATCGCGAGGATCGAGCCGGCGGCGAACTCCCAGACGCGGGCGCCGGTGTTGAAGTAGGCGCTCTCCTGGTGCTCCTGCGTGGTCACGATGGAGTAGGCGAGCGAGGCGGTGAACACCGCAGCGAAGCACACGAGGGCGACCGCGCGCACGCTGCGGCGGCCGAGCGCCCACCGCAGGAAGGCGATGACGGCGAAGAGCAGCGGCCAGAGCAGGAACACCTGGCCCTGCACGGAGAGCGACCAGAAGTGCTGCAGCGGGCTCGCGAGCGAGGTGTCGGCGTAGTAGTCCACCGACTCGGCGGCGAGGGCCCAGTTCTCGTAGTAGAAGAGGGACGCCCAGGCGTGGCGCCAGAGATCGGGATGCCCCGATGCCGGCATGATGAATGTTGCGGCGATGACGGTCGCGGCGATCACGACTGCGGCGGCGGGCAGCAGCCGCTTGAAGGTGCGGATCCACTGGCTGACGATCGCGAGCGGTTTGCCGGCTTCGAGGCGACGCACGAATGAGCCGGTGAGGAAGAACGCCGAGATCATGAGGAACGCGTCGACCCCGCCCGAGACGCGGTCGAGCCAGACGTGGTAGACCACCACGAGCAGCACGGCGACCGCGCGCAGGCCGTCGATGTCCTTCCGGTAGCGTGGTGCCGCGGCTGCGGCGCGCTGCGGAGGCTTCGCATCGATGGGTGCGGTCGCCCCTGTCGGAGGGGCCATAGTGGGAGACATCGTTGCTCAAGTGTACGCTGAGGGCCGCGATCCCGCTCTGTGCGAGCACTATGCGCGGGCTCGGTCTGTGCCGACTTTCCCGCCCGACCGGAGGACTCCGCGGGAGTCTTAGACGACCCGATCGATCTGCGGGTTGAAGCGGAATCCCTCCCAGAGCTTCGCGATCATCTGCTTCTGCAGCCGGCGCTTCACCCGCCCGCGGCGCATGCCGACGACGACCTGCGTCGCGAACATGAGGAAGTGCGGCAGTGACTGGTGGTGGCGGCGATACGAGGCCTGGTTGCGGATGCCGTAGGCGAACTTCCAGGCGTTCTTGTCGTCGATCATGCCGAAGTTCACGCCCTGGTTCTCGCCCATGTCATGCACGGTGACGCTGTCGAGCACCTGCACGCCCGGGCACGCCTTCGAGAGCCGCAGCGTGTACTCGGCGTCGTCGAACCAGATGAAGTACTCCTTGTAGGGCAGGCCGTAGCGTTCGAGCGCCCAGCGCGGCACGAGCACCGACACGAACGAGCAGCTCGTCACCATCACGGAGTTCTGGCCGATGGCGAGCAGCCGGCCCCAGTCCCAGGTGGGCACGGGGTTGTTCATCTCGCAGATGGTGCCGTCGATGTACTTCACCACGGAGCAGGCGAAGGGCATCTCCTCGCCGAGCTCGGCGGCGGCCGAGTCGAATCCGGCGATCAGCTTCTCGAGGGCGTCGGGCTCGGGGTACCCGTCGTCGTCCATGATCCACACGAAGTCGGCGCCGAGTTCGTAGCCGCGCCGCATACCCGCCGAGAAGCCGCCGGCCCCTCCGGAGTTGGTCGGCAGCGAGACGATCTCGAGGTCCAGGCTCGACTCGAGCGCGGCGAGGTACTCGCCGGTGCCGTCGGTCGAGGCGTTGTCGACGATCACGAGCGACGAGGGAGCGTGCGTCTGCGCCTCGATCGAGGCGATCACGGTCTTCAGCTTGTCGAGTCGATTGAACGTGACGACGACTGCGGCTACGCGTGCCATTGTGCGAAGGTCTCCTTCATCCATTCGTGTGCGCTCTGCAGTTCGCCGAATTCGGCGACGCGCTCGCGCTGCTCGGTCCACCGCAGCTCGCGCAGCTGCTCGCTCGCGGCGAGCTTCGAGATCACCGAGGCGGCCGCCCCGATGAACGGCCGCGCCGGGCGGGGTGCGAGCATCTCGCCCTGCACGATCGTGCGCTGGGAGCCCACGTCGGCCGACAGCACCGGCACCCCGGCGGCGACGGCCTCGAAGGTGGTGAGGGTGAGGCCCTCGTTGATCGAGGTGACGACGAGTAGATCGGTCTCGGCGAGCGTCGCCGCGACAGGGGTGTCCTCGTAGCGCTGCTCGATGATTCCGCGCAGGCCGAACTGGTCGATCAGGCCGTTCACGATGTCGCGCATCTCGCCGTCGCCGTGCATGATGGCGTGGAAAGGGAGCCGCGACTTCCGCAGGCGGTGCACGAGCATCAGGAAGACGTCGGGGCGCTTCTGCCGCGAGAGGCGGCCCACGAAGGAGACTGTGAAGGGGTCGCGGGGGTCGCGGGTCCTGAACCCGGTGGTCTCGCCGACGGTGAGCGCGGTGAGCGGGGCGAGGTCGACCTTGCCCGGGTCGATGCCCTGCACCTCGGTCAGCCAGCGCACCAGCTCGGGGGAGATCGCGTGGTGGGTGTCGATGAAGGCGTCGTACTGCGCCGAGATGCCGGGGTAGCCGCCGCCGAGGTACTCGACGATGTGCAGCGAGTCGACGACGGGCAGCCCGGGGCGGTGTCGCTTGATCCACGGCAGGCTGAGGTAGAGCCACTGGCAGTGGTGCAGCATGACGCCCGACAGATCGAAGTTCTCGAGGATCGCGTGGGTGAGCGCGATGTCGAACTCGTGAAGGTGCTCGCGAAAGCTCTGCGCGATGACGATGCAGCCCTCGAGCTCGGGGCGCGTGAGCCAGGGGTGCACCGAGTTCTGGTCGGTGACTACGACGGGCAGCAGCCCGGCATCCTTCGCGAGTTGGATGCTCTCCACCGCCCAGCGTTCGGCGCCGCCGGTCTGCAACCAGTGGAGGCCGAAGAGCACGGCCTGCGGGGCGCCCGCGGGCGGTGCTTCTGGGACATGCTGCCAGGCGTCGATCACCGGGAGACTGCGTTCGGCCGAGGCGTCCTCGGGGTGGCGCGGAAGACGCCCCGAGATCGCACGTTCACGCCTGCGCATGATCGTCTCGCGTACGGTATCGAGCACCACGGGGGCGCGGCGCTCGAGTTCCCGGTACACCGTGCGTGGGAGGGACACCGGAGCGGGCGACTCGGTCGTCGCCGGCGTTGCATCCGCGTGCCCGAGGCGGACCCAGCGGACGATCGCGCGTTCCGGCGGGACTGAGGCGATCGAGCCGATAGCTCGGCTGCGGAGTTCGATGACGCAGGCGACTGCGCCGTCGAGCGCGCTTCCGTCGATGGTGCCGGCGTCGGTGAGCGCCGGCACCTCGGTGATTCCGCCGATACCAACGCGGAGTTCGAGCCGGGCACCCGGGTTGCGGAGCGAATGGTAGTTCGCCGCTGCGTTGAGTTGCGCGGCTTGGAGCTCAGTGAGCTCGAGCGTCTCGAGGGCAGCAGCGACGTCTTCCGCGTGGGTGAAGAGCGGGGAGTGGAGCGAAACGTTCATAGCGTCTCCAGCCTAATCGTCGCGTCGGCAGGGCGGCTTTCGCCGCGACTCAGCGCCGGCCATCGAGCGCTGCGTGCAGCGGCATCCTGTCCTGCGCAGCGCGCCACGCATCGAGATCGGTGACCAGTGGCGAATCCGCATGGAGGTCGAGCGGCTCCTCGAGTAGGAGGTCACCGGCGGAATAGCGAGCGGCGAGCAGCGCGGCCTCCGCAGCCGGGACACCGAACCGCTCCATGCCGACAGTGTTTACCGAGCGGAGTCGCGCGGGCGACCCGAAGGCCTTCGCGTACGGGGGGACGTCCCTGGCGATCGGAGTCCCCATCCCGATCATTGCGCCGGCGCCGATGATCCTGCGCTGGTGGATGCACGCATTCATCCCGATGTTCACGCGCGGGCCGATGATGCAGTGCCCGCCAATACTCACTCCCGCCGAGATCGTTGTACCGTCGCCGATGAGTACGTCATGCGCAACGTACGCCCGGGCAAGGATCCAGCACCCCTCGCCAATCGTCGTCTCGCGGTAGCTGCCCTGATGGAGCACCGCGTTCTCGCGGATCACCGTCCTCGCGCCGATCCGAACCCCGGAATGCTCGAGATCGCCGCTCCATGCGGTGTTCTGCCGGAGATTCGACATCTCGGGAGGGGCACCGATCTGGGCGCCCGGGCCGATCCAGACGTCGTCGCCAATGAACGCAGGGCCGAGGATGACCGCGCCAGGGCCGATTGAGACGTTTGCGCCCAGCACAACGCCGTCGCCGATGAATGCGAGCGGGCTGATGCGAGGATCGGTCATCGGAGGCACCCGCGTTCGAAGCGCTCCGAGGAGCCGGCGAGCGGCCGTCGTCGGCGAGTCGGGCTGCTGTGGACTCGTGCAGTCGGGCAAAGCCCGATCAGTTCGCTCGTGATCGTCACAGACACTCCTTGCAGATAGTGGGGTGACACAGCGCAGGTGGATTGCCTGCCGCTCGTCCGCAGACAATATTGTATGGCGTGCGCAGCCCGGCTTCCTCTTCCGGCCGGTGGACAGGAGGCGCTAGGCACCGCAATCCACGCGGTACAGGACAGCCGTTCCCTCCTGGTCCACAGGGGTGAGCGCTGGTGACCGGGACAGGTCGCGCAGCCCGATGAACGGAGCTCGCAACTCGTCGGTGCCCCCGGCGTAGAGCTGGTCACCGAAGTCGAGCATGAAGTCGACATTGAGGTCGGTGAGGAGGGTGCACGCCTCCGGCTTGGGAAGATCTGCAAAGCGCGCACGAAGGATATTGGCGTTCTCTGAGTAGTTGCCTTGCAGGTGTCCGAATACCGTGGGCCGGCCGCTGAGCGCGAGTACCAGGCCCGCGCCGGACCAAGGGTCGCCGGCGACGATGTCGCCCTCAGGCACGATCTTGTCGAGGCGTTCGAGGAGCACAGTCTCGTCGGTCGAGAGGAGCGCGCCAGCCTCGGGCACCGCGTGCAGGTCCGACAACCATCCCTTTTGCGCGGCAAGTGCTGGACTTGCGCCGCCTGCGGCCACCAACACCACCACGACAGCGCCTCCCAGTGCAGGCAGGAGCCGCTGGGTGCGCTGACGAAGCTGCGGTGCGAAGCGGCCCATACCGTCGACAGCGGAATCGTAGAGCCACGCAGCGGTTACCGCGGCGAGTGGTACCGCGACTATGGGGATGAGCGCGGCGAGTCGCGCAGCATCGCTATACCAGGGGCCTGTGATGAAGTCGCGCACGGGGCCGGTGAAACCGATAGCCACGATGAAGAGCGCAACCGCGATCGCGTAGGAGCCGAGGAGCCAGCGGTGGGAGCGACGCAGGAGGAGCGCGAGTGCGCCGGCGAGGACCAGGACGGTGACAAACCAGGCGCGTCCCCCCACGAAGGGACCGTTTGTGAGCGCGAGCTCAAGCGCGCGGATGAACGAGATGTCGTCGTAGGCGCGGGCCTCAGAGGTCTGGAGGTAGCGCCAGAGGACGATAGGCGCGGCGATGCCGATGCCGAGTGGAATGAGTCGCACGAGCTTCGCAGCCGAGCTGAGGTCGCTTCGGAAGACGCGGAACGCTGTGGCGGCGAGAAGGGGCGCGGCGAGTATCGCGAGTGCGGGGAGCGCGTTCGGGTGGGAGAGCGTTGCCGCCCCGGTGGCTCCCGCAGCCGCGATCCAGAGCGAGGCGGTAGGAGCGCTGTTGCCGGGCGTTGCTGGTCTGAGCGCGAGATGCAGAAACCCGAGCGCTGCCGGCACGAGCGCAGTCGACAGCAAGTTCGGGTACAGCACTCCCCAAGTCATGAGCAGGTAGGGGAAGGCGTTGAACGCTGCCGCAACGACCGCGGCGAGAAGGAGATGCGCCGGACGCCGCCCGAGGAACGGGCGCGCGAAGAACACTATCGTGACCGGCCAGATCCATGCAGCGACGACGATGGCGAAGATGTTCGTCGCGACGGGCACCGACGCTCCCGAGAGCTGCGCGACCAGGGCGACGGTGGCGTGCCAGACCGTGGGGTAGAAGCTTCCCGCTGCGCCCGCCGCAGAGACGTTAAAGTCCAAGGGCGAAGCGCTGCCGCTCAGGAGGATGTGCGCAGCAGCGTTGAGGTGGAACACCGCGTCAAAACTCTGTGAGATATGGCTGGGGTCGTCGATTGCAGTGGCGAGGAAACCCCCGATGAGGATTGCCGCGAGGCCGACTCCGCCGCAGATTGCTGCAGCGGATCTGAGCTGCATCGCTCTCGGAGGCCGCTGCCGTGGAGAGAGAAAACGGCGCAACGGGAGCGGAATGGCACCGAGCACAACGCCCACGACGAGTACGGGCAACGGTCCCCATGATAGGCCGAACAGCGGCAACACCAGCGTGCTCAGCGCGATGACCACGAAGGATGCTGCGATTGCTCCTGCAACGAGGGTCAGGCCTCGCAAGCCCAACGACCACGCGAGCAGCAGACCCGGCAGCACTGTGATCCCCACGGCCACAAGCAGCACGGGAACTGCGGCGAGCCAGGCGATCATGCCGTGGGCCCGGTGATGTCCCGGCGGTCGTTCAACTGGTCATCTCGACGTGCCTCGATGAGTGCTACCGCGCGCGCAAGCTCGGTGACTCTTGCATCGCTGCGAGCCTTCGCGCGCACCGTCGCGACGGCGAAGAGCAGCATCATGATGATGAAGACGTAGAGCAGCAAGTCAGTGCCGCGGCCGATCCCGAAGAAGTTCGCGACGATCGTGAGCGCGCTCGGGAACAGGATCGCGAAGGCCGCGACGAGTACGAACAGGATCGCGAAGATCCGCTTGAGCGCGAGAGAGCGTTCCCCGGGCAGGAACTTGACCGCGAGCGCGGCGGCGACCACGATCGCCGCGATGAGGAGGAACTGGAAGATCGACATCGTCTTCTCCTAACGAATGATCAGGTCGATGAGGATGTTGACCGAATTGAGGAGCGACTGGCCCTTGGCTTTCGAATAGTCGCTGTAGATGACCTCGACTGGCTGCTCGGCGTAGGGCAGGCCTGTGCGACCGAGCTGCACCACGATCTCGGTGCCGTGCGCCATGCGATCCTGACGCAGCTTGATGCGCGCCAGGGCGTCGTCGCGGATCACGCGCAGACCGTTGTGCGCGTCCGTGAGTCGTGTGCGCGTGGTGAGATTGGTGACCCACACCGCGGTCTTCAGCACGATCTTCTTGAGGAGACCCGGCTTGGTGCGGTCATCGAGGAACCGGGATCCGAATACGATCGCGAGATTCTCGGTTCGTGCGCGTTCGAGCATGGTCGCTGCGTCTTCGACGCGGTGCTGGCCGTCCGCGTCGAATGTCACGACAAAGCGCGCGCCGCGTTCAAGCGCGTACTCGAAGCCGGTCTGCAGCGCCGCCCCTTGGCCCAGGTTGATGGGGTGCGTCACCAGCCGCGCGCCCGCCGCTTCGGCGATGCGACCGGAGCCGTCGCGGGAACCGTCATCGATGCAGACCACGTTCGAGAAGATCGGGGTGAGGCCGCGGATGACGTCGCCGATGACCTGCGCCTCGTTGAAGAGAGGAATGACGACCCACGCATCGTCGTTGAGCGTGCGCAGATCGCCTGAGGGGGCAGGATTCATGGTCTCCATTCTGGCAGACCCGGATGGGTGACGGGGTTGTGCGGCCCGGCGGTCGTTGGCGAGACGCTCCGGTCGCGATTAGGCTGAGGCGAAACGTTCAGTAACTACTTGAGGCTTTAGAGTCTCTGCGACGAGGAGTGCCGGTGCGAGCCAGGATCAAGTGGCGCGGTGTGCGAGCCGCGGCGATCGCGATGTGCGCGACCGGCGCCGCGGTGATGGCGCTGCTCGTGCCCAGCATCACGGACGCGCCGGCTTACGCGAACCCATCGGCCGGGTTCGACGCCGGCAACATCATTGACGACGCGCTGTTCTACGATGGCACTGCCTGGAACGCTGCTCAGATCCAAACCTTCCTCAACCAGCGCGTTCCGCGCTGCACGATCGGCGATCCTGGCCGAGGCGCCTACACGCCCTGGGGCAACACCCTGATCTCCGGTGCCTGCCTCGGCGGCTCGTACTGGACGACTGCCGCACGACCCGCCAACGCCTACTGCAGTGCCATGGCGGGCTCCGTGAACGAGAGTTCGGCGAGCTACATCGCGCGCGTCGGGGCGGCGTGCGGCATCAGCCCGAAGGTGCTGCTCGTGATGCTCGAGAAGGAGCAGAGCCTTGTCACCGACACCTGGCCGACCGTGCGCCAGTACGATTTCGCGATGGGCTACGATTGCCCCGACTCCGGGCCGAACAACTCGCCCAACTGCAACAGCGGCGCGGGGGGATTCCCGGCGCAGATGTATCGGGGTGCCTGGCAGCTGAAGGTCTACAAGGCGTTCCCGAACAGCTACAACTACAAGCCGTTCCAGTCGAATCGCATCCAGTGGCACCCGAACGCCGGCTGCGGTGCTTCGGATGTGTGGATCGCCAACTGGGCCACAGCAGCGCTTTACATCTACACTCCCTACCGCCCCAACCAGGCCGCGCTCAACGCCGGTTGGGGAACCGGAGACGCCTGCTCGAGCTACGGCAATCGCAACTTCTACAACTTCTACACGAGCTGGTTCGGCAGTGTGCGCTCGGTGTACCCACCTTTTGCGGAACCGTGGATCGCCAGTGGCGGCACCGCAGGCCAGTACGGTGCGCCGCTCGCTCCGCCGGTCGATCACGGCTACTCCGTGGTAACTCAGGAGTTCGGGAACGCCACGATGTATTACAACTCCTGGCTGGGTGTGCGCGTCGTGACCGGTGGTATCCGACAGGCTTACAAGCAGACCGACGCGGTGAAGCGACTCGGCCCCTGGGGTACGCTCGGCTACCCGACCGATCTGGAACGCAGTGCCCCCGGAGGTATGTATCAGTCGTTCGATCGAGGCGTGATCTTTTGGTCTCAGCGCACCGGTGCGCAGCCAGTCATGGGCGCGATCCTGCCGCTCTACAACTCCGAGGGCGGTCCGGGTGGATATCTCGGGTACCCGCTAACCGGCGAGCAGGGCATCGCAGCCGGGGTCAAACAGGAGTTTGAGCGGGGTACGGCGTATTGGTCGAATCGGACGGGTGCGTCGGTGATTAATGGTGCGATCCGTGGGTTGTATCTGAGTGAGGGTGG
>NZ_ATXU01000010.1 GCF_000421845.1 Leucobacter chironomi DSM 19883
CCCATGGCCGGTGTGCGACCAATGAAATTAAAGTATCAACCAACCCCAACCCACAACCCGCCCCACAAAGGAAACAGAATCATGATTTGACGTTGGCTAGATGCTCGCGTCCACTGTGTAGTTCTCAACGTACGGCCGATCCCACCATCATGGACAACACGTTCCATGACCGCGGGCCAGAAGAAACCCAGTCCACCCACCCCCAAAAGGAGGCGAATCGGCTGGTCTTCCAGGACCCAATAGTATGCACCTGCCGCAACCCCGCTCACACACCCCCACGTTCCAACATCATCTCCACGAAGAAGACCATGCGTACTAGCGCAGGCGAGCAAACAAGCTTGCTTGTTATATGTTCCACCCATGAGCGACTCGCAACGAACGTTTGTCGTTGGTCGAGTCATTCTGCGACAGCAGTGCTGTCGAGTGCTCCTTAGAAAGGAGGTGATCCAGCCGCACCTTCCGGTACGGCTACCTTGTTACGACTTAGTCCTAATCACCAGTCCCACCTTCGACAGCTCCCTCCCACAAGGGGTTAGGCCACCGGCTTCGGGTGTTACCGACTTTCATGACTTGACGGGCGGTGTGTACAAGGCCCGGGAACGTATTCACCGCAGCGTTGCTGATCTGCGATTACTAGCGACTCCGACTTCATGGGGTCGAGTTGCAGACCCCAATCCGAACTGAGACCGACTTTTTGGGATTCGCTCCACCTCGCGGTATCGCAGCCCTTTGTATCGGCCATTGTAGCATGCGTGAAGCCCAAGACATAAGGGGCATGATGATTTGACGTCATCCCCACCTTCCTCCGTGTTGACCACGGCAGTATCCCATGAGTTCCCACCATAACGTGCTGGCAACATAGGACGAGGGTTGCGCTCGTTGCCGGACTTAACCGAACATCTCACGACACGAGCTGACGACAACCATGCACCACCTGTATACGAGTGTCCAAAGAGTCCTGCATCTCTGCAGTGTTCTCGTATATGTCAAGCCTTGGTAAGGTTCTTCGCGTTGCATCGAATTAATCCGCATGCTCCGCCGCTTGTGCGGGCCCCCGTCAATTCCTTTGAGTTTTAGCCTTGCGGCCGTACTCCCCAGGCGGGGAACTTAATGCGTTAGCTACGACACAGAACCCGTGGAACAGGCCCTACATCTAGTTCCCAACGTTTACGGCATGGACTACCAGGGTATCTAATCCTGTTCGCTCCCCATGCTTTCGCTCCTCAGCGTCAGTAGCGGCCCAGAGATCTGCCTTCGCCATCGGTGTTCCTCCTGATATCTGCGCATTCCACCGCTACACCAGGAATTCCAATCTCCCCTACCGCACTCTAGCCTGCCCGTACCCACTGCAGGCCCGAGGTTGAGCCTCGGGTTTTCACAGCAGACGCGACAAGCCGCCTACGAGCTCTTTACGCCCAATAATTCCGGACAACGCTTGCACCCTACGTATTACCGCGGCTGCTGGCACGTAGTTAGCCGGTGCTTTTTCTCCAGGTACCGTCACTTTCGCTTCTTCCCTGACAAAAGAGGTTTACAACCCGAAGGCCGTCATCCCTCACGCGGCGTTGCTGCATCAGGCTTGCGCCCATTGTGCAATATTCCCCACTGCTGCCTCCCGTAGGAGTCTGGGCCGTGTCTCAGTCCCAGTGTGGCCGGTCACCCTCTCAGGCCGGCTACCCGTCGTCGCCATGGTGAGCCATTACCTCACCATCTAGCTGATAGGCCGCGAGTCCATCCATGTCCGATAAATCTTTCCAACACCTCACCATGCAGTGGATGCTCGTATCCAGTATTAGACGCCGTTTCCAGCGCTTATCCCAGAGACATGGGCAGGTTACTCACGTGTTACTCACCCGTTCGCCACTCATCCACCCGAGCAAGCTCGGGCTTCAGCGTTCGACTTGCATGTGTTAAGCACGCCGCCAGCGTTCGTCCTGAGCCAGGATCAAACTCTCCGTAAAAAACATGTGCAACCAACCACCGGAATAAGGCGACCAGCTGCGAGTTTGACCTGACAACAGACCATCATTACTGACAATCTCGTTATCCAAAAAAGGAATCTCCAACACCAACCAAAACAGTCGATGCCGGGGATAAATAATTGGCATATGACAATCAAGTGCACACTATTGAGTTCTCAAAGACCAGACACCACCCGTACCAGCCAAAGCCTTCCGAACAGCAACCTGTCTAACTTACCACTTGAACTCGCTCTTCGCAAATCCAACTCATTTCGATGAACGAGCATCAGAATCACATCCTGTTTCAGGATGGATCTCGGTGGTGAGATCGAGAGTCCCACTTTACACTCCGGAGCAGACTTCTTCAAGTCCCTCTCGGGGTGATCTTCGTGAGATCCGATTCGCAACCGGTCCGGGCCGCTTTCGCTTCCCGCCCTGTCGCGCTGACAAGGGAATACATTACGCAGATCCTGAGCCCCCTGCAATTACCGCCCGAATCCCGGGCGTGTCTCCGCATGATTCCGCGGTTTCTGCCCCCAGCGTCTATTCCACGCGGTCGGCCCGGGACCCCCGAAAACAGGCCCAAACTGGCCCGATTGGGCGGTTCAGCCCCGATTCCCGGGCGTGTCCCGCCCTTGCCGGCCCCCGCAATGCGAGAAGCCGCCCGCCGCCGCCCCACCGAGGTGGGGACGACAGCGAGCGGCTTCCGCTCTCGCGACGTGCCGGGTCCGTATCGAGCCGGCCGCGGCGCTCAGCTCTCCAGGCGCAGCGCGGCGGTTTCGTCGGCACCGTCGAGCAGGTGTCCGGCGGGGTCGGCGTCGCGCCGATCCCGCAGACCGAGCGCTCCCCCGCGGCCGATGACCACCATCAGGCCGAGGTACAGCAGGAAGCTGACCGCGAAGGCGGGGATGTTCGCACCGATGGGGCTGGGGGCGACATAGGCGAGCACGTACGAGAGCACCGCTCCGATCACCCACACGCCCACGGCCACCCAGTTGACGCCGCCCGTGTACCAGTACCGACTCTCGGGGCGCTCGTGCAGGATCTGCCGCGAGTAGCCGCGGTGCTTGAGCAGGTAGTAGTCGGCGATCATGATCGCGAACACCGGCACGAAGAACGCACTGATGACGAACAAGAAGTCGGTGAACTGGTTCAGCAGGCCGAGGAACGTCGAGCCGATCACCGAGATCACACCGAGCACGAGCGCTGTCGGCAGGAACTTCAGGTGCCACTTCGACTGGGCGTTCACCACCGAGGTCACCATGCCGAACACCACCATCGTGTTCGTCGCCATCACCGACAGGAAGATCGCGATGCCGAGCGGCCAGCCGAACTCGGACACGATGGTCGCCGGGTCGAACGGGATCGGCTCGCGGTCGCCGTGCAGCAGCACGGCGCTGAAGGCGACGAGCCCGAGGAACATGGAGATCGTGGTCGACAGCGTGTAGCCGATGCCCGAGCCGACGATGCCCGCGGTGCTGCTCTTCGCGTGGCGGTTCATGTCAGCCGAGAGCACCGTCCACGAGATCGCGGTCGCGATGACCATGTCGAGCGTGATGAACGGGGTGCCGCCGAGTGAGGAGTCGACGGGGATCGCCGCGAACTCGCCGGGGCTGAACGCCCCGAAGGCGGCGGCGAACACGAAGCCCATGACCACGAGGATCGCGAGGGCGAGCCAGGGCTCGACGCGCGAGATGCCGGTGTGGCCGAAGATCGCCAGCACCACCACGATGGCCTGGCAGATCGCTGAGAAGAGCATGGGGTTCGAGAAGCCGGTCGCCTCGTGCACGAGGTAGTTGACGGTGACGCCGGCGAGCATCGCCTGCACCCAGCTCCACCCCATCAGGATGATGAGGTTCGCGGCCGCCGGCACGAGGCTGCCGCGGATGCCGAAGGATCCGCGGGTGAGCGCCATCGTGGGCAGGCCGGTGCGCGTGCCCATGTTGCCGATCAGCACGAGCACGACCACACCGATGAGCGTCCCGACCACGATCATCGCCGACGCCGTGCCGAACGAGACCGCTGGGGTGAAGAGTGTGCCGGTGAGCAGCGTGGTGACCACGAGGTTGGCGGCGAGCCAGATCATCGCGATGCGCAGCAGCGACTGCGTGCCGCGGACGGGGCCCGCGGAGTCGTCGTGGCCGTCGAGGCTGACGGCCATCGTCTGCGGAGAGGTCATGCCTCGCCCCCCTCGCTCGGCACCGTCGACAGGTGCTCGTGGATCGCGATGAGACCACCGGTCTCAGCGACTCGGAAGATGATGCTCTCGCGCTCGATGTAGGAGTCGGGGCCGTCTGCGGAGTCGATGCTCGTGGCGACGGTGTGGCTGAACACGGCGCCGCCGGGGAAGGGCTGCACGAGGCGGTCGGTGGAGCCGCAGGCGGTGACCCGCCAGCCGGAGGCGATCCAGCCCGCCCAGAGGGCTTCGTATTCGGCGCGCGAGCCGAGGCGCGCGGGCTCGGGGTGGAAGATGAAGCTCGCGTCTTCGGCGAAGCCCGCGAAGTAGGCATCGGTGTCGGTCGCTGCGAACGCCTCGATGATGGCGTCGGCCGCGGCGAGCACCTCGGCCTCGGTGGGAACGGTGTTCATGCTGGTGCTCCTTCGAACCTGAAGTGGGGTCTGCCTGCGGGTGGGCGGGCGGATCGGAGCTGCGATAAGCGGCCCCGATCCGCCCCGTTTCTCGCCGGCGGCGGAGGGTGGATCAGTCGCGACCGGCCATGGCGCTCACGAGCTCGTACACGACGTGGCTCGCGGAGACCGCGGTGATCTGGGCGTGGTCGTAGGCGGGGGCGACCTCGACGACGTCGGCGCCGACGATGTGCAGGTCGGCGAGACCGCGGATGAGGCGGAGCATCTCGCGGCTCGTGAGCCCGCCGGCTTCGGGGGTGCCGGTGCCGGGGGCGTGCGCGGGATCGAGCACGTCGATGTCGATGGAGATGTAGAGGGGCTTGTCGCCGACGCGCTCGCGGATCTTCTCGAGGGCGGCGGGGATCCCGTGCTCCTCGATGAACTCGCTCGTGACGATCTGGAAGCCGAGCTTCACATCGTCTTCGAGGTCGCTCTTCCCGTAGAGGGGGCCGCGAGTGCCGCCGTGCATGGAGGCGGTGAGGTCGATGAGGCCCTCTTCGGAGGCGCGGCGGAAGGGGGTGCCGTGCGTGGTGGGCGCACCGAAGTAGGTGTCCCAGGTGTCGAGGTGCGCGTCGAAGTGCAGCACGGCGACGGGCCCGTGCTTCTTGTTGATGGCGCGCAGCAGCGGCAGGGCGATGGTGTGGTCGCCGCCGATGGTGACGATCTTGTCGACCTTTTCGCCGAGTTCGGTGGCGGCTTCTTCGACCTGGCGCACGGCCTCGTCGAGGCTGAAGGGGTTGGCCACGATGTCGCCGGCGTCGACGACCTGCTTGCGCGCGAAGGGCGAGATGTCCTGGGCCGGGTTGTAGGGGCGCAGCAGGCGCGAGGCTTCGCGCACGTGGCTGGGGCCGAAGCGGGCGCCGGGGCGGAAGCTCACGCCGGTGTCGAAGGGCACGCCCACGACGGCGATGTCGGCGGCCGGCACGTCCTCGATGCGGGGCAGCTTGGCGAAGGTCGCGATCCCTGCGTAGCGCGGGGTGAGGCTCGCGTCGACCGGGCCCTGACGCGTGTGTTCGGTCACGTTCCCACTTCCTTTCGAAGTTGTCTTATAGTAAACATGTGAGTTCTGATGGTGAACTTGCATTCACTATAGGCCGGTTCTTCCCGCGCCGTCAACGAAGCCGCGCACCGGATCGGCCTGCGCGGAGAAGGGCAGACGCCATGCGCCCCGTGCACCCCACCGCCGACGACGCACCCGTGCGGATCGGCGCCCAACTGCGCTCCTCCCGTCTCTCCCAGGGGATGACCCTCGAGCACCTCGCCGCGGCGACCGGCCTCACCAAGGGGTTCCTCAGTCGCATCGAACGCAACGAGACCATGCCGAGCGTGCCGACGCTGGTGCAGATCTGCCAGTCGCTCTCACTCCCGGTGGGCAATCTGTTCGAGGCCCCCGATCTGCAGCGGGTCGCCCTCGCCGATGCCCCGCGCATCAATATGGGCGGATCCGGCGCCGACGAGCGCCTCGTCACGCCCCGCACCGAGGAGCGCGTGCAACTGCTGCGCTCCCGCCTGGAGCCGCACGCGAACGGCGGCGATCAGCTGTACACCGTCAACTGCGCCGTGGAATCGCTGCACGTCATCTCGGGGTCGGTCACCGTGGAGTTCGCCGGCCGCGAGGAGACCCTCGATCCGGGCGACACGCTCACCTTCCCCGGCCGCACGCCGCACACCTGGCGCACGTCCGAGGCGGGCGCCGAGGTGGTGTGGGTGCTCGTGCCCGCAGCATGGAGCGGATCCGCGTAGCCGATCGCCGGCCCGATCCGCCGATCCGCCGATCCGCGACCAACGACCAACGACCAACGACCCAGTCGGCCTATAAGTTTCGAGCCGGCCTGCAATTCGCGTGAATTGCAGGCCGGCTCGAAAAAAGTGGGCCGGCTCAGTGGGTGTGCCGGCGGGCGGGCGCGCCCGGGCCGGGCGGCTCAGCCAGCGACGATGCCTGCGAGGGTCTTCTTGCCGCGGCGCAGCACCGCGAAGCGGCCATGGAGCAGATCCGCCGCCTCGAGGGCGCGATCCTCGCTCTCGACAGCCGCGTTGTTCACGTAGACGCCGCCCTGCGCGACCGCACGACGCGCCTCGCCCAGGCTCTTCACGAGCCCGGCCTCGACCATCAGCTGCGCGACCGGTGCGCCGACCACCCCGACCGCCTGCGGCAGCTCCGACACCGCTCCCCGCAGCGTCGCCTCGTCGAGCGCGGTGAGATCACCACGACCGAACAGCGCCTCCGACGCGTCGATGGCGCCCTGCGCGGCGGCCGCACCGTGCACCAGCGTCGTCACTTCGAGCGCGAGACGCTTCTGCGCGGCGCGCTTGAACGGCTCCTCGGCGACCTGGCGCTCGTACTCCTCGATCTCGGCGCGTGACATGAAGGTGAACACCTTGAGGCGGTCGATCACGTCGGCGTCGGCCTGGTTGAGCCAGAACTGGTAGAAGGTGTAGGGGGAGCACATCTCCGGGTCGAGCCAGATGGCGTTGCCCTCGCTCTTGCCGAACTTCGTGCCGTCGGCGTTCGTGATGAGCGGAGTGCCCACGGCGTGCGCCGAACGCCCCTCGACCTTGCGGATCAGGTCGGTGCCGCTCGTCAGGTTGCCCCACTGATCGCTGCCGCCCGACTGCAGCACGCAGTCGTACTGACGGAACAGCTCGAGGAAGTCGAAGCCCTGCAGCACCTGGTAGCTGAACTCGGTGTAGCTGATGCCCTCATCCGAGTTGAGGCGCGCCGCCACGGCATCCTTCTTCAGCATGGTGCCGACGCGGAAGTGCTTGCCCACCTCGCGCAGGAAATCGATCGCCGACATCGGCGCAGTCCAGTCGAGGTTGTTGACGAGTCGCACTGCGTTCTCGCCCTCGCTCGACAGGAAGCGAGACACCTGGCCCTGCAGACGCGTCACCCACTCCGCCACGGTCTCGCGACTGTTCAGGGTACGCTCGGCGGTGGGGCGCGGATCGCCGATGAGGCCGGTGGACCCGCCCACCAGGCCGAGGGGCTGATGACCTTTGAGCTGCAGGCGGCGCAGCAGCAGGAGCTGCACGAGATTGCCCAGATGCAGGCTCGGCGCCGTCGGATCGAAGCCGCAGTAATAGGTGAACGGCTCGCCCTCGAGCAGCTCGGAGAGCGCCTCGGGGTCGGTCGACACGTGCACCAGCCCGCGCCACTGCAGCTCGTCCCACAGAGTGGCGAAGCTGTCGTCGTTGCGCTGGGCGGCCAGGATCTCGGCTCGTTCTTCTGCTACTGACACGCCTGCCATCGTACCGCGACACGGCTAGGGCGCGCCGCCACGCACCAGTAGGAACCACCCATCACAGTGGATCGAAAGGTAAAAGATAGCTAGTTTGGTGCAGTCGAGTATTCGCACGAGGAGGATCATGCGCAAGACCCCCATAAGCCCGGCGCGCCGTTCGGCGGCGCTCGTCACCGCACTCGCAGCGGTGGCGGCATCGTTCACCTGGGCCGGTGCCGCACCCGCGCTCGCCATTCCCGATCCGGGCCCCCAGACGGGCTGGCAGGTGTCCAGCACCTCCACCACCGCCCACCCCGCACCGCGCGACATCACGGCGTCGCCCGACGGTGCGAAGCTCTTCGTCAACTACGAAGCCGGTAATCTGCTCAGCATCCTGAACACCGCCACCATGGGTCTCTCCACCGAGGCACCCCTCAACGGCTGGGGCGAGCCCACTATCGTCACCCTCGCGCCCGATGGCTACCGTGTGCTCACCGCCGGCACCAACGACGTCTACTCGTTGACGCCAGGCACCTGGACCGGCGCCGCGGCGTACGGCCCCGGCGTCGACGCCATGACCTACTCGGAATTCACGGCGACCGTGTTCAGCACCGACGCCGGCCAGCTCTCCGAGCGCGACCCGCTCACCGGTGAGCTGATCCGGTGGGCCGGCCTGGGCGACATGCCCCTGGCCATCGCCGCGCACCCCAGCAGGCCCGTGGTCTACACCGCCGACATGTCGCAGGAGTCGATCAGCGCCATCGATCTCAGCGGCGTCGAGTGGGGCGACATCTGCGGCTGCGAGGACGCCTCGACCGTGCTCGATCTGCCCGGTCTGATGCCCACCGACATCGTCATCTCGGCAGACGGGGCCACGCTCTACGTGCTCGACTACTACGCGAGAATCCTCGCCATCGACACCGCCACCTTCACCCTCGAGCAGACGAGAGACCTCGACGGCGCCGACTTCGCATCCCCCTCGCTCTCGGTGAACCCCGTGACCGGCGAGCTCGTCGCTTCCGACCTCAACGGCACTGTGTTCTTCATCGACCCCGTCAACCTCGAGGTCACCGACACCGTCGAACTCGCCGAAGGTCTCTGGGACACCGCGATCTCCCCCGACGGCACGAAGGTCTACGTGACCAACACCTTCGACAGCCTGATCTCGGTGCTGGAGTACATCACCCCCGCGCCGAACCCCGCGACGAACGTGCAGGCGACGCCCGGCGCACGCCAGGCGGCCGTGGCGTGGACGGCATCCACCACCGGATCCGCCACCTACACCGTCAGCGCAGTCGGCAGCGACGATGTGCTCTGCACCACCACTTCCACGTTCTGCGTCATCTCGGGCCTGCCCGTCGGCCCGGTGCAGTTCGTGGTGACCACGGCCACCGACGCCGGCTCCACGCCGTCGCAGCCGTCCGCAGCCGTCACCATCTCCGCCCCGGCAGCCCCCGCCTCGGTGCCCGCCCCCACGGGTGGCGCCAGCATCGGCTTCGCAGGCGCTCAGCCGACCGCCGCGCGGCTCGGCCAGAAGATCGACGTCGTCGCGACCGGCTTCGCACCATCCTCCTTCGTCGACGTCTCGCTGCACTCCAGTCCTGTGCTGCTCGGCTCGGGGCGGGTCGGTGCCGACGGCACCGCCACCTTCCAGGTGACGATCCCCGCGAGCGGCGTCGAGCCCGGCGCCCACCACCTCGTCGCCTCCGGCTTCACCGCCCAGGGCGCCCCGGCGGCGGCGGTGCGCGAGATCGCACTCGCTTCGACCCCGGCGCCGAAGCCGACTCCGCCCGCGCCGAACAGCGGCGGATCGAACACCTCGGGCGGCAATGCCCTCGCGCGCACCGGCTCCGACGAGCAGCCGCTCTGGGCCGCGACGCTCCTACTCGCTGTCGGAGCAGCAGCCGTCACCGCAGCGCGCGTGCGCCGCCGCGCGGCCTGAACCCAACGCACGACGACACACGACGATGCCCCCGCAGGCCTGGCCTGCGGGGGCATCGTCGTACAGCGGCAGCAGCGCGTGTCAGGCGCGGAACTCCGCGATCCGCTCACCCAGTCGGGCCAGCTGCTCGCCGACGCGCACCTGCGCGGTGCCGCCGGCACCGGTGCGCGAGTTCACCGAACCCTCGATGGTGAGCACCTCGCGCACAGCCGGGCTGAGATGCTCGGACACGCTCAGCAGCTCATCATCGCTCGGCTCGTGCAGCTCCATGCCGCGCTCCTCGCAGTAGCGCACCAGCTCGCCCGAGATCTCGTGAGCATCGCGGAAGATCACACCCTGCTTCACGAGCCACTCGGCGACATCGGTGGCGAGCGAGAAGCCCTGCGGGGCGAGCTCGGCCATGCGGTCGGTGTCGAAGCTCATCGTCGCGACCATGCCAGTGAAGGCGGGCAGCAGCACCTCCAGCTGCTGCACGGAGTCGAAGACGGGCTCCTTGTCCTCCTGCAGGTCGCGGTTGTACGCGAGCGGCAGCCCCTTGAGCGTGGCGAGCAGCCCCGTCAGGTTGCCGATCAGACGCCCCGACTTGCCGCGCGCGAGCTCGGCGATGTCGGGGTTCTTCTTCTGCGGCATGATGCTGGAGCCCGTGGAGTAGCCGTCGTGCAGGCGCACGAAGCCGAACTCCTTGGTGTTCCAGATGATGATCTCCTCGCTGAGACGCGACAGGTCGATGCCGATCTGGGCGCAGATGAACGCGAACTCGGCGACGACGTCGCGGGCCGCCGTGCCGTCGATCGAGTTCTCGAGCGGATCGCCGAGGCCGAGCTCGCTGGCCACGAGACGCGGATCGAGGCCGAGCGAGCTGCCGGCGAGCGCCCCGCCGCCGTAGGGCGAGGCGCCGGCGCGCTGCGCCCAGTCGCGCAGACGCTCCAGGTCGCGCACGATCGGCCACGCGTGGGCGGCGAGCTGGTGCGCGAGCAGCACGGGCTGCGCGTGCTGCAGATGGGTACGGCCAGGCAGGATCGCGTCGGGGTGCGCGGCCGCCTGCTCGGCGATGGCATCGAGCAGGTCGAGCAGGTGGCCCCGGATGATCGCGGCGTGGTCGAGCAGGTAGAGCCGCACGAGCGTCGCGATCTGATCGTTGCGGCTGCGGCCGGCACGGAGCTTGCCGCCCAGCTGCACACCCGTGATCTCGATGAGCAGACGCTCCAGCGCGGAGTGCACGTCCTCGTCGTCATCGGCGGGCAGTGCGCGGCCATCGGCGACGCGGGCGGAGAGCTCGTCGAGCGCGGCGCGCATGTCGCGCAGCTCGTCGTCGCTGAGGTAGCCGGCTGCGGCGAGCGCGGTGGCGTGCGCCTTCGAACCGCGGATGTCGTACTGCGCGAGCACCCAGTCGAACTGGGTCGACTTGCTCAGCGCCGCGAGCGACGGCGACGGGCCGCTCGCGAAACGTCCGCCCCACAGGGCGCCGGCCTCGGCGGCGCGATTGCCGGTCTCCGCAGTGGTGTTCTCGATGCTCTCAGTCACCCGACCAGCCTACCGTTCGCGGACGGTGGGCTCTGATCGCGGAGCGCCTACGCCTGTTCGAGCAGCCAGGCCATGAGGGCCTTCTGCGCGTGCACGCGGTTCTCGGCCTCATCCCAGACGACGCTCCGCGGGCCGTCGATCACCTCGGGGGCGACCTCGTACTCGCGGTAGGCGGGCAGGCAGTGCAGGAAGATGGCGTCGTCGGCCGCGTGCTCCATCAGCTCGGGGGTGACCCGGTAGGCGCCGAAGGTGGCGATGCGCTCGGCCTTCTCCTCCTCCTGCCCCATCGAGACCCAGGTGTCGGTGATGACCGCGTCGGCGCCGCGCACCGCCTCGATCGGGTCGGTGAGGATCGTCACGCTGCCGCCGGTCTCGGCGGCGATCCGCTTCGCATCGGCCACGATGTCCTCGCGCGGGTGGTAGCCCGCGGGGCCCGCCACCCGGATGTGCATGCCCGCGGTGGCGAAGCCGAGCAGGTAGGAGTGCCCCATGTTGTTCGCGGCGTCGCCGACGTAGGTGGCGGTGAGGCCGGCGAGCTCGCCGCCGTTGCGGGCCGCGCGGTGCTCGCGGATCGTCTGCAGGTCGGCGAGGATCTGGCACGGGTGGAAGTCGTCCGAGAGCGAGTTGATCACCGGCACCGTCGCGTGCGCGGCCATCTCTTCGAGGCCGGAGTGCGCGTAGGTGCGCCACACGATCAGCTCGACCATGCGCGAGAGCACCTTGGCGGTGTCGGAGATCGACTCCTTACCGCCCATCTGGGAGTTCTTCGAATCCATGATGAGCGGGTTGCCGCCGAGATCGGCGACACCCACCGAGAAGCTCACCTGGGTGCGGGTGGAGGTCTTGTCGAAGATGACCGCGGCGGTCTTCTGCCCGTCGAGCGGACGTCGCGCGAAACGATCCTTCTTGAGCGCTGCGGCAAGGTCGAGCACCTCGCGCTGCTCGGCGGGGCTCAGGTCGTCGTCTCGCAGGAAGTGTCTGGTCACAGGACCAGCCTACCCGGAGCGCAGACTCCGGGTAGGCGACCCGATGCTCAGTACGTCGTCGCGTAGGCGTCGTACTTCTGCGCGGGATCGAGACCGGCCACCCGGGCGATCTCGGCACGCTTGACCGCGGTGAAGGTGTCGGCGAAGTCGCGCGAGAACCATCCCTGCACGGTCTCCGACTCCGTGAAGGCGTCGAGGGCCTCCTCCAGCGTCGCCGGGATGCTGCGGATGCCGAGCCGGTCGCGCTCCGCCTCGGAGAGCTCCGCCGCTTCGCCGTGCACGATGCTCGGCGCCGGCAGGCCGCGCCGGATGCCGTCGAGGCCCGCCCGGATCAGGCAGCCGAGCACGAGCCACGGGTTCGCGGTGGCGTCGGCCGCGCGATACTCCAGGTTGTACTGCTTCTGATGGTTGGCGCCCGGAATGTCGAAGAGCGGGCAGATCCGCAGCAGCGCCTCGCGGTTGTTCTCGCCGAGGAAGACACCGCCAGCGCTCCACCGGTTGGGCGCCAGGCGCTCGTACGAGATCGGCGCGGAGGCGGCGATCGCCTGGATCGCTTCGGCGTGCTCCAGGATGCCCGCGGCGAAGGAGCCGGCGACCTCCGAGAGCTTGCCGGGCCGGCTCGAATCGTAGGTGACGAACCGACCCTCGCCGTCCTGGAGGCTCAGGTGCACGTGCACGCCGTTGCCGCCGCCGTTCTCCTCGATGATCGGCGAGAAGGTGATGCGCTTGCCGAGCAGGCTGGCGACGTGCCTGGTGATCTCGCGCAGGTAGATGGCGCGGTCGGCGGCGACCAGGGCCGGCGCGGGACGGATGGTGACCTCGAACTGGTTGCGACCGAACTCGGGGAGCCACATCTCGGGTTCGAGGCCGGCATCCTGCAGCGCGGCGACGAGCAGCCCGCCGAGCTCCTCCTCTTCGAGGAAGGATTCGAGCGAGAAGGGCGCGTTCACGGGGCTGCCGTCGTCGTCGCGCAGCATGAACTCGTGCTCGAACGACGACACCACGCTGAGCCCGGTCTCGGCTTCGAGATCCTGGATCGCGTTCTTCAGGAAGCTGCGGGGGTCGTTCTCCCAGGGCTCGCCTGCGGGCGTGTGGATGTCGGCCAGCACCATCGTCGTCTGCTCGCCCGTGTCGTTCAGCGCCACGGTGGCGATGCTCGACACATCAGGCATGAGGCGCAGGTCGCCCACCGAGCCGAAGGGATTGGGGGCGACGATCGAACCGAAGGCGTCGATCGCGAGGTTCGCCGGCACCCAGCCGCAGCCGGTGCTCAGATACTTCTGGAAGTCCTGCTGCGGGAAGGCGCGGCCCCGGGCCTTCGCCGCGAGATCGGAGGTGAGGATGATGCCGAGGGGTTCTTTTCTCATGATGCGTCCTTACATGGTGAGGAGTGAAGGGTACGGGGCGGCGGAGCCGTGCGGCGCCGCCGATGCTTCGGGGCCGGCTGCCCGGCTACTCCCAGGCGTCGAAGGCCTGGATCCGCCCGAGAGGTTCGGCGCCGAGCTCGGCGACGACTCCAGCGATGACGGTCTCGACGAGCGCGAGCGCCGGCACGAGCGAGTCGAACGGGCTCGGCGCCTCGACCACGCTCGACAGCAGGCAGTCGGCGTGCTTGGCGGCCGGCGACAGCCAGGGGTCGGTGAACAGCACGGTGCTGACCCGGTTCGTCTTGGCACGGGCGACGAACGACACCGTCGCATCCTGATAGCGGCGGTAGTCGAACGCCACCAGCACATCTCGCGGGCCGAAGTCGAGCAGCGCGAGCGACTTGTCCGATTCGGTGTGGCCGACGAAGCGCACCTCGGGCCTGAGCATCCGCAGGTGGATCGTCAGATACTCGGCCAGCAGGCCGCTGTATCGGCCACCCACCGTCCAGATGCGGCGCTTCGGGTCGGCCAGCAGCTGCACCACCCGGTCGAACTCCGACCCCGGCGCCGCATCGAGGCTCGCCGCGATCCCGTCGCTGAAGACGCGTTTGGCCTCTCCGAGCACCCGGTGCCCGTCGCTGGCGTCGCCGCGCCGGGAGGCGTACTGGTCGATCGGAGAGGTCGTGCGCTGCGCGATCTCCTGCCGCAGCAGTTCCTGCATCCGGGGGTACGACGGGATTCCGATCTTCGCGAGCATGCGGAACACCGTCGGCGTGCTCACACTCGCCCGCTCGGCCAGCTTCGTCACCGACTCGAGGCCGGCGACCGGGTAGTCGGCGATCAACGCCCGTGCGACCTTCTTCTCGGACGGGCTCATCGCATCGAGCGAGATCTTCAACGTCTCGGCGAGGGTGCGTGATTCCTGCATTTCCGGGTCCTCTCCTACCAGCCCCGGTACGGGGCGATGTCGGCGTCGGAGACGACGCCCGAGCGCACATCGATGATGGCCGCGTCGAGCAGGTCCACGGCCCGCAGCGCCTCCTCGGCGGTCAGCGTGAGCGGCGGGGTCAGTTCGACCACGTTGTCCCGTACGAGGTAGCAGATCGCGCCGAGCTGCCACATCCGGTAGATCACCCGCTTCGCGAAGTCGGCGTCGGCGTCCTCACGTTCCTGGGCGCCCGGCTCGGCGCGCAGCTCGATCCCGAGGCTGAGACCGCGGCCCCGTACCTCGTGGATCTCGGGGGTGCGCTCGGCGAGCTCCGCGATGAGCGTCCGCAGCTGGATGCCGCGCTCCTCGGCCGCCTCCACGAGGTGCTCCGCCGCGATGGTCTCGAGCACGGCTCGTCCGCTCGCCGCGGCGATCGCGTTGCCCGCCGTCGTGAGCAGCGCGCTCGCGGGGGCAGCATCCAGCACCTCGGCCGGGCCGACGACGGCCGAAAGCGGCAACCCGCCGCCGAGCGCCTTGCCGAAGGTGACCAGATCCGGCACGACCCCGTCGTGCTGGAAGCCGTGCATGCGCCCGGTGCGGGCGAGGCCGACCTTGACCTCGTCGCAGATGAGCAGAGCCCCGGCGGCCCGGGCGCGGTGCGCGAGACCGCGGAGGAAGCCGGGCGGCGGCACGAGCAGCCCCCCGTCGGACTGGTGCGACTCCACGATGATCGCGGCGACGTCGCCGCCCGCGAGTTCGGCGTCGAGCGCGGCGAAGACGTGCGCGAGCGCCGCCGCGTCCGCCGCGGGGTCGCCCGTCTCGACCGGATAGTCGAGCAGGGCGCTCGCGGGGTCGGCCGGCACTCCGCCGTCGACGAAGACACCGCTCACCGCCTGCGCCGCGCCGGAGCCGCCGTGGTACCCGCCGCGGAAGGCGACGATCCGTGGTCGGCCGGTGGCCGCCCGAGCGGCGGCGAGCGCCGAGTTGTTCGCGTCGGTGCCGGCGTGGCCGAGCAGCACCCGCCGGTCGCCGTCGCCGGGGGTGCGTTCGAGCAGCAGCTCGCCGAGCTCCACCGCGAACGGGTTCGTGGCGGAGAGCACGCTCGCTCCGGCGCCTGTCGCGGCGGCGTCCCCGATCGCTGCGATGACGCGGGGGTGGGCGTGGCCGACGCTGTTCGCGCCCCACGCCGCGGAGAGATCGAGCAGGCGGCGTCCGGTGTCGTCGATGACCTCGCTCCCCCGCCCCGAGACGACGCTCGCGGGGAAGAAGCGCAGCTTCTGATTGCCGGCGATGACCCGAGCATCGCGATCGAGCAGTGCGGGCGCGGCGCTCATGACCCGGCTCCGGGGGCTCCGGGGGCGGCTGCTGCGGTCGCATCGACGGCTGCGGCCGCATGGGCCGTCTGCGCGATCCTCGCGTCGAGGAGGTCGCAGGCTCCGAGGTAGCCCGAGACGAGGGCGAGCGTGACGCGGCGCACCGCATCCTCGTCCGGCAGGAAGTTCGCACTGTGGAGGCTCGGCTGCGGCACCGCCCCGGTGGTCTCCACGCCGACGAAGGCCATCAGCCCCGGCAGCTCCTCCGAGAAGAACGAGAAGTCGTCGGCCCCGCACGACCGCATCGGCTCGCTCGTCTCGAGCCCCAGGCTGCGCAGCCGCTCGTCGACGAGATCGACGAGCTCGGCGTCGTTCTCCAGCACGGGCTCGCCGAGCGTGATCTCGACCTCGGCGGTCACCCCGTGCGCGGCGGCCATGCCGGCAGCGTAGCTGCGGATCGCGGTGTGCGCGTTCTCGCGGTCGCTGCGATCCATGGTGCGCAGGGTGCCCGCGAAGGAGCCGGAGTGAGGGATCACGTTCGCGATCCGTCCGGCCGAGATCCGGCCCACGGTGAACACTGCGGGCCGCATCGGCGAGATGGTGCGGCGCAGCACCTCGGTGAGGCCGATCACCATCTGGGAGAGCACGGGAATCGGGTTCTGGGCCTCGTGCGGGTACGCGCCGTGGCCGCCGTGACCGCGCACGGTGACGGTGATCTCGTCGGCGGCGGCGTTCGTGGGGCCCTTGCCCGTCGCCACCGCTCCGACCGGGATGCGCGGGTGCACATGCGCGGCGAGCACCACTTCGACGCGGTGCCGGGCGAGCGCGCCGGAGCGGACGATGTCGAGCGCGCCTGACGGGTACGCCTCCTCCCGCGGCTGGAGGAACGGCACGAAGGCGTACGGCAGGCCCATCTCGGCTTCCACCTCGGCAGCGGCCCCGGCGAGCGCGAGCAGCGCCGCCTGGTGCACGTCGTGCCCGCAGGCGTGCATCACGCCGGTCGTGGAGGCGAACGGCGCGCCCGTCGCCTCAGCCACCGGCAGGGCGTCGAGCTCGGCGCGGACGGCGACGGACGGCCCGCCGTGCGGGCCGATCCGCCCGATCCGCCCGGTTTCGGCGACCGTATCCATCGGCGTGGGCATGCGTTCGGCGATCCAGGCCGCCGTGCCGTGCTCGGCGCCGGAGACCTCCGCCATGCCGTGCAGTTCCTCGCGGTCGCGCACTGCCGCGGGGATGCGGGCGAGAGCGGCCTCGGTGAGCCTCGCCGCGAGGACTGCGTGGTTCATGCGGGAACCCCCGTCGCTCCGCACCAGGCGGGCTCGTCGGCCAGCCCGTACGCTCTGATCGCGTTCTCGCCGCTGATCTTGCGGATCAGGCGCTCGCCGTCGGCGGCGCTCCACTCGTCGGCGCGGATCCACTCGTCGATCGTCGCCCGCAGGCCACGACGGAAGAGATGGGCGCCGAGGTGGTAGAGCTCCGGCAAGCCCCACGCATCGGACGAGAAGAGCGCCTTGTCGAAGGGGGTGAGCTCGAGCGATTCGGCGATCACCTGCGGCGAGCGCGCTCCGACGTAGTTGATCGCGAGGCCGACGTCGCAGAAGACGTGCGGGAAGACGTGCGCGAGGTAGCCGGCCTGTCGGTGGAAGGGGTAGCAGTGCAGCAGCAGCACCCGGGCGCCCGACTCGCGAGTGCGTCGCAACCACTCGGTCAGCAGCAGCGGATCGCAGCGGTGCAGGTCGACGTCCGGGTCGCCGAATCCGATGTGGAACTGGATCGCCTGGCGCTCCTCGACCGCGCACCAGATGCCGAAGCGGATGAGCACGGGATCGGTGATCCGCACCGGTGCGCCCGCCTCGATCTCGGCGAGCCAGCGTTCGGCGGCGCGGATCACCTCGGCGTCGTCGGGTCGCTCAGGGTCGAAGTCGAGGCCGATCCGGTACGCCGCGATCGATTTCACCCCGACCGCGAGGCGGAGCTGCTCGCGCAGCTCCGCGCGGAACCGGTCCGGGTAGGCCGCGGCCGCGGGACCGGTCTCGATGATCTGCTCGGCGACGCGCTCCAGCCGCACTACGGCATCGGCGGCCGCGCCGGCGCGAACCGCCATGCCGGCGGGGTCGAGGATGTCGTCCCCGCGGTGCCCGGTCTCGATGAGGTAGCGGTCGATGCCGGCGGCGCGCAGCAGGCGCTCGTTGACGAGCTCGGGCGCGAGCTCGGCGCGGCGCTCCAGGTAGCGCTCGGCGCTGACATGCGGTTCGAGATCGAGCACTGGGGCGCACCAGCGGCGGATCGCGACGCCCAGCTGCGAGTCGAACACCGAGGTGCCGCTGGGCGCGGCCCAGTTGGACTCGGTGATCATGTCCTCGAACGCGGGCCGATCGAGCGTCTGCTCGACGACCCCGTGGCAGTGGTGGTCGATGAGCGGCGCACCGTCGAATGCCGATGCGTCGAGCGGGGTGGGCGTCATTCCAGTTCCTTCCGGATGCGGATCAGTCGAGGTCTTCGGCGGAGAGCCGACCGCCGATGCGCTCGGCGAGCTTCGGCATCGTGACGATGATGATGAGGCCGACGAGGCACCAGGCTCCCGCGATCCACGGGAAGTAGGTGTAGGGGGCCTGCTGCCCGATCACCTGCACAGCGTAGACGAACGCGAGGTAGACGAGCCCGAGCACGGGCATGACGACCTCCCACTTCGGGATTCGGGTGCGTCGGCGGAAGACGTAGACGATCACGCCGACCGAGGTCATGCCGTAGGCGACCACCATGCAGAGGGTGGCGATCGTCGCGTACCAGTAGTAGGCGTCGAAGGCGGTGCCGCCGAAGATCGAGATGCCGCCGGCGAGCAGGAGCGCGAGCACGATGGTGGTGAACACGGCGGCGGTGGGCACGCCGGTGCGGGGGTTCGCCACGCCGAGACGCTTCGGGCCGAAACCGTCTCGGGCGAGCGCGTAGATGAGCCTCGCGGCGGCAGCGGTAGAGCTCAGCACCGAGGCGAACGCCACGACGAACGCGATGAAGGCGATGAGCAGCGCGTACTCACGGCCGATGTAGAGGGTGGAGAGTTCGGTGAGCGTGGAGTTCGATCCGGCGAAGGCAGCGACGCCGGCCTCGCCGGTGCCGTAGCCGACGGTCTGGGCGAACATCATCACGAGGTAGAGGAGGCCGGCGACGACGATGGCGCCGAGCAGGGCCCGCGGGATCACGCGCCGCGGGTTCTCGGTCTCCTCGCCGAGCGAGGTGCCCGACTCGAACCCGGCCCACGACAGGAAGGCGAACACCGACGCGGTGAGGATCGCGGTGCCGCTGGCCTCGCCCGGCAGGAACGCGCTCCAGTCGATCGTGGCGCCCTCGACCGGTGCGTCGCCGGTGCCGACGCGCCAGAAGATGACGGCGGCGAGCACGAGCATCGCGAGCACGCCCAGCGAGCCGATGACGAAGAGCACCCGGGTCACGATCCGGGATTCTCTGACGTTGAGGACCACGACGAGCACCGCCACGACGAGCGCGACGATGATCCACGGCACACTGCGCAGGCCGCCGCCGAACTGCTCGGCCCAGGCCTCGAAGAACACGCCCGTGGCGCCGAGGATGCAGGCGGCGAAAAAGAGGTAGGTGCCGAGCAGCGCGAAGCCGCCGAAGAAGCCGGCGCGCGGCCCGATGGTCGCTCCGGCGAGGGCGTAGACGGATCCCGCGTGGGTGAAGTACCCGGTGAGCCTGATGAAGCCGTAGCCGACGAGCAGCGTGCCGATGAATGCGAGGGCGAAGGTGAACGGCACGGACTTGCCGACGAGCCCGGCGACGCCGATCCCGTTGAGCGCCATCGCCATCACCGGCCCCATGAATCCCACCGAGAGGGCGGTCACCTCCCAGATGCGCAGTTTGCGCTTGCCGCCGGTTGCGGCTTCCCGTACGGCCGGGGTCGTGGTCTCAGTCATCTGTGCGGACTCCTTCGTCTCTGCTGATCGGCGGTGCTCGCAAGATCCCGGTTCGAGTTCCCGGTGGATCGCCGCCGAGCTGTGGATCGCCGCCGAATTGAAATGTACACGAAGGTACGTATTTTGCAAAGCGGAATCATTTTGTACAATTTCAAACAAGTCACGCGGTGCCGGCCCCGGCACCGCACCCGATCATCGGCGTGCGATCCGCGCCGCGCGAAGGAGCGAACCATGACCGACGACGCCCCCGCCGCGAGCCGCGCGCCGCAGACCGCAGCCCCCTATGCCGACGCGCTGCTCGCCCAATCGCGGCGCGACACCGTCAACCTCATGGTCCCCGGCCACGGCGCCACCCCCGACGGCCTCTCCGCCGACCTCGCGCGATTCTGCGGCGAGCACGCCCTCGCCATGGACATCCCCCCGCTGATCGACGGCATCGACGTCGGCCCCGACTCCCCCTTCGAGGAGGCCACCCGACTGGCGGCGGAAGCCTGGGGAGCCCGCCGCACCTGGTTCCTCGCCAACGGGGCATCCCAGGCCAACCGGATGGCGACCCTCGCCGTCGCCGGGCTGCACACCGGCGACACCGTGATCGCCCAGCGCAGCGCGCACTCCAGCTTCACCGACGGGGTGATCCTCGGCGACCTGCTGCCCCGCTTCGTGACGCCGAGCATCGACGGCGCCCGCGGCATCAACCACGGCGTCGACCCGCACGCGCTCGACGAAGCTCTCACCCGGGCCGCGCGGGACGGCGCCGCCGTCTCGGCCGTGTACGTCATCTCGCCCAGCTACTTCGGCGCCGTCGCCGACGTCGCCGCACTGGCCGAGGTCGCGCACCGGCACGGGGCGCCTCTCGTCGTCGACGGCGCCTGGGGATCCCACTTCGGCTTCCACCCCGGGCTGCCCGAATCACCCACCCGCCTCGGCGCAGACCTCGTCGTGTCGAGCACCCACAAGCTCGGCGGCAGCCTCACCCAGTCGGCGATGCTCCACCTCGGAGAGGGCCCCTTCGCAGACGCGCTCGAACCCCTGCTCGACCGGACCTACATGCTCACGCAGACCACCAGCGCGAGCGCGCTGCTGCTCGGCTCGCTCGATATCGCCCGCCGCGCCCTGGTGCAGGGGCGCGAACCGATCGGCGAGACCCTCGCCACCGTCGAGGAACTGCGCCAGACGCTGCGCACCGACGGCCGCTACCCCATCATCTCGGACGGGTTCTCGGCGTTCCCCGACATCGTCGCCCACGATCCGCTGCGCGTCTCCATCGATGTCACCGCAACCGGCCTGAGCGGGCACCGCATCCGCGAGATCCTCGCCGGCGAGCACGGCGTGCACCTCGAGATCTCGACCGCGCACGCGATCGTCGCCTTCATCGGCCCGGGCAAGCGGCCCGACCTCGCACGCTTCGCACGCGCGCTCTTCACCATCGCCGACCGCGCCGAGCCCGCAGGGGCCGAGAGCACCCTCGTCTTCCCGCCCCTTCCCCAGCCCGGCCCGATGACCATCCGCCCCCGAACCGCCTACTTCTCGCCCCACGAGATCGTGCCCGCCGCCGAAGCCGTCGGGCGCATCTCGGCCGACTCGCTCGCCGCATACCCGCCGGGAATCCCCAACGTCATCCCCGGCGAACGCATCACCGCCGAGACCGTGGCGTTCCTGCAGACGGTCGCTGCGTCGCCGATCGGCTACGTGCGCGGCTCGCTCGACCCCGCCCTCGCCCGGTTCCGGGTCGTCGCCCGAGAGCCCTGATCCCGACATCCGCCCAGCCCGCCGTGCCAGAGTGGAACCCACGATCCGAGGAGGACACATGCGAGTGGCGGCGGCATTCCTGGCCGATGCGGCCAACGTGCGCGAAGGCACGCTGAGCGTACTGTCGGGGTTCATCAACACGATCAACCGGGAGAGCTACCCCGCCCCGCTCGGCGCCACGCTCGTCGTGGTGGTCGAGTACGACGAGAGCGAAGCCCGCCGCGGCGATCCCGAGCGCTCCTTCCGCGCCCGCTGCGAACCGGCCGTCGGGGGCGCCGAGGTCTTCAGCCTCGAAGGCACCTTCAGCCTCGGGGGCGGCAACGACGCCTCCGGATACATCCCGATGGTCTTCCCGCTGAACGACGCGCAGGTGCCGATGCCCGGCAGCTACCGCATCGTCTTCGAGGGCACGGGCCTCGAACGGGTCGACGTGCGCTTCTACGCCAACGCCACCGAGATGCCGCCGCTCGACGAGTCGGAGCCCTGAGCCGCGGCTGAGGCTGCTTCGCGGCTACTGCTTCGCGGCTCCGTGAGCGGGTGCGGATCGGCCCAACGCCCGCCTCATGGAAGGATTGGGGCATGACCGAGTTGCCCCGCCTCATCGCCTTCGACCTCGACGACACCCTGGCCCCTTCGAAGTCGCCCGTCGATCCCCGCATGCTCGCGGTGTTCGCCCGGCTGCTCGACCGCACCACCGTCGCCGTCATCTCGGGCGGCAACTTCGAGCAGTTCGAAGCCCAGCTGGTGGACCGCCTCGACGCCTTCGCCGGCGTCGACGAGGCCGCCCTCAAGCGGCTGCACCTGCTGCCCACCTGCGGCACCCGCTACGAGCGCCGTGAGGACGGTCGCTGGGCGACGATCTACCGCGAGAACCTCTCGCCCGAGGAACGCGACGCCGCGCTCTCGGTGCTGCGCGAGGAAGCCGAACGGCTCGGGCTGTGGGAGGCCGAACCCTGGGGCGAGATCCTCGAGGATCGCGGATCCCAGGTCACCTTCTCGGCGCTCGGCCAGCGCGCCCCCGTCGAGGTGAAGCAGGCGTGGGACCCGGACGGCGCGAAGAAGAACGCGCTGCGCGCCGCCGTGGCGGATCGCCTGCCCGGCCTCGAGGTGCGCAGCGGCGGGTCCACCTCGGTCGACATCACGAGGCGCGGCATCGACAAGGCCTACGGTATGCGCAAGCTCGAGGCCCACACCGGTATCCCGCTCGACGCGATGCTGTTCGTGGGCGACCGACTCGATCCCGACGGCAACGACTACCCGGTGAAGGCCCTCGGCGTGGCGTGCCGGGAGGTCGAGGGCTGGGAGGACACCGCCGACTTCCTCGAAGCGCTGCTCGCCGGCTGAGCCTGCCGTGCTGCGCGCCGCCGCCTAGCAGACGGCCCGGACGGGTCCCGCGGCCTCGGCCGGCTTCTGCCTCTGTCCCCTCGCCCGACTGCTGCCTCCGTCCCCTCGCCCGGCTGCTGCCTCCGTCCCCTCGCCCGGCTGCTGCCTCCGTCCCCTCGCCCGGCTGCTGCCTCCGTCCCCTCTGAATCGGGGTCACTTTTGGCCGCGTGTCGGAGCGACACGCGGCCAAAAGTGACCCCGATTTCTGAAACGCAACACGGCAGAGAGCAGCCGCGGCTGGCGTACGGCGGCTGATCGACGCCGGGACAGCGGCGGCGCGCCGCCGCGGGTCCGGCTTCTGCCGGATACGCCGGAGGGCGCCCTCTCGGACGCCCTCCGGCAGTTGGCGAGCGGAGGCCGCGACCGCGGCTCAGCTCTCGGGATCGACGATCAGGCCTCGACGGCCGGCTGCGCGGCCGGAACGAGCCCGAGCACCTCGGCGGTCTCGGCGAGCGTCGCGGCGGCCACCGCCGCATCGCCGTTGACGCCCTCGCCGAGCGCGGGGATCTGCTGCTTGAACGCGGCCTTCCAGCCGCCCTCGTACTGCTCCGGGAAGCAGCGCTGCAGCACGTCGATCATGGCGTGCACCGCGGTCGAGGCGCCGGGCGAGGCGCCCAGCAGGCCGGCGATCGACCCCTCGGCGCCCGTGATGACCTCGGTGCCGAACTGGAGGATGCCACCCTTCTGGGGATCCTTCTTCATAACCTGCACACGCTGACCGGCGGTGATCATCTGCCAGTCCTCGGTGCGGGCGGTGGGCATGTACTCGCGCAGGGTAGCCATCTGCTTCTCACGGCTGGCCAGCACCTCGCCGACGAGGTACTTCTCAAGCCCGAACTCGGTGAGGCCGACCTTGAGCATGGGGCCGAGGTTGTGGGCGCGCACCGACCCGGGCAGATCCCACCAGGAGCCCTTCTTGAGGAAGTTGGGGCTGAAGCCGGCGTACGGGCCGAAGAGCAGGCTCTCCTTGCCGTCGACGATGCGGGTGTCGAGGTGCGGCACCGACATGGGCGGAGCGCCCACAGCGGCCTTGCCGTACACCTTGGCGCGGTGCTGCTGCACGATCTCCGGCTTGTCGCACTTGAGGAACTTGCCGCTGATGGGGAAGCCGCCGAAGCCCTTGATCTCGGGAATGCCCGAGGTCTGCAGCAGCGGCAGCGCGCCGCCACCGGCGCCGACGAACACGAACTTGGCGTTCACGATGGTGCGGGCGTGGCCGGAGAGGTTCTCGACGTGCACGTTCCAGGTGCCGTCGGTCTGACGGTGCAGCTTGGTGACGCGCTGCTCCAGGTGCAGGTTCGCACCCTTCGAGACGAGATGGTCGATGAGCTGATGCGTGACCGCACCGAAGTCGACGTCGGTGCCGCTCTCAGAGCGGGTTGCCGCGAAGACCTCGTCCTTGGCGCGGCGATCGACGAGCAGCGGGGCCCACTCGGCGATCTTCTCGGGATCGTCGCTGAACTCCATGTCGGCGAACAGGGGCTCGCTCTGCAGCAGCTCGTGGCGGCGTCGTAGGTAGTCGACGTTCGCCTCGCCGCGCACGAAGGTCATATGCGGGGTGGCGTTGATGAACGAGGAGGGCTCGCCGAGCACACCCTGCTTCACGAGCGACGACCACCACTGCCGGGAGAGCTGGAACTGCTCGTTGATGTCGATCGCCTTCGCGGCCGACAGCGATCCGTCCTTGCCCTCGGGCATGTAGTTGAGCTCGCAGAGGGCCGCGTGCCCCGTGCCCGCGTTGTTCCAGGCGTTGCTGCTCTCGGTAGCCACCTGGGAGCGGGACTCGAAGATCTCGATCGACCAGTCGGGCTGCACCTGCTTGATGAGGGTGCCCAGGGTGGCGCTCATCACACCACCGCCGACGAGGACGACGTCTACCGTGTTCTTACTCACGATCGTCCAGTCTACCCTCCCTCCGCCCCCTAGAGACCCGCCCGCGATCGGGCGCCCTGCAGGGTCTCCGCGGCCGCGTCCACGACCCGGGTGTAGCCCAAGCGGGCCGCCTCACCGGCCCGCTGCGCCCCGGCCACGACCGGGCGCACCTCGCCGGCCAGGCTGATCTCGCCGAATGCTGCGAGATCGTGCGGCAGCGGGCGGTCGGTGATCGCCGACAGCACGGCGAGCGCGATCGCGAGGTCGGCCGCCGGCTCGGCGAGCTTCACCCCGCCCACCGTCGACACGTAGACGTCCTGGTCGTGCAGGCGCGCGCCGATGCGCCGTTCGAGCACGGCGAGGATCATCGCCACCCGCGATGGGTCGACGCCGCCGGTGACCCGCCGCGGATTGGGCGTGGCGCTCTTCGCGACGAGCGCCTGCACCTCGACAGGCAGCGCCCGGCGCCCCTCCATCGCGACGGTGGCGCAGGTGCCGCTCACTGGCGACGCGGATCGGCTGAGGAACAGCCCGCTGGGGTCGGGCACCTCGACGATGCCGCGATCCTGCATCTCGAAGCACCCGACCTCGTCGGTGGGGCCGAAGCGGTTCTTGAGCGTGCGCAGGAATCGCAGCGAGGTCTGCCGGTCGCCCTCGAAGTGGCAGACCACGTCGACGAGGTGCTCGAGCAGGCGCGGCCCGGCCACGGAGCCGTCTTTCGTGACGTGCCCCACCAGGATCACGGGGGTGCCCCGACCCTTCGCGGCGCGGATGAGTGCGCCCGCGACCTCGCGCACCTGGGCCGGACCGCCCGCCGCCCCGTCGACCTCACCGCTCGCGAGCGTCTGCACGGAGTCGACGATCACCAGCGCGGGATCGACCTGCTCGATGTGCCCGAGCACCGTGGCGAGGTCGGTCTCGCTCGCGAGGAACAGGGTGTCGTGCAGCGCGCCCGTACGCTCCGCCCGCATTCGGATCTGGCCGGCCGACTCCTCGCCGCTGGCGTAGAGCACCCGCGCACCGACCGAGGCGGCGCGGGCCGCGGCGTCGAGCAGCAGCGTCGACTTGCCCACGCCGGGCTCGCCGGAGAACAGGATCGCCGCGCCCGGCACGACTCCGCCGCCGAGCACGCGGTCCAGCTCGCCGATGCCGGTCTGCCGATGCCGCACCGCCTCCCCCGTGAGCTGGGTGATGGGCCGGGCCTCCCTCCCCGCCCCGGGAGCCACCGCGCGCGTGGTGCGGGCGAGCGAGGCGCCCGCGGCCGCGCGCTCTTCGACCGTGCCCCACTGCTGGCACTCACCGCAGCGGCCGACCCACTTCGAGGTCTGCCACCCGCATTCGGTGCACACGTACGCACTGCTCGTTCTCGCCATGCGGCGAGCCTAACGCCAGCCTCTGACATTCACGTTTCGGGACCGCCCGAGCCCGGAGGCGGAACCGCGGGCCAATGCCCCCTACTTCTTGAAGAGGTTGCGCAGCACCTGGTTCACGACGGTGCGCACGCCGGAGGTCACGACCGAGCCGACCCTGTCGACGGTCTTCTTCGTCGCCGCGGCCCGTTCGCGTTCGCGCCGCGCCTCCTCCTGCTCGGCTTTCCGCGCGGCGGCCGCGGCCGCGCGCTCGGCTTCGCGCTCCGCTTTCCGTTCGGCAGCGGCGGCGGCCTTCTCCTCAGCTTTCGCCTGCGCGGCGGCCTCCTTCTCGGCGGCGGCCCTCGCCTCCTCCTCGGCGCGGGCGGCTGCGGTCTCGTCGGCGCGCTCGGCGAGCACCTCGGTCGCCGAGCGCTCGTTCACGGCTTCGCCGTACTTCGCCTGCAGCGGCGACACCAGCACCGCGGCCTGCACGGTCGCGGCGGGGGCCGGGTCCATCGCCCCCTGCGGCGCGCGCAGACGCGTCCACGCGACCGGCGTCGGCGCGCCCTTCTCACCCATCACGGTGACGATCGCCTCGCCGGTGCCGAGCGACTGCAGCACCTCTGCGAGGTCGTAGCCCGAGTTCGGGTAGGTCGAGACGGTCGCTTTGAGCGCTTTCGCGTCGTCGGGGGTGTGGGCGCGAAGGGCGTGCTGCACGCGCGAGCCGAGCTGGGCGAGCACGTCGCCGGGGACGTCTTTCGGGGTCTGGGTCACGAAGAACACGCCCACGCCCTTCGAGCGGATCAGCCGCACAGTCTGGGTGATCTGCTGCAGGAACGCCTTCGATGCGTCGGCGAAGAGCAGGTGCGCTTCATCGAAGAAGAACACCAGTTCCGGCTTGTCGCGGTCGCCCACCTCGGGCAGCGTCTCGAAGAGCTCCGACAGCAGGAACATCAGGAACGTCGAGAAGAGCACCGGGCGGTCTTGCACGCCGGGCACTTCGAGCAGGTTCACGACGCCGCGCTCGATGCCGTCGGCGTCGGCGACGGTGCGCAGCAGATCGGCCGGGTCGAAGGCCGGCTCGCCGAAGAACACGTCGGCGCCCTCGGCGGCGAACGCGATGACGTTGCGCTGGATCACCCCCACGGTCTGCCGCGAGAGGCCGCCGATCTGCGCGATCTGCGCTTTGCCGTCGTCGCTCGTGAGGTACGCGAGCAGCGACTGCAGGTCGTCGAGCCCGATGAGCGGCAGCCCCTGCTCGCGGGCGTAGTAGAAGATGAGGCCGAGGCTCGATTCCTGGGTCTGGTTGAGCCCGAGCACCTTCGCGAGCATCACCGGGCCGAACTTTTCGATGGTGGTGCGGATCGGCACGCCGACCCCCAGCCCGCCGAGCGTGAAGAACTCGGTCGTCGAGGCGTGCGGCTGCCACTCCTGCCCGATGCCGGCGGTGCGGGCAAGCAGCTTCTCGTTCGGTTCGCCGGCGACGGCGATGCCGGAGAGGTCGCCCTTGATGTCGGCGGCGAAGACGGGCACGCCGTGCGCGGCGATCTGCTCGGCGAGCACCTGCAGGGTGCGGGTCTTACCGGTGCCGGTGGCGCCGGCGATGAGGCCGTGCCGGTTCAGCATGCCGAGCGGGATGGTGATCTGCGCGTCGGGGCGGGGGTCGCCGTTGACGAGCGCTCCGAGGTCGAGCATCGTGGGGCCGCCGTCAGATGCCGACGCGGGGTACCCGCTCCGCACCGCTTCGACCTGTTCCTCGGTCAGTGGTTCGCCCATGCGTTCGCTCCCTCGCGGTGTGTCACTCCTGTCGTCTCACAGGGTAGCCGAGGGGCTCGGTTCGCGGGTGGCGGCAGTGGCGGATCGCAGGCCTCGGGCGGCCACCGCATTCGGCTGGCGCGCCTATTCACCGCCTCTATGCACGCCGCGGAGGGGGTCTCAGCAAGCGCCTTCCCGGGCCCCGCTGCCCACGCGCCGGGAGAGACTCGCCGCGTCTTCTTGCAACGGCGCACGACCATCGCCGTACATGCGGAGCGCTTGAGGGCAGCGCTGCCCCAACACGCCCGATGATCCGCCCTCGATTCGCGTTGCGCAGGCCGATGCCGTATTCTTTTTCGCGGTGACGTGTCCGAGCGGCCGAAGGTGCGACTCTCGAAAAGTCGTGTGCGGTAACCCCGCACCGTGGGTTCAAATCCCACCGTCACCGCCACCGCGAAGGCCCCGAGATCCCTGAGAAATCAGCGGATCCGGGGCCTTCGTCATGTCCGGGCGGCTGGCCGCGCGGGCGACCGGGGCCGGGTTGCCGAGGCGGCCAGGCCCGGGCCCCGAGCGTCGAACTCGGGTCGCCGGGCGGCCCCGGCTCACGCCAGGCGGTTCCAGAACTCGCGCAGCTGCTCGCTCTTGCGGAACACGATCGTGTCCCACTCCTCGTCGGTGGTCGAGCTGTCGGCGAAGTCCGAGGGCACCTTGAACATCTGCAGCGGCACCCCGAAGCGCTCGCAGACGCTCGCGTAGGCGTAGGCCTCCATGTCGACGAGCGAGGCCCCGAGGCTCGCGATGTGGCCGCGCTGGGCGTCATCCTTCACGAAGACGTCACCGGTGGCGATCACCGCGGTGCGCTCCGGGGGCAGGATCGCGTCGCCCGCGGGGCGCAGCTCGGGCGAGGGCAGCGAGAAGTCGTGCTGCACCACGCCCGTGATCTGGTAGATATCCTCAAGGCTCGGGCGCTCGGGCCCGTCGCTCACGACTCCGGCCGTGCCGAGCACGACGACGCGCTCAGCAGCGCCCGCCGCGAGGGCGCTCGCCAACGACACCGCCGCGTTCACCTTGCCGACCCCGGTCACCAGGTGGGGCACGTCGGAGAAGGCGGAGGCCTCGTCTCGGTGCGCGAACACGAGCAGCGTGGCGGGCTGGGGCATGGCTGATCTCCTCATGGCGACGGGCGCCGGTCGATGCGAACGCACCCCACACTAGCGTTTTTCGAAGACATGTTCTAAACTAGTGAGCTGAGCTTCCGAGAGGCACGCGTTTCCGCCCGAGGAATCGGAGAGATTCACGGCGTCGAGAGATCAACTCCGCGAGTCCCGCGAAGCTCAGCAGCACGGCCCGGCCGGTACGGCCGCCTTGGCATGCGTCGTGCGCATTTCAGAGAACAGCCGCACCACGGTGGTGCGGCTCGAAAGGACTCATCATGGAAACCAGCAACATCATCGACCTGCAGCAGCGCCGTCGGCGCCCGCTGCGCACCCCCTACCACTCGCTCGGCGACGACCACGAGATGCGCGTCCCCGAGTGGGCGCAGCATCGCTCGGTGTACCGCACCGGCGGCCACACCCTGTACCTCGTCGAGACCGATCGTCTCGACGAGGCGCGCGGCGATCTGAGCCGGCTCGACCGCGCGGGGTGGGAGGTGCGGGTCTCCGAGGATCCCGGCGCTCCCGGATCCCGCGCCCGCATCGCCCTCACCCGCCGCGACCTCGCTCGCGCGGCGTAGGCCGGCGTGCCGGCTCCGGTGACAGACTCGGCTTCGGTGCGGCCGGGACGACAGTTCTGAGCCCGCCGGAGCCGGATCCGCCTCCCCGAGACCTGTGCACCGCAAGCCGCCGTCACACTCGCGCCGCTCCCGGCGCCCGTCGCTACACTGGCGGCATGAGCGATGTCGAACTTGCCGAGGTTGAGAGCTTCTCCCTGGACCACACGAAGGTGCTGGCCCCGTACGTGCGCCTGATCGGCGTGGAGCACGGGCCGCAGGGCGACGCGATCTCCAACTACGACATCCGCCTCGTGCAGCCGAATCAGGGAGAGATCCCCACGGCCGGCCTGCACACGATCGAGCACACGATCGCCGCACTGCTGCGCACGCGATTCGACGGGCTGATCGACATCTCCCCGTTCGGCTGCCGCACCGGCTTCCACCTGATCGCCTGGGGCGAGCCCACGCCGGAGCAGGTGGGCGCGGCGATCAAGAGCTCGCTCGAGGATCTGGTCGAGCGGGTCACCTGGGACGACGTGCCCGGCACCGAGGCCGTCAGCTGCGGCAACTACCGCGACCACAGCCTGCACTCCGCGAAAGAGTGGGCGAAGCAGGTGCTGGATCAGGGCATCAGCCTCGACGCCTTCGACCGCTCGCGTCTCGCCTGAGCCCGACCCTACGCCACGAGCACGTCGAGGGCGGCGTCGAGCGCGCCGTCGACCGCGCGGGTGACGATCTCGCGGTAGGGGTCGTAGCCGTCCATCGATTCGTCCTGGGCGGCGAGCGGGTTGCCGTCGATCGCGAAGACCGCACCCGACTCGATGCCGTGCAGCGCGGCGATCACGAAGAGCGCGGCGGCCTCCATCTCGACGGCGACGGCGCCGGCGCGCTGCCACATGCGCAGGTCGACGCCGGTGATCACGTCGCTCGGGTAGAACATGTCGCCGGTGACGACGACACCGCTGTGCACGTCGAGCCCGGTCCGAGCCGCGGCGGCCTTGAGCGCGATGGTCAGCTCGGGGGTCGCGAGCGCGGGGAACTCGGTGGGCACCAGTTGGTGGCTCACTCCGTCGGCGCGCACGGCGCCGGTGGCGACCACGATGGCGCCGTCGACCACGTCGGGCTGCATGCCGCCCGCGGTGCCCGAGCGGATGATGCGGGTCACTCCCCCGCGCGCCAGCTCTTCGAAGCAGACGGCCGCGCCGGCCGCGCCGACGCCGTGCGAGGCGACGGTGACGGGCACGCCGCGGTGGGTGCCCGCGTAGACGTGGTACTCGCGATTGTCGGCGAGCTGACGCGCGTCATCGAGGCGCTCGGCCACGCGCGCCGCACGGGCGGGATCGCCGACCACGAGCGCGCGGTCGGCGAGGTCGGAGACCCGGGCGCGCAGCAGCGGGAGTTCGGCGTCGGCGGGAAGTCGGACGGGTGCCATGTCGGGGGCCTTTCGGTGGGGGTCAGGGGGTTCTGGGCGGGTTCGGGTGAAGGTCGACGTCGGCCGTCGATATGGGATCTGCCGAATATCTGGTCCACGGCCGAAGATCCACCATATATTCGGCAGATCCCATATCGACGCAGCGGCCCCGGGCTCAGAGCGCCAGCAGCCGGGATCGTGCCTGAGCGGCCCGTTCCCGGATGGCCGGGGCATCGAGGGTGAGGTGCTCGCCGTCGGCGTAGACGTGGCGGCCCCCGATGAACACGTGGCGCACGTCGGCTCCGGTCGCCGCGAAGCCGAGGTGCGAGACGAGCGCGCCCGGCTGAGCTGCGAGGTCGAGGGGCGTGGCGGCGGATCCCGACACGTCCAGCGCGATCACGTCGGCGAGGCGTCCGACTTCGAGCGCGCCGGACTCGGGGAAGCCGATCGCCTCGGCGCCGCCCCGGGTGGCGATGTCGAGTACGTCGGAGGCCCGCACGATCGCGGCGTCCTGGTGAGCACCCCGGTGCAAGATGGTGCCGGTCTTGATCTCCTCGAACAGGTCGAGCGTGTTGTTGCTCGCGACGGAGTCGGTGCCGAGCGAGATGCGCAGCCCCGCCCGCTGCCAGGCGGGCAGCGGCGCGATGCCGTTGCCGAGCTTGAGGTTGGACACCGGGTTGTGGCTCACGGCCGTGCCCGTACGGGCGAACAGCTCGATCTCGCCCTCGGTGAGGTGCACGCAGTGGGCCGCGAGCACCTCGGCCTCGAAGAGGCCGAGCGAGGCGAGGTGGTCGGCCGGCGTGGCGCCGTAGCGGTCGAGGATCTGCTCGACCTCGGCCGCCGACTCGGAGACGTGGGTGTGGATCGGGATGCCGCGTTCGAGCGCACGGGCGGTGATGTCGCGCAGGAACTCGGGCGGGCAGGTGTACGGCGCGTGGGGGCCGTAGGCGATCCGGATCTGCGGATCGCCGGCGTACCGCTCGGCGAGCGTCTCCGTCTGCGCCGTGGCCTCCGCGCCGTCCCACGGGGAGACCCCGGGGAAGCCGACAGCCTCGGGCGCGAAGGACGCGAGCGCGACCATGGCCCGCATACCCGCGGATCGCACGAGTTCGACGAGGGTCTCGTCCCAGTGGTACATGTCGGCGAAGGCGACCGTGCCGGTCTCGATCATCTCGACCATCGCGAGCTGCAGGCCGACCTCGACGTCTTCGTGGGTGAGGTGCTGCTCCAGCGCCTGCACGGCGGCGAGCCAGGGCATGAAGCCCTCGTCGTCGGAGACGCCGCGCAGCAGTGTCATGGCCGAGTGCGTGTGGCCGTTCACGAGCCCCGGCATGAGCACGTGACCCGTGAGGTCGTGCGTCACACGCCCCGAGTGGGCGGGCACGCCGGTCTCATGGACGGCCGGGCTGATGCCCTCGGCGCCGTGGGACTCGCCGAGGTCGAGGTTGGCGATGCTCTCGGGCCGCACCGTTCCCGCGTAGGTGATGCGCCCGTCGGCGTCGAATGCGAGCTCGGCGTCGACGATCACCCCGCTCGGGGTGAGCATCGCGTCGGCCCTCAGAATCGTCTCGCTCATGGGCGGCTCCTCTCATCCACGCCAACTGTATCGTCAGCCACTGACACTCTCGTCAGGCATGCTCTCCGTTCCGCCGATGCTGAGAGTTGGGGTCGCTTTTTGCCGCATGTCGTGACGCGACACGGCAAAAAGTGACCCCAATTCCTGGGAGCGCGCGGAGAAAGACGGCCAAGACGAGACGGCGAAGCGAAAGCGAAAGCGCAGCGAAAGCGAAGCCGCAGCTACCAGCCCGGGGTGGCGAGCATGCCGCCGTCGACGGCGAGATCCTGCCCGGTGATGAAGGACGCGGCCGGTGATGCCAGCAGCACGCACGCGTCGCCGATGTCCTCGGCGGTCGCGAGGCGGCCGAGCGGGGCGTGCGAGACCCAGCTCTCGACGCCCTCGGGCCAGGCCTCGGCGAGGCCGGGGCGATCCACCAGCCCGGGAGAGACGGTGTTGACACGGATCCCGGCGGGCCCCAGTTCGAGCGCCGCCGCGCGGGCGTGCATCACGAGCCCCGCCTTCGCCACGGCGTAGTGCGCGTGCGCCGGCGCGGGGCGGCTCGCCTCGATCGAGGCGATGTGGGTGATCCAGCCGTTCGACCCGGCGGCCCCCATCGCGGCGGCGGCCGCCTGGGAGAGCTCGAACACCGCGCCCAGGTTCGTGGCGAGCACCTCGTCCCACTCCTCGCGCGAGGTCTCGGCGAGCAGGGCGAGCGGCTGGATACCGGCGTTGTTGACGAGCCCGTCGAGGCCGCCGAGCGCTCGCACGGCTTCGTCGACCAGACGAGCCGCCGATCCGGGCTCGCCGAGATCCGCGCGCACCGCCACTGCGACGCAGCCGCGTTCCCGCAGCTCCTCGACAACCGCGAAGGCCGCCTCGACCGACGCCGCGGACGCCCCCCGGTAGTGCACGGCGAGGTGGGCGCCTGCGGCGGCGAAGCGCCGGGCGATCCCGCTGCCGACGCCGCCGGAGGCGCCCGTCACCAGCACCCGCTGCCCGCTCAGATCCGGCAGTCCCGTGTCGCGCATCGCGCTCACCCTCCCATCCGCCGCTGCCGCGAGGAGTAGTCGCGCAGCGCCCGCAGGAAGTCGACCTCGCGCAAGTCGGGGTAGAGCGCTTCGACGAAGTAGAACTCGGAGTGCGCCGACTGCCAGATCATGAAGTCGCTGAGCCGCTGCTCGCCCGAGGTGCGGATCACGAGATCGGGATCGGCCTGGCCGCGCGTCCACAGGTGCTCGCCGATGTTCTCGGGGGTGAGGTGCTCGGCGAGGGTGTCGATGGTGCCGCCCGCGGCCTGGTGCTCCGCGATGATGTCGCGCACCGCCGAGGTGATCTCGCTGCGTCCGCCGTAGCCGACCGCGAGGTTGATGTGCAGCCCCTCGTGGTCGGCGGTGCGCTGCTCAGCATCGCGCAGCGCGTCGGCGAGTTCCGGGGAGAGCCCGTCGCAGGAGCCGACGTGCTTGACGCGCCAGCGCGGGTTCTCGGCGAGCTGTGCGGCGAGCGCCGCGATGATGCCGAAGAGGTCTTCGAGTTCCTGCCGGTCGCGCGCCCCGAGATTGTCGGCCGAGAGCAGGTAGAGCGTGGCCGTGTCCACCCCCGCCTCGTCGCACCACCCCAGGAACTCGGCCACCTTCTGCGCGCCCGCGCGGTGCCCGAAGGCGGCCCGCTCCTGCAGGCGCTGCTTGGCCCAGCGGCGGTTGCCGTCGACGATCACCGCGATGTGCCGAGGCACGCGGCGCGGATCGATCTCCCGGCGCAGGCGCCGCTGGTAGAGCCGGTAGAGCAGTCCGGCGCGCGGCGTCGTGGGCGGGGCGTTCACCCTCAGAGTGTATCGTCTGCTCCGCGCCCGTTCCCGAGGGCGGCACCTGGGGATCTCCACATATATGCCCCCTCAGAACTGTGCCGACCATACACTCGAATCATGAGCACGAACGGCTCCCCCGATGATCTCCGCCCGCACGCCGAGCCCGCCGAGGGGCGGCCGTTCCCGGAGCCCGACCGCTTCTCGCTCCCGCTGCTCGCAGACGCGCTCGATCACGCCCACGACCAGCCCGGTGGCGAGCCGGTCGCGGCACCGGGCGCCGAGCCGAAGCCCCGCTGGCGGGGCTGGATCCACGCCGGCATGTTCCCCGTGGCGATCGCCGCGGGCATCGTGCTCATCTCGCTCGCGCACGGCCCGGTCGCGAAGTGGGCGTCGGTCGTCTACACGCTGTCGAGCATGCTGCTCTTCGGGGTCTCGGCGCTGTACCACCGCTTCAACTGGAAGCCCAGCACGAAGCAGGTGTTCCGCCGCCTCGACCACGCCAACATCTTCCTGCTGATCGCGGGCACCTACACCCCGATCGCGCTGCTCGCGCTGCCGCTCGACAAGGGCGTGCTGCTGTTGGTGCTCGTGTGGGCGGGCGCGCTGCTCGGCATCGGGTTCCGGGTGTTCTGGATCGGCGCGCCGCGCTGGCTCTACGTGCCCCTGTACGTGCTGCTCGGCTGGGCGGCCGTGATGTTCCTGGTCGACATCTATCACGCGAGCCCGGCCGCGATGGTGCTCGTGATCGTGGGCGGTCTGCTCTACACGCTCGGCTCGGTGGTCTACGGTCTCAAACGACCGAACCCGGTGCCCGGCGTGTTCGGCTTCCACGAGATCTTCCACGCGCTGACGGTGCTCGCGTTCCTGTGCCACTGGACCGCCGCGCTGCTCGTGGCGCTCGACCCCGTCTACCTGCGGTAGCTCGGGGCGGATCAGAACCTCCTGCGCCGTTCACGAGTGTTTCATGTGAAACACCTCGCACGCGACGGCCGCCCCGAAGTGGGCTCGACCGCCGAGGCCGAGCCGATCAGGCCGGCGCGAGCACCGCGAGCACGGCGGCCCCGTAGCGTTCGAGCTTGACCTGACCGATGCCCGAGATCGCGAGCATCTCGTCATCGCTCGCGGGCCGGTGCACCGCGAGCGCGGCGAGGGTCGCGTCACCGAAGACGACATAGCCGGGCACGCCCTGCTTGCGCGCCTCGCCCGCCCGCCACTCGCGCAGCCGCTCGAAGATCTCGGTCTGCTCGGGGCTGAGGTCGGCGGCAGCAGCGGATCGCTTCGCGCCGCCCGCCGATCCGCCCGTCCGCGAACCGCGCGCACCGCGGGCCGCACCGGCCTTCGCCACGACCTCCTCGCGCATCATGACCTGCTCCTCGCCGCGCAGCACCGGCTTCGCCTCCTCAGTGGGGGCGAGCACGCCCCACTCCCCGCGGGCTTCGAGCAGCCCCACCGCGAGCAGGTGCCGCACGAGCCCGCGCCACTGCGCCACCGACCACTCCGTGCCGATGTTCCAGGTGGACAGCTCGTCGAGCCGCATCTGCGAGACCCGTTCGGAGGCGACCCCGCGCAGCACGTCGATGTGCTGACCGGCCGCATAGCTGCGGCCGCGCTCGCGCTGCGTGCGGATGATCGTCGACAGCAGCATCTGGGCGGGGGTCGTCGCGTCCCACAGCTTCGGCGGATCGAGGCAGACGTCGCAGTTGCCGCACGTCTCGGCGGCCTCCTGCCCGAAATAGCGGATCAGGAATCGCCGCCGGCACGTCACACCCTCGCACAGCGCGAGCATCTGGTTGAGGTGCCGGGTCTGACTGGCCTTCGTCACGGCGTCGCCGTCGCCGGACTCGATCATCTGGCGCTGCTGCACCACATCCTGCAGGCCGTAGGCGAGCCACCCCTCGGAGGGCAGCCCGTCGCGGCCGGCGCGCCCCGTCTCCTGGTAGTACCCCTCGATCGACTTCGGCAGGTCGATGTGCGCCACGAAGCGCACATCGGGCTTGTCGATGCCCATGCCGAAGGCGATGGTGGCGACCACGACCACGCCATCCTCGCGCAGGAATCGGGTCTGCGCTTCGAGGCGCTCGTGCGCGGGCAGCCCAGCGTGATAGGCGACGGCGTCGACGCCCGCGTCGCGCAGCGCGGCCGCGGTCTGCTCGACCCGCTTCCGGCTCAGCGCGTAGACGATGCCCGCCTCCCCCGCGTGCTCGCCGCGGATGAAGGAGATGAGCTGCGCACGCACGTTCTGCTTCGACACGATGCGGTAGCGGATGTTCGGGCGGTCGAAGCTCGACACGAAGTGCCGGGCGTTCTCCAGGTGCAGACGCTCCGTGATCTCGCGGTGCGTCTCAGGCGTGGCCGTCGCGGTGAGCGCGATGCGCGGCACATCCGGCCAGCGCTCAGCGAGCGCGCCGAGGCGCAGGTAGTCCGGGCGGAAATCGTGGCCCCACTGCGAGACGCAGTGCGCCTCGTCGATCGCGAACAGCGCGATGCGCCCCTGCTCGAGCAGCTGCACCGTTCCCGGGGCCGAGAGCCGCTCGGGTGCGAGGTAGAGCACGTCGAGCTCGCCCGCACGGTAGGCACGCTCGACCTCGCGGCGATCCTCGATCGACATCGCCGAGTTGAGCGCCGCGGCCCGCACGCCCACGAGCTGCAGCGCCGCCACCTGATCGTGCATGAGCGCCACGAGCGGCGACAGCACCACCCCGGTGCCCTCGCGCACGAGCGCGGGAATCTGGTAGCAGATCGACTTGCCGCCGCCGGTGGGCATGAGCACGACGGCGTCGCCGCCGCCGATCACCTGCCGGACGATCGCCTCCTGATCGCCGCGGAAAGCGTCATAGCCGAAGACCTCCGCGAGCACCGCCAGCGGATCCTCGCCGACATGCGGACCGCCCGCCGGCGCCGACACGCGAGGCGCCGCAGCGCCCGGCGCCGGCTCGGAAACGACCCCGGAGCGCTCCGCGGGCGACGCCGCGCGATCCGCCCAGCCAGCCGGCGCCGGAGCACCCCAGGCCTCCCCCGGCCACCGCTCCTCGACATCGAAACCGGCGCCGTCGAAGTCGCCGCCGTCGAAGTCGCCGAACGCCTCGGCCCCGGGCTCGAAGCCGAACGCGGGATCGCCGCCGTCAGTCACGCGGCTTCAGCCTCGCTGATCGGATTCGGGATCGCGATCCGGCTCCTCGCCGCTCTCCTCCGAGCCGAGCTCCCGCTCGATCTCCTCGCGCACCTGGTGCCGGTACGCGTTGCGGCGCAGACGACCCACGAGCAGGAAGCCGAGCACGATGATGCCCGCCGCCATGAGACCCGTGAACACGAAGCCCTCGAACCCCGGCGTCACCTTGTTGGGGTCGAACTCCGTGCTCTCCTCGGCGACTCGCGCCACCACACTCCACACGCTCACGCGCCCTCCTCGATTCCTTGAAACAGATCGGCCTCGAACTCGCTCGTCGCCACGCGCGACGCCGCGAGCCGGTAGTCCTCGAACGGCCACGCCTGGCGCTGCAGCTCGTTCGGCCAGAAGAAGAACGCGCTGTCGGGCGGCACCTGGCTCGCGTGCGCGCGCAGCGCCTCATCGCGCTGCTCGAAGAAGCGGCCCACCTCGATCTTCGCCGTGCCCCGGTAGGCGCGCCGCGACATCCACTCCCGCAGCTCCGCGAACTGCCCGATCAGCGGCGACTCCGGCTCGTGATCGACCAGCCACTGGTACACGGTGGTGACGCGCTCGGCGTTGAAGATCTCTTCGTAGTAGAGCTTCTTGATGCTCCACGGCGCGCCCGCATCGGGGTAGGCGCTCGCATCGCCCGAGCGCTCCCAGGCGATGCGGCTCACCTCGTGGCAGCGAATGTGATCCGGGTGCGGATAGCCGCCCTGCTCGTTGTAGGTGATCATGACGTGAGGGCGGAACTCGCGCACCAGCCGCACCAGCGCTTCCGCGGAGACCTCGGCAGGGATGTGCGCGAACGACCCCGCGGGCACCGGGTCGCCCTCGGCGGGCAGCCCCGAATCCTGATAGCCCAGCCAACGGTGCTCGAAGCCGATGATGCGCTGCGCGCCCGCCATCTCGTCTCGTCGCAGCCCGGCGAGGTCGCGCCGGCTCTTCGGATCGCGCGCCACCAGCTCATTGAGCACGTCGCCGCGCTCACCGCCGGTGCAGCTGACGATCAGCACCTCGACGCCCTGGTCGAGATAGTGCGCGTAGGTCGCCGCGCCCTTGCTCGACTCGTCGTCGGGGTGGGCGTGCACCGCGATCAGTCGAAGGGTCATGCGGTCCTCTCACGTGCTTCCCGGGCTCACCCCGGTACGCTGGCAACGACTACACAGTTTACCCAGTGCGCATCGGAGGTTCCCGTGTCGGAGGCTGCATCCGCGCACCCGTCGACCCCCGGCGCCGCGGCCGAACCGGCCGCGCAGCCCGCGCAGTCGCTCGAGGACCGCTACGGCACCGGCCGTCGTCGCAGCATCGACCGGCGCTTCGGCTGGATCGCGGCGGCGCTGCTGCTGCTCGCGGGCGTCGTCTATCTGCTCTTCAGTGGCTGGCAGAGCACGAACCGCGTCTCCTGGCAGGACATCGGTTTCACCCGCGCCAGCGACTTCGCCCTCGACGTCAAGTTCGAGGTGAGCGCGCCGCCGAGCACCCCGGTCGCCTGCGCGGTGGAAGCCCTCAACACCTCGAAGGCCACCGTCGGCTGGAAGGTCGTGGAGCTGCCGGTCACCGACGAGCACACCCACACCGTCACCACCCGCCTCATCACCACCAACCCCGCGACCGCCGCATCGGTGCGCGACTGCTGGGTGATCGAGCAATAACCGGGAGTCCGGCTTCCGCCCCGCGCGGCGGCGACGCTGATATCCTGGAGGTTGCGCCCTGATCTCGTCGGGGCGTTGCGTGTATCCCTGCGCATCCCCGCGCACGGCCCCGGCGGCGCACCGCACCGACGGGCACAACCAAGGAAACGAGGATCGACATGGCCGAGCCCACCCAGACCTGGCTGACTCAAGACGCCTACGATCGACTCAAGGCCGAACTGGACGAACTCTCGGGCCCGGGTCGCAAGGACATCGCAGCGCGCATCGAGGCCGCTCGCGAAGAAGGCGATCTCAAGGAGAACGGCGGCTACCACGCCGCGAAGGACGAGCAGGGCAAGATGGAGGCGCGCATCCGCGACCTGGAGGAGCTGCTGAAGCACTCCGTCGTGGGCGAGGCCCCCGAGGCGAGCGGCGTGGTCGAGGTCGGCACCGTCGTCACCGCTGAGATCTTCGGCGACGAGGAGCGCTTCCTGCTCGGCAGCCGCGAGCTCGCCGACGGCTCCGACCTCGACATCTACAGCGCCGAGAGCCCGCTCGGCCTCGCCATCATCGGCATGGGCATCGGCGACGAGACCAGCTACTCGGCGCCCAACGGCAACCGGATCCCGGTGAAGATCCTCGCGGTCGACACCTACACCGGCTGAGCAACCCCCCTGCCCCCGCGCCCTCTACCCCCCTACCTTCTGCCCCTGTACCCCGCAGCTCAAGGCGTGGATCGCAGCTCAGGCGGAGGCTTTCAGCGAGAACCTCCGCCTGAGCTGCGATCTCCGCCCTGAACTGCGGCCGCGGGTGGGATCGGGGCGGGGCGCAAGAGTGGCCCCTCAGGCGAAGTTCTCGTGCCACACGTCGAAGCCGAGCTTCACGATCAGCACGCCCACCACCACGAGGAACAGCACGCGCACGAACCGCACGCCCCGAGCGATCGCCATGCGCGAGCCGATGAAGCTGCCGGCGACGTTCGCGATCCCCATCAGCAGCCCCAGCGGCCACAGCACCGCGCCGAGCGGGATGAAGAAAAGCAGCGCGCCCAGATTCGTGGCGAAGTTGACGATCTTCGCCTGCGCGCTCGCCCGCAGGAAGTCGTAGCCGAGCAGGCCGACGAGCGCGATCACGAGGAAGGTGCCGGTGCCCGGGCCCAGCACCCCGTCGTAGAAGCCGATCGCCGCGCCCGTCGCGCCGGCGATGACGACGTGGCGACGCCCCCGATGCTTGAGGCGCGTCACCGCGCCGAGCGCGGGCTTGAACAGGGTGATGAGCGCCACCGCGATCAGGGCGACCACGATGATCGGTTTGAAGAGCGCCGCGGGCAGGAAGGCGGCGACGGTCGCCCCGCCGAACGCTCCGAGCAGCGCGATCCCGGCCATCGGCAGCACCGTGCGCAGGCCGGGCCGCACCCGCCGGGCGTAGGTGACACTGCTGGTCGCGGTGCCGAAGACCGACGCGAGCTTGTTCGTGGCGAGCGCCTGCACGGGGGTGATGCCGGGCACGAGCAGCAGGGCCGGCAGCTGGATCAGCCCGCCCCCGCCGACCACGGCGTCGATCCAGCCCGCGGCGAAGGCCGCGACGAGCAGCAGCAGCAGGGTCGTCCAATCAGCGCCCTCGGGCACGAACGCGATCTCGGTCACCAGCACACCCTCTCACATCGCGGCCCCGCCTCGCCGCTCGGCCGCCGTTCAGCACGTGGATCGCAGCTCAGGCGGAGGTTCTCGCCGAGAACCTCCGCCTGAGCTGCGATCTCCTTCTCGACTGGAGAGGCGGGGAGGGGCGCCGCCTATCTGCCCTGAGTCGCAATCACCTCGGTGGTCGTGCCCGCCTCGTGCAGCCGGGGGTCACCCGGCTGCACGGGCACCGTCTCCGTCGGGGTGCCGGCAGCACCGCCCTTGGCCTTGGGGCTCTTGCGCATGCGGATCTCGAACCACTTCGCCAGACCCGAGAGGATCAGGCACATGATGATGTAGATGCCGCCGATGACGAAGGCCGACTGCAGCAGTGGACGCCCGAACTGCACATTGCTGCTGAGCTGCTTCGCGAGATACAACAGCTCCGGGTAGGTGATGATGAAGCCGAGCGCCGTGTCCTTCATGGTCACGACGAGCTGCGCGACGATCACGGGCAGCATGGCCCGCACCGCCTGCGGCAGCAGGACGAGCCGCATCACGCCGCTCTTGCGCAGGCCGATCGCGTATCCGGCCTCCTTCTGCCCGCGCGGCAGTGCTTCGATGCCGGCGCGAAGCGCCTCGGCGAGCACGGATCCGTTGTAGACCACGAGGGCGATGACCACGGCCCAGTAGGGCTCCATGCGCACTCCGATCGACGGCAGACCGTAGTAGAGCAGCATCATCATGACCAGCACCGGCACCGCGCGGAAGATCTCGGTGACCCCCATGAAGGGCCCGCGCACCCACCGGTGGTCCGAGAGGCGGCCGATCGCGAGCACGAAGCCGACCACGATGCTCAGCACTGCCGCGAGGCCGAAGGCGGCGAGCGTCTTGCCGAGCGCGGCGAGGATCTGCTCCCAGATCGCGGTGTAGGTGAAGAGCCCCCACTTCGTCGCGGAGAACTGCCCGGAGAGCGCCAAGCGGTAGATGAGGAACGCCGCCAGTGCGCCGATCACCACGACCGTGGCGACCGCGATCAGGCGATTGCGCAGGATCGCCCTCGGCCCCGGAACGTCGTACAGCACGGAAGTCATCGGATGATCCTCCACTTCTTCTCGAGACGGTTCTGCGCGAAGCTCAGGATGAACACGAGCACCACGAAGACGAGCGCGACCCAGAGCAGCACCTCCATCGGGCTGCCGGGGCGCCCGGCGGAATCATTGATCGTGGCGCGCAGCGCCGCGAGCTCGGCGACCGAGAAGCCGGCCGCGACGGTCGTGTTCTTCAGCAGCGCGATGAAGACGCTCATCATCGGAGGCACCACCGAGCGGAACGCCTGCGGCAGCACCACGAGGCCCATGACCTGCCCGAACGGCAGGCCGATCGCCCGAGCGGCCTCGGCCTGCCCCACCGGTACCGTGTTGATCCCGGCGCGCAGCACCTCGGCGACATAGGTCGCCGTGTAGATGCCGATGGCGAGGATGCCGAGCACCAGGGTGCTCATCTTCGGGAGCCCGAGCGCGGGGTACCCGAGGACGAAGAAGAAGAAGACCAGCGTCAGCGGCGTGTTGCGGATGATGTTCACGTAGACGGTGCCCACACCCCGCGCGATCGGCACGGGCGAGACCCGCATGGCGCCGACGACGACGCCGAGCACCAGGGCGAGCGCCCCGCCCCCGAAGAACACCAGCAGGGTGTTCTTGATCGCGGTCCCCCAGAGATCGAGGTTCCCGAAGATGACGTCCATGCGCCTTCCCCTCCTGAGCGAGGGCCGCTGGGGCGGGCGAGTTCACGCCCGCCCCGGCGGCCACCAGCGGTTAGTATGCGTCGACCTCGGGCTGCTCGACCGTGATCCCCGAGTTGCCGAGGTTCTGGTCGAAGATGGCCTGCCAGATGGTGCCGCCGTCGGTGAAGAGGTCGTTGATGTGCGTGCGCAGCACGTCGTCGCCCTTCGGGAGGCCCACACCGTAGAGCTCCTCGGTGAAGAGCGGGCCGGTGGTCACCTTGAGGTTGTCGGGGTCCTGAGCGGCATAGCCGATGAGGATCGCCTGATCGGTGGTCACCGCGTCGACCTGGCCGTTGATCAGGTTTTCGACGCAGGCCGAGTAGAGGTCGAACTCCTGCGTCTTGATCTCGGGGAAGTTCTCCTTGATGTTCTGGATCGGCGTCGAGCCGGTCGCCGAGCACACGGTCTTGCCCGCGAGCTCTTCGAGCGTCTGGTAGTCCTCGTCGTCGCTGCGCACCAGGAGGCCCTGGCCGGTCACGAAGTAGGGACCGGCGAAGTCGATGTCCTGCTTGCGCTTGTCGTTGATCGAGTAGGTGCCGACGTAGTAGTCGATGTCGCCGTTCACGATCGCCTGCTCGCGGTTCGCCGAGGCGATCGCCTTGTACTCGATCTGCTCCTCGTCGAAGCCGAGCGAGGCGGCGATCCAGCGCGAGACGTCGACGTCGAAGCCGCTGCGCTCCTGGGTGACGTTGTCGAGGTAGCCGAGTCCGGGCTGGTCCTCCTTGACGCCCACGACGACCTTGCCGCGCTCCTCCATCTTGTCGAAGGTGGGGCTGCCCTCGAGAGTGAAGCCCTCGGCAACCTCCCACGGGGTCTCGCTGGCCGCCGCGGGGGCGTCGTCACTGCCCTCGGTCGCGCCGGGGGCGCCGCTGTTGCAGCCCGTGAGCGTCAGCGCCGCTGCGGCGAGGAAGCCGAGCGCCGCGAGGGATTTCTTGAAACGCATGGGAGTGTTCCTTTCGATCGTTCGGTGGTTCGGGTGGTCGGGGCGTCCGCGGCCCGGACGGTCAGCTGGTGATGAGCTTGGAGAGGAAATCCTTGGCGCGATCGCTCTTCGGGTTGGTGAAGAACTCGTCGGGGGTGGCCTCCTCCACGATCCGGCCGTCGGCCATGAAGACGACCCGATCCGCCGCCTTCCGCGCGAAGCCCATCTCGTGGGTGACGACGATCATCGTCATTCCTTCCTTCGCGAGCCCGACCATCACGTCGAGCACCTCGTTGATCATCTCGGGATCGAGGGCGCTCGTGGGCTCGTCGAAGAGCATCACCTTGGGGTGCATCGCGAGGGAGCGTGCGATGGCGACGCGCTGCTGCTGCCCGCCGGAGAGCTGGGCGGGCAGCTTCGAGGCCTGCTTCTCCACGCCGACACGGGTGAGGAGCTGCATCGCCTCGCGCTCGGCATCGGCCCGGCTGAGGCCCCGCACCTTGATAGGGCCGAGGGTGACGTTCTCGAGGATCGTCAGGTGGGCGAAGAGGTTGAACGACTGGAACACCATGCCGACCTCGGCGCGCAGCTTCGCGAGCGCCTTCCCCTCGGCGGGCAGCTCCCTGCCGTCGACGCGGATCGAGCCGCTGGTGATGGTCTCCAGACGGTTGATCGAGCGGCAGAGCGTCGACTTCCCCGAGCCGGAGGGCCCGATGATCACGACCACCTCGCCCGCGTCGATCGTGAGATCGATATCGGTCAGGGCTTGGAACTCCCCGTAGTGCTTCTGCACGTTCTCCACGACGACAAGCGGTTCGCTCGCACTCATCATGTCTCCACCTCTGGGTCGTGACCTGCGGCGCGGTGTGCGCGTCGCAGGCGGCTGGCCTGGCTGCAACAGTCCGGCGTGCGCTGGCGACCCGTGTGGGTGGCGGTACATCGTCGAACCGATCGACCCTTACGCTAGAGAGCCGATCGCGCGCCCGTCAGCCGCCTTGAGGCTTTCTTGAGCGTGCTCTTGAGCACTTCTTGAGGTTCGAGGGGTACGGGCGCGATCGGCACCGCTACCGGCGCGCGTCGACGTAGTAGCGCTCGGCGCCCGGGTGCAGCTCCACGGGGGCGGTGAAGATGGCCTGGCGCCGGTCGAGGAACTCGCCCGCGGCGACCCGGCGGCCGATCGTCTGACGCGAGTCGAAGAGCACCCGCACCACGTCGTAGATGAGCTCCTCGGGTGCGTCCTCGGAGGCGATCAGGTAGTTCGGCACCGTCATCGTGACGGCGGGCGTCTCGATGCCGTACACGCCCACGGGGAAGTCGGCGAGGCGGTAGACGCCGGCGTGCCCCTCGTTGACGCGATCCACCGTGTCGGCCTCGATGGAGAGCAGGCGGATCGGCATCGCCTCCGCCAGCCGCTCGATGCCCGGCGTCGGCAGGCCGCCCACCCAGAAGAAGGCGTCGATCTCACCGCGCTGCATGGCCTCGATGGAAGCGTCGAGCCCGAGTTCGGGGTTCTCGATCCGGCCCGTCGCGACGTCGGAGGACGCGAGCACGCGAGTCGCGATGACCTGCACCCCCGAGTTGGGCGCTCCGAGCGAGACCCGGCGCCCCTCCAGGTCGGCGATCCGGCGCACCTCCGACTCGGCGGGCACGACCAGGTGGACGTACTCGTCGTAGACCCGAGCCGCCGCGCGCACCGGCAGGGGCTCCGCGAAGTAGCCGTCGCCCCGCACCGCATCGGCCGCCGTGTCGCCCTGCGCGAAGCCGAGCAGGGCCTCCCCCGCCGCGACCCGCAGCAGGTTGTCGACCGAGCCGTGGGTCTCCTCGACTGCGATGTCGATGCCGAGTTCCCGGTGCAGGGCGCCGGCGAGCTCCTCGCCGTAGGCGTAGTAGACCCCGGTGGTGCCGCCACCGGCGATCTCGAACCGTTCGTTGCCCGTGGTGACCGGCCCGACGCAGCCGGTGAGTCCGAGCATCGCGGTCGCCAGCGCGACGGCCGCCGCGACGCCCCGCGTGTGCGCCCTGAGCCGCGTCATCGTTCACCGCCGGGCAGGCGCAGTGCGACACGGAGGCCCCCGCCGTCGGGGGCGGAGACCTCGACGCTCCCCTGCAGCGCCGCGAGCAGGTCGGTGGCGATCGCGAGTCCGAGCCCCGAGCCGGGCACGTTCTGATCTCGCGGGCTGCGCCAGAACCGGCTCGTCACCCGTTCGAGCTCCTCGGGTTCGAGGCCCGGGCCGCGATCCCGCACGGCGATCACGCACGAGTCGCCCCCGCGGCGCACCGTCACATCGATGGTCGAGCCCTCGGGTGCGAACTTGAGCGCGTTGTCGATCACGGCGTCGAAGGCACTCTCGACCGCGGTGCGGTCGGTCGTGCTCATCACGGGCGGGGTGCCGTCGACGCTGAGTCGGAGCCCCCGCTCACGGGCCACATCGCGCCACGCCGCCGCACGGTCCTCGACCAGCTCCACCAGATCGACCACGGCGAACGACGAGTCCTGATGTCCGGCTCTCGCCATGTTCAGCAGCGTGTCGAGGATCCGCGACATGCGACGGCCCTCTTCGCGGGTCTTCTCGATGTCCTCCTCCCAGCGGGCGTCGAGCCCGGTCGCGAGGTATTCGACCCGCATGAGCAGGGCTCCGAGCGGGTTGCGCAGCTCGTGCGAGGCGTTCATCGCGAACTCCCGCTGCCGCGACACCACGCGCTCGATCTCCTCCGCCATCTGGTTGAAGAGCCGGATCATACGGCGCATCTCCGGCGGACCCGTGTCATCGGCGATGCGGGCGTCCATCTCGCCGTGCTCGATGGCGGCCATGGCGTGGTCGACGCGCAGCATCGGCTGCAGCACCCAACGCGCGAGCCGGAACACCGCGAGGATCAGCAGCCCGATGACGACGGCGCAGACGAGCACCATCAGGGTCCAGTGGGTGAGGATCTCGCCGCGCGGCGCATCGGCGCTCGCCGAGATCATGACCGCCCCGATCACATTGCCGTCGTCGAACACCGGTTCCACCATTACCGTCTCGCCGAGCGACCAGGGCAGCACCGTCAGATTCGGATCGCTGCGGCGGCCGGAGAGCGCGAGACCGATCCGCGCCGTCATCTCCTCGTCGATCTCCTCGGGCTGCAGACCACCTGCGGCCCAGAGGGTTCCCGAACGGTCGAAGACCGCGATCCGCGTGCCGTACAGATCGCTGTACCGCTCCAGCTCGCCCGTCACCACAGCCGGGTTCGCCGCGCGCAGCGACTGGCGAGCACCGGTGAGGAAGTATCCGAGATCGCCGAGCTGCTGGTTGGAGACCTCCTGCTGGATGCTGCGGGCCACGCTCCACGCGTAGGCGCCGCTCAGGGCCAGCAGGATCACCGCCATCGGCACCAGGAACACGATGATGAGACGGGTGCGCACCGTTCAGGCCCCCGCCAGCCGGTATCCGACGCCCCGCAGCGTCGCGATGAGCGAGGGGCGGCCGAGCTTGCGCCGGATCGAGCCGACGTGCACTTCGAGCGAGCGGTTGAAGCCGCTCCAGTCGGTGCCCCACACCTCGCGGATGATGCGGTCGCGGGGCACCACGACCCCGGGGTAGCGAGCCAGCACCGCGACGATGTCGAACTCCTTGGGGGTGAGCTCGACCGGGCCGCCGTCGGCCAGCACCAGACGGTTGCGGAAGTCGATGTAGACCCCGTCGACGGTGAGGCCTGCGGCCTCCCCCGAGTCGACCGGCAGTGGTCGCGTGCGTCGCGTGACGGCCTCGATGCGCGCGACGAGCTCTCGCACATCGTAGGGTTTCACCACGAAGTCATCGGCCCCGGCGTGCAGCCCCTTGATGCGCTCCTCGACGTGGCTGCGCGCGGTCGCGACGATGATGGGGACTCCCGAAAAGCCGCGGATCCGCCGGCACACGTCGATCCCGTCCATGTCGGGCAGCCCGAGATCGAGCAGCACGGCCTCGGTGTCCGAGCCGAGCACCTCCAGTGCGGCGGCGCCGCTCGCGGCGCACACGGTCGTGTACCCGGCCTGGCGCAGGAAAGCGCTCAGAGCGTCGGAGACGCGTTCGTCGTCTTCAACGATCAGGATCTTCATGTCGGGATCTCCGCCTGGTCCGAGGGCACCTCCAGACTAGGCCATCCCGCGCGCCTGTTGCGCAGCCCCGAGCCCCGAGCCCCTCCGTTCAGGGCGTGGATCGCAGCTCAGGCGGAGGTTTTCAGCGAGAACCCCCGCCTGAGCTGCGATCCACGCCCTGAACTGCGACCCCAAGAGGGGGAGGGCAGGGGCAAAGCGCAGGGGCCGGGCCCCTACTCGTACATCCCGATGTTGATCGGCCCGGTGAGATCGGGCGCTGCAGCTCGGAAGCCGCGCGTCTTCACGACGAGGTAGACGAGACCCGCGGCGAGCCAGATGCCGCCGATGATCATCGACACGGTGTCGAGGCTGAGCCACAGCCAGATGTTGATGACCACGCCCACCGCCGGCACGAGCACGAACCCGAGCCAGGCTCCCGCCGAACGCCGCTTCAGGAAGCGGAAGAACACGAAGATCACCGAGAGGTTCACGAAGGTGAAGGCGATGAAGGCGCCGAAGTTGATCATCGAGGCCGCCTGGTCGAGATCCACGAAGAGCGCGGTGAGCGCGATCGCTGCGACGATGAGCACGTTCACCACCGGCACGCCCGTGCGCTCGTTCACCCCGCCGAAGAGGCGCTTCGGCAGCGCGCCGTCGCGGCCCATCGCGTAGAGCAGGCGCGCGGCGCTCATCTGCTGCGTGATCCCGCAGCCGAGCACCGCCATCATGTAGCCGCCCACGAAGATCGCCTGGAACGCGGCGCCGCCGATGTACTTCGCGATCTCGGGCGAGGCTCCCACGATGTCGCCGAGCTGCGTCACATCGGGGAAGAGCACCTGCATCACGTAGGTGACGGTGATGAAGAAGGCTCCGGCCACGCCGATGATGATGAAGATCGCGCGCGGGATGTCGCGCTCGGGCTTCTCGGCCTCCTCCGCGAGGGTCGAGACCGCGTCGAAGCCGAGGAAGGAGAGCGCGAGGATCGCCGCACCCGCCGCGATCGCCGCGACCTGGATGTCGCTCGAGATGAACGGCCGGGCCGTGAACTCCGCACCGTTCGCACCGTTGACGATGTTGACGATCGTGAGCACCACGAACACGACGGCCACGACGAGCTGGATCGAGACGAGCAGCACGTTCATGCTCGCCGCGAGCTTCACGCCCACCAGGTTGAGAGCCGTGCAGATCCCCACCGTCAGCAGCACCCACACCCAGAACGGCACCTCGGGGAACACCGCCCCCATGTAGATGCCCGAGAGGATCGCGTTGATCATCGGCAGCAGCAGGTAGTCGAGCGTGGCCGCCCACCCCACGAGGAAGCCGAGGTGCGCGTTGATCGCCTCCTTCGCGTAGGTGTAGGCCGAGCCCGCGATCGGGAAGAAGCGCACCATGCGCGAATAGCTGAACGCGGTGAACAGCACGGCGACCATCACCATGAGGTAGGCGAGCGGCACATGGCCGCCGGTCTCGTCGGCGACGATGCCGAACATGTCGAACACCGCGAGCGGCGCCATGTAGGCGAGGCCGATGAACACGAGGTGGCGCAGCTTGAGGGTGCGCTTCAGGGCGCCCCGCTCATGGGTGACGGCGTGCGCGATCTGGTCATCGCCCGCGGCGACGCCGGTGCGGGAAGGGAGGCTGGTCATGGGGGGGTCCTTACACGTCGTTGTGGTGTGCACCGCGGTGCTCCCCGGGCGCGCGCCCGGGGAACCGGCGGATCAGTGGCTGTGGCAGTGGTGGCTGTCGTCGGGCTCGCTGCAGCTCTGGCCGGCGCCCGCGGGATCCTGCACGGCGGCCGCGGCTGCGGTGCCGCCGAGCTCGCCGCGGACATCGTGGATCGCGGTCCCGCCGACCACGGTCAGCTCGGCGCGCTGCTCCAGGATCTCGGCCGGATCCATGCAGTACAGGTCGCCCGACCAGACGACGAGGTCGGCGAGGTAGCCCACGCGCAGCATGCCGAGCGCACCCTCGTGGTGGAACGCCTCGGCGCCGCCCCGCGTGTACGCCTCGAGCGTCGCGTCGAGGCCGACGCGCTCGCCCTGGGTCCACGCCTGCGAACCGTCGAGACCGGCGCGGGTCATGGCGCTGTAGACGCCCACGAGCGGATCCATCTCGCCGACCTGCCAGTCGCTCGAGAAGGTGACGCGGGCGCCCGACTCGATCATCGACCGGAAGCGCCACGCGCGATCCCAGCGGGTCTCGCCGACGTTCTCCATCCAGGTGCCGGCCACGAGATCCGGTGAGGCGTGGCGGGGCTGCATCGCCGCGACGACGCCGAGCTCGCGGAAGCGGGGCAGATCCTCGGGGGCGAGGCACTCGACGTGCACGATGCCGTGGCGGGTGTCGGTGCGGCCGTTCGCGCGCTGGGCGGCTTCGATCGAGTCGAGGGTGAGGCGGATGCCCCAGTCGCCGGTGGCGTGCGTGTGCACCTGGTAGCCGAGGCGGTCGAGCTCGGTGAAGAGCCTGGTGAACTCTGTGGGTTCGAGGCTCGTGTGCCCGCGATGGCCGGGACGGTTGGCGTAGTCCTGCAGCATCGCGGCGGTGTGCGGCTCGATCACGTCGTCGGCGTAGAGCTTGACGGGGCCGAGCTTGAAGCGCTCGTGTTGGGGCGTCTCGCGGATCGCCTCGGTGATGCGGGCGCGGAAGTCGCCGTCGGCGCCGACGGGGTGGTAGATCGCGGCGATCGTGCGGCTGGTGAGGCGTCCCTCGCGCTCGGCGCGGGCGAAGAGGTCGAGCTCGGCGAGCGGCACCTGCGGCTCAACCACGGTGGTGATGCCGAAGCGAGCGGCCATGTCGAGGCTGTTCGCGATCTTCGCGTAGCGGCGATCCGGCGAGTACATGGGGATGTCGCGCTGCAGCTCGGCGAGGCCGTTGATCGTCATGGCGCTCGTGTAGAAATCGGTGACCCAGCCGGTGGGCTCGCCGGTGGTCGCGTCGATCTCGGGGTTGCCCCAGGCGATGTCGCCGCCGTTCAGGATGCCGAGCTTCGCGAGCGCGGGCCGGTTGAGCCACACGGAGTGCTGGTCGTAGGTGGTGATGAAGACGGGCTTGTCAGTGACGCCCACGAGGTCGTCGGCGTTCGGGCGGCGGCCCTCGACGACGGAGTAGAGGGCGTTCTCGGCGCAGATCCACTCGAGTTCGGGGTGGGTCTCGGCGAACTCGGCGATGCGGGCGCGCACGACGTCGAGGCTCGTGACCTGGTCGAGGCTCACGGCGAGGTCGTCGAAGCCGAGCAGCAGGTGGTTGTGCGTGTCGGCGACGCCGGGGGTCAGCAGGCGCCCTTCGAGCTGCACGGTGCGGCGGGCCGCGGGGGCGTCTGCGGCGGATCCCACGTAGGAGATCCGGTCGCCGGTGACGCCGAGGGCCTCGACCCAGGGCTGGTCGGGGTCGAAGGTGCGGATCCTGCCACCGGTGTAGAGCGTGTCGACGGCCATGTCATCTCCTGCGAGTTCGGTCGGGCCGCCGGTGCGGCCGAGTTCTTTAACTCCAGAGTAAATTAATTTACTCATTTGTCAAGAAACGCCTGCGGACCGCCGCCGACGCTGCCGCGCCGAGGCCGTGCGCGGCGCGGCGCCTGGCATACTGGCAGGCATGGCACGCCCGAGCACCCAGAAGCAGCGCCGCCGCGAAGTGGTCGACGCGGCCCTCACCGCCGCCGCCGAGCACGGCCTGCGCAACCTTTCGCTCACCGACGTCGCCAACCAGGCCGGGGTGACGCGCGGCGCACTGCTCTACTACTACGACGACCTCGAAGCGATCCTCGTCGAGGCGCACGCCGCCGGCATGGAGCGCGTCGGCGCCGAACGCGCCGCGCTCGTCTCGCAGCAGCAGGGGGCGGCGGCGAAGCTCGCGACGGCCGTCGAGGCCGGCCTCCCCGAAGGCCCCGACGACGCGCTCATGCGGCTGCTCTACGAGTTCGACGTGCTGGCCGGCAAGTCGCCGCTGCACGACGAGCTCGTGCAGCGGCTCTACCGGGAGCAGCTCGAGCTCTACCGCGGCATCCTCGCCGAAGGGGTCGCCGGCGGCGCATTCGCGCTGACCGGCCCGCTCGACGACATCGCCATGAACTTCGTCGCCCTCGAAGACGCCTACGGCCTGCACATCGTGGCCGGTGGCAGCATCACGCTCGACGACGCCCGGCGCGCGATCCGCCTCTTCGCCGAGCAGGCCGGGGCTCCCCTCCCTCTCTAACCCCCACCCAGCCCTCGCCCCACCTGTACCCCGCAGTTCAGGGCGTGGATCGCAGCTCAGGCGGAGCCTTTCAGCAGAAAGCCCAGTTTGAACTGCGATCCACGCCCTGAACTGCGGGAGAGGGCGGGGTCGGGAGAGGGCGGGAGAGGGTGGGGCGGGGTTAGTACCGCTCGCCCACCCGCACGGTGTACCCGGCGTCGCGCAGCGCCTGCGCGACCGCGTCGCCGTGCTCGTGCCCGCGCGTCTCGATGTGCAGCTCAAGCTCGACCTGGCTGACCGGCAGCTCCGTCGCGTGGCGCGTGTGGATCACCTCGACCACGTTCGCGTTCTGCGACGCCACAATCGACGCCGTCCGCACCAGCTGACCCGGCACGTCCGGCAGCAGGATGCGCAGCTTGAGATAGCGCGCCGACGCGGCGAGGCCGTGGCCGATCACGCGCTGCAGCAGCAGCGGATCGATGTTGCCGCCCGACAGGATCGTCGCCGTCACACCGGAGGCGTGCACCTTGCCAGCGAGGATCGCCGCGACACCCGCGGCGCCGGCCGGCTCGACCACCAGCTTCGCCCGCTCCAGCAGCATGACGATGGCGCGCGCGATGTCGTCGTCGCTGACGGTGACGACCTCGTCGACGTACTCGCGCACCATCTCGAAGTTCAGCTCGCCGGGGCGGGCGACCGCGATGCCGTCGGCGATCGTGGGCCGCGTCTCGATCGTCACCGGATGCCCGGCCTCGAGCGACGGCTTGTAGGGAGCCGCATTCTCGGACTGCACGCCGATCACCCGCATCGGGCGACCTTCGCGGGCTGCCCACTGCTTCGCCGCCGCGGCGACGCCGGAGATGAGGCCGCCGCCGCCGATCGGCACGACGAGGGTCTCGATCTCGGGCTGCAGCTGCAGCATCTCGAGCGCGACCGTTCCCTGTCCCTCGATCACGGCGGGGTGATCGAACGGCGGGATGAAGATCGCCCCGCTCTCCTCGACGAACTGCTGCGCAGCCCGGTTCGTCTCGTCGAAGGTGGCACCCTCGAGCACCACCTCGGCCCCGTAGTGCTTCGTGGCCTGCAGCTTCGGCAGAGCGACGCCGAGCGGCATGAAGATCGTGGCCTTGATCCCGAGCTCGCGCGCCGCGAAGGCGACGCCCTGCGCGTGATTGCCGGCCGAGGCGGCCACGACACCGCGCGCCCGCTCCTCGGGCGTGAGCTGCGTCAGGCGGTTGTAGGCGCCGCGCAGCTTGTAGGCTCCGGTGCGCTGCAGGTTCTCGCACTTCAGGTAGACCGCGGGGACATCGAGCACCTCGGCGAGATAGCGCGACGACTCGAACGGGGTGCGCTGGGTGACCCGGTGCACGGTCTTGAGCGCGCGCTCGAAATCATCCAGCGTGGGGGCGGTACGAGCGGCCTCGCTCATGAGTGTCCTTCCTTGCGCAGCATTCGCGCGACGTTGCGGGCGCGGTGACGGGCCCGCTGCGAGGTCTTCTCGCGGCGGTGATAGTCGGCGACGGGATCCGACCCCGGGTCCCACTGCCGATGCACCAGCGTGTTGACGATCGAGTTGGCCGAGGCCGCGATGGGCACCGCGAACAAGGCCCCGGGGATGCCCGCGAGCAGCGCACCGGTCGAGACCGCGAGCACGACGCCCAGCGGATGCACCTTCACGGCGCTGCCCATGACCAGCGGCTGCAGCACGTGGCCCTCGATCTGGTTGACGAGGATCACCACGCCGAGCATGATGAGCGCGTTGAGCGGCCCGTTGTAGACGAGCGCGATGAACGCGGCGAGGGCGCCGGTGGTGATGGCGCCGAGGAACGGGATGAACGACCCGAGGAACACGAGCACCGCGATCGGGATCGCCAGGGGCACGCCGAGCAGCGCGGCGCCGGCACCGATGCCGACGGCGTCGACGAACGCCACGAAGATCTGCACGCGCACGTACTGCCCCACCGAGACCCAACCGGCCCGGCCGGCCGCGTCGACCGGGGCGTGCGCCCGCGCCGGCAGGAAGCCGAGCACCCAGAACCAGATGCGACGCCCGTCGATCAGCATGAAGATTAGCGAGAACATGGTGAGCAGCGTGCCGGTCACGAACTGGCCGGCGGTGGTGGCGACGCCGAGGGCGCCGTTCCAGATCTCCGACTGGTGCTCCTCGACGGTCTTCATGATCTGGCCGGTGAAGCCCTCGACCTCGACCGCCGAGAACCCGAAGGTCGCCTCGCCCCAGTGCAGCAGCTGCCACCACGCCTCTTCGGAGCGCTTCGCCACGTCGTCGAAGCCGCTGCGGAGCTGCGTCGCGATGAGGGTGACCAGGATCCAGACCGCCGCGACGAACATCGCGAGCGCGAAGATCACGCCCAGCCAGCGCGGCGCACCGCGCTTCTCGAACCACTGCACCACGGGGGCCAGCAGCGCGGTCAGCAGGATCGCGACGAGCAGCGGGATGACGATGATCCGCACCTGCACGATGAGCCAGAGGAAGCCGGCGAAGGCGAGGCCGATGAGGATCAGCCGCCACGACCAGGCGGCGGCCACCCGCACGCCGAGGGGCAGCTCGTGCGCGGCGTCGTCGTGCACGGCGTCGCCGAGTTCGCTTCTGGGCTCTTCCACGGCACAATCCTACCGAGCACCCGATGCGTGCCGGCCATATGTTCGCGCGGTGCATCGCGTGCGGTGCCGCGGCGCGCCGCCGGGTGCCGCGAGCGGGTGTGCCGCGGCTACAGGAGCTTGCGCAGCCAGCGGCGCACGAGCGCATCCTTCTGCGGCGTGAACGGCGGCATGATCGTCGCGCCGAGCGTGTCGGGGGCGAGCGGTTTCGAGAGCACCGCCTTCTCGTGGCTGAACACGCGGAACGAACGCTCGCCGTGATAGGCGCCCATGCCGCTCTCGCCGACCCCGCCGAAGGGCAGCTCGGGCACCACGAGGTGCAGCACCGGCACCCCGAAGCTCAGGGCGCCCGAGCTGGTCTCGCGCTCCCAGCGCTCGCGCACCGACGCCGAATCGCTGAACACATACGCCGCGAGCGGCTTGTCGCGGGCAGTGACCAGGGAGAGCGCGTCGTCGAGGTCGGCGACCTCGACGAGCGGCAGGATCGGGCCGAAGATCTCGTCGCGCATCACCGCCGAGTCGCGCTCGGCGCCGACCAGCACCGTCGGTTCGAAGAAGCGGCCGGCCTCATCGTGCCCGCCTCCCACCAGCGCCTCGCCGTCGTCGAGGTAGCCGACCAATCGCGCGAACTGGGCATCGTTCACGATGCGTCCGTAGTCGGGGTTGCGCTGCGGGGCGCTGCCGTAGAGATCGTGGATCGCCTCGGCGAGCAACGGACCGAGCTCCCGCAGCGCCCGCGCGCTGCCGAGCACGTAGTCGGGGGCCACGCAGGTCTGCCCGGCGTTCATGAACTTGCCCCACGCGATGCGCTTCGCGGCCTCCGCCAGGTCGACCGTGTCGTCGACGTAGACGGGAGACTTGCCGCCGAGTTCGAGCGTGACGGGGGTGAGGTGCTCGGCGGCCGCACGGGCCACGATGCGGCCCACGCGCCCGTTGCCGGTGTAGAAGATGTGGTCGAAGCGCTCTTCGAGCAGCGCCGTGGTCTGCGGCACGCCGCCCTCGACGACGGCCACGGCTCGCCGGTCGAGCGCGTCCGGCACGATGCTCGCGATGAGCCGAGAAGTGGCCGGGGCGAGTTCGCTCGGCTTGACGACCACCGCGTTGCCGGCCGCGATCGCGCCGATCACGGGCGAGAGCGCGAGCATCAGGGGGTAGTTCCACGGCGCGATGACGAGCACGACGCCGAGCGGCTCGGGCACGACCCGCGCCGAGGCCGGCTGCGCTGCGAGCGGCACCGCGACGCGACGCGACCGCATCCAGCCGTGCAGGCGGGCGAGCGCGTGGTCGATCTCGGAGACCAGGAAACCGATCTCGGTGAGCTGCGCCTCCGTCCCCGACTTGCCGAGGTCATCGTGCAGCGCGCGCTCGAAGTCGTCGCCGCGCTCCACCAGCAGCGCCCGCAGCCGCCGCAGCATCTCGCGCCGCCACGCCTCGGGGCGGGTGATACCGCGCTCGAAGCCGTGTCGCAGCCCCGCCACGACGCCGGGAATCCGATCCACCTGGGTCTCGCTCATGCGCCCAGGCTACTCCCGTGCGCCGAGGCGCGGCGGGGAGCGCCGATCACCAGAAGTGCAACGCCGGAATGATCAGGAAGATGCCGACGAGCACCGCGAGCGCCGACAGCGTGAAGCAGACGTTGGCGGCCACGGTCGCCCAGCGGGGTCGGCCGATGTCGTCGACGTCGTCGTCCTCGTCGTCGCGGGACGGCCCCTCCGGCTCGAAGCTGCCATCCGTGCCGCGCACCCGGGGCGCTGGTGTCGCGAGGAAGCGGATCCCGAGCGAGTACAGGGCCACCACGAACACGGCCGAGAACAGTGCCGCCGCGAAGACGATCAGAAACGCCATCCAGTCGATGCTCATCGCTCTTCCTTCCGGGTCTCGTCGGCGCGCTGTTCGGCGACCTCTGCCGCAGCGGCCTCCTTCGCGGCCTTCGCCGCCTCGCGCGCCGCGATGTCGTCGCGCACGGCCGACTGCGCGACAGGGGTGAGCGGCGGGATCGAGCCGGTGTGCGTCTTGATCTTCTTGACCTTGCCCTTCTTCACGCGCACCGCGTAGCCGGCCTCGGCGACGTCGGGCACCGGGATCGCGTTCGAGTGGTCGACGCGGTTGCGGCGCGAGCGCCAGAAGATGAAGAGGATGAAGCCGAAGCCCAGCACCGCATCGATGACGATGCCGACGGGGCCGATGTGCGCGATGAGCGCCGCCACCGCCGCCACGATGCCCGACGCGGGCAGCGTGAAGAGCCAGCCGAGGCTGATGCGGCCGACCGCGCGCCAGCGCACGCTGGAGCCGCGGCGCCCGAGGCCGGAGCCGATCACCGAGCCCGAGGCGACCTGCGTGGTCGACAGCGCGAAACCGAGGTGGCTCGAAGCGAGGATCGTCGCCGCCGTGCTGGTCTCGGCCGCGAAGCCCTGCGCCGGCTTCACCTGGGTGAGGCCCGAGCCGAGCGTGCGGATGATGCGCCAGCCGCCCGAGTAGGTGCCGAGCGCGATCGCGAGCGCGCAGGCGGTGATCACCCAGAGGTGCGGGCCCGTGCCGGGATCCTGCAGGTTCGCCGCGACGAGCGTCAGCGTGATGACGCCCATCGTCTTCTGCGCGTCGTTCGTGCCGTGGGCCAGCGCGATCAGCGACGAGGAGGCGATCTGCGCGTAGCGGAAGCGGCCGCGGCCGTCCTTCTTGCCGTCGTGACGGCGCGTGATCGCGTAGGCCACTCGGGTCGCGGTGAAGGCGACGATGCCGGCGGTGAGCGGCGCGGCGAGCATCGGCAGGAGGATCTTCGAGAGGAAGACGCCGCCGTTGACCGAGGAGATGCCCGCACCGACGATGGCGGCGCCGATGAGACCGCCGAAGAGCGCGTGGGACGAGCTCGACGGGAGCCCGTAGAGCCAGGTCAGCAGGTTCCAGACGATGGCGCCGATGAGGCCGGCGAAGATCATCTCGGGGGTGATGAGCACCCCGCCGTCGCCCTCGTTGATGAGGCCGCCCGAGATCGTCTTGGCCACCTCCGTCGAGAGGAACGCGCCCACGAGGTTGAGGATCGCGGCGAGCAGCACCGCGGTCTTCGGCTTCAGGGCCCCCGTGGCGATGGGCGTCGCCATCGCGTTGGCGGTGTCGTGAAAGCCGTTCGTGAAGTCGAAGAAGAGTGCCAGCACGATGACCAGCAGCACGATGAGAGTGAGTTCCACCGGCGTCTTTCGTTCGGGAGCATGTGGTGCTTGGATCACCCGCGAAGACACCCGGTGTTCACAGTTCTCTCCGCGGACACCGGCACACCGCGCGCGCCGTACATATGGTTTCACCTCGCTCTGCACAGGTCAAGCCGAGGGCCGAAGTTCACCGTCCGTTCACCTGGCGTTCGGAAGAGGCGGCGAAGACGCCCGGTGGGCTCGGAGGCGGCACGGGTAGGCTGAGCGCAGGATCGCATCCCGAGGAGTGAACGCATGACCGCAGCACTGACCGACTTCGTGCCCGAGACGGGCTCCATCACCATGTTCTCGACGGAGTGGTGCGGCTACTGCAAGCGGCTCAAGCTGATGCTCGACAAGACGGGCATCGGCTACACCGAGGTCGACATCGAACGCACTCCGGGCACCCCCGAGCTCGTCGAGCAGGTCAACGGCGGCAACCAGACCGTGCCGACGGTCGTCTACCCCGACGGCACCACGGCCACGAACCCGTCGCTCGCCGACGTCAAGGCCGCGCTCGGGCTGTAGCTCGACGCTCCAGCTGAGCAACGGATCGGGCTCGGCCGTTGCAAACGTTTCTTCGGGGTTCACCGATGTTTCGGCTCACGAGCCCGGATCCGCCCCGAAACATCGCCCTGCCCCGAAGAAACGAAACGGGCGCGCTACCCGAAGTTGAGGCGCGCCTCCTCGTAACGGGATGCGGGCACTGTTTTCAGCCTGCCGATCGCCGCCTCCAGCGGCACCATCTCGATGCGGTCGCCGTGCAGGCCCGCCATAGTGCCCCAGTGCCCCGCCAGCACCGCGTCGGCTGCGGCGATACCCGTGCGGGTGGCGAGCACCCTGTCGAATGCGGTGGGCGATCCGCCCCGCTGCACATGACCCAGCACGGTGGCGCGCGTCTCGATGCCCGTGCGCTGCTCGATGAGCGGGGCGAGCACCTCGGCGACGCCTCCCAGCCGCGGCCGTCCGAACTCGTCGAGTCCCGAGCGGGTGACCGCGTGCTCGGTGCCCTCGAGGCGGAAGCCCTCGGCGACCACCACGAGCGAGGAGCGGCCGCGATCGCGCACGCTCAGCACCCACTCCCCGATCTGCTCGATCGACTCGGGGAACTCCGGGATCAGCGACACCTGCGCGCCCGCCGCCATGCCGGCGTGCAGCGCGATCCACCCCGCATCGCGGCCCATCACCTCGAGTACCATGCAGCGCCGGTGCGACTCCCCCGTGGTGCGCAGCCTGTCGATCGCCTCGGAGGCGATCGACACGGCGGTGTCGAAGCCGAAGGTGTAGTCGGTGCCGCCGAGATCGTTGTCGATGGTCTTGGGCAGCCCGATGGCGGGCACGCCGCCCCGGTCGAGCAGACTCGCGACCGTCTGGGTGCCGTTGCCGCCGATCAGCAGGAAGCCGTCGAGGCCGTACGCCGCGACGCGTTCCCGCACCGCTCGCAGGCCCGCCACCGGGTCGCTGTCCTTCGGGAACGGGGGCACGCGGCTCGTGCCGAGCATCACCCCGCCGAGCGGCGACAGCCCGCGCACCGCGGGGCGGTCGAGCGGGATCCAGTCGCCCTCGTGGAAGCCGCGCCAGCCGTCCATGAAGCCGATCATCTCGAAGCCGTGCACGTCCACTCCGCGCAGCACCGCGCCGCGGATCGCCGCGTTCATGCCGGGGCTGTCGCCGCCTGAGCAGAGCACACCGATGCGCATGTGGGGTCTCCCTCGTCTCGACAACCGCGCAGCGGGAGCGAGCCCGCCTCCCACCAGACTAGCGATGGCGGGAATGCGGCCGACAGATCAGATCCGGCCAGATTCGGAACGGAATCGGCCAGCGGCCCCGGCCCCACCCCGGCTCCCCAGCTCGACCCGAGACCGCAGTTCAAGCAGTGGATCACAGCTCAGGCGGAGGTTCTACGTCAAAACCTCAGTCTGAGCTGCGATCCACTGTCTGAGCGAAGCCCCGCAACAGGAAGCAACGGCCACGGGCTCGAGCCTCAGGCCAGCGCCCGCTCCAGCACGCCGATGAGCGCGAGCAACTGCACCGAATCGGCGTCCTCGACCGGCGCCGCGGCACCGTCGAGCGCCCGCGCCGCGAGCCCCGCCTTGCCGTCGATCAGCTCCGCGATCTTCGCATCGATCGTCTGCGCGGCCACGATGCGCCACGCGGTGACGGGCTCCTCCTGGCCGATGCGGTGCACGCGGTCGATCGCCTGCGTCTGCTCGGCGTCGGTCCAGCTGAGCTCGGCCAGCACCACGTTCGACGAGGCCTGCAGGTTGACGCCCACGCCGGCCGCCGTGAGCGAGCAGACCGCCACCGAGATCTCGGGATCCTTGTTGAACGCGTCGATCTGCTCCTGGCGGAACGTCGCCGTCTGATCGCCGCGGATCGACACCGTGCGCAGGCCGGCCTCGGCCAGCTGCGCCTCGGCCCGATCCATCACGTCGATGTGCTTCGCGAAGAACACGACCTTGCCCACCGAGCGCGCGAGCTGCGCGGTGTAATCGGCCGCGAGCCCGGCCTTGGCCTGGCCGATCTGACGCACCATCGTGAAGACGTTGGTGCCGTCGGCCGAGGCGTTCGATTCCTCGAGCTCCTGCGCGCAGACCATGCGGATGATCGCCTCGTCCGAGAGCTTCGCGCCCAGCTTGCCGCCCTTGACGGCGGTGAAGCGGTCGACAAGCTTGCGGGCGAGCTTCGCCTCGGCATCGCGGATGCCGCGACCCAGTTCGTCGTCGAGCTCGACCGGGAGGTCGACCACGCGCTTGGCCGGCAGATCGGCGGCGACGTCGATCTTGCGGCGGCGCACGATGCCCATGTCGACGACGCTCTGCCTGGCCTCCGGGTAGAAGGCGGGGTCGGCGGGCGTCCAGCCGTTGCTCTCGAGGCTGGCCATGAGCTCGGGGCCGGGCTTCTCGGCGTCGATCCAGCCGAGGAAGCGCCAGATCGCGCGGAAGTCGTCGATGTCGTTGATGAGCGGGGTGCCCGTGAGCGCGACGAGCAGCGGCGAGGCGCCCGGCGTGCGCTCGCGGATGCTCTCGGCGATGGCGAGCACGTTGCGGGAGCGCTGCGACTGCACGTTCTTGATCATGTGCGCCTCATCGACGACCATGCCCTTGAAGCCGAAGCGCGAGATCCAGCTCAGGTGACGGTCAAGGATCTCGTAGTTCACCACGAACACGTCGGCGAAGGCGTCGATGTCCTGGCCGTCGCCGTGGATCACGGTGACGCGGCGCTGCGGCGTCCACCGCTCGACCTCGCGCGCCCAGTTCATCTTCACGACGTTGGGCACCACGACGAGCAGCGGATACGCCTCGGCCACGGAGGCGGCCAGCACCGACTGGGCGGTCTTGCCGAGGCCGGGCTCGTCGGCCAGCAGGAAGCTGCGGTGCCCGTCGCGCACGCTCGCGAGGAACCGCGCCTGGTGCGGCATGAGCTCGCGCCCGGCAGGGGCGAGGCGGTCGGGCACCGGGGGATCCGGCAGCTCCATGCATGCGGATCCGCCGCCGCCCTGCTCGAACGACTTGAGCAGCGGGCCCAGCAGCTCCCAGTTCGCGAGCCGCACCACGGGGGTGGGCTTGCGCGGCGGTGTGAGGTCGGGTGCGAGGAAGGGGTTGGCGAGCATGCGGGATTCGATGCCCGCGGGCTCGACCTGGCGCTCGGCGAGCTCGGGCGGCACGAAGGCCTGCGCGGGCTCGGCCTTGCCGGGCTCCTCCTCGGGCAGCTCGACGCCGGCCTGAGTGAGCATCTTGCGCTTGAGCAGACGGGTCGCCTCGGTGATGGGCGCGGCCGGCTCGAGCAGGGTGATGAGGCTCGTGTCGCGCGCGGCGGTCTTCGCGAGGATCGCCGCGACGCCGTCGAGCCGCTTCAGCGTCTCCGCGCGCTCCGACTCGCTCACGTTCTCGTCGGTCTTGACCCGGGCGCGCTCCTCGCGCATGAGCAGCGCGATCACGTGGAACTTGGTGCGGCCGGCGGGCGAGGCTTTGCCGCGCTGGGCCGAGGCCTCCACCTCGCGCACCGCACGCGCGAGCAGCGGGATGATGCCCTCGTTGTGCGTGTGCTTGCGGCGAGCGCCGCCACGCTGCTGGCCGCCCTTCTGGGCGCGGGAAGACTTCGGCGTGCGCTCGGCTGCGTTCTTCGCAACGGGCTGACGCTCGGCAGTGGTGAGTGCCAATGGATCTCCTGATCGGCGTGGTGCGGGCACCGGCCTGCATGCCGGAACCCCGGTCGCACGCGGATTCAGAGCCTGACCTCATGCGCGGCATGGGGCTCGAGAACGCTTCGCGGGTCGCGACCGTAGCTCGATCCTACCACCCGCAGCCGGTCACACCCCTGCTTGATTTCTGGAAAGCGGCGGCCGATCAGCGCGCGAGCATCTCGCGGGTGCGCGTCACATCGGCGCGCATCTGCTCCAGCAGCGCTTCGAGGGAGTCGTAGCGCTCCATGCCGCGCAGGCGGTGCGCGAAGCGCACCTCGATCCGCTGCCCGTACAGTTCTCCCGAGAAGTCGAGCAGGAAGGCCTCGACCCGCGAGCGGCCCTCGGGAGTGAAGGTGGGATTGTTGCCCACCGAGATCGCGGCGGGACGCGGATCGGCCTCGCCGTCTCCGATCACCACCCAGCCCGCGTAGACGCCGTCGGCGGGCACGAGCCCTTCGATCTCACCGCCGACGTTCGCCGTGGGGAACCCGATCTCACGACCCCGCGCGTCACCGTGCACCACCTCGCCGCGCACGACGGGCGCACGACCCAGCATCGATGCGGCCGCGTCGACGTCGCCCGCGAGCACCGCGTCGCGCACGCGCGAGGACGACGCCTGCCCCGCACCGCCCGCGGCGACGAGATCGAGCTGCTGCGCGGTGAAGCCGTAGCGCTCCCCCAGGGCTTCGAGCAGCGCACCGTCGCCCGCGCCTCCGGCGCCGAAGCGGAAGTTGGCGCCCATGATGACGTGCCGCGCGCGCAGCCCGCCGATCAGCACGTCACGCACGAAGTCGTCGGCCGGGATCGCGGCCACGGTCTCGTCGAAGTCGATCATCACGCAGTCGTCGACGCCGGCCCCCGCAAAGCCCTCGAGGCGCTGCGCGCGGCTCATGAGCGGTTGCGGGCAGCGCTCGGGGCGCAGCAGGCTGAGGGGGTTGTTGGCGAAGGTGAGCACGACCGCGGGATGCCCGGCCGCGCGCGCGCCCTCGACGAGGGTGCGCAGGATCGCCTGATGCCCCAGGTGCAGACCATCGAACTTGCCGATCGCGACGCTGCTGCCCTCCGGATAGTCGGCGGGCCTGATCGCGTCGAGATCGGTGATGACGCGCATCAGGCCGCTCCCGCTCCGCCCGCAGCGGATCCGGAGCCCCGCCCCGAACCGCGCAGCCACAGCAGCCCCAGCACGGGCAGCACGAGGGGGATGAAGACGTAGCCCATGCCGAACTGCGACCAGACCGACGGGTGCGCGAAGAGCTGCGGGGCTACGAGACTGAGCGTGCCGACGATGAGCACCCCCGCAAGCTCGAACACGAGCGCGCACCATGCCACGACGCGCCACGTCCGGCCGGTATCGGCGGTCCCGGCGGCGCTCGCAGCGCGCCCGCCCCGGCGCACGCTCTTCACGAGCGCGACCGTCGCGACGATGTAGACGACGCCGGCGAGCGCCGACAGCGCGTAGGCGATCGGGGCCTCATCGAACTTCGTGAGGATCTGGTAGACCGAGCGGAAGGTCGCCGCGACCGCCAGCACGAGGTAGACGGCGATCAGCACCTTGCCGAGGCCGCCGAGCCGATCCGTCGTGCTCGTCGCTGCGGCGGCTGACTGTTCACTGCTGGACCCGGGGTTCGACACGACGCCCAGCTTACCCGCGCCCGCCGGGGGCGACGCTCAGCCGCCGACCGTCGCGAGAAACACCTCGCCATGACCGGTGAGCCGGATCGGGTCGCCCGCCGAGACGTAGAGCGACTGCCCGCGCCTCGCCGAGGCGACCTCGGAGAGCCCGTGCTCGCCCTCGGCCCGGCGCTCGACGCGCACCCGACCGGCGGTCACCATGAGCACGAGCGGATGCCTCGCGGGCATCTCCACGGCCGGCGCGCTGTCGGCCGGCGCGTTCCCGCCGGCGCTCTGCTCGGGATCGCAGAGCCTGGCGCGCAGCAGCGCGAAGTCGGGCACATCGGGCCGCCAGGCCACGAGACCGCGCGCCACCCGCTCGCCCGCGAACCGCGGCTCGGCGATCTCGTCGGTGTCGACGACCCGGCAGAGCTCGGCGATATCGATGTGCTTCGGGGTGAGGCCGGCGCGCAGCACGTTGTCCGACGACGCCATCACCTCGACCGCGATGCCGCTCAGGTAGGCGTGCAGCTGACGAGCGCGCAGGTAGAGCGCCTCGCCGGGGGCGAGCCTGACGAGGTGCAGCAGCACGGAGACGAGCACACCGGGGTCGCCCGGGTGCGCGCTCACGAGGGCGCGCAGCGCGACGGCGCGGCCCTGTTCGATGCGCGGATCGGCCTCGCGCACCGGCCCGGCCGCGGCCGGCCCCGGCCCAGCGCCCTCCGCGCACGGCACCGCCGCCGAGATGCCGTCGAGGGCGCGCGCGACGACCGGGTCGCCGCTGAACACCCACTCGAGAAAAGCCCGCCGCAACGCCCCGGGATCCGCGCCCCGCAACCGCTCCTCGACCTGCTCGAGCGCCGCAGCCCCCGCCGCAGCCCCCGCCCTGCGGGCCGCCGCAGCCAGCAGCAGCAGCTCACGGCGAGCCTCGGCGAGCGGGCGGAAGCCGCTCAACGCCGTCACCTCACTGAGCGCGACCAGCAGCTCCGGCTTGTGATTCGGATCGCCGTAGTTGCGGTGGGGGGCCTCCCTCGGCACCCCGGCGGCCTCCTCGGCCGCGTAGCCCGCCGCCGCCTGCTCGAGATCCGGGTGCACCTGCAACGAGAGCGGCGCACCGATCGCGAGCACCTTCAGCAGAAACGGCAGCGATCCGCCGTCGACGCCGTAGCGGTCGGGGTCGCTCTCGACGAGATCGATGAGGGTGCGCGCCCCGGCCGAGGCCTTCGCGACGTGCGCGGGGCTGCCCGGGTGCGTGCCGAGCCAGAGCTCGGCCTGGGGTTCTCCCGTGGGGGCGAGCCCCAGCATGTCGGGCAGGGCGTCCTTCGACCCCCACGCGTATGCGCGCGGGGTGTTCTCGATGAAGATCAGCACGCCACTCCTCATGCCGCCACGGAGGTCCAATGCTCTACCATACCGACTATGGCGCAGAGCAGAACCCGACTCGGCGTGAGCGCATACGCGATCGGCGTGTTCGTGCTCACCCTCGGCAGCAACGGCGTGCGCAACGTCGTCGGCTGGTGGGGCTTCCTCGCGCTGGCGATCGCGCTCACCGCGGTCGGCGTCGTGCTGTTCGTGCGCGAGAAGCCGGCGCGCTTCCGCTGGTACCGCCTGCCCGCGCCCCTCTACTGGTTCCTGGCGCTCGCCGTGCTGTCGATCGCGTGGTCGCAGTACCGCTTCGAGAGCGTGCTCGGCGTGCTCGCGCAGCTCGCGACGACACTGCTCGCGGTCGTGCTCGCCTTCGTGCTGACCTGGCACGAAGTGCTGCGCACACTCGGCACGGCGCTGCGGTACCTGATCGGGTTGTCGCTGGTGTTCGAACTGGGGGTGTCGCTGTTCATGCGCGAGCCCGTGTTCCAGAACTTCCTGGTGTTCGTCGAGGTGCCCGAGGAGGGCAAGCCGTCGAAGCTGCTCTACTGGAGCCGCGACCTGCTGTTCTCGGGCGGCCCCATCCAGGGGCTCGTCGCCAGTTCGGTGCTGCTCGGCTTCCTCGCCCTGCTCGGCCTGATCGTGTTCGGCATCCAGCTGCGGGCGGGCCTCGTGCGCCCCTTCGCCGGCTGGTTCTGGGTGCTCGTCTCCGCGGCGACCCTGCTGCTGACCCGGGGCGCGACCGTCTGGGTCGCGCTCGTCGCCGTCGCCGTCGCGCTCGCGCTCGCGCTGTGGGCCCGGCGACTGGGTCCGGAACGGCGGGTGCCGCTCTACGCGACCGGCGGCGCGCTGATCGCCGTCGCCGTCGCGGCCGTGCTGTTCGCGCGCGACTTCGTCTTCGGCCTGCTCGGCAAGAGCGGCGACATGACGGGCCGGCTGGAGACCTGGGAGGCCGTGATCGGGCTCGCCGAACAGCGCCCCTGGTTCGGCTGGGGCTGGGTGAGCTACTGGGCGCCGTGGGCCGAACCCTTCAAGTCGCTCGACACGAAGGCCGGCCTGCCGGTGATGAGCGCGCACAACGCCTGGCTCGACGTGTGGCTGCAGCTCGGCATCGTCGGAGTGCTCGCCCTCGCGCCGCTCGTCGTGCTCACCGTGTGGCGCGTCTGGTTCCGCGCGGTGGATCCGCCCCGGCGCGGCTTCGGCCCCCCGCTGCCGTACGCCACGAGCGCGCTCTGGCCGTTCCTCGTGATGGTGGCGCTGGTGGTGCAGTCGTTCACCGAGAGCCGCCTGCTCATCGAAGGCAACTGGGTGCTGCTCGTGCTGCTGGCCGTCAAGTCCCGCTTCGACTTCGAACTGCCCTCGCAGGACGCCGAGCCGACCGCGCTGCCGTGGCGCCGGGTGCCGATCCCCCGTCGCACGGGCGCCATCGAACTCCCATCCCGTCGGCGGTGACACCGTGAACATGACCACGGAGCGCCTGCTGCGGTTGCGAGCCGACGCGCGGATCGAACGCGACACGATGATGGAGCATCGCGTGCGGGATGGCGAGGATCCGGCGATCGCCTACGCCGAGGTGCCCGAGGTCGACGACCTGGTGGTGCTGGCCCTGCGCGATGAAATGCTCGAGGATCGCGGGCAGCTCGCCGAGTTCGGGCTGGCGCGCCTCGCGGCGCGCTCCGGCGGTCCGGATGCGCAGGAGCACCGGCGCAACGCGGATCGCGTGGAGTTCGAGCTGCTGCGAGAGATCGCGGCGTCGGCGCCGATGCTCACGGCCGCGGTCTGGCGCGCGAGCGGCGACCTCGACGTCGCCTGAGCCGGGTTCCCGCACTCGGGCCTGCTCCGCCCGTACCATAGGATTCTCTAATGTGACGCCAGCCCGCAAGAACCGCGCCGACATCCAAGCGCTGCGCGGTATCGCCGTGCTGCTCGTGGTGGTCAACCACGTCTGGGCGATGCGCTTGCCGGGCGGCTACGTGGGAGTCGACGTCTTCTTCGTGATCTCTGGCTTCCTCATCACCGCGCATCTGCTGGGCGAGATTACGCGCTCCGGGCGCGTGTCGCTGCCGGCGTTCTACGCGAGACGGGCGCGCCGGCTGCTGCCGGCCGCGCTCACGGTGACGCTCGCGTCACTCACCGCTTCGCTCATCTGGCTGCCCGCGGACCGGTGGGAGCGGATCGGGCGCGAGGCCTTCGGCGCGAGCGCCTATTTCCTGAACTGGCTGCTCGCCGCGAGTTCGGTCGACTACTCGGCGCAGTCGGAAGCCGCGACACCCGTACAGCACTACTGGTCGCTGTCGGTGGAGGAGCAGTTCTACCTGCTGTGGCCGCTCACCATACTCGCGATCGTGTGGCTCATCATGAGACACCGACGCCGGTTCGACGCCTCGATCAGCATGAGCGCGACCGTGCTCGGCTCGCGCCGCGGACTGGCGGCCGCGTTCCTCACGATCGCGGTGGCGTCGTTCGCGTTCTCGGTGTTCTCCACCGAGGTCGCCCGCAGCGCAGCGTACTTCAACACCTTCGGGAGGGTGTGGGAGTTCGCACTGGGCGGGCTGCTCGCGGTGACCAGTTCGGCGCTCGGGCGGCGCTTCGCCGCCGCGAGTGCAGGAATCGGCGCGGTGCGCAGTGTCGCTCAGTTGATCGGGTACGCTGCGATCGCCGGGGCGGCTCTCAGCTTCGATTCGCAGACCGCGTTCCCCGGCCCCTGGGCACTGCTGCCCGCCGCGGGCACCGCCCTTGTTATCGCGGCGGGGCCAGAGACTCCGCGCTGGTCGCCGGTCCGGCTACTCGCCTGGCGCCCCATCCAGTACACGGGCGACATCTCGTACTCGCTGTACCTCTGGCACTGGCCGGTGATCGTGATCACCCCGTTCGTGCTGGCCCACGAGTTGCGCTTCATCGACAGGATCGCCGTCGTCGCACTGAGCTTCGGGCTCGCCGCCCTCACCAAGCACTTCATCGAGGATCCCGGACGGACACGATGGCTCGTCAACGCTCGCCCGCGCATGAGCCTGTTCGCGGCAGCCGGATCCATCGCCGTCGTCGGCGCGCTCGTCGTGGGGCTCGGAGTCGTCACCGACCGCATCGCCCAGGCCCAGAGCGCAACGGCTCGAACCCTTGCGGACTCCGAATGCTTCGGGGCTGCCGCACTCGAAGCCGGAGCGCCATGCCCCGATCCCTTCGGACCGGCGATACTCCCTGCTCACGGCTCGGGAGAAGCACCGTGGGACGAAGACCGAAAAGCGTGCTCCTTGGCTCCGGATGATCGTCAGATTCTCGTCAAAGGTTCTCCCGCCGTCGTGAACTGCGATTTCTCCCGCGACAGCGTTGATCCTCTCAAGGTGTGGCTCGTCGGGGACTCGCACGCGGAGCACTGGAAGGCCACCGTCTATGCGGTGGCAGAGAAGAACAACTGGGTCTTCAGCAGTTCGTTGCACGGGGGCTGCCCGACCCTGCATGCGCCTCTGACCGAGTTCCAGACCATCCCGACCGAACGCGTCAAGCAGGATGCCTGCCTGAGCTGGGGAGACGAAGTCTCCGAAGCGATCCTCAGCGACATTCCCGATCTGGTCCTCGTCTCGAACTTCGCCGCTGCGGAGACGGTGGACGACGGAAGCGGTGCCCCGCAACTCGAACAGCTCACGGCCGCCGCCCGCGAGCGCTTCGGGGCCTGGAATGCAGCGGGTGCTTCTGTGGTGGTGATCCGTGACGTGCCGACGGCCGGCGCGACGCTCGGCGCCGAATGCGTCGCTCTGTACGGTGAGATTTCGAACGGCTGCGTTGCGCCGGAATCCGATGTCCTGCCGCAGGACCCGCAGGCAGACAGTACACGAGCACTCGGCCTCCCCGGGGTGACCGTGCTCGACCTCAGCGACCAATTCTGTGTCAACGGGACATGTTCCGGCGTGATCGGAGGAGTGCCGGTCTTCTTCGACAGCGACCATCTCTCACGCAGCTATGCGCGGACTCTCGCTCCAGTCTTCGCAACCCGTCTGAGTGAACTACTTCGCCTCCCAATGATTTCGCCCCAGCAGCACGGATAGAACGGCCGCACTACACTGCCCGCACGACATGGAACTCCGCGTCTGGGCAGAGCTCTCGCACTCGTTTGCTAGAATCGACCGGTCTTCTCGGCGACATGAGCGGCTCGCGAGTGCGTCGTGGAATATGAGGAGGAAACGTGGCAGATCGCACGTTAGCGGGGGGTGCTGCGGCTCCCATCGGATTCAGCACTCCCGGTCAGGGCAAGGGGCTGCTCGAAGTCTTCGAGTGGCGCTACCTGCTGCGGCTGCTGGTGCGCAAGGAGACCTCCACGCGCTACCGCAACTCGGTGCTCGGTTGGCTGTGGTCGTATGTGCGCCCGGCCGCTCAGTTCTTGATCTTCTACCTGGTGCTCGGCGTCTTCCTGCAGATGGCGCGCGGGGTCGAGAACTTCGCGATGTACATGTTCACCGGCATTATCCTGATGAACTTCTTCAGCGAAGGCTTCGGCAACGCCACCCGCTCGCTCGTCGACAACGCCCACCTGGTGCGCAAGATCTACATGCCGCGCGAGCTGTTCCCGGTCTCCGCGGTGTTCGTCTCGTTCATCCACTTCCTGCCCCAGGTCGCGGTGCTCATCATCGCCGCGGTCCTCTTCGGGTGGCTGCCGACCTTCGCGTCGATCGGTGCGGCCGTGCTCGCGGTGCTGCTCGCGGGCTTCGGCGCCCTGGGCCTGGGCCTGTTCTTCGGATCGCTCAACGTCGCGTTCCGCGACGCACAGAACATCGTCGATCTGATCCTCATGGTGGCGATCTGGGCGTCGCCCGTGCTGTACCCCTGGGAGATGGTGGCCGCTCAACTGCCGGACTGGGCCATGTGGATCTATCAGTGCAACCCGCTCACCGCCTCGGTGGAGCTCATGCACCTCGCATTCTGGGATCCCGTCTCGCCGAACGCCCACGCCATGCCTGAGAACTTCTGGACCACCGTGGGAATCGCAAGTGTCATCACCCTCATCGGCGTGGTCATCGGACAGTTCGTGTTCCGCAAGATCGAGCCGCGCTTCGCGCAGGATCTCTAAGGAGCATCGCATGACCACCCAGTCGCACACCCACTCGTCGGCCATCATCGCGGAGCACGTCTCCAAGCACTTCTCCCTGAAGCACACCCACTCCATGAAGGAAGCGTTCATCGGGTGGACGAAGGGCAAGAAGCTGCGCACCGACTTCACGGCGCTGAACGACCTCAGCTTCACCGTCGAGGAGGGCGAGTCCGTCGCGCTGCTCGGCTACAACGGCTCCGGCAAGTCGACCATGCTGAAGATCCTGGCCGGCGTGATGCCGCCTGACGAGGGGCGCGTGCTCACCCGGGGTCGGGTCGCCGGCCTCATCGAAGTGGGTGCGGGCTTCCACCCCGACCTCACCGGCCGCGAGAACGTCTACCTCAACGCGGCGATCCTCGGCATGCAAGAGAAGGAGATCGACGCAGTCTTCGAGGAGATCGTCGACTTCGCAGAGATCCGGGAGTTCCTCGACCAGGAGGTGAAGTACTACTCCTCGGGCATGTTCATGCGGCTCGCGTTCTCCGTCGCGATCCACGTCGAGCTCGACATCCTGCTGGTCGACGAGATCCTGTCCGTGGGCGACGCGCCCTTCCGCAAGAAATGCCGCCTCAAGTTCGAGGAGATGATCGCCGCGAACAAGACCATGATCGTGGTGAGCCACGACATGGAGCTCGTGCAGGAGCTCTGCGGTCGCGGCATCGTCATCAAGCGCGGCAAGAAACTGTTCGACGGCCCGGTGGATCAGGCGATCGAGTTCCTCGGCTCCGAGGCGTACGCCACCGCCGAGTAGGACGATGCCCCCACCGGCTGCGGCGTGAGCCGCGCTGATGGGGGCATCGTGCTGTTTGCGCGCCTTCTGCGCCGGGCGACGAGACCGCGCTCGCGCGCGTACCCGCCGCCCACTCGCCGGAGGCGAGCCCCGTGGCCGGGTCAGGCAGACTAGGGGCGGACCTTGTAGAGCAGGAAGCGCGACCCCTTCGCCACGGCGGTGACAGGCTTGCGCTGCAGCGAACCCGTCGGCGCCACCACCTCGACGGCGCGGCGCAGCTTGCGGGCGATCCGCGTTCGGATCCTGCCGAGTGCGGGCCCGACGACCGGGCGTGTCTGACTCGACGCCCACACCGACATGCGGCTGAGGATCAGCTCGTAGAATGAACTGCGGCGGGCGATCCGCCAATACTCGGTGGCGAAGTCGCTGTCCGCGCGCATCCAGGGCTTGATGTTACCACCGTAGTGGATGATGTACGGATTGGTGCGCGACGCCATGTAGGCGTCGTAGATCGCGACGGGCGCCTTCGAGATCACGTCCTTGATGCGCGAGTACTCGCGGTCGTAGAGCACGTTCCACTTGAGATCGAGGTACTTCACCCGTCCCTGCGCGACATGGTTCAGGATGTCCTGATCCATGTAGTGCCAGTTCTCCGAGGCCGCAACCTCGAGGAGATCGGCGACGGAGAAGGCCTTGCGCATCTCGGTGAGGTTGAACAGGATGACCCCGGCCTGGAAGTAGCGGTAGGGGTCGCTCAGCTGCACCGTCTCGTCGATGTACTGGCGCATCTCCGGGTGAACGGTGTTCTCGGCTTCGACGGCGGTGCTGTTGTACACGCCGGCCATGTCGACGTCCTGGCAGGCTGCCAGCAGGTACCCCTCAACATCCTCGTTGAACACCTCGGCGATATCGCGCTTCACGATCATGTCGCCGTCGAGGTAAAGCACCTTGTCGTACTCGGGCATGACCTCTTGGATGAAGAGCCGGAAGTAGGTCTCGATCGAGATGTGCCACTTGGTCTCGAGCCAGTGCAGCTCCGAGATGCGCCCCGACATGTCGCAGAAGCGCAGGCTGATGTTGTCGTGCGCCGCGAGCTCGCCGATGAGCAGGCACTGGTTCTGCGGGGTGATGTCCCGGTGGAAGACCGCGATGTCGTAGAAGTGGTCGGACGACGCCGTCTCGGCGACCGAACCGAGCAGCGTCGACACGTAGGGCACGTAGTAGTTGTCGGCGGCGAGCACCACCGAGATCGCCTCGGGCTTGAGCGGTTCGAGTTCGCGCACCGGCTCGGTGTTCTCGAAGTAGGCGATCTGCAGTTCCTTCACGCGGTACTTGCCGGTCGCGATGGCGTAGTGGATGAACACGTTGGTGAGGCGCTCGGCCAGGAACCCGGTGACGCGGTACTGCTGCGGGTTGTAGCCGGAGATGTCGTTGTTCGCCTCGAACGCCCCCAGCACGTCGAAGATGTACTCGCAGTACTCCTCGAACAGCTCCTTCCGCATGATGAACATGTTGCAGAAGTAGACCTTGGTGCCGTGCAGCGCCGAGAGGTGAGGAGCGATCTTCGGGTGGTTCCTCTCGATGTGCTCCATGCAGTAGTCGAGATCGGCGATGTAGTGCTCGGTCTTGTACTGCTCGTAGATCGAGGCGTCGCCTGAGGCGAGCTGCGTGTCGTCCTGACGGGGCACGATCAGGTCGTTCGCCTCGATCACCGAGCGCATCGCCTCCTCGTCGAGCCCGATCTTCTCGAGGGCTCCGGGGATGCTGGGGTAGGCGCGCCCCGGGTAGGAGTCGGCGGGATCATCGGGCGCGAACGAGAGGTAGCGCCGGTAGTGGAACAGACCGTAGTAGTCGGCATCCAGATTCTTCCAGGCCCAGTAGACCGCGGTGAGTTCGCAATACGACCGGTTGCGGTCCGAGATGCTGTCGCCCTGGTCGTCGTAGTACGCCATGTCGTCGAGCCGTCGGCCGGCAAGCGCGGCGCCGACCTGGATCGGCTTGATCAGGTCGTTGTCCGGGACGAACGCCGGTTTGTGGACGACGTTGAGAATCTCGATGTTCGGTTTAGTCATATCGCTTTCCAGTGTATCTGACAGTCCACGGAACACCCCGACCCTGCCCGCCCGCGATAGTAGACTTGCTGCTCATTGTGAGCAACACGAAGCACTTCCGCACCGACATCCAGGCGCTGCGCACCATCGCAGTCCTCGCCGTGGTGATCTACCATCTGTGGCCGGGCCGTCTCACCGGCGGTTTCATGGGCGTCGACGTGTTCTTCGTGATCTCGGGATACCTCATGACGCGCTCGATCGTGCGCAGCGTCCAGGGCTCGCTCGACTCCCCGCACCGGCTCCGCAGCTCCGTCAACTTCCTCGCCGAGTTCTACGCGCGCCGCATCAAGCGGCTCGTGCCGGCAGCGGCGACGACGCTGGCAGCGATCCTCCTGCTCGTGTGGCTCACCGGCAAACTCGACCTCATCGCCACGACCGCGAAGCAGGTCGCGGCAGCGGCAGTCTTCGGCCAGAACCTGTACCTCGCGCACGAGTCCGTGGACTACCTCGCGGCAGCCACGCCCCCGACCGCGGTGCAGCACTTCTGAAGCCTCTCGCTCGAGGAGCAGTTCTACCTGGCCTGGCCGCTACTGCTGCTGATCCTCTCCCTGCTCACGGTGCACCTCACCGTCACCCGCAAGGGCGTGACGGTGCCGGGGGCGCTGTGGCCGACCGCGGCACTCGTCGCCCTGTTCTTCTTCTACGGCTACGGGCTCACCCAGTCGAATCCGGCAGCCGCCTACTTCGTCACCTTCGCGCGCGTCTGGGAGCTGCTGCTCGGGGCGGTGCTCGTCTTCGTGCCGACGATCACCCAGCCCGCGCTGCGCCTGCTGCTGCCATGGCTGGGCGCAGCCATGATCGGATACGCGCTCATCAGGTGGGACGGCACAGGATTCCCCGGCTGGCACGCGCTCGTACCAGTGGTCGGCACCGCATTCGTGATCCTCGGCGGCGTCTCGCCCGAGCAGTCCCGATTCTCCTTCGGTCAGGTGCTGCGCTACCGCCCCATCCAGTGGGTCGGCGACATCTCCTACTCGCTGTACCTGTGGCACTGGCCGCTCATCGTGCTCGTTCCCGTGCTCCTCACGATGAACATCGACGGCGAGCATCGGGTGCCGCTCAAGCTCGGCATCCTCGCGGCGTCGTTCGTGATCGCCTGGCTGTCGTACCGCTTCGTCGAGCAGCCGGCCCAGAAGAACCGGTTCGGCAAGCGCCGGGTGTACTCCCTCTTCGCGCTCGTCACCGTCGTCATCTTCACAGCGGGCGTGGCCTCGGCGCAGCACGCCGAGCAGCAGTCCACCGCCTCGCTGCAGGAGATGCACGAGCTCGTCCTGTCCCCGGACGCCGGCTGCGCGGGCGGCCGAGCCCTCGCAGATCCCGAGCAGTGCGGGGCGGGTTTCGACTCGCGCGATCCGCGATTCAGCGGCCTCGGCTCTGCGGACCAGTTCACCACGCTCATCCGCACGGGCGAGGGCTGCGACATCTTCCACCCCACCCCCGACAGCACGCCGGACCCCACGCTCCTCTGCGATGTGGGCGATGTGACGGCGGAGAAGCGCATCACCCTGTGGGGCGACTCGCACGCGAACCACTGGATCAACGCGCTCGACCAGATCGGCAGAGATCACCACGTCAAGTTCACGATCCTGAGCAGCGGCCAGTGCGCGGCGATGGACGCCAACGAGCCGCTCTGCAGCGACCGCATGGCCTTCATCCGAGACAGCGGCATCCTCGACGACAGCGACGCCATCATGCTCTCGCTGTGGTTCCGCTACGGGCCCGATGTCGAACGCCAGCCGACGCAGGAAGCGCTCGACGTGCTCGCAAACCTCACCGACACCCCGGTGTACCTGCTGCAGGACATCCCTCCGGCAGGGACCGACGGCGGCCCCGACTGCGACACCCGCGGCCTGAGCTGCACCAACAGCGTCGAAGCCGCCCTGAGCTCGATGAACGGGGCCTACGAGCAGATGGTGGCCCGCGGCACGCTCGATCCGGATCGCATCATCGAGACCAGCGACATGTTCTGCGACGCCACCACCTGCTACTCCTTCATCGGCGGGCTGCCCGTCTACCAGTCGAACGCGCTCGCAGACGACGCCTCGGCGCCCGAGGGCAACGCCCACATGACCGCGAGCTACTCACTGACCCTCGCCGAGTTGCTGGCCGCGAAGCTCGACACCAAGAGCCTCCTCACGCCGTGAGGCCGCCCGCTCGATTCGAGCGGGCGGCCTCACGGCGCCACGGGGCAGCCGAACCTCAGAGGAGCTCGGAGAGCTTGTTGTTGAACATCGAGAGCGCCGAGCCGATGGCCATGTGCATGTCGAGGTACTGGTAGGTGCCGAGACGGCCCCCGAACAGCACCCGGTCCTCGCGGTCGGCGAGCTCGCGGTACTTGAGCAGACGATCGCGGTCCTCGGGGGTGTTGACGGGGTAGTAGGGCTCGTCCTCGCGAGTGGCGAACCGGGAATACTCGCGCATGATCACGGTCTTGTCGGCGGGGTACTCGCGCTCGGGGTGGAAGTGGCGGAACTCGTGGATGCGCGTGTACGGCACGTCCGATCCCGCGTAGTTCATCACGCTGGTGCCCTGGAAGTCGCCCGTGGGCAGCACCTCCTGCTCGAAGTCGAGCGTGCGCCAGGCGAGCTCGCCCTCGGCATAGTCGAAGTAGCGGTCGACCGGGCCCGTGTAGACGACGGGCACCTTGCCGATCACAGCCGCCTTGTTGAGCGGCTGCGACTCGTCGAAGAAGTCGGTGTCGAGGCGCACCTCGATGTTCGGGTGATCGGCCATGTTCTCGAGCCACGCGGTGTAGCCGTCGACGGGCAGGCCCTCGTAGGTGTCGTTGAAGTAGCGGTTGTCGTAGGTGTAGCGCACCGGCAGGCGCGAGATCACCTCGGCGGGCAACTCGGTCGTGGGGGTCTGCCACTGCTTGGCGGTGTAGTCGCGGATGAACGCCTCGTAGAGCGGACGCCCGATCAGCGAGATGCCCTTCTCCTCGAGGTTCTTGGCCTGCTTGGTGTCGAACTCCTCGGCCTGCTGCGCGATGAGCGCCCGCGCCTCGTCGGGACCGTAGGCAGCGCGGAAGAACTGGTTGATGGTGCCCAGGTTGATGGGCAGCGGGTACACCTCGCCCTGGAAGTTCGAGTACACCTTGTGCTCGTAGCCCGTGAACTTCGTGAAGCGGTTCACGTACTCCCACACCGTCTCGTTGGAGGTGTGGAACAGGTGCGCGCCGTAGCGGTGCACCTCGATGCCGGTCTCGGGCTCCGCCTCGGAGTAGGCGTTGCCGCCGATGTGGGAGCGGCGATCGATCACGACCACTTTCTTGCCCGCGGACGCCGCGCGCTCAGCGATGGTGAGACCGAAGAAACCAGAGCCGACTACCAGAAGATCCATGCGGGACAGTCTATGCGACGGCTAGTGAGGAAAGCCCCGGGCTCAGCGGCCCGCGAGTGCGGCCGCAATGATACGGTGCGCGGGAACGATGCTGCGACGCTCGGCATCTGCGTCGATGCGTCCCTCGACCAGGTCCACGAAGTGCTCGAACTGCGCAGCAAGCGGCTCGAGGCCCGACACCTCGGGCACTTCCATCTCGGTCATCTGCTTGAAGCCGACCTTGTCGTCGGTGCTCTCGATATTGGTGTGACGGTACTTGGTGACGCTGCGCAGCAGCAGATCCACTTCGACCATGGAATCGAGCGACTGCACCACCATGCGGCGCACCTTCCGCTGACCGATACGGCTGGCCGATGCCGAGGCGATACCCCCGCCGGGGAAACGCAGCGTCATGTCGATGACGTCCTCGGCTCCCGCCATCGAATCGGGGTGGAAGTAGCCCAGCTCGGCGCTCACCGATTCCGGCGAGGCTGCGCCGTAGAGGTTCGAGATGAGGTCGGCGTCGTGCACCAGCATGTCCCACGCCACGCCCGTCTTGATGCGAGCCCAGTGCGGCGAGTGGCGCTCGGCACGCACGTAGACCGGCTCGTCGATGAGCTTCTTCGCCGCGAGCACCCCGGCGTTGAATCGTTCGAGGAAGCCGCACTGCACCGGCACGCCGCGCTGCTCGGCAACGCCGAGGATCTCCTCGGTCTGCTCAAGCGAGGGGCAGATCGGCTTCTCGATGAGCACCGGCAACCCGGCGTCGAGAATCTCCTTGGCGATGTCGTAGTGGTACTCGGTCGACGCCGCGACGACCACCGCATCGGCCCGTTTGAGCGCCTCCTCCGCGGCGGGGAACCAGTCGCCGCCGTACTGATCGGCCGCAGCCCGACCGTTCTGCTCGAAGGGGTCGACGATGCCGACCAGCTTCGCCCGCGCAGACGACGAGATGATACGCGCATGGTTGCGCCCCATCGTGCCCGCTCCGAAAAGAACGATATTCGGCTGCGCCATCCTGACTCCTCAATCTGCCGGTAATGCGTCCGCCCATCGTATCCGAGGGCGTAGTCGAGTCCCAGTCTACGTTCGTACCCGGCGGCTCCTCCTGGATGCGCGGTACAGTTCTCGCATGACCGGACTCAGCGCACGCACCATCGCCGCCGACTTCGCCGCGGATCTCGCCGGCGCCGACCTCGCCGTCACGGGGCCAGCGCCCCTGCTCGACGCCGAGGCGCAGCACCTCGCCTTCGTCGGCGACACCACCCGATTCGCGGAGGCCTTCGACCGCGCCGCCCTCGCGGGCGCGGTGATCTTCGCGCCGCTCGGAACGGCGCTCCCGGACGGCGCCGCAGGCGCCCTGATCCTCGTCGAGAACCCGCGCGCGGCGTTCGGCCAGGCCGTCGCCCGCTACTTCGCCCCGCGCGCCGAGGCCGGCATCGCCGACACCGCCCGCGTGCACCCGACCGCGCAGGTGCACGCGACGGCGCACATCGGCGAGTACACCGTGATCCGCGAGGGAGCCGTCGTCGAGGCCCACGCCGAGATCAGGGACCACGTGGTCATCGGCCGCGGCGTCGTGATCGGCGAGCACGCACTCGTGAAAAGCCAGGCCGTCGTCGGCGAGGAGGGCTTCGGCATCGAGAAGGACGCCGACGGCAACAACTTCCATGTCCCGCACATCGGCTCGGTGCGGCTCGGCGCCCACACCGAGGTCGGCAACTTCACGACGGTCTGCTCGGGCACCATCGCCCCGACCGTGGTCGGCGACTACACGAAGATCGACGACCACGTGCATATCGCGCACAACTGCCAGATCGGGAAGAACGTCATCATCACCGCCTGCGCCGAGATCTCGGGCAGCGTCGTGATCGAGGACGAGGTGTGGATCGGGCCGAACGCCTCCGTGATCCAGGGGCTCACCCTCGGCAAAGACTCGCTGCTCGGCATCGGAGCGGTCGCGGTGAAGTCGGTGCCCGCAAACGAGGTGCGCGTGGGCAACCCCGCGAAGCGCCTCGGCGACAACAAGAAATAGCCTCGGCGCATAGACGACTGCGGCCCGCGGATCCTCGGATCCGCGGGCCATCGTCGTCTCGGCTCAGTAGTTCTCGGCCGGCACCTTCTCGAACCACCAGAACGGGTGCGTGAGCACCTGCATGAGCGGCTCCTTGCCGACCCACTCGCCGAAGTGGCCCTCGCGCCAGCGACCGCTCGAGTCGCTCAGGTACTTCATGTTCGGCATCATGAAGCGCTCTTCGTAGGCGTGGTAGGCGACGCTGTCGCTCCAGCGCTCGAGCAGCCCGTTCGCGAACTCGACACCGCCCATGCGGGCCGGCTCATGCGAGCTGAACCCGCCGAGCGGGCGTCCCACGGCGGCCTCGAAGACGGCGCGCTGCCGGTCCGCCCAGTCGAGGTTGTCGCTGCCGAGCCAGTCGCAGAGCCCGCCTTCGAGATGCAGCTGTACCTCGTGCCCGAGCTGCTCCATCTCCTGCACGATCTGCAGCGACGGCAGGCTGAGCAGATTGTAGCCCCGGGCGTGCACGCGTAGGAAGAAGGTCGAGGAGACCCCTGCTTCGGCATCGACGCGCGCCACACGCAGCGCCTGCTCGATCGTGTTGTCGATGTCGTGGCGCAGCACCATGTGGCGCTCCTGCGGGCTCGCGAGGTACTCCTGGAACGAAGTCACTGCGTACCCGGCGTCGCGGTAGTCCCGCAGAGTGTCGGCGTACGACTTCAGCGAGTAGTCGAAGATCTTGGGAGCTGATTCCATGGGCGGATCGTCTTTCAGTTCGGATCGGCCGCACGGCCGAGGGGAATATGGGGAAGATCGCGCACCATGATACGGGAGAATGGTTCATCGGGCCCGGTCTCGAGCCGGGTTAGGATTGGCGGCATGACATTCGTGAGCCGAGCGGGTCGCCCCGAGCTGTGAATCGCAATCACCTGCCCTCATGGATCAATCGGCTGATCGATCTTATCGCCGACGCCCCCATGAGCCCGCTCGGACGGCTCGCGGCCCGCCGTCTAGGCCGCCCGGCGCCTCGCGGCAGCGTCGGCACCACCTCGTTCGACGAGCGGCCGATCCGCCTGCTGATCGCGCCTGTCAACTACTCGGGCCAGGCCTACGCCTGGGCCCGTGCACTCGAAACCGCCGACGCCGATATCTCGGCCCGCAACATGGCGATCGAAGTGCCGGGAGGATTCGACTTCGCAGCGGATCTGCTCGTGCCCGTCGGCACTTACCACAACGACGCCGACTGGCAGCAGCGCCAGCTCGAGGCCGCGTCGCGCGCCACCCACGTGCTCATCGAGGCTGAGGAGCCCCCATTCGGCCGCCTTCTGGGGCGATCGGTCGCAGCGCAGGCGCAGGCGCTCCTCGATCGCGGCGTCGACGTGGCCTATCTCGCACACGGCACCGACGCGCGGTTGCCCTCGCGACACATGCGCGAGCACCCCATCTCCTACTACGACGATCCCGCCGTGTACCTGCCGCGCGCCGAGCAGGTCGCGGCGCGCAACATCGAGCTGCTCCGGAACAGCGGCCGCACGGTCTTCGTCTCCACCCCGGATCTGCTGAGCGATCTCCCCGGGGCGTTCTGGTGCCCGGTGACGGTTGATCCGGCGCGCTGGGCCGCAGACGACCGCAGGGAGCGACCGGTCGGAGCCCCGCTCCGCGTCGCCCATGCGCCCTCCGTCGCCGCGTACAAGGGCACGCCGCTCATCATGCCCGTGCTCGAGCGGTTGCAGGCCGAAGGTCTCATCGAGCTCGACCTGATTCAAGGCGTACCCTCAGCCGACATGCCCGCCCGATTCGCAGCGGCCGACGTCATGCTTGACCAGTTCCGCACCGGCTCCTACGGCGTGGCCGCCTGCGAGGCGATGGCCGCGGGCTGCATCGTGATCGGCGAGGTCTTCGACCGCGTACGCGCCGACATCTTCACCGCGACCGGCTTGCGCCTGCCGGTGTTCGAGGCAGTTCCGGGTACCCTTGAAGACGTGTTGCGTCGTCTCGTCGCAGCTCCGGACCTCTCGCGCGAACGCGCTCGCAGCGTTGAGTTCGTGAGCGCAGTGCACGACGGACGCCACTCGGCCCGAGTGCTGCAGCAGCACTGGGTATCCGGCCAGAACCGCGAGGAGGGCCTCCATGCATCCGGCAGCTGAACGTCTCTGGAAACTCGTCCCGAAGCTCGGGCAGGACACGATCGCGACAGCGGTCGACCGATTCAAGGGCGTCGTGCCGCCCCCGCCGCCCCTCCCCGACGCCGACCGAGCCGCGCGGCTGTTCATCGGCCCCGTGAACTACGCTGGCCAGGGCTACCAGTGGGGCCGCGCGGCAGAGTCGACGGGCCGGGTCTCGGCCCGCAACTACGTGCACGACGGCAACAACCTGCTGCTCTATCCCGCTGACTACACCGTCTCCTGGCGCACCACTGAACACTCCCGGGCTTGGCAGCGGGCAATGGCGGACACGCTCGCCGAGCACTACACGCATGTGCTCATCGAAGCCTGCTACCCGATCCTTGGGGGCATGTTCTCGGGCGACATGCGCCGTCAGATCTCGTTGATGCGCAATGCCGGGCTCAAGGTCGCATTCGTGGGCCACGGCACCGATGTGCGCCTTCCCTCGCTTCACGCCCAACTCGATGAGTGGTCGTACTTCCGGGACGCCGATTGGATCGACCCCGCCCTCGTCGAGCCCGTCGTCGCCGCCAACCTCCAGCTCATCGCCGACACGAAGGCCCCTGTCTTCGTGTCAACCGCAGGGCTGCTGCTCGATCTTCCCGACGCCCAGTTTCTCGGAGTCATCATCGACCCAGACCGCTGGGCGAACGATGCCCCGCTACTCGAGCGTGAACGAATCAAGGTGGTGCACGCCCCCACGAATCCGATCCCGAAGGGTACCCCGTACGTGGCGCCAGTCGCCCAGAAGCTTCACGACGAGGGCCTCATCGAGTACGTCGAGCTGAGAGGGATCCCGAACCACGAAATGCCGGCCGTGTTCGCCGACGCCGACGTGGTGCTCGACCAGTTCCGATCAGGTGACTACGGGGTGGCCGCCTGCGAGGTGATGGCTTCCGGGCGCATCGTACTCGCGCACGTGAGCGATCAGGTGCGCGATGAGGTCGCCAGCCACGCCGGCATGCCCCTCCCGATCCACGAGACGACGCTGGAGAACGTCGAGGCGACCCTCCGCGACATCGTGGCCCGTCGCGACCACTACCGCGAGCTCGCCCGGAAGGGCCCCGAGTTCGTGCGTCGCCTGCACAGCGGCGAGTTCTCCCGCGACGTGCTGATGCAGCACTTCCTGGAGGCGTAGTGCGCGTCATCATCGCCACCCGCATCTACCGGCCCGAGCCCGCAGCGGCCTCGCTATTCCTCGGTTGCGTCTCTGACGCGCTGCGCGCTCAGGGCGCCGAGGTCGAGGTACTCACCGCAAAGCCAGTGCCCGGTCAGGGCGAGGGCTCGCGCGGCGAGCGCATCCGCACCTTCCCCGTGCTGCGCGATCGCAACGGCTACCTCCGCGGCTATGTGCAGTACATGAGCTTTGACATCCCGCTCGCCTTCCGACTGCTAATCACCCGTCGCCCGGATGCGATCTTCGTCGAACCGCCGCCCACGACCGGGGCCGTGGTGCGAGTGATCTGCGCGCTCCGGCGCATCCCGTACGTCTACGACGCAGCCGACATCTGGTCGGATGCCGCCGGCTACATGGGCACTGCGTCGCTCGCAGTGCGGATCCTGCGCGGGATCGAGCGATTCGCACTCAGGGGAGCGCGCGGGATCGTTACGATCTCCCAGGGCGTGGCGGATCGCGTGCGCGCGCTCGGGGTGCACACCCCCGCCACGGTTACGGGGTTCGGCGCAGACACGCTGATTTTCCGCTACGCCGAAGCCCCGGTCGAACGGGTCTTTCTGTACGCCGGAACCTACACCGAGTTGCACGGTGCCGACATCCTCATCGAGGCCTTTGCGCGTTTCTCGGCAACGCATCCCGGCTACAGGCTGCGCTTCATCGGGAACGGCAGCGGACAGGAGCGGATGCTGCAGCGCGCACACGAGCTGGGGATCGGCGGATCGGTCGACTTCGTCGACCCGGTGGCCCCGGCCGAACTGCAGCCCGAGTTCTCGCGCGCCGTGGCGAGCCTCTCCACTCAGTTCCCGGAGCCCGGCTACCGTTACGCCTTCACCTCGAAGATCTACTCCTCGTTCGCTGCCGGCTGCCCAGTGATCTTCGCAGGCCCCGGGCCGACGGGAAGCTTCATCGAGCAGGCGTCCGAGGAGGTCGAGGTCGGATCGGCGGTCGCCTACGACGCCGATGCCATTGCGGATGCGATGCGCGCGCGCGCCGATGCGCCCCTGCCTGCTGAGGGACGGCGTGAGCTCGCTTCCTGGACGGCGGCTCACCATTCGATGGGGGCCGTGGGGAGGCGAGTCGCCGAGGTGATCTCTGTGGCTGCACGCACGCGCAGCAGGCAGCGCTGATGAGTTCGTTCTTCTCGAACGCCGCCGCTTGGGCAATCAAGCATCGCTCGAAGCTGCCCGCGTGGATGCAGCGACTCATGGAGTCGGCGGCACGCAACCCCGACGGGGTGATGGGGCGACTCACCGGCCGCTTGCTGGGCGGCGGAAATGCGCCGAACACCGAGGTGCCCGACGCCGCGGTGCGGATGTACATCGCCCCCACGAATTACGCGGGTCAAGGCTTCCTGTGGGCGCGGGCGCTCGAAGCTGCGGACCCTCGGGTAGGCGCCCGCAACATGGCGATCACATTGCCGGGCGACTACTCGTTCCGAGCCGACACTCCCGTACCCATCGCCGCGTTCAATACCTCCGACTCCTGGGCTGAGGCCGAGTGGGAGGCCGTCCGGCGCTTCACCCATGTGCTTGTCGAGGCGGAGCGGCCCATGTTCGGGCGGCGCTTCGGCCACGATCTGCGTGCCGAGGTCGCGGCGCTGGAATCGGTGGGAATCTCAGTTGCGTTCCTCTGCCACGGCAACGACATCCGAGACCCCGATCGGCATGCGGAGCTCACCCCTTGGTCGCTGTTCCCCGAGGATCCCCGCACCGACTTCTTCCGTTCCGAGGCCCGGAAGAATCTGGCCCTCATCACCGACCTCGGCAACCCTGTGTTCGTGTCGACGCCCGATCTGAGCGCCGATGTGCCGCACGCCGCCTGGTGCCCCGTCATCGTCGATCTGGAGCGCTTCGGCGGGCCGACACCCCCTGTGTTCAGCCGCGACCGCGTGGCCGTCGTGCACGCTTCGAGCGACCCGTTCGGCAAAGGCACGAACTACATCGAGCCGGCGCTCGCGCCCCTCATGTCCTCCGGGCTCGTCGACTACCGGCTCATCACGGCGACGCCGGCCGCCGAGATGCCGGCCGTCTTCGCCTCCTCCGATATCGTGATCGATCAGTTCCGCGCGGGCTCATACGGTGTGGCCGCATGCGAGGCGATGGCGTCGGGTCGGGTGGTCGTCGGGCACGTCATGCAGGTCGCGCGTGAGTTCATCGAGCAGCAGACGGGCTTCGAACTGCCGATCGTAGAGGCCACACCCGATACGTTGCGCACGGTTGTCGAGGAACTCGCCGCCGATCCCGAACGAGCGCGGGAGATCGGCGAGGCCGGGCGCCGCTACGCCACCGCTGTGCATACCGGCGCGGCGAGCGTCCGAGCATTGCTCGGCAACTGGATCGACGCCTGACCTCGACGCAGCTACCAGTTCAGAACGAGGCCACCCCAGGAGAGCCCGACGCCGAAGCCGAGCAGCATGACCCGCATTCCGGGCTGCAGCGCGCCCTGGCGCACTGCTTCGGTGAGGGCGATGGGGATCGTCGAGGAGACGGTATTGCCAGACTCGGCGAGAGCGACGAAGAACTTCTCCTTCGGCACCTTGAGCTTCTTGCGCAGGTGCTCGAGCATGAACGCATTGGCCTGGTGGAAAACGAAGAGGTCGATGTCGTCGAGGCCGAGTTCGGCCTTCGCGAGAATCGCGTCGACCGAGTCGGGAACAACCCGCAACGTGAAGTTGAAGATCTCGGGGCCGTCCATATACAGGTCGTAGCCATTACTCTCGAGCCCACGCTCGGCTGCCGGCGATTTCTCCTCGATGTCGCGGCCCTGGCGCATGCCGCCGTGAGGAACCACGAGCTTGCCTGCGCCCGAGCCGTCGGTGCCGTAGGTGATGGCGGTGATGCCGGACGCGTCGCCAGATTCTGCCGTCACGAGCGTCGCCGCGGCTCCGTCGCCGAAGATGGTGCGAACGCTCTTGTCGCTGGGGTTCACGAACTTCGTGTACGTATCGGCGGTGATCACGAGCACGTTCGAGACCTGGCCCGACTCGATGAGGCCCTTCGCCTGGCCCAGCGCGTAGATGAAGCCCGAGCAGCCGAGGTTCAGGTCTGCCGCGCCGGCGGTGCGGCGCAGGCCGAGGCCCTCGTGCACGATGCAGGCGGTCGTCGGAAGGTAGAAATCGGGGCTCTGCGTGCAGACGATGAGGTAATCGATCGACTCGGGATCGATACCTCGCTCGCTCAGCAGTCGGCGACCCGCGGCGATTGCAAGGTCAGAGCTGAACTCGTTCTCGCCCGCGATGTGTCGACGGTCGATGCCGGTCTTCGCCGAGATCTTCTCGACGCTCCACTCGGGGAACTCGGCCGAGAGATCCTCGTTCGAAAGGATACGCTCGGGAAGGTAGTAGTCAACGGCGGAGATACGTGCCTGCATACCTGAATCCTACCGCGCAAGGCCGAGCGCGCACATCGCGGATCGGCGTCGCGGCGGTATCGCTCAGTGGGCGGTGTAACCGCCGTCGACCACGAGCGTCGTGCCAGTGACCCACTGCGAGGCATCCGAGAGCAGGAACAGCGCTGCGTTCGCCACATCGTCGGCCGAGCCGATGCCCAGAGGATGCTCGGCCTCGATGCTCTGCCACGCGGCCTGCCCCACCTTGCGTCGCAGTTCGTCGGTGAGCGACGTCTCGACGATGCCGGCAGCGATGCTGTTCACCCGGATGCGCTCAGGCGCAAGCTCGAGAGCGAGCGACCGTCCGAGCGAGGAGACGGCGGCCTTCGTGGCGGCGTAGACGCTGACCCCAGCCTCGCCGACAAGCCCTACGGCCGACGACATCAGGACGATACCGGCCCGCTCGGCCCGCACCTTGGGGTTGCGGAAGGCCTTCGAAAGCAGCACGCTGCTCGTCACGTTCGTCTCGAAGAGGGAGGCGACCTGCTTCGCCGAGGTTGCGCGCAACGGCGTCGTCGCGTGCACGCCGGCCGCGTGCAGCAACCCGTCGAGTGGTCCTACGGCTTCGACGGCGTCTCGCACGAGCCCCGCGTAGCCCGCATGATCCGAGAGGTCGAAAGGCAGGATGTGGTGCCCGTCTCCGTCGAGCAGACTCGCGGTCTCCTCCAGCGCCTCCTGCCGGCGAGCGACCAGCACCACTCGGGCACCTGCACGGTTCGCGAGCACCGCGGTCGCCCTACCGATGCCGGATGAGGCGCCGGTGATCAGCAGCGCGCGATCCTCCAGCCGGAGGAAATCACTCACGACTGGGCCGAGATCAGGGCCTGCAAGTCGTCGACGGTCACGGCCTTGGCGAGCTCGTCTGCGTCGATCTGCACGCCCAGACGCTCGTCGATCTCAGCGATGAACGCCAGGTTGGCGAGGGAGTCCCAGCCCTGGTCCTCCAGGGAGTCGGTAGCGGAGGCCTCTTCGACCTCGAGGATCTCTGCAACCAGCTCGAGCAATGCGTCTTTTTCCATGGGGATAGCCTAACAACCCAGCCGCGCTTTCGCGTCACGGATCCCACGATCCTGACGACCGGACCGCCGAGCCCCGCGGAGGGGAGGGGCTCCTCGCGCTACCATCGAGGCATGGCCGAACCCCTCGTCGACGTCGTCATCCCCGTCCACTCGAGCACGCGCCCGATCGCCAGGGCCGCAACCTCGGTCCTCGACCATAGCAAGGCCGAGGTGCGGGTGAACGTGGTGGCGCATAACATCGACCCGGAGATCATCCGCGCCAATCTCGGCTCCGTCGCCGACGATCCCCGTCTCCGACTGCTCCACCTCGCGGACGGCATCCCCTCCCCCGCCGGACCGATGAACCTCGGGCTCGATGAAGCGACGGCACCGTACGTGTCGCTGCTCGGCTCCGACGACGAGTTCGCCCCCGGTGCCGTCGACTCCTGGCTCGCAATTGCACAGGAGACAGGTGCGAGCACCGTCATCGCACGCATTGATCGCGACCTCACCGGAGTCGAGCCAATGCCCCCGACGCGTCGCGGCCGCACCCGTGACCTCGACCCGGTGAAAGATCGGCTCGCCTACCGCTGCGCCCCCCTCGGCCTCATTTCACGCGAGCGCTTCCGCGAACTGCGCTTCACCCCCGGCCTCGGTTCTGGCGAAGATCTCGAATTCACGGCTGCGCTCTGGTTCCAGGGCGAGCACATCGCATACGACCGCACCGGCCCCGCGTACGTCGGGCACGAAGACGGGCACGACCGCGTCACGGGAGCGAAGCGCACCGTAGCGGAGGACTTCTCTTTCTTCACGGTCATCACCTCCGCACCCTGGTTCGCGGGGCTCTCGACGCGACAGCGCACCGCGCTCGGTGTGAAGACACTTCGGCTGCACTTCTTCGACGCGGTCTTCGCGCGGCTCGACACCCCAGAGGGCTTCGCCGCGCACCGGCAGCCGCTCGTCGACGTGCTCCACGCTGTGGAGTCCGCCGCGCCGGGCAGCATCCGTCTGCTGTCGAGAGCGGATCGCGCGGTGATCGATGAGGTGCTGGGCTCCGCTCCGGACACCGCTCACATCCTCACACTGCTGGGCGCGCGCTGGGGCGGGGGCGTTGAGGCCGTGCTGCCCCGCAACCCGCTGCTCGCGCTGCACCCGCAGGCACCGTTCCGCACGCTCAGGAGTACGCGGCCCTAGCCGCCACGAGAACACCGCCATGACCGATCCCCTCGTCGACGTCACCATCGCCGTGCACTCCGCCACCCGCCCCATCGCGCGGGCCGTCGCCTCGGTGCTCGAGCACACCTCTGCCCCTGTTCGCGTGAACGTTGTCGCGCACAACATCGAGCCTGAGATCATCCGCCGCAACCTCGGTGAGTACGCCGATCATCCCGCACTTCGACTCCTCGGTCTCCGCGACGGCATCCACTCCGCAGCCGGCCCAATGAACCACGGACTCGCCCGCTCTGACGCCCCCTACGTGAGCATCCTGGGCTCCGACGACGAGTTCGCCCCCGGCGCCATCGACTCCTGGCTCGCCACCGCCCGCGAGACGCGCGCCGACGCGGTGCTAGCCCGGATCCGGCTCGTACGCGGCGGCACCGACCCCTACCCGCCGGTGCGCCGCGGTCGTCGCAAAAGTCGCCTCGACGGGCGGAGGGATCGCCTGGCCTATCGCAGCGCTCCCCTCGGCCTCATCGATCGCGAGCGCTTCGGCCACCTGCGATTCAGCGAAGGGCTCGGTTCTGGCGAAGACCTCACTTACTCGCTCACCCTCTGGTTCACCGGAGAGCGGGTCGCCTACGACCTTGACGGACCGCCCTACGTCGGCCACGACGACGCCGACGACCGGGTGACCTTCGGCCCGACCCGTCCACTCGACCGCGACTTCGCATTCCTCGACGAGCTCGAGGCTCTGCCCTGGTTTGCTGCGGCGAGCCCCGCAGTCCGCACGGCGATCACAGTGAAGCTCATCCGCATCCATTTCTTCGACGCAGTGCTGGCACGATCATCGTCGCAACAGGCCCTCTACGAGAGCCGCGACGGACTGGTCGCGCTCGTCGACCGCCTCTTCGCGCTCGCTCCTGGCGCTGGGTCGCTGCTCTCGCGCAGCGACCACGCGGTCTTCGCGGCGCTGCGCGATCCGTGGGCAACGCTCGAAGAGGTCGGAGAAGCGATGCGCGCTCGTCAGTCGTACTTCAAAGCGGCCTCGCTGATACCGAGCAACCCCTTCCTCATCCTGCACGCGCAGGCACCGTTCCGCACACTGCTCGCCGGCTTCCTCATCATGCGCCGCCGCTTCCCGCGCGGGTAGCGGGGCCCGCGACGAGAGACGCGCCGGCTGATCGGGCTCTCACGCCGGGAGAGTCCGTCGCTGTACCTAGTACTCAGCGGACCTCGCCCGCGAGCCCCGCGAGAGCGACCTGCTCCCCGAAAGCGGGATGCTGCTGCGCAACCTCAGCGAAAGTGCCCTGCGCGACTATCACACCGTCGTCGAGGTAGCACACCCGGTCGTAGTCCTTGATCGTCGAGAGGCGGTGCGCCACCGAGATCAGCGTCACCTCGCCCTGCAGTTCCTTGATCGCGCGCGTCACCTCGTCCTCGGTCTTGGTGTCGAGCGAACTCGTAGCCTCGTCGAGCACCAGCACGAGGGGATCCGTGTAGAGGGCGCGGGCGATCCCGAGCCGCTGCTGCTGCCCACCCGAGAGCGACACGCCTCGCTCTCCGATGCGCTCGTCGATACCCCCGGTGCGATCGGCGATGAGCGAACCGAGCTGTGCACGCTCGAGCGCGTACGCAACGCGCTCACGGTCGATCTCGTCGTCGGTCCAGGAGAGCGCCACGTTCTGCGCAATGGTTCCGTCGAAGAGCGCCACCCGCTGCGGCACGTAGCCGACTCGTCCGCGCCACTGACGCAGCACCGACCGCAAGGACTCGCCATCGAGCTCTATGGCGCCCGAGGTTGCCTGGCTGAGACCGAGCAACAGGTCGATGAGCGTTGACTTACCGGCACCCGACGGGCCGACGATACCCACCGAGCTGCCCAGCGGAACATCGAGGCTCATACCGCGAATCACATCGACAGCAGCGCCAGGGTAGCGGAACCGCACGTCGTTCAGACGCAGCAGCTTCGGACTCTCGGCCAGTTCAGCGGAGTCTGCCGGGGTCTGAGAGGTCTTCATGTCACGCTCGGCTGCGATGAGGTCGCCCACCACATCCTTCGCGCCCGGCATACTCGCGGTCGCCTGAACGATGCCGCCCTGCACGCCCGTGAGCGCGGGAATCAGACGGAAACCGGTCGTTGCGAACAGCGCCACAGCGGCAAGGGCCGCCTGCATGCCGCCCTGGAAATACGAGAAACCGCCGATGAGGGCGATACCGCCCAGCAGTGCAGCCTCATAGGCAAAGCCGGGAAGCACGCCCAGGAACGCCCCATTCGCACGGGCCCGCGTGCTGTGGCGGCGATTCGACGTAACGAGATCAGCAACTTCTCCCAAGCGATTGCGCAGGCTGAGCTCTTTCAGCGCCTCGATCATCTCGGTCATCAGGTTCGCGACCCGATAGCTGTACCTCAGGTTCACCTCGCCGGCTTCGAGCGCGCGGCGCGTGACGACGAAGTGCACCACGAGCATCACCAGCGACAGATAGACGAAGGCGATCACCGAGGTCATCGGGTCTGCGATGACGAGCACGCCGAGCACCAGCACGAAGGTGAAGAAAGCGCTCGGGATCCGCATGATGGGCAGCACGAATCCCGCCATCGCATTCGCGATGCCGCCATCGGCGATGCGCGTGATCTCGGCGATCGAGCGCTTCGAGCGCTCCTCCCAGCTCGAATTGATGTACGCCCGGAACAGGCGATCGCCGATCTCAAGCTCGTACTTCGCGAACTTGCGGGTGGCGAACCACTGCAGCACCACATTGAGCACCGACTTCAGCAGCATGAGCGCCAAGGAGATCAGCACGAAGAGCGGCGCAGCCTCAGGCTGCAACTCGCCGACCACGGGCAGCTTGATAGTGGTGCCCGCGATCGCGGGACCGATCACGATCGCGAGCAGCGACATGCCGATCGCGTCGAGCGCGGTGATGAGGCTCGTCGCGACGATGTATCCGACGAAGTAGCGCTGCGCACCCGCTGGGAGCAGGGGCAGCAGCTGTCGGAGGACGCGCCAGATCTCTTTCATACAGCGAGGGTCAGGCGCCGGCGCTCATCACCGCGGTGACCGCGGTGATGATGCGCTCGATGTCGCCCTCGGCGAGCGAGGGGTGCACGGGCAGCGAGAGCACCTCGCGCGCGGCGCGCTCGGTCTCGGGCAGGTCGAGCCCCGGAGCAAACTTCGTCAGCGAGGGCAGGCGGTGATTCGGGATCGGGTAGTAGACGCCCGAGCCGACACCGTGCTCCTCCTTGAGCGCGACGTGGATGCGGTCGCGCTCACCGGCGTCGAGACGCACCGTGTACTGGTGGTAAACGTGCACCGCACCCTCAGCGACCTTCGGGGTCTGCACACCCGCGACGCCGGCAAGGCCTTCGTTCAGCGCGGCTGCGTTGCGCTGTCGCTGCGCGGTCCAGCCGTCGACCTTGGTGAGCTGCACTCGGCCGATGGCAGCGTGGATGTCGGTCATGCGGGCGTTGAAGCCGATGACTTCGTTCTCGTACTGCTTCTCCATGCCCTGGTTGCGCAGCAGGCGGACGTTGCGGGCGATCTCGCCATTCACACACGAGACCATGCCGCCCTCGCCGGAGGTCATGTTCTTCGTGGGGTACAGGCTGAACATGGCGAAGTCGCCAAGGGTGCCGACCAGGCGGCCGCCCCAGGAGGCGCCGTGCGCCTGGGCCGCGTCCTCGTAGATCGCGAGATCGTGCTCGCGCGCGATGGCCTCGATCTGGTCGACGAGGAAGGGGTGACCGTAGAGGTGCACGGGCATGATGCCTTTCGTGCGCGGGGTGATGGCGGCACGCACGGCCTCAGGATCGAGGGTGAAGTAGTCGGGCTCGATGTCGACGAACACCGGGGTGGCACCCGTGAGAGCGACCGAGTTGCCCGTCGCCGCGAAGGTGAAGGAGGGCACGATGACCTCATCGCCGGGGCCGACGCCTGCGGCGAGCAGCCCCAAGTGCTGGCCGCTCGTGCCGGAGTTCACCGCAACGACCTCGCGGCCTCCGACGAAGTGCGCCGAGAATTCCTGCTCGAACGCGGCGACCTCAGGGCCCTGGGCGATCATGCCGGAGCGCAGAACGCGGTCGACGGCCTCGCGCTCCTCATCGCCGACGATCGGCTTGGCTGCGGGAATGAAATCCGTCATCGAAAGATCCTTAACTCTCTTCTCAGGCAGGGACGCCACGCTGTGCGTTCCCGTCGATCCTACTCCGGGATCACTCGGCGTGATCGAACCGGCACTCAGCTGGCGCGGTCAAAATCGTCACAGGCTCGGAGCCTGTCCCTCCTCCGGTCGAGCAGCCGAAGGCTCCGCGAGCGACCCCGGGGCAGCCGAGGGAACTGGCTCGGTCGCCAACCGCACACCGCCCTCCGCGGTCCAGATCAGCGCACCATGCTCGAACTCCTGACGCGAGGAACCGTTCAACCGGGTCTCCGGACCGACGGGCAGGCCCAGCGAGCCCGAAGGGCCGCCATGCGACAGGTACCACGTCCGGATCGCACCATTAATCACCGACGCACCCGTCCG
>NZ_ATXU01000011.1 GCF_000421845.1 Leucobacter chironomi DSM 19883
TACGTCACGGCGGTCGGCACCGGAGTCGTGCCGGTGAGATCAAGGGAAGCCGAGAAGTCGGTGCCGATCACACCGGACCCGCTCACCACAGGTGTATTCACACCAATGAAGCCCGGCACTGCTGAAGCGGCCGCCGGAACGAGATTAAAAGACAGCAGGCCGAGCAGGGCTGCGAGCAGAAAAGACCATCGACGAAAACGGCGAGGGGCGGGAGGTTGCATGTGTGGACCCGGATTCTATAGAGGCTGCCATAGCCACTCACTGAGGCCAAACGCCCCGGACGCCAGAATACCTTTAACTTGGCCACCATCCAAAATTTTCCTTTGCGAGCACAGCCCGCACGCGAGCACACAAACCGTCGGCCCTGAGGGAAGATCCCCGCGCATCGCCCGCGGCGGAAAATAAGAGAACCCCCGCAAGTAGAAGCCTTGCGAGGGTTCAGTAACGGTGTAATAGCCGTTACGTGGCTCCGACCGGCATCGATCCGGTGACCTTTCGATTTTCAGTCGAACGCTCTACCAACTGAGCTACAGAGCCGGGCAATCACTTTCATGGCGACCGCCAGAGACGAAGAAACCCTTCCGTAGAAGGGTTCTTCATCTGGCGACCCTGACGGGACTTGAACCCGCGACCTCCGCCGTGACAGGGCGGCGCGCTAACCAACTGCGCCACAGGGCCATGGTGTATTCAATTGTATTCGGTATTCAGTGACCCCAACGGGATTCGAACCCGTGCTGCCGCCGTGAAAGGGCGGTGTCCTAGGCCGCTAAACGATGGGGCCGTTGCGACTTATTTCTAACTCGCTGGCTACCGAGATATGATCTTATGCGGGCAATCGGGTGGAGCGCAAATCGGGGCCGAGAAACGCGTATCCCTGGCGTGTCGCGAGGCGGTGACTCAGCCGCCGAGCGCCCGCTGCACCCGGTTGAGCGAGATGTTCTCGTGCAGCATGACACCCGAACTGGTGCGCTGCTCGAAGTGGTACCCCATCTTGCCGCGGGACAGCATCCCGATCAGATAGGGCTCGCTCGCGTTCCACATGATCCACGTCGGCTGCCCGAGCGCGTTCGTCCCCAAGTAGGTGATCTCGATGTCGCGCTCCCCGATACGCTGCACACTCGGCATCAGCGCGTTGTGCGAGAGGGCGACGCCGGAGTGTCCCGTCTGCTGCATCTCACTCATAGCACGATCCTAGCGAACGGGGCACCGATTATGACAGGGCCGAGAAAAACGCGCCAGTCGCTCGCGCGAGGCCGTGGAGGTCGTCGACGTGGGCGAGTTCGCGCGCCGAGTGCATCGACAGCAGCGGCACACCGACGTCGACGGTGCGAATACCGAGCCGCGTCGCGGTGAGCGGGCCGATCGTGGATCCGCACGGCGAGGTGTTGTTCGACACGAACTGCTGGGTCTGCACGCCGGCGGACTCGCACACCCGCAACCACAGCGCCGCACCGTGCGCGTCGCTGGCGTAGCGCTGGTTGGCGTTCACCTTGAGCATCGGACCCCTGCCCGCGAGCGGCTGCACCCGCGGATCGTGCCGCTCGGGGTAGTTGGGATGCACCGAGTGCCCCGCATCGGCCGAGAGGCACCACGACCGCGCGAGCGCACGCGCCGAGTCCTCCACCGAGGCGTCGAGCCCGGCACGGAGGCGCCCCAGCACCTCCTCGAGGAACGGGCCGCAGGCGCCCGAGCGGGTCTCCGATCCGAGCTCTTCATGATCGAAGGCGGCGAGCACCGCGATGGTGCCGGGTGCGGGCTCACCGGCGAGCAGTGCCACGAGCCCCGCGACGGTGGAGCTGAGATTGTCGAGCCGGGGCGAGGCGTAGAGCTCGCCGTGCACGCCGATGCGCGCGGGAGGCTGGGTGTCGTGCAGGCGCACATCGGTGCCGGCGATCTCATCGGCGGAGACCCCGGCGGCTGCGGCGAGCATCCCGAGCACCGACGACGACTCGGAACCGTCTCCCGCGGTCGGCACGAGTCCGATCACGGGCTGCGTGTGACGCTGCCGGTCGAGGGTGAGGCCCGAGTTCACCTCTCGATCGAGGTGAATCGCGAGCTGCGGGATTCGAGCCACGGCTCCGGTGCGCACGAGGTGCTCGTCCCCGTCGCGGGTAACGATGCGGCCGGCGAACTCGAGATCGCGGTCGAGCCATGAGTTGAGCAGCGGGCCGCCGTACACTTCGACGCCGACCTGGCTCCAGCCGTGCGCGGCGAAGTCAGGCTGCGGCTTGACCGTGAAGCCCGGCGAGTCGGTGTGACACCCGAGCACCCGCACGGGGCTGTCCGCCGCGATCTTCTTCCCCGCGCGCCAGGCGATCAGCGCTCCGTCGCGGCGCACGAAACCTCGCGAGCCGTCGGCGATCGACTGCCACGCCTCGGTCTCGTCGTGCGCGACGAAGTCGGCCGCGTCGAGCGCCTTCTCCAGAGCGACAGCGGCGTGGTACGACGACGGGGCCTCGGCGATGAACTCGGAGAGGTAGTCGATGTAGGCGTCGCGGTCTTTGAGCAGGTGCTGCGGCGCGCGAGCCGACCGACCGCCGCGACGGGCGCGGCGGGAGGCCGAGGGGGTCGCGTCACTCATGGTCGGCGGCCGTCTCGGCGATGTCGGTCTCGGGAGTGTCGGTCTCCCCCGCGGGCGCCTCGAATGCGGTCGCGAACTCGGCGAGCAGCCGCGCGCCGAATCCGGTCGAACCGACCGAGCGCCACAGTTCGTCGCTTTCGGCCTGCATGGTGCCGGCGATGTCGAGGTGCCCCCAGGGCAGACCGTCGACGAACTCGTTGAGGAAGAGCGCGGCGAGGATCACGCCGGCGTACTGCCCGCCGATGTTCGAGAGATCGGCGACGTTCGACTTGAGCTGGTCTCGGTAGCGGTGGTCGAGCGGGAAGCGCCAGATGTTCTCGTCGGTGGTGTCGGCCGCGGCCTGCAACTGCTCGGCGACCGAGTCGTTGTTGGCGAGCATCGCGGCGGTGCGCGTGCCGAGCGCCATCATCGCCGCACCGGTGAGGGTGGCGATGTCGACGATCGCGTCGGGGCGCCGTTCCTCCTCAGTGGCGAGCACGAGGCCGTCGGCCATCACGAGGCGACCCTCGGCGTCGGTGTTCTTCACCTCGACGGTCTTGCCGCCGCGGATCGTGAGCACGTCGCCCAGCTTGGTAGCACTGCCGGAAGGCATGTTGTCGGTGCACATGAGCCAGCCGGTGACCGCGGTGGTGGCTCCGAGATCACGCAGGGCGGTCATCGACGCGAACACTGCGGCGGCGCCCATCATGTCGAACTTCATGGCGGCGTGCATCGCGTTCGACGGCTTCAGGCTGATGCCGCCCGAGTCGTACATGATGCCCTTGCCGATGAGCGCGAGATGCCCCTCGGCGTCGGCGAGCGCGGTGCCCTCGGGGCGGTACGAGACCTTGATCATGCGGGGCTCCTCGACGCTGCCCGCGTTGACTCCGAGCAGACCGCCGGTGCCGAGCTGCATGAGCGCCTCGCGGTCGAAGACCTCGACCTCGAGCCCGAACTCGGGCGCGAGGCGCCGGGCGACCTCGGCGAACTTGACGGCGCTGAGGTGGCGGGGCGGGGTGTTCGCGAGATCGCGCGAGATGGCCGCGGTGCGAGCGAGGACCAGGCCCCGCTCGACGCCGTACTCGGCGTCTTCCGCGTGCTCCTCGCCGATCTGCAGCATGAGCTCTTCGAGGGCGACGGTCTTGGGGTCGCTCTTCAGTGCGTCGTAGCGGTAGCGCGCGAGCACTGCGCCCTCGATCGCGGCCTGCACGGCCACCTCGGCATCCCACTCGCCCGAGGCCAGCAGCCCGGTCAAGTCGACCGCGATCCGCGACTCCTCGCGCGCCGCGCGCGTGAACGCGGCGACGGCGTCGCGCAGGCGGGCGTCGCTGTCGATCCCGGCCTTGCCGGTGCCCACGAGCACCCGCAGCGGGGTGCCGGGCAGCAGCAGGGTCTGGTTCTCGGCACCGGTGAAGCCGGCTGCGGCGAGCGCGTCACGGCCGATCTCGGCGACGCCCTCGGGCAGCTCGCCCTCGGCCGGCACGAACACGGCCAGCGCGCCGGGGTCGGCGGGCGGCTGCGAGGAGACGCTGACGCTCGTGGCGTGCGCGAGAGAAGGGACGGGATCGAAGGCGGGATCAATCACAACGGTCATGGCTTCAGCCTACTCGGGGCCTCCGACATTCCCCCGAGACGTTCGCTGCCGGCGCCTCGGCGTTGCAGCCGTGCCCGCACCGGCAGCCCCGCCCGCACCCGCAACCCCACCCGCAGCCCCGCCCGCACCCGCAGTCGAATCGAGGTCACTTTTAGCCGTGTCGAAGCACGACATGCGGCCAAAAGTGACCTCGATTCCCCGAAAGGCCGGGGCAAGGTCAGGGGCGGGGGCCAAGGCCGGGGTCGGGGCCGGGGTCAGGGCCGGGGCCGGGGCCGGAGCCTGCTCAGCTCGGACCCAGACCCAGGCCCGCCGTCACTGCGCCGCGAGCGCAGCCACGGGCGAGACGCGGATCGCGCGCCGCGCGGGTGCCGCCGCGGCGACGAGGGCGAGCACCAGGCCGAACACGGCGACCCCGCCGATGATGGGCCACGGCACCGTGGGCGCCATGAGGCCGGCCTGCGATCCGAGCAGGGACTGCGCGGCGGCCCACCCGTAGAAGACGCCGAGCAGCAGGCCGAATCCGAGGGCGGTGAGGGTCATCTGCGCGCTCTCGACGAGCACCATGCGGCGCACCTGGGCGCCGGTGAAGCCGAGCACGCGCAGCAGGCCGAGTTCGCGGGTGCGCTGGAGCACGCTCAGCGAGAGCGTGTTCACGAGACCGACGGCGGCGATGACCGCCGAGAACCCGACGAGACCGGTGAAGACCGCGGTGGTGACCGCGAGGGTCTCGGCGAGGCCGGCCTTGAGCGCGGGCGAGTGCGCGAACGCCTGCAGCGTCATCGTCTCGTAGCTCGCGAGCGCCACGGCGAACATCGTGACGAGGGTGACGCCGATCACGAGGCCGATGGTGGATCGTGCGCTGCGCTCCGGGAAGCGCACGGCGTTCGCCACCGCCAGCCGCCCTGACGGTCCCCGCCCGAGTGCGCGCCCCGAGAGCCGCAGCAGCGGCGGCATGACGAGGTGAGCCCCGAGCGCGATCCCGGTGAAGGAGAGGATGCCGCCGAGGAACGAGATCAGCAGTGCGAGCGGGGTCATCAGTCCGAGCACGATGCCGATCGCGAGCAGCGCGGCGCCGGTGACGAGCAGGATCGTCGCCCACACCGTGCGCGCGGGGCGGCGGCGCGACTGCTCGGCGGGCAGTTCGATGGCGGCACCGGTCGCGGCGATCGGCGAGACGCGGCCGACGCGTCGCGATCCGGACCATGCCGCCGCCCAGGTCGTGAGCGCCACGACCCCGACCGCGACGAGTGCCAGCGGATCGAAGAGGGGGTAGTCGCGACCCGCGGGGAGCCAGCCGAGCTGCGGCCCCCACGCGGTGACCGCCGCGCAGAGCGCCACGGCGATCCCGAATCCCGCGACCCCGCCGACGAGGCCCGCGACGAGCCCCTCCCCCGCGATCCTGGCCCGGACGCGAGCCGAGCTCGCGCCGACCAGGCGCAGCAGGGCGATGGTGCGGGTGCGGCCCGCGATGATGGTCGAGAAGGTGTTGGCGGTGACGATCGCGCCCACGTAGAGCGCGATCATGATGAAGATGAGCGCGACCATCATGAGCACGGCGCGGAAGGTGCCGCTCTCTTCGATGACGGCTGGGTCGATCGCGGCGGTGAGGATCCCGGTGAACAGGATCAGCGTCACCGCGAACAGCGCCGACAGCGCCGACACGATGAGCGTGGAGGCGTGCTCGCGCAGCATGGCGATCATGCGGCGGCCCCGGCGGCGACCGACTCGAGGTTCAGCATCGTCTCGGAGATCTCCTCGGCGGTCATCGCCTCGCGATCAGAGACGATGCGGCCGTCCGCGAGGAACAGGATGCGGTCGGCGTGGCTCGCCGCGACGGGGTCGTGGGTGACCATCGCGATGGTCTGGCCGCCGGTGCGGGTGGCGGATCGCAGCAGGCCGAGCACCTCGCGCCCGGTGCGGGAGTCGAGGGCGCCCGTGGGCTCGTCGGCGAAGATCACGTCGGGCTGCGTCGCGAGGGCGCGCGCGATCGCGACCCGCTGCTGCTGGCCGCCCGACAGCTCGTGCGGGCGGTGCTTCAGGCGGTTCGCGAGGCCGAGTGATTCGACGAGCGCACCGATGCGGTGCTGCTCCTCGGCGTTCGGCCGGCGCCCGTCGAGCTCGAACGGCAGCCGCAGGTTGCCCATCACATCGAGGGTGGGCACGAGGTTGAACGACTGGAACACGAATCCGATGCGGCGCCTGCGCAGCTTCGTGAGCGCGGCATCGCCGAGCTTCGTGATCTCGTCGTCGCCCAGCCAGACCCGCCCCTCGCTGGGGGTGTCGAGGCCGGCCATCACGTGCATGAGGGTGGACTTGCCGGATCCGGAAGGCCCCATGATCGCGGTGAACTGGCCGCGTCTGATCCCGATCGAGACGTCGTCGAGCGCAGTGACCCGCTGCGGTCCCGATCCGTAGTGCTTGCCGAGGTGGGCGACGCGCGCCACCAGTCCCATATCGCTCGAGTGAATCTCCATGCTCACGAAGCTACGGGCGCGTCGGCGGATCGCGGATCGCCCTTCAGTACCGTCGGCATGGTCCCCGGGTACCGTTCGCCGGCGTGCGGAACGGCGGGAATAGCTCGGCGATGCGCACGTTGCATCCCCCATGAGAGCTTTCGGATTCCTGTCCTTCGGGCATTACGGACCGGTGCCGGGGTCGCGCGTGCGCACCGCGGGCGACATGCTGAGGCAGACGATCGAACTGGCGGAGGGCGCCGATGAGATTGGCGTGAACGGCGCCTACGTGCGCGTGCACCACTTCGCACGGCAGGCGGCATCGCCGATCCCGCTGCTCACCGCGATGGCGGCCCGCACGGAGCGCATCGAGGTGGGCACCGGCGTGATCGACATGCGCTACGAGAACCCGCTGTATCTCGCCGAGGAGGCGGCCGCGCTCGATCTCATCGCTGATGGGCGGATCGCGCTCGGCGTGAGCCGGGGATCCCCCGAGACGGCGCTGCGCGGCTACGAGGCGTTCGGGTACACGGGTTCGGCGGATCCGCGCGGCGCCGACCTGGCGCGCGACAAGTTCGAACGCTTCATCCAGGCGATCGACGGGGAGGGGCTCGTCGACAGCGATCCGCAGATGGCCCCGCCCGGCCGCCTCGCGATCGAACCGCGCTCGCCGGGGCTGCGCGACCGCATCTGGTGGGGCGCCGGATCACGCGACACCGCCGAGTGGGTGGGCCGGCAGGGCCTCAACCTCATGAGTTCCACGCTGCTCACCGAGGCGACCGGCCAGCCGTTCCACGAGCTGCAGCGCGAGCAGATCGAGCGGTTCCGCGCCGCGTACCGCGAGGCCGGCCACACGGGTGCACCGCGGGTGTCGGTGAGCCGCAGCGTCTTCCCGCTCGTGAGCGAGCAGGACGAGATGTTCTTCGGCGCGCGCGGCCGCGACGGGCAGGACCAGGTCGGGATCATCGACGGCCTCCGCTCGACGTTCGGCAAGACCTACGCCGACACCCCCGATCGCCTCATCGACCAGCTGCGCGCCGACGAGGCGGTGATGGCGGCCGACACCCTCATGCTCACGATCCCGAATCAGCTCGGTCCGGAGTACAACCTGCACGTGCTGCAGGCCTTCGCCGAGCACGTCGCCCCCGCCCTCGGCTGGCAGCCCAACACGGAGGGCCCCGTGGAGGGGTACGCGGTGTAAGGCCGTACCCCTGCGCGCCGAAAGGCGGGTTTCGCATGGGGATCGCGGGGACCGGGTGCGAAACTCGCCTCTCGATGGTCGGAGTCGGCGGAGCGAGGCAGGTGCGGGGCGGCGGGAGCGCAGTGCGCGAGCCGGACATCCGCCGCAACTACACTGGGGTGGGTGCATGAAGCGCCTGATCTGACCATCCGCGCCTGCCTCGGCTCGCAGGAGCACCCCGCCCTCGTCTCGATCTGGCGGAGCGCGGTGGATGCCACCCATGATTTCCTCTCGGAGCAGGATCGCGACGCCATCGAGGCGCAGCTCGCGGGAGCCTATTTCCCGCAGGTGACGCTGACCGTGACCGAGCTCGCAGGGCGCCCGGTCGGCTTTGCCGGGGTGGCGGGGCAGAGCCTCGAGATGCTCTTCGTCGACGCGGGCCTGCACGGCCGCGGCATCGGCAGTGCGTTGCTCGCGCACGTCGTCCGCACCGCCGGGGTGCGCGCTGTCGACGTGAACGAGCAAAACCCCTCGGCGGCGGCGTTCTACCTGCGCCACGGCTTCACCGTCGCGGGCCGCAGCGAAGTCGATGGCGAAGGCCGCCCGTACCCCCTGCTGCACCTGACCCGGTCGCTCGCCTGACCCGCCCGGGTCCGACTGACCCCGCGCAGGCGGGCCTGATCCGCCCCGTCCGCGCCCCGCTCACCCCACCCGCACTTCTCCCCACCCGCGCCCATACCCCATACCCCACACCTCTCCCGGCGGCGCCCTCGCCGAAAGGCGGATTTCGCATGCCCTGCGCGGGGTCTCCATGCGAAATCCGCCTCTCGACGCACCGACGCCGCGGAGCAGCCCTCGGAGCGCTTGCCTCCGCCTACCCCGAATGTTTACACTGCTTACATCATGATGAACAGCGTGCCGGCTCCGGCGTCATCCCGCGAGGCCTACCACCACGGCGACCTTCGATCCGCCCTGCTCGACGCGGCCACCGAAATGCTCGAAGCCGGCGAGAGCTTCTCGATGCGAGCCGTCGCCCGACGAGCCGAGGTCTCGCAGACCGCCCCCTACCGGCACTTCGCCGATCGCGACGCACTCGAGTCGGCGCTCGCGGTGCGGGGTTTCGATGAGCTCCGGCACCGGCTGTCGCTCGACGGCAGCCCGGCCGGCCCCGAGGACGAACTGCTCGACTTCGCCGTCGCATACGTGCGCTTCGCTCTCGACCGGCCCGCCGTGTTCCGCCTGATGTTCGGCCGCGAGTGCGACGACCGCGACGACGAGCGAGTGCGCGCCGCGGGCGAGCTTCGCGCAATGCTCGCGGGGTCGCTGCGCGAACGGTTCCCCGCGGCCGACCACGACGCCCTCGCCACCGCGCTCTGGTCACTCACCCACGGCCTCGCCTTCCTCCACCTCGACGGCAAGCTCGCCGCCGACGATCCCGGGGTCGTCGCAGAGCGAGTGCGGGGCGCGTTCACCGCCCTGCGCAACGCGTTCGGCGCGCAGCAGCCCGCAGCGAATCCGGCTCGGCTCGGAGAGTCGGATCGCGGGGCGTAGCGGCGAAGCCCGCTACGGGCGCATGTCGAGGTACGCCTCGCGCAGCGCCGGGTAGTAGCTGTCGAAGCTCGGGCGTTCGGTGCCCTCGGTGGCGGCGACGAGCAGATCGAGGTAGTACTCCCAGCCCGGGCCGATCTCGCCCACTTCGTCGACGCCGTCGAGGTGGTGCACGAGTGTGAGCAGCGAATCGTCGCCGTCGCGCTCCACGAGCAGTTCCAGATGCCAGCCGCCGACCTCGTCCTCGGCTTTCAGCACCAGGCGCTCGAAGGCGTCGCACGCGAGGATGCGGATGCCGATCGCCGGCTCGTGATCCTCGAACCGCATGCGCACCCGCACCGCACCGCCGGCGCGGCCGTCGCCCTCCCACGGCCCGAACCACTGCTCGGTGAGCTCCGATTCAGTGAGGTAGGCCCACGTCTCCTCGGGCGGCAGGGCGAGGGATCGCACGAGCGAGAGATCCGCGCCCCGAGCCGTCGCCACGATCCGCCCGCTGGTGTCCATCGTCATGCCGCTCTCCTGTCTCCGGGTCTCCAGGGTACGCCGCCCGCGCACCGATCGAGCCGCGAGCACCCGATCCGCCCGAACCGAGATGCGTAACGTTCGATCGGCGCGTGCGGAAAGCGAAAAGCGGGGGCGCGGGCGCGAAGTCGCACTTGCGCACTGACCCCCGGTCTGGCGTACACTCGGGGGCGTGAAGAACTGACGCAGCCTCAAATCCCCGTTCCGGTTCCGCCGCGCGCTGATCGCGCCAGGGTCGATGCCACGGGATGCTGCGTGATCACCTCGGGCTCGCCGCGCCGCGCGCGGTCGCAGTGCCTGCTCCTCGTACGCCGAGCCGCCGCATGCGCGCCTCGCGACGCAGGATCGGCGTCCCGCCGCACGCGCGTCCCCGACCGTCCCGCGGAGCACCCGATTCCGAGAGGCGGTCTCCATGCCCGCATCGAACACCACCCCAGACCTCGCCGCAGCTGCCCGCGCAGCGGCGCGCCCCGCAGCCGACGGCTCCGGATCCGCGCCCGGCCCGACCCACCTCACCGTCGACGGCGTCTCCCACGCCTACGGCGACCGCCGGGTGCTCAGCGACATCTCGTTCACTGCGAAACCCGGCGACCGCATCGGCCTGATCGGCGAGAACGGCACCGGCAAGTCGACACTGCTCGGCATCATCGCCGCGGCGGGTGCAGATGCAGAAATCGCGGATCCGACAGCGGATCCGCTCCGCTCCGCCGGGCGCGATGCAGAGCGCGATGCGGAGCGCGATGCGGAGCGCGATGCCGGGCGCGATGCCGGGCACCCCACGGGGCACGGCACCGCCCTGCGCCCCGACGCGGGCACGGTCGCGCTGCCCGGCTCCGTCGGCCTGCTCGCCCAGCAGCTGCCCTACCCGGACGCGACGCCCCTCGCGTCGGTGCTCGACGACGCCCAGCGCGGGTCGCTCGACGCCCTCGCCCGGCTGGAGCGCTGCGGCGAGCGCTTGGCGGCGCAGCCCGACGATCCCGGCGCGGCGGACGCCTTCGCCCGCGCTCTCGAGGATGCGGAGCGCGTGCACGCCTGGGCGGCGGCGGCGCGGCGCGGCGAGGTGCTCGCCGGTCTGGGCCTCGGCGGGATCCCTGAGCGGCGGCCGATCGGCGAGCTGTCGGGCGGGCAGCGGCTGCGGGTCTCGCTCGCGGCGCTGCTGCTGAAGGCCCCGCAGACGCTGCTGCTCGACGAGCCGTCGAACCACCTCGACGACGCGTCGGCGGCCTACCTGGAACGGGTGCTGATCGACTGGCCGGGCATCGTGATCGTGGCGAGTCACGATCGCGCACTGCTGGACGCCGTGAGCACGCGGATCCTCGATCTCGACGCGCTGCCGCTGCCCGCCCGCGTGCTCGCCGACGCGGAGGAGGCCGGCGCCTCCCGCACCGCGGAGGCAGCGGCCGGGAGCGGTGGAACGGACGCGCGCCGCGATCCGGGGTCGCTCCCGGCCGATCCCGCGACCGACGATCCGGGCTCCGGTTTCGGGGTGCGCCTGTGGGGTGTCGGCTATTCGGCGGCGCGGGCCGCCCGCGGGGCCGAGATGGAGCGGTGGCGGGCGCGGTACGCGGCCGAGACCGCCGAGCGGGAGGAGCTGATCCACGAGATCGAGGTCGGCTCGCGCGAGGTCAATCGCAAGCACGAGTCGAAGTCGGAGGCGAAGATCACGCGCAAGTTCTACGCCGACAAGGACGCGCGGGTCACCGCCCGCCGCGCCCGCAACGCTCGGGTGCGGCTCGACGCGCTCGAGCGCGAGCGGGTGCGGCGCCCGCCCCGGCCGCTGCGCTTCGAGGGGTTCGGGGCGCCTCGCGATACCGGGCCGCTCGAACCCGGACGCGGGGCCGCGCTCACCGGCAGGGGCGCTCCGGCCGGCGCGAGTGCACCCGGGGAAGCCGCGGCTGTACCCGGGGAAGCCGCAGCCGCTCCGCCGTCGCTCATCCGGGCCGAGCGGATCTCGCTGGAGGGGCGACTCCGGGCGACCTCGCTGGAACTCGTGCCGGGCGGGCGCCTCATGCTCTCCGGCCCGAACGGCTCGGGCAAGTCGACGCTGCTCGCGATCCTCGCCCGCCGCCTCGATCCCGACCGCGGCGAGTTCGAGATCGCGCCCCGCACCCGCGTCGGGTTCCTGCCGCAGGAGGTGGAGTTCGCGGATCCGGATCGCCCGGCCGAGCGCGCGTATCGCGACGCCGTCGGCGCGGAGATCGCCGAGGCGGTGCCGCTGCCCGACACGGGTCTGCTGGCTCGGCGAGACCTGCACCGCCCGGTGGGGGCGCTCAGCGTCGGGCAGCGGCGCCGGCTCGCGCTCGCCGCGCTGGTCGCCGATCCGCCCGAGGTGCTGCTGCTGGACGAGCCCACCAATCACCTCTCGCTCACGCTCGTGGAGGAGCTGGAGACGGCGCTGCGCGATTTCACCGCCGCGCCGGAGGCCGGCACCGGGCTGGTGATCGCGACGCACGATCGCTGGCTGCGCTCGCGGTGGGAGGGGGCGGTGCTGGAGCTCGAAGCGGTGTGATGCGGCGTGCCGCCCGGTGCGCGCGCCGGGGAGGCCGCACCGGTGCGCGAGTTCGCCCCATCGAACTCGTTCCCTCGCCGAATCGACCTTGGATCAGGGGTTCTCCCTCGCGCGCGAACCTTGCTACGGTTGCTGCCGGCGCGCCGCACCCGGCGCGGCACCGCACTCCGAACCGGGGAGACCATGAACGACGGGCCCATCGACATCGCGAACCCGCACGAGTACGATCACACGCACTCGTCGTCTGCCGGGTCGGGCTGGCTGCGCGCCTCGGTGTTCGGGGCGATGGACGGGCTGGTCTCCAACATCGGCCTCATCTCGGGCATCGCGGCCGCGGGTGCGAGCCCGGGCATCATCGCGATCACCGGCGTCTCGGGCCTGATCTCGGGTGCGATCTCGATGGCGCTCGGCGAGTACACCTCGGTGCGCACCCAGAACGAGCAGCTGGCGGTGGAGGTGCAGACCGAGCGCGATGCCCTCGACCGCAACCCCGTGGGCGAGCAGGCGGAGCTCACGGTGATGTTCGAGCACCTGGGCATGTCGCCGCAGACCGCGAGCGATGCGGCGACGCAGGTGCACGCGAACAACGAGCAGGCTCTGAAGGTGCACCTGGCGCACGAGCTGGGGCTCAGCCCCGACGATCGGCCGTCGCCGCTGGTGGCTGCGGGGTCGTCGTTCGTGGCGTTCAGCGTGGGTGCGATCATTCCGGTGCTGCCCTTCCTGCTGGGCTTCGGCACGCTGTGGTGGGGGCTGGCGTTCGGCGGGGCGGGGCTGCTCGCTGCGGGCTTCATCGCGGCGCGGTTCACCGATCGCAACCCCTTCTCGGGGGCGGCGCGGCAGCTGGTGTTCGGCGGCGTGGCCGTGGCGGCGACCTACCTGATCGGCTCGCTGCTGGGGGTCTCCGCGCTCCAATAGCAGCCTGGGATCCTAGCCCCGATCTCGGCGCCGCCTCCGTCTTTTCGAGCCGGCCTGCCCGTATCGACCCGACACAGATTTCGCGCGAATCGCAGGCCGACTCGGCACAAATGGGCCGACTCGGTGAGCACAAGGTGCCGCACCCCCATGAGCGCGTACCCTGGTGTCATGCCCAGCGCAGAGTTCGTCGAAGCCGTGCTCGAAGTGGTCGATCGCATCCCTGTCGGCCGGGTGATGACCTACGGCGACGTTGGGATCGCGATCGGCTCGGGAGCACCTCGCGCCGTTGGGCGGGTAATGGCGCTGTACGGGCATGCCGTGCCGTGGTGGCGGGTGGTGCCCGCCAGCGGGTTACCGCCGCAGGGGCACGCCCGACTCGCCCACCCGCACTACCTTGAAGAGGGTACCCCGCTCAGACATGTCGATTCGCCGGATCACTATCGCATCGCGCTCTCCACGGCACGGCTCCCGTACACTCACGAGATTTACGCGAAAATAGCGCTGTGAGCGACGCCGAACTTCCCCTGTCTTCCACCACCAATACGAGTGCCCTTCGCCTGGGCTTCACGCGTGGAACGACCCCCGGCAAGTGGGCGAAGCGCTGGGAGCGGGCGAGTGGCTCCCCCCTCGAACTCGTGCCCATCGAAACCCCATTCGGGCGGGGATCCGGGACGCCCGAGATCGACGTGATGCTCGAACGCACTCGCGCGGGCGAGCGGCCGGAGGGTTCGTCGGAGCCCGACCGCAGCCGCCACGCCATGCTGCTCTACACGGAGACTGTGGCGCTCGTGCTGCCTGCCGACCACGAACTCGCCAAGAGCAACGGGATCCCCGTCGCCGACCTTGTGCTGGTAACGCTGCTCGATCACCCATACCACTTCCCTCAGTGGCCAGCTGCGCAGCCGTGGGACGATCCCGCTTGGATGCCGACCGGGGTAAAGGCAGCCCTCGAACTCGTGGCGACCGGAGCCGGCGCGATCCTGCTTCCCCTCCCCCTCGCCAGGCATCTGAGTGACAAGCGAGCCCACTCCGTACTCCCTGTGACCGGGGAGCCCGCGGGCAGCGAGATCTGGGCGAGTTGGGAGGTGGATCGCGACGCCGCCGATGTGCAGCAGCTCGTGGGCATCATGCGCGGTCGCACCGCCCGCAGCTCGCGACCAACGGCGGCGGGCACAGCCGACCGCGCGGATGCCATCGCGAGGAAGTCCACGAAGCAGGCACAGCCGAAACCACCCGCGAAGAAGGGACCCAAGCCGGGATCGCGCGGCGCGCAGCTCGCGGCAGCCAAAGAGAAAGCAGAGCGCGCGAAGGCGCTGCGTCGCGCCGAGAAGAAGCGCAAGCGCCGCTGAGCGCGGCGGGTACGCCGAGCGGCGTCTACAGCTCAGAGGCGGGCACGTCGAAGGTGCCGCAGGCGCCGGGCCCGCCGCGGTAGCCTTCCTGGAACCAGCGCTGCCGCTGCTCGGAGGTGCCGTGCGTGAAGCGCTCGGGGTTCACGGGGGCGCCCGCCGACTCCATGATGTGGTCGTCGCCCACGGCCGCCGCCGCGCTCATCGCATCGGCGATCTGCTCGGAGGTGACCGGCTGCAGGAACGGCACGCCCGCACTGTCGGTCACGGTCGACGCGTTCTGCACCCACGCACCCGCGAAGCAGTCGGCCTGCAGTTCGAGCCGCACCGACCCCGAGGCGGGCCCGGATTCGCGGCCGGTCTGCTGGAGCGTGCCGATGAGGTTCGAGATGTGGTGGCCCCACTCGTGGGCGAGCACGTACATCTGCGCGAGCGAGCCGTCGGACGCGCCGTAGTCGCTGCTCAGTGTGTCGAAGAAGGCGACGTCGAGGTAGATCGACTCGTCGGGCGGGCAGTAGAACGGCCCCGTCGCCGCGGTGGCGGTGCCGCAGCCGGACTGCGTCTGCCCTTCGAAGAGCACCACCTCTGCGGGTGCCCGGTAGCCGTCGACCTCGCCCGCCCAGTAGCGGTCGAGGGAGTCCGCCGTCGCCGCCATGCGGCACTCCGCGTCGGCGTTCGCATCGGCCCCGGTCTCGCAGCCGGGCAGCGCCTCGGACCGTTCACCCGAGAGGGAGCTGCCGCTGATGAGCTGGTCGACCACGGGCGCGAAGGGCAGCAGGTTCACCCCGAGCAACTGGGATCCGAGCGCGAGCAGCAGCGCGACGCCCACGCCGCCGCCCGCGATCAGCCCGCCGCGCCGGGCACCGCTGCGCTTCGACACCCGTCCCGTGTCGATCCGCGCGTTGTCGTTGAAGGTCATTTCTCCACCTGCCCTGCGCCGGGCCTATCCGTCGCGCTTGCAACTCTACGCGGCGAACCGGCCCGGAACGAGCCTCCGCGCGGCTAGCGCGCCTGCTTCTTCGCCCGGTAGAGATCCTTCTCGTGAGTGGGCCAGGTGCCCGCGGCGCGCTGCGCCTCGACATAGGCGTGCGCCTCCTCCTGGCGCTCGGCCTCGATGCCCGTGGCGATCTCGGCCCGCAGCAGCTCGGGGCCGAGGCCGAACGCATCGACCAGGTCGAGCGCGTGCGGCCGCAGCCGGCCGATGAGTCGGTCGATGTAGGCCGTCACGGCCTCAGCGCGCTGCCCCGAGATCCGACCGTTCACGAGATACCAGGCGGCGTTGCTCTCGATGAGCCCGAAGCCGAAGAGGTCGCGCAGCCAGGTGAGCACCTGGCGCGACCCCTCGTCGTCGATCTGGGCGAGCGCCTCGGTGAAGGCCTCCCACTGCAGCAGCTCGGCGTGCGCGCGGGCCGCGGAGATGAGCTTGTGCTGCTGAGCGTTGAAAGCGTCCTCCGCGGCGATCGCTCGGGCCCGCTTGTCGCCCTTCGGCACGTCCTTGGTGGCCTCGCGCAGCGCCAGCGCGATCTCCGAGATCATGGTCTGCACGCGATCGGCCAGCAGCTCGCGCTGCGCCTCGGGGCTGCGCAGGCTCTCGACCGAGCGGGCGACCTGGCCGAGATCGGCGATGCTCTGGCCCACCTGGCGCAGGCCGAAGCGGCTCACCCGACCGCCCAGCTGGCTCGCCGCCGCCTTGATGAGGGCGGCGCGGTCGGCCCCCTTGAACTGCTCGGCGTAGTCGGTGAGCAGGCGCTTGCCCACGAGCTGCAGCAGCACGTGGTTGTCGCCCTCGAAGGTGACGTAGATGTCGAGGTCGGCGCGCAGCCCGGTCACCCGGTTCTTCGCCATGAAGCCGGCGCCGCCGCAGGCCTCGCGCGACTCCTGGAGCGTGTCGAGGGCGGCCCAGGTCGAGAGCGGCTTCAGCGCCGCCGCGAGCGTCTCGAGGTCCTCCCGGTTCTCGGGGGTGTCGCCCGCCCCCGAGAACACCTCGTCGAAGACGGTGAGCAGGCGCTCGTCGGCGAAGGCCATCGCGTAGCTCTGCGCGATGCGCGGGATGAGCCGGCGCTGGTGCAGGCCGTAGTCGAGCAGCACGGTCTCGCGGCCGGAGGCGCCGGGGAACTGGCGCCGCTCGCTGCCGTAGCGCACGGCGATGGCGAGCGCGGCCTGCATGGCGCGCACGGCCGAGCCGTCGAGCGAGACCCGGCCCTGCACGAGCGTGCCGATCATGGTGAAGAAGCGCCGACCGGGGCTCTCGATGGGCGAGGTGTAGCTGCCGTCGGCGGCGACGTCGCCGTAGCGGTTGAGCAGATTGGTGCGGGGCACCCGCACGCGGGTGAAATGGAGGCGGCCGTTGTCGATGCCGTTGAGGCCGCCTTTCACGCCGTCGTCTTCGCTGCCGACGCCCGGCAGCAGCTCGCCCTCGGGGGTGCGGATCGGCACGAAGAAGGCGTGCACGCCGTGGTTGACGCCGCCCGTGATGAGCTGGGCGAACACGACCGCTGCCCGGCCGTGCAGGGCCGCGTTGCCGAGGTAGTCCTTCCACGCGCCCGTGAAGGGGGTGTGGATCTCGAATTCTTCGGTCTCGGGGTCGTAGGTGGCGGTGGTGCCGATCGACGCGACGTCGGAGCCGTGGCCGATCTCGGTCATGGCGAACGCGCCGGGCAGTTCGAGGCTCATCACCGCGGGCAGCCACTTCTCGTGGTGCTCGCGGGTGCCGAGGTGCAGGATCGCGGCGCCGAAGAGGCCCCACTGCACGCCGCTCTTGATCTGCAGCGACGGATCGGCGAGCACGAGCTCCTGGAAGGCGGCGATGTTGCCGCCGTGGTTGTCGCTGCCGCCGAGGTCGCTGGGGAAGGCGCGCTGGATCGCTCCCTCCTCGACCAGGATGCCGAGCTGTTCGAGCACGCGGGCGCGGTGCTCGGGCATCGACTGGCCCGGAATGGTGTGCAGACGGGACTCGGTCGCGAGACGGCGCGATTCGAGGCGCTCCTGCTTCCATCGGCCGAGCAGGGCGTCGCCCACCCGGTCGATGTCGATGCGTGCGGTGGACTGCGCGATGGTGTCGCTCATCGATGCTCCTTCGACGTGATGCGCGGATCCGCCGCGCTGCGCGCCGGCGATCCGCTGACCTGCTCACAGGCTAGGGGGCACCCCTGACACCGACAACCGCACGCCGCGCTCCCCACAACCGGAGCCGCGGGCGATCCCGCATCCTCTTGTGCGAGATCTCCAAAACGAGGCTCGGGTAGCTGGAGAACACCTCCACCGACGCCCGGCGCTCTGCTCCGGCCGCCAGCACTCCGGCCCGGCCTCCAGCCGCCGGCTACGCGGCGGTCGGGTCGTCGCCCGGCTCGTGGTCGCCGAAGGAGGCGGGCACGATCTCGGCCTGTTCAAGCAGTTCACGGGTGCGCTTCTGCCTGGTGCGCGGGATCACCGTGAGCACGAGCCCGTCGCGGCCGGCGCGGGCGGTGCGGCCGGCGCGGTGCAGGTAGGTCTTGTAATCGTCGGGCGGGTCCGCCTGCACCACGAGGTCGACGTCGTCGACGTGGAGGCCGCGCGCGGCGACGTCGGTCGCCACCAGCACCGATGCCTTGCCCGAGGCGAAGCGCTCGAGATTGCGCTCGCGCCGGGCCTGGCTGAGGTTGCCGTGCAGCGCGGTCACCCGCAGCCCGTCCGCCTCGAACAGCTCGGCGAGGCGCTCGGCGTAGGCGCGGGTGCGGCAGAACACCATGGTGCGCCCGGGACGCGAGGCGAGTTCGACGAGCACGCGATCCTTGTGCTCCCGCAGCACCACCAGCACCCGGTGCTCGGCCTCGCTCACGGCCTCCCCCGCGACCTCGTGCACGGCGGGATCGCGCAGGAACTCCGACACGAGATCCGAGACGCCGCTGTCGAGCGTGGCCGAGAACAGCAGCCGCTGCCCGCCGCGCACCGTGTCGCGCAGCACCCGCTGCACGGGTTCGAGGAAACCGAGTTCGCACATGTGGTCGGCCTCGTCGATCACCGAGACGATCACCTCGCGCAGGTCGAGCTTGCGCCGGTTGACGAGGTCGCGCACGCGGCCGGGCGTGCCGATGACGATGTCGACACCGCGTTCGAGCGCGTGCACCTGCGGGTCGAGGGGCACACCGCCCACGAGCTGCGCGGTGAAGAACCCGACGGAGCGGGCGATCGGCTGCACGGTGCGGTCGATCTGCAGCGCCAGCTCGCGGGTGGGAGCGAGGATCAGCGCCTTCGGATTGCGCGGCGCCCGCTTCGGCGCGCGCTGACGCTCGCCCCGCCGGGGCCGGTCGCGGGCCGGCTTCCCATCGCCCGCGAAGGCACCCTCGGCTTTGAGCTGCAGCAGCCGCTCAACCAGGGCCGCACCGAAGGCGATGGTCTTGCCCGATCCGGTGCGCGCCCGTCCCAGCACGTCACGGCCGGCGAGCGCGTCCGGGATCGTCGCGGCCTGGATCGGAAACGGCTGCTCCGCCCCGAGCTCGCCGAGCACGCGCACGATGTTCGCACCGAGACCGAGGTCTCCGAAGGCGATGCCCTGCACCTCGGCCGCGGTGGTGATGCGGGCGTCGAGCCGTTCGAGCACGACGGGCGCGACGGGGGCGGATCCGCCCGTCGCCGGCACGCGCTCGACGTTCGCCGGGGACTGCTGACGTTCCGACCGGCCCGGCGCCTCCGGCTGCCGTTTCGAGCTCCGGGCGCTGCGCGGGTGCCCGGCCCCGCTGTCGCGGCCGGCGCCACGGGCGCCGCGCGTCGCTTGCCCCTCCTCGGCGGCCGCGTCGCGCCCCCCGACCCAGCGCTTGCCGGCACGGGCAGGCTTCCGGCCCGGCTCGTAATTCGACGGGGGCTTGAAGCCGCGACGGCCCTTCTGCGCCATGACTATCGCCCGCTCTCGTCGTCGGGCTGCTCGTCGGCGGCACCGGTCTGATCCGGCACGTCGGCCGCGCGGCGTCCGGCGTCGGCCTCGACATCGGCACCGGCGCTCTGCTCGGCGGCCTCGACCTCCTGCGTGGCCTCCCACATGAGCTGCTCCCAGTCGAGCTCGCCGGTGACCGGCGGGGCCGCGGGCGCGGCGCCGCCCCGGTTCGGCTCGGAGGCGTCGGCGCCGTCCGGGCTCTCTGCGGGCGCGCCGGGCAGCACGAGCGGCGTCTCAGCCGGGGCGGCCGAGTCGTCGGCGTGCTCGGCCGCGATCGCGTCGGCGCCCGCGTGCCGAGGGACGATCTGCTCGCCCGGGTCGAGATCGTCGGCCGGGGCCGCATCGGCCTCGGGCCCGGTCTCGATCTCGGCGACCTCGACCTCGGGCGCCGCATCGTCTGCGGGCTCGTCACCGGTTTCCAGGGGGTTGTCATCCCCGGTGAATCCGAGGTCGGAGAGCGCGAGCGACATCTGCGCGGTCGCAGGACCCATGTCGGCGGCATCAGCGGCACCGGCAGCGTGGTCGACCTCAGGCTCAGCAGTTTCGCGCTCGGCCGCCGCAGAACCGCGCTCGGTCAGCTCGGGCGCCGAGAGCCCCACGCGCATGAGCTCGCTGAGGATCGCGCGCTGCGTCTCCGCGTCGGCCTGGGCGGGCGCCGGCACCGGAGCCGGCACGGGCTCGGGCACCTCGAGCTGCTCGACCTCGGGGGCGCTGGGCGCGGAAGCGTCTGCGTCCGCGTGCCCATCGGCGTCGGGAAGCCCCTCGACCGGGGTCTCCTCCACCGCGACCGCGGCATCGGGCGCGGGACCGGATTCCGCTTCCGGATCCGAGAACAGTTCGATGAGATCATCGGGCGACTCCGCCGGGTACCCCGTCGTGGCCTCGCGCGTGGCCTCGGCGCCGAGCACGCCCACGGTGCCCACCGATCCGACCGCGCCGGCGAAGGCGAGCGCATCGGATGCAGCGGGCATGGGCGCCGCGGGCACGGGCGCTGCGGCGCCAGCCGACGGGGTGCGCTTCGGCCCGCGTCGCTTCGGGCCGCGGCCGGGGCGTCCCTCCCGACGCCGCTCCACCGCGTAGTACAGCGTGGGCAGCACGATGAGCGTGAGCACCGTCGACGACAGCAGGCCGCCGATCACCACGACCGCGAGCGGCTGCGAGATGAACCCGCCCTTGCCGGTGATGCCGAGCGCCATCGGGGTGAGGGCGAGGATGGTCGCGAGTGCCGTCATCACGATGGGACGCAGACGCTGCAGGGCGCCGTGCTCGACGGCGTCGAGCAGCGCATCCCCGCGCTCGCGGTACTGATTGACGAGGTCGATGAGCACGATCGCATTCGTCACCACGATGCCGACGAGCATGAGCACGCCGATCAGCGAGGCGACGCCGAGCGGAATGCCGGTCGCGATGAGCAGCAGGATCGCGCCGGTCGCCGCGAACGGCACCGATACGAGCAGCAGCAGCGGCTGCAGCAGGCTGCGGAAGGTCGCGACCATCACCACGTAGACGATGAGGATCGCGGCCAGCAGGGCCAGCCCGAGCTGCTCGAAGGCCTCGGCCTGCTGCGACATCACGCCGCCGATGGAGGCGGTGGCGCCAGCGGGCAGATCCACGGCTTCGAGGGCGGCGTTGACCGCCGCGCTCGCCACGTTCAGGTCATCGCCCTCGGGCAGCGCCGAGACGGTGACCATGCGCACGCCGTCCTCGGTGCGCACCGTCACCGGGCCGTCGGCGACCTCGATCGTGGCGAGGGCGTCGAGCCGCTGCGGGCCGACGGCGGTCATGATCGGCAGAGCGGCGACCCCCGCCTGGTCGGCGGGAGCGACGCCCTCGACGAGGTAGATCGACACGCTGTCGGCGTCCATGGTGATCTGGCCGACGGGGCGCGGCTGCATCTGCTGGGCCACCTGGCCCGCCACCGCAGCCTCGGTGAGGCCCACGGCTGCCGCGGAGCTGCGATCCACGGCCACGCGCAGGAAGGGGCGCGAGGCGCCCAGGTCGCTCTCGACCTGGCGCAGGCCGGGGCGCTGCTCCAGTTCTGCGAGCACGGCGTCGCTCGCCTGGGCGAGGGTCTCCTGGTCGGGTGCCGAGACGTTGACCTCGATGGCGCTCGACGTCGTCACACCGCCGCCCGACTGCCCGAGCGAGAACTCGCCCGCCTCGTCGAGGCCGTCGACCGCTGCGAGGATGTCGTCCTGCGCCTGCGCCTGGTCGGCGTCGGCGTCGGTGGTGATCGAGTAGCTGACCGAGCCGTCACCGCCGCCCCCGAAGATCGCGCTCATGCCGCTGCCGCTGCTGCCGATGGTCACCTGCACGGTCTCGATGTCGGCGAGTTCCGCGAGCGCGCCCTCGACGCGTTCGGCCTGCACGAGCTGCGCGTCGAGGCTGGTGCCCGGGGCGAGGGTTTGCACGAGCCCGATCGAGTTCTGCTCGTCGTCGCCCATGAAATTCGTCTTCATGAGCGGGCTCAGCGCGACGGTCAGGCCGAACACCAGCACCGCGGTGAGCAAGGTCGCTGCGGGGCGCTTCAGCGTCCAGTCGATGACGGGGCGGTACCAGCGCTGCAGCGCGGTGAGGGGCTCTGCGGCGGGCTCGGGATCGCGGCTCGCCGGGGATCCGGCGGTGCGGCGCCGGCGATCCGGTCGCAGGAACCAGTAGGCCAGCACCGGCACGATCGTCAGGGAGACCAGCAGCGACGCGGCGAGAGCGATGGTCACGGTGAACGCGAAGGGGCGGAACAGCTCGCCCACCATGCCGTCGACGAACGCCATCGGCAGGAACACCGCGACGGTCGTGACGGTCGACGCGGTGATCGCCCCGGCGACCTCGCGCACGGCCTCGATGATCGTCTTCGCCTTGTCGGTGCCGGGCACGAGGTGCCGCTTGATGTTCTCGATCACCACGATCGAGTCGTCGACCACGCGGCCGATCGAGATGGTGAGCGCACCCAGCGTGAGCATGTTGAGCGTGTACTCGGCGAAGTTGAGGCCCACGAAGGTGAGCAGCACCGAGGTGGGGATGGAGATCGCGGTGACGAGGGTCGCCCGCACCGACATGAGGAAGACGAGGATCACGAGCACCGCGAACACGAGTCCCAGCAGGCCCTCGGTGGTGAGGGTGTGGATCGACTGCTCCACGTAGGGCGCCTGGTCGAAGACGACGGTGAGCTGCACTCCGCCGAGCTGGTCCTGCAGTTCGTCGAGCTGCTGCTGCACCGCGTGCGAGACGTCGACGGTGTTCGCGGCCGACATCTTGGTGACGGCGATGGTGAGGGCCGGCTCCCCGTTGATCCGGGAGATGCTCTGCTCGGGTGCGGGTTCGAGGCGAACCTCTGCGACGTCGCCGATGGTGAGGGGCGTGGACTGCTCGGTGGCGGCGTCGAATCCGCCGGTGCCCGGCAGCGGGATCGCGGCGATGTCCTCGACCGAGCCGAGCGAAGTGCCCGCCTGCACGGCGAGCGTGCGATCCCCCTCGGTGACGGTGCCCGCGGCCATGAGCACGCCGCTCTGCTGCAGAGCGTCGGAGATCGCTTGGGACGTCAGCCCGTTCTCGGCGAGCGCTCCCGCGTACGGGGCGATCGCGATCCGCTCCTCGCGGGCGCCGGTGAGCTGCGCGTCGCGCACCCCGTCGATGTCGCTGAGCTCGGGGATCGCCACGCGTTCGATCAGCTGCGCGGCCTCCTCGGGCGTCTGCCCGCCGGTCGGCGTCACCGCGATCTGGATCACGGGGAAGTCGTCGATGCTGCCGGACATCACCTGCGTGTCGGCGGCCTCGGGCAGCAGCTGCGAGATGCGGCTGATCGCGCGCTCGACCTTCTGCTCGGTCGCGGTGAGGTCGACGCCGTAGGTGAACTGGGCGACGACCATGGACGCGCCCGTGCTCGACGTCGCCGTCGAGGTCTCGAGCTGCGGCACCCCGCGCAGCGCCGTCTCGATGGGGCCGGAGACATCGTTGTTGACCACCTCGGGGGACGCCCCGGGGTAGGTGGTCACGACCGCGATCGCGGGGAACTGCACGGATGGCATCAGCTCCTGCTTGAGGGAGCCGACGCCGATGAGCCCGAATACCGCGGCGACGATGGTGACGAGCGCGATCAACGCGCGGTTCTTCAGGCTGAGCGCCGTGAGAAGGTGCATGGCGTCGATTATTTCACGCGGCGTCCGGGAGCCCGCCGTGGAGGATAATACTGAGATGCCGTCGCCTCGCACCCACCGCACCCTGGGGGCCGTCTCCCCCGCAGACTTCGAACGGCTCGCCGAGCTGCGCCGCATGCAGCGCCTCGCCGTGGCCCTGCTCATCGGCATGGCGGTCGTGTTCGTGATCTCGTTCGCATTGCAGACCCGCTACCCGTGGCTCGGGTTCGTGCGGGCGGCGAGCGAGGGCGGCATGGTGGGTGCGCTCGCCGACTGGTTCGCGGTGACGGCGCTCTTCCGGCATCCGCTCGGCCTGAAGATTCCGCACACCAACCTCATCTCGAGCAAGAAGGACGACATCGGCGCCGGCCTCGGCGGTTTCGTCGAGGAGAACTTCCTCGCCGACGACGTCGTGCACGACAAGCTCGCGGGCATCAGCGGGGCGCGGCACGCCGGCGAGTGGCTGTCGCAGCGCCCCAACGCGGAGCGCGTGGGCGACATGGTGACGAGCGCGGGGCTCGGCGCCCTGACGGTGCTCGACGACAACGACGTGCAGGAGCTCATCGAGCTGCTCGTGCGCCGGCACGTCGTCGAACCCGAATGGGGGCCGCTGCTCGGGCGCACGGCGGAGTCGTTCGTGGCCGGCGGTCACCAGCAGGCGCTCATCGACATCGCCGCCTCGCGCATCGAGGAGTGGCTGGTCTCGCACCCCGAGGCGTTCGACCGCGTGGTGTCCTCGCGCCTCCCCTCCTGGGTGCCGAGCATCGTGGACCGCTTCGTCGACGACCGTCTGCACGCCGAGACCGTGAAGTTCGCCCAGCGGGTCGGCGCCGATCCCGAGCACCCGTTCCGTCTCGCGATCGCGCGGTTCCTCGCGGATCTCGCCCGAGACCTGCAGCAGCAGCCGCGGCTGCAGGAGCAGCTCGAGGCCTTCAAGCACGAGGTCTTCGACAGTCCGCGCATCCGGGCCGTCGCCGCGAGCACCTGGGAGACCGCCCGCGCCGCGCTCGTTTCGATGCTCGAGGATCCGCGGAGCGAGCTGCGGACGCGGATCGACTCGGCCGTGCAGGACTTCGGCCGCAAACTGCTCGACGACCCGACCCTCCAGTACAAGATCGACGTGTGGGTGATGGGAGTGGTCGAGCACCTCGTGCGCAACTACCGCAGCGATATCGCGGGCGTCATCACCGAGACCGTGCAGCGCTGGGATGCGCAGGAGGCCGCCGAGAAGATCGAGCTGCAGGTGGGCAAGGATCTGCAGTTCATCCGCATCAACGGCACGGTCGTCGGCGCGCTCGCGGGTCTCGCCATCTACACGGTCGCGACCCTGGTGATCGCGCCGCTCGCGCACTGAGGCCGGCTACTTCGCGAAGGCCACCGGCAGGAGCATGTCCTGCACCCGGTCCCGTGCGGCGGTGTGGTCGGCGCGGGTCGCGATCGCGCATCGGGTCTCGCGGCAGTCGAGGCCGTCGACTGCCGCTTCCGGAACAGTGAGCTCGGCGGTGAAGGCGCCCGTCCGCGGGTCGTCGTAGCGCTGCGTCGCGAAGGCTTGCCACGCCCAGTCGTCGGTGATCCACACGCTCGACAGCGCGGAGGTGTCGGCCGTGCCCTCCTGCGCGCCCTCGGGGATCCCGCCGAGGCACGGTCCCGGCTTGCCGCCCTCCTGCTGCGGAATCGCACAGATCGCCACATATATGCCGATACCGGCATCAAAGCCGCTGCCCCGCACCACGAGCTCGTCTCCGGGGCGCAGGGCGTCGAGGGCGACCGGCTTCCCGTCGGCCGATTCGACGCTCAGCTCGCGCTCGCGACCGTCCGCTCCTTCTGCGGTCGTCTGCGAGACGAAGGTCTCGGGCACCTGCTGCCCCGACCCGCCCGCGCTCTGATGGGTGAGGATCGGCAGCAGCACGGCGAGCGCGCCCGCCAGGACGAGGACCGCGATCGCCAGAACCGCGACGAGCAGAATCCTGGTGGTGCGGGGGCGTCGGGAGGTCATGCCTTCATCGTAATGGGCGCACCTTGCGGGCCGCGCGATCTGCTAGAATCTGCTCCATACGTCTATTTGTATAAGTACCTGCCTCGCGGAAGATCGCCCGCGAGGCCTGAATGTGTAAGGGGGTCACGCATGGGGCGCGGCCGTCAGAAGGCAAAGCACACCAAGGTCGCCAGGGAGCTGAAGTATTTCAGTCCCAATACCGACCTTTCACAGCTCCAACGCGAACTCGCTCAGAGTTCGCACCACGGCTCCGACGAGGATGCGTGGGAAGAGTACGCCAGCAAGTACAACGCCGACGACGAGGACGACTCGTCCGACGACCGCACCGAGCGCTGATCCGACTCGCACTCGGAATACGCGAAAGGGCCCCTCTCACGAGGGGCCCTTTCGCGTTCGGGCCGGGATTCGACCGTCAGTGCTTGCCCTGCGCGGCGACCGCGGCCGCACCGGCCGCAGCGGCCTCGGGATCGAGGTAGCGACCCGCGCCGACGGGCGTCCCGTCTTCGTTGATGTCGTAGACGAGCGGCATGCCGGTGGGGATGTTGAGGCCCGCGATGTCAGCATCCGAGATGCCCTCGAGGTGCTTCACGAGCGCGCGCAGCGAGTTGCCGTGAGCGGTCACGAGCACGGTCCTGCCCGCGTTCAGATCGGGCAGGATCTCACCCTCCCAATAGGGCACCAGCCGCTCGACGACGTCCTTCAGGCACTCCGTGCGCGGCTGCTCGCCGTCGATGCCCGCGTAGCGCGGGTCGTTCGCCTGCGACCACTCGCTCGAGTCGTCGAGCACGGGCGGCGGCGTATCGAAGGAACGGCGCCACTCCATGAACTGCTCCTCTCCGTACTTCTGCAGAGTCTCGGACTTGTCGAGCCCCTGCAGCGCGCCGTAGTGGCGCTCGTTCAGACGCCAGGAGCGACGCACCGGGATCCACAGCCGATCAGCGCTGTCGAGAGCGAGGTTGGCCGTCTGAATGGCCCGGCTCAGCACCGAGGTGTGCAGCACGTCCGGCAGCACGCCCGACTCGGCGAGCAGCTCGCCCGCGCGAGCCGCCTCGCCGCGCCCCTGCTCGGTCAGTCGCACGTCCACCCAACCGGTGAACAGGTTCTTCTGGTTCCAGTCGCTCTGCCCGTGACGGAGCAGGATCAGCTTGTTCGTCATGGCTCCAGTCTATGAGGTCAGCGGCGGCGTCCGCGGCGGCCCGGTCAGAGGCGCTTGAGCCGCGGTATGTCGCGCGTCGCCCCCGCATCGGCGGGAACGATCGGCTCCTGCGCGGCGGCGACCCGTTCCGCGGAGTCGGCCAGCTCGACCTCGAGCGCGGCGTCCTCCGGGAGTGCGCGCTTGAGCAGCGCGAGCGCGATCCCGCCCCACTCGTGGTGCAGCGCGGCGCGGGTGACGCGCCCCACCGGGCGGGCCTCGGGGTCGCGGGCCTCCCCCGGCGCGGACGCGCGGTAGACGAGCGCACCGGCTACGGGCAGCTCACCGCCCGAGCCGTCGAGGTGCAGCATGGCGAGGCGCCGCGGCGGATGCCCCAGGTTGTGCACCTTCGCCACGGTCTCCTGCCCGCGGTAGCAGCCCTTCGTCAGGTGCACCGCCGTGCGCAGCCAGTCGAACTCGTGGGGGATCGCGCGCTCGTCCACGTCGGCGTGCTGCGCCGGGCGCCAGGCGCGCACCTCCAGCGCTTCAAGCGCGAGCAGGCCCGCCGCGCGCAGCGCGCCCTCGCCCACCAGCGCAGCGATGGCCGGCAGATCCTCGCGCGCGAACACGAACTGCGACACCGCCCAGCCCTCCGAGGCGTGCCCGTGCGCTCTCGCGTACTGCACGCCGCCGACGGTCACGGCCGCCCAGGGGTCCTGCCATTCCGCAGCGGGCGACAGTCCGCGCAGCGCTTCCGCCGCAGGCCCGCCGCCGGTGAACGCGAGCACCGTCGCGTACTCGGCCGAGACGTCGTGCACCTCGACGCGCAGCGCGAAGCGCATACGCTGCAGGAAGGCGGTGAGCGGCTCTGCCGATCCCTCGTCGACGAGCAACCAGCTGCGCTCACCATCGTCGACCACGCGGATCGCTCGCTCGATCCGCCCGTTCGGGTCGAGCAGCAGCGTCTCGGTGCTCTCGCCGGGACGCAGACCCACCAGCTGCTGACTCGTCATCGAGTGCAGCCAGCTCAGACGGTCGGGCCCTGAAACGGTGACGACGCCGCGGTGCGACAGATCGACGATCGCAGCGCCGGCCTCGAGCGCGCGCTGCTCGGGCAGCGGCTCGCCGTAGTGGGCGGCCACACCCGCCGGATCCGCGACCGCGCCCGGAAGCTCCAGGAACGAGGACATCAGTACCTCCCGCTCACGATACGAGCAGCGAGCAGGTGATTAGCGCTGCCCCTTGAAGAGCTTGTAGACGACGGTGCCCGAGATCCACGCGATCGCGACGCCGGCGAGACCGAGGAGGCCGAGAAAGAAGAGTTCGAGAGCGAGAAGCATGCCGCCAGTCTATTACACCGGGCCGGCGGCGGCGCGGCGGCGGCGCCCGATCGGCCAAGGCAGCGACAACGACAACGACACCGACAACTGCCAGCGACTAGCCGAGCAGCATCCCGATCACGTCGATCACCGCGATCAGCACCACCGATCCGGCCACGCTGAACGAGACCCGGGTGATGAAGCCCTCCCGCTGCGCGGTGCCCAGCTGCAGCGCGAAGGTCACGAGCGTGCTCGCCCCGACGGCGAACGCCAGCCAGGCGAAGCGGCCCTCCTGCGGAACGAGCAGCGTCACCAGCGTGCCGATGACGGCCGCCACGGCCCACGCGACGATCATGCGCGGGAGGTGCCACGACTGCACGTCGGGCATCTCCGGGGCATCGGGCTGCACGGGATCGATCACACCCCCATTCTTCCACAGCGCCCGCCGGCGGGGGTCGAGCGGCGTCACGCCCGCATCGTCACCGCCGAAACGCGAGCGAAACGACGGCGAAACAGTGCCCGCAGTAATATGGCCTCGGGTTGAATGCACAGCGGAGGGAGACGGTCCATGCAGCTGCTCTGCCTCGCCGATCGCGATCCCGCCGACGCCCTGCCGGCCCTCGACCTGCTGCCGCACGAGGTGCGCACCTCGCCGCTGTCGCTGCGCGTGCCAGAGACGATGGCGGCCCGCTTCGATGCGATCCTCGTCGACGGCACGCTCGATGCGCGCCGCGCCCGCACGGCCTGCCTGGCGCTCGCCGAGGGCGTCGAGACGCCGCGCGTCGTGATCCTGCCCGAGCTCGCGCTCACCGCCCTGACCCGCGAGTGGGGCGTCAGCGAGCTGCTGCTGCCGACCGCCAGCCCCGCCGAGGTCGAGTTGCGCCTGCGCCTCCTCGGCCGGCCGGCTTCGGCCTCCGCCGCTCCCCCGCCCGCGGTCCAGGCCGCGGGCGTTGTCATTGACGAGTCCAACTTCACCGCGCGGCTGTTCGGCCGCCCGCTCGACCTCACCTACAAGGAGTTCGAGCTGCTGCACTTCCTCGCGGGGCATCCGGGACGGGTGTTCACCCGCGAGCAGCTGCTCGGCGAGGTGTGGGGCACCGACTACTTCGGCGGCACGCGCACGGTCGACGTTCACGTGCGCCGCCTGCGGGCGAAACTGGGTGAGCACGAGGGGCTCATCAGCACGGTGCGAGGCGTGGGGTACGGCTTCGCGCGGGCCCGCGCCGCAGCAGAGGAGGAGTAGATGTCTGCACGTCTCGAGGCCGCTGAAGGCGCATCGGATCGGGCGCTCGCGGAGGCTCGCGCGCTGATCGCCGAGGCGGAGGCCCACGACGGTTCCTCGCCGGTGTCGGACCAGGCGGTGCTGGCAGCGGCGCAGGGCCAGCGGGCGCTGCTCCGGTTCTCGGAGGCGGGGGGCGCCGCGGGCGAAGCGGCCGCACCCGTTGCGATCGGGATCATCGGGCAGGGCGAGATCGACCTCGCGGTGCGCCCCTCCGAGCGGGGGCGCGGCATCGGCTCGGCCGCGCTCGCGCAGACGCTCGCGCGCGCGGACGGCGAGCTGCGCGCCTGGGCCCACGGCGAGAACCCGGCGGCCGAGGCGCTGCTCTCGCGCGCGGGGTTCGCCCCGGTCCGCTCGCTGTTCCGCATGGCGCTCGATCCGGCGCTGCTGCCCTCCGATGGGCGCGATCCGCTCGCCGTGCCCGCGCCGTCGGGGCTGCGGCTGCGGGCCTTCGACCCCGAGCGGCCCGCCGACGCCGGCGCTTGGGTGCGGGCGAACGCGGCCGCGTTCGCGACGCATCCGGAGCAGGGGCGGATCACGGAGGCCGACTTCGCGCTCATGCGTCAAGAGCCGTGGTTCGAGCCGAGCGACCTGATCCTGCTCGCCGAGGACCCCGGCGCAGAGCTCGCCGGATCCACCTGGATCAAGACGGTGCGCGGCGACGACGAGGTCGAGTGCGAGCTCTACGCGGTGGGGGTGCGGCCCGAGCACGCCGGCCGCGGACTCGGCCGGCTGCTGCTCGACGTGACGCTCGCGCGCATGGCGCAGCACTCGCCCGACCGTGTCACGCTCTACGTCGACGGCGAGAACGAGCGCGCGGTGCGCCTGTACGAGCACGCGTCGTTCACCGTCGATTCACGCAGCCGTCAGTGGGCGAGGCCGGCTTCGTCAGGGGTCGATGACACAATGGACGCATGACCGAAGACACCCGAGAGATCGCCGTCGATCGAGCAGAGCTGCCCGCCGACCGCTACATCGATCGCGAGCTGAGCTGGCTCGCCTTCAACCAGCGCGTGCTCGAACTCGCCGAGGATCCCGGGGTGCCGCTGCTCGAGCGCGCCAACTTCCTCGCCATCTTCGCGTCGAACCTCGACGAGTTCTTCATGGTACGCGTCGCGGGTCTCAAGCGCCGCATCGTGACGGGCCTCGCGCTGCCCACCAATGTGGGCCGCGCCCCCACCGACGTGCTCTCCGACATCAACCGCACCGCCTACGAGCTGCAGCTGCGCCACGCGCGCTGCTTCCGCGACCAGGTGCAGCCGGGACTCGCCGAGGCCGGCGTGCGCGTGGTCGACTGGGAGCAGCTCGACGCCGCCGACCGCGCCCACCTCACCGACTACTACGAGCAGCGCATCTACCCGATCCTCATGCCGCTCGCGGTCGATCCGGCGCACCCGTTCCCCTACATCTCGGGTCGCGCCCTCAACCTCTCGATCCGGGTGCTCAACCCGCGCACCGACAAGGTCGAGTTCGCGAGGCTCAAGGTGCCGCAGATGATCCCGCGCTACGTGCGGGTGGATCAGCGCGAGAGCATCGACGACGTGCGCTTCATCGCGCTCGAAGAACTGATCGCCAACCAGCTCGACGGCCTGTTCCCCGGCATGAAGGTGCTCGACCACCACGTCTTCCGCGTCACCCGCAACGAAGACATGGAGATCGAGGAGGACGAAACCGAGAACCTCATCCAGGCGCTCGAGAAGGAGCTGCTGCGCCGCCGTTTCGGCCCGCCGATCCGCCTCGAGATCTCCGACGACATGGACGAAGCCACCCTGGGGCTGCTCGTCACCGAGTTCGACATCGACGAGGAGCAGGTCTACACGCTGCCAGCGCCGCTCGATCTCAGCGGGCTCTTCGCGCTCTCGGGCATCCGCCGCCCCGACCTCAAGTTCAAGCCGCACATCCCGGTCACGCACCCGCAGTTCCGCACCAACTCGCCCAGCGAGAAGCCCGACGTGTTCGGGGCGATCGCCCGGCGCGAGGTGCTCGTGCACCACCCCTACGAGTCGTTCTCGACGAGCGTGCAGGCCTTCGTCGAGCAGGCCGCGACCGACCCGGACGTGCTCGCCATCAAGCAGACCCTCTACCGCACCTCCGGCGACAGCCCCATCGTCGCCTCGCTCATCAAGGCGGCCGAGGCCGGCAAGCAGGTGCTCGCGCTCGTCGAGGTGAAGGCCCGCTTCGATGAGGAGGCCAACATCACGTGGGCCCGCAAGCTGGAGCAGGCCGGCGTGCACGTCGTCTACGGCCTCGTCGGCTTCAAGACCCACTGCAAGCTCGTGCACGTGATCCGCGAAGAGCAGGGCCGCCTCGCCCACTACTGCCACATCGGCACCGGCAACTACAACCCGAAGACCAGCCGCATCTACGAAGACTTCGGTCTGTTCACCTCGTCGCCCGAGGTGGGCCGCGACGTGACCAAGCTGTTCAACGTGCTGTCGGGCTACGCCATCGAGACCGACTACGACCGACTGCTCGTCGCGCCGCTGCAGCTGCGCAGCGGTCTGCTTGAACGCATCGAGCGCGAGGCCGAGCACGCCCGCGCAGGCCGTCCGAGCGGCATCAAGCTGAAGGCCAACTCGATGGTCGACGAGGCCATCATCGACGCGCTCTACCGCGCCGGCCAGGACGGTGTGCCCATCGAGGTCTGGGTGCGCGGCATCTGCTCGATCCGCGCCGGTGTGCCGGGGCTCTCCGAGAACATCAGGGTGCGCTCGGTGCTCGGCCGCTACCTCGAGCACTCCCGCATCTACGCCTTCGAGAACGCGGGCGAGCGCGAGGTGTTCATCGGCAGCGCCGACCTCATGCACCGCAACCTCGACCGCCGCATCGAGGTGCTCGTGCGCCTCGAAGATCGCGAGCACCTAGCCCGCATCGACCGATTCTTCGCCTTCGCGTTCAGCGACGACGTGTCGTCGTGGCGCATGCTGCCCGACGGCAGCTGGCAGCGCCGGGTGGTGAGCGAGGAGGGCGAACCGCTGCCCGATCTGCAAGACCTCGTGATGATCGACCGCACCGAAGCCCGTTCCCGGAGAAGCCGGTGAGCCCGACGGCCACGAAGAAACGCCCGAGGAAGAACCCGGCCCCCGTCGACGCGACCGGCCGGCCGACCGAGGTGCTGGCGGCGGGCACCGTCTGCTGGCGGCGGGTGTACGACGAGCACGGCGATCCGCGCATCCTCGTGCTGCTCATCCACCGCGCCAAGCAGCGCGACGTGTCGTTCCCCAAGGGCAAGCTCGACCCCGGCGAGAGCATGCCGCAGGCGGCCGTGCGGGAAACCCACGAGGAGACGGGCTACCGGGTGCGCCTCGGCGTCAACCTCGGCACGATCCACTACGCGCTCAGCGGCGGCCGTTCGAAGACGGTGCAGTACTGGGCGGCGAAGGTCACCGCGAAGGCCGAGGCGAGCGCGAAGTTCGTGCCGGGCGACGAGGTGCAGGCCATCGAGTGGGTGCCGGCCGAGGAGGCGCGCGAGCGCCTGAGCTACGCCGCCGACCGCGAGCTGTACGACGTGTTCCTGCAGCTCGCCGACCACGACCTCGTCGACACCTTCTCGGTCACGCTGCTGCGGCACGCGAAGGCCGAACCCCGCGGCGAGGCCTTCCCCGTCGATCACCTGCGCCCGCTCGCCGATATCGGCGAGGCGCAGGCCGAGACCCTGGTGCCGATGCTGCAGGCCTTCGGCCCCCGCCGCATCTACTCGTCCACCGCGGTGCGGTGCCTGTCGACCGTGGCGCCGCTCGCCGAGCGCCTCGGCAAGCGGGTGCGCGCGAAGCGCTCGCTCAGCCAGGACCGCTGGGACGAGGGCGACCTCGGCTCGCTGCGCAAGCTCGTCGCGAAGGTAGTCGGGCGCGGCCGCAACACGATCCTCTGCAGCCACCGGCCCGTGCTGCCCGATCTGGCGCGCGAGCTGGCCCTCGCCACCGGCAGCCCGCAGGGCCGCTACCTCGCGGAGGCGGCCGCGCTGCCCCCCGCCGGGTTCTCGGTGCTGCACTTCTCGCGCAGCCGCCCCGAAGCCGGCATCGTGGCGGTCGAGACCTACCCCATCAAGCACTGAAGCCGCGGGGCGCGGCCCGGCGAGGCCTGGCCCAGCCCGGCCCGGCGAGAGCGACGATTCCGGCGAGAACGACGCTTTCAGCGCCCCTGGAACAGTCAGGCTCGCTGAAAGCGTCGCCCTCGGCGCAAGGGGCCGCCGGGCTCACTCCTGGGTGATCAGCCACTCCCGGGCACCGAAGTCGGCCGCGCCCATCGCGTTGGCCGTGGCGCGCGTGCGCTCCAGCACCCCCGCGTCGATCTCGGGCGACTGGCACACGCCCTGCGGCTGATCCGGCATCACCGAGCACCACTTGTAGCGGCCGTCCTGCATGTTCGTGGCGGCATTCCAGGCGAGATCGTTGGTGACCCACGTGCCGTCGGCCTGCTTCGCGAACTGCACGCGCGCCATCAGGAACTCGTTGTTCACCCGTTGCGCGGGCGGCGCCGACTCGCTGATGGTGTTGCCGGTGCCGTACAGGATCCACTTGCCGTTGTAGCTCTCGAAGGGCTGCACCGAGTGGGAGTGATGCTGGTAGACGAAGTCGAACTGGCCGCTGTCGTGCAGCTGGTGCGCGAGTTCGATCTGACCCCCCGTGGGCTCCGACCAGTACTCCTCGCCGATGTGCTGCACGCCGATCACGATCTCCGCGCCCATCTCGCGGGCCTTCTGGGCTTTCGCGATGGCGCGCTCGGGGTCGACCCGCGGCTCCTGCTCCCGGTAGTCGACCTGCCACTCGTAGTCGGCGTAGAGCCCGTTGAGCGAGAACGTCGAGGTGATGATCGCGATCTTCACGCCGTTCGCCTCGACGATGAGCGGCACGTCGCGCTCCCCCTCGGCCCGGTACGAGCCGGTGTGGGCGATGCCCGCCTGGTCGAGCACGTCGAGCGTGCGCACGAGACCCTCGGTGCCCTGGTCGACGGTGTGGTTCGACGCCGTCGTGCACACGTCGTAGCCGATGTTCTTCACCGCGGCCGCGAGCTCGGGCGGTGTGCTGAACGCCGGGTAGCCGGCGTAGGGGCCGCCGACCGGCGCCAGCGGAGTCTCCATCTGGCAGATCGCCAGGTCGGAACGATCGAGATAGGCGCGCTGCCCTTCGAGCAGCGGCACGAAGTCGAAGTTCTGCCCCGCCTCGTTGGTGGGGATCGCGTACTGGCTCCAGAGGCCCTCGTGGAAGAGCAGGTCGCCCGACACCGCCACGCTGACGCAGTGGTCGGTGGGGCAGACGGGGCCGACGCCGGGCTGCGGCTCGGGGGTCGGTTCGGGCTCAGGCGTCGCCGTCGGCTCGGGGGCCGCGACCGGGGCCTCCTCCGGCTCGGGGGCGCACCCCACCATTCCGATGCCGCCCGCGATCACCGCAAGCGCCGCCCCGAACACCGCGATCCGTCTCATCCCAATCACGCGCACCATGCTACATCGCGCGACGCGTCCGGCCGGGAGCACTGCGAGTTCACCCGCTGTTCACCTGCTGGCAGACCCCGGGACACGAAGCGTCCCTAGCGTAGAGGTTGTGGCCGCTCGCGGTCATCCCCTCACGTCAGATCGAGATTGGAACCTACTCGCCGTGAAGCTTTCAGCATTCGCAAAGGTCGCCGCCATCGGCGGCATCGCCGCGCTCACCCTCACCTCGTGCGCCGCGAACGAGGGCGCACCGGCCGAGGGCGATGCCCAGGCCTCGTCGCTCTCCGGCACCCTTGTGGGCGGCGGCGCCTCGTCGCAGGGCTCGGCCCAGGAGGCCTGGGTCGCCGGCTTCCAGACCGCGCACGCCGACGTCACCGTGAACTATGACCCCGCCGGGTCCGGCGCGGGCCGCGAGACCTTCCAGCAGGGCGCCTCCGCCTTCGCGGGCAGCGATCGTGCCTTCAAGACCGACGAGATCACCGCCGGCCCCTTCGACAGCTGCGCCACCGACGCGCTCGTAGAGTTCCCCGCCTACATCTCGCCCATCGCGATCATCTTCAACGTCGACGGCGTCGACTCGCTGAACCTCGACGCGGCCACCGTCGCGCAGATCTTCAACGGCTCGATCACCAAGTGGAACGATCCCGCCATCGCCGGCCAGAACCCGGACGCGACGCTGCCGGATCTGAACATCACCGCCGTGCACCGCTCCGACGAGTCGGGCACGACCGGCAACTTCACCGAGTATCTCGCCGCAGCGGCGTCCGCCGACTGGACCGTGGGCTCGATCGAGAGCTGGCCGACCGAGTTCGGCGGCGAGGGCGCCCAGGGCACCTCGGGCGTCGTGGAGGCCGTCTCCAACGGCGTCGGCACCATCGGCTACGCCGACGCGTCGCGCGCCGAGGGCCTCGGCACCGTCGCGATCAAGGTCGGCGAGGAGTACGTCGAGTACTCCCCCGAGGCCGCCGCCGCGATCGTCGACGCCTCCACCGTCGAGGAGGGCCGTGGCGAGCACGACATCGCGATCAAGCTCGACCGCACCAGCACCGCCGAGGGCGTCTACCCGATCGTGCTCGTCAGCTACCTCATCGGCTGCGAGGAGTACCAGGACTCGGCCAACGCCGAGCTCGTCAAGGAGTACTTCGGCTACATCGTCAGCGAGGAGGGCCAGAAGCTCGCGGCCGAGGCCGCCGGCAGCGCCCCCATCTCGGCGGATCTGCGCAGCAAGATCGAGCCGGCGATCGCGGCCATCAAGTAACGCTCTCCCCGTGTCAGGCTGGAGGGAGTCGTCGGCCTGCGCGAACACCGGCGAGTCGCAGGATCCGCGTGATCCTGCGACTCGCTCCTCGCGCGGCCGGTGCTCCCCGGCCCGATCCCTCTCCCGCACACCCCGATCCAGGAGCCCGAGTGACCTCCACCTCCGCCACGTCCAAGCCTGTGCTGAGCCTCGGCGACCGCATCTTCTCGCGCTCCGCGGTCTTCGCCGGCAGCATGATCCTCGTCACCCTGGCGGCGGTCGCGATCTTCCTGATCGTGCAGAGCCTGCCCGCCTTCGTCGCGACGAACGAGTCCGCCTCGCTGCTGCCCGACAACTTCTGGTCGTACGTGTGGCCGCTCATCTTCGGCACGGTCTGGGCCGCGGTGCTGGCACTGCTCATCTCGCTGCCGCTGGCGATCGGGATCGCGCTCTTCATCTCCCACTACGCGCCCCGCAAGGTCTCCGCGGTGCTCGGCTACATCGTCGACCTGCTCGCCGCCGTGCCGAGCGTCGTCTTCGGCCTGTGGGGCATCGGCGTGCTCGCCCCCGCAGCGCAGCCCGTCTTCGTCTGGCTCAACACCTACCTGGGCTGGATCCCCTTCTTCGGCGGCACCGTCTCGGGCACGGGCCGCACGATCCTCACCGCGGCGCTCGTGCTGGGCGTCATGGTGCTGCCGATCATGACGGCGATCTGCCGCGAGATCTTCCTGCAGGCCCCCGTGCTGCACGAGGAGGCGGCGCTCGCGCTCGGCGCGACCCGCTGGGAGATGATCCGCCTCGCCGTGCTGCCCTTCGGCCGCCCCGGCATCGTGTCGGCCGCGATGCTCGGCCTCGGCCGCGCCCTCGGCGAGACGATGGCGGTCGCGATGGTGCTCTCAGCGACCGGCCTCGTGAGCTTCCGCCTGCTCACCAGCGAGAACCCATCGACGATCGCCGCGAACATCGCGCTCTCCTTCCCCGAGGCCTACGGCGAGAACGTCAACGTGCTCATCGCCACCGGCCTCATCCTCTTCATCGTCACGTTCCTCGTCAACGCGGTCGCCCGCTGGATCGTGAGCCGCCGCGCCGAGTTCTCTGGAGCCAACTGATCATGGCACTCACCGTCCGCCCCGTCTCGTCCGGCGCCGTGCTCACCGGCAACCGGCTGCCGAAGGCCGCGCCCTGGTTCATCCTCTTGGCGAGCCTCGTCGTGTCGCTCGCGCTCTTCGGGCTGCTGGCCGTCGCGAACGGCACCGAGTTCAACCTCGTCGGCGCCGTGCTCGTCGGCCTGATCCTGCATCTCGCGGTGACGACCACGATCTCCGCCACCGTCGAGGGCCGCCGTCAGGCCACCGACCGTTTCATCACGAACCTCGTCACGGGCGCGTTCCTGCTCGCCATGGTGCCGCTCATCTCCGTGGCGATCACGGTGGTGGGCAACGGCGTCGCGCGCCTCGACCCCGAGTTCTTCAACTCCTCGATGCGCAACGTCACGGGTGAGGGCGGCGGCGCGCTGCACGCGATGGTGGGCACGCTGCTGATCACCCTCGCGGCGACCATCATCTCGGTGCCGCTCGGGCTCATGACCTCCATCTACCTGGTCGAGTACGGCCGCGGTCGGCTCGCGAAGACCATCACCTTCCTCGTCGACGTGATGACGGGCATCCCCTCGATCGTCGCCGGCCTCTTCGCCTACGCCGCCTTCGCGCTCTTCTTCGGGCCGGGCGTGCGCATGGGCATCATCGGCGCCGTGTCGCTGGCGGTGCTGATGATCCCGGTCGTCGTGCGATCGAGCGAGGAGATGCTGCGGCTCGTGCCCAACGAGCTGCGCGAGGCGTCGTACGCGCTCGGCGTCTCGAAGTGGCTGACGATCATGAAGGTGGTGCTGCCCACCTCCATCGCGGGCATCACCACCGGCATCATGCTGTCGATCTCCCGAGTCATCGGCGAGACCGCGCCGCTGCTCATCACCGCCGGATTCACGGCGAGCATGAACTACAACCTCTTCAACGACCGTATGCAGTCGCTGCCGGTGTACGTGTACACGCAGTTCGCCAACCAGGGCAACCCGGCGTGGGCCTTCCTGGAGCGGGCGTGGGCCGCGGCCCTCGTGCTCATCCTCATCGTCATGGCGCTCAACCTCGTGGCCCGCTTCGTCGCGAAGAAGTTCTCGCCCAGCACCGGGCGCTGACCGGCACCCGCCCCAGTCTTACTCCACCGTCTCAGAACCAAGGGAACGCAATGTCCAAGCGCATCGAAGTCAACGATCTCAACGTCTACTACGGCAGCTTCCTCGCTGTCGAGGGCGTCTCCATCAACATCGAGCCGCGCAGCGTCACCGCATTCATCGGCCCCTCGGGCTGCGGCAAGTCGACCTTCCTGCGCACTCTCAACCGCATGCACGAGGTGATCCCGGGCGCCCGCGTCGAGGGAGAGGTGCTGCTCGACGGCGACGATCTCTACGGCCCGGGCGTCGATCCGGTGCTGGTGCGGCGCCAGGTGGGCATGGTGTTCCAGCGCCCCAACCCGTTCCCCACGATGTCGATCCGCGAGAATGTGCTGGCCGGCGTGAATCTCAACAACCGCCGCATCTCGAAGAGCGATGCCGACGACCTGGTGGAGCGCTCGCTGCAGGGCGCCAACCTGTGGAACGAGGTGAAGGATCGCCTCGACAAGCCCGGCTCGGGGTTGTCGGGCGGTCAGCAGCAGCGTCTCTGCATCGCCCGCGCCATCGCGGTCTCCCCCGAGGTACTGCTCATGGACGAGCCCTGCTCGGCGCTCGACCCGATCTCGACGCTCGCCATCGAGGATCTGATCGACGAGCTGAAGCAGGAGTACACGATCGTGATCGTGACCCACAACATGCAGCAGGCGTCTCGCGTCTCGGATCGCACCGCCTTCTTCAACATCGCCGGCACCGGCAAGCCGGGCAAGCTCATCGAGTACGACGACACCTCGAAGATCTTCTCGACCCCCTCTGTGAAGGCCACCGAGGACTACGTCTCGGGCCGCTTCGGGTAAGCCGCGCTCGGCCAGCGCGTGACACCGGGCCACGGGGAGCCAGGGGCGGTCAGCGTTATACCTCACGCCGATGCGCCGCACGGACTACTGTGACAAGCAGCTGAGAGTCGATCACCTCGTAGATGACTCGGTAGTCTCCGACGCGAATACGCCACGCCAGATCTTCACCGACGAGTTTCTTCGCCCCGTGCGGGCGCGGGTCGTCTTGCAGATCTTCGATCGCGTCGAGCAACCGCTCACGCGCGGGGCGCTGCAGCTTCCGAATCTGCTTCGCGGCCGCCGAGGTGAACTCGACCTCGTAGCTCACGCAGAGAGCCCACTGCGAAGCTCGGCGAGGGTCACACGCGCGCCGTCATCGGCTGCCTTCGCATCACGGTACGCGGCAACATCCTGGCTCATCTCAAGCGCTTCGAGCAGTTCAAGATCTTCGACACTGACGACGACGGCGGCGAGCTTCCCGTTCCGGGTCACGCCGATTCGCTCGTGCGCGTACATGGCACGGCCGAGAACGTCTGAGAGTTGCCCCCGCAGCTCACGGGTGCTGACTTCACGCGAGATTGTTTCCATACCTCAACTTTAGCAATTGTGTACACAGATGCAACTGCATCACATCGAGAACCTGAGCGGCCGGAGCCGCCTCTGAGCGAGGCCCCACATGCACCAGCACCTCGGCACACCTCGCAACGGCACCCCACGGCGATCCGATAGGCTATCCGAGTCCGCCCCTATAGCTCAGCGGTAGAGCTACGGACTTTTAATCCGCAGGTCGTAGGTTCGATCCCTACTGGGGGCACCACCGCATCAGACGCTTCGCCGAGTTCGGCGACGCACCAGCAGCAGGCCACCGATGAGCAGCGCTCCGGCCGCGAGCAGCAGCCCCGACGAGTCCGCGCCGGTGCTGGCGAGCCGCGCACTGCCGGAGGCGGCCCCGGGGCCACCGGCCGCGGGGCCACCGGGCTCGTCAGTGCTCGCCGTCGGCACGGTCAGGTCGATCCTGAACGCCTGATCGGCGAACTGCCCGACCCTGTCGGTGGCCCTCACGATGAGCTCGTACTGCGTGTTCACCGCCAGCCCTCGCGTGTCGACGGTGACGATCCCGGCGTCGTCGACGGTGGCCGGGCCCGTCGCGAGCAGCATCGAGAATGCCGAGAACTGCGGCCCCGCGCCGGCGGGGCTCGGTGCAACCGTCTTCGGGAGCGCCGTCGGCTGCTGCAGCACGATGGAGGCGCCGGTCTCGGGCAGATTGCCCGGGAGGAGCGCTCCGGCGTCGAACCGCAGCAGGTCGCCGACTCTGGCGGCCCTGCTGACGACGTTCGGCTCGGTGTGAGCGAAGACCGGCTTCGGCAGCACTGTGATCGTCGCGGTGCCCGTGTCGGTGCCGCCCCTTGCCCTCGCCGCCCGAGCCGCCGAGCAGGTCCAGCACGAACGCCGCGTCGGGCTGTTCCATCGCGATGTCGGGGGCCACTGCACCCGCGTACGCTTCGAAGCGGACATCGACAGTCTCTGACTGCCCGACCTTGTCGGTGACCTGCACGGTGACGCTGTCGATCGTGCCGAGCGGCATGCCGGCCGGGGCGGTGTAGGTGACCACTCCCTGCTCGCTCACTGTCGCCGTGCCGAGGCTCGGCGGTGCGACGATGCTGTAGCCGCCGGTGGCCGGGATCGCCAGATTGTTCAAGACCTGTACCGCCGACGTCGCGCTCCCGCCGACCGGCACGTCGCGCACGAGCGTCGGCGCGGTGATGACCGGAGCCCGCAGCACCCGGACGTTGATCTGCGCCGTTGCGGGACCGTTGTCGTCGGTGACCGTGTAGGGGGCGGGGAAGCTGTAGCCGTTGTCTGTAGCTGTCCAGATCTTCACGGGAGGAGTGAAGGTGGCGCCTGTGGCGTCGAACGAGACCGCGGCGTTGCCGGGGTTCGCGGACACACTGGTGAGGCGCGGGTTCACGCCTCGGGCATGGTCCGGGAGAACCTCCGCGCGAGTGCTCGTGCTCCCGTCGCCGTAGGGGATGTCGACACTGAAGGTGTCGGCCTCCGCGGTGCCCTTGATCGTGAAGGTCAGCGGCTGAAACGTCTCGCCCGACTGACCGTACTTGTCGGTGGCGAGGATCCGCACCGACTCGATGCTGTTGGGCACGGCGTTCGCGGGGGGCCGAGGTCGATGGTCGGGCCGCGGGCGACACAGCCTGGGCGGGCGCGGCGATCCCGAGGAGTGTACCAGCGCAGGTTCTCTCGCAAGAACCCCGTAAGCAACGATTTTACCGGGCATTCCCGAGCGCAGGATCCACGTGCGGGCACCGCCCGCGGCGTAGACTCGCGAGGCGCGCGGGATCCGCAGCCCGGATACCGCGCGCCTCGACCCGAGGAGATACGTGACCCGAGACCACCAGCGCCCCGTGCTGCAGCCCACCGCTGACTTCGACTGGATCATCGGATCCGACGAACCCGGCGCCGCGCACCGCATCGCCCAGCAGACCTCGTGGGCGCTGCTCGACCGGGTGCGAGCGGGCGCAGACCCCTCCGTGGTCGAGCGCGTGGTGGGGCTGGCGTCCTCCGGCCCGGGCATCGACGACATCGCCGAGCTGTGGGCGCAGGAGGGCACGCACTCCCTCGCGGGCGTGCTGTGGCGGCTTTACCTGCTGCGGCGGGTGGTGGCCGGCGACGCCGAGGGCTCGGCGGACCTCTTCCGACGCGGATCGGCCGCGGCGGCGACCATCGACCCCGTGGTCGCCGGGGCGGCCGAGCCCGTCACCCCGGTGTCGATCGGCGAACTCTGCGACACGATCCTGCGCGGGGCGTTCGTGGGTGATCTCGGGGCCGCCCTCGACCGGGCCGCGAGCTACTGCCGCGTGATGGCGCTCGGCGCTGCCGACCTCGCCGACACGCGCGACACCCACGACGAGACCCACGCCGGGCAGCTCACCACCCGCGCGCTGCGCTACTCGAAGATGGCGCAGGAGCTCCACGCCGGGGCCCGCCGCTGGCGCGACGGCTCCCTCGCCTGACCGAATCCGCTGCGTTAGACTGGTGCCGCCGGGCCGCAGTAACCCCGGGCTCCAATTTTTGCCGCTCCGAGCGGCCTTCCGCCGAGAGGCGTTTCTGCGGTCCGGTTCTTTCATGCCCGGCGCACCGAGCCCGGCGTCTCGTTGCACGCCCGACGCCCGGCCCTCGCGTTCGGCCCGCACGCGCGGCGGTTGTCCGATCCGCCGGCCGGCGTGATACTGGAGCCGTGGACGGCGTCGACGTGCACCCGGGCCAGGCCGTTCCACCGGCGCGCACCGGCACTCCGGTGCGGCCCGGCGCCTCGCGCGCGGGGCGATTCCCCGGAAAGGAACCACCATGTCACGCACCTACGTCATCACCGGCGCCGCCTCCGGCATCGGCAAGACCACGGCCGAGCTGCTGCGAGCCGAGGGGCACACCGTGATCGGCGTCGACCTCGCGGGCGTCGAGGTCGACGGCGACCTCTCGACGGGCGCGGGTCGTCGTGCCGCGGCCGAAACGGCGACGCAGCAAGCGGGGGGCGCCGTCGACGCGGTGATCGCCTGCGCGGGCCTGTCGCTGCCGAAGGCCGTCACCGCGTCGGTCAACTACTTCGGCATGACCGAGTTCCTGGAGGCGATGCGGCCCGCCCTCGCGCAATCGCCCGCGCCGCGCGCGGCCCTGGTGTCGTCGCTCTCGTCAGTGCAGCCGGTGTTCCCGCCGCTCGTCGACGCATTCCTGCGCGACGACGAGGCAGCTGCGGTCGGCATCGCCGAGGAGCTCGCCCAGAACGAGCAGACCGGCGGACTCATCTACGCGTCCTCGAAGCAGGCGATCTCGCGCTGGGTGCATCGCGAGGCGGTGACCGAGCGCTGGGCCGGGGCGGGCATCCCGCTGAACGCGGTCGCGCCCGGCGTCGTGAACACCCCGATGACGGCCGAGCTGCGCGCAACGCCGGGCGGCACGGCCCTGATCGACGCCGTGGTGCCGATGCCGCTGGGCTACCACCAGGAACCGGAGAGCATCGCGAAGCTGCTGATCTGGCTCACCTCGGTCGACAACACGCACTGCTGCGGGCAGACGATCTACTGCGACGGCGGCGCGGAGGCCGTGCTGCGCGGTGAGGACGTGTGGTCGTGGAACAACGACGCGATCGCGCAGAAGTTCACGGCGCTTTTCTCGCAGCTCGGTCGCTGAGCGAGGCGGCCCGCTCGGCGGCGCAGCCGAGCGGGCGGGCCGTCACGGGGTCTGATCCCGCAGGCGCACGAGGCGCTCGTGCCCGGTCTCCTCGAGCTCGGCGACGTCGGAGCGCGACTTCAGGAAGTCCGAGAAGGATCGGAACCCGAGCGCCTTCTCGTTGAACGACGGATCCATCCGGCGCATCTGCTGCTTCACGGCCGAGCTGTGCAGCCACCCGGAGTCGTCCTGCTCCTGCCCGAGCCAGAGCGCCCGGATGAGGAGGCCGGTCACGGCGATGTCGGCATCGTCGTCGTGCTCGTCGGCGAGGTCGTCGTGGAGTTCGGGATCGGCCTCGACCAGCGGCTCACGGCCGCTCCGCGAGGAAGCGCGCCGGCCGGTCGCGGGGGTCTCGGCGCTCGGATCCGCAGCATCGACAGCATCGATCACGGCGGAATCGCGCGAGGCGGCCACGGCCTTGCCGCGCTTCTGGCGCTTGGATGGCTGCTCCTGCTCGCGTCGGGGCAGTTCGACGCCGGGCAGCGAGTCGTACGACGCGAACTCGTCGCAGGCGGCGGTGAGCGCCTTCGCAGTGGAGCCCGCGACGCCGATGCCCACGACGTAACGGCCGAGCCGCTTGCAGCGCTGCGCGAGCGGCACGTAGTCGGAGTCGCCCGCGACGATCACCACGTGGGTGAGGTCGTCGAGGCGGAACATGTCCTCGACGGCGTCGACGGCGAGCCGGATGTCGGCACCGTTCTTGGCGTAGGCCGCGGCCGGGAAGAGCTGCACGAGGTCGACGGCGCGGGCGACGAGCTGTGCGCGGTAGTCGGCGTTGATGGGCGACGACCAGTCGGCGTAGGCGCGGGTGAGCACGAGCGTGCCGAAGGAGGAGGCGTAGTCGATGACCGCGCCGACGTCGACGACGGCCGCCCGCAGGCGGGCCGCGATCTCGGCGTCGGATGGATCTTCCGCGATGCGCTGCCGATCGCGGGCGTAGGAGTTGCGACCGTGCACCCGGTCGTACCAGGAGAGCACGATGTTGTCGAAGTCGAGGTAGACGGCCACGCGGCCGTTCTGAGTATTCGCCACGGTCTCAGTCTGCCAGGCGAGGGGAGGCTTCGCGCGTCCGCGGCGGGGCTCACAGGGCATGCGGAGCCGGCGGGGGCAGCGGTGGCTCAGACCGCCAGACCAGAATCTATTGAATTTCGATAGATAGTGAGCGATAATCAGCTTATGCTGCACTCACGATTGATCGTCTTCCTGCTTCGCGCCGTGCTCGTCGTCGCCGCGCTCTGGCTCGTCGTGATCCTCACCCTGTCCATGCCCGGCGGGCTCTCCGACGAGCCGGCACCCATGCGGATTCCAGTGCAGATCGCGCTCTCTGCGGTGATCCTCTGCGTGCTGGCGGTGATCGTCTGCATCTGGCGACTGCTCACGCTGCTGCGTCGCGACCGCATCTTCAGCGGGGCGTCGCGCCGCTGGGTCGACGCGATCGTGTGGGCGCTCGGCATCGGCTGGTCGGTGCTCGCGGTGCTCGCGATCACAGCGACGTCGATCATCTACTTCACTCCGGAGCTGCGCGACCCCGGCGTCCCCATGGTGCTGTTCGGGATCGTGGTGCTCGCGGCCGTGCCCGTACTGCTGATGCTCGTGATGCGGGGGCTGCTCCGCCAGGCGACGGACTATCGCGCCGAACTCGAAGAGGTCATCTGATGGCCATCGTGGTGCGCATCGACGTCGAGCTCGCGAAGCGCAAGATGAGCGTGGGCGAGTTCGCCGAGCGCGTCGGCCTGACGCCGGCCAACATCGCCGTACTGAAGAACGGCCGCGCGAAAGCCGTGCGCTTCACCACCCTCGACGCGATGTGCCGGGTACTCGGCTGCCAGCCGGGCGACCTGCTGGAGTGGGTGCCGGACGACGATACGACCCCTGCCTGAAGCCGCCGCGGCACCCCCGATCGCCGACCGGGCCGCCTCAGACGAGGTCACCCAGCCGCACCGGACGCACCAGCACGCTGCGGCGATCCCGCACCCACACTACGCCGGCAGCCCGGTGCTCGGCACGGGACGCGAAGCGGTAGCGGTACGACACCACGCGCACCCACCGCGGGCGCTCGCCCCGGAACGGGTCGTCGGCGAGCAGTGCGAGCGTCGGCGCATCGGCCTCCAGCAACCGCGCCACCAGCGCGACGAACCAGTCATCGAGCGAGCGGCCGAGCGGCAGGAACCACATCAGCCAGTCGAGCCGCAGGTGATAGGGCGCGAACTGCCGCGGCACGCGCCGCACATCGCCCGGTTTGCCCTTGAAGCCGTACTCGCGCCACTCCGCGGTCTCGGCATCATCGCCGACGGTGCCCTCGATCACGTATTCGACGCGTTCCTTCGTGACGGTGCCGAACGCGCCGTACGCGTTTGCGAGCTGCCAGCGGTTGAAGCTCGCGTTCATGAGCTGGCGGCTCGCGAAGAGGTTGCGCAGCGCCTGCCGGCTCAGCACCACGATGAGCAGCGCGACCGCCGAGGTGAGCCCGAACCAGACGGGCGGGAGACCTCCGAGCCAGGCGGGCGCACCGGATCCGCCGCCCGCCCCGGCACCGCCTGGCACCCCGCTCCCCGGCACCGAGACCGCGGAGCAGGCCAGCACGATGGTCGCCCAGTTGAGCCACGCGAAGTTGCCGGTGATCACGAGCCAGAGCTGCGTCGCGATGATGATGGCGGCGGCAGCGGTGCCGACGAGTGCGGGCGCGGGGCCCGGGAGCCAGAGGCCGAGGATCGGCGCGAACAGGAAGAACGGCACCACCAGCTGCGCGAAATGGCTGCCGATCGCCTCTGCGCGGTGAAACCAGCCGGGCAGCAGATGCGCCTGCCGGCTGAGCGGCCCCGGCATCGGCTGCGTCTCATGGTGATACATGAGGGCCGTCAGATCGCGCCATTCCCGCCCGCCGCGCATCTTGATCATGCCGGCGCCGAATTCGAGACGGAACACGAGCCACCAGAACAGCACGATCACGACGGCCGGCGGCGGCTGATCCCGCGACCCCAGGAACGCCGCGAGGAACCCCGCTTCGAGCAGCAGCATCTCCCACCCGAAGCCGTAGAAGGTCTGGCCGATGCTCGTGATGGAGAGGTAGCCGGACCACAGCAGCAGGAAGCACAGCATCGGCGCCCAGGGCACCGTCAGCTGGGGCACGCCCGCGATGAGCAGCGCCGCGAGGGCGATGCCGATCCAGCAGAGGATCGCGAGACGCCGATCGCTGTACCGGATGCGCCGGAACAACGTGGGGCGCAGCAGCTTCGCCCGCGACGGCGACGACGCCGCCCACTCGAGCAGACGCGGGACGGGCAGCAGGCCGCGCTCCCCGAGCAGGGGCCTGAACTGGCACAGCGTCGAGACGAAGGCCACGAGGTAGAGCGCGGCGATCCCCCGCTGCAGCACCTCCCGCGCGAACCCGAAATCGATCGCCACGAACCCGTCCATGCCGCCGAGGCTACGCTTCCCGGACACGCCTGACCAGGGGTTGCCACAGCTCGGGAGGCCGCCGCAACCCCCTGAGGGGTGCGCGATCGCGCACTTAGACTGTGGGCACGCGCCGGGCGCGATGTGGCCCCGAGCGCGCAGGAGTCGATCTTCGGAGGCCGCATGTCAGCACCAGCTCTCACCCGCCGCGCACTGCTGGGGAGCGCGGGCGCGCTCGCTCTCGGCGGTCTCGTGGGATGCGCCCGCGGCTCCGCCCCCGCCGGCGGCCCGGCGGAGGTCACCTACCAGCTGTCGTGGACGCACTCGGTGCAGTTCGGCGGCACGTATCTCGCGCAGGATCGCGGGCTGTTCGACCAGCTCGACCTCTCGGTGCGGCTCGCGGCGGGCGGCCCGAACGTGGCTGGCGACACGAGCACGGTGAGCGGCGCCGCGCTCATGAACATCTCCGCCGCCGACGGGGTGGCGCGCTCGAACGCCGAGGGCGCCGACCTCGTCATCATCGGCGCCCAGTACCAGAAGAGCCCGGGTACGATCCTGTCGCTCGCCGACGCGCCGCTGCAGCAGCCCGGCGATCTCGCGGGCGCCCGGATCGGCGTGGCGGGCACCGACACCCCCGCGCTCGACGCCTTCCTGGCGCTGAACGACCTCGACGCCGACGACGTGGAGTTCGTGCCGAGCCAGTACGATCCCGCTGTGCTCACCGCAGGCCAGGTCGACGGCCTCTTCTGCTTCTACAACGACCTGCCGGTCGCTCTCGCCGTGCAGGGGGTCGAGGCGCACTCGATGCTGCTGGCCGACTTCGGATACAACCCGATGAGCCAGACCTACACGGTGCTGCGGTCGAGCCTCGACGACGAGGAGCAGCGCGACCGGATCGTGCGGCTGATGCGCGGCGATGCCCAGGGGTGGCAGCTGTATCAGCAGGATCCGGCGGCCGCGGCCGAGCTCGTCGTGGAGATGTACCCCGACGCGGGGCTCGATCTCGCCACCCAGCGGAAACAGGCGGAGGTGCAGCTCGACATCATGTTCTCGGAGGCGACCGACGAGTTCGGCTTCGGCTGGTTCACCGGAGAGCAGGTGGATCAGAACCTGCGCCTGTTCGAGGTGCTCGGCATCGAGGGCGCGACGGAACAGCTGTGGGATCACTCGATCCTCGAAGAGGTCTACGAGAACGGTCCCACCGCGTGAGTGCCGCCGAGGCCGCGGCCGACGTCGGTTCGGGCGCCGGGGCCGCGAGCGCGGCCCCGCAGGTGGTGTGCACGGCGCTCGCCAAGACCTTCCCCGCCGGGCGCGAGGCCCTGCGCGTGCTCGACCCCCTGGACCTGACTCTCGAAGCGGGCTCGGTGACGGCGCTCGTCGGCCCGTCGGGCTGCGGCAAGTCGACGCTGCTGCGCATCATCGCGGGCCTCGAACGGCCCGATACCGGCGGATCGGTGCGGATCGGCGGCGACGATCCGGCTGCGGTGCGCCGCCGGGGCGAACTCGCGATCGCCTTCCAGGACGCATCGCTGCTGCCCTGGCGCACGACCGCGGGCAATGTGGCGCTCGCGCAGCGCCTCGCGAGGCGGCCCGTCGACCGCGAGCGCATCGCCGAGCTGCTGCGACTGGTCGGCCTGGAGGGCTTCGAGCAGGTGCGACCGGCGCAGCTGTCCGGCGGCATGCGGCAGCGCGCGGCGATCGCCCGCTGCCTCATCACCGAACCGCGCCTGCTGCTGCTCGACGAGCCCTTCGGCGCCGTCGACGAGCTCACCCGCAGGCGGCTCAACATCGAGCTGCCGCCGCTGTGGTCGGGCGCGCAGACCACCACCCTGCTCGTGACCCACTCGATCTCGGAGGCGGTGCTGCTGGCCGATCGGGTGCTCGTGATGTCGCCGCGACCGGGCTCGGTGGTGGCGGACATCCCCGTCGATCTCGAACGCCCGCGCAGCCTCGAACACGTCCACAGCGCTCGGTTCGCCGAGCTCACCGAGCGCATCGGCGCACTGCTCGGCGTCGACGAACCTGCCGGCGCACGGGGCTGAACGATGGTGCTGACCGCGACCCGGGCCGAGCGCCGCGGGACCGGGCCCGGCGACGGAGCCGGGCCCGGCGATGACGCCCGCGGCCCGCGCCGCCGAGCACGGCGCTGGGCAGCGGTGCTGCGCACCGTGCTCGGCTGGCTCGTGGTGATCGGCGTGTGGGAGCTGCTGGGGCGCACGCTGCTCGCCGGGCGGCACCTCATCGGCACCCCGTCGGGCATCGCGGTCAAGCTGGTCGAGAACGCCGAGGTCTACGGCCGCGGGCTGCTGTTCACCTCGCGCGAGGCGCTGGCCGGCTACCTGCTCGGCAACCTCGCCGCGGTCGCGCTCGCGCTGCTGGTCGTGCTGCTGCCGGGCGTGGAGCGCCTCGTGCTGCGCTTCGCCCTCGTGGTCTACTGCCTGCCCCTCGTGGCGCTGGGCCCGCTGCTGCGGCTCGTGTACGGCTTCGGCGACGGGCCGCAGATCACGCTCGCCGCGCTGGCGGTCTTCTACCTCACGCTCGTGCCACTGCTCGTGGGGCTGCGCGCGGTGCCCCGCTCGTGGCTCGACCTCACCGCCTCCTACGGCCGCGGACGCTGGACCACTCTCGTCACGGTGCGGGCACGGGCGGCGCTGCCCTACCTGATGGCGGGTCTGCAGGCCTCGGTTCCCGCGGCGTTCCTCGGCGCGCTCGTCGGCGAGTTCACGGGTGCCGAGCGGGGGCTCGGCGTGCTGTCGATCCTCGCCCTGCGCAGCCTCGACACCGACGGCCTGTGGGCGCTGATGCTGCTGAGCGCGGCCGTGTCGCTCATCGGCTACGGCGTCGTGTCGGCGGTCGCGCGTCGCGTCGCGCCCGATCGGCCGACGGTGCTGCTCGCGCCGCCCGGCTCGGCCCCGCGCCGGTCCCCGCTGGCGCGCTGGGGGCGGGCCGTCGGAGGGGTGCTCGCGACGACCGCGCTCGTGCTCGTCGTGTGGGTCGCCCTCTTCGAAGCGCTCGACCTCAACCCGTACTTCGCGAAACGGCCGTGGGATGTCTGGGACTGGCTCGTCGCCTCGGGCGACGCGGGCGAGCACCGCGCCGAACTGCTCGCGGCCACGGGCGAGACCGTGGCCGTGGCGATCCCGGGCTACTTCGCGGGCCTCGCGACGGGGCTGCTGCTCGCGGTCGCGTTCTCGCTGTCGTCGCGGGTGCGCCGCGCACTCACCCCGGTCGCGGTCGCGCTGCGGTGCGGTGCGTGCCCATCATCGCGATCGCTCCCCTGCTGGTCGCCGCCCTCGGCCGCGGCCCCTTCGGCACCGCCGTGGTGGTCGCCATCATGACGTTCTTCCCCACCCTCGTCTCGTGCCTCTACGGTCTGCGGCAGCTCCCGGGCCAGGTCGCCGACGTCTTCGCGAGTTATGCGGCGTCCTCGCCGCGGGTGCTGCTGCTCGGCCGGCTGCCCGCGATGGCGCCCGCGTTCTTCTCGGCCGCCCGCATCGCGGCACCCACCGCGCTGCTCGCCGCCACGGTGGCCGAGTGGCTCGCCACCGGCACGGGGCTCGGCAACCTGATGGCGGTCGATGCGGCGACGAGCCGCTACACCTCGCTGTGGGCGACGGTGGTGGTGGTCACCCTGCTCTCCCTCGTCGCGTACGCGCTCGTCGAGTTCGTCGAGGCGCGCGTGCTGGCCCGGGTCGCGCCGGAGCAGACCCGGTGGTGAGGGCGGCGTGCAGCGTCAGGGGTGCGGATCCGCCCCGTCGAACGCCCCCGCGATGATCCGCGCTGCGGCCTCCCAGGCGGGCAGCCGCGTCCGCTGCGCGGCCGCCCGATCCCGCCACCGCTCGCGGAGCGCGGGATCGGCGAGCCAGTCGTGCAGCACCCGCGTCAGCCGACCGGCCTCCCCCGGCGGGAACACGGCGCCCGCGCCCTGCTGCGCCTCGGTCGCGCCGGTGCCGAGGGGCACGATCGAGGGGATGCCCCGACCCAGCGCCTCGCTGACGACCATGCCGTAGGCCTCGGCGCGCGCAGTGTGCACCAGCAGATCAGTGCGACGCCAGATCTCGTCGAGCTCGGCCCCCGCGCGCGGGCCCGTGATCTCGATGCGATCCGCGAGCCCCGCCCCGGCGACGCGCCGCCGCAGCTCATCGCCGAGATCGGCGTCAGCGAGCGGGCCCACCAGCCGCGCCGTCCACGGCAGCCCGCGCAGCGCGACGAGCGCCGCGACGAGGGTGAGCGGATCCTTCGTCTCGGTGACGCGCGCCAGCCAGAGCAGCGCGGGCGCCCGACCGTCGCGCTCAGAACCCGGCGCCGGATCCGCCATCGCGACCCCGGGCACCGCGACCAGCGCGTCGCGCCGGCCGTACCGCCGCGCCACCTCGCGCGCGGTCCACGCGCTCGTCGCGACGACGGCGCTCGCCGCCCGCACGGCCCGCCCCTCCGACGCGGCGAGCGCGTCACGATCATCGCTCGGCAGGGAGAGGTCGTCGGCGGGGAAGTAGTGCATCAGCACGACCACGGTGCGTCCCTCCCCCGTCGCGGCCTCGATCGCCTCGGGTGCCGCCGCGGCCACGATGTTGTCGACCAGCCAGAGACGTTCGGCCTGGAGAAGCGTCGCGAAGCGCTCGCGGTCGCCGGGGCCGGGCACCGGCCACGCCCCGACGACGGGGTGCTCGCGCAGCTCGATCCCGCGCCTTCGCAGCTCGGCCGAGACCTCGTCGTCGTAGCGGTTGCCGCCGCTCGCCACGTCGCTGCGCCACCGCGCGAAGCCGATCCCGTGCCCCATGCCGCCTCACCCCGTTCGCACCGCCCGGCGTCGGGAGCGACCGCCGCCCCCTCGCCTCTGCGCCTCACCGCCGATCCTAGGTTCGCGCGCGAAGCATGACGAGGGGCTTGTGGCAAGGGCATTTCGCTGCCACCGAACTCCCGTGACTGCGCGCCGGCGCTGCGGCAGGGTGGAGGCATGACTCCCACCGAGACCCGCACCGTCGTCACCCGCACCATCGACGCGCCTACGAAGGCCATCTTCAATCTGCTGACACTGCCGGCCCGGCATCCCGAGTTCGACGGCTCGGGCATGGTGCGCTCCGACGAGAAGTCGCAGCGCATCCAGGGCGTGGGCGACGTCTTCGTCATGAACATGCACCGCGAATCCGTGGGCGAGTACCAGATGCACAACCATGTCACCGCCTACGACGAGAACAAGATGGTCGGCTGGCAGCCCGCCCAGGCCCACAACCCCGACGAGCCCGACGGCTGGGAGTGGCTCTACGAGCTCGAGGCGATCGACTCGGGATCGACCCTGGTCACCCTCAGCTACGACTGGTCGCGGGTGACCGATCCGCAGCTCGTATCGATCTTCCCGGGCGTCTCGGAGGCGCAGCTCGAAGAGTCGCTGAACCTGCTCGCAGCCGCGGTCTCCGACGCCTGATCGGAGACCGCGAGATCGGGCGTGCGCCGCGATCCGCGCCGCACCGAGCCCGCCGCGCGCTTCGCCGAGCGCCCCACCGCGCCCGCGCCCGCCGCGATCGAACCGCCCGCGGTGCGCGCGCCGCGCAGGATGCGGCGCTCGATCCGCTCCGCACCCTCGCGGGGTGCGAGCTCCGGGGCGAAGCCAGCGGGCGCCGGGCCGAAGGAGCGGCGCGAGGCCGCGACCACGCGGCGCCCCAGGATGTGATTGCCCGCGCCGCCCACCGCGGCTCCGATGCCGAACGGCAGCGCCTTGCCCACGATCGAGCCGCCGCCGATCTTCGCGAAGTGGTGCACGAAGGAGCGCTGCAGCTTGTCGAGCACCGGCCGCACCGCGCCGCGCGGCAGTGACTTCGTCACCACCTCGCCCCAGAACCCCGATCGTCCGATGCCGCCGCCCGCGACCTGCTTCGTGAACTGCCCGAGCAGCTCCCCCGCCTCCTGCCCGAGCATGAGCGTCATCACGAGCATCCGGGCGCGGTCCGGGTTCTCGACCGGAATGCCGTGCACCTCCGCGACCGACTGCGCGAACAGGGCGGTGCTCTCCAGGAAGCCCACCGTCTCGACGCCCGAGAGCGCGAGCGTCGCCGGTGTGCTGATCGCGGGGATGACGGCCGTCGCACCGACCGCGGCACCACCGCTCGTGATCGCGAGCAGGTAGCGGCGCTCCAGGATGCGGATCACCTGATCCGGTGCGGCCTGCGGGTGGCGCAGGCGCACGCTGCGGATGTGCGCGAGCACCACCGGGCGCTGCACCGCGAGCGCACGGTCGAGCGCACGGGCGAAGGCGGGGCGGTGCTCCGGAGGTTCTGGCGCCGTGACGACGACGGCGTGCTGCAGTTCGTTCACGCGGCGATTGTACGGAGCGGAGGTGGAAGCCCGGGGAATGCGTTCGGAGGCGTTGACTCCCCCGCGCCGCGGTGCCAGGGTGGAGATGGAGGTGCGCCATGCGCGAGTACTCGTTCGTCAGCATTCCGATCACGCGCCGCCGCGAGGGCGCGGCGCTCGAAGTCGACTACCGCGACGTGATCCGCGAGCGGGCCGAGCACGGCTGGGAGTTCGTCCAGGCGATCCCATTCGACGCGCACGCCGATCCGCGTCTCGATCTCGTCTTCACCCGGAAGGGGCCACGATGAAGCATCCGCTGCGCCTGCTGCAGGCGTTCACACTGTTCTCGGCCGGACTGTTCGGCCTGTTCGTCTTCGCCGGCAACCTCATGGACTACGACTCGAACCACCAGTTCGTGAAGCACGTGCTCTCGATGGACACCACCTTCGAGGGCAACGCGCTCATGTGGCGCGCGATCACGGCGCCCTGGGTGTGGACCCTCGGCTATATCGGCATCATCGTGGCCGAGGGCGCGTTCGCGGCGCTCGCGATCGTGGGCGCGGTGAAGCTGTTCATGCGGCGCGCGGCCGGGGCCGCCGAGTACGACGCGGCGCGTAAGTGGGGCTACGCGGCCTACGCGCTCGGTTTCGCGATCTGGTTCATCGGCTTCATCGTGGTCGGCTCGGAGTGGTTCGCGATGTGGCAGTCCGACACGTGGAACGGCAAGGACACCGCGATGGGCATCGTCACGCTGTGGGCCGGCTTCGCCGTGCTGCTCGCGATGAACGAGCCGCGCGAGACTAGGGCGCAGGAGGGCGAGCCGCTCGCACGCGAGAACCGGTAGGCACGGAGCGGCGGCGGCGCGGTGCGCCCCGCGCGCGGAGCGCACCTCAGCCCGCCGACGAAAACGCGTAGTGCTCGGCGGCCTCGGCCACTCGGTGGTTGTGCTCGATCGTGTCGTTGCAGGCGGCGACCGCCTCCGCACCTGGCAGCCCGGAAACCGCTCCCGTGCAGAGAAATCGCCTAAGCTGGCTTCGGACATTGGGGGGTGTCATGCCGGGCAGGGGATCGCACATCGCGAGCGGCGATACATGAAACGCGCGCTCCCCGCCCTATTCGCGGTCGTCATCGGTCTCGGTTCGGTCGTGGGGCAGCCGCCGGCTCAGGCGCTCGAGCCCGCCTTCATTCCTGCTCGAGCGACCCCCTCGGTCGAGGCGGGCCACACGAGGCTCCTCTCGGCAGAAGAGCCGCCCGCAGGTCCTTCGGAGGCACCGACCGAGGGCGGGCAGGGCGGCCCTCCGCCCGGCACGACGACCGCTCCGAACCTGCAGGTCTCCCTCATGCTCGGCTGGTTGGGGCCGGGCAACCCCGTGCAGGTCACGGTGATCGTGCACAACGACGGGGCCGGCACCTCGACCGGCCACACCCTCGGCTTCGCACCGCAGGAGGGCAGCGACCGGCAGGTTCTGGTCGATGCGGACTGCACCGGCTCGCCCATGAGCGGATTCCGCTGCGTCGGCGGCGCGCTGCAGCCGGGCGAGAGCCGGTCGTACGACTTCCGCTTCTCGCTGCCCGCAGCGGTCGAGGCCTGGCCCCCGTTCTGGACTGCGGCGGTGACGGGTGCCGAGCCCGATGCGGTCGAGCACGACGACCGAGCGGGGTTCGAACTGCCCGACTCCACATTCGTGCGACTCGAAGCCGACATCAAGACGCGGGTCGACGACACCGACGGCGACGGTCGCGCGACCCCCGGCGAACCGATGGAGGTCTACGTCTACTTCGCCAACACCAGCGAGTACGAGCTCGAAGAGCCGCTCGTCGCCGTCACCGGCGCCGTCTGGGACCACCGGCGCCTGCCGCAGACGATCGCCCCAGGCGAGGAGATGACGGTGCGGTTCGATGCCACCGTGCCAGACCTCGGCGCGGACGCGTCGAGCGGTGTCGAGGCCAACGTCACCGCCCGCGCGGTCGGGGCCACCGTCAGCACGTGGAGCGGCACGCTGATGCTGATCGGCCCCTACGCGGCGCCGAACCCGGAGGGGATCGACGGCGAGCAGAACGGGGCCGTGAAGCACGAGGTCATCGGCGCGCCGGCCGAGACCCTCGACGAGGTCGTGATCCGATCCGCGCCCCTCTCGAGTGACCTCGCGCCCGTCGAGACGCGGGAGGATCCGCCCCTCCTCGGCGTCCCTCCGACTCCGAGGGAAGCCCCGGCCGAGCTCAGCCCGATCCACACCGAGCAGTCGGCGTCGGCCACGCGAGAACGGCCCCTCGCCCCCGCACCGGCGCAGGCGCCCTCGGGCGAGCGGGGCCCCCTGAGCGTCACCGGCTCCGACCCCCTCAGAACGTCGATGCTCGGGGTGCACGTGCTCGTCGCCCTCGGGATCGTGTTCGCCCACGTCGGCCTCTCGCGGCAGACACGCAGAACGCGGGCGGGAATCGGGTCCTGATGTCGGATCCCACTCCTGAGACGACGGCGCGCGGCGACGACCGCGTCCGTGACGACCGCGTCCATGACGACCGCGTCAGAGAAGCGCCCGGCCCCGGCCCCGAGCTCACCGACGAGGAGCTGTGCCGACTCGTACGCGACGGGGAGGCGTGGCCGCTCGAGACGCTCTGGCAGCGCCACAGCGCGGTCGCGCGATTCTGGGCGGCGAAGAAGGATCCGGGGGCCGCCGAGGACATCGTCGCCGAGGCGTTCGCCTCGGTGTTCCAAGCGCTGGTCGGGGGCGGAGGCCCCTCCGCGTCGTTCCGCGGATACCTCTACAAGACGATGAACTCGCTGCTCGCCACGCACTGGAGTTCGCAGCGGCGTATACATCAGCTCGACGGCCTCGGGGGCTTGCCCGCCGATGACGTCGAGAGCTCGCCGGAAGCGCTCGGCGACGCTCAGGAGCAGCGCGCCGCCGCCGCAGCGCTGCTGGAGCTGCCCGAGCGGTGGCGCGACGTGATCGTGGCCGTCGATGTCGAGGGGCGACCGGTGCAGGACGTCGCCAGATCGCTCGGTCTCTCCCCGAACTCCACCTCCGCGCTGCTCAAGCGGGCTCGCGGCGGGCTGCGCAAGGCGTGGATCCAGCGCCTGCACCGGCCGGCCTCCGCGTTGCCCGACGACTGCGCGAGCGCGGTCGAGCACTTCGGCATCATACGCTGGGGCAAGCCGGGCGCGCGGCGGAGAACCGCGGCCGAGCGTCACCTCGCCACCTGCGACTCGTGCCGCTCACGGTACGCGCAGTTCATCGAGCAGGCCACCACCGTCGGCCTGGGGATCGCCGGCCTGCTCGCGCTCACCCGCGAGTGGCGGCAGAAGCTCATCCCCGCCCTGGCCACCTCCGCGACCGTGGTCGCCTCGTTCTCGATCACCGCCACGATCGACCCGGCACCCCTCGGGCCGGCGCCGGGCCCCGCGCCCGTTGAGGTCGACGAGTCGCCCGCTCGAACCGGCTCGGGGACGTCCGGCGCGGACGGCCGCACCGTGGGTTCGGAGCCGGGATCGGGCGACCGGCCTGCGGATCCGAGCGTCGCCGCCGAGCCGGACCCCGGAGCCGACATCCCCGAGGACGAGGAAGAGGAGGAGACCACGATCCTCTACTTCGGGGACTGGACCGGCTGGAACGAGGAGGAGCAGCGCTTCGTCATCGCACCGTGACGCCTCGGCCGCGAGGGGCACCGCGCTGCGCGGGACGCCGAGCACCGCATCTCGATCAGGAATCGAGAAGTGCCCCCATCGGCCCGCCGGTTAGCCTGGGCCGAACACGAATCGACGCGAGGAATGAGGGCGGAAGATGGCTGAGAAGGAGAAGGCCGGGTTCTCGGCGCAGGAGCGGGCCGCGATGAAAGAGCGGGCCGCCGAGTTGAGGGCCGAGGCCAAACGCGAGAAGGGCGCGAAGAAGGCTGCAGCCGAGGAGGCGGAGCTGCTCGCCAAGATCGAGCAGATGCCCGACGGCGACCGGCAGATGGCGCAGCGGGTGCACTCGATCGTCGCGTCGGGGGCCCCCGACCTGGCGCCGAAGCTCTACTACGGCCAGCCCGGGTATGCGCGGGGCGGCAAGGTCGTGGTCTTCTTCCGCAGCGGTGCCCACGAGCTCTCCGTCGGTCTCTGCGAACTGGTAATCGGCCTCGATGGTGCCGAGGGGCGTCTTCATACGCAGGTGCCAGGAGCCAATGATCGTATTCATGCGTGTTCCGTTCAGTAGATGGGGGTCAGGCAGCGGTTCGCTGGGCTGATTTCCACGGGGTGCCGCGACGTTCGTATTCGAAGAGTTCCTCGACGGCGAGCGCAGCTGGGGCCCCGAAGTCGCGCTCGAGCAGATAGAGCGCTACATCGATGCCGGAGGTGACCCCGCCACCGGTGACGAGGTCGCCATCGTCGACGACACGCGCGCGCACGACCTCTGAACCCGTGGCGTCGAGCAAATCGAGACCCAGCACATGAGTTGTGGCGGCACGGCCTTCGATGAGGCCGGCCATCGCGAGCGCGAGAGATCCTCCGCAGTGCGCGACGACGGTGATGCTCGGGTGAGCGAGTGCTCGTGCCACGAGCGACATGGCGTCGCTTCCGGCGAACTTCCCGAGGAGCACAGGGATTGTTTCGTCTCCCGCATCCGGGTCGCCGTCGACCGGTCCTGCAACTCCGGGCACGAACACGTATCCCGGAGCGTCAGGATCGAGTGTCCGCGTCGCGGTGAGCGAGATGCCGGCGACGCCTGATCGCACAGCGCCGGCCCCGTCCACACTGACGAGTTCGATCGTTATCGGCCCACCCAGGAAGTCGTTTGCGGCTGAGAACGCCTCGAGCGGAAGGAGCACATCGAGTGGATCGAATCCGTCGAAGAGCACGAACTGTGCATGAATCGTGGACATGGGGACACGTACCTCGCTGACATCGGTCTTGAACAGTGCTGGTTCCAGTCTTCCCGCCGACACCGCGCCCCACAGCGGCAATTTAGACAGCTATCGCCTGCATCTCGCCAACACCTATCGGCCCTAGGATGCTGGAATGTACACCGTCGCCGTGCTCGCGCTTCCAGATGCCATTGCGTACGATATGGCCATCCCCGTGGAGACGTTCGGACGCGTTCGACTACCCGACGGAAGGCCGGGCTACCGGGTCATCGTCGCAGGTCACGCGGGTGAGGTTGCTGCGGGCGCCATGACACTCCGAGTGGATCATGGACTCGACGCGCTAGATCGGGCTGATCTGATCGTCGTGCCCCGGCGCAATGATCCTGCACCACCGTCCCCACCGGAGGTGCTGGCAGCGCTTCGCCGCGCGCATGAACGCAGGACGAAGATCGCTTCGATCTGCGTCGGCGCGTTCACGCTGGCGGAGACGGGACTGCTCGACGGCTTGGAAGCAACCACGCACTGGCTCGGGGCGGATTGGTTCGCCAAACGATTCCCCGCGGTCAAGCTGCTGCCCGATCTGCTGTACGCCGACAATCACATCAGCGGGCGCATCGTCGGGCATCGACCTGTGTCTGCACATCGTGCAGCAGGACTACGGCATGGCTGTTGCGGCGGATGCCGCCCGTCTGGCAGTCGCCCCCTTGCACCGCTCCGGCGGGCAGGCGCAATACATTCTCCGCAACCGCCCCAGTTACCAGACCGCAACCCTGGAGCCCGTGCTCGCCTGGATCGAGCATCATGCCCACGAGGATCTCACGCTCACCGATGTCGCCCGAGTCGCGGGATTGAGCACGCGCACGCTGGCGCGACATTTCACGGACGAAACCGGGCAGTCTCCCATGCAGTGGGTGACCGGGGTGCGACTGCGCCACGCGCAGGAACTTCTCGAAACCACCGATCACACCATCGACCGCATCGCCGCCCAGTGCGGCTTCTCCTCCACGAGCAACTTCCGCGCGCAGTTCGGGCAGTCCGTGGGCGTCAGCCCGGGTGAGTACCGCAAGACCTTCCGCCCCGCCCCGGGCTCGATCGCCGGAGCGAAGACGGGCGAGCATCCGAAGACGCACCGGGCGCACACTCCGACATGATCGCGAGCAGGGAGGATGTCTCAGCTCTTGGTGAGCCGAGCTGCGCGTGCTCGGCTCTCGAGCTCTGTTCTGATCGGGGGTGAGCGGCTCACGGGACACCAGAGAGGTTTCTTCTCCCGACTCTGAACCATCGGCCTCGACATAGCGCCGCGCGTCAGCCCCGGTGTCGCGGCAAGAGCTCGGGGGCTGGTCAGGCGAGACCGGTCTCGACCTCGCCGAGGGAGTACTGGGAGATCCTGCGATCCCCGAGCGGACGGTTGAACGGATCGTTGCGCCGCTGCTCCCGCGAGCCGACGGGATCGATGCTCGCGGTGATGACCTCTTCCGCATCGCCGGCCGTTGCGAGGAGCCACCCCGTGTGATCGGCGATCGCGCTCCGGCCGATGAATTCCTGCCCGCGCTCCACTCCGAACCGGCTCGAAGCGGCGACGTACATCTGATTGCTGTGCGCCCCTGCGGTGACCATGACGTGGGCGAGCGGCGGCATGTCGGCGGGCTGGTGGGGGTTCGGAACCCAGTCGCTCGGCGCGAGCGCGAGGTCGGCGCCCTGCACCGCGAGACTCCGGAAGCTCTCGGGAATCCAGGCGTCGTAGCAGATGAGCATACCGACGCGACCGAAGGGCGTCTCCACAACCGGATAGCCGAGATCGCCGGAATCGAAGGCGAGGTTCTCGGTGTTCCAGAGGTGCACCTTCCGGTACAGGCTCTTCACCCCGTCCGGGGCGATGAGTACCGAGCTGTTGTAGAGGGCGCCGTCTGCGGTGGATTCCCCGAACCCACCGCAGACCCAGATGCCGAGTTCGGCCGACAGCTTCTGCCACGCCGTGATCGTCGGGCCGCCGACGAGCGGCTGCGCCGCCCGCTCCGACTCGCCTCTGTCAGCGAAGGCCCAGCCTCCGCTTGCGCACTCGGGGAGCACGACCAGCTCGGCACCGCGAGCAGCCGCCTCGCGAATGCCCCGCTCGGTGCGATCGATGTTGCCCTCGATGTCTCCGAGCTCGGGATCCATCTGCGCGCACGCGACAGTGATCCCGGTCGACGCTCGACGCTGACTCATGGGTCGTCCTCCCTTCCGAGTCCGGCAGCCGATGGGCTGCCGGACTCGGATTGATTACTGCTACTTGCCACCCTCGGTGAGGGTGACCTTGATCGGCTTGAACCCTGCCCCGATGACGTCGACGTCGGTGTCGGCGAGCAACTTGAGCGCGGCATCATGGGCTGAGCTGTCGACCACGTCGCTCTCGCTCGCCGGGTTCTTCAACGTGCCGCCGTCGATCGCGATCTCCACGGTGCGCTCGAAGTCCTCGGGGTTCACGGTGCCGATCGGCGTACCGTTGTCGGTCCAGATCAGCTTGTTCACCTCGTTCATCATCCAGAGCTGGTGCGTCGCACCCAGCGCACTGCCCCGCTGGAGCACGATGTCGACGCACTCCTGCGCGTTGTCGCGGCAGAAGGCCCAACCCTCGTAGCTCGCAGCCAGGAACCGGGCCGCGATGTCCTGATTCGCCTCGTCCTCGAGCCAGGCGCCCTGGGCGTACACTCCGTCGGCGAGGGTGTTGTAGCCGAGCTCCTGCAGGTTGAACATGGTGAAGTCGTCCTCGGTGTAGAGCTCACCGGTCTCGGGATTCACCGTCTCGAGCAGCTGCGCGTACTCGTTGATGGTCAGGGCCTGCACCGAATCCGCTTCACGGTTCAGAAGCAGGGACATGTCGAACGGCTGCTGCACCACATTGACGTCGGTGTCCATGTTGATGCCCGACCCCGCGAGCGCGGCGCGGAGGGTGAGGTCGTTTCCGCCGCCCCAGGCGCCGAGGGTCGTGCCCTTGAGATCGGCGAGCTCGGTGAACCCGGAATCCGCCCAGGCGACCTGCAGGTAGCTGTTGTTCTGGTAGATCTGGCTGATGAGCTTGATGTCCGCGCCCTCCTCGCGCGACGCCAGGCTGCGCGGCAGCAGGCTGACACCGAACTCGGCGTTGCCCGAGGCGACCACCTGGTTCGGGACGACGTTCGTGCCGCCCTCCTGGATGGTGACTTCGAGGCACTGATCCGCGTAGTAGCCCTTGTCATCGGCGGCGAAGTAGCCGGCGAACTGAGCCTGGGTCAGCCACTGCAGCACGACCGTGACCTTGTCCACGCTCTCGCAGTTCTCGTTGGCGGGCTTGGACTGCCCGCCCGAGCCCGTATCCGACATCCCGCTGCAACCAGCGAGTCCGATGGCGAGCGCGGCGACCGCGCCCATGGTGGTGAGCGTTCTGAGCCCATTCGTGAACTTCATAAGAGAGTCCTTTCACAGAGGGAACTGCATTGAGTGTGTGTGTCGAATCATTGGGAGGATTTCCAGGGGATGATGAGGCGCTCGAGGAGCAGCACTCCGAGATAGACGAGGATGCCGAGCGCACTCGCGGCGAAGACCGCCGCCCACGTCAGCGCGAACTGGGAGATGGCGGCGGAGTTCGCGATCATCACACCGAGGGCGTTCGCGGTGCCGCCGAAGTACTCAGCCACGATGATGCCGATGACCGCGAGCGACGCACCGACCTTCAGCCCGTCCACGAGCGAGGGAAGGGCGCCGGGGATCCGCACGAAGAGCAGGGTCTGCCAGCGGCTCGCTCCGAGCGACTGCATGAGCTCCGCGTGCAGCGGATTCACCGAGAGCAGACCGCTCGTCGTGTTCACCATGACGGGGAAGAAGACCATGATCGCGGCGATCGCGATCTTCGAGAAGAGGTTGGTCGCACCGAACCAGGCGTTGAAGATCGGGGCGAGAGCCACGATCGGAGCACAGCTGATCACCGACACGATCACGAGCACGACCTTGGAGGATCGCTCGAAGATGCTCACGATGAACGCGGTGATCACCGCGAGCACCGAGCCGAGCAGAATGCCGCCGACCACCGCGATGGCGGTTACCCGGGACGCGGAGATGATGATGCCGAAATCGCTCACGAACCGCGCGAAGATCACGCTCGGCGCAGGAAGGATGAACTGCGGGATCTCGGCCAGTCGAACGATCAGCTCCCACCCGAGCAGCACGATGACTCCGACGACGAGGGGCGGTGCGATGGTGGAGACGAACTTTCCCGGACGCGCGCGTCCACGCGAGGTCGGCCTGAGGCCGATGACTTGAGTTGCGGTGCTCATCACACACCCGTAACCGTCGGCTCGAGCACTGCGTGGAGCGCCTCGCGCACCTGGGTTTCGACCTCGTAGAACCTCTCGGTCGAACGGGTATCGTCGGTGCGAGGGAAGGGGAGATCGATCGGAATCCGCGTCGCGATGCGGCCGGGTCGGGGCGACATCACGACCACCTCGGTGGAGAGGAACGTCGCTTCCGACACACTGTGGGTGACGAAGACGATGGTGGTGCTGGTCTCCCGCCAGATGCGGAGCAGCTCTCGCTGCATGTGCTCGCGGTTCATCTCGTCGAGGGCGCCGAGGGGCTCGTCCATGAGCAGGATCTTCGGCTCGAACGAGAGCGCGCGCGCAATGGCGGCCCGCTGCTGCATGCCGCCCGAGAGCTGCCTCGGCCGGTGCTCTTCGAAGCCGTCGAGACGCACGAGCTTGAGCAGATCCTTCGCCCGCGCCGCGCGCTCGGCCTTCCCCACTCCCGCCACCTGCATCGGCAGTTCGACGTTCTTCTGAATCGTGCGCCAATCCATGAGACCCGGCTGCTGGAATACCATGCCGTAATCGCGATCCTTTCGGCTCCTCCTGGCTTCCTTGCCGAGAACCTGCACCGATCCCTCGTCACCGTCGAGGAGGTCGCCGATCACGCGCAGCAGCGTGCTCTTGCCGCACCCCGAGGGTCCGAGCAGTGAGACGAAGGCGCCCTGCTCGATGTCGAGACTGACGTCCGAAAGCGCGGGGATCGTTTTTCCCGATACGTGGAACGTCTTGCTGACGTTCTGGATGGAGATTGCGCTAGCCATTCGTGTTCCTCTTCCTCAATACAATGAACTCGATCAATGCGACGATCTGCACGAAGAGAATGCCTCCGAGCGATGCGACGAGAACCGCAGCGAAGAGATTCTCGGGTGCGTTGGTGAAGTAATAGGCGGCCGTGAGGATCGCCCGGCCGATGCCGAGGCCCGTTCCCGCAGAGAGCTCGCCGACGATCGCGCCGACGACCGAGGAGATCGCCGCGAGCCTCAGGCCGATGAACAGATACGGTAGTGCCGATGGGAATCGGAGCCACCAGAGCACCTGGGTCCGCGACGCGGAGACCGATCGCATGAGCTCCACCTGCACCGGATCGGGACTGTTCAGTCCGGTGATCATGTTGATGACGATCGGGAAGAAGGAGAGATAGGCCGCGATGACGGAGACCGCCACCCAGCTCGGGAGACCCGCGGACCCCATCCAGACGACGATGATCGGAGCGAGGGCGACCAGGGGGATCGTCTGGGAGATCACCAGCCAGGGCAGGACGCCCCGCTCGATGATCTTCACCTCTCGCAGCACCACGGCGAGCAGGCATCCGATGACCGTGGCGATGAGGACGCCGATAGCGGACTCGCGGAGCGTCACGGAGAGCTCGGTGAGAAGATAGCTCAGCAGCGTGGCGCTGCCGGCGCCGGACACGGGCGCGAAGAGCGCTCCGATGATCGTGGAGATGTGCGGCATTGCCGCATCACTCGAAGAGATCGGAAGCGGGATACCGGTGAACGGAATCCGATCTCCGGTCAGCTGCCCGAGGGCCTTGTAGCCCTCCCAGAGCAGTGAGAAGCCGATGAGCACACCGAGTGTGATCAAAACGAAACGGTAGATCGGTCTCAATGCTCTCCGCAGCCCGGCAGCGGAGCTGCGGGGTTTTCCCTGCTCAAGCGACACAGACATCGTCTGCGTAACTGATTGCGTCATTACAACTCCCGTAGTTGAACCGTTGGTTCTGTTTACAATAGCGCCTTTGTCGGCGCAACGGAATATCTTTTATTCATTAGTAACAAGACCGAAACACGGCGCCACCCAAGAGAACAGAACTATCGGTTCACTTAGGATCGGCTGCTGAGTTCGAGGTGCGCCGGAGACGCCTCGGAGCGTGTTTCGTGAGCGAGAGCGCTCCGCTCGGCTCTCGCGAGCAGCTCGCCGACCGCCGCCTGCTGTGGCGAGCGCAGGTAGGTCGAAACCTGTTCCCAGGTATCGAGATCGCGTCGCATCCCGTGCTCGCGCGGAAGATCCAGCGAGGCGAATCCATGGAGTCGATGCAGCAGCGCGGAGCCCGGGCCGAATCTCGGGGCGCGGAATGCGCCGCCGAAGAACGCGAGCGCGGTGGTGCCCGCACCGGATTCGTCGGCGACGAACGCATCCGCTCCGAGCTCCTCGACTGCGAGCAGGGCGTCCGAGACCTCTCCCCGTTCGACGAGCGGAAGATCGGCGTGGAGCACGAGGATCCTCACCGGATCCGCGGACGCCCTCCTCGCGCCGTATCCCAGCTCGAGAAGCCCCCGTTCGACTGCGGTGTTGAGCCCCGCAGGCCGCGACTCGCGCAGCACCGACGTCTTCGTCGACGCCGCGAAGGATTCGCCCGTCTCATCGGTGACGACGAGCACCGAGGAGATCTCCGGCACCGACTCGAGCACGGCTATCGTCCGCAGCGCGAGCAGCCGGGCGAGCTCGGTCACCGCCGGATCGTGGCCGGAGCTGCGCAGGCGGGTCTTCCCCTGCTCGAACGCGCGCAGGGGCACCACCGCCCGCCAGCTCCCCCCGCCGCCCATCGCGCATCACACGTCGCGCACTGCCCGCGCGCGACGTTCTCCCTCCGCGATCGCCTCGTTCGCACCCATGCGGAAGAGATCTTCCTCCGGAGCGCGAACGATCGAACGCGCTCCTTCGACGAACCGCACACCGACGTGCTGGGAGAGCCCACGAATGACCGCCACCGGGAGATTCGAAGCCTTCCCCTTGACGAGATCCGCGGCTGCGGCCATCTCATCCCCGACGCAGCGCTGCGTCACGACGAGCGGTTTCCCGTTCGCATCGACTCCGCCTCGCACATCGTCGATCATCTGCACCCGAGCCGCGCCGATCGCCATATCGGTCTGCCCGATGCGCCACGCCCGGCCCGCGGTATCGCTGACGACAACGCCGACAATCCTGCCCGTGAGTCCTTCGAGCTCCTCCGCGATGCGTGCGGCAGAGCGATCCGGGTCCTCGGGCAGCAGCAGCAGACGCTCGCCCGCGACGTTGCTCTCGTCGATGCCCGCAGCCGCCATGACGAGACCGAGGCGGTTCTCGACGATCGCCGAAGCGCCCGAGCCGGGCAGCTTCGCCACCACCCTCACCGTCTCGGCCGCGATCGCGGCGGCTTTCTCCGAAGCCGGCAGGAATCGATCCTCGACCTTGGAGACGATCTTGCTCGTCACGACGAGCACATCGCCGTCGCAGAGACCGGAGAGCTGCTCGCACCCGTCGAGAGCTCTCACGATCTCTGCCGCGATCGACATGCCCGGCGCGAACTCGGGAAGACCCTCGACCGGGTGGATCAGCAGCGGCCGGGGCATCACCACGCCTCGCCGAGAGCCTCGTGCCGTCCGGCTCGGACGCGCATCAGAAACCGGCCGGGACGGTCGGAGCGAAGATCGTCTTGAAGTGCAGGTAGGCCATGATCGCCTCGGCACCGAGCTCGAAGCCGATGCCCGAGTTCTTCCTGCCCCCGAAGGGAGCCCCGATGTCGAAGTTGTACATGTTGAAGCACACTGTCCCCGTTTCGAGCCTCCGAGCGAGTTCAAGGCCGACTGTCTCGTCCGCCGTGTACACGGCGCCCGACAGACCGTACTCCGAATCGTTCACGAGCCGAACCCCCTCGTCCGGGTCTCCGCTGTACCGGGTGATGGAGATGGCGGGGCCGAAGAGCTCCTCGCGGAACAGCGTCATCTCGGGCGTCACGTCGGCGAATACCGATGGCGCCACGAAGAACCCGGTTCGGTCCAGCGGAGATCCTCCGACGATCGCACGGCCGCCCTCGCGCTTCGCGATCTCGTAGTAGTTCTCGAGCGACTGCTGATGGGCCGCGCTCACCACGGGACCTATCTCGACCGCCGGGTCGAGCGAATCCCCCACTCGCCACGAAGCGACTTCCGTCGCGATCGCGTCGACGATCTCGTCGTAGCGGGATTCCGGCACGATGAGACGCGAATTGTTCGTGCAGGTCTGACCGTTGTTCGAGAAGCTGAGGTCGGCGAGATCAGAGATGAAGGTTTCGAGCGGCACGTCCTCGAGAAGCAGCGCGGCCGATTTGCCTCCGAGCTCGAGCGTCACGGGCTTGAGGGTCTCGCCGCAGGTGCGGCCGATCTTCCGCCCGACCGGGGTCGACCCCGTGAACGCGATCTTCTGGATCCCGGGGTGCGCGACGAGGTAGTCGCCCGTATCGCGCGAGCAGGGGACGATGTTGATGACGCCGGGCGGCATGTCCGCCTCGATCACCGCTTCGGCGATGATGTACGAATCGAGCGCGGTGAAGCTCGCAGGCTTGATGACGGCGGTGCAGCCGGCAGCCAGCGCAGGGGCGAGTTTGAAGAAGAGCGTGCTCAGTGGATAGTTCCACGGAGCGATCATGCCCACCACGCCGATGGCCTCGCGACGAACGATCGAGTATCCGGTCGCGGCGGGCCGGAGATCCTCGATCGAGGTGTCCTCGATGACGCTCGCGTAGAAGCGCAGAAGCGACGCGGCCGTGTCGGCGTTGCTGTAGGTCGAGCGCGCGATGGGGGTGCCGACCTCGCGACTGATGAGCTGGCCGACCTCCTCCCGGCGGCGCTCGATGGCGTCGGCGAATCTGCGCATCACCGCTGCGCGCTGATATGCGGAGTACCCGCCCCAGCTCCCGGCGTCATCGAGCGAGCCTCGTGCGGCGGCGACCGCCGCATCGATGTCGCTCTCGGTGGCGAGGGGGAAGGAGCCGAAGACCTGCTCGGTGTTCGAGTCGTGCACGGAGAATCGTTCCCGATCGGCGGCGTCCTGCCATTTGCCGCCGATGAAGAGTGTCTGTTTATGCATCTTTCAGTCTCAACTCTCTGCTCGCTGCGCGTCGATCGGCGCATGCTCGACCACTCCGCGCAGGTTCACTCCGGATTTCAGGTCGGAGAAACCCTGCTCGATGTCCTCGAGCGTGTAGGTCTGCGACACGAGCTCATCCAGCTTGATGAGCCCGCGCTGGTACAGATCCATGATCATCGGCACGTCCCTGCGGGGATTGCAGGAGCCGTAGATGGTGCCCTTCACGGTCTGCTCGCGGAAGATCATCTGGGTGCCCGGAAGCTGCACGTTCTTGTCGTTCACATCCTGCGACATCCCGGCGAGCACCAGGGTGCCCCGAGTTCCGAGCACGTCGTAGGCCGCGCCGACAATCCCGGCCGTCGTGTTGCCGGTCGCCACGATGACGTAATCGGCTCCGGCGACCTCGGGGTTCGCCTCGAGGAGGAAGGCCTTCGCGTCGTCCATCGAGGTGAACATGCGGGTCGCCCCGAACTGTTCGGCGAACTCGAGCTTCGTCGGGTTGGTGTCGACGATGACGATCTCGCGAGCCCCGGCGAGCTTCGCGCCCTGGATCGCGTTCACGCCGACACCGCCGGCCCCGAGGACCAGCACCACGGAGCCGGGCTGCACCTTCGCGGCGTGCACTGCGGCGCCCCAGCCGGTGAGCACACCGCAACTCGCCACGGCGACCGCCGCGAGAGGGATCTCCGGATCCACGCGGATCAGCGAGTTCTCGGATACGACCGCGTAGCGGGCGAAGGTTCCGAGCCCGCAGTTGGCGGGGATCGCGTCCCCGTCGAGCGAGAACCGGAAACTGTCGGGATCCGCCTGGCCCGGGCTGTTCGCCGCCTCGGCGCAGAGGTTCGCGCGCCCGTTCGAGCACCAGTAGCACTTGCCGCAGGTCGGGATGAACGAGGCCGCGACGTGATCCCCGAGCTGCACGCTCGTCACGCCGTCGCCGAGACCGCGAACGATACCGGCCCCCTCATGGCCGCCGATGACGGGAATGTCGCCGAGACCGCCGTGCCGCAGATGCTCGTCGGAGAAGCAGAGCCCGGCGTGCGTGAATTCGACGAGCACCTCTCCGGCCCGCGGCTCTTGCAGATCGAGTTCCACGATCTGCCAGTCATTTCCGGCTTCGAGCATCGCCGCCGCTTGCGTCTTCATCATTTCGCTCCCTCTGTTCGCTCTTCGATTATCGCGCCGTACAGCTCGGGGCGACGATCGCGGAAGAAGGGGCGTCGCATGCGCGAGGCGCGCATGCCCTCGACATCGGCCTCGGCGACCGCGACACCCTCCTCACCATCGGGCACCTGCGCGAGCACGGTGCCGTCGGGGCCGTATACGGCGCTCAGACCGAAGTAGTCCTTGCTTCCCTCCAGCCCCACACGATTCGAGCAGATCACGAAGAACTGGTTGAAGGCGGCGTGGGCTCGCAGTTCGAGCTGGAACACCTCCTTCATCGGCGCCGAAGCCGACGCGACCGGCACGCAGAGCACCTCGCCGCCGTCGAGGGCGACCGTTCTCGAGAGCTCAGGGAAGTGCCGTTCGTAGCAGATGATGGTGCCGAGCTTCACGTCGCCCGCATCGACGACCGACGGCGGCTCCTGGCCGGGCCGGAAGTAGAACTTCTCCGGGAAGCCGTTGGAGAAGGGCAGGTGCGACTTGCGATAGACCTGGCGGGCCTCGCCGCGCACGAAGGTGACCGAGGTGTTGTGGTAGATGCCGGGAACGTTCGTGCCCTCGAAGAAGGAGGAGACGATCGTGATGCCGTGCTCCGCCGACTTGCGCGCGCACATCTCGTTCGACGGGCCACCCACCGGCTCGGCCCATTTCACGTAGCCGGGGTCGGGCTCGGGCTGGACGAAGGGAATGGCGAAGAACTCGGGCATGAGCACCACCCGCGCTCCCCGAGCCGCCGCTTCGTCGATGAGCTCTGCCGCTCGCCGGATCGTCTCGTCGCGATCTCCGGTGGCGCGCAACTGAAGTGCCGCAAGTTTCATGTTCAGTCCTTCCGTATTCCGGTCAGTGAGACGCTGGCGTTGGTCTTGTATCTCTTGTTCACCGAGATGAGCACCGCGGTGAACGGTTCGAGGTGCCTTGCGAGACGCAGTGCTCCGACGTCGATCCCACGGCCGCCGGTGACCTTCTCAGCCAGCCTCATGACCTCGGTTTTCGCGGCGGTATCGTCGCCGCACACGAGGACGTCCTCGTGGCTGAGATCATGGTCGACCCGGTGCAGGGTGACGGCGGAGAGGTGATGGAAGGCTCCGGCCAGAGTGCTCTCCGGAAGGATCCGCGCCGCCTCCTCGGCCGCGCTCTTGTCCGGGATCTCGGCGCCGACGGGTCCGAGCTTGTCGAATGACAGCGGATTCACGCAGCTGATGACGAGCTTGCCCGCGAGCACGGGGGCGAGCGCGGTCACGAGTTCGTCGTGACCCCGGTAGGGTACGGCGAGAATCACCGTCTCCGCCCGTTCCGCCGCCTCGGCGTTGCCCGCGCCTGACAGGCGCCCCTCCGGCGAGTGCTCCGCGGTGAGGCGATCCGCCTCCGCCTGGGCTTTGGCCGCGTCGCGCGAGCCGAGGATGACCTCCTCGCCCGCCAGCGCGAGACGCAACCCGATTCCGCTTCCCTGAGGGCCGGTGCCCCCTACGATCGCGATCGTCATGAGTACCTCCTAGGAGAGCGCTTCGGTGATGTTCACGAGGGTCTGGTGGTGATCGCCGTGAGTCGAGATCACCGGAACGCGCACTCCGGCCTCGCGGTACTCGAGCAGCTTCTGCACCACCGTGTCGGTTGAGCCGCACGCGGTGACGTTCTGCACGAGCTCGTTGGGCACCAGCTGCATCGCCCGCTTGATGTCCGCCTTCGTCGCGGGCCAACCGGCGATTTCCTGAATGCGCTCGACCAGCTCGGGCTCGACGCCCGAGTGCGCTGCAATGTGCGGCTGCTGCATGAGGTAGAGCGTGAGGAAGGCCTTGCACGCGTCGATGGCCTCTTGCGGATCCTTGTCGTCCACGCTGCAGGCGATGATCTGGGTGAGATCGATTTCGGTCTTGCCGTCCGTGCGCTTCGCGATGCCCGCGTCAATGGCCTGCTTGGCTCCCACGAGGTAGGAGGGCGGCAGGAGGAAGTCCATGTGCACGCCGTCGGCGATCTCTCCCGAGAGCTCGAGCATGCGCGGACCGACGGCACCGACGTAGACCGGCACCGGCACCTCGGTGTTCTCGCGGTACATGCTGTCGAAGCGAATGCCGTCGACGCTGTAGAACTCGCCGTCGAAGGTCACGGTCTCATTGTTGAAGAGCTGCTTGAGAATGGTGATGTACTCGCGCATCGAAGCGACGGGTTTGCGGATCGGGGACCCGAGCTTCGTCGCGAGCGGCTCCCACCACGCGCCGATGCCGAGGATCGCACGTCCGGGTGCCACCTCGTCGAGCGTTTTGAAGGTCACGCCCATGAGCGCCACGTTGCGGCTCTTGTTGTTCACGACGCCGGTGCCGATGCGGATCTGCTTGGTGCGCGCCGCCGCGATCGCTGCGGGAACGATGCCGTCTCGAGCCATGCGGCCCTCGGCGACCCAGAACGAGTCGAAGCCCTTCGCGTCGGTGTACTCCGCGACCTCCCAGGTCTCGGGGAGCGTCATACGGTCGCCGACGTGGATGCCAAGTGGGATTTTCATGCTGTGCCTTTCTCTGGTGGACGCCGACTCGCGTCCAGGGTTCAGTGCGAGCACTGAGAAACGTAGGGGTCAGTAGAGTTGCGCCGGGCCTCGCTCGAGATACCGTCCGCGCGTCTGCCGCGCTTCGGGCTGGAGCTCACGATCGCGGATCAGGATCCGGCCTCGACTGAGTACCGTGACGGGCAGGCCTGTGACGCGCATGCCTTCGTACAGGTTGTAGTCGGTGCGGGAGTGCGATCCGTCCGAGGTGATCACGTGATCCGCTGCGGGATCCCAGACGATGAGGTCGGCATCGGCGCCGACGGAGACGGTGCCTTTCTGCGGGTAGAGCCCGAAGAGCTTCGCGGGTCGGGCTGAGGTCACCTCGACGAAGCGGCACATATCCATGCGACCGCTCGCGACACCCGCTTCCCAGACCACCATGAGGCGATCTTCGAGGCCCGGGACACCGTTCGGGGTCTTCGGGAAGTACCCGGGAGATCGCAGTTTCTGCGGGGGCAGATCCTCGGTCTGATGCATGCAGAATGCCGCGTGGTCGGTCGCGAGCGTCGACAGGCCGTCGGCGCAGAGGTAGCGCCACAGGTCGTCCTGGTTCTCCCGCTCTCGAATCGGAGGCGAGCAGATGTAGCCTGCGGCTTCATCCCCGAGATGCTCGTAGTCCTCGCGGGCGGTGAGCAGGTATTGCGGGCAGGTCTCGCCCCAGATCTCCAGGCCCTCGGACCGCGCGCTCGCGATCTCCGCCGCAGCGAGCCGACTCGACACGTGCACCACGTAGAGCGGCGTACCCACTTCCTCTGCGAGCACGATCGCCCGGTGCACGGCCTCGGCCTCGGAGGCGTGGCCGTGAGCCTCGGCGTGGAACACCTCGGCGGTGTTGCCGTCGTCCAGCAGGCGCTGCACGGCCCGGTTGATCATGTGCCCGTTCTCGGCGTGCACCATGGGCAGGGCGCCGAGTGCGCGCGCGAGGTCCATGCCCGCGAGGAGTTCGTCGTCCTCCACCATCTGAGTGCCGGGGTAGGCCATGAAGAACTTCCAGCTGCTCACGCCCTGCGTCGCGTGCAGGCGGCGCAGGTCCTCGTGCACATCCGGCTGCTGCGCGAGCGGGGGCACGATCGCGTGCAGACCGAAGTCGATGATGCTCTTCTGCTCGGCGGTTGCCCGACGATCCACGAAGGTCTCGAACAGCGACTGCTCGGGGTGCTTCTTCACGAAGTCGATGAACATCGTCGTCCCGCCGAAGGCCGCCGCTACCGAACCGGTGGCGAAATCATCGGAGGTGCGCGTGGTGAAGCCGTCGATCGGGTACTCGAGGTGGGTATGGGCATCGATCCCGCCGGGCATGATGTACTTCCCCGTCGCATCGATCACCTCATCCGCCTGCCAGCCCTGGTCGACACCGATCCCGACGATGCGCTCACCGGAGATGAGCACATCGGCGCGGACGAAGCCCTCGGCATTCACCACGGTGCCGCCCGAGATGAGGATCGTGCGGTGCCCCGGCGCCCCGCCGGTCATGGCGTCACTTCCTCATCCGCGAGCGTGAGCACATCGTCGAGCACCTCGAGAGCGAAATCGATCTCGTCATCCTTGATGACGAGCGGAGGGGTGAGACGCATGACGTTGAAGTTCGCGGAGAGGTAGAGCCCCTTCTGCATGCCCGCCTTCACGATCCGCTGCATCGGGGCCGCGGCCTCGCCGACCGCGTTGAAGGGCACGAGCGGCTCGCGCGTCTCACGGTTGCGCACCAGCTCGAGGCCGTAGAACAGTCCGCGCCCGCGAATGTCTCCGATCGACTCGTGCCGCTTCGCGAGCTCGGCGAGCCCCGCGCCGAGACGTTCGCCCTGGCGCTTCGAGTTCGCCACGATGTCCTCCTCCTCCATGATCTGCAGCGAGGCGAGGGCCGAGGCGCACGCGAGGGGATGGCCCGCATAGGTGAGGCCGCCCCAGAACTTGTTGTTCTGCAACCAGTCCGAGATCTTCGCCGACACGGTCATCGCGCCGAGCGGTACGTACCCGGAGTTCAAGCCCTTCGCCGTGATGAGGATGTCGGGCACGACTCCCCAGTGGTTGCAGGCGAAGAGTTCTCCCGTGCGACCGAAGCCGGCCATGACCTCGTCGAAGATGAGGATGATCCCGTACTTGTCGCACACCTCGCGGATGGATCGGAGATAGTTCTCCCCGGGATAGATTAGGCCGTTGGTGCCGGTGACCGGTTCGAGGATCACCGCCGCAACGCTGTAGGGGTCTTCGTACTGCAGAATCTCCTCGAGATGCGGCCCGCCCTCGTAGACGGCCGAACCCTCGCCCCGATCCGGGTAGCGGTAGGAGTAGGGGTCGAGCATGCGCACGACGCCCGAGATCCCCGGCTCGGCTTGCCAGCGGCGGGGATCACCGGTCACGGAGATCGCACCGGCCGTCGCCCCGTGGTAGGAGCGGTAGCGTGCGACGACCTTGCTGCGGCCGGTGACGTGACGGGCGAGACGCAGCGCATTCTCGTTCGCCGCCGCGCCTCCGGTGGTGAAGAAGCTCATCTTGAGGTCGCCCGGGGTGATCTCGGCGAGCTTCTGGGCGAGGCGCGCACGCGACTCCTCCGCGAAGTTCGGGCCGATGTAGCAGAGCTTTCCCGCCTGCTCCTGGATCGCGGCGACGAGTTTCGGGTGCTGGTGACCGAGATTGCTGTTCACCAACTGCGATTGGAAGTCGAGAAACTTGTTGCCGTCGTAATCCCAGAACCACGATCCCTGTGCGCCGGCGATGGCCCGGGAATTCAGCCCGCCCTGCTTCGACCAGGAGTGGATCACGTACTCGCGATCCGCCTCGACGACCTCGTCCTTGCTCCACGCTGCTGCGTTCACGCCTCTGTCCTCTCGTTCTGTCGCCGCTGGTTCGCGGGTGTCACTGCTGTCCGATCTCCACCGGCGCCTCGGCACCGAAAGTCGCCAGCCGCTGGAGCGGGCGACCCTGGTTTCCGGCGACGCACGCGACCACGATCTCGTCGGGCCTCGGCGCGTCCTCGATCCGCAGCGTGAAGCTCTGATGATGCGAGCGGGTCTTCGCGTCGGTCTTGTGCTTGAGCGGCACGTCGATGGGGGTCGCGATGAGGCCGGTCTTCTCGGCTGCGGGCAGCAGCTCGGTGCCCTGGGCCGCCTGCCTGAAGACATTGCCGAAGCGCAGATTGTGGATCAGCGCCGATCCGTGCTCGGTCTCGCCCGCGATGCCGACGAGCGCGGCCTTGCCGAACACCTCCACCTCATCGTCGAGCAGCTCGACGCAAGCCGGGCCCACGAGTTCGCCGATCTTCTCTCCGAGCTCGTCGGCAATCGAGACCAGGTCTTCGACGTAGCCGTCCGTGCCGAACGGATTCTTGATGATGGCAGCCACGTACGCAATGCGATGAGGCCGCTCGAGCGCGATCCCGTTTTCCTCGCGAAGCTCCTCGACGTGGCGAACGATTTTGCGAACCTGCAGCTCCATGTACTTCTCCTAGTGGTCTCGATGCGAGTGGGTATACGCATAAGTGAACCCGTGGTCCGGAAAAAAATCAAGCCTTATCTGAAAATAAACCGAGGGGTCACTTTCGGGCCACCCCTTCACTACAGCCGCCTCATGGGCATATTTCGCAGAGTATCAGGGGGTTGACTGCCTCGGCACACTGCTGAACAATCAATGAATAATCGTTTTAGTTGATGATTGGCGGCACGGTTTGAAAAAAGTAAACCATCGGTTCAGTTTAGGTTTGATCTTCGCGCTGGTCTCCGTCGCCGCACTCGGCGGCTGCGCCGGCGGAGCGGCGCCCGGCGAGCCTGCGAGACAGAGCGGTTCCGAGGCCGCGAGTTCGCTGGAGAACTGTGACACGACCCTCGAGACCGATCCGACGCCCGAACGCGTCGTGACGATCAAGTCGACACCGCTCGAACTGCTTCTCTCGCTCGGTCTCGAAGATCGCATCGTCGGCTCGGCGTTCCTCGACGGAACGGTGCCCGAATCGCTCGCTCCCGCGGGGTGGTCCGTCACCGAGCTCTCCGATCAGGTTCCCGGTCGGGAGCTGCTGCTCAGCGTCCAACCCGACTTCGTCTTTGCAGGTTGGGCGTCCAACCTATCGGCCGAGGGGCCGGGAACCCGCGACCAGCTCGAGGAGATGGGCATTCGCAGCTACATCTCACCCGCTGCCTGCGATTTCGGAGAGGAGACGCCTGCCGCGGTGACCTTCGACGATGTCTTCGAGATGTTCACCGAGATCGGCGACATCTTCGAGGTTCCCGAGCGCGCGGAATCGCTCATCGCCGAGCAGCGCGAGCAGCTGACGGGGATCGAGCGCGTCGCCGAGCCGCTCACCGCTCTCTGGTACAGCTCCGGCGAGGACACCCCCTTCGTGGGCGGTGGCACAGGAACGCCCAACATGATCATGGAGGCAGCGGGTCTCGACAACGCAGCAGGCGATCAGGCGGAGAGCTGGCTGAGCATGTCGTGGGAGGCCTTCGTCTCGAGCGATCCCGATGTCATCGTCCTCGTCAACAGCCCCTGGAACAGCGCCGAGGCGAAGCGTCAGCGCATCGAAGCGCATCCGGCTGCGCAGAGCATGCGAGCGGTCAGAGAGGGGAACTACATCTCGGTCGACTTCGCGACGACGGAGGCCGGCGTGCGCAACGTCGACGCCGTGGAGACGATCGCCGCCGGCGCAATCGAGATCGCGCGACGCGGATGAGGATCCGCCGAGCAGCGCGCGCACCCGGCGCGATGACGAGTGAACGGACGGGCTCCGCACCTTCCGAAGCCGCCTCGACCCGCAGTGCACTCATGCACGGCGCGATCCTCGTCATCCTGCTGCTCGGCGCACTCGTATTGGGCACGCTTGTCGGAGCCGTGCAGATCCCGATGAGCGCACTCCCCTCGGCGATGTCGACGCCGATCGCCGACTGGGGGCCCGATGAGACGATCCTGGTCCAGGTGCGCATCCCGAGAGTGCTCACCGCAGCGCTCGTCGGAGCCGGGCTTGCCATGGCGGGCGTCGCGATGCAGACCGCGCTGCGCAACCCGCTCGCCGAACCGTATCTGCTCGGCATCTCCTCGGGAGCATCCTTCGGCGCGGTCTGCGTGATCCTCAGCGGGCTCGCAGTGGCCCTCCCCTTCGCGGCCTTCGCGGGCGGCCTGCTCGCGCTGACCGCGACGCTCGTGCTCGGGAGGATGCGGGGCGACGCGCAAGCCACCCGCGTGATTCTCGCCGGAGTCGCCGTCACGGCCATCTTCAGCGCCTTCACTTCCCTCACCATCTTCCTGTCCCGCGATAACGACAGCTACCGTCAGGTGCTGCACTGGCTGCTCGGATCGCTGAGCAGCGTCACGTGGGAAAGCGCCGGAGTCGCATCGGGTTCCCTCCTGATCTTCGGCGGCGCGCTGGTGATCGTCGCCCGGCTGCTCGACATACTGCTCCTCGGCGATGAGGAAATCCACTCTCTCGGTCTCGACGTTCGACGCGTGCGAGCCGGCGTACTCATCGCCGCCTCACTGCTCGCGGCCGGCATGGTCTCGGTCTCAGGAGCCATCGGGTTCGTCGGTCTCATCGTCCCGCACATCGTGCGCAGCGTCCTGCGCCTCTCGCAGCGCAGTCTGCTCGTGCTCTCGGCGATCACCGGCGCGCTCCTGCTGGTGCTCGCAGACACCTTCTCCCGCACCGTGGTCGCGCCCCAAGAGCTGCCGGTCGGCATCACCACATCCATTCTCGGCGCCGCAATCTTTGCCGTGCTCATGCTTCGGAAACGGGAGGTCGGCGCATGACGCTCACCACCACACGCCTGCGTCTTGCCCGGGATCGCGGATTCGGGCTCGATGCGCCGGCACTCAAGGTGCAACCCGGTGAAGTGCTCGGCCTGCTCGGGCGCAACGGGTCCGGAAAGAGCACGCTGCTGCGCGTGCTGTCCGGCTATCTCACCCCGGACAGCGGGCGAGTGAGCTGGAACGGCAAGCCTCTCGCCGCACATTCCCGCGCCGAGTGGGCGAAGCTTGTGGCCATCGTGCCCCAGGAGGCGGGCACGACGCCGCCGCTCACCGTCTTCGAGTACGTACGGCTCGGCCGGGTACCCTTCCGCGGTCTGCTGCAGTCGTTCACCCCCAGCGATACCGACTCAGTGAGATCCGCCATCGAGCGCTGCGGTCTCGATCAGCTCATCGCCGTTCCACTCCCCCAGCTCTCCGGAGGGCAGCGCCAGCGGGCGCGCATCGCTCGCGCGCTCGCACAGGGCTCTCGCCTGCTCATTCTCGACGAGCCCACGAATCACCTCGACCTGTCCGCGATCCGCGACATCGCGCTGCTGATCAAGGAGCTGGCATCTGACGGCACCGCATTCGTCGCGAGCCTGCACAACCTCGACATCGCGAGCTACGTCACCACCCATATCGGCTTCCTCGAGAACGGGACGGTGCGCGAAGTCGGAACCACCGCGGAGACGCTCACCAGGGAATCGATCATGCGGCACCTCGATGTGGCCGTCGACGCGACGGAGCGATCCGACGGAGGGCTCTCCTTCTCGCTCCGCTACCCCGATGCGGCCCCGTCTGCTGATGCCTTCACCTGGACGAGCGAACACGGGGACGTGGAGGGCGTGCCCTTCGCTCCGTTCGGCGACGCCCCGGCTTCGTGGGGGTTCGAGTACCGCGGAGCGGGTGGCGCCGCAGCTCGTCTGGAGGCGAGCTCATGAGAATCGTGCTGCTCTCCGGCGGAGTCGGCGGGGCCCGATGCGCTCGCGCAATAGACTCCTGGCGCCGCACCGCCGACCCCTCGCTCCAGCTCACCGCGATCGTGAACGTGGGTGACGACTTCTCCCATCTCGGGCTTCGCGTCTCACCGGATATCGATTCGGTGACCTATCACCTGGGCGAGCTCGGCGACGCCGATCGAGGGTGGGGCCGGGCGGGGGACTCCGCGCGGATCGCGAACCAGATCGAGCGCCATCTCCCCGAAGCGGCGTGGTTCCACCTCGGCGACCTTGATCTCGGCCACAGTCTCATCCGTACCGAGATGCTCGCCTCCGGCATGCCTCTCAGCCGGGTCACCCAGCGCTTCCTCGACGACTTCGGCATCTCGGCCCGAGTGTTTCCGGTCACGGATGACGATTCACCCACAATCGTTCGGCTTCCGGACGGACCGCTCTCGTTTCAGGAATGGTGGGTACGCCTCCGAGCGGACCCCGTTCCGGAGCGCTTCGAGTATCCGCGAGCCGCCGCCGCGCGACCGGCCCCGGGCGTGATCGCGGCTATCGAGGAGGCCGACCTCATCATCGTCGCGCCGTCCAACCCCATCGTGTCGATCACGCCGATACTCGAGGTGCCGGGAGTGCGCGAGGCGGTGGTCGGGGCTCGTGCGCCCATCGTCGGCGTCTCCCCCATCATCGGGGGCAGGCCGGTGCGCGGCTGGGCAGATCGCTGTCTAGCCGCAGCGGGAGTCGAGTGCTCGGCGCTCGGGGTGCGCGAATTCTACGGCGCCAGGGGTTCGGGCGGCTTGCTCGACGGGTGGCTCGTCGATCCCGTCGACGACCTCGACCGCGAATCGGACGAGCCCGGCGGATCCGGCGAGCACGGATCGGAGAGGACGATCGTCACTCGATCCGTGCCGCTGAGGTTCACCGGCGGCCGGGAGGATGCCCGCATCGCAGAGGCCCTGCTCACCCTCGCCTGGAGTTCGACGCAGAACGCGGAGCCACCGGACGAGGCGAAAGTGAACCGACGTCTTGATTTACCGCATTCTGGGATATAGTTCAAAAATGGCCACCTCAAGCCCCCATGCAAGCGATCGAGACCTGAAGAAGGGCGACGGTCTACTCAACCGCGCCGTGAAGGTGCTCCGCGTCGTCTCGACCTACCCCAACGGCATCGGCCTCAGCGAACTCGCGCGCTTGGCTGAGGTGCCCAAGGCCTCGTGCTTCCGCATCATCAGCACGCTCGAAGACGAGGGGATCCTGTTCACCGACGAGGACACCAAGCGCACACGCATTTCGATCGGAGCTCTCTCGATCGTGGGCGGACTGCTCACCGAGGGTGGCACGATCCGCGCTATCCGGGACATCCTCTCCGACCTCTCCGAGGCCACTGGCGAAACCACCGGCTTCGACATGCTCCAGGGCAGCGATGTCGTCGTACTCATGCAGAACGCGGGGCCCTCGATCATCGGGCAGACGCTCAAGCAGACGCCGCGGATACAACCGCCCTGGCTCACCTCGACAGGCAAGTCACTGCTCTCCTACCGGGGCCCCGATGAGGTGCGGGCACTCCTGCTTCCGCACTACCCGCAGGACAATCTGAATCAGCTCGACCTGTTCATCGAGTCGCTCGAACCCGCTCGCGTGCACGGCTACGCCTGGCTCTACGGCGCGCTCGAGCGAGACGCCGCATCCGTGGCGGCGCCGGTACTCATCGACGAAGTGCCGAAGTACGCGCTGTGGATCGGCGGACCCACTTACCGCATCACTCCCGAGAACGCGCGGCAGCTCGGCCAGCTCGCGATAGCCGCAGCCACGAAAGTGGCAACCCTGCTAACGGCAGCGCGCGAGCTGCAAGGGCTGAACGATCCCGTCTCCGCGAGCAGCATCGGCATCGGTTCCTGAACCCCTCCTGTGAATCAGTGGTCCAGCGGTTCATTTTTGTGATTTTGGGGCTCCAAGCCCACTCCTCGGCGCCTAGGATCAAGGTGTGAGCAGCAACTTCTCTCTGTCCCGGAAGATCAGTCGAATCGCCGAATCGGCCACCCTCAAGGTCGATGCGAAAGCCAAACAACTCCAAGCCGCAGGGCGCCCCGTCATCAGCTACGCTGCGGGCGAGCCAAACTTCGCGACTCCTCCCCACATCGTGGAGGCCGCACGCACTGCACTCGATAACCCTGCAAACTTCCGCTACACCCCCGCGACCGGGCTTCCGGAGCTCCGTGGAGCGATCGCAGCCAAGACCGCCCGGGATTCGGGCTGGCACGCGGAACCCTCGCAGGTCATCGTCACGAACGGCGGCAAGCAGGCGGTCTACCAAGCATTCCAGGTGCTGCTCAACCCGGGAGACGAGGTCATCGTTCCCTCCCCCTACTGGACCACCTACCCGGAGGCGATCCAACTCGCAGACGGGGTTCCCGTCGATGTCTTCGCGGGCGCCGACCAGGGATATAAAGTCACCGTGGAGCAGCTTGAGGCCGCGCGCACGGAGCGCACCAAGGTACTGCTCTTCGTCTCGCCCTCCAACCCCACTGGCGCCGTGTACTCGCCCGAGGAGACGCGGGCGATCGGCGAGTGGGCCGAACGAAACGGCCTCTGGGTGGTCTCGGACGAGATCTATCAGAACCTCGTCTACGACGGCGTGCGCGCCGTGTCGATCGCTGAGGCCGTCCCGGCACTGCGGGATCGCACGATCCTCGTCAACGGCGTGGCGAAGAGCTATGCCATGACCGGCTGGCGCCTCGGCTGGATGGTCGGTCCGCCCGCAGCCATCAAACTTACGGCCAACCTCCAGTCGCACCTCACCTCGAATGTGAACAACATCGCTCAGCGCGCCGTGATCGAGGCGCTGACCGGCACCCAGGAGCCCGTCGAGGAGATGCGCAGAGCCTTCGATCGACGCCGTCGCGTGATCGTCGAGGAGCTCAACAAGATCGACGGTTTCCACTGCCCCACTCCCGAGGGGGCGTTCTACGCGTACGTGGACGTCTCGGCGGCTCTCGGGCGCGAGATTCGCGACACCACTCCGACCACCTCGCTCGAGCTGGCCGATCTCATACTCTCCGAGGCCGAGGTGGCGGCAATCCCCGGCGAGGCCTTCGGACAGTCGGGCTATCTCCGCTTCAGCTATGCGCTCGCCGACGCGGCGCTGCTCGAGGGCGTGCAGCGCGTTCAGGCGCTTCTCCGCGTGGAATAGCGGAGCTACGGGCGGAGCGGGCTCCGCGCGGTGGCGGATGACGGCGCTGAGCGAGGAGCTCGATCCGCAAAGGAGCGCGCCGCCGCCGCGCCATCAGCCGACGACTTCGGTGCGAGATCGAGATGACGATCGCTCTGACGCCCCACGATCCGCGAGCATTCCGACCACAAAAGCTACGGGGACAGCGGCGAGTAGAACGGCGGCGACAACGACGGAGTCCCCGATGAGTTCGGTGAAATTCCCGATGACGAGCAGGAGGAACCCGCCGAAGCCGATCGCCGCCAGGAGCGGCGCGATCGTGGACTGCCAGATCGGCACGGCGTCAGCCGAACGCCGGAGGTATCGCAGGGTGCCGATTGACGCGAGCACATAGAGAGACAGCAGTGCGGCAACTGCGAGCCCGCTGAACCACGAGAAGAGCGTGAGAACCGGATCGAGCCCCAGAACCACGAAGGGGTCTGCTGCACGAATAGGTGACAGTTCCTAGTCACGCCGCCAGTGCGACGGTCGTGTTCATGATGGTCTCGAACTCGATGGGCGTCAAGCGCCCCAGACGGGCCTGGCGACGTCGGCGGTGGTAGGTTCGCTCGATCCAGGTGACGATCGCTATGCGCAGTTGCTCGCGGGTGGTCCAGGACCGGCGGTCGAGGACGTTCTTCTGCAGAAGCGCGAAGAAACTCTCCATAGCCGCGTTGTCCCCGCTCGAGCCCACTCTTCCCATGCTCCCAACCACGCGGTGACGGTTCAGCGTGCGCAGGAACTTCCTGCTTCGGAATTGAGATCCCCTGTCGCTATGGAC
>NZ_ATXU01000012.1 GCF_000421845.1 Leucobacter chironomi DSM 19883
CCCATGGCCGGTGTGCGACCAATGAAATTAAAGTATCAACCAACCCCAACCCACAACCCGCCCCACAAAGGAAACAGAATCATGATTTGACGTTGGCTAGATGCTCGCGTCCACTGTGTAGTTCTCAACGTACGGCCGATCCCACCATCATGGACAACACGTTCCATGACCGCGGGCCAGAAGAAACCCAGTCCACCCACCCCCAAAAGGAGGCGAATCGGCTGGTCTTCCAGGACCCAATAGTATGCACCTGCCGCAACCCCGCTCACACACCCCCACGTTCCAACATCATCTCCACGAAGAAGACCATGCGTACTAGCGCAGGCGAGCAAACAAGCTTGCTTGTTATATGTTCCACCCATGAGCGACTCGCAACGAACGTTTGTCGTTGGTCGAGTCATTCTGCGACAGCAGTGCTGTCGAGTGCTCCTTAGAAAGGAGGTGATCCAGCCGCACCTTCCGGTACGGCTACCTTGTTACGACTTAGTCCTAATCACCAGTCCCACCTTCGACAGCTCCCTCCCACAAGGGGTTAGGCCACCGGCTTCGGGTGTTACCGACTTTCATGACTTGACGGGCGGTGTGTACAAGGCCCGGGAACGTATTCACCGCAGCGTTGCTGATCTGCGATTACTAGCGACTCCGACTTCATGGGGTCGAGTTGCAGACCCCAATCCGAACTGAGACCGACTTTTTGGGATTCGCTCCACCTCGCGGTATCGCAGCCCTTTGTATCGGCCATTGTAGCATGCGTGAAGCCCAAGACATAAGGGGCATGATGATTTGACGTCATCCCCACCTTCCTCCGTGTTGACCACGGCAGTATCCCATGAGTTCCCACCATAACGTGCTGGCAACATAGGACGAGGGTTGCGCTCGTTGCCGGACTTAACCGAACATCTCACGACACGAGCTGACGACAACCATGCACCACCTGTATACGAGTGTCCAAAGAGTCCTGCATCTCTGCAGTGTTCTCGTATATGTCAAGCCTTGGTAAGGTTCTTCGCGTTGCATCGAATTAATCCGCATGCTCCGCCGCTTGTGCGGGCCCCCGTCAATTCCTTTGAGTTTTAGCCTTGCGGCCGTACTCCCCAGGCGGGGAACTTAATGCGTTAGCTACGACACAGAACCCGTGGAACAGGCCCTACATCTAGTTCCCAACGTTTACGGCATGGACTACCAGGGTATCTAATCCTGTTCGCTCCCCATGCTTTCGCTCCTCAGCGTCAGTAGCGGCCCAGAGATCTGCCTTCGCCATCGGTGTTCCTCCTGATATCTGCGCATTCCACCGCTACACCAGGAATTCCAATCTCCCCTACCGCACTCTAGCCTGCCCGTACCCACTGCAGGCCCGAGGTTGAGCCTCGGGTTTTCACAGCAGACGCGACAAGCCGCCTACGAGCTCTTTACGCCCAATAATTCCGGACAACGCTTGCACCCTACGTATTACCGCGGCTGCTGGCACGTAGTTAGCCGGTGCTTTTTCTCCAGGTACCGTCACTTTCGCTTCTTCCCTGACAAAAGAGGTTTACAACCCGAAGGCCGTCATCCCTCACGCGGCGTTGCTGCATCAGGCTTGCGCCCATTGTGCAATATTCCCCACTGCTGCCTCCCGTAGGAGTCTGGGCCGTGTCTCAGTCCCAGTGTGGCCGGTCACCCTCTCAGGCCGGCTACCCGTCGTCGCCATGGTGAGCCATTACCTCACCATCTAGCTGATAGGCCGCGAGTCCATCCATGTCCGATAAATCTTTCCAACACCTCACCATGCAGTGGATGCTCGTATCCAGTATTAGACGCCGTTTCCAGCGCTTATCCCAGAGACATGGGCAGGTTACTCACGTGTTACTCACCCGTTCGCCACTCATCCACCCGAGCAAGCTCGGGCTTCAGCGTTCGACTTGCATGTGTTAAGCACGCCGCCAGCGTTCGTCCTGAGCCAGGATCAAACTCTCCGTAAAAAACATGTGCAACCAACCACCGGAATAAGGCGACCAGCTGCGAGTTTGACCTGACAACAGACCATCATTACTGACAATCTCGTTATCCAAAAAAGGAATCTCCAACACCAACCAAAACAGTCGATGCCGGGGATAAATAATTGGCATATGACAATCAAGTGCACACTATTGAGTTCTCAAAGACCAGACACCACCCGTACCAGCCAAAGCCTTCCGAACAGCAACCTGTCCATGCTAGCACATGTTCTGTGCTCGCTGCGCATTGTTTTGAACCGAACCGCTCTGCGGCCCGGCTCCGTTGCGCTGACAAGGGAATACATTACGCAGATCCTGAGCTCCCTGCAATTACCGCCCGAATCCCGGGCGTGTCTCCGCATGATTCCGCGGATTCACCCCTCCGACACCTCCGCGCCACCCGCGCCCGATATGGGCCTCCAGGGGGTCATATTGGGTCATTCGCGTGCGCGGGGCCTGTTTCCCGGGCGCGCCGCACCTCTGGGCACCACGGCAGCACGAGCCCCGCTCGCCCCGGCCCCTGCTTAGATGGAGGGCGTGACTGAGCAGAGCGCATCGCCCACCCTTCCCTCCCCCGCCGACTTCGGCTTCGCCGTCGAGCACCGTCTCGAGCAGGGCGGTGCCGTCGGCAGCGACGGCCGCCCCCTCGGGCGGACGGGCACGATCCGCACCCCCCACGGCGACATTCAGACCCCCGCCTTCATTCCGGTGGGCACCAAGGCCACGGTGAAGGCGCTGCTGCCCGAGACGGTCGGGCAGCTCGGCGGGCAGGCGGTGCTCGCCAACGCGTACCACCTGTTCCTGCAGCCGGGCAGCGACATCGTCGACGAGGCCGGCGGTTTCGGCTGCTTCATGAACTGGGACGGCCCCACCTTCACCGATTCGGGCGGGTTCCAGGTGATGTCGCTCGGGGTCGGCTTCAAGAAGGTCATCTCGATGACCGAGGGCATGCACCGCAGCGACGACGTCATCGCGAAGAACAAGGAGCGCCTCGCGCACGTCGACGAGGACGGCGTCACCTTCAAGTCGTTCCTCAACGGGGATCGTCACCGCTTCACCCCCGAGGTGTCGATGCGGATCCAGCACCAGCTGGGCGCCGACATCATCTTCGCCTTCGACGAGTGCACCACACTGCTCAACACCCGCGCCTACCAGGAGGACTCGGTCGACCGCACCGCGCGCTGGGCCGTGCGCTGCCTCGACGAGCACGCGAGGCAGACGGCGGAGCGCTCGCACCGCCCCTACCAGGCGCTCTTCGGCGTGGTGCAGGGCGCCCAGTACGAGGATCTGCGTCGCAAGGCGGCCCGCGGTCTCGCCGAGATGCACGGCGCCGACGCCGAGGGGCAGCAGTTCGACGGCTTCGGCATCGGCGGCGCCCTCGAGAAGGCCGAGCTCGGCACGATCTGCAGCTGGGTCAATGACGAGCTGCCGGAGCACAAGCCGCGGCACCTGCTCGGCATCTCGGAACCCGACGACCTGTTCGCGGCCATCGCCGCCGGCGCCGACACCTTTGACTGCGTGGCCCCCTCCCGGCAGGCGCGCGGCGCCACGATGTACTCGAGTCGGGGGCGGATCAACGCGAAGGCGGCCACCCAGCGGCGCCGTTTCGAACCGCTCGATCCCGAGTGCGACTGCTACACCTGCGAGAACTACACGGCCGCCTATCTGCACCACCTCTTCAAGGCGAAGGAGATGTTGTCGTCCACGCTGGCCACGATCCACAACGAGCGCTTCATCGTGCGGCTCGTGGATCAGATCCGTGCCTCGATCGTCGAGGGCACCTTCGTCGAGTTCCGCGAGGAGGTGCTCGGTCGCCAGTACGGGGCCGAGTTCGCGCGCGAGGCCGCAGCCCGCTACCGCGTCTGATCCAGGCTCAGGATGCCGCGGCCCCCGACGCGGTGCGCTCCTCCGCGGCGCGCACCGCGCGGATCACGCGCGTGGTGACCGGCAGCAGCACCACCTCGGCGAGCACCTTCACCACGTAGCCGAGCACCACGTACATCACGAAGTCGACGCCCGTGATGATGCCGGCGAACGCGATCGTGCAGAAGAGCAGGGTGTCGACCAGCTGGCCCGCCACGGTCGACGCGATGAGGCGCGTGCGCAGGAAGCGGCCGGAGGTGCGCCGCCGCATGCGGTCCAGCACCCAGGCGTTCAGCAGCTGGCCGGCGAGGAACGCGACAAGGCTCGCCGCAACGATGCGCGGCACGAAGCCGAGCACCGCGGCGAAGGCCTCCTGGTTCTCCCAGCCCGCCGCCGGCGGCGACACCTGCACCGCGAGGATCGTGAGCGACGCGATGAGCGCGAGCCCGAAGGCGGTGAGGATCGCGCGGCGAGAGGCCTTCAAACCGTAGACCTCGGCGAGCACGTCACCCAGGATGTAGGCCAGCGGGAACAGGAACACCCCGCCGTCGAAAACGAGCGGCAGCGAGAACTCGCCGAACGGAATCGCACCGAACGCGATCGGCTTCACCGCGACCACGTTCGAGATCAGCAGGATGCCGACGAAGATCGCCGAGATCGTCGCGTACCGCCCACCCGACGAGGCCGACCGGGCCCCCGGGGTCAGGTACTTCGAAGGGTCTTCGGACTCCTGCACGCTGTTCATCCGCTGCGTCTCACTCATCGATCAGGCCCACTCCAAGCATCCCCCGGATCATGTCCATGTTCAGTTTCGCGGCGACCCGCGCACCGTTGCCGGCCGCGATGATGAGCTGCTGCGGCCCGGGCGGCACGATGTCGCCCACCGCGTACACGCCGCGCACGGAGGTCTCGCCGCGGTCGTCGACCACCACGAGGCCCCAGTCGTCGCGCTCGATGTCGAGCTCCCCCATGAACTCGACCGGGGCGTGCCAGCGCGGCCGCACGAAACCGCCGACGCGCGGGATCACCTCACCATCGGCCAGGCGCACCCCCGTCATCTCGGCCTTCTCGCCCACGATGTCATCGATCGCGCGCCGCTCCACTCGGACCCCGATGGAGGCGAGCTGCGCCTCCTGTTCGGGCCGCACCGTGTCGGCGCCGTTCGTGAACACGATCAGGTCGGAGCTGAACCGGCTGATGAGCAGGGCGCGGGCGAACAGGTCGCTCGTCTCGCCGATGAGCACGAGCGGCTTGTCGGTCTTCTCGAAGCCGTCGCACTCGACGCAGCTGTGCAGTGCGGTGCCGTAGTAGGCGCGGATCATGGGCAGCGCGGGCAGATCCTCGGTGAGGCCCGCGGCGATGAGCACGCGGCGCGCGACGTACTCGACATCGGCCGCGCCCCGGATGCCGGTGCCGCGCACCCGGAAGCCGATGCCGTCGGGGAAACCAGCGGCGATCGCTTCCTCCGCGGAGAGTGGGATCACCTCCCGCGTCATCACCTGCGAGAACACGGCGGTGGGGTACGCCTCGAACTCCTCGCGACCGAGGCGGCGCAGTTCGAGCGGCGACGCACCGTCGCGGGTCAGGAAGCCGTGCGACTGCAGCGTGGCCGAGTGCCGCGGGCGGTTGGAGTCGAGGATCGCGATGCGCCGATTCGCCCGCACCAGCTGCAGGCCGGCCGAGAGGCCGGCGGGCCCTCCCCCGATGATCGCGACGCCGACCCGGGTCGGGTCGCCATCGGCGGGGATCCCCTGATCCGTCCGGACCGCGGCCGACACGGTTACGCCCGATCCGCGAGGTGCGCGTCGAGACGGCGCAGGCGGGCGAGTGACTCGTCGCGGCCCAGCAGCTCGAACGATTCGAAGAGCGGCGGCGAGACCCGACGACCCGAGGCGGCGACGCGCAACGGCCCGAACGCGAGGCGCGGCTTCAGGCCGAGCCCGTCGATGAGGGCCGCCTGCAGCGCCGCCTGGATGGGCTCGGTCTGCCAGTCGGCTGCGGGCACGGCGTCGAGCGCCGCGATGCTCGCGGCGAGCACCTGGCGGGCGTCGTCCTTCAGCGACTTCAGCGCATCGTCTTCGTAGACGAGCGCGTCGGCCGAGGTGAACAGGAACGCCATGAGGCCCACCACGTCGGAGAGCACGGTGATGCGGCTCTGCACGAGCGGCACCGCGCGGCGCACCACCTCGAGCTGCTGCTCGTTCGGCTCGACGGGCAGCGCGCCCCCCGCGATCAGGTAGGGCAGGATGCGCGACTCGAAGTCGCTCTCCGAGAGCAGGCGGATGTGATCGGCGTTGATCGCGTCGGCCTTCTTCTGATCGAAGCGGGCCGGATTCGGGTTGACGTCGGCGACGTCGAACGCGGCCACCATCTCCTCGCGCGAGAACACGTCGCGATCCGGAGCCAACGACCAGCCCAGCAGCGACAGGTAGTTGAGCAGCCCTTCGGGGATGAAACCGCGCGAGCGGTGGTGCAGCAGGTTCGACTCGGGGTCGCGCTTCGAGAGCTTCTTGTTGCCCTCGCCCATCACGTAGGGCAGATGGCCGAAGCGCGGGATCGCGGGCTCGATGCCGAGCTCGACGAGCGCGCTGTGCAGGGCGATCTGGCGGGGCGTCGACGACAGCAGGTCTTCGCCGCGCAGCACATGAGTGATGCCCATGAGCGCGTCGTCGACAGGGTTGACGAGGGTGTACAGCGGGGCACCATTGGGGCGCACCACCACGAAGTCGATCGTGGAACCGGCGGGGAACGAGATGTCGCCGCGCACCAGGTCAGTGAAGGAGAGGTCGGTGTCGGGCACGCGGAAGCGCAGCGCGGGCTGACGGCCCTCGGCGCGGAACGCGGCGCGCTGCTCCTCGGTGAGGTCGCGGTCGAAGTTGTCGTAGCCGAGTTGCTTCGGACGGCCGGCGGCCTCGTTGCGGGCGTCGATCTCCTCGGCCGTGGAGTAGCTCTCGTAGAGGTGACCGGCCTCGGTGAGGCGTGCGATCACGTCCTGGTAGATGTCACCGCGCTGCGACTGGCGGTACGGGCCGTGCTCGCCGCCGGCGTCGATGCCCTCGTCCCAGTCGAGCCCGAGCCAGCGCAGCGAGTCGAGGATCTGCGCGTAGCTCTCCTCGCTGTCGCGCGCCGCGTCGGTGTCCTCGATGCGGAACACGAAGGTGCCTCCCGTGTGCCGGGCGTACGCCCAGTTGAAGAGGGCGGTGCGCACCATGCCGACGTGCGGGGTGCCCGTCGGGGACGGGCAGAAGCGCACGCGCACGTCACTGCCGGTTGCGGTGGAGAACTGGGAAACGCTGCTCGTAGACATCGCCTCTCATTCTAGCCTCCGAGCGCTCGGATTCCCGTTCGGGCACACCCCGGAGATATGGGATCTGCCGGAGATATGGCGATCCGCCCCGCAAACGCCATATCTCCGGCAGATCCCATATTCACGACAGGTGGAGGTGGATCAGCGGCGCACCCGCAGCGTGGCGAGCGCCCCCAGCGCCAGCAGGCCGCCCGTCACGAGCGCGAGGAAGGAGAAGTCGCCGATCGCGAAGACGATGCCCGAGAGCGCACCCGCCACCGCACCGGCCGCGCTCATGATCGTGTCCGATCGCCCCTGCCACCGCGGCCGATCCGCCGACGGGGTGAGCTCGGTGAGCAGGGCCGCCCCGGCGACCGTGACGGCCCCCCAGCCCAGACCGAGCAGCACGAGCGCGATCTGCACGAGCGCGTGCGACGCCCCGGCGAAGTAGGCGAGGGTGACGGCGCCGAGCAGCATGACCCACCCGATCCCGATCACCTGCACGCGGCCGATGCGCCCCGCGAGCACCCCGAAGACGGGCGAGAGCGCGTACATGCCGGCGATGTGCAGGCTGAGGGTCACGCCCACCAGCTGCGGCGTGCCCTCGTGATGCATGAGGTGCAGCGGCGTCATCGCCATGAGCGCCACCATGATGGCCTGCGCCATCGCGATCATGAAGACGGTGAGCACCCGCGGGCGGTTCGACACCGGGATGGGAAGAGGGGCGGATCCGGATCCGCCCTGCGGCCCGTCACCCGCAGCGGGCGCAACGGGCACGCTGTCGGTCTCGGGCGGCAGCTGTCGCGCAGTGAGCAGCGGATCCGGGCGCAACCCGAACCAGTTGACGAGCACCGCGAGGATCTGCGCCACGAAGGGGAAGACGAACACGCCGGCGAGCGGTGTCACGCCGAGGGCCTCGCCCACGACCGCGCCGGGGCCCATGAGGTTCGGCCCGACGACCGCACCCACGGTGATCGCCCAGGCCACCAGAGACAGGTCGCGGGCGCGGTTGCGTGGCAGCGCGAGATCGGTCGCGGCGAAGCGCGACATCAGCTGCACCGAGCTCGCGACGCCCAGCATCGCGATGCCGAGCGCGAGCAGCCACCACTGGTGCACCACCGTTCCGAGGATCGCAACGACCGCGCCCAGCATCGCGACCGCACTGCCCGCGACGAGCGCGCGGCGGCGGCCGTGTCGGGCGGCCACGCGCGCGAGCGGAATGCCCGCGGCAGCCGCTCCCGCGTTGAACATGGCGGATCCGAGCCCCGAGATGGCGTCGTTGCCGCTCACCTCTGCGAGCAGCAGCGCGCCCACCGAGAGGGATGCGCCCACACCGAGGCCGCCGAGGATCGTCGCGGTGGCCAGCACGGCCACCGTGCGGCGCTGCAGCCGCCCGCCGCGGCGCAGCTCCCCCGTCTCGAGCACGACAGTCGCGCCGCTCACGCGACGGGCTCCAGGCCCCAGCACGAGCCGTCGACGCTCGCGAGGAGCCGCTTCGCGAGGCGCACCTGCGGGCTCTCGTTCGCGGTGGCCATCGAGACGATGCCGATCGTGCGGTAGCGGGGCGGATCGAGCCGCAGCGCGTGCGCGTCATCGGGCAGCGTGCGCGCTGCCGCCAGCGCGAGCCCCGGTACGAGCGCGACAGCGCCGCCCGCCGCGGCCATCGCCAGCATGGCCGGCACGTTGTCGGTCTCCTGGATGATGTCGGGCTCGAAGCCGGCTTCGCCCGCCGCGCTCAGCAGGTGCCCGCGGCACTTCTCGCAGCCCGCGATCCAGTGGTCCGAGGCGAACTCGCCGAGCTTCACATCGGCGTCGCCCGGGGCGCGCTCGTCAGAGGCCACGAGACGCACCTCCTCGCGCCACAGCGGCAGGAAGGCGCTGCCCGCGGGCAGTTCCGCGGCGCCCTCGTAGTCGAAGATGAGCGCGCAGTCGACTTCTCCGTCGCGCAGCATCGCCGTGGCGGCCGGCGGCTCGGCCTCGCGGTACTGCAATGCCACGTCGGGCGCTTCGACCGCGAGCTCGCGCATGAGGGCGGGCACGAGTGTCGCGCTCGCACTCGGGAACCCGACGAGGCGCAGCGTGCCGGCGCGCTCGCCTCGCAGATCATCGATCGCGGCAAGGGCGGCGTCGATCTCGGCGACGACCGTGCGACCGTGATCCGCGAGGATGCGGCCCGCGGGGGTGAGACGGATGCCTCGCCCGCTGCGCTCGATGAGCGGCACGGCGAGCCGGGTCTCGACCCGCTTGATGCGCTGGCTGACCGCGGGCTGGCTCAGGCCGAGGCTCGCGGCCGCGGCGGTGAGCGACCCGGTGGTCGCGAGGGCGTGCAGAATGCGCAGCTCGGTCGAATCGATCGAGCCGAGCGGGTCGGCGTTGCGGAGCGTGGTCATGCCTCGATGATACGCCAAACATAACCATGCATGAAGCAAAATATAAGAATGATTCTGTTTGATTATGCATTGCGGTCGCCTAGCCTGGCCGCATGACCCCCGATCCAGCATCCGCCGCAGCGCCGCTACCGCAGCGACTCTCCGAGCTCGGCTTCACCGCGGGCACCGGCTACCTCTCCGCCTGCACCTCGGGCCTGCCGACAGCCGCGACCGCGCACGCCATGCGCAGCTTCGTCGACGACTGGGCCGCGGGGCGGGCCAACGCGCGAACTCTCGGCGAGCAGGCCGAGCGCTGCCGTGCGCTCTTCGCCGGCATCGCCGGCGTCACCGTCGACCGGGTGGCGATCGGCTCCCAGGTGTCGCAGCTCGTCTCCGTGATCGCGAGCTCCATGCCCGACGGCGCCGAGGTGCTCTGCGCCGCCGGCGACTTCTCCTCACTGACCCACCCCTTCGAACAGCACGCGCACCGCGGCGTGCGCGTGCGCTACGCCCCCGTCTCACAGCTCGCCGACGAGATCCGCGCCGGGACGACCCTCGTCGTGTTCTCGCTGGTGCAGTCGGCGACGGGCGAGGTGGCCGACGCCGAGCCGATCCGCGTCGCCGCGGCGCGCGCCGGCGCCCGCACCCTCGTCGACCTCACCCAGTCGCTCGGCTGGCTGCCCACCGGGGCAGGCGCCTTCGACTTCACCGTCTGCCACGCCTACAAGTGGCTGTGCGCGCCCCGCGGCACCGCCTTCCTCACCGTGCGGGCCGGACTGGAGGACGAACTCGTGCCCGTCGCAGCCGGATGGTACTCGGCCGACGACGTGTGGGGCTCCTGCTACGCCGGCCACACCCCGCTCGCCGCGGGCGCCGGACGCTTCGACGTCTCCCCCGCGTGGCCGGTGCTCGGCGGCACCGAGGCCGCACTCACCGGCATCGCGTCGCTCGACCCCGACGCCGTGCACGCCCACGACCTCGCGCTCGCGAACGCCGCGCGCGAAGTGCTCGGACTGCCGCCGAGCGACTCCGCCATCGTCGCCTGGGCCGATCCCGACGGCGACGACCTCGCCGCACTCACCGCCGGCGGCATCACCGCATCGGGGCGGGCCGGCAACGCCCGCATCGCGTTCCACCTCTGGAACACCGCCGCCGACGTCGAACGCCTCGCCCGCGCGCTCCGCCGCTAGGCCGGCCAGGCCCTCAGCTCTCGGCGAAGGCGGCGGCCTCGGCCTTGTCCTGCTCCGTCGCGACGAGCTGCCCGCAGGCTCCGTCGATCTCCTTGCCGCGGGTGTCGCGCAGCGTCGTCGGTACGCCGGCCGCGTTGAGTCGGTCGACGAACTCGCGCGTGACCTCGCGGGTCGACGACGTCCAGATCGATCCGGGCGTCGGGTTGAGCGGGATGGGGTTCACGTGCACCCAGCCGCGCCCGCGCGAGTTGAGCTTGTCGGCGAGCAGGTTGGCGCGCCACGCATGGTCGTTCATGTCTTTGATGAGCGCGTACTCGATCGAGACGCGGCGGCCCGTCTTCTCGTAGTAGTGGTAAGCCGCGTCGAGCACCTCCTCGACCTTCCACCGGCTGTTCACCGGGATCAGGTCGTCGCGCAGCTCGTCGTCGGGCGCGTGCAGCGACAGCGCGAAGGTGATCGGGATGTCCTCGTCGGCGAGCTTGCGGATCGCGGGCGCGAGCCCCACGGTCGACACGGTGATACCGCGCGCCGACATGCCGAGACCCTCGGGCGACGGCGCGATCATGCGGTGCACGGCGTTCATCACGCGCTTGTAGTTGGCGAGCGGCTCGCCCATGCCCATGAACACGATGTTGTTGACCCGCTCGGGTTCGGCGCCGTTGCCCTCGCGGCGGGCCCGGCCGAGGCCGCCCTCGGCGATGACGCGGTTGGCCTGCACCACCTGGTCGAGGATCTCGGCGGTCGACATGTTGCGGGTGAGGCCCGCCTGCCCGGTCGCGCAGAAGGGGCAGTTCATGCCGCAACCGCACTGGCTCGACACGCAGAGCGTGATGCGGCCCGGGTAGCGCATCAGCACCGACTCGACGAGCGCGCCGTCGAACAGCCGCCACAGGAACTTGATCGTGGCCCCATCGTCGGTGACGAGCCGCTTCACCTCGGTGAGCAGCGGCGGGAAGAACGCCTCCGCCAGTTCGGCGCGGCGATCCTTCGGCAGATCGGTCATCTGCTCGGGGTCGGTGGTGCGGTGCTCGAAGTAGTGCTTCGAGAGCTGCTTGGCGCGGAACTTGGGCACGCCCATCTCGACGACCTTCGCCTCGCGCTCCGCGAGCGTGAGGTCGGCGAGGTGCGTGGCGGGCTGCTTCACGCGCGGCGACGCGAACTGCAGCGTGGGGCGGCCGTCGGGCGTGGTGAGCTGCTGCCAGCCCTCGGCCTTCGGCTTGACCTGCGGGCGGGTCGCGCCGGCGGCGCGCGGCCGAGTCTTGACCAGTTTGCCCTCGGCGGGCGGCGCGTCGTGGTTGAGCTTGTTGGGATCCATCTCCCCCATTGTCTCATCCGCGAGCTGGGTGCGGCTGGCCGCGGCGGATCGGCGGCTCAGAACTCCTCGTAGACGGCGGGATCCTGCCCGGCGAGGCGGCCGTCCGCACGGCCGAGCGCAGTGATCGCGTCGACCTCGGCGCCGCTCAGCTCGATCCCGGCAGCGGCGAGGTTCTCGCGCTGGCGAGCCGGATCCTGCGACTTCGGCAGCGGCACCGCCCCGCGGGCCACGTGCCAGGCGAGGATCGCCTGCGTGGGGGTGATGCCGCGGGCCGTCGCGATCTCGACCACGACCCCCTCGAACATCAGCGGATCCCGGCCGCGGCCCACAGGGCTCCACGCCTCGGTGATGATGCCGCGCTCGCGGTGGTAGTCGAGCGCGTCGGGCTGCGGGAAGAACGGGTGCAGCTCGATCTGGTTCACGACCGGCAGCACGCCGGTCTCGCGGTCGAGGCGCTCGATGTGCTCGGGCAGGAAGTTGGAGACGCCGATCTGGCGCACGAGGCCGCGCTCGCGTGCGGCGATGAGCGCGCGCCACGCCTCGACGTAGAGGCCCGTCACCGGGTTGGGCCAGTGGATCAGGTACAGGTCGATCGCGTCGAGCCCGGTGCGGTAGACGCTCTCCTCGATGGTGCGCAGCGCGGCGTCGTACTCGTGGTGGCGGCCGGGCAGCTTGCTGGTCACCACGAGCGAGGCCCGATCCGCCCCGGAATCGCGCGCCGCACGACCGACCGCGCCCTCGTTCTCGTAGCGGAATGCCGAGTCGATCAGGCGGTAGCCGCCGCGCACGGCCTCGGCCACGGCAGCCGCGCCGGCCGCGCCGTTCAGACGGTACGTGCCGAATCCGATGGCGGGAAGGGTGAATCCGTTGTGGGCGCGCTGCTCGGTCATACCCCTCAGCCTACGCGGGGCCTGCCGCGGCATCGAGCCCCCCCTCGCCGCGAAGAACACGGGCGGATCACGCCCGCCCTGCGGCGGCGCTCTACGCGTCGGTCTCGGACGACGCCCGGTACAGCTCCAGCAGGCTGCCGATGCCGCCCGCCGCCCACGCCCGCCGCTGCGCCTCGGCGGCACCGCCGTCGGCGCGCCGCCGCTCCACGAAGCGCTGCACGTGCTCGAGGTCACCGGCGGCCTCGAGCGAGGGGGCGACGTGCGCGAGCAGTGCGTCGACCACCTCGAAGGCGGGTGCCGGTGCGCCGCTCGCCGGGTGCACCAGCTCGCTCGCGAGGCCGTTGCGGGCGGCGACCCAGTGCGCGCCGCGCAGCACGTCGCGCTGCGGCTCGGCCAGCGGGGCGCCGGCTTCGCGCTCGCCCAGCGCCCCCGCCACGAGGGCGCGGAAGATGAGCGCGAAGGCGACCGCGTCACCGCTCTCGAGCTGCGCATCGGCGGTGCGCAGCTCGATCGTGGGGAACCGCTCGGAGAGCCGGATCGACCAGTTCACGAGGGCCGTGTCGAGCAGCGCGCCCGCCCGCACCAGCTGCTGCACGACGTCGTCGTAGGCCGCTGCGTCTGAGAAATGCGGCGGGTAGCCGGAGCTCGGCCACTGCTGCAGCTGCAGGTAGCGCCAGCTCGCGTAGCCGGAGTCGCCGCCGAGCCACAGCGGCGAGTTGCTGGTGAGGGCCACGAGCACGGGCGACCAGTGGGCGATGCGCGCGAACACCTCGACGCCGGCATCCCGCGACGGCACCTCCACGTGCACATGGGTACCCGTCGAGTAGTAGCGGTGCACCATGCCGCGCATCGCACGGTCGATGTCACGGTAGCGCTCGTTGTCGGTGACGCGGCCGGGCACGTCGCCGCCGAGGGGCGGGAGCCCCGTGCCGGCGAGCACGAGCCCCTGCTCGGTCGCGGCCCGCGACGCGGCGACCCGGAACTCGGCGAGCGAGTCGAAGGCCTCAGCCGCGGCCGTGCAGGGCGGGGTGGCCGTCTCGAGCTGGCTGCGGAAGTACTCGTGCTCGGCCCGCAGGCCGGGCAGCGCCGCGATCATGCCCTCTACACCGTCGCGGGGCAGACCGGTCTGCGCGTCGAGCAGCAGATACTCCTCTTCCACGCCGAAGCGCGGCGGGGCGGGGGTGTCGACTGGCATCTCAGCACCGTCCGTTCGAGGTGGGGTTGCGGCGGGGCGGGATCGCCGTCACCGGTCGCGTCATGCTACACCGCGCGGGTCGCGCACGTCACTCGCAGCCGCGGGCCGGGCGGCACCCGGGCTGCGCAGCGGATCCGCCACGGCGCTCTCCCACGCGATCGAGCGCACGTCGAGACCGATCACCCTTCGGCCCGGGCGCCTGATCCGGCGGCGGATCCGGATCCGCCGCCCGTGCCGTGCCCGGTTCCGGCGTCGGCCCCGAACAGCCCTTGCCCGTACTTCTGCAACATGGCGTAAGCATCGGCGAAGGTGCGGGGCGGGTTCGCGCGTTCGCTCTCCGTGCCGTAGCGGGAGATGAGCAGCCCGAGCAAGCCCTTCGCGGGTGGGCTCAGCGGCCGGTCGGGCTCGGCATCGGCGGGGTGCGGGCCGCCCTCCGGGTTCGGCGGCACGAAGGCGGGCGAGGGCTGCGGCCAGTCGGCCACGTGCCGGGGCACCTTGCGGTTGAACGATCCTGCGATCGAGGGCGCACCCGCGTCGCGCTCGGTGAGGGGTTCGAGCCCGAAACGGTCGCAGAGCGTCGCCGAGAGGGAACCGTGGTGCATGACGCCGGTGAACACGCTGCCCCGCTCGACATGAGCCGATACGAGCACCGCCGGCACCCGGCAGCCGAGCCTGTCGAAGGTGAAGCCCATCTCGCCGGCGCCCTCGAGCGGCGGCTTCGCGGCGGGCGGCACGACGTGATCGTAGGTGCCGCCGTGCTCATCGAAGGTGAAGAGCAGAGCGGTGTTGAGATAGTTCGATCCGGTGGCAGACATCGAGGTGCGGATCGCGGTGTAGACGCGGTGCACCAGGGCGTCGCCGGCGCGCACATCGGAGAGTGCGCCGTTGTACACGTTCTCGCCGTCGACCGGGCTCTCGCGCGCCACCCCCACCGGCGGGTGGAAGTCGTTGTGATTGAACACCATGCGCGGCTCGATGAACGCGTAGTCGGGCAGCTCGCCGTTCTTCGCGTCGGCCTCGAACCGCTCCATGCTGGCGAAGCGATCCGTCTTCCAGAAGCGTTCGAGCACGGGGGCGTGGATCATGCCGGTGAACGACACGAGCTGCAGCTCGTCGAAGTAGATGCGCCAGCTCAGCCCGGCCTCTTCGAGCCTGTTGAACACGGTGGGTGTCGGGGCCGCGTTCAGCCATTTGTCGTAGTCGCCGTTCAGCGAGTTCGTGACGTAGCCGTGAGAGGTCGAGGCGTGGAAGAAGCTGCGGTTGCAGAAGGTCTGGCTCGGCACCGCGCAGAACCAGTGGTCGTAGACGCCGAACTCGCGCGCCAGGGCGGAGGTGACCGGCAGCATCTCGGGACTGAACGACCCCATGATCTGGTCGCGCTCCGCCGTGGACGGCTTGCGGCCGGTGCGCCCCTCGAAGTCGGTCTCGTAGTCGAGCACGAAACCGGTCATCGTGGCCCGCTGCCCGGGCTCCGGCGCGTTGTAGGGCTCGCGCATCTCGGCGACCTCTTTGCCCCGGTTGTGGTCGTCGAGGGATCCGAAGAGCTGGGTGTTGACGTGCGGGTACTCTTCGCCGGGGTCGGGGTCGGGCTGGCGCATGATGCGGTCGGTGGGACCCGAGTAGACGTGGGCCGGCACGACGGTGCCGTCGGAGGCGCGGTTCGAGTGGTCTCCGAAGGCCAGCCCCTCGAACGAGGCGCCTTCGGGCAGCGTGTCGGGCGTGTAGAGGTGCCCGAGCAGGTTGTCGAAGGACCGGTTCTCCCCCATGAGCACCACGAGGTGGTCGAAGCCGGGCGTCTTACGGGCCTTCGGCGCGGCGAACTCCTCCGGGATGTAGGGCTGGCCGACCTGGCCGTCGAGGCCGCGCACGATCGCGGCGCCGCCGATCCCGGCCGCCGCGCCCGCGGCGATGAGGCCGCCGCCCCGCAGTATCGATCTGCGGCTCGTGCCGCGCGGGGTGCGCTCCGGCTGTTCGTCGCTGCTCATGCGGGTGCTTCCGGTCACACGACGGTGTTGCGCAGGATCCCGATGCCGTCGATCTCCACCTCGACGGTGTCGCCGGCTTCGAGACGGCCGACGCCCGCGGGGGTGCCGGTGAGGATCACGTCGCCGGGGAGCAGTGTGAAGGCCTGGGAGGCGTGCGCGACGATTCGGGCGAGGGAGAAGATGAGCTGGGAGGTGCGTCCGTCCTGACGCACCTCGCCGTTCACGCGGGTCACCACGCGGGCGTCGGCGAGATCGGGGTCGGTCTCGATGACGGGACCGAGCGGGCAGAAGGTGTCGAAGCCCTTGCCGCGCGTCCACTGCCCGTCCTTGATCTGCAGATCGCGGGCGGTCACGTCGTTGGCGCAGGTGAAGCCGAACACGTAGCTGAGGGCGTCGGCCTCGGGCACGTTCTTCGCCATCGCGCCGATCACCATCGCGAGCTCGCCCTCGTGCTCGACGCGGTCGGAGATCTCGGGGCGCACGATGCGGTCGCCGGGGCCGATCACGGAGGTGTTGGGCTTCAGGAAGAGCAGCGGCTCCTCCGGGGTGTCGCCCCCGGTCTCCGAGCGCATCTCCTCGACGTGGTCGGCGTAGTTCTTGCCCAAGCACACCACCTTCGAGCGCGGGATCACGGGGGCGAGCAGCCGCACCGCGTCGAGGCGCAGCCGGCGCCCGGTGGTGTCGAAGCCGGCGACCAGCGGATCCGCCGAGAGTTCGACGACCTCGATGCCGCTGCCGTCCTCGGCCTCATCGAGGATCCCGTAGGAGATCTCTCCTGCTGCTTCGAAGCGTACGACCTTCATGTGCCCTTCCTCGTGGCTCGTGTGCCGGCCGGGGAGCCGATGCGGGGCGGGACGCCCCGCATCGCTCACTCCCCCGCAGCGATGATGCGGTCGACCCAGCCGAAGCGATCCTCGACCGTGCCGAACTGGATGCCGGTGAGCTCTTCGCGCAGCGACATGGTGACCTCGCCGGGGGCGCTGTCGCCGAAGTCGACGAGCGTGCCGTCTTCGCCCTTCAGCTGCCCGATCGGGGTGATCACGGCGGCGGTGCCGCACGCGAAGGCCTCGGTGATCGAGCCATCGGCGGCGCCGTCGCGCCACTCGCGCACGGTGACCTTGCGCTCTTCGACGGTGAGACCGCGATCCTGAGCGAGACGGATCAGGCTCTTGCGCGTGATGCCGTCGAGGATGTTGCCGTTGAGCTCCGGGGTGATGAGCTTGCCATCGCGATGCACGAGGAACAGGTTCATGCCGCCGAGCTCGTCGATGGTGTCGTCGGTGGCCGAGTCGGTGAAGAGCACCTGGGCGCAGCCGTGCTGTGCGGCGATGCGGGTGGGCAGCAGCGAGGAGGCGTAGTTGCCGCCGCACTTCGCCGCCCCGGTGCCGCCGCGACCGGCGCGGGCGAGGTTGCTGGAGAGCCAGATCGAGACGGGCTGCACGCCGCCCGTGAAGTAGGCGCCGGCGGGGCTCGCGATCACCAGGAAGCGGGCGCGCTCGGCGGCGCGCACGCCGAGGAAGCTCTCGTCGGCGATCATGAAGGGGCGCAGGTAGAGGCTCTGGTCGCTGCCGCTGGGCACCCAGTCGGCGTCGACGGTGACGAGCTCGTGAACCGCCTGCACGAACAGTTCGACCGGCAGCTGGGGCAGTGCGAGGCGCTCGGCGCTCTCGTTGAGGCGTCGCGCGTTCTCCTCGGGCCGGAAGGCGACGATGTCGCCGTTGGGGTGGCGGTAGGCCTTCAGCCCCTCGAAGATCTCCTGGCCGTAGTGCAGCACCGAAGAGGCGGGATCCATGGGGATCGGCCCGTAGGGCAGCACCTCGGCGTCGTGCCAGCCGCGCTCGCGATCCCACACGATCGAGATCATGTGGTCGGTGAAGCGCTTGCCGAAGCCGGGGTCGACGAGCGCGGCTTCGCGCTCGTCATCGGAGAGCCTGGTTGCCGGGGTGCGGGTGAAGGTGAGCTCGGTCATGGACTTGCTTTCTGTCGCCCGAACGGGCGGCCGTGTGAGGAGTTCGGGAGAGGCCCGGGCCGGGTCAGCGAGCCGCGATCAGGTCGACGATCGCGCTTCCCACCTCGGTGGTGGAGCGAGCCGACGCGCCGCGGGTGGCGAGGTCGGCGCGCACGGCGTCGCGGACGCGGTCGCCCTCGGCGGTGAGGCCCAGGTGGTCGAGCATGAGAGCCGCGGACAGGATCGCCGCGGTCGGATCCGCCTTCTGCTGCCCCGCGATGTCGGGCGCAGAACCGTGGACGGGTTCGAACATGCTCGGGAACGTGCCGTCGGGATTGATGTTGCCGCTGGCTGCGAGCCCGATGCCGCCGCCGATGGCGCCGGCCAGGTCTGTGAGGATGTCACCGAACAGGTTATCAGTGACGATCACGTCGAAGCGCGACGGATCTTGCACCATGAAGATGGTGGCGGCGTCGACGTGCATGTAGTCGACGGCGATGTCGGGGTGCTCGGCGGCGACGGCCTGCACCGTGCGCTGCCAGGTGGCGCCGGCGTGCACGAGCACGTTGGTCTTGTGCACCCAGGTGAGCTTCTTGCGGGGGCGCTGGCTCGCGACCTCGAAGGCGTAGCGCACCACGCGCTCGATGCCGAAGGCGGTGTTGACGGAGACCTCGGTGGCGACCTCGGCGGGGGTGCCGGCGCGCAGGCGCCCACCGTTGCCCGCGTAGGGCCCCTCGGTGCCCTCGCGCACGACGACGAAGTCGACGTCGCCCGGGTTGGCGAGGGTGGACTCGACGCCCGGGAAGAGGGTGCAGGGGCGAACATTCGCGTAGTGGTCGAAGTCGAAGCGCAGCTTGAGCAGCAGGCCGCGCTCGATGTTGGCGTCTGCCAGGCGGGGGTCGCCGGGCACGCCCCCGACCGCGCCGAAGAGGATCGCGTCGTGCTGCGCGATCTCGGCCTGCTCGGCTTCGGGCAGGGTCTCGCCCGTCGCGAGGAACCGCTCGGCGCCCAGCTTGAACTCCGTGCGGTCAAGCACCACGTCGCCGCCGATGAGCACCGCGTCGAGCACACGATTCGCCTGCTCGATCACTTCCGGTCCGATGCCGTCGCCCGGAAGGACGGCGAGCTTGATGGTGCGGGTCACTGAACGCTCCTCTTCGTACCTGAACAGAACATGATCAGCTTACTGGGCACCTCGGACATTCCCGCTCACCGCCGGTTCCCGGCACGAGACCAGCCGCTCCCGCTCCCCTTCCCCCCGCTTCCATTCCCCTTCCACGCCGAACCCCTTCCCCTTCTCCCACCCACTCCCCTTCCACGCCGAACCCCTTCCCCTTCTCCCACCCACTCCCCTTCCACGCCGAACCCCTCCACGCCGAACCCCCCTCCAAAATGCCTCCACTCAAGGCGGAGATCGCAGCTCAGGCGGAGGTTCTCGGAGAATACCTCCGTCTGAGCTGCGATCTCCGCCTTGAGCGGCGGCGCAGGGTCGGGGCAGGGTCGGGGCTGCGGAGGAAGGGGGCGCGGGGGCAGGGGGGCAGGGGGAGCAGGGGGGGCAGGGGGGCAGGGGGGCAGGGGGGGCACGGGGGCACGGTCGAGCGGGCGCGAAAACGCAGAAAGCCTCACCCGAAGGTGAGGCTTTCTGATCCGGTGACCCCAGCGGGATTCGAACCCGCGTTACCGCCGTGAGAGGGCGGCGTACTAGGCCGCTATACGATGGGGCCGGACGCTGTCACAGCTCTTCGGGGCTTCCCCCGCCGCGCTGGCAACTCATATATCTTGGCACACCTCCGCAACACTCGGCAAATCGGGCCGCGTATCCCGGGTGTGTCCCGCATGATTCCGCGGATCGCGGGCCTGCCGAGCGTGCCGCCCGGCATCGCCGCGCTCAGCCGCCCGCCCTGCCGAGCCGCACCCGCGCCCAGAGCAGCACCACCCCAAGCACCGCACCGCTCGCGAGCACCGCCGCGAACGGAGCGATCCACCCGGCCTGCGCCGAGGCCCACAGCAGCGCGAGGCCCGCGCCGACGAACCCCGAGGCGATGGGCCCGTCGAGCATCCACAGCAGCACGTTGATCCCCGAGGCGTCTCCCACCGGCGTGGGCACCGGCGCGAGCAACCGCATCGGGATCGCCCCCTTCAATGCAGCGGCCGCGCGCATGGCCACCGCCGTGCAGCCGACGAGCGCGGCCGACAGCACCGCCCGCACCAGCCCGCTGCCGTCGCTGCCGACGGCGGCACCGGCACTGATATCGACACCCAGCAGCGACCCGGCCGCCTCGCCCCCGACCACGCCGGCCACCATCGCGAGCACCGCGAACCCGACCGGCGCGAGGAGGTGCCGCGCTACGAGCGCCAGCGGAGAAGCCGGCAGCAGCGAAGGCGATCCGCTCCCCTGCGCTGCCGCCGCGAGCCCGCGGCACCAGGCCGAGCTCGACAGGTAGGCGAGCAGCACGGCCGCAGCGCCCCACAGCGCCGCCGAGCCGAGCGGCAGCAGACTCGCCCCGCCCGGGCTCCCCGCGGCGAGACCGTCGACGGCGCCGCCCGAGCCGAGGGCGGCACCCCACATCGAACCGGCCGCGAGCACCCCGCCGAGCCCCAGCAGGCTGCGGCCCGGGGCGCGCACGATGCCGAGCAGATCCCGCGCCACGATCGACGCCGTGAGACCCGCGCGCGGCGCGAACCTCAGGCGCCGCCCCCACCGGACCGGAGATCCCAGCCGGGCGAGCCCCGCACTGGGATCGCCCCCGACGACGAGGGTCTGCACCGTGTCCCAGCGCAGCGCCTGCCCCCGCAGCTCCTCCCACCGCAGCCGCGAGACGAGCAGCGGCGCGCACACCGCCGCAGCGATCGCCCACCCCGCCGGCGCGAACGCGAGCAGCGGGGAGGCGCCGCCGTCGATGAGCAGGCGGGCGGCGCACGACCACGGGTCGAGGGGCGCGATCCACTCCGCCGCACCCAGCAGCCGAGCACCGGCGAGCACGGCGAGCAGCGCTGCGGCGCCCGCCCGCGTGCGACGCCCGAGCTGCCCCACGAGCGGGGCCGCCGCGGCCAGCAGCCCGAGCGAGGCGCCCGCGAGCGGCAGCGCGACGGCGAGACCCGGGTCGAACTCGGCCCGCATCGCGCGCGCCACCACGACGACCCCGGCCACGACCGCACCCGCGGAGGCCCCGAGGGCGAGTCGGCGGGACAGCGGACCGCCGAGCAGGCGCCACCTCGGGATCGGCGTGGTGAGCAGCAGGTCGAGCTGAGGCAGGCCCGCCCGAGCCGGGCCGAGCTGCGCTCCCGCCAGTACGAGCAGCGCGGTGACCGCGGTGAGGGCGGACGCGAGGAGAGCAGCGGATCTCTCACCCTCCGCATCCGCAGAGACCGACGCCGGAGGCAACTCGAGTTGCAGCCACAGCAGCGCGACGCGCACTGCGGGCGCCACCACGATGATGACCAGCATGATCGCCGCATAGACGCGGAACGCCAGCTCCCCCGCATCGACGCCGTCCCCGCGACGGCGCAGCACCCGGCGGATCGCGCGCAGCGTCCCCCACATCGAAGGCGCCGAGCTCGCCGGCGCCGCAGCAGCCGTGCGCTCCTCAGCCATCGGCGCGGCTCACGCCTGGCTCACCTGGAGCTGCACATCGGCGACCCGCCCGACAAGCTCGGCGTCGTGGGAGGCGAAGGCCACCGCCGCACCCGACGCGCGGGCCCGCAGCAGCGCCTCCGCGACGAGCGCCCGGCGGTCGGGGTCGAGGCGCTGCTCCGGCTCGTCGAGCAGCAGCACCGAGCAGGGCCGCGCGCAGGTCACCGCGAGCGAGACGAGCTGCCGCTGGCCGCTCGAGAGCTCGTGGGGAAAGCGGTCCGCCAGCGGTTCGAGACCGAAGGCGTCGAGCGCCCCTGCTCCCAGCCCGCTCCATGACGTCGCTCGCTCGCCCGACCACGCGGTCTCGATGAGCGCGAGGTGGTCGCGCAGCGTCAGGTCGGGGTAGAGCGTGGGCGGTTCGATCAGCGCCGCGATGTGCCGTCTGGCATCGCGGTCGCGCTCGTCGAAACGGCGACCGTGCAGCTGCACCGTGCCGGAGCTGGGCCGCAGGCGCCCCGCGAGCACGCGCAGCAACGTCGTCTTGCCGGCCCCGTTCGGGCCGCGCACCGCCACGCAGGCGCCCGCGTCGAGACGGATCGAGGTGGGGTGCAGCAGGATGGCCCCGTCGCCTCCACCGCCGCGTCCTCGGCCGTCAGCAGCGCGCCGGCATCGTGCCCGGCGCCGTCGGTCGTCACGCCTTGCTGCGGCTCAGCATCTTCGTGGCCGCGCGGCGCTTCAGCCACTTGTCGATGAAGAAGGCCATGAAGATCCAGCCCCCGAGCGCCGTGATGACCCACACGATGATGGGCGCGAGCACCCAGGTCTCCACGCCGCGGAGCACGATGCCTCCTTGGAAGAGCGACGCCACCCAGAGCGCGAGCAGCGTTGCCACGAGGCCGACGCCGCCGGCGAGCGGCGCCGCGTAGCGCTGCGCGATGTTCAGCACGAAGGGGCCGAGGATCGCGTGCGCGAGCGTGAACACGCCGAGCGCTACGAGGAAGCCGCCGAGGTGCAGCTCGAAGCCGGGCAGTGCGAAGTGGCACACGATCATCGCGATCGCCGCCAGCACGAGCTGGGACACGATCTGAAACAGCAGTCGCATGGCGCGCTCCTTCCAGTCGGCGGAGCGACGCTCCGCACCTTGGCCTCAGCCTAGCGCGATGCCCGAGCCCGTCGAGCCCCGACGAGCGCGGCCCCGACGAGCGCTCCCGCTCCGAGCGCGAGCAGCCCGAGCCCCGCGGCGCCCGGCGCGAGCGGGTCGAGCCCGCCGGTGCGCGCGAGCGACGCAGCGTGTTTCGCCGGCGATCCTCCGCCCGGCGCCTCGTCGGCCGACACTTCGACGGCGACGACGGCAGAGCTGTCGAGCACGCCCGGCACCGCCGAGGCGAAACGCAACTCGACCCTGTGGGAGCCCACCCCGAGACCCGCCAGCGCCACGCTCGCGCGCCCGCCGTCGAGCGCCACCGGCGCTCCCAGCGCAGCACCGTCCACAAAAGCCTGCAGGGAGCCAGTGACGAACGGCGCGGCGGGCGACACGGCGGGCGCGGCGAGCGCCATCTGCCGGCCCTGCGTACCGGGGGCGCTCGGCACCGGCTCGACCGCGACCTCCACGACCGCGGGGCGCGAGGGGGTGGCGCGCAGCAGCTCGGCACCCACTGCGAGCCGGGTCTGCCGGCTGAGCACGTCGATCGCCACGTCGGCGCTTCGCGAGTCGAGGAAGCCTGCCTGCGGCACGAAGCGGGCGAACACCTCGTGCTCCCCGAACGAGAGCTGGGCGGTGTCGAGGCTGAACCTCGCCTCGCCGTCATCCGGCTCGGGATCGATGTCGTCAGCGGCGGGGATCGTGAACGCCACGGCCCCGTCGACCAGAACCTCGACGTCGCCGCGCGGGTCGGCGGGCGCAGTCCGGTCGACGTTGCTGACCACCACGTCGAAGGAGACGCGGTCGCCCACGCGCGGTTCCGCGGGCGACACGGTGAGCGTCGTCGCGGTCGCGTGCGGCACGACTGTCAGCGGCGCCACCGCCGAGTGCGACGGCGCGAAGTTGCCCGCAGCGTCGCCGAGATAGGCGACGGTGAGGTCGGCCGTCGCCGGCGGCGCGGCGACGGCGGAGAACTGCACCGCACCGTTCGGCTGCAGTTCGGCGGAGGCGAGTTCGACGCCGTCTGCGAGCAGCGCCGCCCGACCGCTCACCCCGGCCGCCGGGGAGGTCACCTGCGCCGTGACGTCGATCGGGGCGAAGGCCGACGCCGAAGCAGGCGAGCCCGTGATCGCGGTGCTGCTCATGGCCGGGGCGATCGTGATGGGGAGCACCGGGCTCTGTGAGGGCAGAGCGCGCTCGGGGAAGATCGCATCGCCGTCCTTGCCCGCGAAGCGCGCGACCAGATCATGGTCGCCGGCGGCGAGGTTCAGGACGGGAACGATCGCCACGAAGCCGCCGGTTCCGTTGTAGCCGAGCACTCCGAGCCCTGCGACGACGCCGTCGGCCTCGATCACCACCACTTCCTCGCTGAGGTTCGCGGCGCTCGGAAGCGACACCGTGACGAAGTAGATGGCCGGGTTGCCGTACGTCGTCGGAGGCACGAACGTCGTGATGCTGGTCGAGGTCGGCACCTCGGAAGCGGGGTCGGCCTGCGCGGCGGCGGGCTGAGCCAGCACGGCGGCGCCGAGCACCGCGGCGGAGACGACGAGCAGGCCGAGCCAGCCGCGAAGCGTCAAACGAAACGGTGTGCGAATTTGAACCATGTGCAAATATTAGCAGCCGCGCAGGTGCGCGCCGACACCGCGCACCGCGCACCGCGCTCGACGATCCGCAATCCGCGATCCGCCGAGATCACACCTCGCCGGGCTTGCGCCGGAACGGCTTCGCGGGAAGATCAGGTCCATCCCACACCTGGATGATGCCCCACACCACGGCCGCGATCGGCACCGCCAGCACCGCACCCAGCACCCCGCTCAGCACAGTGCCGATCGTCAGGGCGAGCAGGATGACGAGTGAGTGCAGCTTCAGCGCCCGCCCCATGAGCACGGGCTGCAGGAAGTTGCCCTCGAGCTGGTTGACGAGCACGACGACGCCCACCACGAGCACTGCGCTCAGCGGCCCGTTGGCGACGAGCGCCACGAGCGCGGCCAGAATGCCGGCGAGGGTCGCGCCCACGATTGGGATGAACGCGAGCACGAAGACGAGCACGGCGAGCGGCAGCGCCAGCGGCACCTGGAGGATCAGCAGGCCGACGCCGATGCCGATCGCGTCGACCGCAGCGACCGACGCCGTGCCGCGCACGTAGTGCCCGAGCGTCTGCACCGTCTTGTCGCCCGCGCGCTCGGCGCGCGCCAGCGCCTCGCCCTCGAAGGGGCGCAGCAGGAAGCGCCAGATCTGCGGCCCGTCCTTGAGGAAGAAGAAGAGCACGACGACCATCAGGATGAGCCCCGTCACGAAGTTCGTGACGATGCCGACGCCGGCCAAGGCGCCTGAGCCGAACTGCGAGCTCGTGAGGAAGCCGGTGAGGAAGTCGGTGACGTTCTGCTGCCACTCGACCAGCTGATCGTGATCGGGCGCGAACGGCAGCGTCTTCACCCAGTCGATCACCTGCTGGAAGCCTGTCTCGGCCTGCGCCGAGAGCTCGTCCCACTGATCGCGCACGGCCCATACGATGAGCCAGCCCACACCGGCGAGCAGCAGCACGATGGTGAGCAGCACGAGCACGGTCGCCAGAGCCGACGGCACTCGGTGCCCGCGCAGCCACGCCATGACGGGCGAGAAGGTGCTCGCGAAGATGAGGGCGAGCAGGATCGGGATCACCACCGTGCTCAGCGTGCTCATGCCGATGACCACGCCGGCGGTGAGAATCAGCACGACGATGATCTGCAGCGACCGCGTGGCGAGCAGCCCGAAGCTGTCGCCCCACGCGCTGCCGGCGCGCCTCAGATGCCGCGACTGCGCGACCACGCCCTGCGGCGCGTCGCCCCCGCGCTCGAGTCTTGCGACCCGGTGTTCCAGTTCTCGCCGTGCCCGCCCACCGAACATGTCAGCCTCCCTGTCTAGCTGGGTTTCACCCTACGGGGTGCCACCGACAGCGATCGATAGCGCCCGGGCCCTTGCCCGGTAAGCGCCGATGCGATATCGAGGTCACCCGTGTGGTCGTTTCTGCGTCGCAGAAACGACCACACGGGTGACCTCGATGAGATCGCGGATCGCGGGAGTGCGGGTCGCGGGCACGGCAGCGGCCCGGCGCTCAGGGCGCCTGTGGCGCGGCGCGCCCGGGGCGCTCAGCGGGAGACGGCGCGCTCGGCGACGAAGTCGCGCAGGGCGGCCTCGTCGTCATCCATCTCGGTGACGTGCTGCGGCAGATCGAGCAGGCCGGCAAGGTGCTCGGGCAGGCCGATCCGCGTGCCGGTCGCCTCGAACACGATCTCGGGGAACTTCTCGGGCTTCGCGGTTTCGAGCACGAGCATCGGCACGCCGGGCTCCAGGTGCTCGCGAGCCACCTTCACGCCGTCGGCGGTGTGCGGGTCGATCACGGTGCCGCTCGCGTCGAACACCGACTTGATCGTCGCCACGCGATCCGCGTGCGTGCTCGTGCCGCTCTGGAACCCGAACTCCTCGACGAAGCGGGGCTGCTCGGCGGTGAGGTCGATCCGCCCGGTCTCGGCCAGTTCGCGCCACGCCGCCGCGAGGCGCTCGGGGTCGCGGCCCAGCACCTCGAACACGAAGCGCTCCAGGTTGGAGGCCTTTGAGATGTCCATCGACGGGCTCGACGTGGCGTGCGTGTCGGCCGCGCCGCGCGGCTCGTAGACGCCCGTGCGGAAGAACTCGTCGAGCACGTTGTTCTCGTTGGCGGCGAGCACGAGGCGGCGGATCGGCACGCCCATCTTCTTCGCGAGGTAGCCGGAGAAGATGTTGCCGAAGTTGCCCGACGGCACCGTCACCGAGATCTCGAAGGAGGCGCGCTCCTCGGCGGGCACGGCGTCGCTCGCGCGCAGCCAGGCCCAGAAGTAGTACACGGCCTGGGCGCTGACGCGGCCCAGGTTGACCGAGTTGACGGCGCCGAGGTCGTGGGCGCGTTTGAACTCGAGGTCCTCGAACAGCGCCTTCATGAGGTTCTGGCAGTCGTCGAAGACGCCCTGCACGGCGATGTTGTGGATGTTCTCGTCGGTGAGCGAGTACATCTGCGCCCGCTGGAACGCGCTCATGCGGCCCTGCGGCGAGAGCATGAACACCGCGATGCCGTCCTTGCCGCGCAGCGCGTACTCGGCGGCCGAGCCGGTGTCGCCGGAGGTGGCCCCCACGATGTTGAGCGCGCGGTCGGTCTTTGCGAGCACGTACTCGAGCGACTGGCCGAGGAACTGCATCGCCATGTCCTTGAACGCGAGCGTGGGGCCCTCGGAGAGGCCGACGAGCGAGATGCCCGCCTCGAGCGGCGTCACCGGCACCACCTCTGCGGCGACGAAGTTCTGGGCGCTGTAGGCGTCGCGGCACATGCGGGCGAGGTCGTCGCGCGGGATGTCGGTGGCGAAGAGCCCCAGCACCTCGGTGGCGAGCTCCGCATAGGAGAGGGATCGCCACGACTCGAGCTGCTCGGCCGTGAGCCGCGGCACCGATTCGGGCATGACGAGCCCGCCGTCGGTCGCGAGTCCCTCCAGCAGGATCTCGCTGTAGGGTGCCGGCGCCATGCCGCCTCGGGTCGAGATGTACTTCACCGCTGCTCCTCGTGTCCTGGTCGGTGTCGCGGTCGGGCTGTGCGCGCCGACCCCACCATCCTATTCGGCGCGGCTGCACGGCTCGTCCGTGCAGCTCCCTCCGTGACGGTGTTTCGGAGCTCACGCATGCTTCGGGGCCCAGGACCGCGATCGATCCGAAGCATCGGCGAGATCCGAAAGACCGCTCGGCGTCTACCAGGAGACCGGCAGCGCCTTGCCCTCCTCGTAGCCCGCCGCGGACTGCAGCCCCACGCGGGCGCGCACGTGGAACTCGCGCAGTGAATCGGCGCCGGCGTAGGTGAACGAAGAGCGCACCCCCGAGGTGATCATGTCGACGAGGTCTTCGACGCCCGGCCGCAGCGGGTCGAGGTAGATCTTCGACGACGAGATGCCCTCGGCGAAGAGTTCCTTGCGGGCGCGCTCGTAGGCGTCGAGACCGCCGAAGCGGCCCTGCACCGCCTTCGTCGACGCCATGCCCCACGACTCCTTGTACTGGCGGTCGTCGGGGTCGGTGCGCAGCTCGCCCGGCGACTCGGCCGTGCCCGCGAACCAGGATCCGATCATCACCGACGCGGCCCCCGCCGCGAGCGCGAGCGCGACGTCGCGCGGGTAGCGCACGCCACCGTCGGCCCAGACGTGCGCGCCGAGCTCCCGAGCCGCCTGAGCGGTTTCGAGCACGGCCGAGAACTGCGGGCGGCCCACGGCGGTCATCATGCGGGTGGTGCACATCGCGCCGGGCCCGACGCCCACCTTCAGGATCGTGGCGCCGGCCGAGACGAGGTCGTTCGCACCGTCGGCGGTGACGATGTTGCCGGCCACGATCGGCAGCCCGAGGCCGAGGTCTGCGACAGTGCGGATGGCTCGGATCATGCCCTCCTGATGCCCGTGAGCGGTGTCGATCACGAGCACGTCGGCCCCGGCCGCCGCGAGTGCCCGGGCCTTCGCCGCGACGTCGCCGTTGATGCCCACCGCGACGGCGACGGCGAGTCGCCCGTCGCGGTCGAGCGCGGGGCGGTATATCGAGCGGCGCAGGGCGGAGCGCCGCGAGAGGGTGCCGACGAGGACTCCCCCGCTCACCACGCACACCGCCTCGGCCGGATGCTGGTCGACGCCCGGCGGATCCGCACGCTCCTCGCCGGCCCCGGTCGCCGCCGTGACCGCGTCGAATGCGGCGCGCGGGTCCGCCAGCTCGTCGGCGGAGAGCAGCGGCGCGCGGCCGATCACGAGGTCGCCCAACTGCGCATCGGACGGCACCGACGCGAGCCGGGCGGCGGAGAGGATCCCGCGGATCCCCGCGGCCGGCGCGGCCGAGTGCTCGTCGGGGCGATCCGCCACCACCACCGCCTGGCCCTCGGCCCGCGGGATGAGCCGCAGCGCGTCGGCGGCCGTCGCCTGCGGGGGCAGCACGATGGGGGTGTCCGTGGTGACCGGCTGGCTCTTCACCCAGCGGATCGCGCGCTCGGTGTCGGCGAGTGCCAGGTCTTGGGGCAGCACGGCGAGACCCCCGCGTCGCGCGAGCACTGCGGCGAGGCGGGGGCCGGTGACCGAGTTCATGTTCGCAGCCACGAGCGGCAGGGTCGCCGGGGTGCCGTCGGTGGGGGTGAGATCGACGCCGAGCCGGCTGCCGACGCCCGAGTGCCGCGGCACCAGGAAGACGTCCGAGTAGGTGAGGTCGACCGTGGGCATCGCGCCGATAAACTCCATACCCCCACGCTACCCCCTCGCCCCGGCTCGACCGGGGCGATGATCTGGAGGACATCTGTCGCATGGACGACATAGGATGAAGGAGGTGGGGGTCATCGACGGCTCGCGCACGATTGAGCACAAGCGGATCCACGGGCTGCGCGCCTCCCGGCGACGTTCCCGGGGCTCCGCAGATGATTGAAGGAGCAGCAGGGGCTATGTCTGACACGAACGATCCCGGAAATCCGACCCCGCCCGAGACCCCGGTGCCGCCCGTACCGCCGGCGCCTCCGGCTCCGCCGGCGCAGCCGGAGCAGCCCGAGCCCGAGCAGCCGCAGCAGCCGAGCTTCTCGAGCAGCGATGAAGCGGCCGCGGCTCCCCAGCCGGCCGAGCAGCAGCCCACGAGCGTGCTCCCCGGTTTCGAGGGCTCGGCCTACAACGGCTCGCAGCAGCCCGTCGACCAGCAGCCGACCACCGCGCTGCCCCAGCCCGGCGGAGCTCCGGCTCCGGCCGCACCCCAGTACGCCGCAGCACCGCCCGCGACACCGCTCCCGCCGCAGCAGCCGCAGCAGCCGCAGCAGCAGTTCCCGCAGCCGGCACCCGGCGGCCCCGCCCCCGGCGCGGGCTACCCCGGCTACGCCCCTGCTCCCCGCGCGCCGAAGGGCCTCGCGATCACCGCGCTGGTGCTCGGCATCGTGGCGGTGGCCGGCGCGATGATCTTCGGCTGGATCCCGTTCGTCGGCGGCGTGATCACGATCGTGGTCGGCATCGCCGCGCTGATCCTCGGCATCCTGGCGATGCAGAAGCGCCAGCCGAAGGGCATGGCGCTCACGGGCCTCATCCTGGGCGGCGTGGGCGTGCTCGTCGGCGCCGGCATCGTCATCGCCTGGAGCATGCTCTTCGCGAGCGTCGGCTCCGAGCTCGACCGCTACAGCACCGAGCTTGAAGACCTGCAGTCGGAGATCGAGTCCACCATCCCCGGCACCAGCGAGCTCGACGATTCCGGCGCCTCGTCGGACACGGCCTCGGGCGAGCGCTCCCCCGAGTTCTGCACGGCGTTCAACGTGGCGCTGGAGACCGAGACCGACCCGAGCAGCAGCACCTGGTCCGAGGCCGAACTGGCCCCGTACGTCGCGCTGTCGTCGATCGACAGCCCGAACCGCGAGGTCTACGAGCGGTTCGTCGCCATCGCCGGCGACCCGAACGCGATCACCAACCCGGACTACGGTCAGATCCTCAGCGATTTCACCACCGCCATGTTCGACGACGCGATGGCCTGCGCCTAACGCACCGACAGAACGGGGGAATCGCAGGTGTTCAAGGGTTTCAAGGAGTTCCTGCTGCGCGGGAACGTGATCGATCTGGCCGTCGCCGTGGTCATCGGCGCAGCGTTCAACTCGGTGGTCGAGCGTGTCGTGGACTCGCTCATCAACCCGGTGATCGGCGTGGTGTTCAAAGCCGACTCGCTCGACAGCGCCATGCAGGTGGGGCTGCCGGGCGGCGGCACGATCGCGTTCGGCGCGCTCATCGGCGCGCTCATCAACTTCATGATCGTCGCGGCCGTCGTCTACTTCGTGTTCGTGATGCCGATGAACAAGCTCAAGAGTTTGCAGCAGGCCGAGCAGCAGGAGCCCGAGGCGCCCGCGGGGCCCAGCGAGCAGGAGCTGCTCACCGAGATCCGGGATCTGCTGCGCGCCGAGGCTGCGGCGTCGGGCCGCATCCCCGACATGAACCGCTCGGAGCACCCGGTGCAGGCTCCCCCGCACCGGCACTGAGCCGGGCGCGAGCACAGCAGCACCGAGCAGCGCGAGCACAGCAGCACCGAGCAACATTGACGCCCCCTCCGGCCATGCCGGAGGGGGCGTCACCGTTCAGGCGAGGACCGCGCCGCGGGATCGGCCCGCGCGCCCGGAGCGCTCAGCCCCCTCGCCCGGCGCTCAGCTCGTGCGAGCGTCGAGCCGCGCGAGGAACAGCGCCTCCGTGAGCAGCGACTTGCGGAACGACTCGATGTGCAGCGACTCGTTGGGGCTGTGCGCGCGCCCGTCGGGATCCTCCACCCCTGTGACGAGGATCTGCGCCGCCGGGAACTCCTCGACGAGCTCGGCGATGAACGGGATCGACCCGCCCACGCCGATGTCGACGGGTTCGCGCTGCCACGCGTCGGCCATTGCACCGCGCACCTCGGCGACCGCCCAGCCGCTGGTGTCGACGAGGAACGCCTGACCGAGGTCGCCGCCCTCGAACTCGACGCGCGCACCGTAGGGCGCGCGATCCACCAGATGCTTCGTGATGGCCGCGTAGGCGGCCTCGGGATCCTGCCCCGGTGCGATGCGCGCGCTCACCCGCACGCGCACACTGGGGATGAGCGTGTTCGAGGCGTTCGCCACATCGGGGGCGTCGATGCCGGTGATCGTGATCGCGGGCTGCGCCCAGACGCGGCTGAGGATCGAACCGCGGCCGATCGGGCTCACCTCGTCGAGCAGGCCGGACTCCTCGCGCAGCCGCGCCTCGCCGTAGTCCGGGGCATCGATATCGGCGCTGATGAGGCCGTCGACCGCCACGGAGCCGTCGGCATTCCAGAGCGTGTCGAGCAGGCGCACGGCGGCGAGCATCGCGTCGGGCACGGCGCCGCCGTGCATGCCGGAGTGCAGGGCGTGGTCGAGGGTGCGCACGCTCATGTTGAAGGCGACCGCGCCGCGCAGCGCGACGGTGAGGGCGGGCGTCTCGGTGTCCCAGTTGCTCGAATCGGCGACGATGATCGCGTCGGCGGCGAGCAGATCCCGGTTCTCGCGCAGGAAGTTGCCGAACGACTGCGACGCCCACTCCTCCTCGCCCTCGATGAAGAGCGCGATGCCGAGGTCGAGCTCGCGGCCTTCCGCCTCGGCCGCCGCGGCGAGCGCGCGGATCGCGCCGATGTGGGCCATGACCCCCGCCTTGTCGTCGGCGGCCCCGCGGCCGAAGAGGCGGCCGTCGCGCTCGGTCGGCTCGAAGGGCGGCGTGTGCCAGTCCTCGTCGCGGCCGGGCGGTTGCACGTCGTGGTGGGCGTAGAGCAGCACGGTCGGGCGGCCGTTGCGGGCTTCGCGCCGGGCGACGACGGCGGGCTGGCCGAGTTCGGGCTCTGCGCCGTCGGCGCCCTCGCCGCCCGCGACCGGTGCGCGGCGGATGTCGACCACGTCGAAGACGCCGGTGTCGCGCAGCAGCTCGGCGATGGCGTCGGCGCTCCGGGCCACGTGGGCCGGGTCGAAGGCCGGCCACGACACCGAGGGGATGCGCACGAGGCGCTGCAGGTCGTCCATCGTGTGGGCGAACTGGGCTGCCACCGTGGTGCGCAGTGCCGCCTCGAACGCCGTCTGCTCGGGCTCCTGGCCCGCCTGCTCAGTCATGTGTAATTCCTCCCGCGTGTTGCGTGGTCGTGTGCTGCGGCGGCGCGTGGTGCGTCTGCGCGGAGTGCATCTGCGCGGAGCCGGCCGGCTCCGTCTCCGCGATCAGCCTATCGCCGCGGTCGCGGCGGCGATCCGCTTCCCCGCCGCTCCTGCCAGGCCTCAGAAGAGCGTCGGGGCGGTGGCTTCCGCAGAGGCCGCCGCAGTGCCGCCATCGGCAGCCGCGGCCCCGGCGGGCGACTCTGGATCCTGCCACCCCCGCGGCCCGATGGCCCGCACCGCGAGCGACAGCGTCTCCGACTCGGCGACGGCCGCCGCGATGAGGGCGGCATCGCCGCTGCGCTCCGGGTCGAGCCACGCGTCGTGCAGGCCCCGCGGCAGCAGCAGCGGCATGCGCGGATGGGTGTCGGCCGCGGCTCCCACCGCGTCGCGGGTGACGAGGGCGTAGCTCATGAGCGGCGTGCCGTCGGACTGCGGCACCGGGGTGACGATGGCGGCGATGCCGAACAGCTCGTCGCCGGGCAGGCCGAACGGCGTGCCCCGTTCGAGGTACCAGTGCGCGGGCACGATCGCCCGCCGCTGGAACGGCACCCGCCACTTGCGCAGCAGGGTGTCGTCGCGGGCGTTGAAGGCGCTGTAGGGTGCCGGATCGGGCCCGCTGTGGAGCCACCACCAGCCGAGCTCGACCGCACGGTCTCCGTACCCGCGGTGGATGATCGGGTTGAGGTTGCGCGCGCGGCGACCCGTGATGCGGGCGCGGCCCCGGTGCTCGCGCACCCAGGCTTCGAGCAGCCGCCGGCTGTCGGGCTCGTGCATGGGCGGCAGATCGAAGGTGAGCCCGAGACCGTGCGGGCCGCCCCCGTATCCGTAGCTCGAGCACATGCCCTCAACTGTAGGCCGCCGCGCGCGGTGCGCGTAGCATGAGCGCATGGCACTCCAGATCGAGACCACGCTCGCGCCCCAGGGGCCGGCCACCGCGATCGAGCTCAGCGAGGAGCAGCTCGCCGAGCTGGGCGGCGGCAAGCGGGCCGCCGTGCTCGTCACGATCGGCGGCCGTTCCGCTCGACTGCGCCTGGCATCGATGGGCGGCAAGAACCTCATCGGCCTCTCGAAGGCCGCCCGCGCCGAGCTGGGCGTCGAGATCGGCGATGCCGTGTCGGCGCGCATCGAGCTCGACACCGCAGAGCGCGCGGTCGAGGTGCCCGACGAACTCGCCGCGGCGCTCGACGCCCGGCCCGGGCTGCGCGCCGCCTTCGACGCGCTCGCACCGTCGCGCCGCAAGGAGCACGCCCGCTCCGTGGCCGAGGCGAAGCGCTCGGAGACGCGCGAGCGCCGCATCGCAGCGATCGTGGATCAGCTGCGCGCCGCACAGGGCTGAACGACGCCGCCCGTCAGCGCAGCGGCGGCGAGTCCGCGCCCGACTCGGGGTCGCGATCGCGATCCGCTGCGGCCGCGGGATCCGCATCGCGTGCCGGCTCCCCCCGCTCCGCCCGCTCCGCCTCCCGCGCCTCCCGCAGCTCGCGGGTCGCCACCTGCAGCGCGTCCTCCGCGCGCTGCCGGCGGCGCTGCGCGAGCGTGCTCGCACCGTACTTCGCCCGCACCCGGTCGTGCGACTCGTGGGTCGCGGTGATGATGTAGCTGCTCGCGATGAGGATCACCTGCGCCGACAGGTTGAACCAGAGCAGCAGCGCGATGAGCGCCGCGAAGGAGGCGAGCAGCGGATTCGACGCGGCCCCGCGCACGAAGAGGCCCGAGAGCTCCTGCAGCACCGTGAGACCGACACCGCCGAACAGGCCGCCCGTCCAGAGCGCCCGCGCGGGTGCGCGCACCCCCGAGAGCAGCCGGAACACGACGACCACCGCGAGCGTGTCGATCACGAGCACCAGCACGATCCCCACGACCCGGGTGAGCGCCTCGGCGGCCGCGCTGCTCTCCGAGAACCCGAGCCACGACGCCGCAGTCTCGACCCCCGCCGACGCCACCATGCTCAGCACCGCCGCCACGACCAGCAGACCGCCGAACACGATGCCCACCAGCAGGTTGCGCAGCACCACCCACAGGAAGAACCCGTCCTCGTGCACCTCGTCGGCGAGCACACGCAGCGCGGTGCGCAGACTCGTGATCGCACCGATCGCCGCGCCGATGAGACCGAGCAGCGAGACGATGCCCACGATCGTGAACCCGGCGGGGGCGTCGATCTTCGAGGGGTCGACGACCTCCGTGAGCCCCGGCAGGAAGCTCTCCAGCGCGTCGACGAGCGCGCGCATCGCATCGGGGTTGCCGCCGAGCCAGAGCGCCGCGAGCGAGAAGCCGAGCAGCACCGCGGCGAACACGCTGAACAGCGCGCGGTACGTGATGCTGTCGGCGAGCATCGCACCCCGGTGCTCCGCGTAGAGCAGGTAGGCGCGCACGATCCTGAGCCGCAGCGCCCACGCGATCACGCGTTTCGCGAGGCCCGCGATACCGCCCGCGCGCCCCTGCTCCGTGCTGTGCTCCTCCGCCTGCTTCGCCATGGATTCAGCCTATCCAGCGGTTCGGGGCGCGCCAGGCCCTTCCGCTCGCCCGCCCGGGTGCGCTATGCGGTGCCGAGACACCGGATCACCGGTGCTACGCACCCGCCGCGTCGGTGACGCGAGCGCCGGACTGGGCGGGGCGGATCCACCGCTCCAGCTCGTATCCCTGCCGCCGCGCCTCGTCCAGGAACTCCCGCTCCGTCGCGTCGTCGATGCGGGGCTCGCGAGCGAGCAGCCACAGGTGCTTCCGATCCGGCGTGCCCACGAGCGCGTGGCGGTAGTCGGGGTCGATGCGCAGCACCCAGTAGTCGGCTCGGGTGAAGGGAATCCAGCGCAGCCCCTCCGGCAGGAAGGTGACCCGCAGCCGGCCTGCGTGATCCGCGTCGGGCTCGGCCTGACCGAGCGCCTGCGTCGGCTCGCCGTCGGCGTCGATGCAGCGGTTGTCGACCTGCACCGTGCCGTCGTCGCGCAGCGAGTACTCGGCGGTCACGTCGCGCGCGCCGTCGTCCTCGAACCGCAGCGGCAGCCGCCCCAGCTCGTACCAGAGTCCCAGATACCGCTGCAGATCGAGATCCGCCACCGACCGCACTTCGCGGCCCTCCTGCTCGCTCATGAACGCTCCTCCCCCGTGTCGATCGCTCACCAGTCTGCAGAGCTTCGCTGAGCTGCGACAGCCCTTGACAGCCGCGCAAGGCTCCTGCGCACGGCTGCTGCGCCGGTGGACACACCGGCTGCGGCGCCCCGCGAGCAGCCGCGCTCAGGCCTTCCGCAGATCCTCCGCGAGCATCACGAGAATGCCGCTCGGGCCGCGCAGGTACGTGAGCTTGTAGATGCCCTCGTAGTTCGCCACGCCGCGCAGCGGGTGGCAGTCGTGGCGGGCGGCGATCGCGAGGGCCGCCTCGATGTCGTCGACCGAGAAGGCGACACGGTGCATGCCGATCTCGTTGGGGAGCGTGGGCGGCGTGTCGATCGCCGCGGGGTGGAGGTACTCGAAGAGCTCGAGCCTGCCGTGGCCGTCGGGGGTCTGCAGCAGGGCGATCTTCGCGTGGTTCCCGTCGAGGCCGACGGCGGTGTCGGCCCACTCGCCGCTCACCGTGTCGCGGCCGACGAGTGTCAGGCCGAGATCTGTGAAGAACGCGATCGCGGCCTCGATGTCGCGCACCGCGATGCCGACGTTGTCGAGTGAGATGCTCATGGGCGGATCGTAGCAAGCCGCGCCGAGGGGCCTCTCAGCGGCCGATGAGGTGCGGATCGCGATCCGCCGTCATCGTGAGCGGTCGACGGCCTCGATGATGGTGGTGAGTTCGTCGCGGAGGGCGAGCAGGCGGTCGACGGGCAGGCCGAGCCGTTCGACCACGGCCGGCGGCACCCCGAGGGCGCGCTCGCGCAGCGCCCGCCCATCTTCCGTGGGGACGATCTCGAAGGTGCGTTCGTCGCCCTCGACGGGCACGCGCTCGATGAGCCCGGAGTGCTCGAGCCGCTTCACGATCGGCGACAGGGTGGCGGGGTCGAGCCGCAGCATCTCGGCGATCGCTCCGAAGCGCAGCGGGGCGTCGCCCCAGAGCGCGAGCATCACGAGGTACTGCGGGTGCGTGAGACCGAGCGGCTCCAGGATCGGCCGGTAGACGCCGATCACGCTGCGGCTGGCGACCGCGAGCGCGAAGCAGACCTGGCGGTCGAGTTCGAGCGCGTCCTCGGGAAGATCCTGCATCGCACCAGTGTACCTCGTTAGTGCCCTAACGAATCTGCTACTATTTCGTTTGTGGGCGAACAAAAGCGCAAGAAGCGGCACCTCTGGCACCAGACCCCCTACGACGGCGTGCCCGGCGTGTACGCGGCGATCCAGCGATTCTTCTACCAGTTCGAGGGACCGGCGCAGCTCGGCGACCGCAACGAACCGCCCTACGTGCCTCCGGCCGACCCGAAGTGCCCCATCTGCACCCGGTCGATGCAGGCGCACCGCATCCACCGCGGCGGCCCGGGCAAACCCACCCACCTCACCTGTCCCCCGCCGGAACCGAGCGACGCCGCCGCCTGATCGCGGCCCGGCGCAGGCGACCGCACGGCACGCACCCGACCGCGCCCCGGCACCGAGCAGGCCCCCGCATCGCCCAAAAGGATGAGATGCGGTTCACCCCTCCTCGCGATGCTCCGCGAGGAGCCGCCTGGTGAGCTTGGAGCATGGCAAATCCTCATGCTCACCGGCCCCTCGCCGACCGACTGACCTCCCGCCGCGGTGCGTGGATCTCGCTCGGCCTCGCCCTCGTCGTCATGGTCGCGCTCTTCGGCGCCTTCGGCTCGGCGACGGCGCCCGCGCGCAACGACCAGGCGCCGGCCGACTCGGAGTCGACGCGAGCGAGCGAGCTGATGGCGGAGTTCCCGAACGCGGATCGCCAGTCGGTGCTCGTGGTCGCCTCCCGCGACGACGGCGCGGAGCTCACCGCCGCCGAGATCGAAGGCCTCGCCGAGATGCTGCCGGTGCTCGACGCCCACGCCGCCGCAGATGCGACCGGTCCCCTCCTCAGCGAGGACGGCCGTGCCGCCCTGCTCGTCACCCCGATCACCGTCCGCGAGACGAACAGCGACACGGCGGCCGTAGTCGAGACGCTGCGCGAGGCGGTCGCCGGCGCCGCACCCGCCGGCCTCACCCTGCAGGTCACCGGAGGCCCGGCGTTCGGCGCCGACGTGGCGGCATCGTTCGCGGGAGCGGACTTCACGCTGCTGCTCGTCACGATCCTGATAGTGGCGATCCTGCTCATCATCACCTACCGCTCCCCCGTGCTGTGGCTGGTGCCACTCGTGGCGGTCGCGCTCGCAGACGGCCTCGCCGGCCGCCTCACCGCCGCCGCCGGCGCGGCGTGGAACCTGCAGTTCGATGCAGGGATCATCAGCGTGCTCGTGTTCGGCGCCGGCACCAACTACGCCCTGCTGCTCATCTCCCGCTACCGGGAGGAGCTGCTGCGCACCGCGGATCACCGGCGGGCGCTCATCACCGCCTGGCGGAAGACCGCGCCCGCGATCGTGGCGTCGAACGTCACCGTCGTACTCGCGCTCCTGACCCTCGTGCTCGCCGTCATCCCGGGAACGCACGGGCTCGGGGTCTCATCCGCCATCGGGCTCCTCATCGCCCTCGCCGCCGTGCTGTTCCTGCTGCCGCCGCTGCTCGCGGTGTGCGGGCGTCGGGTGTTCTGGCCGTTCGTGCCCCGCCCCGGCGAGGCCCCTCGGCAGGGCCGCGGCTGGCGGAAGCTCGCCTCGGGCGTCGTGAGCCGGCCGGTCGCGAGCCTGCTCGCGGGCGTCGCGCTGCTCGCGGTGATGGCGTCGGGCCTCATCGGCACCGCCGTCGGCCTCGACCAGGTCGAGAAGTTCCGCGTGCCCTCGGAGTCCGCGGCCGGGCTCGAAGTGCTCTCCGCCCACTTCCCGCCCGGCGAGGCTGCGCCGATCTTCGTCGTCGCGAACATTGCGGCGGCGGAGTCCGTCGTCGCAGCGGCGACCGAGGTCGAGGGCGTGGTGCGAGCGCACCCCGTGGGCACCGCCTCCGAGCAGGGCCTCACGAAGATCATGGTGACGAGCGACTACGCGCCGAGCACCGACGACAGCCTGCATCAGATCACCGAACTGCGCGACGCGGTGCACGGCGTGCCCGGCGCCGACGCCGTGGTGGGCGGTGCCGTCGCGACCGACCTCGACGCCCGCGCCGGCAACCAGCACGACCTGTGGCTCGTCGCCCCGCTCGTCCTCGCCGTCAGCTTCGTGGTGCTCCTGCTCCTCCTGCGCTCCGTCGTCGCACCGCTGCTGCTGCTGCTCGTGAACCTCGCCAGCGCCGTCGCGGCCATCGGCGCCGGTGCGTGGCTGAGCCGGGTGCTGTTCGGCCAGCAGGCGCTCGACCTGCAGGTGCCGCTGCTCGCGTTCCTCTTCCTCGTCGCGCTCGGCATCGACTACACGATCTTCCTCGTGCACCGCGCCCGCGCCGAAGCCGCCCGCCTCGGCACGCGGGACGGGGTGGTCGAGGCGGTCGCCCGCACCGGCGGGGTCATCACCAGCGCGGGCATCGTCCTCGCGGCGGTGTTCGCCGCGCTCGGGGTGCTGCCGCTCGTCACGCTCGGCCAGCTCGGCCTCATCGTGGGCGTCGGCGTCATCGTCGACACCCTGGTGGTGCGCACCGTCATCGTGCCGGCGATCTTCGCCCTGCTCGGCGACCGCATCTGGTGGCCGAGCCGCCTTGACGCCGGGAGAGGAGAATTGACGCATGAACCTCGTGAACGCGCCGTTGACGCGCACTGATCCCGCGGTCGCGGCGTCGCCCGGCGCCATGGTGCGGGCGATGGAGATCGGCCAGCACCTCATCGCGGCCGTGCTCACCCTGATCGGGGTGATCCGCGCCATCGGCGACGGCACCCCCGCAGCGGCGGCGATCGTCGCGGGCCTCGCGATCCTCGCCTGGCACACCGCCGGCGCACTGCTGCCGTCGCGCACCCGTTCGCGCCGCATCGTGGCGTGGTGGCTGCTCGGGCTCGCCCTGATCTGGATCGCGGCGGCCGCCGTCTCCGCCGAGTTCGTGTGGATCGCGTTCCTGCTGTGGCTGCTCGCCGGGCACCTGCTGCCGCTGTCGTGGGGGCTGCTGTTCTCCGGGCTCGTGCTGGCGGTGGTGATCGTCGCGCCGATCCTGCACCACGGGGCCACGAGCTACGCGAACGTGTTCGGTCCGCTCATCGGCGGGGTGTTCGCGTTCGGGATCTCGCGCGGCTACCTGCAGCTGCTGCGCGACGCCGCCGAGCGCGAACGCCTCGTGCGCTCGCTCACCCTGGCACAGCGCGAGACGGCCGAACTGCAGGACGAACTCGCGCTCGCCCAGCGCCAGTCCGGTGCCATCGCCGAGCGCACCCGCCTCTCGCGCGACATCCACGACACGATCGCGCAGGCGCTCTCCTCGATCCGCCTGCTCGCCCACGCCGGCGCGGACCGCGCCCACGACCCGGATGCGGCCCGCACCCTCGGGCAGATCGAGGCACTGGCGGGCGACAGTCTCGCCGACGTGCGCCGCATCGTCGCCGCGCTCGCCCCGACCGAACTCGAGAACGGCGCCCTCGCGGCCGCGCTCCAGCGCATGCTCGACCGCCTGCACGACGAGGCCGGCCTGCAGGTGGAGCTGCGCGTCGACGAGGGCCTCCCGACCCTGCCCACCGAGGTCGAGGTGGCGCTGCTGCGCACCGCGCAGTCCGCCCTCGCGAACGTGCGCCTGCACGCCGAGGCGAGCCGGGTCGTGATGAGCCTCATCGACGACGATCATGACGTCCGGCTCGACCTCATCGACGACGGGCGCGGATTCGACGCCGCCGCGTGGGAGCGGGAGGCGGATCCCGGATCCGCCGCGACGGGGTACGGCCTCGGCTTCATGCGCGGACGGCTGCGGGAGCTCGGCGGCGGCCTCGAGATCGAGAGCAGCCCCGGCGAGGGCACCGCGATCTCCGTGCACCTCCCGATCCACCCCGCACCAGCCTCGTCGACTCTGACAGCCCCGACAGCCTCGACCGCCTCGACCGCCCCGACCGCAACGGAGACCCCATGACCACCACCGTCCTCCTCGTCGACGACCACCCCGTCGTGCGCAGCGGGCTCCGCGCCGTGCTCGACACCGGAGAGGTGCAGGTCGTCGGCGAAGCCGCGACCGGCGAGGAAGCCGTCGCCCTCGCCGGTCATCTGCGCCCCGACGTCGTGCTCTGCGACCTCCGCCTCGGCGACGGCATCGACGGCATCCAGACCACCGCCGCGCTGCGCGCCCTCGACCCCGCCCCGGCCGTCCTGATCCTCACCACCTTCGACCGCGACGCCGAGATCCTCGGCGCGATCGAGGCCGGCGCCGCCGGCTACCTGCTCAAGGACGTCGCCCCGGAGGCGATCATCGAGGGCATCCAGCGCGCCGCCCGCGACGACGTGGTGCTCGCGCCCGAGCTCGCCGCCCGCGTGCTCAAGGGCATGCGCAACCCGCTTCCGCGGCTCACCGAGCGCGAGGTCGAGGTGCTGCAGCTCATGTCCACGGGGGCCGCGAACAAGGAGATCGCCCGCACCCTGTTCGTCACCGAGGCCACCGTGAAGAGCCACATCGGGCACATCCTCACCAAGCTCGACGTCGACAGCCGGTCCCGCGCGATCCACGTCGCCCGGGAGACCGGCCTGATCTAATCCACCCATCGAAAGGAAACACTGTGAAGAAGCTTCTCAACACCGCATTCATCTACATGCTGGCCGGCGTCGCCTCCGGCCTGTTCTACCGCGAGTTCACGAAGCTCAACGATTTCCCCGAAGGCGAGTTCACGCAGCTCGGTCTCGCTCACACGCACCTGCTCACCCTCGGCTTCATCGTGCTGCTGATCGTGCTCGTCATCGAGAAGGTCTTCCAGATCTCGCGCAGCCCGAAGCTGTTCGCGTGGTTCTTCTGACTGTACAACGCGGGCGTGATCCTCACCTCGGCGATGCTGATCTGGCACGGCAGCCTCACCGTGCTCGGGCAGGAGTCGAGCAAGATGATCGCGGGCATCGCCGGGCTCGGGCACATCCTCATCACCGCGGGCATGATCGTGTTCTTCGTGGCACTGCGGCGGGCCGTGATCGGACGCGGATCCGCATCCGTCACCGCGGTCACCGCTTAGCCTCGATCCACCGACGGGCTGGGCTTCTGGGCGGATGCCGTAACAGAGAAACGCCTCTCTGCCCCGGAAGAATGAAGCTTGCTCAAGGTCCTATTCACCGAGTCTGAGAGGCATCTCGTAGATGCAATTCAAGCATGCTCCGGCCGCAGTGCGTGCGGTGGTTGATGAGGCGTGAGCTTCGGCTCAGCGCACCAGCTCGGCGACCGACACGCAGAACCGATTGCCCTCGGGGTCTTCGAGGGTATGCCAGTGGATGGCGCCGTCGCTGTGCTCGTCGACGGCGCGCGCGCCTGCCGCGATGAGCCGCTCGGCCTCGGCGCACGGGTCCTGGGCCCGGAAGTCGGGGTGCATGCGGTTCTTGCCCGGCGTCGGCTCCGCGACGCGCTGCACAGAGAGCGCGGCCGGCGAACCCGGATACCCGACGATGTAGAACTCGCCGTTGAAGCTGCCCACGATCTCACCGCCGAGCTGATCGGCCCACCATCGGGCGAGAGGTTCTGGATCGGTGCTGTCGATGGTGAGGCTGCCGAGCGTGAGGGTCATGGGCTCAGGCTACGGTGCATCCGCGCGGCCCGGCAGGGCCGCTCGTCGCCCCAGCACTGACGCACAACACCCCAGCGGTGCCGAACAACCGCCCCAGCGCGATCGGCACGACCGCGAGAGGGTGGTGATCGCGAAGCCGCGTCCGAGGATTCGCTTCCCCTGCTTCTTCGCCCGCTTGATGCGCGAGAGCGCGAGGTGCGCGAGGACAATGCCCACGGGGAAGCCGACGATGACGAGGGGCCCAGTGGCTGCGACAACGATCGAGACGATCGCCATGGTATTCAAGAGGCGCAGGTGGGCACCAGGCCCCGCGGTGAAGGCAGCGATCGCAACAACCCCGATGACGTCTGGGAGATGATCGAGTACCCGGACGCGATCCGCGACAAGAGCACCGGCCAGTGGATCTCGAAAGCTGAGGTCGCCGAAGCGCCTTTCGTCGTGTTCCGTTCACGGAAGCTCGTCGAACAGGTCGAAGAGCGACTCGTGGTGCGCCGCATCCCGGAGTTGAACCCCAAACAGGTGGAACAGCCGACACTGCGCAACACCTACCGGCACCACGCGTTCTTCACCACCACCCACGCTCCACCGTCAACCGCGACCACCTGACCGCCGACGCAACCCGCGGCACGGACGAAAACCCAATGGAAGACCGGGATGAGACGCTCGGAACACGCCCCTGCCCGCGGCACATCACCCCGCGCCGATCACACCAAGCCCACCCGCTGAACGCTCATCGGTGCATCGAGGTTCAGACGCTCCTCCTACTCGTCCGGCTCCTCCGCGGCGCCGCTCAGCGGCACGAACACCCAGAGCACCACGCTCAGCAGCAGGGCCGCCGCAAGGGCGACCAGCCCGGCGCCGCGATTCCAGGCGAAGTCGAAGATGAGGCCCGTCACGCCGGCGATGAGCAGGGCGACGACCACGAGGTTCGCCATCAGCAGCCGGTTGCCGACCCGCACGATGCGGCCCTTCTGCCGTTTGCCGAAGAAGCGGCGGTGCACCACGACGAGCGACAGCCCGAGCAGCGTCGACGCGCCCGCGAGCGAGACCAGCGTCAGGTAGAGCACGAGCTGAACCCCGTCGAGCTCGGTGAAGCGGGGTTGGAACGCGACGGCGAGCAGGAAGCCGCCGAGGATCTGCGTGCACGTCTGCGTGACGCGCACCTCCTGCAGGATCTCGTTCCAGTTGCGGTCGGCGCGCTCGTTGGCGCTCTCGCCGCGGCCGTCGTCCGTCACCGCGTCGGGCTCAGCGGCCATCGACTACCGCCCGGGATCCTCGAGGTCCTCGTGCCCGCGGCGAGCCGGCGACGACGACACGTCTTCGCCGAGCTCGTCGAGCGCGGCGCGAGGATCCTCCTCGATCGTCTCGACAGTCTGCTCCTCATCGGGGTCCACCGCGGGCTCCGCGTCGTCGCGGTGCTCGGTGACGACGAGCTCGTCGCCCTCGTCTTTCTCCTCGTTCTGCTCCCAGATCTGCGCCATGACGCCCTCCTTCGCGGCCGAAGCGATACTCGGTCGCGGCCCGGCCGTTGCGCCGGATCCGAGCTGCGATGCCTTCAGCCTAGGAGCGTCGGCGCCCTTCGTCAGCGGGTTGACGCGGGAGCACCGCACCGGTATCGGGTCAGCCGAGGGCGGCGAGCGCGAGGTCGGCGCGATCGGTGACGACGCCGTCGACGCCGCCGCTCACGAGTTGCAACATGCGCTGCGGGTCGTTGACCGTCCACACGTGCACCTCCACGCCCGCGCGGTGCGCCGCGTCGAGCAGTCTCGGGCCGAGCACCCGAATCGGTCCCTGCCGCTCCGGGATCTGCAGTGCGTCGAGGCCCGCGAGCGCGCGGCCCTCGAGACGGCGCGAACGCGACGCGACGGCCGCGAGCAGCCCGGCGATCCCCCGCTGACCGGGCGAGGTCGCCGGCAGCCCGCCAGCCGCCCCGGCCGAGCGCAGCGCGCGCAGCCGATAGTCGTCGGAGAAGCTCGTGAGGAGCACCCGGTGCGCGTGCGGCGCGACGATGCGACCGGCCGGATCCGCCGCCTCCGCCGCCTTGACGTCGATGTTGAAGCGGGCGTGCGGAAATTCATCGAGCGCCTGCTCCAGCGTCAGCAGTCCGCCCCGGCCCGCCATGATGTCGGACAGCTCGCGCAGCGAGAGCTCGGCGACCCGCCGCGGATCCCCGGTCACGCGGCGCAGCTCGGCGTCGTGGAAGAGCACCACCTCGCCGTCTGCCGTGACGCGGCAGTCGGACTCCAGGTAGAGCGCCCCCGCCGTCTCCGCGGCGGCGAAGGCGGCACGGGTGTTCTCCGCCGCAGGTGCCGCTCCGGCAGCCGCCGCGTCCACAACCGCCGCTGCGGCTGCGACGAGCCCACGGTGGGCGAGCACCCGCGGCGGACGCGACGCCTCGCGCCCCGGGATCGCAGCCAGATAGGGGTGCAGGTCGCTACGCGGCGGCATGCGCGCTCACGCTCGATGCGGCGGATCGGCTCTCGGACACGGTGACAGTATGCCACCGCCGGGGCGCGGACCCGTCGAAGTAGCCCACCCCGCACGGTTTGTCGACCCCCTGAAGCCGTGCGGCGCCGAGGTGTTAGCTTCGCACCAGAGGCGCGAAGCCGACCTCCGTCGCGCCCGGGTCTTCGAGAGGAGCCGATCATGGACGCGAACGAACGACCGGAGCGCCGCCCACCGTCTGACGACGGCGAACGCCGCTCCCCCGCGCACGGCGATCCCGTGCCCGAGCCCGACTCCGAGCCGCTGCTCGATCCCGTGCCCGAGCCGCTGCTCGATCCCGTGCCCGAGCCGCTGCTCGTTCCCGTGCCCGATCCGCTGCTCGATCCCGTGCCCGAGCCGCTGCTCGCTCCCGTGCCCGATCCGCTGCTCGATCCCGTGCCCGAGCCCGACCCTGAGCCGCCGCTCGACCCCGATAGCAAGGAGCGCCTGCTCGAGGAGTCGCCCGAGTTGCCCCACGCCGCCTCCCGCTTCGACGCCGGCACCGGGCAGGGCACCGTATCCGGTCCGTCGAAGGATCAGGCTTTCCAGGACCGCCCGATCCTCGACGGTTCGACCCAGGGTCCCGCCGCCGAGGCCTCCGTGCCGAACCCGCACCGCGGCCAGAGCGATCCCGCCACGATCGGGCGGCAGCCGGCTCTCAACAGCACGAAGACGGATCGCTGGCTGATCTCCTCGACCGTCGCGGCGGCGGTCGTGACAGCGGTGCTGCTGCTGCTCGCCCAGTTCGATCCGGTGTGGAGCGGCGTCGGCATCGTGGTGGCGCTCGTCGGGCTGCTCGCGATGCTGGTGGTGCGAATCAGCAAGCTCGGTCGCCGGCCGCGCCTGCGGACGATGGCGGTGCTGCTCGCCGTGACCTGGCTCGTGCCGCTCGCGGTGATCATCACGATCATGATCGGCAGGGCCGACCAGATCTGGGGGTGAGCCGTCTCAGTGGTTGCGGAGCTTGTCGATGAGCTCCGCCTTGCGCAGCTTCGAGTAGCCCGTGATGCCGAGCTCTTTCGCGCACTGCTTCAGCTCGCCGACCGTGCGCTCCTCGTAGTCCTCGGCCTCGCCGCCGCGCCGACCCACCTTCGAACGGCCCTCCTTCGCGGCGGCGTTCGAGATGCGCGCCGCCTTCTCCTCGGAGTTGCCCTCCTTGCGCAGGCGGTCGTAGAGTTCAGGATCCTTCAGCTGCGGGGTCTTCGACTTCGGCATGGCGCTCACATCCTCTCCGGCGGCGCGCGCACGCTCGCCGATCATACGTTCGTCTCGACGTTAAGCGGCCAGGGCTCCGCTCGATAGACCCTCGACAGCTGCACGGCGAACGGCTACGCTGTCGCCGCTTCGACTGGCACACCCCGGGGCGCTCCGCAAGGGTCTACCGGCGCCGATCCGCACGGCCCTACGATCACGGCATGAGGGCCATGTTCTGGGTATGGATGGGGTTGGTGCTGCTCGGGCTGCTCGCGATGTTCGCGATCGTGATGGCGGGGCGCTGACATGCGGATCAAGGATCACGCCCTCTCGCTCTGCTTCGCGGCGGCGTTCATCGTCACGCTGGCCGCGCAGTCGTTCGCGGGCCTCTCCGTCTACAACGAGGAGCAGCTGTCGCACGGCGGGCAACCGAGCGACTGGCTGGCGTTCGTGACCTCCTCCGATTTCGTGGTCGACGTGGCCGAGAACTGGCAGTCGGAGTTCCTGCAATTCCTGCTGTTCATCATGGCGACCGTGTGGCTCGTGCAGCGCGGCTCCCCCGAGTCGAAGAAGGCGGGCGACGAGGGTCTCGGCAGCGACGAGGATCAGCTCGTCGGGGAGCACGCCCGGCCCGACTCTCCGAAGTGGGCGCGCGTGCGCGGGTGGCGGCGGTGGATCTACAGCAATTCGCTCGCGCTCACCATGGGCGCGATCTTCGTCGCATCGTGGACGCTGCAGGGCCTCGCCGGGGCCGTGGTCTACAGCTCGGAGCAGGAGCAGCACGGGCTGCCCCCGGTCTCGTTCGGCGAGTACCTGCTGAGCGCCGACTTCTGGAATCGCACCCTCCAGAACTGGCAGTCCGAGTTGCTGGCGGTGGGGTGCATGGTGGCGTTCTCGATCTTCCTGCGCCAGCGCGGTTCTTCGGAGTCGAAGCCCGTCGGCGCCCCGCACGGGGTCTCCGCGCTCGAGTCGGAGTAGCGGCCCTGGTCGATCAGGAACCGGACTCGCTGTCGTTGAGGCGGTCGGCGTAGTCGGGAATCGGATCGGCCGGCACCACGACCACATCCTGGATCTTCCAGTCGAGATCCGCCACGCCCTCGCTGACCTCGGCGAGCCGTTCCAGACTCACCTCGCTCGCGAGGGGGCGCACGAATACCTCGACGTGGAACACCTGCCCCTGATCCCGCACCCGGATCCCGGCCTCGGCGATCCAGCTCTGCCGCCGCAGATAGGCGAGGATCATGCCGCCGAGCGGGTGCGGGCGGCTGCCGTCGTAGCTGCGGGCCCGCCGGTCCATGAGATCCTGCACCGCCGCCGAGCAGTTGCTGACGCCGTCGCGCACGATGCCGACCGCGATGAAGATGGCCGCCGCGCCGTCGAGCCACCAGATCCCCGCCCCGATGCCGAGCACGCCCACGATGGACGCGACCGTGGTCTGCCAGTCGGCCTTCGCCATGTCCGCGTCGGCGTAGAGCAGCTTGCTGTGGAGCACAGGCGCGATCCGCGCCTTGGCCGGCCCGTACAGCCAGATCGGGCCGATCACGATCACCGCCATGACGCCCACCATGATCCAGCCCTGCCAGATCGTATGACCGAAGATCTCGACGTCGCCGATCCTCGTGCGCTCGCCCGTGAAGATCCCGTCGATGAGGCCGCCCGCCGAGTCGATCGCGAGGTGCAGGCCCACGCCCAGCAGCGCCGCACCCGCGAGCAGGTGCCCGATGCCCATCGCGCGGTGCCAGCCGTAGGGGTGGTCGCGGCTGGGGCGGCGGCGCACGAACGGCAGCGCGACCAGGAAGGAGACCTGCGGCAGCAGCGACAGCATGTCCTCGAACCACGCGGTCCGCATGGCCTGCGAGTCCCCCATCACGAACGCGATGATCGTGATGGTGCAGGTCGTGTAGGCGATGGTGAAGATCTGCCAGCGCACCGCGCTCCGCAGGGCGCTGCGCTGCTCCTCGGGCAGGTGCTCGTGAGTGCCCTGCCAGTAGCCGGCCGCCGTCATCCGGGGCACCCGACGGTGGCGGGATCATCCTCCACGCGCTCGGATGCGGCGGACGGACGAACCGGATCGGCATGCCCCGTCGAGCCGGGGCGCACCGTCGCCGGTGCGGGATCACCGGCCAGCTCGACCAGTTCCGCGAGCGGCAGCACGGAGAGCAATCGCAGGGTCTCAGTTCGCACAGTCCAAACCTCCTCGGCAGGTGCGGGATCGCGTCGCCGCTCGCGAGGCGGGACGTCGCTCCCAGTCATATCGTGGCCGTCCGTCGCACGCCCACCCAGGCCTTGACAGACGCCGCGGCAGAGGATAGGCGCCTCGTAGCCCAAGCGAGGCGGAAGCGCAAGCCCTCGAAGGTGCGGGAACCGCGCGGCTACGGTCGGTGAGGACCGGGTGCTCGGAGCCCGGACGCAGCAGAGAGGAGAGCCGTGATGAGCATCGACAACGCACGGACGCCGACGCCGAACGAACCGGAGACGCACGAGTCGGAGGAGGACGTGCTGAGCGACCCCGCCCGCGACGACCGACTCGGCTCGGACTGGGCCGACGAGGGCGGCGCCGTGCCGACGGGCCCCGCCACGGACGCTCCGGCGCCGGACGCCGACGAGGATCCGCAGCGCACCGCGCGCACCGACGATGAGCGCGACCTCGCCGAGTGACCGCGGGCGCGCAGCCCGAGCCGAGGCCCCGGTCGCGGCGATCCTCTTCGACCGCGACGGCACGCTCATCGAGGACGTGCCGGACAACACCGACCCCGACCGGGTGCGATCGCTGCCCACCGTGGCCGACACCCTGGACGAGCTGCGCGAGCTCGGCATCGCCGTCGGTGTCATCAGCGAGCAGCCGGGGATCGGCCTGGGCACGCTCACCGCGGATCAGGTGCGCGAGGTCGACCGGCGCGTGAACGCGCTGCTCGGCCCCTTCGACGTGTGGCGCATCTGCCCCCACGCACCGCAGGACGGCTGCACGTGCCGCAGGCCCCAGCCCGGACTGATCGTCTCGGCCGCCCAGCAGCTGAGGGTCGACCCGGCGCTCGTCGGGGTGATCGGCGACGCCGGAGCCGATGAAGAGGCCGCGCGCGCCGCCGGGGCGCGCGCGGTGCTCGTGCCGACGCCCCGCACCCCGCCCTCAGTGGTCGCGGCCGCCCCGCTCGTCGCCCGCACGGTGCGGGAGGCCGTGGCACTGCTCGTGTCGGAGCTCGCGGAGACGAGACCCTGAATCGGCGGATCAGCGATTCGACGCCCGGGTCGGCGAGGCCGCGGCGAGCAGCGCCAGCGCGCCCTGCTCGTCGTCGTCGAGGAACGGGCGCGGCCGCATCCGGGCGAGCGATCGACGGGCCTGTTCGATCGCCTCGGGGCGCTCCGCCGCGTCCATCACCCGCGGGTCGACGTAGGAGGATCGGGTGACGGCGGGCGTGTTGCCGAGCCGTTCGGCGGCCTCCCGCACCCCCGCCCGCAGCGCCGCGGTGCGGGCCTTCGCCGATTGGAGCTCTTCGTCCGAGAGGGCGAGCAGCGCCGCGGCGACGATCACCGTACCGCCCCAGGTGCGGAAATCCTTCGCGGTGAACTCCTCGCCCATGTGCCGCTTCACGTAGGCGTTGACGTGGCGGCTGCGCAGTCGGCGCACCACCCCGTCCTCGTCGAAGAAGCGGAACACCTCCGGCCCCGGCAGCTCTTCGAGCCGCGCGACGAGCCGCGCCACCCGCGCGTCACGCACTCGGCCGCGCTGACGCTGCCCGCTCTTGCCCACGAAGTCGTACGCGACCGACGTCGAGGATGCGCTCAGATGCTTCGCGCGCAGCGTGGTGACACCGTAGCTGCGGTGCTGCGCGGCATAGCGCGAGCTGCCCACCCGGAAGAGCTGCTGGTCGATGAGGCGCACGGCGCAGGCGGTGACGCGGTCGCGGCTGAGCCGGCGACGGCGCAGGTCGCGATCGACCGCGGCGCGCAGCCCGGGCAGTGCGCGCCCGAAGCGTTCGAGCCGCGCGAACTTGCGCCGATCCTGCCGCCGTCTGAACGCCGGGTGGTAGATCGTCTGCGTGCGCCCGGCGGCGTCGAGGCCCCGCGCCTGCACCTTCGCGCGCGGCGAGCGAGCGATCTCCACCTCCGTCCACGCGGGCGGCACGGCGAGCGCGTCGAGGCGCTCCACCTCGGCACGCTTCGTGATGCGGCGTCCGTTCAGACGGTAGACGAAGCCGCCGTCGACCACCTCGCGCACGATCGCCTGACGGCGCGATCCGCGATCCGCCATGCCCTCCCCTTCCTCACCCGGTGGACCCCCCACCCGGTGCGACCGGGCGCCACCGGGCGCAGCACCCTCAGGCGAGATTGTAGGAACGCCGAAGCAGACCGCCACAGGGGCTTGCGCCGGTGCAGCCTCCGCGCTATCGCGATCCCGATCCACTGCGCATCCCGACCTCGCGCAGTCGCGGCGCCGTGCCACCGCGCGCCGCGGGCACCCTGTCAACCCCTCCCGCGCGGAGCACGCATCGGCTTGCATGGGGATATGTCCACCAAGATCCTCTCCATCGGCACCGCCGTCCCGACCGCACGGCTCGACCAGTCGCGGGCGCGCGACTTCTTCGCCGCGCAGCCCGGCGCCGACCGCCTCACCGCCCGGCTCATCGGCGCCGCGTTCGACCAGTCGGCCATCGACCACCGCTACTCGGTGATCGGCCAGATCGGCTCGGGCGGCACGCTCTTCTCGGAGGACGGCGAACTGCTGAGCGTCCCCAGCACCGGCGAGCGCAACGCCGTCTACCGCCGAGAGGCGCCGCCGCTCTCCGCGGCCGCCGCGCGCGACGCGCTCGACCGGGCCGGTATCGACGCCGGCGAGATCACCCACGTCGTCACCGCCTCGTGCACCGGCTTCTTCGCCCCCGGCCCCGACTACCTGCTCGTCAAACAGCTCGGCATCCCGTCCACCGCCCAGCGCACCCACATCGGATTCATGGGCTGCGCCGCCGCGTTCCCGGCGCTGCGCACCGCGCAGGCGATCACTGAGGCGAGCCCCGGCGCGATCGTGCTCGTGGTCTGCACCGAGCTCTGCTCACTGCACATCCGCTCCTCGCGCGACCCCGAGCAGATCGTCGCCTCGGCCGTGTTCGGCGACGGCGCCGGGGCGGCGGTCGTGACGTCGGCGGATCCGAGGCCCGGCCGGCCCTGGCTCGACGCCGGTGCATTCTCGACCGCGATCACCGCCGAGGGCGAGCAGGACATGGACTGGACCATCGGCGACAGCGGCTTCGAGATGCGGCTCACCGCCGAGGTGCCGCGCATCATCGGCCGCGAGATCGCCGGAGTGGTCGAGGCGATGCTCGGCGGCGGCGACCCGCTGAGCGAGGTGGATGCCTGGGCCGTGCACCCCGGCGGGCGCAGCGTGCTCGACCGCGTGCAGAGCGGCGTCGGGCTGCCCGAGGAGGCAATGGCGCACTCGCGCGCCGTGCTGCGCGACTACGGCAACATGTCGAGCGCCACGATCCTGTTCATCCTGCAGCGCATCCTCGCCGACGACACCCTGCCCGACGGCGCCCGCGTCGCGGGCCTCTGCTTCGGGCCGGGCCTGACCGTCGAGACCGCGCGACTCACCCTGCGATCGGGCGCGGCGGGCACGGCCTCCGCATCCGTCCCCGCGGCGAGATCGGAGCGCGCCGAGATCCCCGAAGCGCAGCGGGAGCTCGTGTGAACCTGACGTGCCGAGACGAGCAGCTGACCGAGCTGATGGACGATCCGGCCTGCGATCCCGCCACGCTGCGGCGCACGCTCCGACGGTTCTGGATCGTGAATCGCGCCGTCTCCCGCTGGGGCCTCGTGTATCGCACGCAGCTGCGGCCGGCGCTCGCCGCCGCACCGGGGCCCGCCCGCATGCTCGACATCGGCTGCGGCGGCGGCGACGTGCTGCGGCGCCTGCTGCGGCTCGCGCGCCGCGACGGCTTCACCGTGGAGGGGGTCGGCATCGATCCGGATCCGCGCGCGATCGAGGTGGCCCGGGCCGGCGCGCGGGGCGCGAACGGCGAGGGGGTCCGCTTCCGCCAGAGCGACAGCCGCGCGCTCGTCGCGGAGGGCGAGCGCTTCGAGGTGGTCGTCTCGAACCACCTGCTGCACCACCTCGACGGCGCGGAGCTCGACGGCGTGCTCGCCGACTCCGAGGCGCTCGCGACGAGGCTGTGCGTGCACTCCGACATCGCCCGCGACCCGCGCGCCTACGGGGCGTTCTCGGTGGCGGCGGCACCCGTCGCCCCCGGCACCTTCCTGCGAGTCGACGGGCTGCGCAGCATCCGGCGCAGCTACACCCGCGACGAGCTCGCCGCGCGGCTGCCCGACGGCTGGCGGGCCGAGCAGCCCGCGGCCTTCCGGGTGCTCGCCGTGCGCCGGGCCGGGAGCCGGGGGTGAGCGCGCCGCAGCACGAGGTGGCGGTGATCGGCGCGGGCCCGGCCGGGCTCTGCGTCGCGGCCGAGCTGCGGCGGCTGGGGATCGACGTCGCGATCTACGAGCGGCGCCCGAGCGCGGAGCCCGGCAGCCGCGCCATCGGCGTGCACCCGCCCGCGCTCGCGGCGCTCGAGGCCTCGGGCGCGACCGAGCGCATGCTCGCGGAGGCGGCCCGCATCCCGCGCGGTATCGCCCGCACCCGGGAGGGCCGCGTGCTGGGCGAGGTGCGCTTCGACTCGGGTCGGCGGCGCTTCCCCTTCGTGGCGGCCGTGCCGCAGGCGACGACGGAGGCCGCGCTCGCCTTCGGAGCCCCGACCCCGATCCGGGACGCCGAGGTGCGGCGGCTCGCCCCGCACGGCACAGGTGCGATCCTGCGGGTGCGCGTCGGCGGTGCCGAGACGGAGGTGCGCGCCCGGGCGGTGGTGATGGCAGCGGGGGCCGAGGCGCGGAGCCTGCTGCTGCCGGTCGCGCGGCTGCGCGGCCGGGAGTACGGAGACCGCTACCTCATGACCGATCTGCGTCACGCGCCCGGGCAGCCCGAGGATCTCGCGATCATCACCCTCGACGCCGCGGGCGTGGTCGAGTCGTTCCCCCTGGGCTACGGGGGCCGGCGCCTCGTCGCGTGGGACGGGCCGCTCGACGGCCCGGGGCCGGGTGGGCATCGCGGTTCAGGATCGCGCGCCGCACTCGATCCCGATCTCGATGCCGCCGCCCGCGCCGAGCGGCTGCGCGTCGCGGTCGCCGAGCGCAGCGGCGAGCGGGAACTCGCCGACCGCATCGAGACCGCGAGCGGTTTCGGGATCCGCCGCGCACTGCTGCCTCGGATGCGCAGCGGCGCGCTCTTCGTGATCGGCGACGCCGCGCACGAGGTGAGCCCGATCGGCGGCCAGGGCATGAACCTCGGCCTGCTCGACGCGGTGACGCTCGCCCCGGCGCTCGCCTCGTGGCTGCGCCGGGGCGCGGGCGATACGGAGGCCGAGCGGGCGCTCGAACGATGGGAGCGGCGACGGCTCGCCTCGGCGCGCACTGCGGCGCGGCTCGCGGGGCTCAACACCAGTCTCGGGCGCGCGCGCTCGCCGCGCAGCCACCGGATGCTGGCGGCTGGCATCGGCGCGGTCGCAGGCGGCCCGGTCACGCGGATCGCGGCACGCGCCTACACGATGGGTTTCGACCGCCACGCCGCGTAGGCGCCCCTCGCTCATGAGCGACCGGAGCGGCGGCCGGGCTCGGGGTTGCTCGACTGGAGACCCCGTGCCGGGCGGGGCGGAAGATGAACATTGGGTGACGCTGCGCCTTCCGGCTTGTCGACCGCTGCGATCCGCATGAACATGGATGGATGTCGAATCAAGAGCCGACGACGCCTGTGCCGAGCCCGCGAACGGATGGGATCACGACCGAGCAGAAACCCTCCGTGCTGTTCGTCTGCGTGCACAACGCCGGCCGCTCCCAGATGGCCGCGGGCTGGCTCCGCCACCTCGCCGGCGATCGGGTCGAGGTCCGGTCGGCGGGATCGATGCCGGCCGAGCGGATCAATCCCGTCGCCAGAGAGGCCATGCAAGAGGTCGGCATCGACATCGCAGGCCACCAGCCGCGGGTGCTCACCGTCGACGCCGTCGAGGCATCGGACGTGGTGGTCACGATGGGGTGCGGGGATGCGTGCCCGTTCTTCCCGGGCAAGCGCTACGAGGACTGGAAGCTCGATGACCCCGCCGGGCAGGGCATCGCAGCGGTGCGCCTGATCCGCGACAGCATCAGGACCCGGATCGAGGCGCTGCTCGCCGATCTCATCGCTTGAGCCGACGACGCCGCGGGAGGGAAGCGAGAGCCGTTCCCCTCCCGCCGGCGAGCGCCCGATCCGTCCGCCCGATCCGGCCTCGCCCCGCAGCCGGCCCCGTCCCCCGGGGCCCGCTCCCCCCGGGTCAGTGCGATTCGCGCTCGCGGCGCGCGTACATCTCGGCTTCCTCCTCCGAGATGACGACCAGTCCCCTCGGTGTGTGCGCCAGCGCGGTGAGGGCCTTGAGCCAGTTCGGGTTGAGCTGCGGCGGGCGGCTCCCCGAGAACTTGAACGCGATCGCGATGTGCGGCGACAGCCACACCGACACGCGGCCGCTGCCCGACTCGGGCGACTTCGTCCAGCTCAGGAAGAAGCACTCCTGCTTGCGCAGCTTCTGCCCGATGACCGTCTTCAGGTGCGCCAGCACCCGATCCTCGAACTCATACGTGTTCCCCCCGTGCAGCAAATACCCCATGGACGTATCGTCGCAGTCGCGGGCGGCCGCGCCGCGTCTCCCCGCCGCACCGCCGCACCGGCTGACAGATCCCGCAGCAGTTGTTCGCGTCCTGCATCGCGGCTGCCGGTGCGTCGCTGTGCGCCGGCACAGGCGGCCGGGCTAGGCTGCACTGACGCGCAATCGGTGCGCCGAAGCGTGAAAGGTCCAGCCGATCCTCAGTGCGACATAGCCCCCAGATTCTGAAGTTCCGGTCGACCGATGCCGACGAGGTCGCCGAAACGTGGCGCACCTTCGCACCGTCATCCGAGCTGAGCCAGGTCGACGAGACCCGCTGCGAACTCGACTGGGCCTCGGTGTCGACCCCCGCGCTCTCCGTCATCCGATACGAGCTGGCCGCGGGCGTGCGCTCCTCGATCGAGCCTGACGACCAGCTGTTCAGCTGCCGCGTCGCCACCGCGGACGGCAGCTGCGAAAGCGACCGGCGGGAACTGCGCCCCGACGTGCCCTGGGCATCGGCCGGGCAGCCGATCCGCGCCCGCTGGGAGGATCGCGCGACCGTGCGCGCGCTCGCCTTCGAGCGCACGCACGCAGAACGGCTCGCGCGTCAGATCTCGGGCGACGACACTCTGCGGCTCGAGGTGAAGGATCCCGAGGCGACGAGCGTTGAAGCCGGTCGGCAGTGGGACCTCGCCTTCCGCTACCTCGCCTCGGGCCTCATGTCACTCGGCGGCGCGGGTGCTGGCGCCGAACTCGCCACCGCAGGCCTCGAGCGGCACGCGCTCTGGACGGTGCTGACGACCTTCCCGAGCACCTTCGCCGACGCCCTGCAGCGCTCCGCCCAGACCGGCTCGGCGCCGAAGACCGTGCGGATGGCGCTCTCGTACATCGACGCGCACGCCCACCTGCCGATCACGGTGGACGACGTGGCCGTCGCGGCGCGCATCTCCACGCGAGGCCTGCAGTACGCCTTCAAGCGCGCGCTCGGCTTCTCTCCGCGGGACTACCTGCGGCGAGCGCGGCTCGCAGGAGCCCGCGGCGACCTGCTGCGGGCGCTGCCGGGCGAGACGCTCGCCGGGATCGCGCAGCGCTGGGGATTCACGAATGTGTCGCGCTTCACGGTCGCCTACCGCACCGAGTTCGACGAGCACCCCGCCGAGGTGCTGCTGCAGCGCACGCGCTGAGCGCGGTCGTCACGCCGGCCCGCGCCGCGCCCGGACGATACGGCAAGCGGCCTGTGATTACCAGGCCCTTGTCGCGCACCGCCGCCGCGGGAAGCATGGGACGCGAGACAGCACCCACCGGCGTCGAAAGAGCGAACGCGCCGCCCGCGACCGAAGGAGGCACCCGTGTCCGACCCCACGCACACCGACCAGCTCACGTTCCAGAACCCCGTCACCCGCTTCCCCCGGATCTCCCCGCCCGAGCAGGATCAGCCCGAACCGGGGCTCGACCAGAAGCTCGTGCCGCAGACCGACCGCGGTCAGCACAGCTACCGCGGCACCGGTCGCCTGCGCGGGCGCCGGGCGCTCATCACGGGCGGGGATTCCGGGATCGGCGCCGCGGTCGCCATCGCCTTCGCCCGTGAGGGCGCCGACGTCGCACTCTCCTACCTGCCCGCCGAAGAGCCGGACGCGCAGGAGATCAAGGCGGTCATCGAGGAGACCGGACAGCGCGCGATCCTGCTCCCCGGCGACATCTCGGATCGCGACTTCTGCGAGCGCCTCGTGGCCGACGCCGTCGACCAGCTCGGCGGCCTCGACGCGCTCGTCAACAATGCCGGCCGGCAGATCGCGATCGAGGACATCACCGATCTCAGCGACGAGCAGTGGACCCTCACGTACGAGACCAACATCCATGCGATGTACCGCATCACCCGTGCCGCGATCCCGCATATGCCGCCGGGCTCGACCATCGTCAACACCACCTCGATCCAGGCCTACCAACCATCCACGCACCTGCTCGACTACGCGTCGACGAAGGCGGCCATCAACAACTTCTCGAAGGGCCTCGGCCAGGCGCTCGCTTCGAAGGGCATTCGAGTGAATACCGTCGCCCCGGGACCGATCTGGACTCCGCTGCAGGTCTCCGACGGTCAGCCGAAGGAGGCCCTCCCGGAGTTCGGCAAGGACACCCCGCTCGGCCGCGCCGGCCAGCCGACCGAGCTCGCGCCGGCCTACGTGTTCCTCACCTCGCCCGAGTCGAGCTACGTGATCGGCGAAACGCTCAACGTCAACGGCGGCACCCCATCGCCCTGAGCGGCGCCGTCACCCGCCGTCATCCCGCCGTCATCCCCGATCCCGACCCCCTAGGAGGCCTCCCATGCGAGTAGCAGTCGTCGGCGCGACCGGCAACACCGGAACCGCCGTGCTCAGAGCCCTCGCGGACACCCCCGAGGTGACCTCAGTGATCGGCATCGCCCGACGCATGCCCGACACCGAAGCCGAACCCTACGCGGGCTGCGAGTGGGCCGCGATCGACATCGCCGCCGGCAGCTCCCCCGACGACGCGTCCCACGCGCTCGAAGGCGCCTTCGCCGGCGCCGACGCGGTGATCCACCTGGCCTGGCTGATCCAGCCGAACTCCGAGCGCAACCTGCTGCGCCGCGTCAACGTCGATGGCACCGAGCGCGTGGCGCGGGCCGCCGCCGCCGCCGGGGCGCGGCAGCTGGTCGTGGCATCCTCGGCGGGCGCGTACTCGCCGGACCCGGATCGGGATCCCGCCCTCGAACGGCGCGATGAGAGCTGGCCCGTCGCAGGCGTGCGCACCTCCCATTACAGCGTCGACAAGGCGGCCCAGGAGCGCGTGCTCGACGAGTTCGCCGCCGCGCACCCCGAGGTGACCGTCGCCCGGCTGCGCCCGGCGCTCGTCTTCCAGGCGGAGGCCGCCTCGCAGATCCAGCGCTACTTTCTGGGCGGCTGGATGCCGGTGCAACTGCTCGACAGCGCGAAGCCGCCGGCGCTGCCCCTCCCGCGCGGCCTGCGCGGGGTGCAGGCCGTGCACGCCGACGACCTGGCACGGGCCTACGCCGCGGCAGTCGTGCAGGGGGCCAGCGGCGCATTCAATATCTGCGCCGACGACGTGCTCGGTCCCCAGGATCTCGCCGACATCATCGACCACGGCCGCTACGTCGAGCTGCCGCCGCGGCTCGTGCGCGCCCTCCTGTTCGGCGGCCACAAGACCGGCCTCATCGCCGCCGACGAGGGCTGGATCGACATGGCACTGGCGGTGCCCGTCATGGACAACACCCGCGCCAAGGCAGAGCTCGACTGGCAGCCCCACCACAGCGCGGCCGACGCGCTGCGCAGCCTGCTGCGCGGCATGGTCGAGGGGCAGGGCGGCGGATCCATCCCGTTGCGACCACGCGACCCCGGGCGCACGGATCTCACCGACAGCGCCGGGCGCACGCCGCACGACACCCGCCGCGACGGCGACTCCCCGTCGGGGGCGGCGGACGCGGCGCACACGGGCGCCCCGGATCCGCAGCCCGAATCCCCGAGCGACGACGACCGGCCCGCTCCCCGGATCTCCGACCGCATCTCGGAACATCTGCTCGGCCTCTACCTGTCGGACCACCTGAGCGGCGCCACCGCCGGGGCCGACCGCGCCGAGCGCCTGGCCGCCTCGGCCATCGACACCCCGGTCTACGCCCGCCTCTCGGAGACGGCCGAGGAGATTCGCTTGGAGCGCGCATTCCTGCAGCAGCTCATCGACGACCTCGGGCTGCCCCGGCGCGGCTACCGTCAAGCCGCCGCCTGGGCCGGCGAGCACCTGGGCCGGCTCAAGGGCAACGGGCGGGTGCTCGCCCGCTCACCGCTCACCCTCGTGCTCGAAGCCGAGCTGATGCGCAGCGCCGTGATCGGCAAGCTCGGCCTCTGGCAGACCCTCGGCGAACTCGCCGAGGAGCTGGGACTCGACCCGGAGACCTTCGCCGAACTCGGCGCACGCGCGCAACAGCAGGCCGCCGTGTTCGGGGAGGTGCACGAGTACGCGCGCGAACGGGCGTTCCGCGAAGACCGCCGCACCTTCGGGCCGGAGCACGGGGCGGACGGAGCCGACGGACCCGTGCCGGATGCGGGTCCCGATCCGGATCCCGCGGCGACGCGAGCCGACGCACCCCCGGAGCCCGAGACGCCGGTCGACCTCGCCGAGCGTCCCGGCGCCTCGCAAGCGACGCACGAGCACGAGGACGAACTCGTCGACGAGTGGGGCGAGGAGTCGTTCCCCGCCAGCGACCCGCCGGCGCACTACTGACGGCGGATCCGCTTCTCAGGCGCCGTCGAGCGTGAAGCTCGCCTCCGGATCCTCGATCAACCGCAGCGTAGCGCGCGCGTGACGAGCTCGCTGCAGCGCGGAGCCGTCATCTGCGCCCCGCACGAGCGGAACCGCCGCCTCGCCCAGTTCCACGAGAGCCCGGCTCAAGCTGCGCATGACCTCGATGTCGCCCCGGCCGAGCTCGAGCACGAGCTCCCCGGCGAGGGCGGGGTGCTCGTCTTCCGGGGCGAGCCCTGCGGCCGTGCGCCAGGCCGCCCGCGCCACCTCGGCATCGTCATCGTGCAGATGCTCGGCGGTGATCGCGGGCCAACCCCGGGGGTCGCCCAGCTTCGAAAGCGTGTGGAGCGCCTGACTGCGCGCCTGCGGCGCCGCGGACGACAGTTCTCCGAGCAGGCGGTCGAGCACGAGGTCACGGGGCAGCCGCGTCAAGGCCCAGGTCAGCATGTCGCGCACGTAGAAATCGGGCTCGACCGCGCACCGAGCGACCAGCGGATCGAGAAAGCTCTCATCCGGGTGGGTGCCGGCGGTCAGAGCCGCCTGCAAGCGATCGGAGGCATCGTCGGCCAGCAGCGCGCGACTCAGCGCTGCAGCTCTTGCGGGTGCGGGCACGGCGGGGGCTCCGTTCGATCGGCGGGGCGATCAGCCCCTCCGGTCAGCGTAGCGCGATCCGCTCAGAACGGAGCCGGGTGCTTCGCGGCGTAGCTCTCCGCCTCCTGCTCTCCCATGATGATCATGCCGCGACCGCCGTGAGAGGTGCCCGAGAGCACCGAGAGCCAGGTCTTGTTGATCTGCGGAGTCCGGCTGCCGGAGAAGCGGAAGGTGAGCGGGCAGGAGGGCGACAGCCAGATCGAGTTGCGCCCCGACCCTTCCTCGGGAGAACAGCTCCAGCTCAGGAAGAAGCTCTCCTGTTTGCGCAGCCGTGCACCGACCGCGGATTTCACATGAGCAAGCAGGCGATCTTCGAACGTGTACTTGCTCCCGTCGTAGATGAGTTGTCCCATAGCCTCATGGTCGCACCGTTCCGAGCAGAAAGACAGGATGGACCGTCCCGCGCCCCAGGAGGCCCCCAGGTGCGCGATGCGCCGACCGCGCCTACTCGCCGCGACCGGTGAAGCGGTCCATCGACGAGTACACGTGGAACACCCGATCCGCGATCACATCCCAGGCCCGCGTCGGCAGCGCCCCGCGCAACGCCATGGCGAGCTTCACCGTCCACGGCTTCGACACGATCGGGCGACCGGCGAGCATTCCCTCCCACGCGGCCCGCGCGGCCCGCGTCGGCGTCATGATCGGGGTGAGCAGCGGCCCCCGAGCCCCGGCGAACATGCCCGTGGAGATGTAGCTCGGGCAGAACGTGGTGACGGCGACGTGACCGTGCCCCTCACGCGCCAGCTCCAGCCGCAGCGACTCGCTCCAGCCGATCATCGCCCACTTCGACGCCGCGTAGACGCTCATGCGCGGGTTCGCGAGCGTGCCCGCCGCGGAGGCGACGTTGAGGATGCGCTTCGGGCGGGAGCGATCGGCGAGCATCGCGGGCAGCAGTTCGCGGGCGAGCCACATCGGAGCGAGCGAGTTGACGCGCATGGTGAGCTCGATGTCGCGCTCGGGATCGTGCTCCCAGAACAGCGCGCCGCGCACGATACCGGCGTTGTTGATCAGCACGTCCGGCGCCCCGAGTTCATCGGCTGTGCGCCTCGCGGCCTCGCGGATCGCCTCGCGGTCCGATACGTCCACGATGTAGGCGCGCACGCGGCTGCGCGGGCCGTCGAGCTCGGCGGCGAGCGCCTCGGCGCGGTCCCGGTCCACATCCCACAGCGCGATCGCCGCAGAGCCCTCCTTCACAGCCCGGCGCGCGTACAGCTCGCCCATGCCGCGGGCGGCGCCGGTGATGAGCACAGTAGCCCCGGTGACGAGGGTGGTCGACGTCGCTGTCATGCGATCACCCTACCCCTGGCGGCGAGGGCCGGGCTCCTGGGATCCTGCGCTGCAGCGATGCTGCGCCGCCCTTGCGCGTGACGGGCGCTTTGTCCAGGGGTGGCCGTGTGCGCGGCCCGGTGCCTAGCGTGGAGGGTATGGACGACCTCATCGAACTCGTGTCCCCCGAGCAGCTGCCCGAGGAGACCTCGACGCGGTTCCTGCTCGACGGGGTCATCGTCGCGGTCGAACCCGAGGGCGGGCGGTCGTGGTGGTTCCCCCAGCTGGAGGTGAGCCTCGTGCAGCAGGAGCTGTCGGCGGCGGGATCGTACGCGGTGAGCGGGCACGGGCCGGCCGGATCGTTCGCCGAGGCGCTCGCCGTGCTGCGGGAGGTCGCGCAGGATCAGCCCCGATCCGGTGGTTCCGAGCGAACCAGCGGAGGTGGATCATGACCCGCTACGTGTGCGCCGCGTGCGGCGCCGACGCCGTGACCGTCTCCCCCGACGGCAACACCCTGCCCACCGGCGCCGAGACCGTGGTCGAGCACGTCACGCACTGCTCGAACCCCGCCTGCGACCGATCCGACCCGGCCCGCGCGACCGCCGCCGACTTCGTCCCCGCTGAGTAGCGCGGCCGGCAGCCCGTGCTCGCTGCCGCAGGGCGGCGGTACCCTGAGGGGATGGCGATCCTCATCGACCCGCCCGCGTGGCCGGCGCACGGCACGCTCTGGAGCCACCTCGTCTCAGACTTCAGGTACGACGAGCTGCATGCCTTCGCGCGTCGGCTGGGCGTGCCCCGGCGCGGCTTCGACCTCGACCACTACGACGTGCCCGCCTCACTGTACGAGCGGGCGGTGGCGCTCGGCGCGCGACCCGTCGCCGCGCGGGATGTCGTGCACGCGCTTCGCGGCGCGGGGCTGCGGGTGCGGCAGGCGGAGCGGGAGGCTGTGACGCCGCTGCGCCGCAGGCAGTTCCTCGTGTCGGAGTGGGCGAATCTCGGCGAGCTCGTCGGGGCGGGCGCCGCGCGCAGCGCGCAGCACGACTGGCTCGCCCTCGGCGAGACGCTCATCGCCCGCTGGAACGAGGCGCACCGCAGCTACCACGACGAACGGCACCTTGAGGACGTGCTGCTCGCGCTCGATCATCTCGCCACCCGCGGCGAGCGCGTGGCCCCGGACACACTGCTGGCGGCCTGGTTCCACGATGCCGTCTACACGGGCACCGGCGACGACGAGCTCGCCTCCGCGGCACTCGCCACGAGCGCGCTCGCGCAGCTGCCGCTCGATGCCGCGCTGGTGAGCCGGGTGGGCGAGTTCATCGTGGCGACGACCCCCGCTCGCGAGCTTCGCGACCCTGCCGCCCCGCTCGACCATCTGCTCGACGCGGACCTGTCGATCTTCGCCGCCGCGCCCCACCGCTACCGGCAGTACTCGGAGTCGGTCCGGCTGGAGTACGCGCATGTGCCCGAGCCGGACTTCGCGTCGGGCCGATCCCGCATCCTCAGCAGCTACCTGGAGCAGCCCGCGATCTACCGCACCGGCACCGCGCAGCAGCTCTGGGAGCAGCGCGCCCGCCGCAACGTCCTCGCCGAAATCGAGCAGCTGCGGATCGCGGTCGGCGCTCGGGCCGACGAAGCGGCGCCGTAACCGGCGTCATCCCCCGATGCGCCACCCCGCGGCGGCGTGCTGCTGGGCGTGGAACTCGGCGAAGCGCCCGCCGGCCGCGAGCAGCTCGTCGTAGGAGCCCTGCTCGACCACGCGCCCGTCGTCGATGAAAACGACGCGGTCGGCGGCGCGGATGCTGCTCAGGCGATGCGCCACGATCACGCGAGTGCGCGGGATCGGGTCGCCGCTGAGCGCCGCCGCGACGGCCGCCTCGTTCTCGGTGTCGAGCGCGCTCGTCGCCTCGTCGACGAGCAGCACCGGAGCGGGCTTCAGCAGCGCACGCGCGATCGACACGCGCTGCCGCTCGCCGCCAGAGAGCGCCGAGCCCGCTTCGCCGACCCGGCTGCCCCAGCCGTCGGGCAGGCGCTCCACGATCCCGTCGACGCGCGCGAGCGCGGCGGCGGCTTCCAGCCGAGAGGCGTCGGCATCGGGATCGCCGACCAGCACGTTCTCGCGCACGCTCGCGTCGAAGAGGTACGGCTGCTGGAACACAACGGTCGAGAGCGCGCGGCGCACGCCGGCGTCGAGCTGCGCCGCGTCGACCCCCGCGATCTCGACAGTTCCGTCAATGGGCTGGTGCAGGCCCGCGATGAGCGTGAGGATCGTGCTCTTACCCGACCCTGACGGCCCCACGATCGCCGTCGTGCTGCCCGGCTCGAACACCAGGTCGAGGCCGTCGAGCACCGGCTCGGAGCCCTCGCCGTATCCGAACCGCACGCCGCGCAGCTCGACGCGCGGCGGTGCGAGATCGGGCGCCACAGGCGCGCCAGCGGCCACGGCGTCCGCCCCGCCGAACGTGCCCGCTGATCCGCTCTCCGGTGCATTCGCGGCAGCAGCGGCTTCCACCCCGGGCAGCGTCGCCGACCCCGACGCCGTAACCGGGGCCTCGAGCACCGTGCGCACGCGGCGCAGCATCGCGAGCGACCCCTCCATGCCGGCGGCGATGCCCGCGAGCGCCGTGAACGGCTCCAGATACCGGGCGATGACCGCGATCAGCGCGACCGCCTCGGGGGCGGCGATGTCGCCGCGCACCGACAACCAGACCGTGACGCCCGCGAGCAGCACCAGGGCGAGCTGGCTGGCGAGACTGAAGACGAGCTGCCCCGGCACCTGCATCGCGAGCAGGCGCATCGTGGCGCCGTGCTGGGCATCGAGCGCGGCGCCGACGTGACTGCGCTCGGGCTCGACGCGGCGCGCAGCGCGCAGCGCCTGCTGGGTGCGGGCGAACTCGAGCACGCGCTCGGTGAGAGCGCTGTTCGCCTCGTCGGCGGCACGATCCGCGGCCCTGCTCAAGCGGCCCGCCAGCCAGAAGGCGCCGAGCAGCACCGGCACGCCCGCGAGCGCCGCAAGGCCGAGGGGCAGCGAGATCGGCATGAGCGCGACGGCGATCGCGACGGGCAGCAGTATCGCGGCGAGCATCGGGGTCGCGAGGTACACAAAGAGGCCCACGAGTTCGGGGCCGATCGCGGCGATCGCCTGGCGCGCAGTCGCGGTGTTGTCGCCGTCGAACCAGGTGAGGCGGATCCGGTTCACCTGCTCGGCGAGATCGCGCTGGCCGCGCTGCAGCACGTCAAAGCCCAGGCCGAAGGCGATGCGCGCGACGAGCCAGTCGGCCGCCCAGCCGCCGACGACCGCTACGACGAGCCAGCCGGTCCACCGCCACGCGTCGGCCGGCTCCGAGCTGAACAGCGCCGCGACGAGCGGCACGAGCAGCACGGCGCTGAGCGCGCGCAGCACGACGCTCAGCAGCGTGAGCGCGAGGTGGGCGACGATGCGGCCGCGGCTGCGCGGGGGCAGCAGGGCGAGAACGGCGCGGATCATTGGGCGGCCTCCTGCTCGGTCGAGGTCGGTGCGGCGGCGGGATCGGCAGCAGCATCGGGATCGGGATCAGCGCCGCGCGGGGCTGCGCCCTGGCCCGCCTCCCACAGCCGCCGGTATCGTCCGTCGCGGGCGAGCAGTTCGGCGTGCGTTCCGCTCTCGGCGACGCGGCCGTGGTCGAGCACAACGATGCGGTCGACGTCGGCGATGGTGTGCAGCCGGTGCGCGATCACGAGCACCGTGCGGTCGCGGGTGAGGCGGCCGAGGGCCTGCTGCACGAGGAACTCCGATTCGGGATCGGCGAAGGCGGTCGCCTCGTCGAGCACCAGCACCGGCGTATCGGCGAGGATCGCACGGGCGATCGTGATCCGCTGCCGCTCGCCACCGGAGAGCGGAGCGCCACCGACGGAGTGCGCGGCGTCGGGGCCGAGGCGCGTCGCGTAGCCCTCGGGCATGCGCAGGATGCGGTCGTGGATGTTGGCCGCGCGAGCCGCCGCCTCCACCCGCGCATCGCTCGCGTCGGGCACGGCGAGGGCGATGTTCTCGCGCACCGTGCCCTGCACGAGCTGCGTCTCCTGGAACACGAATCCGACCCTCGCGTAGAGTTCGTCTGCGTCGAGTTCGCGGATGTCGGCGCCGTCGATCCTGATCGCGCCCTCCCCCACGTCGTGGAAGCGGGCGAGCAGCGCGGCGAGCGTCGACTTGCCCGATCCCGACGGGCCGACGAGGGCCGTCACCGTGCCCGGTTCCAGCGACAGCGAGACGTCCTCCAGCACCGGTGCGCCGGGCCGGTAGGCGAACCCCACGCCCTCGAAGTGCACCTCGCCTCGCGGCTGCGTCGATCCGGAACCGTCAACACCCGCGCCGGCCGGGGCCGCAAGCTCCCGATCCTCGAGCACGTTCTGCACCCGCCGCGCCGCGAGCAGCCCGTCGCGCAGACCCGACAGGCCGTAGCCGATGCCGAGCAGCCGCGACCCGAAGGTCGTGCCGAGCAGCAGGAACGGCAGCAGGTCGAGCGGATCCATCGCGCCGCTCGTCACCCAGAGCGTGCCGAACACGCAGATGAGCAGCAGGAACGTCGACGGGCGCGTCGCGAGATCCATGAACGTCTTGAGCCCAGTGAACGGGCGCTGCCACGAGTCGAGGAAGTCGACGTACTCGGCCAGCCGCGCGCGGAACGTCGACGCCGCCGCACCCCCGAAGACCCGCACCACCGGCTGCCCATCGAGGTAGGCGCCCGCCTCGGTCTGCATGCGCTCCGCCCACTTCAGCGCCTTGGGCGTCGTGTCGTACGAGCGCAGGATCATCAGATACATCGTGAACGCGTATACGAGCACCGGCAGCAGCATGAGCAGTGCCATACGCCAATCCACCACGAACAGGTACACCAGCACCGCGATCGGTGCGACCACCGCCGCTACCGCATCGCCCACCGCGTGCGTGACGAGATAGTGCAGCGCGAGCGTGTCGTCCTGCACCACCTGCTTCACCTGAGCCGAGCCCCGAGCGCTGAACCAGCCGAGCGGCAGACGCGAGAGCTTCGCGAGCAGACGGCTGCGCAAGTCGCGCTCGAAACGGGCGTCGACCGCGTGCAGCCAGAGCACGAGCGCAGCCCCCAGCAGCGCACCCAGCGCCACCAGCGCCACCGCCCAGATGCCGATCGCCCAGAGCTGTTGCGGCGTGGAGCCGCCCGACAGCAGCCGGTGCGAGAGCTCCACCAGCAGGAAGAACGGCGCCAGCTCGATCAGCGTGACGATCGCCTGCAGCACACCCGTCGCGACGAAGACCGGCTTCAACGGGGCGAGCAGGCGGGAACCGGCCGAGGCGCGCCACTCGCCGCGCACCGGGGCGGGGTGGCTGGCTGAGTTCTTGGCCTCGCTCGCTGAGCGTGTCGTCTCGTTGCGGGAGCTTGCGGCCTCGCTTGCTGAGCGTCTCGAAGCGGGCGCCGGATCCAGCACTCCGCTCGCCGAGCCAGCGGCCTCGTTCACCGAGCCTGTCGAAGCGTGCGTCTGATCCGCCTCGGTCTGAGCGTCCGTCGAACTGCCCGGTGCCGAGGTGCTTTCGCTTTGCGCTCCCCCGCGCTGCTTGCCCATCGCTTTGCCCTCGACCCAGTAGGCCTGGGAGTGGATCTCGCTGCGGGGGAAGCCGAAGTCGTCGCGCAGGCGCGAGCGCAGTTGTTTGAGGGAGGCGCTCTCGGGGGTGGCCCAGACGTACCAGTTCGACCAGTCGCGCGCCTCGATGGCCTGGGCGAGCGACCGGGGGCTGGTGCGCGCGATCCAGTGGGTGCGCAGCCGCGGGTGGCTCGGGATCGGGATCAGCCGGTCGTGGGGGTGGTGCTCTTCGAGGGTGAGCTCGATGGGCACGTCGAGCGGCAGCGCGGAGATGATGCCGGCGAGGCCCGGGATCGCGGCGGCGTCGCCGACGAGCAGGTAGCCGGCGGGGCGTTCCTCGGGCAGCTCGAACTTGGAGGAGCCGAGGGTGTTCACCTGCAGGGTGTCGCCGGGCCGGCAGTTCTGGGCCCAGGCCGAGGCGGGGCCTGCGGGCTCGTGCAGCACGAAGTCGAGCGAGAAGCGGCCGGTCTCGGCGTCGCCGGAGCTGATGGTGTAGCCGCGCTGGTGCTCGGTCTCCTTGCCCTCGTGGTCGGGGAACCAGCCGCGCAGCCATGCGGTGGGCGCGAGCTCGGCATCTTCGAAGAAGGTGTCGGAGTGCAGGTGGACGCGGATGAAGCTCGGCGTGATCTCCTCTTTCGAGAGGACGGTCACGGTGTGATCGCGTGCCTGCGTGGCGCGCATCATCACGCCTTGGATACCGCGTTTCGCCATCGGGCGCCCCTTGCACTCTGGATCGTCGGGTTGGTTCCCCGACCACCCAAACTACCATTCATCAGATGAAGTGGGGGCGTGCGGATCTCCTCAGCGCCGGAGGCGACCGCCGAAAGCGCGTCAGCCCAGCGAGATCGCTCCGTCCGAGCGATGCGGCGGCATCAAGAAGGGCGCAGATTCTCGACTCGAACCAAGAACAACTGACAGCAGAGGAGAAGCTACTCCTCGTCAAGGAGCATGAGGCTGGCGCGACGTGGCGGAGTTGGAAGACAAGCATTGTCTCTCCCATGGGTCAGCGTTGCGGGCACTGCATGGTGCGGGAGTGGAGATGCGGGCCAAGACACCACGGAATCGATCGCAGAAATCAGGCAGCCGATCGCTCTCTTGACTAAGAAGGATGCGATCTACGCAGCTTTCTCCACTTGCGCCATACCTGGATGAAGGCAAGATCGGTACGATACATGCATGGGTAAGAACAAACTAGACGGAGTCACGTTTAACCGGCTAATGGACGAGTTCGGTGAAGAAGCCGCAGCGGATACTCTTGATGATGTCAATGAGGGTCGGGTCCGTGCGGAGACCGTTGAAAAGTATCTTTACACCGACGAGACCAAGGAAGAATACGCTGAGCGTCTGCGCAGTGAATAGAGTCTTTGACCGCTTCAAGTTGCCCCCACTCCTCACATGCCTATCGTGAGAATCTACGTCAGAAACGCTGCGCGGCGCATGGGTATGGTTCGCAATCTAACGCGGGAGTATCTCGATCAAGCAAGGGAGCGCAACGTAACCTTTATCGGAGCCACCTAGATCGCACTTCGGTCCATAGAGGCAGAAGGGCCTTCTTCGAAAGTCTCGGCTTTGAGATCGATCAAGATGGCACGTTCGGAGCCAGGCTGTCTGATCTCCGCATCTAGACGAGCCCCTGGGCAGAAGCTTGAAGTAGCACCTCTCGGCTATTCGTTTTCTCTCTGGTCACCTGAGATCCACCCTTCGCAAATCAACTCCAACACAGCATGGAAATGACTGTGCAGGCCCCACAGCACAGGAATCACGGGTGCGAGACTCTCCGGTTCCCCGTCGAGGGCGATATTCACCCAGGGGGCCGTCTCAATCTCGGTGCTGGTCTCCACAGATTCAAAAACATGCTCCCACTCAAAAGCGAAGACCGGCGTGCCTACTTCCATAGGAGAGCCCAGCGCTAGGAGAGGATGGATCTGCATTGAGGCCGACTCACTGCGCTGTCCCCCGAGGTCAACGTTGGCTCTGAGAGATCCTCCGTCGCTAAGCGGAGTGAGGACTAGAGAGCTGCGGTGCTTGTCGATGTTATTGAGTTCTGAGAGCACCTTGAGAGCTGGGTTCGCGATGCCGTTCACAATATTGGCGGCGGCATGGAAGCGAGCCCGCAATTCATCACTCATGTTTGGGACATTGCTATCCCATTCTTCCCACGCCCTGGTGTCGCCAGAATCCAGGGCAGGGAAGTAAAGCCGCTTTGGCTTCAGTGGCGCTGTGCCATTGAGATGCGCCGCTTGCCACGCAATTGAGTCAAGAGCTGCCCGCATGCTCGAAACAGCCATGCCGAGATGCGCAGACCACTGCATCAGCGGCGGACACGGGGTCTCACTCACAGCGAATACAAGGCGTCGCCCTTCATCCTCAATGACACCTGAGAGCTTTGTCGGGTGCTCAAGGTTCCAAACATCTATCAACGAGGTCAGAGCCTCTATCTCTGCCCTGGCAAGACGCAGTTTCACCCATGGCCATGGGGTAACTTCGTGACCCCGCCGAAGCACAAGAGGGCGAGATGAAGAAGATGCATCCATAGCTCGATCATAGCTTAGATAAGGTGAAGGCGGCAGCCGCCCCATGCAGGCACGGAAGGTGCCATGCCCAGGTTCGGCTGCCGCTGCATGAATGGGGAGGTTAGGCGTCGGAGGAAGCCTGCTTGGAGGGTCGAGGAGACGAGTGGTGCCCCGTAAAGTGGTGTAGCTCGCGGTGGCCAGGCTCGTCGTTCACGACGTAAGCGCGGTCACCGTGTGATCCTTCGAGAAAGCTCTCTACTTCTCACTCGAATGGAGTCATCACGATGACCGCTCCTCATATTGTCGACCCTGCCGGCGTGCTCAGCGAAGCATTGTTGGACGCGTCGCCTGATCTGATGCGCAGCTTGCTGCAAACGATGATCAACGCGTTGCTGTCCGCTGACGCGGACGCCGTGGTCGGCGCGGAATGGGGCAAACCCAGCCCTGACCGCCTCGCCCAGCGCAACGGCTACCGCCACCGCGACCTGGACACCCGC
>NZ_ATXU01000013.1 GCF_000421845.1 Leucobacter chironomi DSM 19883
GTGGTGTTGTTGCGCCATTGGCGGGGTGTGGTGCCGAATTCTTCGCGGAAGATGCGGCTGAAGTGGCTGGCGGAGACGAACCCGTGCTGTTGGGCGAGGACGCCGATGGGGACGTCGATGGTGGCCGGTGCGGTCAGGGCGTCGCGGACGCGACGCAGGCGCTGGGACTGGATCAGCTGCGCGAGCCTGATGTCCGCGCGGGACATCTCTGCGTAGAGCAGACGCTCGGACACGTGCAGGTCCTTCGCGATCCTGGCGGCTCCGAGGCCGGGGTCGGTGAGGTTGTCGAGCACGTAGGTGACGATCTGCTCGGCCAGCGGATACCGGGTCGTGGCGCGGTCGGGAGTGAGGGCGCTGAGCAGGGTGACTTTCAGCAGGTCGGCGACGGGCGCGAACACGTCGACCTCGTCGCGAAGGCTGAGTTCGGAGTCCATCACGCCCCCGAGCACGGACCGCAGCAGCGCCGCCAGCGAGGTCCGCTCCTGCAGGTCGACACCCGAGACCTCAGCGACCTGATCCGCCGTCAACCCCACCACACCCAACGGCAGTCGGAAGAAGTCCCCGATGACTCCTTCGTCGAAGGCGTGGACGTAGGGGCTCGTGCTCGGGTAAACGACGATGCTGCCCGGGGTCATCACGGTCTGGTCATCGCCACGGCGCAGCATCGACCGGTTGCCGCGCTGGAAGACCACGAACAATGACTCGTCGTCGTCCGACATGATCATCCGCTGGGGACGCATAGCGAGGGCAGCCAGCGAGGGCACCGTCTTGACGGACAACGCTCTCAGCTGCCCGATGTCTTGGTAGGACACGTTCACATGCGCCTCGCGGCCCTGCGGGTCGAGAGTCAGGTCTGTCTGAACGAGGTTCTCGCAGAGCATCGTACGGATCGTCTCCACGCGGTCACGTTGATCGACGCTGCGCGAGTCCCATGTCTGCTGCATCATTACAGCCTCCGCCGTTCTCCCGGGCTTCCCCGGTCTGATTCCAGACTATTGCCGGTCATAGTCGCCCTCGTCGATGACGACATGGATAGCTGCCTCCTCGGCGGAGGCGGCGCCGTTGTCGATGCCGATGTCGGAGGCCCAGAAGTCGGAGGATGGGTCTGGGTTGCCGGGTTCGGTCCAGATCAGCCGTCCAGCGCGTACCGATCCGACCTGGTCGTCAAGGATCTCGCCGTCCGTGCCGATGATGTCGCCGATCCCGTCGCCCATCGGCTCTTCGGGTTCGTGCTCCGGCACCTCACGCGCCAAGCGAGCCGCCAGCGGTTCTCGAGTACGTGCTTCGCGTGCGGTGAATCCCCACGACAGTTCGGATGACCGCCGCTCCGGTGGAGAGTATCCCGGGCCGTCGTCATCGGAGTCTTCGCCGAGAAGATCCGAGTCGAGGCTCTCATCCGGCGGAAGCAGATCGAACTCGATGTCCTGCCCGCTGATCGATCCATCAGTCATGATGGGTTCCCTTTCTTTCCCCGGGCGCCTGGTCTATCGGCGTCACGTGCAGGCTCTTCGTCACCGGGTGACATCACCGGTACGGCGCCCTGCGCGAGCTTCAGCCTCGTCCACACGTTCATGTTGATGACGACGGCTGCGATCTCCGCGATCTCACGCTCATCGAAGACCACCGTCAGTCCTTGATGCATCTCATCGAAGTGCTCGTGCTCGTAACGTGTCAGCGCTTCGCAGTACGCCAGTGCGAGTGCTTCGGAACCGGAGAACATCGTGCTCTGCCGCCAGCTCGCCAGGTGCGCGACCATCGCCGCGCCGATGCCTACCTCCACGGCGATACGCGTGTGCAGGATCAGGCAGTACGAGCACGGATTGATCTGAGCAACCCGCAATCGGAGAAGGGCAGCGAGGCGATCACCGATCGACAACTTTGCCGTGTACCCGAACCCCGCAGCCATCTGCTTCGCAAGCTCATGGAAGTCAGAGAGATCCGGATCAAAGCGCACATTCTCGAAATCGATCTGCTCTGATATCACGATCTCTCCTCACCGTAGGGCACGGTTCGCTGGCTTGCCGGAGTTCCGACGCCTCCTCCCGACGGTAGATCCGCTTCTCTGCCCCGTGTGGCCTGCCCCTGCAGAGAGCTGTCTTCTCCCTGCAACCGCCCGCCCCGCTTTCGAACGCGGCAGGTCGCGGACATTACGCTGCACAGCCAGGCCACCTGGACAGCACCCGGCTCCGTATCGTGACCCGAAGGGGCGTCCTGCCCGCCGTGAAGAGAGAGAAGACGATGCCGACCTCGAGAGTGATCCTCGCCAGCGGCTGCTTCTGGGGAGCCCAGGAGCTCTTCCGCTCACTCCCGGGCGTCGTGAGCACCCGCGTCGGATACTCCGGCGACGACGACACCCCCAACGCGACCTACCGGGATCACGGGGATCACGCAGAAGCCCTCGAAGTGATCTATGACCCCTCGATCATCCGATTCCAGACACTGCTGGAGTTCTTCTTTCAGATTCACGATCCCACCACTCGGAACCGTCAGGGAAACGACATCGGGCGCAGTTACCGATCAGCGATCTTCACGACGACCGAGGGACAGAGGAAGGTCGCCTTCCACGTGATCGAAGCGATCAACGCTTCCGGCCGCTGGCCAGGAAAAGTCGTGACAGAGGTGGGCGAAGCCGGCCCGTTCTGGGAGGCCGAACCCGAACACCAGGACTACCTGCAGAAGCATCCCAATGGCTACTCGTGCCATTTCATCCGACCCGACTGGGTACTACCGGGCCGCTGACCGAGATCTCGCGATAGGAGAGACATGAAACATCCCGACGGAATGATCGGCTTGACCGCGACCGACGCCGACACTGACCTCCCGGCTGCATCCTCGGACGCAGCCGAAGACTTCGTCATCACTGAGAACGTCGAGTCCGAGCTGTACGAAGCGACCGTGAACGGCAAGCTCGCCGCCGGCCTGCTCTACAGCAGAACCGGCGACCGGGTGCTTCTGCTCGCGACGTCCGTGTTCCCCGAGTTCCGCGGAAAGGGAGTCGCGGCGCGACTCCTTGGAGGCGTCCTCGACAGTCTCCGCGAGGACAAGAAGACCGCGACGGTCTCGTGCCTCTTCGCCGCCGCGTACATCCGCGCTCATCCGGAGTATGCGGACGTCGTCGACACGCGATTCCCTGGCAACCCCCACGGACACCACCACTGATCGTCATACGCACAAGAGGAGAATCCACATGGCAACCGTCGAACTGACCGAGGACAACTTCGAGGTCACGATCAATCAGAACGACATTGTCCTCGTCGACTTCTGGGCGGACTGGTGCGCACCATGCCATCAGTTTGCGCCGGTCTTCGAGAAGTCGTCGCAAGACAATCCGGACATCGTCCACGCGAAGCTCGACACGGAGTCGGAGCAGCGCATCACCGCGGCGGCCCAAATCACCGCGATTCCCACTCTGCTCGCCTTCCGCCAGGGGTTGCTCGTCTTCAGCCAGGCCGGTGCCCTACCGCCCACTGCCCTGGCCGAAGTGGTAGAGAACGTCAGAGGACTCGACATGGACGAGGTCGGGAAGGGCCTCGACTCCGATGGCGGCTCGGCCAAGGATGATCGCTGATGTCCACCTTGCATGGACCACGCCCCTACATGGACAAGGCCGTCCCAGAAGCATGGGAAGCCGCGTCTGCGTTCGCGACCGCTGCGTCTGAGGCCGCATCGCAACGCGGACTCACTCCCGCCGAGAGCGAGTTGATCAAGGTTCGGGCGTCGCAGTTGAACGGATGCGTCTTCTGTCTCGATCTGCATTCGCGGCAGGCAAGGCGCGCAGGCCTCAATCAGCAACTACTCGACATCTTGCCCGCCTGGCGCGAGTCGCCCCTGTTCAGCGATCGAGAGCGCGCCTTGCTCGCGATCGCTGAAGCAGCCACCCGGCTCCCGCTCGACGCCGCCGTGAATGTCGAGCTCGCGCAGGCCCGAAGCACTCTCTCCGAGGCGGAGTTCGCGGCCGCGGAGTGGGTCGCTGCGGCTATCAACATGTTCAATCGGATCTCGATCCTCAGCGAACACCGCGTGCGACCACGCGACTCGGAAGGCAAGCTGAGCTGACGGTGCGCCGTGCGCAGCGTGGCCGCTACGCCAGAGGACGCGTTCGAGGCCGCGCACGACTTGCCGCCCAGTCAACCGATAAGGTTCACGCGCCCCTACGCAGCGGTTCAAGCGCCAGGCGATATCGCGGCCATAGAGATGGTGCGTACGGTCCCGTCAAGCCGTACCGTATTCCGGCACGCGAAGATACTCAACGTCGTCGAGGGCTCTTGCGCCCTCGATACTGCTGAGAGCAGGCATGTCCTGCGTCCTGGCATGTCTCTTGCCCTTGGCACCGGCAAATGGTGCCGGGTGCGGCCATCCCCCTCTGTGCGAATCTGGGCCATCTATGCCGACGAGCAGTTCTGGCGCACCCAGATGGCATGGTTCCTCCCCGACGCAGAACGAGTAATCGCAGGACTACATCCCCTCGAGTGGGACGGCCGCGCGATCGTCCTTGCACCAGGTATCGCTGTGCTGCGGCAGGTCGAGCCGATATGGCGACAGATGAGCATCCTGCGCAGCGGGACCCACTCGCCCGAAGTCGTCGCGACTCACACTCTCGAGCTTCTCGCGCGATGGATGAGGTTGATACTGCCGTACTTTCTGGATGAAGCGTCGGAGACCACCACGGCGCCGTGGACACCTATCAATGGACGACTGACCGACTCCGGATCTATTGGCTACGTCGGTCAGGCAATCCGGTTGCTTCGCGGGCGCATCGCAGAGCCGTGGACCGTTGGAGCGCTCTCACGAGAGCTCTCCCTCTCACGGACCCACCTCACCCGCATGTGCGTACAGCACGCCGGCGCCGCCCCGATGCGTCTACTCACTGAACTCCGGCTCACTGAATTCGCGCGGCTCATTGAAGAAACCGATATTTCCGTGATGCGTGCCGCGAGCGAAGTCGGGTGGAGTGACCCGCGCGTAGCATCCCACTGGTTTCATCGTCGCTACGGCATCACGCCGACACAGTACCGACGCACACCACACACGGTTCCTGAAGATCGACAAAGCCACGCTATCGCTGCCAACGACACCAGCCGGTAACCTCTGCGGACTCGTCGTATGAACCGCTCCACTCGACGCGTGTCCCACGTTTCACCGGCGACGTCGACAGGTCTTGGACTGCCGTGTAGAACACGTCAAATACGTCGGGTTCATCGCGGAGCCTGACGGCCACAGGCCCAGTCCGTTGTCCGTCTCTTCTTCCTGATCCGCCCGGCGCACCTCATGGTCGCAAGGGTCAACGGCTTGTGCCGTTGGCCTCGCCGGGAGGAGGTCATTGATGGCGACGGACGAGGAGGCGCGAGCGGCGCAGGATGCGCGGCTCCAACAGCTCCATGAGCGGCTAACGGCTGCAGTCGATCAGCTCGTCTCGGGTGAGGACTGGAAGCATGCGCTGGAGTTCGCGGCCCGGTTCCGGGCGAAGTCGTTCAACAACACGCTGCTGATCTGGGCTCAACATCTCGATCTCTACGAGGCAGGTCGCACAAGCGCGCCAGAGCCGACCTTCGTGGCCGGTTACAAACAATGGAAGGCGCTGGGTCGCTCGCCGCTCGCAGGCGGGTCGATGCAGATCTTCGCCCCGCTGATGGCGCGGTTCGCGTCCTCGACACCGCAGAACCCCGAATCATGGCGCCGGCTGGACAAGTATGAGAAGCCGAGACCCGGCGAAACGGTCCGGTCGAAGATGGTCCGAGCGATCCCGGTGCGTGTCTGGGATGTCTCGATGACCGACGGCCCGCCGATCCCTGAACGCCCGGCGCCGGCGCTACTGGAAGGCCAGGCGCCGGACGGCTTGTGGAACGGGCTTTCGGCGCTGGCGGTGGCTGAGGGCTTCTCGGTGCTGCGGGTCGAGCACGAGGGGATGATCCACGGCGCGAACGGCCTGACCGACTTCCAGGCGCGCACGGTCGCGGTGCGGACGAACATGGACGAGGCCGCGCAGGTGAAGACCCTCGCGCACGAGCTCGCGCATGTGATGCTGCACGGCCCCGACAATCCCGATGCGACCGGGCATCGCGGCATCGGCGAGGTCGAGGCCGAGTCCGTGGCGCTCATGATCGGCGCCGCGCATGGCATGGACACCACCGCCTACACGATCCCGTATGTCTCAGGCTGGGCGGGCACGGTGAAGGACAAGGACCCGGTCGAGGTCGTGCAGGCCACCGGCGAGCGCGTCCGCAAGGTCGCGGTGACGATTCTCGACGCGCTGCCCACCGTCCAGGTCGGCACCGGCGACCCGCCCGGCCTGTCCCGTGAGCCGGCAGCGACTTCGCGTGTGGCTGGCTCAGAGCGGATCGCACCCCAGTCGGTGCCGGTCGAGTCGGCGCGTTCGTCACGTCCTGCGGACGTGGCGGTGAGGAGCCTGTCATGAGCGTCGCCAGCGTCCTCGCCTCGGTGTCAGGCCTTCCATTGCCGCAGGCCGCCGCACGGCTCGCGGCTGCTGGGGTGCCGGTGTTCCCGTGCGTCCCGGGCGCGAAGAACCCGCTGTTGAAGCCCGACGAGGAGAACCCGCAGGCGCAGCCCGGCGGGTTCCACACGGCAACCACCGAGACCCGCCAGGTGGCGGCGTGGTGGCGGCGCTGGCCGTCCGCGAACATCGGCATCCCGACCGGCGCCGCCTCCGGGGTCGAGGTCGTCGATGTGGACCGCAAGCCCGGCGGCGACGGGTTCGCCGCGTTCGAGCGCTCCCGCCGTGCCGGACTGGTGCCGGGCTGGCTGGCCGTGGTCAGGTCGGCGTCGGGCGGGGCGCACTTCTATTTCCCGGCCGACCCGGACCGGCCGCAGCGGTCGTGGCAGGCGGCGAAGGCGCATGTGGACTTCCGCGGCGACGGCGGCTACATCATCGTCCCGCCCTCGGCCGTGACAGGCTCCGGTTCCTACGAGTTCGTCGCCGGTGCCGACCGTGTGCCCGCCCCGGTCGGTGCGGCTCGGCTGCGGGACTTCCTCGACCCGCGCCCGGAGCCTGCCCCGCACCAGGTGCGCGGCCCGATCCGCTCGGAGGATGCGGCGCGGCTGGCCGCATGGGTCGGAATGCGCGCCGAAGGCGAGCGCAACCGCGGCCTGTTCTGGGCATCGTGCCGTCTCGCGGAGGCGGGCCTGTCACTGCCCGAGATGGTCGACGCACTCGCCCCGGCCGGTGAACAGGTCGGCCTCCCGCAACGGGAGATCGAGACCACGATCCGCTCTGCATACCGCGCCACGCACGTCCAGCCCGCATCCGTCGTCGGACAGGGCGATGCCCCGCGCCAGCCGACGAAGCTCACCGGGCAGGTGCTCTCATGAATCCGCCAACGACCGTACGGCCGCGGGGCGGGCGGGTCGCGGTCGTGACGGCCGTGGCCGGGACGGTGTTCATCGCGGCCGGCGCGTTCTGGCTCTCGTTCACCGCCCTCGCAGACCTCGCTCGCCGCTCGGGCGTGGATGCCGGGCAGGCGTGGGCCTGGCCGCTCATCGTCGACGGGATCATCGTCGTCGCGACGGTCGCTGTCGTCGCCCTCGCGGGCCAGCGGTCGGCTTGGTACCCGTGGCTGCTGCTCGCGGCCGGTGCACTGGTGTCGGTGACGGCGAACGCCATCCACGCCGTCGTCGCGGCCGACGCCGACGTGCCGGGCGTGCTCGCCGCGTGTGTGGCGGCGGTGCCGCCGCTGGTGCTGCTGGCGATCACGCACCTCACCGTGATCCTCACTCGCCCCCTTCCCGTGAGTATCGAGCCCGCCGAGGAGTCTGCGCCTGATGAGGACATGCCTGATGCTGCACCGGCGCCGCCGGCAGTCATGCCTGTGCGCCAGGTAGGCCGGGAGCTCGCGGCGCGCCTGCGGGAGCAGGGCTGGTCGAACAAGGCCATCGCCCGCCATCTGGGCGTGCACCCATCCACCGTGGGCCGCTGGTTCGGCCCGCCCGCACTGACGACGGCTGAGGAGAAGGAGACGCCATGAACGACGACCAGCACACGACCGCTCTCCACGAGCAGGTCGAGCGCGAGCCGGACCGGCGGGAGCGCGACGAGACGCCGCGGGAAGGGGGTACCTCGGCACTCGCCCGGCACCGCGACCCGTCGCTGACCCAAGGCGCCACGGAGGCGGCGAATAAGCGACGGCCGGGCGTGGAGTGGGTGCGTCCGACCGACCTGATGGCGTCCCGCTCTGCCCGGATCGCGGGACGGGGTATCAACTTCCAGGCTGAGCTCGCCCGCCGCTCCCGCCGGGTTCCCGGCCAGGCGTTCCGCGCGACGCACACCGGGGCGCGCACGGGTGTCCGGTTCGTGAGCGAGCGTGCCCGGAGGCTGCCGCCCGTGACGGCGTTCGGCCGCAGGTCCGGGGAGCACTACTCCTGGGTGTCGCGCTCCGGGATCGGGCTCGGGTAACCATGTTCGCCCCCGGCGCGACGGCGCGAAGCCAGGCCACTGGGGGCCGTGTGCGCACCTGCCTGTCAGGAGGTGCCGTCATGGAGACTGCCACGGCCCGCGACCGGCGGGCACGATTCGAGGACTCGGAGGCGCTGCGCGCCCTGCTCACCCGCCTCCACGAGGCGGGGCGCGGAGCGTGGCGCCATGACCCGGAGGCCGCTGCGCTCATGGAACATGCGGCGAGAAAGTACGCGGCGCTGGCCCGCAAGCACGGGCTGGACCCGTGGGAGGCGGCGTCTGCGGCATTCGAGGCGATGCGCGGTGCCGCGACCCGCCGGGCGGAGGACCCGTGGGCGGTGATCACGCGGGCGGTGCAGGTGACATGCACCGCGGAGGAGCGCGGCAACGGGCTGCTGTGCTCCGTCCACCAGGCCCGCCGGCCCCGCTACTCGGTGTTCCATGACGCGGAGCGGTTCAGCGATCGGGAGAACCCGCTGCCCGACTACCACCCCGCGTTCCGGTTCGATCCCTTCACCGACGGGGAGCCGGATGCCGATGGCGATGCGGTGCCGGAGCGGGCAGTGAATGTGACCGCCGCGATCGAGGACACCATCGCGTTCCTGAGCTGGGTCGGGTGGGAGCCTGCGACGGCGCGGGCTGCGGTCGAGTACATCACTACGCGGCTCGCGGAGTCGGTGTCGCGGGCGTCGGCGTTCGAGGTGCTGCGCCGTGACCGGCAGGCCCGCGCCCTCCTCGACCTCCCCAGCGCCTCCTGGACGGCGCTGCTGCGGGTCGTGCTCGGCGTTCCCGACCCGGCCCTCACGCACACGAACGCCGGCCGCGGAATGCTCCGCCGCCTGCTAATCGGCCAGCCGCTGCGAGCACTCCTCACAGACGACAACCTCGTGATCACCGCCGGACTCGCCGCACCCAGATTCGGTGCCGGGAGCGGCGGGTCATGAGCACGCCACTGGAAGGACGCATCGAGCTGGAGCGCGCGGTCGATTCGATCATCGTCGGCGCGCGGCACCGGCACGACCACGGCGACCTGACCCCATTGGTCGAGTCGATCCGTCGCCACGGGCTGCTGCAGCCGATCACGGTCACCCTCGACGGGCACCTGATCTGCGGAGCCCGCCGGCTCGCGGCGATCAAGCTGCTCGGCATCAAGACCGTCAACGTGTGGGTGCGGTCCGGGGTCTCCGACCGGCTCGGGCAGCTCCTGGCGGAGCAGGACGACAACCAGCTCCACAAGCCCCTCACCCAGCTCGAAGCTGCCGCCCTCTACCGCGAGCTGAAGGCCCTGCTGGCCGAGGACGCCGCCCGCCGACAGGAGGCCACCAGGTTCCAAACGTCCGCCGAAGATGCAGAAGACGGTGGTGCCAATTTGGCACCACCGCAGATCGAGCAGGGCAAGACCCGCGCGCAGGCCGCTCGGATGGTCACTGGCCGCGCCTCATACACGACGTTGGAGCGCATCGGCCGGCTGGAAGACCTCGCCGCGGACGAGTCCCAGCCCGAGGCGGTGCGGGCGCGCGCCGCGCAGGAGATCGAGCGGATCAAGACCGGCGGCAGCGTCTATCCGTCGCATCTGCGCGTGAACGCGGAGCTGTCGCTGGCGGAGCTCGACCAGCTCGCCGCCGACCTGGCACAGCCCGCCGGGCTGCGCGAGCGGGCCCATACCGAAGCGGATGCGGTGCGGGCCGCGGAGCGGGAGGCGAAGGCCGCAGAGCTGGAGCAGTTGGCGCAGTCCGCGCTCGCCCGCGTCAAGGCAGCCAAGACCGGCAGGAAGGCGAAGCGGCCCGCACTGACGGCGGTGGAGCCGGGCCTCCCGGTGCCGTTCCCTCTGACCGTGTTCACCGCGACGTGGGACGACATGGCCTCGTGGTGGAAGCACTACGACCCCACCGAGGTCGGCCCGGCACTCACCACCGAGCAATGGGCACGGTTCGAGGAGACGATCGCCGGCACCGTCGCGTTCGCCGATGCCGCGCGCGTCGCCCGGGAGGGCCGACCCGAGCAGACCGCCTGAACAGGGCGGTGGCGCGCACCTTCCTGGCAGCCACGCATCCCCTTGTTGCCGTCCGGGAAGGACCCCTGTTCATGGACCCCGCCGCCCCCGATGACCGTCGCCGTCGTCGCCTGCTGATCGCCGCCACTGCCGCAGGCCTCGCCCTGCTGATCCTCGTCGGCATCGGCATCTACGGACTCGTCCGCGGCCCCGCCGCCCCGGCCGACCCGGCACCGAGCGAACGACCCTCCACCACGATGCCAGTGACGCCCGGCCCGATGCCGGGCGGTGAGCTGGAGCCGCTGCCGCAAAGGCTCGGCCCGGAAGCGTTCGCCCGCGCGGTCGCGACCGCGCTGTTCACCTGGGACACCACGACCGGGCACACGCCTTCGGACTATGCGCAGGTGCTCGCGGATGCCGCCCACGGTTCCGAGGCGGATGCGTTCGTGGGCGACGTACGCGCCTACCTCCCGACGACGGAGGCGTGGGCGCAGCTGCGCCAGTACGCGACGCGCCAGTGGCTCACCATCGACGAGGTGTTCATCCCGGAGGCGTGGGAGACCGCCGTCGATCAAGCCGCCCCCGGCCAGATCCCGGCCGGGGCAATCGCCTACACCTTCGAGGGCACCCGGCACCGCGACGGCACCTGGGGCACGACGCCGGTAGAGGCGTCCCGCCCGGTCGCGTTCACCGTGTTCCTCGTCTGCACCCCGCCCACGCCCGGCCACGGCGCGGCATCAGGTTCGTGCGAGGTGCTGCGGCTGTCCGAGCTCGACACCCCGCTGCACTGAGCCGGGAGCGTCGCGATGAAGAAGCTCGCCGTCCTCGCCCTCACCCTGCTGCTCATCGGGCCCTCCACGGCCCTGCTGGGCGTCGCCGCCCTCGGCGGCACCTCCGCGACCGCCGCCGTCTGCACGCCCGGCTCACTCGCGGTCGGCCCGATCCCGGACTCGCTGACCGCCACCACCCGCAACGGGGAGACGGTCACGCTGGACCGGCAACAGCTCACGCACGCGGCGACGATCATCACGGTCGGCAGGCAGACCACCGGCGTCGGACGCGACGGGGTGCTCATCGCACTCATGGCCGCCCTCACCGAATCCACCCTGCGGATGCTTGCCAACACCAGCGCCTACCCCGAGTCCGCGGACTACCCGCACGACGGCAACGGGTCGGATCATGACTCGCTCGGCCTGTTCCAGATGCGGCCCGCCAGCGGCTGGGGCACCGTCGCCGAGCTCATGGACTCGACCTACCAGGCCAGGGCGTTCTACGGCGGCGAGTCCGGCCCGAACTACCCATCCCCGCGGGGGCTGCTCGACATCCCGGGCTGGCAGCAGCTCGACCCCGGAGAGGCCGCGCAGGCCGTCGAGGTCAGCGCCTACCCGGACAGGTATCAGAACTACCAGCCGGTGGCGCAGGCGATCCTCGACGCCCTCACCCGACCCGCGCCCTCCGGCAACGGCGGCGGGGATGAGACACCGGTCGTGCCCGAGACGACCAGGATCGTGCTCCCGCTTCCCGAGGGAACCTGGGTGCGGACGAGTCCGTTCGGGTGGCGCAATGACCCGATCACCGGGGAACGTCGCTTCCACGCCGGCTCGGACTTCGCTGCCCCCGATGGAACCCCGATCTATGCCGTCGCCGACGGCGTCGTGGTGCGCGCGAACTACACCGACGCAGGTGGCGGGGTCATCGTCATCGAGCACACCGTCGGCGGTGAGCGGGTCGCGTCGATGTATGTGCACATGTGGCAGCACGGCATCCACGTCGCCGAAGGCGACACCGTGACCGCCGGGCAGCACATCGGAGACGTCGGCTCCTCCGGGCACTCGACCGGCCCGCACCTCCACCTACAAGTCCACCCCGGCGGCGCAGGAGCGGACCCGGTGGACTCCGACGCCTGGCTCACCGAACACGGTGCCGAAGGGATTGCGGGCGGCGAAGCCGCCCCCGCCCTCTGCACCGCCGGGGGTGCGTGATGGACGTGTTCCCCGACTTCGGCGGCGTGGGCGGCGCCGCAGACCTTCGGTCCATCGTCGGCGCGCTGCTGATGTTCGTGCTCGTCACCGCGGTGCTCATGCTCATCGTCTGCGCCATCATCTGGGCGATCGCGTCCGCCAGCGGCAACTACCAGGCCGCCACCAAGGCGCGCACCGGCCTGCTCGTCGCGGTCGGCGCCGCCGCGCTATCCGGCGCCGGCGTTGCCTGGCTCAACTTCCTCCTGGACGTCGGCACCCGGCTCTGACCGCCCCCGCCTGCGCTGGGAGCGGGTGTGCACCTGACCGTCGAGAACCCCGTCTCGACCAGTCAAGGGAGCACAACTGTGATCGACATCGACCCCAACAGCTCGGGCCTTCCGGGCATCGAGCAGCTGCGCATCATCGTCGGCGCCGTCATGACGGTGGGCCTGATCCTCTCCGTCCTCGCGCTCATCGTCTCCGCGATCGTCTGGGGTCTCGGATCGAACAGCAGCAACCCCCACCTCGCCAGCCGCGGCAAGGTCGGCGTCCTCGTCTCCTGCGGGGCGGCGATCATCTGCGGCGCCGCGGTCACGCTGGTGAACTTCTTCTGGGGCGTCGGGCAGGCCGTCTAATGACGACCCGACATGACCTCCGACGGCGGGGGTGGGCGCGGTGAGCGTCTGCGACGTCCCGGTCATCTCCTCCGTCTGCGACGCCGTCGGCGAAGGCACCGCCTCCCTGATCGCGGCTCCGTTCGACTGGCTCGCGCAAGCGATGGCCGGGGCCGCCGCATGGCTGTTCGAGGCCGTCTGGTGGGTGTTCGACACCACGACCCTCGTCGACGTCACGAGCGCCGAGTACGTCGGCGTCTACAACGTCCTTTTCGGTGTCGCCGTGTTCGTGATGCTGATCTTCTTCTGCCTCCAGCTCATCACCGGCCTGGTCCACCGCGACCCCACCGCGCTCAGCCGTGCGGCGCTCGGCCTGGCGAAGTCCGTCCTCGGCAGCTTCTTGGTGATCACGCTGACGGCGCTGCTGTTGGAGGTGACCGATCAGCTCGCGGTCGGGATCGTGCAGGCTACCGGCAACACGATGGAAGGGATGGGGACCCAGATCGGGCTCCTCGCCGTCGCCCTCGGCGCCATCAACATCGGCGGCCCTGGCGTCGGGGCGATCCTCACGATCTTCCTCGCCGGCCTGGCCATATCGGCGGCGGCGATCGTGTGGTTCTCCCTGCTGATCCGCAAGGCGCTGCTGCTCGTGGCGATCGTATTCGGCCCGGTCGCCCTGGCCGGGGCCACGTGGGACGCGACCAAGGGCTGGTTCGCCAAGTGGGCGGCCTTCGTGATCGCCCTGATCTTCTCCAAGCTCGTCCTCGTCGTGATCTTCCTCGTCGCGATCGGGCAGGTCTCGGCCCCGATCGAGGCCGACCTGGCCTCCATCTCCGACCCCATCGCCGGCGTCGTGCTGATGTTCATCGCCGCGTTCGCGCCCTACATCACCTACAAGTTCCTGTCGTTCGTCGGCTTCGACATGTACCACGCGATGTCGTCCGAGCAAGAGGCGAAGTCCGCGCTGAACCGGCCCGTGCCGGTGCCATCTGCCCCGCAGGCCGACACAGCCAAGAAGGTCCTCGACGGCGGCACCGACACGGGCAGCAACCCGCCAAGCGGTGGAGGCGGCGCAGGCGGAGGCTCGACACCGCCCCCGCCTCCTCCCGGTGCGTCGGCTGCGGCCCCTGCCAGCGCGGGAGCGGGCACGGCGGGTACCGGCGCCGCTACATCCGGTGCCGGAGCAGGGGCTGGAGCTGCCGGCGCTGGCGCGGCTGGTCCCGGTGCGGCCGCGGGGCCCGTCGGTGCCGCGGTGGTCATCGGAGCCGCCGTGGTCAAGGCCGCAGCGGCCGCCGGCCCGAAGGCAGGCAAAGCCGTGGGCGGCGCGGCGGACAGCCAGGCCGGCGCGGCGGCCGAGCAGGCATCCCCGCCGCCGTCGCAGGGCACCCCGCCGCGTCCCGCACCGTCAACGCCGCCCTCTCCCGGGCCTGCAGAGTCCTCGCCCGCGCCTCGGCGCCGGCAGGACCCGCCGCCTCCGCCATCGTCCGCACCGGCCGGGAAGGAGTAACACCTGATGGTCACGAACTCGACTAGCGACTACCCGCTGGCACCGGTGCAGTTCTCCCGGCTCGCCAGGCGCGGCATCATGCTCGGCCTGTCCCTGCCGCAGCTCATCGTCCTGGGCGTCGCGGTGCTCACGGTCGTCTTCTCCCTCTACGCCGCCGGCGGGATGGGCTTCGCTTGGACCGCACCCGTCTGGGGCACCTGCGCCCTGCTCGCGGTGATCCCTGCCGGGGGCCGGAAGGTGATCGAGTGGGTGCCGGTCCTCGCCCGCTGGGCCGCCCGGACCTATCTCGGGCAGCTCGTCTACCGGCGCCGCGTCATCAAGCCCCGCCCCGCCGGGACGCTCTCCCTACCGGGCGATGCGGCGCCGCTGCGGGAGTGGGAGGACCCCGAGACCGGGGCTGCGATGATCCACGACCCGCACGCACAGACCCTCACCGCGATCCTAGGCGTCTCCCACCCCGCGTTCGTCTTGCTCGATCCGGGTGAGCAGCAGCGCCGGGTCTCCGGCTGGGGCCGCGTGCTGGCCGCCGCGTGCCGTTCCGGACGGATCGCCCGCATCCAGGTGTCCGAGCGGACCCTGCCGGATTCCGGGACGGGCCTGGCGGAGTGGTGGCGCACGCACGGCACCGACGACGGCTCCTGGGCCGCGACCACCTACGCCGAGCTCATCGACCGCGCCGGCCCCGCCGGAGAACGCCACGCGACGACCATCTCGCTCGCGCTCGACATGAAGGCCGCCGCCCGGCAGATCAGGACCAGCGGTGGCGGGATACGGGGTGCGGCCGCGGTGCTGCGGCAGGAGATGAGCACGCTGACGACGGCGTTGCGCGCGGCGGAGCTCACGTCGACCGGATGGCTGGCGCCCGGCGAGGTCGCCGTCGTCCTGCGCTCGGCCTACGACCCCGCCGCCGCGCCCGCGCTGGAGCGGCACGGGGACCTCGGCCGTGACCTGGCGACGGCCGGCCCGGTCGCGGTCACGGAGACCTGGGACCGGCTGCGGTCGGACTCCGCGCACCATGCGGTGCTGTGGATCACCGAGTGGCCTCGCTCGCAGGTGTATCCCGGCTTCCTTGCCCCGCTCGTGCTGTCCAACGGCATCCTGCGCACCCTCGCCCTGCACTACACCCCGGTTCGCGCCGACCAAGCAGCGCGGGACCTGCGGAAGAAGAAGACCGAGCTCATCTCCGATGCCGCCCAGCGGCGCAAGATAGGGCAGATCGACGACGCGGCCAGCAGCGCCGAGCTGGACGACGTGCTCCAGCAGGAGGCGGACCTGACTGCCGGGCACGGCGTCCTGCGCGTCTCCGGCCTCGTCTCCGTGTCCGCGCCGACCGTGGACGAGCTCGACGCGGCGGTGGCGGCGGTCGAGCAGGCGGCGATCCAAGCGTCCTGCGAGACCAGGCGGCTCGTCGGTCAGCAGGCGCAGGCGTTCACCGCTGCCGCGCTGCCGTTGTGCCGGCCGGTCTGACTCGGCGCACCTGCTCACCAACCGTCACGCCTTCTTGTGAGGAGCCTTGATCATGCCGATCTTCGATGACCCGCTCGCGGACGCCGCTGAGGCGTCCGCCGCGCTGCGGGGCCTGGCCCACGCGACCCGGACGTTCGCGAGCCCCGCCGACACCTACCCGGTGATCGGAGAGCTGCTCGCCGGCGTCAGGTCGCTGCGGCAAGTGCTCGACCAGCTCGCCTCCGCCCATATCAACGCCCGCGCCAGGGCGCACGACGACGCCGGGAATCAAGCCGCTGGCGCAACCTCGGCTCTCGCGGCTGCCGACGAGCTGCACCAGGCCGGCACCCTGCTGGACACCGTGGAGTGGCGGCTGGACGCCGCCTCCCAGCACTCCGGCCGCATCGCCTGGCACCCAGCACCTGCCGTCGAGGACGGCCCGGCGAGGCGGTGGGTCAGCGTCGTGTTCCTGGAAGGCTCCGAGGCCGACGAGGTGCTGGAGCTGATCGACCGCGACGGGACGGATGCAGCGATCGAGCACCTGGCCGGGCACGACTACGGAGCGGAGACCACCCAGGCCGCGCTCGAGAACGGATACGTCTACGACGAGCCCCCGGCAGGTGCGCTCGACAAGGTGGCGACCAGAGACGTCTACACGCTCACCTACAACCCCTTCCTCGGGCACGTCTCGCTGCTGCGCGAGCACGACACTATGCGCGATCCGGCACTCCTCGGCGTCGACGCCCCGGCCTCCGCATCCGCATCGGAGTCGGGGCGGGAAGCGGAACGCGCCGCGCACAAGTCCACGCGTGCAGTCGGCGCCGCGGTCAGTCGGGGGCGAGACGGGGCCGACTGGTTCACCCGCCGCCCCGGCACCGCCTCCGCACACGGCCGGGGGCTGGCGCTGTGACCGGGCAGGACGACAGCCGCCTGCACACCGCTGTGCTCGTCGGGCCCGAAGGCGAGCGGCGCCGGGCACGCAAGGCCCGCCGGCAGGCGGCGGCGAAGGTCGAGACCGATGCCCGCCAGCATCGCAAGCTAGAAGCTCGGGCGAAGTGGGAGGCGGAGCAGGCTGAACGCCGCAGCACGAGCTACCTGCCCGCCGCCGGCGAGGCGGGACCTGCGGCGTTGCGGACGCCGGGCCGGTTCCGGCTCCCCAAGCACCAGGACACCTCCGCGACGCTCGCCGGCCAGTACCCCTTCCTGGCCGAAGCCGGCCTCGGCAGCCAGGGCGTCTTCGTCGGCCAGGACCTCTACAGCGGCGGATCGTTCGTGTTCGACCCCTGGGTGCTCTATCAGCGGGGGCTCATCACGGCGCCGAACGTCGTGCTCGCCGGCATCGTGGGGAGCGGCAAGTCGTCCCTGGCGAAGTCGCTGTACACGCGCAGCCTGCCGTTCGGACGCAGGGTCTACGTTCCCGGCGACCCGAAAGGGGAGCATACGAGTGTTGCGGAGGCGGTCGGCGGGCGGGCGATCATCCTTGGCCACGGCCTGCGCAACAGGCTCAACCCGCTCGATGAGGGCCACCGGCCGTCTGCGGTGTCGGATGCGGAGTGGGCGATGCAGGTCGCCTCTCGCCGCCGCGACCTCATCGGCGCCCTCGCAGAGACCGTGCTGGATCGGGCGCTGTCGCCGTTGGAGCACACCGCGATCGACCTCGCCCTTCAAGACGCTGTGAGGAGCGCCGAGGTCCCGATCCTGCCGATGGTCGTCGACCGCATCCTCAGCCCCAGCCGCGTCGACGACGAGGACGGCCGGCTCGCGGAAGATGGCCGGCTCGTCGGCCACGCGCTCCGTCGGCTCGTCGCTGGAGACCTCCAAGGCCTGTTCGACGGGCCCAGCACTGTGCGGTTCGACCCGTCGCTGCCGATGGTGTCGCTCGACCTGTCGCGGGTCGCGGAGAACAGCACGCTGATCTCGGTGCTGATGACCTGCTCGTCCGCATGGATGGAGTCCGCCCTGTCCGACCCGGCAGGCGGACAGCGATGGGTGATCTACGACGAGGCGTGGCGGCTCATGCAGTACCCGGCGCTGCTTCGCCGCATGGACGCCCAGTGGAGGCTGGCGCGGCACTTCGGGATCGCGAACATGCTCATCTTCCACAAGCTCTCCGACCTCGACAACGTCGGCGATGCCGGGACCGCGATGCGCGCCCTCGCCTCGTCGTTGCTGGCGAATGCGGAGACGCGGATCGTGTACCGGCAGGAGCCGGACCAGCTCGGCTCCACCGCCCTCGCGCTCGGGCTCACCGGCACCGAGCAGAAGCTGCTCCCAGGGCTCGGAACCGGGCAGGGGCTCTGGCGGATCAAGGACCGCAGCTTCGTCGTCCAGCATCAGCTCCACCCCGCCGAGCTCGCCGCGTTCGACACCACCGGCCGTATGACGAGCGATTCCCATGAGTTCAGGAATCTCGACGTGCCTTCAGGAATCCCGAACGATCGGCAGGATTCCTGATGCCCCGGCCCCGCTACAAGCGATCCTGGGGCGAACCCGCATCTCGAGACGGGAGTGTCGAGCCCGTGCCGGTCGTGCTCCCGCTCGTCGCCATCGCCATCGCCGAGGACGGCCGCATGACCGTCACTGTCGACGGGGCGCCGTTCGAGCCAGAGCCGTTCGCGCCGCCGTGGCGGCGGGAGGACTTCGCCCGCGTCCTCGACCAGCTCACCGACCTGCGCCGCTCCCCGGTGCGGGTCGAGGTGCGCGAAGCGGAAGGAACCGTGTTCACCGACATCATCACCCCGAGCAGGCGCCGCCGCACCGAATCCGATCCAGAGCCGGCATCGGAGGAACCGGCCCGCCGACCGGCGACGGATCTCGTCGTGCTGCACGGGGAGGGGTTCGTGCCGGGTGAGGACGTCGCGATCGCCGTCGTCATCGCCCACGGCGACGCCGCCCCGGATGGCACCATGCGCGGCATCATCGAGGCGGCACAGCTCGCCGGGAGCCCGACCCGCGAGGTCATCCTGCTCGGCCGGGTCTCCGGCACCTTCACGATCGGGCACCCCGAATGAGCACGCCCCGGCCCGCGGGGGCGCTCGGGGACGAGCTGAGCAACCTCGGCATCGGCATCCTCATCGGTGCCGCGGTCCTCGCCGCCATCCTCCGCGGCGCCGGGTCTGTCGCCGCCTGGATCACCGGGACCGGCCAGCCCACCGGCGGGATCGAGGCGGGCCTGGGTGTGCTGCTACACTCCGGCGACCCCGCTGCCGCGCTCGACGCTCCTGGCCTGAACGTCGTCGCGTACTGGATCACCGCCGGTCTGCTGGTCCTCGGCGCCGGGGTGGCCGGCTGGTGGGCGTGGCGGTTCTTCCGCGAGCACGGCCGCCGCGTGAAGACGGACCCTTACCGCATCGCCGGGATCGCCACCCGCAGCGAAGTCGCCAAGGCCGCCTCAGAGGCGGCGCTGCTGCGCCGGGCCGGTCACCTGCGGCCCTCGCTCCACCAGCCGCGGCCGGAGGATGTCGGCTACCGGATCGGCGCCTCACATGGCACGAGCGTCTGGGCGTCCGTCGAGGACAGCATCCTGCTGATCGGCCCGCCCCGCTCCGGCAAGGGTGCCCACATCGTCATCAACGCCATCTTGGACGGCCCTGGCGCAGTCGTCACGACGAGCACCCGCCCGGACAACCTCACCGCGACCCTCCGCGCCCGGCAGAAGATCGGCCCGGTCGCGGTGTTCGACCCGCAGCACCTCGCCGAAGGCCTGCCCGCCGGGCTCAGGTGGTCACCCATCCGCGGGTGTGAGGACCCGCTGACGGCGATGATCCGGGCGACCGGCCTCGCCGCCGGCACCGGTCTCTCGGCCGGCGGGGTCGAGGGCGGCGGGTTCTGGGAGGGCAAGACGAGAACCGCGCTCCAAGCGCTACTCCACGCCGCCGCCCTCGACCACCGGCCACCCTCGGAACTGTTCCGCTGGACCCTCGACCCCTCCGCCGCCGCGGACGCGGTCGCGATCCTTACCGCGAACCCGCGAGCCGCGACTGGGTGGGCGGACTCGTTGCAGGCGATGATCGACTCCGACCCCAGAACCCGCGACTCCATCTGGCAAGGCGTCTCGCTTGCCCTGGCCGCGCTGGCAGACCCGCGCGTGCTCGACGCCGTATCGCCGCGCGAAGACGAGGACTTCGACCCCGAAGCGTTCCTCCGCGACCGAGGAACCCTTTACCTGCTCGCCACCGGAGCCGGCGCCAACAACTCCGCTGCGTTGGTGGCTGCGTTCGTGGAAGACGTCGTGGAAGCTGCCCGCCGCCTCGCCGCCACCAGCCCCGGCGCCCGCCTCGACCCGCCACTGCTGCTCGCGCTCGATGAGGTCGGCAACCTCGCCCCGCTGCCGTCGCTACCGACGCTCATGGCTGAGGGCGGCGGAACCGGGATCACGACGATGCCCGTCCTCCAAAGCCTCGCGCAGGCGCGGGAGAAGTGGTCGGAAAACGCGGCCGGCGCGATCTGGGACGCCTCCATCGTCAAGATCGTCCTGGGCGGAGCGTCGAACTCCAAGGACCTGCACGACCTCACCACGCTCATCGGCGAGCGCGACGAGGTGACCGACTCCACCACGGTCGGAGACCACGGCTCCCGCTCCGCGCAACGCTCCATCCGCCGCGTGCCGATCATGCCGCCCGACACGATCCGCACCCTCCCGTTCGGGACTGCACTGGTGCTGCTGCGCTCCGCACCACCCATCGTCACCCGGATGCGGACCTGGACCGACCGGCCCGACGCGAAACAGCTGCGCGACGACCGGGCCGACATCGAGGCGACGCTGCAGCACCGCTCGGAGGAGCCGCCGGGCGCACCTGCCTGACAGAGCGGCCCCATCGTGGGGTCGCCGCCGATGTCAGAAAGAGGGGCAGTCCAATGGCTCTCCACACGCAGGAATCCGTCTCGGGGTTCATCGCCTCCGACCCGCAGCTCACCTACACGGAGCGGGGCGATGCCCGGTTCTACGCCAAGATCGGGCAGGAGCACTATCGCAAGGAGCCGGACGGGTCTTTCACGCAGACCGAGACGACCTTCCACGACCTCGTGGCGTTCAAGAAGACCGCCGAGCGCGCCCACGACCGGCTCGCCAAGGGAGACAAGTTCGTCGCCGAGGGCTACACCCGCGAGTACGACCGGACCGCTCCGGACGGCGAGGTGGTCAAGTCCGAGGAGTTCGTCGCGAAGAAGCTCGGCCACGACCTCGCCCGCACGAGCTACGAGGTCGACCGCACCCGCCGCCAGCCCGCCACGACGCAGGAGCCTGTGGGACAGGCGGCCGGCGCAGCTCATCGAGAGAGCTCGGGCACCGCCCCGGCGCTCGGGCTCTGAACGGCGGTGACCGCGATGAACCAGAACGACACCGCCCCCGAGACCGACGAGCCGGACCTGGACGAGGAGTCCGAGGAGTTCAACGGGCCGCTGATCCCGGAGCCTCCGCACCCGATCAACTGGAACCTCCTGACCAGCGAGGAAGCGGAGGCCGAGTGGCTGGAACTGAACCGCTGGGTCGACTGGCTGCGCCGCACCTACGGGCTGCCTGCTTCGGTGGTTCCGCCGTTCTGGCACCGCCACCCGGAGCTGTTGTGGGAGCTGAGCGCTCTGCACCTGCATTGGCTGTCCGCCTACGACCCGGAGCAGAACGGCTCCGCCCCGCTGGGCTGGCATCGCGACTTCGCCGACGCCCGCCAGCGGCTCCGCGACTGGGTCGCCGCTTCCGGAACCCGTCTCGACCGAGACCGCCCGACCCGGCAAACCACCTGGCCCGGCGAGGACCCGGCAGGCCCGGTCGAGGACACGATCATCGCTCACCGGGATCAGGACTTCGTGCAGTTCGTCCTCGACGATGTCGCCGCCCGCCGCCAGGCCGAGGACGACTTCTATGCCGGGCTCAACCCGAACACCGGAGAAGTCGCATGAGCGATACCGGCGGCACGATCGTGGTCTCCCCTCTCATGGACAGTCGCGAGATCGCCGCCTATCTCAAGGTGTCCGAGTCGACTTTGTCGAGGTGGCGTTCGGCTGGTCAGGGGCCGCCGTTCCTGCGGCTGGGCGGGATCGCCCGGTACCGCATCGACGCGGTCGACGCCTGGCTGGCGGGGCTGGAGCACAGCCATGCCCCGGAAGGCTGAGCCGCTCCCGCACGCGCAACCGAAGCCGGTGCCTCCGGTCGGCGTGAGGATCTCCACCGACCTGGAACGTCGCTCCTACGGCATCCGCGCCCGTGCCCGCTGGACGGACCCGATCAGCAAACGCCGCATCATCCGCTCCGAGATCGTCGCTGACGAGGCTGCAGCGCACGAGTTCTTCGACTCGCTGCGGCAGTCATCGGCCAAGGGCATGGACGTGTCCATGACGCTCACCGAGTTCGTCACCACGATCGGCGACCGATGGGCGCGCGGCCTCGACCCCACCTCCACCGGGGAGACCTACGGGTACGGGCTCAAGCTCCGCGTGCTACCTGCCCTCGGGCACCTACCCGTCACGCAGATCACCGCCGGGATCATCGACCGCACCATCGATGCCTGGGAGAAACGGCATGGGGCGTCAACGATCAAGAACTCGATCGCACCTCTCGTGCGGGTCCTCGACGAAGCAGTGCGCGACGGGCTCATCCCGATCAACCCCGCGAAGAACCGTGCCAAGCGCAGCCTGAACCGCAATGCCTTCCGTCTCCAGCCTGCGGAGGATGCTTCCCCACGCGCCCATGCGATCCCGGACATGGGAACGCTGACGACGCTCGCTGAAGCCTGCGGGAAGGTCCACCAGTCGTACTCCGACTTCGTCATGCTCGCCGCCCTCCTCGCAGCGCGCTCCTCCGAGGTCTCGGGCCTTCAGGCCGGTGACGTCCGGTTCGACAAGAACATCGTGGTGATCGCGCGGCAGACCTACCCCGGCAAAGGCGGGCTCATCACGAAGCAGACCAAAGGCCGCAGAGAACGCCGCGTCCCGATCCTCGACCCGCTCCGCCCGATCCTGGAACGCCTCGCGGAACGCAAGGAGCCCGAGGATCGGCTGCTGGTCGGCCCGAAGGGCGGTGCTCTCACGACCGCGACCGTGCGGGACGCGACGAACTGGGACCAGATCGTCAGCGATCTCGGCCTGCCCGACCTTACCCGGCACGGCCTCCGGCACACCGGGGCGACATGGATGGCGGACGCAGGCATCCCGCTGCACGTCCTCCAGGACATCCTCGGCCACGCCTCCGTCGAGACCACACGCGGATACCTGCACCCCGACGACCGCCATCTGGCCTCCGCTGCCGAACAGGCGAACGCCTTCCTTGCCCGATCCGCCAAGGCCGGCAGACCGAGCCGGCGCGAGGCCTCGAGGTCACTGTGACAGGTAGCCGGGAGCCGCGATCGGAGGCTCTGGTCCCCTTTTGGTCCCCTTATCCACAGACAACGACCTCCAGAGAGCCAGATACGGTCTCCGACGTCTGCGGGACGGCAACGATGCGGTGGCGAGGGGACCAGAGGGGGACCAACAAAAACCCGTCGACGGACATGACAAAGCCCTGATGAAAATGGCTTCTCATCAGGGCTTTTCTGTCGGGATGACAGGATTTGAACCTGCGACCCCCTGACCCCCAGTCAGGTGCGCTACCAAGCTGCGCCACATCCCGTGGCTTCAATTTTCAGTTGTTCGGGCCGACCGGAGGGGGTGAACCCCTTGACCCCCAGTCAAGTGCGCTACCAAGCTGCGCCACAGCCCGTTGCTACTGCGCCTTCGCGAAGCAACCCCTCTATCTTACCCATACTTTGGGATCGCAAATGACCACGGCCGCAAATGCACCAGACGCTACCCCTCCTGCTGGTCCTCGCGGCGCGGCTCCTCCCCGAAGCGGTAATCGCGGCCGCCGATCGACTGCACCTCGATACGCACGAAGGTGGGCTTCGGCGTCGGCACGAAGGGCTTCAGCGGCAGCGTCTCGGCTTCGGCGGTCTCAGCCTCGGTCTCCAGCACCCGCGCGTTCCCCCGCAGCACGACGCTCCACCCGGAGTCCTCGCCGATCTGGTCGACTTCGAACAGCACGGCGTGGTTGATCGTCAGTTCGGCGAGTTTGTTGCCGGGTGCAGTGCGGAAGACCACGGTGCCGTCGTCGACCACGAAGTTGATCGGCACGAGGTCGACCACGTCGCCCACGCTCGTGACGAGCCGGCCCACGCGCTGCGATGCCAACCGCTCCCAGCACTCGTCCTCCGTCAGCACGGTCACGGCACTCCGGTTCTCGCTCATACCTCATTCTCTCCCCGACGCGGCCGCCACGGAAGAGCCGCCACGAACGCGCCCAGGACCGCCCGCTACGCTGACACCATGAGCGATCTCCGAAATGCCGGCGACGCGTGGGTCACGGCGACCGACGGCGAACGCTACTGGGGCCGCTTCGGCGCCGCCGGCCTCCTCGCCCACGACCGCTCGCTCGACGCGATCCTGCTGCAGCACCGCGTCACGTGGAGCGATCACGGAGACACCTGGGGCATCCCAGGGGGCGCGCGCCACGAAGGCGAGTCCGCGATCGACGGCGCGATCCGCGAGTCCCAGGAAGAGGCTGGCGTGCCCGACGACTCGGTGACGCCCCGTTACACGCACGTGCTCGACCGCGGCGGCTGGACCTACACCACCCTCATCGCCGACGTGGCGACCCCGTTCGCGCCCCGCATCACCGACCCCGAGAGCCACGCGCTCGCCTGGGTGCCGGTGGGCGAGGTCGAACGGCTGCCGCTGCATCCCGCATTCGCGGCGAGCTGGCAGCTGCTGCGGCCGCTGCTCGTGGCGCGTCCCGCCGTGGTGGTCGACGCCGCGAACGTCGTCGGGTCGGTGCCCGATGGCTGGTGGCGGGATCGTCGGGGCGCCGCGGAGCGCCTGCGCGACCGGCTCGAGGATCTGGCGCTCGACGCCGCCGGGATCCGCGGCGGCTTCCTCGATCTCCCCGACACCCGCGTGCCCGGGCTCGACCGCGCCTATCCGGAGTGGACGATGGTGGTCGAGGGTGTCGCGAAGGGCATCGAGAGCAGCCCTCGTGTGCGGGTGGTCGACGCTCCCGGGCTCGGTGACGACACGATCGTCGCGGAGGCCGCCGCACTCGCGGCCTCCGATCACGCGGTGACGGTGGTCACGAGCGACGCCGAGCTCAAGGCCCGGGCGCACGCGGTGGGCGCGGCGACGCGCGGTGCGAAGAAGCTGCTCAGGCTGTTTCCCGCGGATCCGAGCGCTTCGGCGACCTGACGCGCAGCGCACGCACGATCCCGTACGCGATGAGACCCTGCCCGAGCGTGTAGGTGAGCATCACCGCGCCGCTCGTCCAGTCAGGCATCATCTCGGGTATGAAGATGCGGAACGAGAGGATCGCATCCGACACGAGGAACCAGGCCCCGCCCCAGGCCACGATCGGTCCGAAGCGCGATGCCATCGCCGCCGTACCGGCGAGCAGCAGCCCGTACCCCATCACGGGCACGGTGAGGGCGCCGGTGCGCGGGATGAGCACCACGATGAGCACCGCGTACGCCAGCGCGTACACCGCAGCCCACGCGGGCAGACGGTGCCGGGCGACGCCCCGCGCCCGCCACATCAGCAGCAGGTAGCCCACGTGGGCGAGCCCGAAGCAGAGCAGCATCATGGGCAGCTCGTCGTCGAACATCGGGAAGAAAGTGGCGGCGCCGTCGCCGAGCCACGAGAACAGGATCGCGGCCACCAGCAACGCGATCGCCCCGGGAGCGCCGCGCGGCGCACTCGGAGCGCCCGAGCCGGAACCCGACCCGCCGGGCGCGGAAGCCGCGGCCCCGGCGCCCGCGGGCACCGCCGCCGCCCAGAGCACGGCGAGCGCCAGCGCCGGCATCAGGGCGAGCTTGCTGGGCGGGGCGAACGAGCTGCCCGCGAAGAGCGCGACGACGTGCACGACGGAGATCGCCGCGTACGGCAGGAATGGAATGAGGAAGCGGATCCGCGATCCCATGTGCGCCTCTCGCGCCCGGCCGGGGCCTCAGCCCTCGACCAGGATCCCGTCTTCGTCGCACCACACCGTCGCACCGGGCTGGAACACGACCCCGCCGATCTCGACGGGCACGTCGGTCTCGCCCTCACCGGTCTTGGTGGACTTGGCGGGGTTCGAGCCGAGGGCCTTCACACCGAGCGGCAGGGTGCCGAGGGCGACGCGGTCGCGGATCGCACCGTGCACGATGAGACCGGCCCAGCCGTTGTCGACCGCGAGGCTGCCGATCACGTCGCCCACGAGCGCGGTCTCGAGCGAACCGCCGCCGTCGATCACGAGCACTGCGCCGTCGCCGGGCGAGGAGAGCAGCGCCTTGAGGCGGGCGTTGTCCTGGAAGCAGCGCACGGTGCGCACCGGACCCGTGAAGCCGCTGAGCCCGCCAATGTTCTGGAACTGCAACGACACCGATCGCAGTTCGTCGCCCCGTTCGTCGTACAGGTCTGCGGTGCTGATCTGAGCCATGCCGGCTCCTCCCCTTCGATGCGCGACCCAGCGGTCGCTTCGTACGTTCCACGCTACCGGCAGCCTCGGACATTTGGGCGAGGCTGCGCGCAACTCCGCAAAGTTGCGCAACAGAACGAAACTCCTGTACAAAAGTACATGTACAGATGTCCATGAGCGAGGGGAGGATCCGATGAGCGACACCGTCACGGAGTCTCCCGTGCCCGGACGCCGCGACCCCGCGGGCCGCCGCCGAGCGATTCTCACTGCGGCCACCGAGATCGTCGTCGAACAGGGCCCGGCCGCACTCACCCACCGCGCCATCGCGACGCGCGCCGGCGTCTCCCTCGGCTCCACCACGCAGTACTTCGCCTCCATCGACGAGCTGCGCGAGACGGCGCTGCAGCAGCTCGCCGACGAGATCGACACCTCGCTCACCCAGCTCGAGCCGCTGCTCGCGGGCTTCGCGCAGAACCCCGCACCGGCCATCTCGGAGATCCACGATTTCCTCCGCGACCCGCGCGCGGTGCACGCCGACGTCGCCCTCATGAGCACGGGCACCACCGACCCACGCATGCGCGCCCTCGCGCAGCGCTGGACCGACCGGGTGATCGACATGCTCGCGGTGCACATCGGCCGCGAGCGCGCCACCGCCATCGCCGTCTATCTCGACGGGGCCACGATCCACGCCGCTCTCCACGACGCGCCGCTCGATCGAGACCACCTCGAACGGATCATCCTCGCGCTGTGCGCGATGCCGGATCCGGCGGAACCCGCCACGCCGCACGTCTAGCGGCCCGATCCGGCACCCGGCCCCAGGCCCGCCCCGCTTCGCCCGGCCCACGCACCGAACCATCGGCAGCGGCCCGCGATCCGCCACCCGGCCGCAGCCTCGGAGCACCCTCCCCACGAACCGACCACCCGACCGACGAACACGAAAGCGAACCCATGTCCACCCCCGCCCCCGTCACGTCCGCACCGTCGCCGCTCAGCCGCTCGCGCCGCTGGGCCGCCGTCGCCGTGCTCACCGCGAGCCTGCTCGTCATCACGATGGACATGACGATCCTCAACATCGCACTGCCCGAGATGGCCGCCGAGCTGCACCCCACCTCCGATCAGCAGTTGTGGATCATCGACGTCTACTCCCTTGTGCTCGCGGGCCTGCTCGTCTCCTTCGCGGCGATCGCCGACCGCTGGGGCCGCAAGCGCATGCTGCTCACGGGCTACGCGATCTTCGGCGGCGCCTCGCTGCTCGTGCTGCTCGCGAACAGCGCCGAGTCGGTCATCGCGATCCGCGCACTGCTCGGCGTCGGCGGCGCCATGATCATGCCGATCACGCTGTCGCTGATCCGCGTCATCTTCACCGATCCGAAGGAGCGAGCGACAGCGCTCAGCATCTGGGCGGCCGTGTCGGGTCTCGGCGCGGCGGTAGGCCCGCTCGTGGGCGGACTGCTGCTCGAGCACTTCTCGTGGCACGCGGCGTTCCTCATCAACGTGCCGCTCATGATCGCGGGCGTGATCGCCGGCATCCTGATCCTGCCGGAGTCGCGGGTGCCGCACCCCGGCCGCTGGGACGCTCTCGCGGCCGCGCTCTCGCTCGCGGGCATGACCCTCGTGGTGTGGGCGGTGAAGACCTTCGGCAAGGAGGCGAGCTTCCTCGTGCCCGAGGCGCTCGTGGCGTTCGCCGCCGGCGCCGCGCTGCTGGCCTGGTTCATCGTGCGCTGCGTGCGCAGCGACTCGCCGCTGCTCGAACTGCGTCTCTTCCGCAACCGCGAGTTCTCCGCGGGCATCGTCGCCGCACTCGGGTCGATGTTCGCGATGGCGGCTGCTCTGCTGCTCATCGCGCAATGGATCCAGCTCGTCGACGGTGCGACACCGGTCGAAGCGGGGGTGCGCCTGTTCCCCATCGCGATCGCCGGTGCCATCGCATCACTCGCGGCTCCCCCGCTCGCCCGCGTCTTCGGCGCCCGCGCGGTGCTCGCAGGCGGGGTCGCCCTGGCCGGCGTGGGCATGCTCGTCATCGCGCTGCAGCCGGGCACGCTGTCGACCCTCACGGTGCTGATCGCGCTGACGCTGGTGGGCGCCGGCACGGGCTCGCTCGCGATCGGATCGGCCATGATCATGCACGGCTCCCCCGAGGAGAAGGCGGGCAACGCCGGCGCGCTCGAGGAGACCTCGTACGAGCTCGGCGCCGTGCTCGGCGTCGCGATCCTGGGCAGCATCTCCGCGCTCATGTACCGGGCCGAACTCGTCGCGAGCGGCGCCCTCGCGGGGCTCGACGCGAAGCTGAGCGCGCAGGCCGAGGCATCGCTCGGCGCCGCGGTGGCGATCGCCGATGAGGCCGGGATCCCGGCGCTCGCCCACGAGGCCGGTGTGGCGTTCACCCACTCGCTGCAGGCGACGGGGATCACCGGCGGGATCATCATGCTCGCGGTCGCCGCGGCCGTGTTCGTGATGACGCCCAAGGGCACCGACGTCTCGGCCGCGTCCCACTGAGCGGTTCCGCGCTCGGGCGCGGACCCCGGGTGCCACCCCGAGGGTGGTACCCGGGTACGAGCGGGTCGATACCTAGGCAGGACGCGCGGGTCGGGGCTGCGGACGTAGCGTGGAAGCATCATCGAAACACCGGCTTCTCCCGAAAGGATCCGCACCATGAGCACCACCGCCATCCACCCCGACACCACCACCGAGTTCACCGCCCAGCCCCAGCAGGCCGAGCAGGTTCAGCAGCCCCAGCCGGCGGTCGGCGACAACTCCCGCGCCTTCGCGATCACGAGCTTCGTGCTCGGCATCGCCTCCGTGGTGAGCGGTTGGACCTTCATCGCCCCGATCACCGGTCTGATCCTCGGCGTGCTCGCGCTGCGCCGCAACACGAGCGAGCGCACCCTGGCGCTCTGGGGCGTGTGGCTCAACGCCGCGATGCTGGCGCTCACCGCGCTCGCCGTGCTGGTGGTCGTCACGCTGCTCGGCTTCGGGCTGCTCACCATCCCCTTCATGGCCGCCTGAGCCGCGTGAGCGGCCCGATCGGCCGCAATGCCTGGGACGACTGCGCGCCCGGTGCGATCTCCACTCGAGATCGCACCGGGCGCGCAGTCGTGTTCAGAGCGTCACCCGGCGCCCCGGCCCCAGCCGCCCCACCCGCTCTTCGGCCGACGGATCGGGCGTTCGGGGCGGGTACACCCACGTCACCATCACCACAGAGATGATCATCAGCAAGAACCAGGCGATGAGCTTCTGCGGCGACACAAGCTCCCAGCCGCCCTGCTGATGGGGGTAGAGCCACGCCCCGCCCCAGGTCGCGACATTCTCGGCAATCCAGATGAAGAGCGCCACTCCGGCGAACACCAGCAGCAGCGGCACGCGCATCGTGGTCCGCCACACCCGGAAGTGCATGACGGTGCGCCCCCAGAGCAGCACCACGACGGCGAGCAGCACCCACCGCAGATCGGTGACGAAGTGGTGCGAGAAGAAGTTGATGTAGATGGCGGCTGCGACGATGGTCGTCAGCCAAACGCGCGGGTACCGCGCGAAACGCAGCTCGTGCAGCCGAGTGACGCGCACCATGTACGAGCCGACCGCCGCGTACATGAAACCGCTGAAGAGGGGCACAGCGCCGATACGCAGCACCCCATCGGCCTCGTAGGCCCAGGATCCGACGTCGGTCTTGAAGAGCTCCATCAGCGTCCCGGCCACGTGGAACAGCACGATCACCCACAGCTCGCGCCCGCTCTCCAGTTTGAAGCCGAGCATGCCGATCTGGATCAGCACCGCGGCGATCGTGAGCGCATCGTTGCGCGCCAGCGTCGCGTCGTCGGGATACCACAAGCGAGCCGCCACGATCGCGACGAGCAGCAGCGCACCGAACACGCACGCCCACGCCTGCTTGAGCAGGAACACCGCGCACTCGATTGCGACGGCGCGCGCCCCGCTTTCCGGTTTTCGCGCCAGCCACCGGTGGGCGGCCCGGTCGATCTTCAGCTCGAGGGGCGTGAACTCTCTGGGGCCTGCGGTCATGATCCGAGGCTAGCGGGAGCGATCCGGCGTCTGCTGGGATTGCAGCGCACCGCAGTTCACGCAGTGGATCGCAGTTCAGTCGGAGGAATTCAGCCAAACGCTCCGCCTGAGCTGCGATCCACGACCTGAACTGCGGGCCGGGCCGCACCCTCGGGACGACGTCTGCATGCCCCTATCGGCGCTGTCGGCGCTCGCGGATCCGCATGTTGAGCACGATCGGGGTGCCCTCGAAGCCGTAGCGTTCGCGCAGGCGGCGCTGGATGAAGCGGCGGTAGCCGGGATCCAGGAAGCCCGAGGTGAAGAGCACGAAGGTGGGCGGACGGTTCTGCACCTGCGTGCCGAAGAGGATGCGCGGCTGCTTACCGCCGCGCAGCGGGTGCGGGTGCTCCTGCACGAGCTCGGCCACGAAGGCGTTGAACTTGGCGGTCGGGATGCGGGTGTCCCACGACTCCAGCGCCGCTTCGAGCGCGGGCACCAGCTTCTCGAGGTGCCGGCCGGTGCGCGCCGAGATGTTCACGCGGGGCGCCCAGTCGACGTGCGCGAGATCCTGCTCGATCTCACGCTCCAGATAGCGCCGACGATCGTCGTCGAGCAGATCCCACTTGTTGAACGCGAGCACGAGCGCGCGGCCCGACTCGAGCACGAGGTCGATGATGCGCAGATCCTGGTCGCTGATCTCCTGCGTCACGTCGATGAGCACGACCGCGACCTCGGCCTTCTCGAGCGCGGCCGCGGTGCGCAGCGAGGCGTAGAAGTCGGCGCCCTTCTGCAGGTGCACGCGACGGCGGATACCCGCCGTGTCGACGAAGGTCCAAACGCGGCCCGCGATCTCCACCTGCTCGTCGACGGGATCGCGGGTGGTGCCCGAGAGCTCGTTGACGACCACGCGCTCTTCGCCGGCGGCCTTGTTCAGCAGGCTCGACTTGCCCACGTTGGGGCGGCCGAGCAGCGCGACGCGACGGGGGCCGGCGAGCTTGGGCTGCGCCACCGCCGACTCATCGGGCAGCGCATCGACCACGAGGTCGAGCAGATCGGCCACGCCGCGCCCGTGCAGGGCGGAGACGGGGTGCGGCTCGCCGAGGCCGAGCGACCACAGCTGGGCGACCTCGGGCTCCAGCACCGCGTCGTCGACCTTGTTGGCGACGAGGAAGACGGGCTTGTTGGTGCGGCGCAGCAGCTGCACCACACGCTCGTCGGTCGCGGTGGGTCCCACACGCGAGTCGACCACGAACATGACGACGTCGCAGAGCTCGATGGCGACCTCGGCCTGCAGCGCCACAGACGCGTCGATTCCCCGCGCGTCGGGCTCCCAGCCGCCGGTGTCGACGAGCGTGAATCGGGTGTCGAGCCACTCGGCCGCGTAGCTGACGCGGTCGCGGGTCACACCGGGCACATCTTCGACCACGGCCTCGCGGCGGCCGAGGATGCGGTTGACCAGCGCCGACTTGCCCACGTTCGGGCGGCCCACGATCGCGACGACGGGCAGCGCTTCGGCCAGCGGCTCGGAGAAGCCGAGGAACTCGCCGTCTTCGCCGATGATCGCGAGGTCGTCGTCTTCGAGGTCGAAGCCGTCGAGGTTCGAGCGCATGGCGCGCAGGCGCTCCTCGTCGGTGACGTCGCCGTCGAAGTCGTCGCCGACGATGATCTCGTCTTCGGCCACGGCCGAGGCGTCGAACACCTCGGTCTCGCCGGGTTCGCCTGCCGCGCCGGGAATCTGCTCGTTCATCACTTGCTCTCTTCTGCGACGCTCGGCGTCGCTCGTACGATATCGACCACAGCCTGCACCGACTGCTCGAAGTTGAGGTCGCTCGTATCCACGAGCGTCACCCCCGGTGCGGGGGCGAAGAAGTCGACCACGAGCGCGTCCTTCGCGTCGCGGGCGACGATGTCGGCGAGCACCTGCTCGTGCGACATGCCGGGGAGCTCGCCGGCCCGGCGCTGAGCGCGCACCTCGGGCGAGGCGGTCATCAGGATGCGCACGGGCGCCTCCGGTGCGACGACGGTGGTGATGTCGCGCCCCTCGATCACCACGCCGGGCAGCCCCGACTCGGCGACGATGCGCCGGAACATCTCGTTCAGCCGCTCGCGCACGGCGGGGTGCTTCGAGACGCGGCTCACCTGCCCGCTCACTGCGGGGTCGCGGATCTCGGCGGTGACGTCGACGGGCTCGCCGGCTGCGCCGCCCTCGGCCGCCGGCAGTGCCACGGTGACCCACTGCTCGCCCCGCAGGGTGATGGTGAAGCCCCAGCCGGCGAGCACCGCGAGCACCGCTCGCTCGTCGTCGAGGTCGATGCCGGAGCGCAGTGCCGCCCAAGCGAGCGAGCGGTAGGCGGCACCGGTGTCGAGGATGCCGAATGCGAGGCGGTCGGCCGCCGCGCGCGACACGCTGGACTTGCCGCTGCCGGCGGGTCCGTCGATCGCGACCAGCAGCGGCGCGACGGCGTCGGCAGGCGCACCGGCAGCGTGCTTCGCAGCGTTGTTCACAGCGTCCTCCATCCGCGTTCGGCGAGCCCCTCGACCGCGCGCTCGGCCACCTCCGGCAGCACCGCGATCTCCGCGAACCCGATCTGCGCGCCCGGCGAGTGCTCAAGGCGCAAGTCTTCCATGTTAATGCCCAGTTCTCCGAGTTCGGTGAGCAGGCGCGCGATCTGCCCCGGCCGGTCGTCGACGAGCACGGTGAGCGTGGTGAAGCGCTCGGAGGATCCGTGCTTGCCGGGGATGCGCTCGACGCCGCGATTGCCCGCTGAGAGCAAGTCGGCGATGCGCCGCTTCGCGCCCGCCTGCGAGGGATCGCGCAGCGCCTCGGTGAAAGCGGAGATGTCTGCGGCGAGCGCGTCGAGCAGTTCGACCACCGGCTCGCGGTTCGCGCCGAGGATCTGCACCCACAGCTCGGGGTCGCTCGACGCGATGCGGGTGGTGTCTCGCAGCCCGGCGCCGGCCAGCCCGATCGCCTGCTCGGTCGCCGGTACGAGGCGCGCGGCCAGCAGGCTCGACATCACCTGCGGCAGATGCGAGACGAGCCCCACCGAGCGGTCGTGCTCCTCGGGGGTCATCTCGATGAGCACGGCCCCGAGGTCGAGCGCGACCGCTTCGACGAGCGCGAGCGCTTCGGCCGGGGTCTCGTGGTCTCGGCAGACGACCCAGGGGCGGGCGGTGAAGAGGTCGGCGCGCGCCATGATCGCGCCGCCGCGCTCACGCCCGGCCATGGGGTGCGAGCCGACGTAGTTGGTGAGGTCGATGCCGCGACGGGTGAGTTCGAGGAAGGGCGCCAGCTTGACGCTCGCCACATCGGTGACGACGGCGTCGGGGTACTGGGCGAGCGCGCGCTCGACCACGTCGGCGGTGACGTCGGGCGGTGTCGCCACGACGACGAGCGCGGGTGCCGGATCATCGGCGGTGCGCACGCGCCCGGCCCCGTAGTCGGCGGCGAGCGCGACCGTGGTGGGCGACAGGTCTTCGAGGGTCACGTCGACGCCGTGCTCGCGCAGGCCGAGACCGACGCTCGCCCCGAGCAGCCCGGCCCCGATGATGTGCACGGTTCCTCGCGTGCGCGCCTGCAACTCGTTCACCGCGTGCCTCCCTTTCCGCCGCCGCGCGGCCCCTGCTGCCGCGGGCCGCCACGGCCCGGCTTGCTCGATCCGCCCCGCTGCGGTTTCCCAGTCTGCGGACGACCACCGACATTTCTGTCCGAGCCGGCTCCGGATCCTCCGCGCTGGCCGCGGCCGTCGACTCCAGCGCCGTCGACTCCAGCGCCGCCGGCCTTCCCAGCGCCACCGGCCTTCGCGCCGCGCCCGCTCACGCTCTGCGCGCCGCGGCGATTGTGCGGGTTGCCCTTGGCCGCGACGCCGCGCATACCCCGCGCGCCGGCGCCGTCGCCCGGCCGACCGGCCGTCGCCGCGCCTCGCGCACGGCGGTCGCCGCTCCGCGATCCGCCGCTGCGCGATCCGCCATCGTCCCCGCGGTCTGCTTCACCGCCGGTTCCGCCGTCCTCGACCGCCGACAGCAGCGCCCCGCGCTCGGCCGCCGAGAGTTCCCGCATCTCGCCCGCGCGCAGCGTGCCGAGGTGCAGCGGGCCGAACTGCCGCCGCACGAGCTCCTCGACGGGGTGGCCCACCTCGGCGAGCATGCGGCGCACGATGCGGTTGCGGCCCGAGTGCAGCGTCACCTCGACGAGCGAGTGCGAGCGGGTCGAGCCGTCGGGCAGCAGCTTCGCTCGGTCAGCGTGGATGGGACCGTCGGCGAGCTGCACACCGTCCTTCAGACGCTGGATCACGGCCGCCGTCACCCGCCCGCGCACCTTGGCGATGTAGGTCTTCTGCACGCCGAAGCTCGGGTGTGCGAGGCGATGCGCGAGCTCGCCGTCGTTCGTGAGGATCAGCAGTCCGCTCGTGTCGGTGTCGAGGCGGCCCACGTTGTAGAGGCGGTCGTCGATCTGCTCGGCGAACTCGCGCAGATCCGGCCGGCCGCTCTCGTCGCGCATCGTGGAGACCACCCCACGCGGCTTGTTGAGCACGAAGTAGCGCTTCGAGACGTCGAGCTGCACCACCACGCCGTCGACGCGCACGTCGTCGGCGTCGGGGTCGATGCGGCTGCCCAGCTCGCGCTGCACCTCGCCGTTCACCGTCACGCGACCGCTCGTGATGAGCGTCTCGCAGGCTCGCCGCGATGCGACGCCCGCGTGCGCGAGCGCCTTCTGCAGGCGCACCCGGCCGTCGTCCTCGGGCTGCGGCTCGGCGGGCGAATCCGAGACCGGCCGGTCCCACCCCCACTCGGCCATGTCGATCTCGACGGACTGGCCGTCGACCTCGAACTGTCCACCGGGCCCGCCGGGCTCCTTGTCAGAGCGACTCATGCTCGAATCCTTCCGCGGGGTCGTCGAGCAGCGGCGCGATGGGCGGCAGCTCGGAGATGTCGTCGATGCCGAGGTGCCGCAGCAGCGCCTCGGATGTGCCGTAGAGCGTGGCGGTGGTCTCGGGGTCCTGCCCCACCTCGGTGATGAGCCCGCGCGCGAGCAGCGTGCGCACGACCGAGTCGACGTTGACGGCGCGGATCGAGGCGATGGCGCCGCGCGAGATCGGCTGGCGGTAGGCCACCACGGCGAGCGTTTCGAGCGCGGCCTGCGACAGCTTCGCGGGCGTCTGCTGCTGCACGAAGTCGGCGACCACCGGGTCGAGGCTCTCGCGCACGTAGAAGCGGTAGCCGCCGGCGACCTCGCGCAGTTCGAAACCGCGGGGCGACCCCGCTCCGGCAGCGGCGTCGCCGGAAGCGCCCGCGTCACCGGAAGCACCGCCGGAAGCGCCCGGGCGAACGAGCGCGCCGTCGTAGTCGGCGATGAGGCCCGCGAGCGCGGCCTTCACCTCGCGCAGCGGCCGGTCGGTCGCCGTCGCGAGCGCGACGACGCTCAGCGGTTCGTCGGCCACGATCAGCAGAGCTTCGAGCTGCTGCGCGAGGGTATGGGCCTCGCGGGCGCGCGCGAGCTCGGTCTCGGCCGCGTCCGCGCCGGGTCCCGCTCCGCTCCCGTCGCCCGGCTCCGGGGTCGCCGCCGGCCCGTGCATCGTCTCCACCTGCTCAGTCATAGTCGCTCCCCAGGGTAGCCAGTTCGTCGTCCGACCAGTGCTCACCGGTCCACTGCACGTACAGCTCGCCCAGCGGCTCGGCCTGCTCGAAGGTCACGGCGGCCCGCCGGTACAGTTCGAGGATCGCGAGGAATCGGGCCACGATCACGCCGCGCTCCCCCACCGCGTCGACTCCGGCGACGAGTTCGCGGAACGATCTCGCTCCGCCCCTCCCCGCCGCGGGTCGCAGCATCGCGACCACCACGGCGGCCTGCTCGCGGATCGACACGAGCGGGGCGTGCAGGTGGTCGAGCCCGACGGTCGGGATCTCGCGCGGCGCGAAGGCGAGCGTCGCGATCGCGGCGAAGTCGGCGGCCGAGAGCGCCCACGCGAGTTCGGGCGTGCGCTCGCGGTATTTGGCGTCGAGCGGCACGAGGCGCGGATGCCGCGCGCTCTCGGCGTCGAGGCGCGCCTGGAACCAGGCGCTCGCCTGCTTGAAGGCCCGATACTGCAGCAGGCGGGCGAAGAGCAGGTCGCGCGCTTCGAGCAGCGCGATGTCCTCGGCGTCGACGGCTTCGCCCTGGGGCAGCAGGCTCGCGATCTTCAGGTCGAGCAGTGTCGCTGCGACCACGAGGAACTCCGAGGCGCGGTCGAGTTCGACGATCCCCTGCCCTTCGAGCGATGCCAGGTAGGCGATGAACTCGTCGGTGACGAGGCTGAGCGACACCTCGGTGATGTCGAGCTCGTGCTTGCCGATCAGGTTGAGCAGCAGATCGAAGGGGCCGTCGAACACTTCGAGACTGACCCGGAAGCCGCCCCCGTCTTCACCGGTGGCGGCAGGGCTCGCGGCATCCGACGGGCTCGCGGCATCCGACGGGCTCGCCGGCGATGCCGGGGCGGCGGCGGCCGAACCGCCCATGGCTTCGCGTTCCCGGTGCTCGCCTGCAGACGCGGTCATGGCGGCGCTCAGGCGACGACGCCCCGCTGCACGAGCTCGCGGGCGAGTTTGAGGTAGGCCTCGGAGGCGGAGTTGGCGGGCGCGTAATCAAGGATGGGCTTCGCCGCGATCTGCGCATCGGGCAGCTTCACGGTGCGTCCGATGACGGTGTCGAAGACCTTGTCGCCGAAGGTGTCGACCACGCGCTCCAGCACCTCGCGCGCGTGCAGCGTGCGGGCGTCGTACATGGTCGCGAGGATGCCGTCGAGTTCGAGCGCCGGGTTGAGGCGGTCCTTCACCTTGTCGACGGTCTCGACGAGCAGCGCGACGCCGCGCAGCGCGAAGTACTCGCAGGCGAGCGGGATCAGCACGCCGTGGCTGGCGGTGAGCGCGTTGACGGTGAGCAGGCCCAGCGAGGGCTGGCAGTCGATGAGGATGACGTCGTAGTCGTCGGCGACCTTGCGCAGCACGCCGGCGAGGATCTGCTCGCGGGCCACCTCGGTGACGAGGTGCACCTCGGCGGCCGAGAGATCGATGTTGGCGGGGATCACGTCGAGGCCGGCGGTGTCGGTGCGCTGGATGGCCTGCCGCGGATCCTTCTCCTTGCCGAGCATCAGGTCGTAGATCGTGGGCACGTCGTGCGCGGGCACGCCGAGGCCGGCCGACAGGGCCCCCTGGGGGTCGAAGTCGACGGCGAGCACGCGGCGGCCGTAGCGCGCGAGCGCGGCGGCGAGGTTGATCGTGCTGGTGGTCTTGCCGACGCCGCCCTTCTGGTTGCACATCGCGATGATGCGCGCGGGGCCGTGCCTGTCGAGCTTCGGGGGCGGGGGGATGACGCGCTCGGGGCGGCCGGTCGGTCCCAGCTCAAACAGCGTGTTCGCCATGCCCGGCCCCTCTCTCATGCTCGCTAACGCTCCATCCTATCGCGCGATCGGATGCGGCTCGCCGTGCCCGCGGGTGCAACGCTGCGGAGGCGGCTCGCCGTGCGCGCTCAGCGACTCACCGCGCCCGCGGGTGCGACATCAGGTAGTGCTCGCGCAGCGTGTCCGCCGTCACCTGCGTGTAGATCTGCGTGGTGCTCACCGAGGCGTGCCCGAGCAGTTCCTGCACCGTGCGCACGTCGGCGCCGCCCGCGAGCAGGTGCGTCGCGAAGGAGTGCCGCAGGGTGTGCGGCGAGACCTCGGCGGTGATGCCGGCGCGTTCGGCGGCGGCGCGGATCACGAGCCAGGCGCTCTGCCGTGAGAGCCGCCCGCCGCGCGGTCCGACGAAGAGCGCGGGGGTGCCGTCGCCGCGCGCGGCCATCGCGGGTCGGGCGCGCACGAGGTAGGCGGCGAGCGCCCAGCCGGCATAGCTGCCGTAGGGCACGATGCGCTGCTTCGATCCTTTGCCCGTGACGCGCAGGAACCCGCCTTCGCCGAGCGCGCGCTCGGGATCGCCCCACGCGTCGCCGGCGCCGGGGGCGGCGAGCAGGTCGTCGATGTCGAGCGCGGTGATCTCGCTCACCCGCGCACCGCTCGCGTAGAGCAGTTCGAGCAGCGCGCGATCCCGTAGCGCGACGGGCTGGTCCGCGGCGGTGCCATCCCCGCCGCCGGCCGCGGCGAGCAGGGCTTCGACGTCGGCCACGGGCAGCGCTTTGGGCAGGCGCAGGGTGCGTTTCGGGGTGCGCACACCGCTGCCGGCGTGGCTCTCGAGCAGCCCTTCTTCGAACAGGAAGCGGTGCATGCCGCGCACCGTGGAGAGCCGCCGGGTGATCGAGGCCGGGGCGAGGGGGGCCGGCGCGCGGGTCGCGGCCGCGGCTTCGATGGCGGATCCGGATCCGGATCCCGTACCCGCCGCAGCCGCACCGCCGGCAGCGCCCACCGGCCCGGCCGCGCCTGCCCCGCCAGGCCCGGCCGCGGCGCCCCCGTTGAGTTCGGTCACGTAGGCCGACAGCGTGTCCGGGGTGACCTGCGCCAGGTCGTCGATGCCGTGCTTCTCGAGCCAGGCGGCGTAGGCGGCGAGGTCGCGCCGATACGCGGCGAGGCTGTTCGCCGAGAGCCCGCGTTCGAGGGTGACGTGGCGCAGGAACCGTTCGGCGCCCTGCTGCGCGGTGACGCCCATCAGCTGGAGCGCGCGCCTCGCGCGGCCTCGCGGGCGGTCCACGGCAGGTCGGGGTCGCGCAGCGTCGCCCAGCCGCGCGCCCGGGAGGCCCAGGCGGCGAGCGCGGCGCTCACCGTGACGGCGTTCTGCACCCGTCCCGCGAGTGCGGCCTCGACGACCTCATCGAGCGGCGCCCAGCGGGGCACGAGTTCGGCTTCTTCTTCGCCGCGCACGTAGTCGTGCTCGACGGGTGCGAGGTCTCGGGCGAGGAAGATGCGCATGGCCTCGCTCGTGCCGCCGGGAGAGAGGTACTCGTCGAGCAGCAGGTCCCAGCGGGCGGCCTGCAGGTCGGCTTCTTCGGCGAGTTCGCGCTGCGCGGCGCGCAGCCCGGGTTCACCAGGGGCGTCCATGAGGCCGGCGGGGATCTCCCAGTCGCGGTGCGCGATCGCGTGCCGGTACTGCTGGATCAGCAGCATCCGGTCGTCGGCGTCGAGCGCGACGACCGCGACGGCGCCGGTGTGGTCCAGGTAGTCGCGGGTGAGCACCTCGCCGCCGAACTCGAAGCGGTCGCGGCGCACGTCCCACACCCGCCCGCGCACGAGCAGTTCGCTATCGAGCACGGGCACCGCTGCGGGTTCGTCGGCGAGGGGTGCGGATCCGCCCTCGTACCGGGCGGCCCGCGCCGCCGCGACCTCCTCGCCGGCCACGATGACTACTCGGTCTCTTCGACCTCGAACAGCTGCGCGGCGTCGCGGCGCTCGATCGCGGCGCCCACCAGGCCCGCGAACAGCGGGTGCGGGGTGCCGGGGCGCGACTTCAGCTCGGGGTGCGCCTGCGTCGCGATGTAGAACGGGTGCACCTCGCGGGGCAGCTCGACGTACTCGACGAGCGCGCCGTCGGGGCTGGTGCCCGAGAACGAGAGACCAGACTGAGCGATCTGGTCGCGGTAGCGGTTGCTCACCTCGTAGCGGTGGCGGTGGCGCTCGCTCGCACTCGGCGCACCGTAGAGCTCGGCCGCGAGCGAGCCGTCGGCGAGCGCGGCTTCGTAGAGGCCGAGGCGCATCGTGCCGCCGAGGTCTCCGCCGTCGATGATGTCGACCTGCTCGGCCATCGTCGCGATGACGGGCACGGAGGTCTCGGGGTCGAACTCGGTCGAGGAGGCGCCCTCGAGGCCGGTCACGTTGCGGGCGTACTCGATCACCATGCACTGCAGGCCGAGGCACAGGCCGAGCGTGGGGATGCCGTTCTCGCGGGCGAAACGCAGCGCGCCGAGCTTGCCCTCGATGCCGCGGATGCCGAAGCCGCCGGGCACGCAGATGCCGTCGACGTCGCCGAGCGCCTCGCGCGCACCCTCGGGGGTCTCGCAGTCGTCGGAGGGCACCCACTTCAGCTTGACCTTCGTGGAGTGCGCGAAGCCGCCGGCCCGCAGCGCCTCGGTCACCGAGAGGTAGGCGTCGGGCAGGTCGATGTACTTGCCCACGAGGGCGAGCGTGACCTCGCCCTTCGGGTGGTGCACGGCATCCAGCACGGGCTGCCACCCGGTCCAGTCGACGTCGCCGGCGCGGTCGGTGAGGCCGAGATGCTCGACGATGGTCTGGTCGAGGCCCTGCTCGTTGAGCAGGCGGGGCAGGTCGTAGATGCTGGGCACGTCGATGGCGTTGACCACCGCGTCCTCGTCGACGTCGCACATGAGGGCGATCTTGCGCAGGTTGTCGTCGGTGACGGGGCGGTCGCTGCGCAGCACGAGCGCGTCGGGCTGGATGCCGATGGAGCGCAGCGCCGCGACGGAGTGCTGGGTGGGCTTCGTCTTCTGCTCGCCCGAGGCGCCCATGAACGGCACGAGGGAGACGTGCACGAAGAACACGTTGTTGCGGCCGAGCTCGTGGCGCACCTGGCGCGCCGACTCGAGGAACGGCTGCGACTCGATGTCGCCGACCGTGCCGCCGACCTCGGTGATGATCACGTCGGGGCGGGGATCCTCTTCGGCCTGCAGCCGCATGCGGCGCTTGATCTCGTTGGTGATGTGCGGGATCACCTGCACGGTGTCGCCGAGGTACTCGCCGCGGCGCTCCTTGGCGATCACGGTCGAGTAGATCTGGCCGGTGGTGACGTTCGCGGCCTGCGACAGGTTGATGCCGAGGAAGCGCTCGTAGTGCCCGATGTCGAGGTCGGTCTCGGCGCCGTCGTCGGTGACGAACACCTCGCCGTGCTGGAACGGGTTCATGGTGCCGGGATCGACGTTGAGGTACGGATCCAGCTTCTGCATGACCACGTGCAGCCCGCGCGCGGTGAGGAGATTGCCGAGACTGGCGGCGGTCAGCCCCTTGCCGAGCGAGGAGACGACACCCCCGGTCACGAAGATGTGCTTGGTGATGCCGGTCTGGTCCGCGCGCTGCTCTGTTCCCACGGGCTTCGATCCTATCAGTTGAATGCGGTCATGCGAACGGGCACGTTGAAGACGGCTAGCGCAGCTCCTGCCGGGGCATCCACACCTGTTTGATGATCATGAGCACCATGGCGGTGACGGGGATCGAGATGAGGGCGCCCAGCAGGCCGAGCAGCGTGCCGCCGGCGAGCGCGCCGATCACCACGAGCGAGCCCGGCACCGACACCACGCGGTTCATGATGCGCGGCGTCAGCAGGTACGACTCGATCTGCATGTAGATGAGGTAGTAGGCGGCGGCGATGATCGCGGTCATGGGCGAGTCGAAGAGCGCCACGGCCGACACGAGCACGGTGGCCAGCACCGAGCCGATGAGCGGGATGAGCGCGAGGAAGAACACCCCGACGGCGACGAGGCCCGCGAAGGGCACGCCCACGATGGTCATCATGACGAAGCCGAGCACCGCGTTCGTGAACGCGAGCACCACCATGCCGCTGACGTATCCGCCCACGGACTTGGTCACCTGCTCGGTGATGTCGATGACCTTCGCGCGGCCCGAGCGGGGCACGAGCGAGTAGAACGCGCGCTTCACGCTGCGCAGCGAGGCGAGCAGGTAGAGGGTGAGGATCAGCACGATCAGCCCCGCGGTGAGGCCGTTGGCGATGCCGATGCCGGCCTGCCACACGCCGCCCGCCATCTGCGCCAGGTTCTCGGGGTCGCCGATGAAGTTCTGGCCCATCTTCAGCAGTCCATCGAAGTCGATGAACTCGCCGAATCGGCTGTTGATATCGATGAACCAGGGCTGGTTGTTCAGGTCTCGCACCAGGGCCGGGGCGCTGCGCACGAGCAGGGTGACCTGGTTCGCGATCATCGGGATGATGATGCCCAGCAGCACGCCGATCACCAGCACGAAGCTGCCGAACACGATGCCGATGCCGAGCGGTCGTTTGATGCCGCGGCGCTCCAGACGGCGCACCACGGGGTCGAGGCCGAGGGCGATGAAGAGCGCGGCGGCCACGTACATGATGATGGTGCTGAGCTGCCCCACCATCGACCCGAACAGCAGCGCGACGAGCACGCCGAGCGTCACGGTGAAGCCGAGCTGGAACGGGCTGCGCACCACGAAGGCGCGCGTGTGCGCCTTCGCGCGCTCCTCCCGGGCGTCGACCGCGGCTTCGCGCGCGTCGCGGTACATCTCGCGGGTCTCGGCGTCGAGCTGCTCGAGGTCGGCGTGCACGACATCCGGGTGCGTGTCGAGGTACTCGGCCTTCGCCGCTTCGTCGTCGTTGAGCGTCGGTTTCGTAGCGCCGTCCGACGAGCGGCGGCCGAAGAACTTCACCATGCCTGGAGCGTAGCACCTGCCGCCGTCACGGCTCGCGCAGCGCGAGCAGTTCTGCGGCGTGCTCGAGAGCGCTCTCGGAATCGCTGAGTCCGGACAGCAGCCGGGCCATCTCGGCGAGGCGCGCTTCGCCGTCGAGGCGGCGGCAGCTGCTCTCGGTGAAGCCGCCGGAGGAGTCCTTCACGACCTGGAGGTGGTTGCCCGCGAAGGCGGCGACCTGGGCGAGGTGCGTGACCACGATCACCTGCGAGGATCGGGCGAGGCGGGCGAGGCGGCGGCCGATCTCGATGGCGGCGGCACCGCCCACGCCGGCGTCGACCTCGTCGAACACGAAGGTGGGCACCGGGTCGACGCCCGCGACGACCACTTCGAGCGCGAGCATCACGCGCGAGAGCTCGCCCCCGGAAGCCGACTTCGCGATGGGTCGCGGCTGTGCGCCCGGGTGCGGCGCGAGCAGCAGCTGCACCTCGTCGCCGCCGGCGCTCCCGAGCGCGTCGAGTGGGGCGACGCGCACCACGAACTCGGCGTCGGGCAGCGCCAGCTGCCGCAGCTCGACGGTGACGAGTTCGGCGAGCCTCCCAGCGGCGTCGGTGCGCAGCTCGGTGAGCCGGGCGGCAAGCGAGCGCTCCTGCTCGTCGAGCTGCGCGAGGCGCGCGGAGAGCTCGTCGATGCGCTCGTCGTCGCCGTCGAGTTCGGTGAGGCGGCTCGCGGCGTCGGCCGCGTACGCCACGACCGCGGCCGAGTCGGCGCCGTACGCGCGGAACAGCCCGTTCAGGGCGGCGAGCCTGTCGTTCGCCTGCGCCAGCTCCCCCGGCCCTTCCTGGTCGAGATCGGCGGCGTAGGCGGCGAGCTCGCGGGCGGCGTCGGCCAGTTGGAAGCTCGCACTGCGCAGCGTCTCGAGCACCGCTTCGAGGCGATGGTCGTGACCGGCGACGCGCTCGACCTCCCGCACGGCCTCGTCGACGAGCGTGCTCGCGTCTCGGCTCATCGGGTCGTCGGAGTCGGTCGCGAGCGCCTCGTGCGCGGTCGATGTGGCCGCTCGCAGCGCTTCGACGTTGCTCAGCAGGTCGATGCGCTGCACCAGCTCCTGCTCCTCGCCGGCCTGCGGGTCGACCGCGGCGATCTCCTCCAGCTCCGCGCGCAAGCGCACGGCCTCGGCGGCGCGTTCGTCTCTGGCCGCTGTGAGTTCGGAGACGCGGGCGCTCAGCGCCTGGCGCTCGCGGTGCGCCGAGCGGTACTCGCGCAGCGTCTCGGCGAGCGAGTCGCCTCCGAAGCGATCGAGGGTGTCGCGCTGCGCCGACGCCGACCGCAGGCGCAGTTGCTCGGACTGCCCGTGCACCGCGAACAGGCGCTCGGCCAGCCGCGACAGGCTGCCGACCGGGGCGCTCGTGCCGCCCACGCTCGCACGGCTGCGACCCTCGGCGTTCACGGTGCGGCTGAGCACGAGCTCTCCGTCTTCGAGATCGCCGCCCAGGTCGTCGACGATCTCGGCCACCGCGGTGTCGGAGGTGCGCACGATGCCGCCCACGCGGGCCTGCGATGCACCGCAGCGCACCGCCCCGGCATCGCTGCGTTCGCCCATCAGCAGCCCGAGGGCGCTCACGACCATGGTCTTGCCAGCACCCGTCTCGCCCGTGATCGCGGTGAATCCGGGCCCGAGCGGCAGTGTCGCGTCGGCGATCACTCCGAGATCCCGGATGTGCAGCTCTTCGATCACGCGGCGCCTCCGTTCTCGCGGCGCGAGCCGCGCCAGCCCGAGACGGGGAGGTGGAACTTGCGCACCAGGCGGTCCGAGAACACGGCCTCGTTGAGCCGGGCCAGCCGCACCGAGTGCGTGGATCGGCGCACGCGCACGACGGAGCCCGCCGGCAGCTCGGTGCGGCGGCGGCCGTCGCACCACATGACGCCGGGGCCGATGTTCTCGGGCAGGATGCGCACGCTCAGCTCGGAGTCGACGCCCGTCACGAGAGGGCGGTCGAAGAGCGCGTGCGCGGCGATCGGCACCATCAGCATGGCCTGCACGGTGGGCCAGACCACGGGCCCGCCCGCCGAGAACGCGTAGGCCGTCGAGCCGGTCGGGGTGGCCAGCACCACGCCGTCGCAGGCGAAGTTCGACACGGGCAACCCGTCGACGCCGATCTCGACTTCGAGCATCCGCCGCCGCTTCTCGACCGAGGCCTCGTTGAGCGCCCACGTCTCGGCGATCACTTCGCCGTCGCAGGTGGCCTGCACGTCGACGGTCATGCGCTCCTCGACCTCGTAGTCGCGGCGCAGCACGCGGTCGATCGTCTCGGCGAGGTCGTAGTTCTCCATCTCCGCGAGGAAGCCGACGTGCCCCAGGTTGACGCCCACGATCGGGCACTCGGATCCGCGCAGCAGCTCGGCTGCGCGCAGGATGGTGCCGTCGCCGCCGAGCACGATGGCGGCCTCCAGTTCGTGGATGCTCACGTCGCGGCCGAGCTCGGGGATGCTCTCGACGTTGAGATGCGGTGCGAACTCCTGCCTGTCGTGCTCGTCGAACACGGGTTCGGCGTCGGCGGCGCGCAGCGCCGAAACGGCGGCCACGGTGGCCGCTACGGCCTCGTCGCGGTGGGTGTGGGAGACGACGAGGAAGCGCCTCGTACCCGCTGCATGCGCAGTGCTCATGGCTCTCCGTTCGCTCGGTTGCGGGGACGGGATCGGGCCGGCGCTTCGCGTCCAGCGCCGTCGCAGAGCTCCGCGATCCGCCCCTCCCATTCTGTCGGATGCGCGTCGCCCGCGCCTGCGAAATGCACCAGGAACTCGCGGTTGCCGGAGCCGCCGGAGATCGGCGACGGTGCCAGGCCGCGGGCCGCAAGACCGTGCTCGTGCGCGGTGCGCAGCACCGTGCGGATCGCTTCGGCCCAGAGCGCCGGATCGGCGACCACGCCGTCGCGCACGCGACCCACCTCGAACTGGGGCTTGATGAGCAGCACGAGGTCGGCGCCGGGGGCCGCGCAGCGGGCGATGGCGGGCAGGATCAGGGTGAGCGAGATGAAGGAGAGGTCGGCGACCACGAGCGTCGGGGCCTCGGCCACGCCGGTGTCGGCAGCCAGGTTCTCCGGGGTGAGCTCGCGGGCATTGCGCCCCTCGACGAGACGCACCCGGGGGTCGTCGCGCAGATCGGGCACCAGCTGATCATGCCCCACGTCGATGGCCAGCACCGTCCGTGCATCGCGTTCGAGCATCACCTGGGTGAAGCCGCCGGTGGACGCACCGAGGTCGAGCGCGACGCGGTCGGCAGGGTCGACGCCGAATGCGTCGAGGGCGGCCAGCAGTTTGTGGGCGGCGCGGCTGACATAGTGGTCGGCGCCGGCGACCGCGATCCGTGTTCCCTCGCCCACTCGGGTGCCGGCCTTCGTGACGGCGGCGCCGTCGACGAGCACGCAGCCGGAAGCGATGAGCTCGGCCGCCTGGCTGCGGGAGCGGGCGAGGCCCAGCAGCGGCAGCGCCCGGTCCAGCCGTTGCGCGTCTCCCCGCCAGGCCGCCTCGGTCGTCGCAGGGTGCGCAGCACTCGCGGCGCTCGCGGCGCTCTCGTCAGGAACCGCCATGGTCGCCCCGCTGCAGCTCGGCGAGGAGCTCGTCGTGCAGCTGCTCGAACCCCGACGCGCGCTGCTCCAGCGGCTGCGCCTCGATCACGTCGATGCGCCCGAGCAGTCCGTCTTCGCTGTGGGGCTCCCTGTTCATGCGTCCAGCCTAGCCGCGGCCGCCGACACGCTCACGCACGGGACATGCCTCGGCCGAGCTCCTCGGGAAGCTCAGCCTCGGAAGCGGCTCAGCGCCAGTGATCCTCGTACAGGATCTCGGGCACCTGCAGGCCGTAGATCGCGAGACCGGATCCCCACACCGCGGCGCATCCGGCGCGCAGCAGATCGATCGCCGAATCGCCCTCCGCGACGACCCGCGCGACGTGCCCGTCCATGCGCACTTTCGCGGAACCCACCTGCATCGTGCCGTCCTTCAACTGCTCGGCGGTGGGGTACGGCTCGTGCAGCTCGGCGAGGGTGGCCACGATGTAGTCGGGCTGCATGTCGCGCGACGCGGCGATGAGCTGCTTCGGCCGGTCGACGCCGGTGAGCACCTGCAGCGACGGAATCCCGGCCGCACGCGCGCCCTTGATGTCGGTGTCGAGCCGGTCGCCCAGCATGAGGGCGTTGCGCGTGCCGAAGCGGTCGAACGCAGCCTCGAAGATCGGGGTTTCGGGCTTGCCCGCGAACACCGGCAGCCGCTGCACGGCCGTGTGCACCGCCGAGACCAGGGTGCCGTTGCCCGGTGCGAGCCCGCGGGCGACGGGGATGGTCCAGTCGGTGTTCGTCGCGATCCAGGGCAGCGGATCGCGACCCGGCTGATCCGCGAGGGCGAACGCCGCTTCTGCGAGGTGCGTCCACCCCACATCGGGGGCGAAGCCCTGCACCACTGCGGCGGGTTCGTCGTCGGCGCTGCGCGTCACTTCGAAGCCGGCCTTGCGCAGCTCGTCGACGAGGCCCTCGCCGCCTACCACCAGCACGCGCGAGCCGGCGGGCACCGTCTCGGCGAGCAGCGCGGTCGCGGCCTGGGGCGACGTCACCACGTCTTCGGGGCGAGCCCGCAGGCCGAGGCTCTGCAAATGCTCGGCCACCGAGACGTCGGTGCGGGCGGCGTTGTTCGTGATGTAGGCGAGGCGCGTGCGCTCCGCGGCGAGATTCAGCTGCTCCACGGCGCCCGGGATCGCCCCGGGTCCGCGGTACACGACGCCGTCGAGGTCGGAGAGCAGCAGCTCTCGCCCCTCGATCGGCGCGGCCCCCATGGGGGTGCGCTTCTTCCCGAACAGCGCCACTACGACCGGTCCTCGGTGTTCTCCGGCTGACTGACTTCGCCGATGCCCGCCTCTGCGAGCAGTTCGGCGACCTCAGCCGCGATCTCGTCCTCGGCGGCCGAAGCGCTCTGCTCGCGGCCCTCGGCGGGCGACACGGCATCGGCGACCGACTCGGCATCGGCGCCAGACTCGACACCGCTGCGCTCAGCGTCCGCATCGGTGTGCTCGGTATCCTGCTGCTCGGGAGCGGAGCCCGCTGAGGCGGGCTGAGCTGCCGCAGCGTCATCGCTCGCGTCATCTGCGTTGTCGATATCGTCCGCAGCGTCGGCATCCTCCGCGGCGTCGATCTCCTCGTGGGACTCGTGGATCTCGAAGACCTCGAGCTCGTCGAGCGAGCCCAGGTGGTCCTGCAGGGCGCCGGCGGCGCGATCGGCGTGACCGTACCACTCGCGCGCCTCGTCGTCGCGGCCGAGGTCCTCGAGGACGGCGGCGTAGGCGCCGAAGAGCTCCGGGCTCCAGGAGAAGGCGCGCTGGGGGTTGAGCTCGGGGATCTCGAGCTCGAAGAGCGCCTGCTGCGTCTGACCGAGGTCGAGACGGGCACCGGACATCGCGATGGCGAGGTGAACGCGCTGCTCGGTGTCGAGCTTCGAGGTGTCGGCTTCGAGGCCGGTCTCGAGCGCCTTCTCGGGGCGGCCGAGGCCGCGCTCGCTGTCGACCATCAGCGCGAGATGGCCGTCGAGCCCGCTCAGGCGGCGGTAGGTGCGCAGCTCGCGCAGCGCCAGGGCGAAGTCGCCGGTGCGGTATGCGGTGATCGCGAGAGTTTCGCGCGCCACGGGGATGCGACCCGCGCGCCGGCTCGCCGAGAGGGCGTGCTGGTGCGCGAGCGCGGGATCGTCGTCGATGAGCAGCGCCACCATCGCGAGATGGCGGGCGACTCGCTCCTGCACGTCGACCTGCAGCGTCTTCAGCTCGTTGCGAGCCGCCGGGTGCAAATCGTTGGGTCGGATGTCGTCCGGGATCACCGGATCCTGGTGCTCCGCGCGCACGGGTCGAAGCTCGTGCTGCAGGCGCTCGGCCTCCGTGTATTCGCGCTCTCGGCCGCCGCGATCGCTGCGCCCGCCCCCGCGGGTGCCGCCTCGACCGTAGCTCTCCTGGCGACCGCCCTGCGTGCGGTCGCCGCGGAAGCCGCCGTCTCGGCGATCGCCGCGGTCGCCACGGGAATCGCCGTCACGGCGGAAGTCGCCGTCGCGGCGGGGCGCGCGATCGTCGCCGTCGCGACGCGGACGCCGGTCGTCGCCCCGGAAGTCGCGCTCGCCACCACGGGAAGGGCGACGCTCTCCGCCGCCCTGATACCCGCCGCGCTCGCCACCACGACGGTCATCGCCATCACGACGCGGACGCCGGTCGTCACGGAAGTCGCCCTCACGACGAGGCCGGCGCTCCTGACCGCCTTCGCCACCACGGTACGGACGACGCTCGCCCCCACGGTCACCGACGCGATCGTCGCGGCGGTCGCCCCGGAAGCCGCCGCCGTCGCGCTGCGGGCGGCGGTCGTCGCGGAAGTCGCCATCCCGGCGAGGTCGGCGGTCATCACGATCGCCGAAGTCGCGGCGCTGGCCGCGATCATCGCGACGCGGGCGGTCACCGTTCGAGTACCGCGAGCCGCGGTCGTCGCCCGAGCGGGCACCACCGTCGCGGCGCTGACCGTAGTCGCGACGCTGGTCGTCGTTGCGCTTTCGGGGGCCGCGATCCGCGGATTCGTCCCGCTGGGGTCGTTCGTTCATGGAGGCCTCCCGAAAGTGCGCTATCGAATTACAAGTCTACAAATGAGAAGAGGGCCGCACAGTGAGCGCCAGCATTGGCGTTCACTGTACGACCCTCTGTAAAGGGTGTCCGGCGGTGTCCTACTCTCCCACGAGGTCCCCCTCGCAGTACCATCGGCGCTGTCAGTCTTAGCTTCCGGGTTCGGAATGTGACCGGGCGTTTCCCTGACGCTATGGCCGCCGTAACTCTATCAACATGTCGACACAAACCATCCCGCAAGGGGGTGGGTTGTGGGCCGTCTGTTGGGAACCACAAAGTGGACGCGATACATCGTTACGTTAATTGCTTACTTCCACCCACACCAACCCAGGGGGTGGTGTTGTGGGGTGTTATCAAGTCGTCGGCTTATTAGTACCAGTCAGCTCCACACGTTGCCGTGCTTCCACATCTGGCCTATCAACCCAGTCATCTACTGGGAGCCTCTCGAACCGAAGTTCATGGAGATCTCATCTTGAGGCCGGCTTCCCGCTTAGATGCTTTCAGCGGTTATCCATCCCGAACGTAGCCAACCAGCCATGCCCTTGGCAGAACAACTGGCACACCAGAGGTCCGTCCAACCCGGTCCTCTCGTACTAGGGTCAGATCCTCTCAAATCTCCAACGCGCGCAGAGGATAGGGACCGAACTGTCTCACGACGTTCTAAACCCAGCTCGCGTACCGCTTTAATGGGCGAACAGCCCAACCCTTGGGACCAACTCCAGCCCCAGGATGCGACGAGCCGACATCGAGGTGCCAAACCATGCCGTCGATATGGACTCTTGGGCAAGATCAGCCTGTTATCCCCGAGGTACCTTTTATCCGTTGAGCGACAGCGCTTCCACAAGCCACTGCCGGATCACTAGTCCCGACTTTCGTCCCTGCTCGACCTGTCAGTCTCACAGTCAAGCTCCCTTGTGCACTTACACTCGCCACCTGATTGCCAACCAGGTTGAGGGAACCTTTGGGCGCCTCCGTTACTTTTTGGGAGGCAACCGCCCCAGTTAAACTACCCACCAGGCACTGTCCCAGAACCCGATCAGGGTCCGTAGTTAGATATCCAATATGACCAGAGTGGTATTTCAACAACGACTCCACGATAACTAGCGTCACCGCTTCACAGTCTCCCACCTATCCTACACAAGCCACACCGAACACCAATACCAAGCTGTAGTAAAGGTCACGGGGTCTTTCCGTCCTTCTGCGCGTAACGAGCATCTTTACTCGTACTGCAATTTCGCCGAGTTCACGGTGGAGACAGCTGGGAAGTCGTTACGCCATTCGTGCAGGTCGGAACTTACCCGACAAGGAATTTCGCTACCTTAGGATGGTTATAGTTACCACCGCCGTTTACTGGGGCTTAAATTCAAAGCTTCGGGCGAACCCTAACCTCTCCTCTTAACCTTCCAGCACCGGGCAGGCGTCAGTCCGTATACGTCCACTTGCGTGTTGGCACGGACCTGTGTTTTTAGTAAACAGTCGCTTCCCACTGGTCTCTGCGGCCACCACACCCTTTCCCAAGCAAGTTGGTATAAGTGGATGGCCCCCCTTCTCCCGAAGTTACGGGGGCATTTTGCCGAGTTCCTTCACCATGATTATCTCGATCTCCTGAGTATTCTCTACCTGACCACCTGAGTCGGTTTGGGGTACGGGCAACAGCAAACCTCGCGTCGATGCTTTTCTTGGCAGCATAGGATCACCAGCTTCCCCATACGGGTCCGCATCACGTCTCACCCAAAGAACCGATCTCTTAAACCGATTCGGGCTACACGCTTACACCGGGACAACCATCGCCCGGCACTGGCTACCTTCCTGCGTCACACCTCACGCTCACCACCCCAGTTCGGGTTCACAGCCGCCACCCCGACATCACCCGAAGGATCCATCAAGGCTTTGGTTTGTTTAGCACTACTGGTTAGGTCTTTGACGGTTTACCGCCGGTACGGGAATATCAACCCGTTGTCCATCGACTACGCCTGTCGGCCTCGCCTTAGGTCCCGACTTACCCAGGGAAGATTAGCTTGACCCTGGAACCCTTGGTCTTCCGGAGGACGGGTTTCTCACCCGTCTTTCGCTACTCATGCCTGCATTCTCACTCGTGTGGCATCCACGACTGGATCACTCCGCCGCTTCACTCGCCACACGACGCTCTCCTACCCATCCAACGAACTGAACCACGAAGGCTTGTCTATACGCTGAATGCCGCAACTTCGGTGGTGTGCTTGAGCCCCGTTACATTGTCGGCGCGGAATCACTTGACCAGTGAGCTATTACGCACTCTTTCAAGGGTGGCTGCTTCTAAGCCAACCTCCTGGTTGTCACAGCAACTCCACATCCTTTTCCACTTAGCACACGCTTTGGGACCTTAGTTGGCGATCTGGGTTGTTTCCCTCTCGACTATGAAGCTTATCCCCCACAGTCTCACTGCTGCGCTCTCACTTACCGGCATTCGGAGTTTAGCTGACGTCAGTAACCTTGTAGGGCCCATCGGCCATCCAGTAGCTCTACCTCCGGCAAGAAACACGCAACGCTGCACCTAAATGCATTTCGGAGAGAACCAGCTATCACGAAGTTTGATTGGCCTTTCACCCCTATCCACAGCTCATCCCCTCAGTTTTCAACCTAAGTGGGTTCGGCCCTCCACGCGCTCTTACACGCGCTTCAGCCTGGCCATGGATAGATCACTTCGCTTCGGGTCTAGGACACGCGACTGAATCGCCCTATTCAGACTCGCTTTCGCTACGGCTACCCCACACGGGTTAACCTCGCCACATATCGCTAACTCGCAGGCTCATTCTTCAAAAGGCACGCCGTCACACCTACAAGGGTGCTCCGACGGATTGTAAGCAAACGGTTTCAGGTACTTTTTCACTCCCCTCCCGGGGTACTTTTCACCTTTCCCTCACGGTACTAGTCCGCTATCGGTCATCTGGGAGTATTTAGGCTTATCAGGTGGTCCTGACAGATTCACACGGGATTTCTCGGGCCCCGTGCTACTTGGGATACACACCACGCAGTGCCACCATTTCGGATACGGGGCTCTCACCCACTCCGGCCCGCCGTTCCAAGCGGTTCTCCTATAGCTACACATTCACGTCCGAGACTCAGCAGCGTCTCGAGGTATGTCCCGCAACCCCGATCGTGCAACCCCTGCCAGGTATCACACACGACCGGTTTAGCCTCATCCGGGTTCGCTCGCCACTACTACCGGAATCACATGTTGTTTTCTCTTCCTGTGGGTACTGAGATGTTTCACTTCCCCACGTTCCCTCTACCCGCCCTATATATTCAGGCGGGAGTCACCAGGTACGCACGCGCCCTGGCGGGGTTTCCCCATTCGGAAATCCTCGAATCACAGCCCGTTTATCGGCTCCCCGAGGCTTATCGCAGATTACTACGTCCTTCTTCGGCTCCAGATGCCAAGGCATCCACCGTTTGCTCTTAGAAACTTGAAATCACATAAGCATTTATCGAAACACACACCCACCACAAACCCGAAAGCCCATGGCCGGTGTGCGACCAATGAAATTAAAGTATCAACCAACCCCAACCCACAACCCGCCCCACAAAGGAAACAGAATCATGATTTGACGTTGGCTAGATGCTCGCGTCCACTGTGTAGTTCTCAACGTACGGCCGATCCCACCATCATGGACAACACGTTCCATGACCGCGGGCCAGAAGAAACCCAGTCCACCCACCCCCAAAAGGAGGCGAATCGGCTGGTCTTCCAGGACCCAATAGTATGCACCTGCCGCAACCCCGCTCACACACCCCCACGTTCCAACATCATCTCCACGAAGAAGACCATGCGTACTAGCGCAGGCGAGCAAACAAGCTTGCTTGTTATATGTTCCACCCATGAGCGACTCGCAACGAACGTTTGTCGTTGGTCGAGTCATTCTGCGACAGCAGTGCTGTCGAGTGCTCCTTAGAAAGGAGGTGATCCAGCCGCACCTTCCGGTACGGCTACCTTGTTACGACTTAGTCCTAATCACCA
>NZ_ATXU01000014.1 GCF_000421845.1 Leucobacter chironomi DSM 19883
GTGGTGTTGTTGCGCCATTGGCGGGGTGTGGTGCCGAATTCTTCGCGGAAGATGCGGCTGAAGTGGCTGGCGGAGACGAACCCGTGCTGTTGGGCGAGGACGCCGATGGGGACGTCGATGGTGGCCGGTGCGGTCAGGGCGTCGCGGACGCGACGCAGGCGCTGGGACTGGATCAGCTGCGCGAGCCTGATGTCCGCGCGGGACATCTCTGCGTAGAGCAGACGCTCGGACACGTGCAGGTCCTTCGCGATCCTGGCGGCTCCGAGGCCGGGGTCGGTGAGGTTGTCGAGCACGTAGGTGACGATCTGCTCGGCCAGCGGATACCGGGTCGTGGCGCGGTCGGGAGTGAGGGCGCTGAGCAGGGTGACTTTCAGCAGGTCGGCGACGGGCGCGAACACGTCGACCTCGTCGCGAAGGCTGAGTTCGGAGTCCATCACGCCCCCGAGCACGGACCGCAGCAGCGCCGCCAGCGAGGTCCGCTCCTGCAGGTCGACACCCGAGACCTCAGCGACCTGATCCGCCGTCAACCCCACCACACCCAACGGCACCTCGACGATCATGCGATCGGCATCCTCGGTGGGCATCGCGCTCTCCACCGTCGAGCGGGGGACAACGACGATGCTCCCGGGGGTCAGCTCAGCGTCCCGCCCCTGCAGCGACAGGACCGAGGCGTTCCGACGCTGGTAGATGACTAACAGGTGGTCCTCGCTGCGACCACGGGGAGAGCTGACCGTCATCACAGGACTGCTTCCTCGATCAGCTCATAGATGTTCGCCCGGCGGAGGTCGCTGGCGTGAAAGACGAGCCCGTCGCCCCGGTGCGGTGGCTGCTCTGCGACATGCCGCACGCACGCGGCGGCGAGATCTCGCTCGGCCGGTGACATCACCACGACTCCAATCACGGTCGTGTCCGCGCCGACGAGATTGGTGGCGCTCCTGCTCACCTCACCGACTACGCCCGTCGCCAACCTGTGTACTCGGGCTCGAGACATCGTGCCGGCACCGTCGAACGCCACCACCACCGTTCCGGGCCGAACGATGTGCAGCGCGGCGGTCACCTCATGCTCGATGCGTGAGGCCAACGCCCGTCGAGCCCGGATGCCCAGGCCCCTACGAAACCGATAGGCCGCCACGACCAGGCGCTCGTCCTCAGCCACCCGCTCCGCAAGAGGCGAGGGAACGAGCATCAGAAACTCTTGCGCGTCACCGAGCTTGACAGGCAGGTCCACCGAACGCCCCTCTCCTGCGGAGCGCGCAACGTTCTCGACGGGCGCGCGTGGGCAGCCGCACCGAGCCCTCGGCTCGGACGTTCTCGCGCACACGGAAGATCCGTGAGCCGCGTGGCTTCCCGCACATCATGACCACTAGCCTACGACGACAGAAAAGGACTCGCCAGACCAAAGTATGAGCCGGACGTCGATCGATGAGAGGTGTCGTAGGTCTGAAAAGCAGGGCGCTCGGATCGCCTTAGGTGTTTCGGGTCGACTTGGATAAGGACTTCGAGGTCCATTATTGTGAAGGTGTGAGATGCGAGCGTCCCGCTCCGCTGGACTTCACTGGGCCGGCCGGGCTGGCATCGCGTGACGGACGACTTCGAGTCCTGCGGACGGAGGAGACTACCCTGGAGGCGTGACTGCCGACGGAACGAGTGCGCGCCGGTTGACGCCGAAAGGGGCGGCAACGAGGGCGCGTATCGTCGACGCAGCGAACCAGCTGATGTATGAGCGAGGCGTTGCGGCGACGACCCTTGCCGACGTCCGAGCCGCCAGCGCGACATCGAAGTCTCAGGTTTATCAGCACTTCGCCGACAAGGACGCACTCGTGAAGGAAGTCATCGAGACCCGGGCGGAGGACGTCCTGACGCAGCAGCGCCGGCGCCTTCGACGGGTGGAATCCCTACGTGGGTTCGAGCTGTGGCGGGATGAGCTCGTCGAACGCAACGCGCTACGCAACGGCGCGTACGGGTGCCCGCTCGGGTCTCTGGCGAACGAGATCGCAGACCACAACGAGGATGCCCGCCGGGCGATCGCTGCCCACTTCGATGAGTGGCTGGAGATGCTGATCGATGCCGTGGAGAGGCTGAAGACACGCGGCGTGTTGCGCAGCGATGCGGACTCGCGAGCGCTTGCCAGTGGGCTGCTATCGGCACTGCAGGGAGGTTATCTTCTGGCGAAGGCGAGTCGAGATGTTTATCCGATGCGTGCCGCTCTCGACATGGCTATCGCACAACTCGGGGCCTACGCGACTGAGACCGACTCCTCAGCCTGATCCCGCCTCATCGCGAACGCAGTCATCCCCGCGAAGCTGAGGAAGAGGCGTTCACCGGCGTCGATGATCGTCGCCAGCACGTGGCTGCACGTCTTGCAGCGCACGACCAGCCCCGGGGCGTCCGGATACACGACTGCCTCGCCAAGGGGCGCGATACGCCCGCAACCTCCGCACCGTCCTTCGATCATCGTTGCATCGGGCACGAGGAACTGGGCGAGAGGTCCGGCGAGGATGTTCCCGTCGAGGTGGCTGGTCATCATAGGCCTCCGAATCGTTCGGTGAGGATGTCCTGCGGCGCATGGCCGAGCTTCACGAGCCAGGGCGCGACGGCTTCGACGAAGCCTGTCGAACCGCACACGAAAATGCGTGGGCGGTCTTCCGGAGGGAGCGTCCGCGCCGCGACAGCCGATTCTGTGAGCCGTCCGACCGGCTCCCGCCATCCGGCTGGCGCTCGTCGCGTGTACACGAGGTCGATGGCGAACGACCCGTCCGACAGCTCGAGGAGCTCCTGGTGGAAGTAGACGTCCTCCGGGGTGCGCACCGAGTACAGCAGCCGGAACGGAACGGGATCGGATGCGGCCGCATGAGACGCCGCCATCGCGTAGAGGGGCACGACACCTGACCCGCCGGCGATGAGCTGCACGGGGCGCTGGCTCTGTCCCGGGCGCCAGAGGAAGAACGATCCCAGCGGTCCGTGGACCTCGAGCTGGTCACCGACGCGCAGTTCACGGACGAGGAACGGAGACACCTCGCCATCGGGCAGCTCATCGACCGCGAGGACGATCGTTCCGCCCGTCTCGGAGGATGCGATCGAATACGAACGTGTCGCCTGATAGCCGTCCGGAGCGGTCAGTCGCAGATCGAGATGGCTGCCCGCCTCGCTCCCCGGCCACCCCGGGACATCGAGCACCAGCCGAACCGCAGTCGGCGTCTCTGGACGCACCTCCGAAACCGTGGCGACGAACCACGACGGCCTCACGCGGGGGCGAAGCGGAGCGAGCCGGGTCTGCTCCATCACCAGTAGCGTTCTTCCTTCCACGGATCACCGTAGATGTGATAGCCGCTCTGCTCCCAGAACCCAGGGTCGTTCGTCGGCATCATCGTCAATGCCCGGACCCACTTCGCGCTCTTCCAGAAGTACAGATGCGGGATCAGGAGACGTGCCGGCCCGCCGTGTTCTGCGTCGAGCGGTGCGCCTTCGGCCTCGGTCGCGATCCAGGCCTTGCCATCCAGGAGATCCTCAAGCGGCACATTCGTGGTGTAGCCGCCGTAGGAGTGCGCCATGACGTAGTCATGGGATGTCTCGACGTTCTCGAACAGCTTGTCCAGGCTCACCCCGCGCCAGGCCATGTTGAGCTTGGACCAGTGCGTGACGCAGTGGATGTCGACCGTGATGTCCTCGGCACCGAGCGCCAGGAACTGCTCCCAGTTCCAGTGATGCTCGGTACCGGTCTCATCGAGGATGGCGAAATCCCACGTCTCGGTATCGACATAGGGGGTCGGACCGGCGGTGAGCACCGGCCAGTTGTCGAACAGCGTCTGTCCCGGAGGGAGCTGATCATCGGGTCCACGCCGGCGTCCCGCGAATCCGCGAGTAGTGAACGACATACATCGCCCCTTCCGTCTTCTCTGGCTGTACACCACCGACGATATTGCGGGAGCTCTCTCGCTGATCGCCTGGTCCTGCGCGGAACTTGCCCATGACTGCAGGTGATGAGTCCCCGGGGTGAAAACGGGCCACTGTGCCGACCACACTGTGGAACAGGACGCCCCACCGGGCGACCTCGCCCCCCCCGCAAGCATCGAGAAGAAGTCTGTGACCATGTGCCCTGTTGCGCTCGGCATGCCGACCGTTCGCCATCGCGCGCGCTCGACGGTCGGCCGACCCGAGACACCGTTTCTCGTGGACAGGTTCGGGCGCACCGCGCGAGACCTGCGCGTATCGATCACAAGCGCCTGCTCGCTGCGTTGCACATACTGCATGCCGGCGGAAGGCCTGCCCATCGTCCCTCGCGGGGAGTTGCTGACTCCGGAAGAGATCGCGCGTCTGGTCACCATAGCCGTCCACGATCTCGGAGTCCGTGAGGTGCGCTTTACCGGCGGCGAGCCGCTTACGCGACCTGATCTGGTCGAGATCGTGCGCCAGACGACGACAGCCGTGCCCGGCCTGCCGGTGTCGATGACGACCAATGGGATCGGCCTCGACCGCAAGGCGCCGCAGCTTGTGGAGGCTGGACTGACGCGGATCAACGTGTCGCTGGACACGATCGACCGCGAGCATTTCGCCGCTGTCACCCGACGCGATCGCCTGCCTGCCGTGCTCAAGGGGATCGAGGCGGCACAGTACGCAGGGCTCAGCCCGATCAAGATCAACGCGGTGGCGCTGCGCGAGACCCTCGCGGATGCGCCCGACCTGCTGGCGTGGGCGCTTGCCAACGGCGTGCGGTTGCGGTTCATCGAACAGATGCCGCTGGATGCAGATCAGACATGGCGCAGAGACCACCTCGTCTCCGCCGAAGAACTTCTGTCTGTGCTCGGACGCCGATACCGGCTGACCCCGGCCGGGCGTGAAGACCCGTCCGCTCCCGCAGAGGAGTGGCTCGTCGACGGAGGCCCGGCCACCGTCGGCATCATCGGGTCCGTCACACGCAGCTTCTGCGACGCGTGCGACCGAACCAGGCTGACAGCCGAAGGCTCGGTACGTTCCTGTCTGTTCGGAGACGACGAGACAGACCTGCGCACGATGCTGCGAAGTGGAGCAGACGATGCCGCTATCGCCGACGCCTGGCGGGCGACGATGTGGGACAAACAGGCTGGGCACGGGATGGAAGAGAAGAGTTTTCGTCGACCGGCCCGTTCCATGGGAGCGATCGGAGGCTGACGATGTCACGCATACTCGTCCGATACTTCGCAGCCGCCGCTGAAGCGGCTGGCTGCGAAGAAGAGCACGTCGAGGCGACGACCCTCGGAGAGGCGAAGGACGCGCTCCTCACAGCTCACCCGGCACTCGAGCCGGTGATCGCAAAGGGGACATTCCTCGTCGACGGCATCGCCTCACGCGATCCCGCGCGACCGGTCTCCGCGCAGGTGGACGTGCTGCCCCCGTTCTCCGGCGGCTGAGCCAAACCACAAGCGGCTGAGGTCCGATCCACCGCGGGGGTCCACGTGTCGTGAACTGCATTCGTCTCCTGCGCTGCCATCCTCTTACGTGAGACGACCGCGGTGCTGCCCAGATCCTTGTCTCAGCAGGAATCGGAGTACAAGCGCTGGGGATGCATGCTGTCGCTCACCTCGTACACGGCATCGGATGATTCGCGTGGAATGTCCTCGCGCATGTAGCGGAGATGCCGTTCATGGGTGTCTGGGTGCGCCGGCTCACCGCCGTCGAGGAAGACGGTGAAGTGCCACGCCGAGCGCAGGCTAGAGCGCAGCAGTGACCAACCGTCGACAATCAGCATCCTGTCCTCAGGCGCGGCAGCGAGCTCGCTCTCAGGTCCGTTGTGGCGGAACATGCGCAGTATGGTTCGGACGGCGTCATCGTCCGTGAACGGGGCCGCGCTGAGACGAGTCGCGTGACGTCCCACTGCACGCAGCGCTGCCGCCAGGGCGTCGGCGAAGTGCATGCGGGCTGCAGCGTCCACGCCGTCGATGGCGACGAGTATCCGGCCGCGTGGGTTTCTGCTGAGGACCTCCTGAGCGAGCTCCTCCCAGACGGCTGTCCCAGTGGCACCTGAGGCGTTCGGAGACGAGGTCAACGTCGCTTCTCCGGCGGAACGATCAAGAGAGGATGTGTCTGCATCCTGTTCTGGTTGCGCACATCCTTGCCGACTGCTCTCGCAGCGGTCTGCATCCGCGCTCTCGAGATGGCATCGATGGTTTTCATCGGTCTGCCTGCTTCCGATTCGCATCCGCATGCTGAGGCAACTCCCGGATGAGTTCGAGGACATCGTCGGGAACGAGTTGTCCCAACGTTCCGCAGGAGTACACGCTGATCACGACCGTCCCATCGGGATCCAGCACGAATCCGGTCGTCTGCAACTGCGGCGGGTCCACGGTGACGAACGCTCCAGTCGCGGCGGTGATCTGCTCCACGTCCACGCTGTGTCCGATCGGAAAAGTCAGCCCATAGCGCGCCACGAGCTCCGCGGTTATCGGCTCCTCGTCCGCAGTCACCGCGACGACAGCGATACCCGCGGCGGACAAGCGTCGTAGGCCGCGCTGGAACGCACGCAGCTGCTCCACGCAAGACCGGCAGCCTGCTCCGCGAGAGAAGAGAACCACGCCGTACTGCCCGGCGAATACGGCCGGGATCGTTCGGCGTGTGCCTCCCACCTCGAGCAGCTCGAGGGCGGGGAACGCATCACCACCACGCAGCAACGACATCAGAGGCTCGCAAGAACGGTCCGAGCGGCCGCATCGGTGGGTGCGACGCGGGCGGCTTCTGACGGGGGAAGTCGGTTGCCATGAAAGTTGTGTGCTTCAGTCTCAATGCCAGTCATCTGGCGCCTCTTTCCTCGGTGATTGCACCATCGTTCACCCGGCGGGTTCGCTAGGTCGTGCGGTGTATCTACAACCCCACCCACTCCGATCTGCCGTCGGTGAAGTGCTGGTGCTTCCAGATCGGAACCTCTGCCTTGATCGCGTCGACGAGGTTCCCGCAGACGGCGAACGCCTCTGCCCGGTGCGGGGCGGCGACGACCGTGACCAGTGCGACGTCGCCGATCTCGAGGTGCCCGATGCGGTGAGCGGCGACGACATCGCAGTCCGTGGTTTGAGCGATCCTCGTGCACACGTCGATGAGGATTCGTTCCGCGTCGGGGTGCGCCTCGTAGTCGAGAGAGCCGACGTCCTCTCCGTGATCATGGTCGCGCACGATGCCTTCGAAGGTGACCACCGCCCCGTTCTTCCTACTGCGTATCCGTGTTTCCAGCTGCGTCTTGTCCAGCGGAGCAGCGGTGACGAAACCGATCGGGTCAGGCATGTCCGCCACCGGCCAGCTGGTCGTGCAGGTGTGGCAAGAGCGGCTCCAGTGCGATGAGGCCGTCTTCCACGCCGCGTGGCGATCCAGGCAGGTTGATGACGATCGTGCGTCCGGCGATCCCTGCAAGCGCCCTGCTGAGCGAGGCTGTCGGCGTCGCCGCGCGGCCCGCTGCACGGATGGCCTCGGCGATGCCGGGAAGTGCTCTCTCGATCACCGCGCTCGTCGCCTCGGGGGTGCGGTCCTCGGGATGCACCCCGGTGCCGCCGGTCGTGACGATCAATACCGGCTCGCTGGTGAGAGCATCCGTGAGCGCCTGATAGATATCCGCGTCAGCGACAACGACGGGCTCGTCTGGCCGATACCCGTGGTCGCGAAGCCAGTCTGCGATTGCCGGACCGGTGAGATCCTCGCGCGTACCGGCCGCGGTGCTCGTTGAGGAGACGATCACGACCGCCTGTCCGTGGTCTGCGGGCACGGATGCGTCTGCAACCCAGTGCCCGCGCTTTCCTCCGGTCTTCTCGATGAGGTGGATGTCTCCGAGCACGGCGGCCGGATCGACGGACTTGATCATGTCGTGCAGAGCGAGACCGGCGATGGCGACGGCGGTGAGGGCTTCCATCTCGGCCCCAGTCTTCGCCGTCGCTGCGACCGTGGCCCGGATCTCCACCGATGAGGTGCTGAGCTCGAAGTCCACGGTGACGGACTCCAGGGGCAATGTGTGCGCGAGGGGTACGAGTTCGCTGGTGCGCTTGGCGCCCTGGATGCCCGCGACCCGCGCTGTCGGGAGCGCGTCTGCTTTGCGCAGCTGGTTGGCGGCGAGCAGTTCCAGCACCGCCGGTGTCGTGTCGAGGCGGCCGGTCGCGATCGCCGTGCGCCGAGTGATCGCCTTCCCGCCGATGTCGATCATCCGCGACCGGCCGTGATCGTCGAGGTGCGGCAGTTCGTTCATAGATTCCAGGTCTCCACGCGTGTCCCGATGTCGAGGGTGACGGCATCGATCGGGACATCGATGAGCATGTCGGATGCCGCCATGGCGGCGACAAGGTGCGAGGAAGGGCCGCCAACCGGTGCCACCCGGCCTCCAGGCAACCCCACACCACGGCGGAACTGCCGTTTCCCGGCGACAGAGGTGAGAGGCTCGGCCAGGGTCCGCGGCTCGGGCTGTCGCGCGTGCAGTCCTGCTGCCTCACGGAGGACCGGCTCGATGAAGAGCATGAACGACAGCTGCGCGGACACGGGATTGCCTGGGAAGCACACCACGGGAACGCCTTTGTAGATGGCAGTGGCTTGGGGGCCGCCCGGCTGCATCGCGAGAGTATCGACGTGCGCCCCGAGCGGCTCCAGAAGCTCCCTCACGACTTCGTAGTTGCCTGCCGAGATGCCCCCGCTGGTGAGCAAGATCTCGGCTCCCGCCGCACACGACGCGTCGAGAGCGCGCGCGAACGCGGCCGTGTCATCGACGACACGATGCTCATCGACCAAGAGGGCGTCGGCGGTTCGTACCGCTGCGGCGAGTGCGGGGCCGTTGGCGTCGTAGATCTGGCCGGGAGCCAGAAGCTCACCGGGAGCGGCCAGCTCGCTTCCGGTCGAGATCACTGCGACACGTACCTGTGAGCGAACGGGGACGGACGCCACTCCCGCAGCTGCGAGCGCCGCCAGGTGGCGAGGAGCGAGCCGGAAGCCATCAGACAACAGAGGCTCACTGCCCGCGAGGTCAGAGCCGGCTTCACGCACGAACTCTCCGACGTCCGGCTTCCGCGTGAACGTCACTGTCGTTCCCTGGACGGTGGCGTGTTCGACAGGGACGACCGCATCGGCGTCGTCGGGGATCGGCGCACCGGTCATGACCCGGACGGTATGGCCAGGGCGAAGCGGCCCAGGTGTGCCAGGAGCAGCGGGGATCGCACCGCGCAGCGGCAGATTGCTTGGCGTCCGCGCGAGGTCGACCGTACGGACGGCGAAGCCGTCCATCTGTGAGTTCCGGAACGGGGGCAGATCTATCGGAGTCCGTATGGGGTGGGCAAGCACCCGATCTAGCGCGTCAGACAGGGCGACCTGCTCGACGGGGCGCTGGCTCACGGCGTTCAGGAGGGTGCGGACTCGGGCCGTGTGCTCAGCGACCGATGTGCGGGGCATGTCAGTACCTGCTCGCCGTGGGGTCGATGCGGACAGCCCAGGCATCGATGCCTCCGGTGAGGTGCCGCACATCGGAGAATCCGAGTTGGAGGAGCTGATCGAGCGCTTGGCGTGAGCGTGTGCCGCGGTGGCAGTACAGCACGATGGGGTGACCGGTGTCGAGTTCTGGTGCCCGGCGAGGGAGTTCGGTCAAGGGGATCAGCACGTTTCCCGGGATCGCTGCGATGTCGGCCTCCCACGGTTCGCGTACGTCGATCAGCAGCGGCGGGAAGGAAGCTGTGAGCAGGTCGCGCAGTTCCTCGGGCGAGACGGCGTTCTGATCGTCGGATGACAGCGGAGTGGTCTCGATGCTCTGCGCTGCGGCACGGGCGGACTCGTCGCGCCGGTAGGCGATCTCGCGGGTGCGGCCGGTGCGTGCGTCGTACGCGGCGACCCGGCCGATCAACGGCTCTCCGATGCCGGTGAGGAGCTTGAGTGCCTCGGTCGCCATGAACGCCCCGATGACGGCGCATACGCTCGGCAGCACGCCGATCATGTCGCAGGTGTCCGCACTGGAGTCCGGACCATGCGGGAACAAGTCGCGGTAGTCGGTGCCTCTGGCATCCCATGCCACGCCTGCTTGGCCGGCGTACCCCAGTGCTGACCCCCACACGAGCGGAATGCCGCGTTCGGCAGCAACACGGTCTGCCAGCATCACTGTTGCCGGGTTGTCGCTGGCATCGACGAGCACGTCCACACCGTGCAGCAGACCCTCGGCTGTCACGGCGTCGAAACGCCCCTCGACGGCGCGGAGCTCAGCATCAGGAGCGAGCGACGCGAGCCTTATGGTGGCTGAGACCGCTTTGCTGCGACCGATGTCGCCGGGCGTGTGCATCGTCTGCCGGTGCAGGTTCGATTCGGCGACAGTGTCGTCATCGACGATCGTGAGGCTGCCGACGCCTGCGGCAGCAAGGACCGGCAACAGGGTGCTGGCCAGCCCACCCGCGCCGATCACGAGCACATGCGCTCTCGAAAGACGCTCCTGAGCGGGAACGCCGAAGCCCGTGAGGACGCGCTGCCTCTGAAAGGTCGGAGAGAGCGGATTGACCGGCATGCCTTCAGGCTAGGGAGCCGGTCCCAGCGGGTGAGGTCGGAAGCGGCGAGACAGCAGAGAGCAGACAAAGCCCAGCAGTCGCAGGCCATTCTCACGACCTCGGCTACGGGAGGCTTGAGACAGGTCGGCAACTTCGTTCGCCTGACCGACCGTCTTTCAGAGGAGTTCCTGTCGTGCGTGCCCCCTCCCTCCTTGCGGCAGCCGCAGCGCTCCTTCTGCTCGCTGGATGCTCATCGCCCGGCACAGGAAGCGACGAATCGGATGTCGGGGCAAGCAAGGACGACATGACATCCGGAACGGTGACAGTGTTGGCCGCAGCCTCCTTGACCGACGTGATCGACGTCCTCGCCGAGAGGTTCGAGGACGCGAACGCAGATGTCGACGTGGTCGCCAGCTATGGCGGATCGTCGGCGCTCGCCGAGCAGATCGTCTCCGGTGCCCCGGTGGACGTGTTCTTCTCAGCGAATGAGGCGACGATGCAGTCTGTCGTCGACGCAGGCCTGGCTGCCGATCCGGAAGTGCTCGTCACGAACACGCTGCAGATCGCGGTTCCCGCCGGGAACCCTGCAGGGATCACCGGTCTCGCCGACTTCGCACGGCCTGAGCTGACAATCGCATTGTGCGACACCGCGGTGCCGTGTGGAGCCGCAGCGCAGTCCCTGCTCGACCTTGCTGGTGTTCAGGCCCAACCGGACACACTTGAGGAGGACGTGCGTGCCGCACTGACGAAAGTCTCTCTGGGTGAGGCCGACGCCGCACTGGTCTACGTGACCGACGTCGTCGCAGCAGGGAGCGCGGTGGAAGGCATCGATGTGCCTGAGGCGCAGCAGGTGATCAACAACTATCCGGTCGCCCTTCTTGCCGAGGCACCGAACCCCGACGCAGGACAGGCGTTCATCGACTACCTCCGCTCCGATGAGGCACGTCAGGTCTTCGAGCATGCAGGCTTCGCGGCCCCGTGAACGCCGGCAGCCGGTCATCCTCGCCCTCGGGGTGATCGGTCTCGCGCTGCTCGTTCTCCCGCTGCTCGGACTCATCCTGCGTGCACCATGGGGCCAGCTGGGCGAACTCTTCGTTCGGCAAGAGGTACTGCAGGCGCTCGGGCTCTCGTTACTCACAGCGACGTTATCTACCGGCCTGAGTCTCGTCCTCGGTATCCCGCTAGCCGTCCTGCTGAGCCATTCCGTTCACTGGAAGGTCCTGCCGCGCCGCCTCTTGCGGGCGGCGATCACTATCCCGCTGGTACTGCCTCCCGTTGTCGGCGGCATTGCGTTGCTTCTCCTGCTGGGACGGCGAGGCATCCTCGGGCAATGGCTCACGCAGGTCGGCATCACTATTCCTTTCACCACCGGTGCCGTTGTGCTCGCGCAAACCTTCGTCGCGATGCCCTTCCTCGTCTTCGCCGTCGAAGGCGCGCTGCGATCAGCGGACCGCCGCAGCGAACTAGCCGCCGCCTCCCTGGGCGCCAGCCCGTGGCAGATCTTCCGCCTCGTGACGGTTCCGCTGACCGCGCCTGGAATCGCCGCGGGCGCCGTGCTGTGCTTCGCCCGCGCGCTCGGCGAGTTCGGCGCGACGATCACGTTCGCCGGCTCCTTCCCCGGCGTGACGCGCACACTCCCGATCGCGTCGTACCTCGCGATGAACTCGGACCCCGACACCGCGATCGCCCTCGCACTCGTCCTGCTCGCGGTATCACTGGGTGTGCTCCTCGCACTCCGCGACCGATGGCTGCCAGGCACCGCATGACCTTCGAGCTCACCGTCTCCGCACGTATCCCACGCCCCGCCTTCGACGTAGTCGTGGAGCTGAAAGCGGATCCCGGAAGTGTGCTCGCCGTCGTCGGACCGAACGGTGCCGGAAAGTCCAGCGCCATCGCGGCGATCGCAGGCTTCACCGAGTCCCACGGCACGATTCGACTGGGGGACAAGGATCTGGCCGGTCTTCCTGCTGACCAGCGAAGGATCGGCGTCATGTTCCAAGACCTGCTCCTCTTCCCTCACCTCACGGTGCGCGAGAACGTCGCCTTCTCAGCCAAAGTCCGCGGTGGGCGTTGGTCCGCCGCCCGGCGCAGCGCAGACCCCTGGCTGTCTCGCTTCGGAATGGCGGACCTGGCAGAGAGATACCCCAGTGCACTCTCCGGCGGGCAAGCTCAGCGTGTAGCGCTAGCCCGTGCCCTCGCATCCGAGCCGAAGGCACTGCTCCTCGACGAGCCGCTCGCGGCGCTGGACGTGGAGTTCCGGGATGAGGTGCGTGCCGACCTCGGTCTGCGTCTCCGCCAGTTCGCCGGTCCGACGATCCTCGTCACACATGACCGTGAAGACGTCGAGGTGCTCGCTGACGAGGTGATCGTCCTTGAGACAGGGCGCATCACGCAGCGAGGAAGCCTCGCCGATCTGGCACGAAATCCTGCGACCGCATGGATTGCCCGCTTCACAGGTGCCCAGGGAAGAAGGGACGCAGACGATGTCAGGTACGGATGATGACTTCCTCTTGGGGCTCGCCGGAGTATCGGGAACGATGCTCGGCACGTTCATCGTGGGCGTGTTCTTCTACATCGACTCGGAGATGCACCGCCGACTCGCAGCGTCGGAGGCTGCGGACCGGTATCTCCGTTCGTCGGTCCGCTGGGTCTTCACCGCCTACTCCATTCCGCTCCTTGTTCCGCTCGTGCTCGCGTCGCTTGATCCGCTCTGGGGCGCGCTGAGCTTCATCGTCCTCGGCATCCTCCTGGTAGCGATGACAGTGGAAACAGGACGTCGTATCCTCGCGAGGGGCGGGTCCGGCTCCTCACGCGCTCTATTCGTGAACGAATGGCTCTCGAGCGCCGGCATCGTCATCGCCATGGTCCTGCCATGGACATTGGGAGGCTGGGTGCCCGATCCGACTGAGTTCGTCCCCTCGCTGCTCATCCTTCTCGCGTGCGGCTTCGCGAGCACAGCGGCGCTGGTCATGACGCAGTTCGACGCGACGATGGGCATGGTGGACGCCGTCATGGGAGACAGAGAAGGCGCAAAGCCTGAACATCCGACAGAGAGCTGAGCCGCGCTCTTGCTTGGTCGCGAGGGGAAAGATGTCCCGACGTCTACTGTTCGTCTTCGTCGAAGGCGATGCGTGCGCGTTCAATGTTCGGCAGTTGCTCATCTGCCCAGGCGACGAGCGCGTCAATCGGCCCGCGCAACGTCTTGCCCAAGGCGGTGATCCCGTACTCGACGGCCACCGGCCGCGTGCTGATGACTCGGCGTTGCACGACTCCGTTTCGCTCCAGCCGACGCAACGTCGCCGTGAGGGACTTCTGCGTCACTCCCGGAATCGCACGCCGTAACTCGTTGAACCGACAGGGTCGCTCGCACAGTTCGTTGAGCACGCTGAGTGACCACTTGTCGAGCACCTGGTCGAGCAGCTCGCGATGCGGCGTCGCGATACGCAGCTCGCTTTCGCATACGGCGTCGGTATCGGCCATGAAACCAGGTCTCCTTGAAGTGTCCTTCAACTACCAAGTATCAATAGTAAACCACCAACGAAGAGGACCTTCTATGCCAGTCACACGCTTCAGTCCTGCCGGTCTCCAGCCAGGAACGCCGTATGATCACGTCGCCATTGGCACCGGCACGCGTCACGTGCATATCAGCGGCCAGATCGCCCGTAGTGCGGAAGGAAAGCCCATCGCGATCAACGATCTCGCGGGTCAGGTCGCGGAGGTTCTCCGCAACACAGCTCGTGCGCTCGCAGGCGCGGGTGCATCCTTCGACGATGCGCTTCGGTTGACCTTCTACGTCACCGAATGGGAGCCCGAAAAGATCGCACCTTTCATGGACGGGATCGCTCGGGTGGCTGAGGAGCTGAAGCTGCCTCAGCCCTTGCCGCCCGCGTCCCTGATCGGGGTCGACTACCTCTTCGAGCCGGACGTTCTCGTTGAGCTCGAAGTCACCGCGATTCTCGATTAGCCCGTGTTGTCCGACTGCACGACGTAGTGCGCGCGGCGCCTCTCACCGGACCGGTGAGAGGCGCCTTGGCAGGTCGGTCAGGCTGCGATGTGAGACACGAGGAACCAGCGGTCCTTGTCGAGACCTCGCTGGATCTCGATCGCGACGTCCTGACTGGTGAGGTCGATCCCGTCGAGGCCATCGACCGCTGCGCGGACGTCCGCGAGGAGCCTGTCGATGTCTGCGATCACCGCGTGCACGAGGTCGTCTGATTTCGCGAAGCCGACCGGAACGCTTGTCACGGAGCTCTTCTCGGCGACCGCGCTGACGCGGGCGTCGAGCGGAAGGCCGAGGGCGACGATGCGTTCCGCTGCCGCGTCGGCGAACTCGCCGGCGTTGCCTGCGATGGTGTCCAGCAACTCGTGGACGCCGACGAAGTTCGCGCCACGCACGTGCCAGTGCGCCTGCTTGGCGTTGATGGTCAGCGCCTGAAGGCCGAGTACGACGGGGGTGAGGAACTGCGCGGTCGCGACAACCGCTGTCGGGTCGCTCGCGGTCGTGGCGACGGTGTCTGTGCTGCTCATTTCAATCGTTCTCCCTGCTCGTTGGTTTCTTGATTCGGTGGATTCGGTCACGATCGGATGTCTGCGCCGGCTGGCTCTGATGCGGTTCGGGCTCGGAGGGCGGGGATGACGTCTTGTCCGATCTCCTCCATGACGTCTTCGACGTCTCGTCGTCCCGGCCGCAGCACGAGGTTGACGTGCGCGACCCCTGCCGCTGCCAGTCCGGTGAGGTAATCGGTGAGACCGGTGGTGCCGACTCGTGCACCGAGGCGGATCGGCTCGAAGGGAGCATCCGGGTTTTCAGCGAGGTCGAGGTAGAGGTTCGTCATGAACGGCTTGAGCGATATCGCCCGCCATTGCGCAGCGACGGCGCGCATCTGCGGACCTGCACGGTGGTAGGTCATGTGCGCGTCGAGGTACTCTGCCGCCCACGCAGGCGACTGCTGCGCGCCACCGATCCCGATCAGTGGAATCGTCCCGTCCGCAGGGGCGGGCAGGAATGAGTCCTGATCGATCCGGCCCAGCGCCGCCTGCGCCCAGATCTCACGCAGCACGCGCACACCGTCGCGATAGGTCTCTCCCCGACGATCGAAATCGACTCCGAAGAACGGGTACTCACCCGGCCTGTCGCCCGAGGCGAGGCCGAGCAGCAGCCGCCCACCGGAGAGGACATCGACGGTTGCAGCTTCCTTCGCGAGCGCAACTGGATGCCGCAAGGGGAGCACGATCCCCGCTGTTCCGAGCAGGATGTGTTCGGTCGATGCGGCGAGGTAGCCGAGGTAGGGGATGGGGTCGAAGACCTGTCCGGCGTCGCCGAAGTCACGCGGTCGCCACATCGGCACGTCCCGCAGCCAGAGCGCCCGGAACCCGAGCCTGTCGGCGAGCTGCGCACGCTCCTGATGCCGGGTCAGGTCAGGGAAGAGCCCGTGACCGGAGACGTCTCGTCGGGCGAGATCGTTGTCCAGGGGCAGCTCGATCCCGAGGGACAAGCCGTTCTCGGTGAGCGTGTCCAAAGCGGTCATGGCATGCTCCGTTCAGTACCAGGACGGCTTGTCGCCGTCGGTGCCGGGCTTGTTCACGCCAAGCGAGGCGCCGATGCTGTCGGCCGGGTTCTTGACGAGTTCGGCGACGAGCGCGCCGACGCTCTTGCGGGACACCTCGGTGCCCTGGAAGGGCTCGCCCTTCTGGGTCAGCTCGTAGTCGACCTCATCATCGTCGGACAGCCAGGCGGGACGGATGATCGTGTAGTCGAGGTCGGACTCCTCGATCACTTTCGCGGCGGCGCTGTACGTCTGCAGGTATCCGCCGTCGAGCATCTGGTGATTCCACTTGCCGTACTCGCCGGGAACCTCGTCGTAGATGCCGAGGGTCGAGATCCAGATCAAACGTCGCGTTCCCGCGGCGGTCAGCGCTGCGACGACGGCGCGGGCTTGAGCTTCGATGTCGCTTCCGCCGAGGTTCGCGTAGACGATGTCCTGTCCCGTGACAGTGCGTGTGAGGAGATCTTTGTCGAGCACGTCACCCTCGACGACCTGCACGCGGACGCTGGGAACATCCGGCAGGCTCTGGGGGCGACGCAGGTAGAGGGTCAGCTCGTTGGCAGGCTCCTCGAGGAGCGCGGCGATGGCGTGTTTTGCGATGCGTCCGCCGGCTCCGAGCACGGTGATCTTCGTCATGGACTTCCTCTTTCGTTTGTGTGGTCTTGGGGGATGGTCAGCGGTTCACGTCGACGACGATCCGGCCGCGGATGCGGCCGTCCAGAAGGTCATCGGCAACGGAGAGGGCCTCGCTCAGGCCGACCTCGCGGCTCATAGCGGGCAGCAAGTCCAGGTCGAGCTCGTCGGCCAGGCGGTTCCATGCTGCGACGCGCTTGTCGTGGGGCTGGGTGACGCTGTTGAGGCCGAGCAGGCTCACCCCGCGCAGGATGAACGGTGCGACGGTGGCGGGCAGATCCATGCCCTGTGCGTTCCCGCATGCGGCGACGGCGCCGCCCGCCTTCGTCCCGGCACAGGCATTCGCAAGGGTATGGCTGCCGACGGAGTCGATCGCAGCCGCCCAGCGTTCCTTGCCGAGCGGCCGGCCGGGCTCCGACAGCTCTGTCCGGTCGATGATCGTCATCGCGCCGAGGCGGCGCAGGTAGTCGGCTTCAGCGGGACGGCCGGTCGACGCAACGACCGAGTAGCCGCCGCTTGCCAGTAGCGCGATCGCGAACCCGCCGACTCCGCCGTTCGCGCCCGTGACGAGGACGTCACCCGCATCAGGGCTGAGGCCGTGCGATTCGAGGGCCATGAGGGAGAGCATCGCCGTGTATCCGGCCGTGCCGATCGACATGGCCTGCCGCTCCGAGATCGCGTCAGGAACCGGCACGAGCCAGTCCGCGCTCACGCGAGCCCGCTGGGTGAGGCCGCCCCAGTGCGTCTCGCCGATGCCCCATCCATTCACCAGCACCCGGTCACCAGGCGCATAAGAGGGGCTGTCGCTGTGTTCCACGACACCGGCGAGGTCGATCCCGGGCACCATCGGGAAGCGACGCACGACTGGCGCCTTTCCCGTGATCGCGAGGGCATCTTTGTAGTTCAGGCCGCTGTACGACACGCGCACCGTGACGTCACCGTCAGGTAGCTCGCTCTCGTCGAGTTCGCGCAGCGCTGCCTGGTGTCCGGCGTCGGTCTTGTCGATGGAGATTGCGCTGAACATCATGCTCTCCCGGGATGGATGCGGACAGATGCGAGGTAACCGGCGAAGAACACTTCCATCGGTCGGACGTCGCGGGTCAGGCGGGCGCGAAGGATCGCGCCTTCCCAACCCACCCAGAAGAACGACGCCAGTTCGTCGCAGTCGGAGCCGGGCGGGATCTCGTCTGCGTCTGCGGCCAGTCGCAGGCACGCCGCGACGCGACGTTCCCAGTCGCGAAGCACGTCTTCGAGCGCTTCACGGTAGCCGTCGGGGAGGGAGGAGACCTCTTGGCCGAGGTTGCCGACTAGGCACCCTCGTTCGAAGTCATGTCGCACCATGCCGGCCTTGGCATCGTCCACGAACCGCGTCAGGCGTTCCAGCGGCGACGGCCCCTCTTCGAGCAGCCATCGGTCGAGCTTGCGAGCGAAGTAGTCCGCATACCGTTGCAGCACCTCGAATCCGAACGCGTCCTTGCTGTCGAAGTAGTGGTAGAAGGAGCCCTTCGGCACGCCGACACGCTTCAGGACCGCGTCGATGCCGGTCGCGCTCATGCCCTGCGTTGTGAGGACTTCCATGCCGCAGCGCAACAGCGCTTCCCGCGTGTCTCCGTGCTCGCGAGGGATCTTCGGGGGCCGTCCCCGGCGTGGTCGAGCTGCGATGTCGGTCATGACAGCGAATTTAGACCGACCGTCTCTAAATAACTACAAGTGCGCGCAGAGCATGCAGAGATCGGCCATCTGATGCAGTAATCGGCCAGTGCGCTTGTCATTAGCTCAATGTCAGACGGGAGAGTCGTCATCGAATCCATGGCGCAGGCGATGGATGCTGCGCACCCGCTGTGTGCCCGCGGAGACTTCCTGCGGCCTGCCTCGCCCTAACCTTGCGTTGGACTCGCTGGAGTTCCTCTCCAACGTCACCTCAGAGCCACCACGCCTCTTGCAGGTCGAGGAACGGTATCCGTGCCGGAGAATGGGTGGATGCCTGAATCCTGTGCCTTCTGTGGGTCGCCGGGGCCCCTGACCCGCGAGCACGTTTTCGGTCAGTGGGTGAGCAGGATTGGTTTGGATCTCGCACCGATGCGTCATCATGCGGGTCCGTTGAATGCTCTGCCGCGCGTCATGGGGGAGCAGCCCCCATTCCGGCAAACGGTGAAGAGCTTCTGTGCTCCGTGTAATAACGGGTGGATGAGCAATCTCGAAACGGTCGCGCAGCGGGTGTTGACCCCGCTGATCCTGGACGAGCCCGGAACGATCACGCTCGAAGATCAAGCAGCGATCGCGACGTGGGTGCAGAAGACCGCGCTGACAGCGATGCTCCTGTCCAGCAAGGAACAGAGGGAGAACGGCTACGGGCTCTCTCCGTCGGAGTACAGGGCACTGTACGAACGTCGCGAGTTGATGCAACCGCTGGAGTTCAGTCAGTTCTGGGTCGGCAGATTCAAGGGAATCAACGGGTTCTCGGCTGTACGTGTTACCCCGCTGACGGTTCGCATTCCGGGGTTCCCCGAGCCGGCGCTGCCTCAGGGGTACGCGATGACGGTCGTCGTCGGTGCGCTCCTGCTGCACGGTGTGCGGTTCACCACTCCGGGTCTTCAGGCGGACACGACGACGGATCTCGGGATGCCACAGTTGTGGCCATCAGACACGTCGGTGACGTGGCCAGCTGGACGGACATGCACGGAGAAGTCTCTGCTCGCACTTGCAGACGGGGGTACGTTGCGTGCACTGGACGGTGAGGTGCGACTGCAACCTTGGTCCCACGCAGCTCACCTCCCGCGGAGTGCCTTCGAAAATGGTGCAGTCAAAGTCCCCGCGCTATGCCGCAAGCACGACATCTATTACCCCGTTGCGCTCTTGCGAGAAGCGCACCAGGGACGGTTCTACGCATTCATGGCTTCGTGCGAGTGCAGCGCCTATCTGATCCATACGGACTCTGACCGCGTCCGTTTCCGAGCCGCGGGTGAACCGGAGGGCATCGCGGCAATGTACGCCGACCTGACTGGGGACGAGTTCCTCATCGAGGATCAGGTCGGGGAGTTCGCCTGCAAGAGGCTGCCCGCCTGACGCGATCGGCCGTGGCAAGCGCTGGGAGGCGTACCTGCTGCATGTGACGGTCTCGATGCGAGTGATGTCCGCGGGTTACGGCTACAGATACCTATTACGCACGGTCGTTGCGGGCGACGGCGACAGATTGCTCTCGACCCCGCTGACGCGCTATTACGCCGAGGTTGGCACTCCACCGGGCCAGTGGCTTGGCGCTGGCGTCGCGGCGCTTGGCGGGGTGATCGCGGAGGGCGATCAGGTCACCGAAGGCCAGCTCGAACTCCTCCTCGGTCTCGGTCGGCACCCGGTTACGGGTGCTCCGCTCGGGCTGGAGTATCCGGCCTACAAGTCCGTGGCCGAGCGGATCGCGCAGCGCGTCGCCGCGCTCGATCCCGACCTTGGGCCGGCCAGCCGTGCGGAGGCGACCGTAGCAATCGAGGCCGAGGAGGCCGCACGCGGGACGCGCCGGGCGGTTGCGGGCTACGACTTCACCTTCTCCATTCCGAAGTCCGCCAGTGTGCTCTGGGCGGTGGCCGATGCGGGGACGCAGGCGCTTATCGCGGACGCGCATCACTCGGCGGTTGCGGAGGTGGTTGCGTTCATGGAGCGGGAGGTTGCAGCGACCCGCACGGGTGCAACCGGCCGCGACGGCGCGGTTGCACAGGTCGACGTCGCAGGTCTGATCGGCACCGCGTTCGACCACTACGACAGCCGGGCGGGCGACCCCCATCTGCACACGCACGTCGTCATCAGCAACAAGGTCCAGACCGTCCTCGACGGGAAATGGCGCAGCCTGGATGGGCGGCCGATGCACGCCGCAGTGGTCGCGCTCTCCGAACTGCACGAGGCGGTCTTCGCGGACCACCTCACCCGAATGCTCGGCGTCTCTTGGGAGGCGCGCGACATGGGCCGCGACCGGAACCCCGCCTGGGCGGTCACCGGGGTGCCGGAGGCACTGGTCAAGGAGTTCTCGACGCGTGCCCAGCACATCGACGCAGAGACCGACCGGCTCATCGAGCGCTACGTCGAGACGCATGGGCGGCGGCCGTCGCCGGCGACGATCATGAAGCTCCGCGCCCAGGCCACGCTCTCCACTCGGCCGGAGAAGGAGGTGCGGTCGCTGGCCGCCCTCACGGCTTCGTGGCGGGAACGGGCCGGGAGGGTGCTCGGGTCGGATGCGACCTCGTGGGCGCGCGGCGTGACGGCGAACGAGGAGCCGTTGCTGTTGCGTGCCGACGACGTGCCTTTGGACGTGATCGACTCGCTCGGGGCAGACGTCGTGGCCGCGGTTGCGGAAAAGCGCTCCACTTGGCATCGCTGGAACCTCACCGCCGAGGCCGCTCGGCAGACAATGGCCTACCGGTTCGCGTCGACCGAGGATCGCGAAGCCATCGTCGGAATGGTCGTTGACGCTGCCGAGGCGGCCTCGCTGCGCTTGACCCCGCCGGAGCTCGCATCCAGCCCGGCGGAGTTCCGCCGACCGGACGGCACGAGCGTGTTCCGTCCGAAGCACTCCGCGCTGTTCTCCTCCGAGGCGCTGCTGGCCGCCGAAGACCGCCTCCTCGAGCGCGCCCGCACCACCACGGCGCCGACGGTGCCGCTGACCACCGTCGAACGAATCACGAAGCGCCCCGACAGCAAGGGCCGGATGCTCGGAGACGACCAGGCGGCCGCGCTGACGAAGATCGCGGTCTCCGGGCGCAGGGTCGATGTGCTGGTCGGCCCGGCGGGGGCGGGGAAGACGACGGCGATGTCGGCGTTGCGGCGGGCGTGGGAGCACGAGCACGGGCGCGGCAGCGTGGTGGGGCTCGCGCCGTCCGCGGTCGCCGCGCAGGTCCTGGCCGATGACCTCGGCATCCAGACCGAGAACACCGCGAAGTGGCTCGACACCCACGACCGCACCGGCGAGACGTTCCGCAAGGGTCAGCTCGTCATCGTCGATGAGGCGTCGCTGGCGGGCACGCTCTCCCTCGACCGCATCACCACCTTGGCGGCGGAGGCCGGGGCGAAGGTGCTGCTGGTCGGGGATCACGCCCAGCTACAGTCCGTTTCTGCCGGGGGCGCGTTTTCCCTCCTCGTTCACGACCGCGACGACGCCCCGGAGCTGGTCGACGTGCACCGGTTCGTCAACGTGTGGGAGAAGACCGCATCCCTCGCTCTGCGGTACGGCCGCACCGACGTCATTGACACCTACGCCGAGCACGGCCGCGTGATCGGCGGGGAGACCGAGGAGATGATCGACGCCGCCTACACCGCCTGGCGTACGGACACCCTGGCCGGGCGAGCCAGCGTCCTCGTGACCGACTCCAACGAGTCCGTCCGAGCGCTCAACAACAGGGCGCGGGCTGATCTGATCCTCGATGGCATCGTGAACGCCCGCCGCGAGGTCGAGCTGCACGACGGCACGAGAGCCGCGACCGGGGATACCGTCATCACCCGCCGCAACGACCGTCGCCTGCGCGCCGGCCGGTCCTGGGTCCGTAACGGCGACAGATGGAACATCACCGAGGTTCGGGACGACGGCGCCCTCACCCTCCGCCGCGCAGGCAAGCGATGGGGCGCATCGGTCGTGGTCCCGGCCAAGTACGCGGCCGAACATCTCGACCTCGGCTACGCCGTCACGTCCTACCGGGCGCAGGGCATCACGGTCGACTCCTCGCACGTCCTGGCGGATGCGTCGATGACCAGAGAGACGTTCTACGTCGCTATGACCCGTGGCCGCGAAGAGAACATCGCCTACGTCGCTGTCGATAAGCCCGACCCCGCCCACGACGGCCTGCACCCCGGTGAGAACACCGAGGCCACCGCCCGGTCGGTGTTGTTCGGGATGCTGCGGCACGTCGGCGCCGAGCTGTCGGCGCACGAGACGATCACCGCCGAGCAGGACGCCTGGGGCTCAATTGCGCAGCTCGCTGCCGAGTACGAGACCCTGGCTGCTGCCGCACAACACGACCGCTGGGCCGCACTCGTCCGCTCGTCGGGGCTCAGCGACGACGACGCAGACGACGCGATCGCTTCACCCGCATTCGGCGCATTGACCGCAGAGCTCCGCCGGGCAGAGGCGAACCAGCACGACGTCGAGACCCTACTGCCGCGCCTCGTGGGAGCACGCGGGTTCGGGGACGCCGATGACATCGCGGCCGTCCTGCACTACCGCGTCGCCAAGGCGACCGCGCGGCCGGCGGGGTCCGGTCGCGCGCGGAAGGCACCACGCTTGATCGCCGGCCTCATCCCCGAAGCCACTGGCACAGTGCCGTCCGAGATGCGGCAGGCGCTGACCGAGCGACGCGACCTTATCGAGACCCGGGCCGATGTGCTCCTCGACACCGCGCTCACTGAGAAGCACGAGTGGATCACGAAACTCGGCCTCCAGCCGAAGCAGGCGCGAGCAGCCCACGCATGGCGGAACGCCGCTCGCACCCTCGCTGCCTACCGTGACCGCTACGGCGTCACTGGGCCTGCACCCCTCGGAGCACCCGCCGAGGCCGAGACTCAGAAGATCGACGCCGCCCGCGCCCGCGCCGCGCTCGACCGGGCTAAGAACCTCGCCCAGGCCGAGCAGCCTGACCAGGGGTCATCGCGCCGCACGGGCGCGCGGAGGGTCGGGCCGTCGTTGTAAGCGAGGATGGCTGCGCGGGCGTTGGTCGCCGTGTCGTCTTCGCTCCGGCCCTGGAGGTCGGGCATCATGGGTAGCACCATGACTGTTCGAGTCGAATCGGCGACACGTATCTCCTGACACCGTTCGCCAGGAGGGAGCTAGATGTGGCCGCCGATGAGGTCCCGGTCAACTTGGGGGATGCGACGCCCCGACACCTGCTGGTGGATTGGGCGAACGGGCAGGACGCGTGGGTGCGTCAGCTCACCGCTGAAACGATCCTCTCCCGGCAGACCCCGAGTGACGCCCTGCTGGACGCCGCCTACGCCACCTTCCTCGCCGAGAAGGGTCTCGGTGACGGCGACGCGCCCGAAATCCCGAAACTCGAGCTGGCAGCGGCAGATGCAGCAGAGGAGGACACGCTCGAACTGGTCAGTCTGGCGAGCATCGAAGGTGTCAACGCACTCGCCGCGGACCAGGAACTCGGTTTCGATTCGGAACTGACGGTGCTGTTCGGACAGAACGGATCAGGGAAGACCGGGTATGCGCGAATCCTGAAGCGGCTATCGGCAGTGCGAACGGCTGAGGACATCCTGCCGAACGCGCACGCCGTGCATCTCGACAGCCCGCCATCTCCCAGCGCAGACATCACCTATCGCCTGTCCGGCACCGAGTCGTCGGTGCGATGGCGCGACGAAGCCGGCCTGGCACCGTTCACTCGCATCAGTGTCTTCGACGCCAGTGCGGTGTCCCTGCACGTCGACAGCGACCTGGGCTATGTCTACACGCCCGCCGAGCTCGCACTGTTTGCCCACGTCGCCACAGGCATACAAGGAGTGCAGCAGCGGATCGCAGCAGAGGTGAGCACGTTGGCGCCAGGGAGCAACCCGTTGCTCTCACGGTTCACACGCGGCACGAAGGTGTACCCCGTGATCGAGACGCTCGGCGCCACCACCGACCTCGCGGACCTCGACGCTCTCGCAACATTGCCCGAAGGCGCAGAGGCCGATCGCGAACGACTGGAAGGCGAAGTCGCCGCGCTGCGTTCGAACTCTCTCGACGCGATCCTCTCTAGTTCGCAGGAGGCAGAGCGGCAACTCACACGCTTGCGCGGCATCCTCAACGCCGCGCAGAACTTCGACGCGGCCGCCTACGAGACGGCACGATCCAAGCTCGAACAGGCCGAGCAGCGGAGAGCAGAGGCACGGGAACAGCTCTTCAGCCAGGACGAACTGCCAGGACCGGCAGATGAAGAGTGGCAAGAGTTCATCGTTGCCGGCGACTCGTATCGACAGCACCTCGGCCGTGAGCACTACCCGACCACCGGCGACTCCTGCTTGTACTGCATGCAGGAACTCAGCCCGACGGCTCTGAACCTGCTCACTCGCTACCGCACGTTCCTGGACGAGACGCTCATCCGTCAGGTGCAGGATGCGAACGCCACCCTTGCGGCTTCAAAGTTCACCGTCAACGAAGCAGAACTGGCTCGCGCGATCGAGTTCGCCTCGGAGCAGCAGGACCGCGAGAAACCTCCTGCATGGGCAAGCCAAGCGGGTGAGGTGCTCGGGGCGATACGGGTCATCGCGCAGGAGACTGCGGACGGACAGCCCGTCGCTCAGAGCACCCTCCGCGAGGACGCACGAGCCGTTGGTACTGCCGTGTCAACAGAACTGGAAAGCACCAGTGCTGCCGTGCGGCAGATGGCAGATGACAAGGCCAACGCTGCTACCGCGCTCGCTGAGAAGCAGAGGGCCGTCTCGGAGCTGGTCGCGCGCATCGAGCTGAACCGAAACCTCGCCGCGGCCCGTGAGTATGTGCGACGTGCACGACGAGCTCAGCAACTCGAGAAGCTCTCGCGTGTCATATCGAACGGCGCATCGAAGCAGCTCACGGTGCAATCGAAACTCGCGAGCGAGGACCTTGTGAACAAGAACTTCGAGACTCTCTTCGCCGAAGAGTGCGCCCGCTTGCGCGCACCACAGGTCGCGCTCCGATTCCAAGGCAGGAGCGGGCAGGCTCAACGCAAGAAAGCAGTCGCGTCCTACAAACCGTCCGCTGTGCTCTCAGAAGGCGAGCAGAAGGTCTTGGCTCTGGCGGACTTCCTCGCCGAAAGCCGGATGCGTGGAACGAAAGCGCCGCTGATTTTCGACGACCCGGTGACGAGCCTTGACTACAGACGGCTCGACGAGGTCGCGGCCCGTATCCAGAACCTCGCCGAGACGCATCAGGTTGTTGTCTTGACCCACAACATCATGTTCGCGTCAGCGCTCATCGCGGCCCGACAGAACAAGAAGCTAAGAACACGGATCTATGAGGTCCGCGATGGTGGAGAGACCAAGGGGATCTTGGCACCGGACGTCGAGCCGAGGCTGGATACGCCCGCTGACCTCGCGAAACGGATCAATGCCAAACTGCAGGAGATACCCAGTGCCGAACCAGTGGTGCAAGATGCGCTCATCAAGGAGACGTACGACCTGATCCGAGCCTGGTGTGAGGCGTTCGTAGAGCAGGAGCTGCTGCAAAACGTCACGCAACGCTATCGCAAGAACATCATGATGACGCGCCTGTCCAAGATCGACAGTTCCCGACTCGACGACGCGATCGCGGTCATCGAACCTCTCTTTGACCGCGCCTGCGAGCGGATGACCGGGCATTCCCACGCAGCCGAGTACATGAGCACTAAACCGACCGTCGGAGATGTCCAGGAGGACTGGGAGAAGGCCAAAGCAGCGCGAGCTGCCTATATTGCAGCTTGAACGGTGAGGGCATCACCAAGGATGCACCATCGGCCAAGCCCGGAACGGCGAGGCTAGAGCCTGCGGGGTGGTCTCCGCATCGGATGGCTGACGCTAGGTTCGCGTGAGAACGCCTGCGAGCCTTCATCCGCAGAACCGAAGAGTGCGGTGATGTCTGCAGCGTCGGTGACAAGGGCGGCGATGCCCTCGTGCAGGAGCCGGTGGGTGCCCGCGCTGGCCGCGCTGGTCACGGGGCCGGGCACAGCCCCGACTGGCCGACCGAGTTCAGCGGCGCGCGCAGCGACGTTGAGGGAACCGGAGCGGTAGCCGGCCTCCACGACGACGGTCGCGCCGGACAGAGCGCCAAGGATTCGGTTGCGGGCGAGGAACCGCCATTTGGTCGGCGTCGCGCCGGGCGGCATCTCGCTGGCGAGAAGCCCGAGATCTCCGAGTCGTTCCAGCAGCTCACGGTTACCGGACGGGTAGAGCCGATCCAAGCCGCCGACCACCACCGCGAGGGTGTGCCCGCCTGTGGCGAGCGCGGCTCGGTGGGCGGCGGCGTCGATGCCGTAGGCGCCGCCGGCCACGATGATCCGTTCGGCATGCGTCAGATCGGAGGCGAGCTCGCCCGTGACGTGCTCGCCGTAGCTTGTGGCGGCGCGGGCTCCGGTGATCGTCACGCGATCTCTCAGCGGAGCGGTGAGAAACGACGTCACGCCACGAACCCACAGGGCAGTCGGGGCACGCTCGCCCAAGTCGTTGAGCGCGGTCGGCCAATCGTCGTCGCCCGGGATGAGGATGCGCAGCCCGAGGCGGTCGGTCTCTGCCAGTGCCTGCGTGACCGCGTGGACATCCAAGCGTGAGGTGACCTTGTTGCGCCACAGCCCGGCCTCGATCGCATCGACGTGCTTCGGGAACGCGCCGGTGCCAGCTGCCAGGCGGACAGTCTCGACGGCGCCGACCGCGGCGATGAGTCGGCCGGTCACCGCGTCGTCGGGCTCCAAGGTTGCAGCCAGAGCGACCCGTGCGGCGCGCTCGTCCTTCGTGAGAAAAGTGATCGTGACCATGCCGGCTCCCGTTCGTGTGTGCCAGACAGGTGCGCGAGCGCCACCCGAACGAGCGGGCGCACCTCTTACGGATGTCGCCGGTGAGTCGTACGCTGGAAGGAGACAGATTCCTCCTTGATCTGGCGTCCTCGCGGACAGGCCCTCGGGCCACTCTCTACGCACTGTCTCGTCACCTGACCGTGCCACGAGAGGACAACGCCATGATCCGACTGCTCTGGGCGCTCAGCGCCCACGCCCGCTACTACCTGCGGCGCTACACGCCCACCAACATCGCACTCGACGCGATCCGCACCCGCCGCGGCCTGAAATGGGGCATCCCCGCGATGCTCCTGGCCGTGCCGTACTTCCTCGCCGCGAACTACTGCCTAACCCTGATCGAGGATCGCGACCTCAGGTGGCTGAACCTCCTCGTGCTCGTGTTCTGCTGGAACGCGCTCAAGTTCCTCATCATGGGCCCGGTCAGCGTTGTGCTCCTCATCTGCGCTCGCATGGAGGAGTCGGCGACCCGGCGCCGCGACCGTCGTGCGCTTCGGCCGATCGAGCCTGCGGAGCCGACAACGGCGCACATGCCATAGAAGCTGCATCGCGACCTCGCCCGCACCGTTCGAGCGGCGAAGCCGCAACGGCACGCAGCGGTCTACATGCCCGGCGACGATCAACTCCGCCGAGGAGCAGGGCGGAAGAACAAACCCGCTCGTTTGTCCTTCGAGACTGGAGGGATGAATCAACACCAGTCCAGCCCGCACGGCCTGGAACCGCTCCTGAACATCGACGAACTCGCCGACTACCTCGGCGTCCCCGTCTCCACCATCTACGACTGGCGCACCAACGGCAAAGGCCCCCGCGCCTACCGCTTAGGCAAGCGCATCATGTTCGGCATCACCGACATCCGCGCCTGGATGGACACCATGCGCGAGCCCGCCGCCCCTACCGGCGCGGCCACCTTTCCCCGAGCAGGGGAGAGCGCACGTGGGTAGGCCCCGCACACCCATCGGCACCTTCGGAGTCATCGCCACCAGTACCCAGACGAACGGCAACCATGTGGCCCGCGCCCGGTACCGGGACTGGGACGGCAGCAACCGACTCGTCCAAGCCACCGGCTCCTCACGGGCCGCCGCGGAGCGCAAGCTCAAGCAGAAGCTCGCAGAACGCTCCCTCTACCAGCCCGGCTTCAACGGCATGAGCGCCGACAGCTCGTTCCCGGAACTCGTCACGTACTGGCTGGAAGACATGGAGATCGAAGACCGCCTCTCACGAACCACGAGACACCTCTACGAGCGCGACATGCGCACCCTCGTCCTCCCCGCATTCAAAGACCTCACCCTCCGGGAGATCGGAGTCGCCCGCTGCGACTACTTCCTCAAACAACTCGCCAAGCGCAGCTACAGCCGCGCCAAGCACGCCCGCGTCGTCCTCCGCCTCGCCCTCGCGCTCGCGGTCCGCCACGAGATCCTGCCCCGCAACCCGATGGACCACGTTTCCCGACTCCACCGGAAGAAGACCATCCCCGACGCCTTCACGATCGGCGAGGTGCAGGACATCCGCGCCGCGATCAAGACCTGGGAATCCCGGCGGATACTGGCCGGACCGAGGCCGGATAGGCAACTCGGGCAGATCGTCGAGGTCATGCTCGGCACCTCCGCCCGCATCGGCGAAGTACTCGCCATCCGACTCCAAGATCTCGATCTGGACGGTCCGATCCCGACGGCACGGATTGCCGGGACGATCATCAGCCGCAAGGGTGAGCCGACGCACCGGCAGGATCATCCGAAGACGGATCGCTCGGTTCGCCGCGTCGCACTGCCGTCGTTCGCGATGCAGGCAATCCGCTCGCGCCTGCTGCGTAGCGGCGAGACCGACCCAGGCGCGCTGTTGTTCAGCACGCGGGTCAGGACCCCGCACACGACGAACAACATCCGCCGGCTTCTGCGCGACGTGATGGACGCGGCCGGGATCGGGAACGTCACCCCGCACCGATTCCGCCGCACCGTCGCCACGGTTGTCAACGATGCGCAAGGCGTGCTCCTCGCCTCGGAGCTCCTCGGGCACACTGACCCGCGGATCACGATGCAGCACTACATCCAGCGAGACGAGACCGTGAACCCCATCACAGCCGGACTACTCGACGAGGTGTTCGCCCAAGCCGTCTGAGCGACGGATCGACAGAAGGCGCGCCTGGACCATGTGATCTGGCGTGCTTTCTGTCGACCTGGGCACAACGACCGTGTGCCGGCAACTAACGCCCGGCTGGGGGCAGACGCGGCACTTGCGCCGCGCTGTTGAGCGCGGCCTCACGACCGTTGTCTGATGCGTGCGGCAGAATGGAGACATGTTCGATTCTTCTGCACCCGCCGCTGTTGACACGGCTGAGCTGCGGAAGGCGCGCGGCGCGTTCTTCACTCCGGACTCGATCACTCGTTACATAACGAACTGGGCAATCCGCACATCAGAGGACTCCGTGCTGGAGCCGTCAGCCGGCGATGCCGCGTTCCTTGTGCAAGCCGTTCGGCGTCTCCAAGAGGTAGGTGCCTCGGTACCCCGTGTGGATGGGGTGGAGATCCACCCGCATAGCGCCCGCGTCGCCCACGCCCGTGTCAAGGAGGCCGGGGGCAACCCCAACCTGATCGTCAGTGACTTCTTCCTCGTCGAACCCGAGCCCCGCTACTCCGTGGTGATCGGAAACCCGCCGTATATCCGCTACCAGGACTTCACCGGCGAGTCCCGCACACGGTCCCGCGCTGCCGCGCTCAAAGCCGGCGTCGCATTGACGGCTCTCGCCTCCAGCTGGGCCGCCTTCACCATCCACTCCGCCCTATTCCTTAAACCTGGCGGCCGGATGGGTCTCGTGCTGCCCGCCGAACTACTCAGCGTTAACTACGCCGCCGCTGTGAGACAGTTCCTCTTCGATCGCTTTCGCAGTGTCGAGCTGGTGCTGTTCACCGAGCAGGTGTTCCCCGAGGCCGAGGCGGACGTTGTCCTGCTGCTGGCCGAAGGGTTTGACGAAGGACCGACCGACCACGCCACCATTTATCAAGCACAAGATGCCGAAGCCCTCTCCACGCTCAGTGGCCCGCTGACCTGGACACCGCTGGACCCCGCAGCCAAGTGGACCGGCGTACTCGTCGACCCGGACGCGATCGAGCCGCTCCGCTCCCTGAAAGCCAGCGGACACTTCACCAACCTCGAAGCCTGGGGCGACACCACCCTCGGAATGGTGACTGGCAACAACCGGTACTTCGCCCTCTCGCCCGCACGGGTGAAAGAGCTTGGTCTCACTCGCAGAGACCTGGTCAGGCTTTCCCCGCCAGGGAGTTCCCATCTCCGCGGACTGGAGCTTTCCAGCGATGCCATGACCCGACTGGGGCAGAAGGGCAAGGCTACTTGGCTGTTCCGCCCGTCCGATACCCCCTCTCCCGCGGCTCAGGCATACATTGAGACCGGACATCTCGCCGGCGTCGATGAGGCATACAAGTGCCGGGTCCGTAAGCCCTGGTATCGAGTCCCGCTTCTGCCGCCTGCGGACCTGCTACTGACCTGCATGAACGCCGATACCCCACGCCTGACCACCAACAGCGCACAGGCTGGGCACCTGAATTCCGTCCACGGCGTTTACCTCAAGGACGATGCTCGGGAGCTGGGGCGAGAGCTGCTGCCTCTCGCCAGTCTGAACTCCGTCACTCTTCTGAATGCTGAAATGGTTGGCCGTTCGTACGGGGGCGGGATTCTCAAGCTCGAACCTCGCGAAGCCGATGTCTGGGCCATGCCTTCACTCGGACACGTGCAGGCGCACGCCGACGCACTCCGCGCTATCAAACCGAGGGTCGCGACACTGCTGCAGCATGGGAAGCTCGCTCAGGCTGTGGATCTCGTGGACCGCGTCATACTTACAGAGGCGGGCATTGTCTCGGAAGTTGACCTGGCTCGAGTCCGGGAAGCCCATGCGGCCATGACTGACCGACGCACAGCGAGGGGGCGAAGTGGCCGCTGAACCAAGCGCGAAGGAAAGAGCATGGGTCATCTTCGACCGCATCGTCGCGGAAGCTGCTCCCGCCGGGGCCTACACGAACCCTTGGAGCAGGCACGCCGACGGGCGACTGGAGTACGCCCCTGATTACGAAACCTTGGTACGTCTCCTCGGCGTTCCGCTGTACCTCGGCGTTGACACCCGCACCGGTGTGCCAGCTCTATCCCTCGACGTGTGGCTGAGCTACGAACTCCGTCGCGCAGGCTTTGATGCTGACGCAACCTGGCCGCGCGGCACTCATCCCCGTATCCTGCCGATGCCCGTCGCCAACCTCCTCAAAGCCGTCCCCGCGAAGGAACGCGCGCAACTCAACGCCCGACTGACGCGGAGCTCGGCCGTTGCCGGAGTCACCTCTGCCAGCGCCAACATCTTGGGCAAGAACTACCTCAAACAAGTCGACGTCATCATGACTGACTGGGCAACCGGACCAGAGTTGCTGATCTCCACCAAACGAATGGACTCTTCGTACGGCAAGAACGCTGCCAACCGCGTCGAAGAATCCTACGGCGACGCCAAGAACCTTCGCCTGCGACATCCCCTCGCTGCCCTGGGATTCGTCTTCGGACTGCGTTCCGACATCCTCCAGAAGGAGCCGGATACCGCCGAGTGGCTGATCGACCTGCTCGGTAAGCTCGGACGTGAAGACGACGCCTATCATGCGACCTGTCTAGTGATGATCGAGTACGCTGACACACTCGCTCCGCCTACGGAAAGTGGTGAAGAACTCGAAGATCCTCTTGCCGCGGCCGGTCTGACCGTTGACGAGGATGCTGGCACTGAGCTTTCGGATGTCCCACCGTCGGAAGTTGACCGCGCACTGGCGAACCTTCCAATCGTCACCATTCGGCACGACGCGGTTCCGGACCATCTCAGCCCATCGACGTTTCTCGCGAAGATGGTAGAACGTGTCCTTGACGCCACGCCAGTGAACTTGCATAAGGTCGCTCGCAGACGGCGGATGGACGCGGGAACGCGGGCCAACTCGCTGGTGGAGGAGCAGACCCATGAAGCTTGACAAGTCCGATCTTCAGCTCGAAACAATTGTGAGCCGGATCAACGCCGGTGAACTGGACCTCCAGCCCGACTTTCAGCGCGGAGAGATCTGGGATACGAAGCGACGCCAGCGCCTTGTCGACACCATCCTTCGCGAATGGTATGTCCCTGCGATACACATCGTGGTGGATACCGACGGCGAGGAAGTTGTCCTAGACGGGCAGCAAAGGCTTGCAGCGATTCGCGACTTCTTCGCGGACAAGGTAAAGATCGACGGCACTATCGAGCCGCACGACGAACTCGTTGCGAGCCTCAATGGGTTGAAGTACTCGAGGCTGCCACTTGCCGTTCGGAAAGCTGTAAACAGGTTTGTCTTGCCCATCATCACTCTCAGCGAGTACGGACCCCAGGAGCCAAACGAACTCTTCTTTCGGCTCAATCAGGCGTACAATCTTACTCCGCCCGAAAAGCGTAACGCCCTTCATGGTAAGGCTCGCGATCAGGTCAGGCAGATGGTGGACGACCTCACCGAGATTGGCCTGCTGAATAGCTCCAAGATTGGCTTCACCAACGGGCGCCTTGCCTACGATGACATCATCGCGCGAACTTGTGTCGCGTTCGAAGTTGGGAATCTGCGACAGCACATCAACAACAACGTTGTTGAAGAGTTTTACCGATCTTCGAAGCCGTTTTCAGACGAGACAATCGAAAGTGTTCGCGGTGCCGGTGCAGAGTTGCTTCGACAGATCAACGAGAGTGATGCGCGAGTCAAGTTCAACAAGGGCACGCTTCAGACGTGGCTGATCTATTGCCATTGGGCGCCTCTTGCTGACGGGTCGGTGCCGTCGACACTGCTGACTCAGTTTGAGGTGGACCGCGCGCTCGTCAAGAGAGGCGAACAACTAGCGGACAACGGGAAAAGTCGGGCGCTAGCAGCGATGCTGCGACTTTACGATGATCGATCTTCATACCGCGTGACGGACGTTTCGTCGGTCTTGATCCGTGACCTTGCTGTCCATCTATATTCCGGGGCTCGGTACGGTACGCCACCTCACCGGGACTCCAGCGAGCTTCTTGCGGCACTCGACAAGGAACCAGATTCCGCCCAAACGCTCGTGGCGGATTACCTCGAAAGGGTCCGTTGGGGTGACCCGCTCGTCCAGCCCGAAGCAGCGCCGTGAGACGGGCTGAAGAGGTCAAAGTCTGGCGCTCTCTCAAGAAGAAGCGACGAGCGGACCCGCCAGCCATCGCCAAGTTCGACGAGATCACCCTCGATTTGTCGACACCGTGCCTCGTGATTGGGGGACGCAACGGCGCTGGAAAGACGCGTCTCTTGCGCTCCATCACAGACCATCTAGGAGACGACGGACTACTTCTGGACCTTCACTTTCTCTGTGAACAAGCACTGACGGTGCTGCGGTCACGCGAAGACTTCGACGAGATGAAAGCCGAGTTCGATGTCCTCGGCCCCGACGAGGACCGGCAGGACGACGTCCAGCGCGTCATCGGCCGAGAGTACGAACTCATTGATTGGTATGCACTCGAGGTGGAGCCGAGCGACAAGGCAGTCGCTGAACGATTCCGCTGGGGCGGCGAGCAACCACTGCTCCCGTACTTCGAAGTCCAACACAAAGGGGTTCACTACTCATCGCGCGAGATGGGGCTGGGCGAGTTTTCTGTTCACCTCCTCTTTTGGATCCTCGAACAGTACCGAGATGTCGAGGGCCTCACACTCCTACTCGATGAGCCCGACGCCTACCTGCCACCAATTGGTGCCTCAGCACTACTGGTTCGCCTGCTCAGGATCTGCTTGGACCGCGAATGGCGGTTGATTGTGACGACGCACTCCTCTGAGATGATTGCGGACGCGCTCGAAGAGCAGGCATTCGTCCTCGTGCGTACTGGCGATGAAGGCACGGCTCTCGCAACACATTGCCAGGACGAGCCGACAGTAGCCGACACTCTTCTCGCGCGGCCCCCGATTCGACATGTCTTCTTCGTAGAGGACGAGTCGGCATGGATGCTTGCCCACGTCCTCATCGAGGCCTATGACAGACGGTTCGCAAGAGCAAGCGCGGTTGTCTGGGGGAACGGGTCCGGATACATGGTCGAGCTTCAAGAGCACTTCCCTCGGCCTCCGCAGCCCGAGATCGTGTACGCATACCTCTTCGACGGCGATAAGCGCGCGGAAATCCATGAATCCAAACAGAATCGGTGGCCAGCCCTCTTCCTGCCCACAGAGAGCGACCCAGATGTTCTCTTCCGGACACTTCGAGCAGACGTCCCGCGGCTGGCAGCGAAACTGAACGTTCCCGACGGCGAACTCTCGCGATTCCTCGACACAAAAGAAGGCGTTGACGCGCACGACTGGGTCAATGACCTCGGCGCAGAATACGGACGTCCGCGCGTGCTCAGGGTGCTCGCCGAACTGTGGGTTGATAGCAATGAAACGACGGTCAAGTCGTTTTTCGAGGCCCTGCGCAAAGCTCTCTGAGGTCATGAGCTTTTCGTGTGTTCACCTACCCGTCTGAAAGCTCCACCGATATCACCTGTCCCGAAAGGTTGACGCAATGAAGCTCACCGCCGTTTACGCAAGATTCTTCCGCTCCCTGAACTATGACTACGTTCGACTGTCGAATCCGAACTACAGCCCTGACCCCTGGGACGGGACACCTTCCGGAGCGCAGTACCCGTTCGTGCGGTTGCGCCTGGAAGACCAGATCACTACTGTCGTCGGCGGCAATGAGTCAGGCAAGAGCCAGGTACTCGCCGCCGTCCGCGCGGCGCTGACCGGCGAAGGATATGAGAGAAGCGACTTCTGCCGTTATTCGCCGTTCTTCTCCGTGGACAAGACACTCATTCGGCCAGAGTTCGGAGCCGAGTTCCGAGATATCAGTGATGCTGACATCAAGGCGATAGAGGAAGCGACCGGCGAGACAGGACTCAGCAGAACTGATCGTGTTGCCATCTTCCGGATGAACACGACCCCGCAACTTCGTCTATACGCCCACCGCGGCGACCAGTGGATGGAACCCATCCATGTCAAGAAGCCGACGCTCTTGAACGAAACCGGACTTCCAGCGCCGTTCAACATAGACGCCGATGTGCCCCTGCCAGATAGCGTCCCCCTGGAGTTCCTGGCCACAGGAAAAGCGACGACAGCAGTCGGACGCAGTGTGCTTCGCAGCATCTGGGATGCCTTCACGAACAACTCCAACTGGTTCGACTCGAAAGACTCCGTTGTCAGCCAGGCGAACGAGATCTCGACTTCCTTCAAGACCTCGACATCAATCGACGAAAAGGAGCTCAAGAAGTACCATCTCGCCGCTGATCTGTTGCTCAAGGTCGCAGGCCTCGACCGTTCCCAGTTCGTGGAGTTGCAGAACGCAGTCCGCACCAAGGACGGGTACGCGAACAGCATCGTCGACACGATCAACAGCGAGTTGTCCAAGGCACTCAATTTCCCGCACTGGTGGACGCAGGACAGTCAGTTCGAGTTGTTCGTTGCCCTCTTTGAATACGACCTGGTCTTCATGATCCGGGATCGGACTGGACGCTCGTATGGATTCGACGAGAGAAGCGATGGCCTCAAGTACTTCCTGAGCTACTTCGTGCAATACCTCGCTCACGAAGCACCGAGCGACGGACGACCAGAGATCCTGCTGATGGACGAGCCTGACCGTTTCCTATCGAGTTCCGGTCAACAGGATCTCCTAAGAGTGTTCGCAGACTTCGCCGACCCCGAAGACGACGCCCGCGCTCCAGTTCAGGTCCTGTACGTCACGCACTCCCCATTCCTGATCGACAAGAACCACGCCGAGCGCATTCGGGTACTCGAAAAGGGCGAGCACGACGAAGGTACGCGCATCGTCGCGAGCGTCGCGCAGAACCACTACGAACCCCTCAGATCTGCGTTCGGGAGCTTCGTGGGCGAGACAGCCTTCATCGGCACCTGCAACCTCATGCTGGAAGGACCGTCGGATCAGATATTGCTCGCCGGGATCTCGAGCTGGCTGGGACGTCAGAACGCGCCCGACCGCGAAAGGCTTGACCTCAACCGCATCACCCTCGTCCCTGCCGGCGGGGTCAGCCAGGTGCCGTACCTGATCTACCTGGCCCGAGGGCGTGACATCGAACAGCCGGCGGTGATAGCGCTGCTCGACGGCGATAAAGCAGGCAACGATGCTCGGGCAACGATCCGAAAGGGTGGTGCTCGACGCAAGCCACTCATCGCGGACGACCTCGTGCTTCAACTATCCGATGCAGAACTCGAAGGCATCACGACCGACAACCCGCACGGCAGGGTCGCCATTGAAGATCTGATCCCGTTCAACATCGCGATCGCAGCTGCGAGCCGCTACTGCGCTGAATTCGTCCCCGACATTGATATCTCGACGCTCGGGCTCAGCGCTGGCACGGTGTTCGATGAAGCACCGACCAAAGCGGGAGCCAAAGGTACGATAGACGCTCTGGAGCAAGCCATCCGCAAGCTCACGTCACAGGCGAGCTTCGAACTGAACAAGATCGGCTTTGCCCGGAGTGTTCTGACAGAACTCGCGAGCGACGCGGTGCAAGAGGAGGATCGCCAGCTCCTGGCCGCGAACTTCCGTCAGCTGTTCACGGCTCTCGGTGTGAGACAGCGAGCAGCGGTTCGCGCCGAGAGCGTCGAACGCGTCTCCAGCCGCATCAACCGCGCGCGAGATCGATTCATGCGAGAGCATGTCTCTACTGCAACGCGCGAGCACGTCCTGCTGCTCATCGAGGAGATCTCTGGACAACTCGACAACTCCGAGGAAGCCGAAGACGTTCGGGCTGAGATGCGCTCATGGCGACCTCGGTTCCACCTCGATGATGACCCACGCGAGGCCATCGAGGATATTGAAGAGCTTCACACCGCTCTTCGGTCACTCGCATATCTCGGGAAGCGGAAAGCCGCGAACGAGCCGGTAGGTTTCACGCCCCGTGCCGACACGCGACAGGGAACGTCGGGGATCGCCAGCGACGCTGGCTTGCTTGAAACCGTTGACACGGCCCCAGGGGCAGTCTCCCAGGCGTGAATGCAAGAGATTTGAGAGGAGAGAATGCATGAGTGCATACCTGGTCACTTATGACCTGAACGCACCGGGGCAGGACTATGAGTCGCTAATAGAGCGCATCAAGTCCTATGGCACATGGGCAAACTTGATGAAGTCCACATGGATTGTGGTATCCAACAAGTCGGCAGACTCCGTGTACACCCACCTACGAGGTGCGATGGACGACAGCGGCTGGCTGTTCGTCGTCGACATCTCAGGCCAGGATCGTCAGGGCTGGCTGACGAAGGACACTTGGGAGTGGATTCGCAAGCACGTATAGGCCGCCGGGCCGAGATAGACCCCGCGCTCCTGACTCGCGTCGTGCCAGATTCGGTCCTATTCATCGCCTTCCGAGCGGGGGACCAGAAGGGGACCAGAACCATGCAATTCATGCATCTCGTGAGTCGCGCTCCATGATCTGAGGCCCGGAATCACGCGGATTTCGGCCTCGACGACGCTGTCTGGACGCCTGGGGGTCAAGGGGTCGCAGGTTCAAATCCTGTCAGCCCGACCATTGTGCTCTTATTAGAAACAAGGGCATAAGAAATCGGAAATTGATCCGCATGGATCCGGGAAATCCCGCCAGAAGTGGCGGGATTTTTTGATTTCTCGACCTTTTGGTCCGATAGCTGCTCGACGATGCTTCGTAGCTGAGCGCTGAACAACTCATCGAACGGTGGCGCGAGTACGGCCCGGAGCTGATGGTCGTCGTTCTCGTCCATCACCACCTCGATTCGTTCGAAGAGAATTTGATTCAGTAGCCTCCGAATGTTCTCAGGGGCCCGTCGGTAGGCGGATGCACTCTGGAGTGCAAGGTCGACGGCCATCTCGATATGACGGGCTGCGTCGCCAAGGTCTGCGGTGAGGTCTTTTAGTTGCCTATTCACGCGGGCCAGTTCACTATCGAGTCGTTTCTGCTCAGCGGCCAGCATGTCGATGGGAATGGCATCGTTGTAGTGCGCCTCGAGGAGTTTGCGCTGTTTCCGTTCGATCTCGAGCTTCTGTGAAGATAAGGGTCTGCTGCACGTTTAGGTGACATCTGATCTGGCTTGCCCGAGGGGTGGGTCTGGAAGGATGTTGTTGTGCCAAAGCCATACCCGAGTGAGTTCCGTGACGATGTTGTGCGCGTCGCGAGGAACCGCGATCCTGGAGTGACGATCGAGCAGATTGCGAAAGACTTCGGCGTTCACCCGATGACGTTGCAGAAGTGGATGCGTCGCGCCGACATCGACGACGGCGCCAAGCCTGGCAAATCGCGGACTGAGGCGGCCGAGATCCGTGAGCTGCGCAAGCGGAACCGTCTTCTGGAGCAGGAGAACGAGGTTCTGCGTCGGGCGGCGGCGTATCTGTCGCAGGCGAAC
>NZ_ATXU01000015.1 GCF_000421845.1 Leucobacter chironomi DSM 19883
CCCCTCACCCCACCCTTGCCCCCTCTCTCCCTCACCCCTGCCCCCTCACTCCCCGCTCTGCCCCGCAGTTCGGGGCGGGGATCGCAGTTCAAACTGGGCTTTTTCCCGAATTCCTCAGTCTGAGCTGCGATCCACGCCTTGACGGGAGGGTGACAGGGGCTGGGACAGGGGGTGAGGGGAGAGGGGAGAGGGAAAGGAGAGGGGCGCCGGACGGGGCGGATGGTAGCGTTGCTGTGTTCAGCAGACTTTCAGCTTGAGAAACGGAGCCACGGTGGCAGAGGCGAGCCAGGAGACGACGAAGCAGGCCGCGGTGGCGGCTGAACCGAAGGGAGCGCTCGACCGCTTCTTCCACATCACGGAGCGCGGGTCGACCTTCGGCACCGAGATCCGAGGCGGCCTCGTCACCTTCGTGACGATGGCGTATATCGTCATCCTCAACCCGATCATCCTCACAAGCGGCGTCGACGTCGAGGGCAACACGCTCTCGTTCCCCGCCGTCAGCGCGGTCACGGCGCTCACCGCGGGCGTGATGACGATCCTGTTCGGCGTCGTCTCGCGCCTGCCCTTCGGCTTCGCGGCCGGGCTCGGCATCAACGCCTTCCTCGCCTTCTCGGTGGTGGGCCAGGTGACCTGGCCGGAGGCGATGGCGCTCGTGGTCATCAACGGCGTGCTCATCGTGCTGCTCGCCGCCACCGGCCTGCGCCGCATGATCTTCGACGCGGTGCCCGTCGAGCTGAAGCTCGCGATCACGGTCGGCATCGGCCTCTTCATCGCGTTCATCGGCTTCGTCAACTCGGGCTTCGTCACGGCGACCGGCCAGGGCTCGCCGCCCGTGGGTCTCGGCGTGAACGGCTCGGTGTTCACCGTGCCGACCCTCATCTTCGCCATCACCCTCGTGCTCACCGGCGTGCTCGTCGCCGCCAAGGTCAAGGGCGGCCTGCTCATCGGCCTCGTGAGCGGCACCGTGATCTCGGTGATCGTCGAGGCCATCGCGCAGCTCGGCCCGCGCACCGGTGCCGACGGCGAGATCGCGAACCCCGGCGGCTGGGGCCTCACCGTGCCCGAGCTCGGCGGCGCCCCCTTCGGCGTGCCCGACCTCAGCCTCGTGGGCGCCGTCAGCTTCGATCTCGGCCGCGTCGGCGTCGTCACCGTGGTGATGCTCGTCTTCACCCTGCTCTTCACGAACTTCTTCGACGCGATGGGCACGATGACCGGCCTGTCGCGAGAGGCCGGCCTCGCCGACGCGCAGGGCAACTTCCCGCGCCTGAAGTCGGCGCTGGTCGTCGAGGGCGTCGGCGCGATCGCGGGCGGCATGACCTCGTCGTCGTCGAACACGGTGTTCATCGAGTCCGGCGCCGGCATCGGCGAGGGCGCGCGCACCGGCTTCGCCAACGTCATCACCGGTCTCATGTTCCTGCTGGCGATGTTCTTCACGCCGCTCACCCAGATCGTGCCCACCGAGGTCGCCGCGGCGGCCCTGGTGATCGTCGGTGCGCTGATGATGGCCCAGATCAAGCACATCGACCTCAGCGACTTCCGCGTCCTGCTGCCCGTCTTCCTCACCGTCGCGGTCATGCCCATGACCTACTCGATCGCCAACGGCATCGGCGCGGGCTTCGTGGCCTGGGTGCTCATCCACGCGCTCAGCGGCCGAGTGCGCACCATCCACTGGCTGCTGTGGGTCGTCGCGGCGGGCTTCGTGATCTTCTTCGCCCGGGGTCCGATCGAGGCGTTCCTCGGCGTGTGACGACCGGCACGACGAAGCCCCCGGATCCGCTCATCGCGGGCCCGGGGGCTTCGTCGTATCGGCGGCGCCTCAGTTGCCGAGGATGCGCTGGTAGGCCTGGGAGTAGCGGTTGTCCTCCTCGGCGGTGAGCGAGCGCATGTCGAAGATGCGCTTCGACATCTCCTCGTCGGGGAAGATGAGCGGGTTCTCGGCCAGCTCGGGGTTCAGCTGCGCCATCGCGTCCTGCGCACCGGCGACGGGGGTGACGTACTGCACGTACTCGGCCACCTGGGCGGCGACCTCGGGCTCGTAGTAGTAGTCGATGAGCTGATGCACCTGCTCGAACGCCGCGGTGGCCGTCGGCATGCAGAAGGAGTCGACGAAGACCGACGCCCCCGAGTCGGGCACCACGAACTTCCAGATCTCCTCGCCGGCGTCCTCGTTGAGGATCGCGATGTCGCCCGACCAGGCCATCCCCGCCCAGACCGTCTCCTGCTCGAGGTCCTGCGTGTAGGAGTTGCCCTTCACCGTGGCGACCTGGCCGCTGTCGATGTGCTTCGCGGCGACTGCGAGCGCGGCCTCGAACTCGTCGTCGCCCCAGTCGCCCTCGATGTCCACGCCCTGCTCGAGCATGATGAGCGCGAGGGTGTCGTCCTGCTCGGTGAGCAAGTTCACCTTGCCCTTGAGATCGGGCGCCCACAGGTCGGAGACCTCGCGCACGCCCTTCGGGTAGAGCTGCGTGTTGTAGACCAGCCCGGTCATGCCGGCCTGGTAGGGGATCGACCAGCTGCGATCCTGGTCGAAGGAGGCGTGCTGCACCATGTCGATCATCTGCGCGTCGACGTTCGGCATGAGCGAGCGGTCGAATTCGGTGAGCTGGTCCTGCTCCAGCAGGCGCACGAGCGTGGTGTCGGACGGCACGATGACGTCGTAGCCGATGTCCTGCTGCAGCTTCAGCTGATCCTTGATCTTGGCGATGAAGGTCTTGTTGTCGTCGATGTCCTCGAAGTATTCGACGCGGATGTTGCTCTGCTCCATGAAGGCGTCGAGCGACGGCCAGCTGCCGGTCTCGTCGTCGTAGTCGAGGTAGTAGGTCCAGTTGGCCCAGCGCACGGTGCCGCCGGAGCCGTCGCCCGGGCCGCTGGGGCCCGCGCAGGCGGCGAGGGAGCCCATGCCGAGCAGCGCGGCGCCGAGCGAGGTGCCCCGCAGCAGCTGGCGGCGGTTCATCTGGGCGGCTCTGGCGCGGTTGACCAGGTCACGGACGATGGGGTCCGAAGGCTGACGGAGCATGTTCCCTCCTTTGGAAACTGCGTCGCCGACGCGACGCTTCTCCCACCCATCTTCACACATCTCGGAGACGGGGATCCACGCCACTGTCATTTCCATTGACATTCTGGCGGGGTCGCCCCGATCCGCTCAGCCCCCGAGCACGAGACCGCGCAGCTCGCCCACCAGCTCGGCATCCGCCGCGAAGAAACCAGGCTCTCCCGGCGCGGTGGCATCGTCGACGCCGATCACCGTCGCGCCCGCCTCTCGCGCGATGAGCAGCGCGGCCGCGTAGTCCCAAGGCTGCAGGCCGTGCTCGTAGAAGGCGTCGAGGCGGCCCGCCGCGAAGCTGCAGATGTCGTAGGCGGCGGATCCGGATCGCCGGATGTCGCGCACCAGCGGCAGCACGCGCGCGAGCATCATCGCCTGTTCGGCGCGGCGCTCGGACGTGTACCCGAAACCGGTGCCGACGAGGGCGGTCGCCAGCTCGCGCTTGCCCGAGATCACGAGCGGGGAGCCGTTCAGGCGCGATCCGCCGCCCTCCCACGCCTCGAACAGCTCACCCGTGCGCGGCGCGAAGACCGCGCCCGCGATCGCCCGCCGGCCATCGGCGCTCGCCGCCGCATCGGGCACCGTGGCCGCGATGCTCACCGCATAGGCGGGCAGATCGTAGAGGTAGTTGACGGTGCCGTCGATCGGGTCGACCACCCAGGTCACCCCGCTCGTGCTCGCGATGCCCGCGCCCTCCTCGCCGAGCACGCCGTCGTCCGGGCGGGCCGCCCGCAGCGCCTCGACCACCATCCGCTCCGAGGCTCGGTCTGCCTCGGTGACGATGTCGACCTCGCTCGACTTGCTCGCGGCGACCGCCACCCCGCTCCGCCGCAGGTCGAGGATGCGCTCGCCCGCAGCGACGGCGACGTCGGCGGCGATGCGGGCGAGCTGCTGGGCGTCGTGGGGCTGCGCGGGAGTCATGATCCGAGCCTAACGCCCTCTCGGATCAGCGCCCCGCCGGCACCTCGTAGGCGTACGCCTCCTCGCCGTGGGCGACGGCGTCGATGCCGCCCTCCTCGACCTCGGCGGGCACCCGCAGCCCGGTCAGCATCTTCACCGCGAGCGCGATGATGAGCGACACGACGAACGAGTAGACCATCACCGCGACCACCGAGATCGTCTGCACCAGCAGCAGACCGGCATCGCCGCCCGTGAACAGTCCGTCGTCGAAGGCGAAGAATCCGAGATAGAGCGAGCCGATCACGCCCGCCACCAGGTGCAGCCCCACAACGTCGAGCGAGTCGTCGTAGCCGAGGCGGTACTTCCACTCGATCGCGAAGGCGCACGCGATCCCGGCGACGAGCCCGAGCAGCAGCGCCCACACCGGCGCCAGATTCGCAGCCGACGGGGTGATCGCCACGAGCCCCGCGACCGCGCCGGACGCTGCGCCGATCACACCGGGCTTCTTGCCGCGCAGCACATCGGCCACGATCCAGCCCACGATGCCGGCCGCCGGTGCGCCCAGGGTGTTGACGAGGATCAGGCCGGCCTCGCCGGTCTCCGTCGCGAGGCCCGAGTTGAAGCCGATCCACCCGAACCACAGCAGCGCGGCGCCGATCGTCACGAGCGGGATGCTGTGCGGCTTGTGGGATCCCGGTCCGAAGCCCAGGCGCTTACCCGCGACGAGCGCCAGCGCCAGCGCCGCCGCGCCCGCATTGATGTGGATCACCGTGCCGCCGGCGAGGTCGATCACGTCGGGGGTGCCGAGCACGCCGCCCAGATTCTGGATCCACCCCCCTCCCCACACCCAGGCCGCGACGGGGAAGTAGACGAGCGTGGCCCACACGCCCGCGAACAGCACCCACGAGCCGAGCCCCACGCGATCCGCGATCGCGCCCGAGATGAGGGCCGTCGTGATCATCGCGAACACGGCTCCGAAGCCCACGCCGATGAAGTCGGCCGGAGCGGTGGCGATGAGGCCGAAGTCCTTGAACGGGTCGCCGGCGAAGCCGCTCTCGCCCTCGGCGAAGTAGTTCATGCTGTAGCCGAAGAGGATCCACAGCACGCCGACGACGCCCATCGCGCTCACGCTGAAGAGCATCATGTTCACGACCGAGCGCACGCGCACCAGGCCGCCGTAGAAGAGCGCGAGGCCCGGGGTCATGATGAGCACGAGCGCGGTGCTCGCGAGCGTCCACACGTCTTGCGGAGTGAGTTCCATGGCTGCCGCCTTTCTCTGCACCGGCCCCGAGAATCGTGAGCCGTCGGTTCGACAAGTGTGCGCCGCCGCTGTTTCGGCGCCGTCTCCGGGGTGTGACCGACGGGTCACGGGTGCGTTTCGGTGCGATCACATGCATCCGACCGCTCGGGCCCCGGCCCTCGATATGGAATCTGCCGAGAATATGGCGATACCCGCCTCGCACGTCATATCGACGGCAGATCTCATACGAACGACCGGTTCATGTGGTGCAGGGCGAGCCGGAACACGACGTCGAGAAAGCCCGGGGCGGCAAAGGTGCTAGGATGTACAGGTTGCCGTTGAACGGCCGCGGATAAAGAGAGCCCCAGCACCCCGCTGACGGCGCCGCGCAGCAAGAGGAAGGGGATCCCTATGGCACTGGAAGCAGAAGTCAAGAAGGCGATCATCGAAGAGTACGCGACCAAGCCCGGTGACACCGGTTCCCCCGAGGTGCAGGTTGCCATGCTCTCGCAGCGGATCAAGGATCTGACCGAGCACCTGAAGACCCACAAGCACGATCACCACTCGCGCCGTGGCCTCCTCCTGCTCGTCGGCCAGCGCCGTCGTCTGCTGGGTTACCTCCAGAACGTCGACATCGCGCGCTACCGTTCGCTCATCGAGCGTCTGGGCCTTCGCCGCTAAGCGATCGCCGCTCAGGCTTACTGCGAAGCGCCCCGCACCTCCTCGGAGGAGCGGGGCGCTTCTGCGTGTGCGGGGGCGGAGAGTGGCGAGGCGACCGCCATCGGGCATGAATGTCGGTCGCCTCGCGCTCCGGGCTTCCGGGGGGGAAGCTCGATGCCGGAGCACAGGCCGGCGCTCAGGGGGGGGGTAGAGCGCGAGCCTGCCATAGATATAGACGGGTGACCGCGGGAAATCTGTCGCCGGTCCCGCTCCGGCGTGTCGCGGACGGGGCCGGGCGGGCACGCGAAAGCCCCCTCGCCGCCGGCGGTGGTGCCGGAGGCGAGGGGGCTTCGAGCCCGGATCAGGGGCTCCTGAGCGCTCGAGATCAGATCTTCGAGGAGGCGTCCTTCAGCACGCTGCGGAGGATGCCGCCGATCTCGGCGAACTCGGCCGGACCGATGGTCAGCGGGGGAGCGAGCTGGATGACGGGGTCTCCACGGTCGTCGGCGCGGCAGTAGAGACCGGCCTCCCACAGCGCGGGCGACAGGTAGTCGCGCAGGAGTCGATCCGACTCCTCCTCGTTGAAGGTCTCCTTGGTGGCCTTGTCCTTCACCAGCTCGATGCCGAAGAAGTAGCCCTCGCCGCGCACGTCACCGACGATGTCGATGTCGAGGAGCTTCTCGAGCTCGGCGCGGAACAGCGGGCTGTTCTCGCGCACGCGGCCGTTGAGGTCCTCTTCTTCGAAGATGTCGAAGTTGGCGAGCGCCGCGGCAGCCGCCGCCGGGTGACCGGCGAAGGTGAAGCCGTGGTAGAAGGTGTTCTCCGTCGAGTTGAAGGGCTCGGAGACCTTGTCCGAGACGATCATGGCGCCCAGGGGCACGTAGCCCGAGGTGATGCCCTTGGCCGAGGTGATGATGTCGGGCTCGTAGCCGAGGGCCTTCGACGCGAAGAAGTCGCCGATGCGGCCGTAGGCGCAGATGACCTCATCCGAGACGAGCAGCACGTCGTACTGGTCGCAGATCTCGCGCACGCGCTTGAAGTAGCCGGGGGGAGGCGGGAAGCAGCCGCCCGAGTTCTGCACCGGCTCGAGGAAGACGGCGGCCACGGTGTCGGGGCCCTCGAAGAGGATGGCCTCTTCGATGCGGTTCGCGGCCCACTGGCCGAAGGCCTCGAGGTCGTTCGAGGGAGCGCCCATCTCCTCGGCGCGGTAGAAATTCGTGTTGGGCACGCGGTGACCGCCGGGGGTCAGCGGCTCGTAGAACTTCTTCATGTCGGGGATGCCGGTGATGGCCAGGGCGCCCTGCGGGGTGCCGTGGTAGGCGACCGAGCGCGAGATGACCTTGTGCTTCATGGGCTTGCCCTGGATCTTCCAGTAGTGCTTGGCAAGCTTGAACGCCGACTCCACGGCCTCGCCACCACCGGTGGTGAAGAAGACCTTGTTCATCTCGCCGGGCGCGTAGGAAGCGAGGCGCTCCGACAGCTCGACGGCGGCGGGGTGCGCGTAGGACCACAGCGGCATGAAGTCGAGCTGCTTCATCTGCTTGGCGGCAGCCTCGACGATGCGCTCGCGGCCGTGGCCGGCGTTCACGACGAACAGGCCAGCGAGGCCGTCGATGTACTGCTTGCCTGCGGCGTCGTAGATGTGGTGGCCCTCGGCGCGGGTGATGACGGGGATGCCGTCGTTGAGCACCTTGCGGTTGGTGAAGTGCGGCCACATGTGGTTGCGGGCCGAAGCCTGGAGCGCGGCGGCATCCACGGCTGCAGTGGGATCGTAGGACATGGTTATCGTGTTCCCCAGTCGTATTTCTGTTTGGTGAGTTGGAGGTAGACGAAGCTCTCGGTCGCTGCTACGCCCTCGATCTTGCGGATCTTCTCGTTGAGCAGTTCGATGAGACCGTCGTCGTCCTCGCAGACAACCTCGGCGAGGATGTCGAAGGAGCCAGCGCTGAGTACCACGTAACTGATCTCCGGCATCTCGGCGAGACGATCGGCGACGACCCTGGTGTCGCCGGAAACGCGGATGCCGAGCATTGCTTGTCGGCTGAAGCCGAGTCGCATCGGGTCGGTCACTGCAACGATCTGCATGACCCCGGCATCCGTGAGCTTCTGCACGCGCTGTCGCACGGCGGCCTCGCTGAGGCCGACCGCCTTGCCGATCTCCGCGTACGATCGGCGACCATCGCGCTGAAGCTGTTCGATGATCGCCTTCGACGTCGCGTCGAGCGCTGGCGAAGTGCGTTTGCTGCTCACGCCACTGATTCTTGCAGTGAAAGGCTGAAATAGCAAAGGAATCCGAAGAAAAGCGTGGGAAATCCTGCTTATCTCCGCTTCGCGACGCGGGGGAGCGGGGTTCCTCGTGCGTGCGGGAGGAGTATGACAGCACTGTATCAACGAGGGCGATGGAACGGGAAGCGGTGCTTCGGAATGCGCGGATCGGGCGGCGGATCCCTGCCGGAAATCACGGTTTCGCCAACAGGATGTAACCGTTTCGTGACGAAATGCCCGATCACGGGGTGGGGGCTTGGCATCGATACGTTCTCTATGCCATTCTCATGGTCACACCCGGCAATGCAGCCGTTTCGCGTTGCCGGTCCCACCCGTGAGAACCAAGGGAGATGCTCATGGCCCGTCAGCCCGAAGATCCGATCGTCCGCAATATCGTCCAGATGCTCCGCGGTGCGCAGTTCAACCGACGTCAGCTGCTCCGCGGCGCCGCAGTCGGAGCCGCGGGCGCGGGCGCGCTCGGGCTCTCCGCCTGCTCCGGCGGCAGCGGCGGTGGCGGTGGCGGAGACGGCATCGTCTGGGGCAACTGGACCTACTACCTCGACTTCGACGAGGCGACCGGCTCCTACCCCTCGCTCGACGCCTTCATGGAGGAGGCCGGCTTCAACGTCGACTACATCGAGGACATCGACGACAACAACACCTTCTACGGCAAGATCAAGGATCAGCTGAAGCTCGACCAGCACACCGGCTACGACGTCATCACCTTCACCGACTGGATGAACGCCCGTCTCATCGACGCAGGGCAGGTGCAGGAGTTCGACTACGCCAATCTCCCCAATGTGAAGGCCAACCTCGTCGACGCGCAGTGGGAGGCGCTCGACGTCGACCTCGGCCGCAAGTTCTCGATCCCGTGGCAGCTCCCGGCCTCGGGCTGGGTGTGGAACACCGAGGCGGTCCCGGACGGCATCAAGACCCTCGATGACTTCCTCCGGCCCGAGCTCAAGGGCAAGGTCGTGGTGCTGAGCGAGATGCGGGACACCATGGGCATGGTGCTCGCCGGTCTCGGCTACGATCCCGCGGGCGCCTGGGGCGACAAGGAGTTCGACGAGGCCCTCGCATGGCTCGACGACGGCCTGAAGAGCGGCCAGATCGGCAACGTGAAGGGCAACAGCTACACCCAGGACCTCATCACCGGCGACGCACTCGCCGCGATGGCGTGGACCGGTGACGTCGTCATGCTGAACACCGAGAACGACAACCAGTGGACCCTCGAGATCCCCGAGTCTGGCGGCATGATCGCGGCAGACTCCTTCACCGTGCCCAACGGCACCTCCGCGGAGGCGAAGGAGAAGGTCGAGCAGATGATCGACTACTACTACGACCCCGTGGTGATGGCGGAGGTCGCCAACTACGTGACCTTCGTGCCGCCGGTGAAGGGCACGCAGGAGGCGATGCAGGAGGTCAACCCCGAGAACGCCGACAACCCGCTCATCTTCCCGAGCGAGAAGGACTGGGAGAACCTGCACTCGTTCCGCAGCCTCACCGCAGAAGAGGACAACCGCTACTCGTCTGCCTTCCAGAACGTGCTGGGGCTGTAGACATGGCAGACAACTCACTCGCAACGTCCGGCGCCGACCTCGAACTCGTCGGCATCCAGAAGCGGTACCCCGGCTTCACCGCGGTCGAGAACCTCGACCTGAAGATCCCCGCAGGCTCGTTCTTCGCGCTGCTGGGTCCCTCGGGCTGCGGCAAGACGACCACGCTGCGCATGGTCGCCGGCCTCGAAGACCCGACCGAGGGGAAGATCCTCATCGGCGGCAAGGACATGACGTCGCTGAAGCCGCACAAGCGCCAGGTCAACACGGTGTTCCAGTCGTACGCGCTGTTCCCGCACATGTCGATCCTCGAGAACGTCGCCTTCGGTCTGCGCCGCCGCAAGGTCGGCGATCCGGTGGCGAAGGCCCATGAGGCGCTCAAGCTGGTCGAGCTCGACCACGTGGCCGACCGCAAGCCGGCGCAGCTCTCCGGCGGCCAGCAGCAGCGCGTCGCGCTCGCGCGGGCCATTGTGAACCGCCCCGCGCTGCTGCTGCTCGACGAGCCGCTCGGCGCGCTCGACCTCAAGCTGCGTCGACAGATGCAGCAGGAGCTCAAGCAGATCCAGCAGGAGGTCGGCCTCACCTTCCTCCACGTCACCCACGATCAGGAGGAGGCCATGACCATGGCCGACACCGTCGCGGTGATGAACAAGGGCCGCATCGAGCAGATGGGCGCCCCCGAAGAGCTGTACGAGCTGCCGCGCACCGTGTTCGTGGCGAACTTCCTCGGCAAGTCGAACCTGTTCGCCGTCGACGTCGTCGACGGCACCGACACGGCGATCCACACCGACCTGCTCGGCACGCGGATCACGGTGCCCCGAACGCGCACCGAGCGCGACAGCGGCGCGATCACCATCGGCGTGCGACCCGAGAAGCTGCGTCTGCACCGCGAGGCGCCGAGCGACGTCGCGGGGAAGAACGTGCTCGGCCCGGGCCGCATCACCGATGTCTCCTTCATCGGCGTCAGCACCGAGTACACCGTCGAGGTGCCCGGCGCGGGCGCCGTCGAGGTCTTCTCGCAGAACGTCGAAGCCGGCCCCGCCGCGAGCCTCGGCGAGGAGGTCTGGCTGAGCTGGCACGTCGAGCACACCTTCGGCCTCGCCGACGACCGTCTCGACACGGGCGCGCTCACCGCCGACTTCTCGACGCAGGCGATCGCCACGCAGGCGAGCCTCACCGAGTAGGGAGCGCACATGGCATTCACCGCGTTCTCCGGCAGCTCGAAAGTCGTCGAGCAGCATCCGAGTCGGAAGGGCCTCATGGCGCTGGTGCTGCTCGCACCGGGCATCGCCTACATGCTGCTCTTCTTCGTCGCCCCCTTCGTGCAGCTCGCGCTCACCTCGCTCCAGGCCCCCGCGGAGAGCGGCGGCATCGGCCAGTACGTGGCCGCCGCCCAGTTCTCCAACTACTGGACCGCGATGCAGGAGTACTGGCCGCAGCTGCTGCGCTCCTTCGTGTACGCCCTCACCGCCACGATCGTCGGCCTGCTGATCAGCTACCCGCTGGCCTACCTGATCGGCGTGAAGGTGCGCTCGAAGCCGATGCTGCAGGGGGTGCTGCTGATCCTCGTGGTCGCGCCCTTCTTCATCAGCTTCCTGCTGCGGACCCTCGCCTGGAAGTCGATCCTGCCGAGCGATCTCATCGGTACCCACTTCTCGGTGATCTTCGGTCTGATCTACAACTTCATCCCGTTCATGGTGCTGCCGATGTTCGCGTCGCTGCAGGCGCTCGATCTGCGCCTGCTCGAGGCCGGATCCGATCTCTACGCTTCGCCGGTGACGACGTTCCGCAAGATCACGCTGCCGCTGTCGATGCCGGGCGTCGTATCGGGCACCCTGCTCAGCTTCATCCCGATGTCCGGCGACTACGTCAACGCCTCCCGCGAGTTCCTGGGCGGCACCGGCACCACGATGATCGGCAACGTGATCGAGTCGAACTTCCTGCAGACCCAGAACTATCCGATGGCGGCTGCGCTCTCGATCATGCTCATGCTCATCATCCTCGTGCTCGTTGCCACCTATGTGCGCAAGAGCGGGGCGGAGGACCTGCTGTGAAGAATTTCAGTCTCGGCAAGGCGTTCGTGCCGGTGATCGCCGCGATCACCCTGATCTACCTGCTGCTGCCGATCGCCCACGTGATCCTGTTCTCGTTCAACGACGCGGGACGCAACAACATCATCTGGCGCGGCTTCACGCTCGACAACTGGCAGAACCCCTGCGGCGCCCCGCAGGTGTGCCAGGCATTCGGCAACAGCATCCTCGTGGGCGTGGTGGCCACGGTCATCGCAACCACCCTCGGCACCATGATCGCGATCGCCCTCGTGCGCTTCAAGTTCAAGGGCCGCTCGACGGTGAGCCTGCTGCTCTTCACGCCGATGGCGACCCCCGAGGTCGTGCTCGGCGCGGGCCTCGCCGCGCAGTTCCTGCTCGTGGGCGTCGAGAAGGGCATCGGCACGATCATCCTCGCCCACACGATGTTCTGCATCTCGTACGTAGTGGTCGCGGTGAAGGCCCGCGTCGCGAGCCTCAACCCCGCGATCGAGGAGGCGGGGCGGGATCTCTACGCCTCGCCCGCGCAGGTGTTCTGGCGGATCACCTTCCCGATGCTGCTCCCCGGCATCATCGGGGCCGCACTGCTCTCCTTCGCGCTGTCGTTCGACGACTTCATCATCACGAACTTCAACTCGGGCACGGCGACCACCTTCCCGAAGTTCATCTACGTCTCAGCGCTCAAGGGCGTGCCGGCGCAGGCGAACGTGCTCGCGTCGATCGTGTTCATCGGGGCCCTGCTGCTCGTGATCATCGTGCAGATGGTGAACATCAACAAGCAGAAGCGGCTGGCGCGGCGGTAGAGGCCGCGTCTCGCACAATACGACCGGTTCCCGCCGCAGAATCTGCGGTGGGAACCGGTCGTTTTTGCGCCGAGGGTGCATCGGGTGCAGGATGATTCCCTGGCGGGGCGCGACCCCGCCGCACATCGTGTCGCATCGAGGCGGACCGCCCGAGCGACCACCGGAGACTCGGAGAGCACATGACGAAGACGTTGATGCCTGCCGCCAAGCGCGGCGGGTCCCTGAAGCGGAGCCTCGGCCTCTGGGCCATCGTGGGCCTCGGCCTCGGATACATGACACCCACGGTGGTGTTCGACACCTTCGGCCTCGTCGCGCGCGACACGAACAACGTGGTGCCGCTCGCCTACGCCGTCGCGCTCATCGTGATGATCTTCACCGCGATCAGCTACGGCAAGATCGCCGGTGCGATCCCGAGCGCGGGCTCCGCCTACACCTACGCCCGCGAGTCGATGCATCCGAACGTCGGCTTCCTCGTGGGCTGGACCGCGCTCATCGACTACATGCTGCTCCCGATGGTGAACTGCCTCATCATCCGCAGCTACCTCGAGGCGTTCTTCCCTGCGGTGCCCGGCTGGGTCTGGGTGATCCTCTACGTCGTCTTCGTGACGAGCATCATCTACCTCACGATGCGCGGCACCTCGAACGTGAACATGATCCTGCTGGTGTTCTCGATCGCGGTCATGGCCGTGTTCGTGGTCATGGTGGTCGTGCAGCTCGCCGGCGGCGCCGGCGTGGGCGGCGTCGTCACCGTGCAGCCGTTCTTCCACAACGGCGTCGAGTTCGGCGCGGTGCTCGCGGGCGCCACGATCGTCTGCTTCTCGTTCATCGGCTTCGACGCGGTCACCATGTACGCGGAGGAGGCGAAGACGCCGAAGATCATGCCGAAGGCGATCCTGCTCACCGTGGTGCTCGGCGGCGCCATCTTCCTGGTCGCCGGCTACTTCACGCAGCAGCGCTTCCCGGATTGGAACGAGTTCGCCCCCGGCGGCGACATGCAGTTCGTCGAGGACTCGACGCTGCCGATCATCGGCGAGTTCGTCGGCGGCAAGGTGCTCGCCGCAGTGCTCACGGCCGCAGGCTTCGCTGCGACGCTCGCCTCGGGTCTCGCTTCGCACGCCTCGGTCTCCCGCATGCTCCTCGTCATGGGCCGCAACAACGTCATCCCGAAGAAGGTCTTCGGCTACATCAACCCGAAGACGCACACCCCCACCTTCAACATCGTGCTCACCGGCGTGATCTCGCTGCTCGCGATCGCCTTCACGCTCGAGATGATCGCGGCCTACATCAACTACGGCGCGCTCATCGCCTTCACCTTCGTTAACCTCTCGGTGATCGCCTGGTTCGCGATCCGCAAGGGTCGCAGGCACACCCCGAAGGACATCTTCACGTACATCGTCATGCCCCTCCTCGGCACGGCGCTCACCGGCCTGCTCTGGGTGAATCTCGACGGGCACGCGCTGCTCGGCGGTCTCATCTGGACGGGTCTCGGCTTCCTCTACCTGCTCTTCATCACGAAGGGCTTCCGGCAGAAGGTCGCCTCCTTCGACGAGAATCAGCCGGTCACCGGCTACAACAAGGTCGTTGAGGGCGTCGAGTAGCGGCTTTCGTCGGTTTCGCACTCGGGCTTCCGGGGCTGCGGCGCATCGCGCCCGGCCCCGGAAGTTCTGCGTTCCCGGCGTTCGCGCCGCGCTCCGGGGTCGAGCAGCGGCAGTGTGATGCCGCACAGCGGCCCGATGAGCAGCGCGAACGCGAGGGTGCCCGGGCCGGCGTTGCCGCCGAGCGCCCAGCCCACGAGCAGCACGGTCGCCTCGACCCCGGTGCGGCCCACCCAGATGGGCGTGCCGAAGCGTTGGTGGATCCCCGTCATCAGGCCGTCGCGGGGGCCCGGCCCGAGGCGCGCGCCGATGTAGATGCCGCTTGCGACGGCGAGCAGCACGAGGCCGATGGCGAAGAAGCCGATTCTGACCCAGAGCGAGTCGGGGGCGGGCAGCAGCCAGAGGCCGAGCTCGATGCCGGGGCCGACGAGCATGATGTTGCAGACGGTGCCGATCCCGGGCCGCTGCCGCAGCGGGATCCAGAGCAGCAGCACCGCGAGGCCGATGAGGTTGGTGAGGAGACCGACACTGATTCCGCTGTGGATCGAGATCCCCTGCGCGAACACGAGCCACGGCGAAACCCCGATCCCCGCGCGCACCATGAACGCGTCGGCGACGCCGTAGAGGAGGAGGCCGGGGGCGAGGCGGAGCAGTCTCGGGATCATGATGACCAGTCCACCTCAGACTGGACTGGTGTTCAAGATGCCAATTCGCCTACAGTGGCCTCATGATTGCGCAGCGTCTCTCCGCCCGCCGCCTCCACGAACTGCTCGGAGCGTGGCGCGGCGACGGCCACAGCTATCGCGAACTGAGCGAGAGCATCGCGATCCTCGTGCGCGACGGCCGACTGCCGCCCGCCTCGGTGCTCCCCGCCGAGCGCCCCCTCGCCGAACAGCTCGGCGTGAGCCGCACCACGGTGGCGGCCGCCTACCAGCTCCTCCGCGACGAGCGCGTCGTCGAATCCCGCCGCGGCTCCGGCACCGTGGTGCTCGGCCGCCGGAGCGAACACGGCGGCTCCTGGGCCCTCGGCGACGCCGAGGAGATCACGCTCACGAGAGCGTCGCCCGGCCCCTGGGGCCGGCTGCCCGAGCTGGGGCAGCGGGCGCTCGCCGAACACCCCGACGCGTTCCTGCTCGACGGCTACGACACCATCGGTCACCCGGCGCTGCGGGCGATCATCGCCGAGCGCTACACGCGTCGCGGCCTGTCCACGGCGCCGGAGCAGATCATGGTGACCCTCGGCGCCCAGCACGCGATCTTCCTGATCGCCCGCACCCTGCTGCGGCGCGGCGACCGCAGCCTCGTCGAGTCGCCGAGCTACCCGCACGCCCGCAAGGCGCTCGCCTCGGCCGGCGCTCTCGTCGCCGAGCTGCCGGTCGGCGCCGACGGCTACGACGCCGCGAGCATCCTCGAGATCGCGAGCCGCACCTCGGCCCGCCTCGCCTATCTGATTCCGGATCACCACAACCCGACCGGCCTCAGCATGCCGCCCGAGCTGCGCGAGCGCCTCATCACGAACCTCGCCGAACAGGGCACCTACGTCATCGCCGACGAGACGACCGCGGAGCTCTCGCTCGGCGAACCACGGGACGTGCTGCCGTTCGCGGCCTCGGCGACGCAGCCGCATCAGCGCGATGCGATCCTCACCGTCGGTTCGCTCGGAAAGACGGTGTGGGGCGGGCTGCGCGTGGGGTGGATCCGCGCGGCGCCCGAGCTCATCGCGCGGCTCGAAGCGGCGCGCGTGGTCGGCGACCTCGGCACGAGCACCTGGGCGCAGCTGCTCGGCGCGCTCGCCCTCGAACGCTACGACGAGGTGCTCGCCGACCGCTCCCGCGAGATCACCGCCGGTCACCGGGCGCTCATCGGCGCACTCGCGCAGCGGCTCCCGGAATGGCGGATCTCGCCGGCGACGGGCGGGGTGAGCGTGTGGGCCGATCTGGGGGAGGCGCGCAGCACCAGACTGAGTCGCGAGGCCGCCCGGCTCGGCCTCAGGATCCCGCCCGGCCCGCAGTTCGGCAGCCCCGGAGTGTTCGAGCGCTTTGTCCGGCTGCCCTTCGCCGTCTCCGGCATCGACCTGCCCCGCGCCGTCGAGGTGCTGCGCCGGGCCTGGGACGGCGGCGGCCCGGCGGCCCCGGCACCGGTGCCCGCCGAGCTGGTCTGACGAGCGCGCACGAGACGGGTCGCCGCGCGGCGGCGGACTGTAAGCTAGGGGATCATGCTCGATCTTGACTTCAGCGCCCGCATCCGCGCGCTCCGCGCCACCTACGCCGACATCGCCGCGGTCACCGACCTGCCGAGGCTCGAGCGGGAGATCGTCGAGCTCGAGGAGCAGGCCGCCGCCCCCGATCTCTGGGACGACCCCGCCGCTGCGCAGAAGGTCACGAGCGGGCTCTCGCACCGCCAGGCGCAGGTGCGCAAGCTGCGCGCCGTCGAGAGCCGGCTCGACGACCTCGAGGTGCTCATCGAGCTCGCGCAGGAGGCCGACGACGCCGATTCGGCGCAGGAGGCCGCAGACGAGCTCGTCGCGCTCGAGAAGCTGGTGCAAGACCTCGAGGTGCAGACGATGCTGTCGGGGGAGTACGACGAGCGCGCCGCCGTCGTGACGATCCGCTCCGGCGCGGGCGGCGACGACGCCACCGACTTCGCCGAGATCCTGCTGCGCATGTACCTGCGCTGGGCCGAGCAGCACGGCTACTCGACCAAGGTGCTCGACACCTCGTACGCCGAGGGCGCCGGCATCAAGTCGGCGACCTTCGAGATCGACGCCCCCTACGCCTTCGGCACGCTTTCCGTCGAGGCCGGCACCCACCGCCTCGCGCGCATCAGCCCCTTCGGCTCCGCCGACAAGCGGCAGACGAGCTTCGCCGGCGTCGAGGTGATTCCGCTGCTCGAAGAGGCGACCGCGGTCGACATCCCCGAGAACGACATCCGGGTCGACGTCTTCCGCTCCTCCGGCCCCGGCGGCCAGTCGGTGAACACCACCGACTCGGCGGTGCGCATCACCCACCTTCCCACGGGCATCGTGATCTCCATGCAGAACGAGAAGTCTCAGATCCAGAACCGTGCGGCCGCGATGCGCCTGCTGCAGACGCGCCTGCTGCTGCTGCAGAAGGAGCAGGAGGCCGCGAAGAAGAAGGAGCTCGCGGGCTCGGTCACGGCCAGCTGGGGCGATCAGATCCGCTCCTACTTCCTCTACGGTCAGCAGCTCGTGAAAGACCTGCGCACCGGGCACGAGTCGTCGCAGCCCGACGCCGTGTTCGATGGCGACCTCGACGGCTTCATCGCCGCGGGCATCCGCTGGCGCTCGCTCTCCAAGAACGACGCCTAGGGGACTTCGCGCCGCGCGCCTCGGCCCGGTTCCAGGTCATGTGGCGTAGGGTCGTCTCGTCATGATCCTCTTCGAGAACGTCACCAAGAAGTACCGGGGCACCGCGAAACCCGCGCTCGACGGCATCGACCTGCGGGTCGACCGCGGCGAGTTCGTCTTCATCGTGGGCGCCTCCGGTTCGGGCAAGTCGAGCTGCCTGCGCCTCATCCTGCGCGAGGATCAGCCGAGCTCCGGCAAGATCCACGTGCTGGGACAGGACCTCAGCAAGATCTCTTCGCGCAAGGTGCCGTACTTCCGCCGCAACCTCGGCACGGTGTTCCAGGACTTCCGTCTGCTCACCAACAAGACCGTCTACGACAACGTCGCCTTCTCGTTGCAGGTGATCGGCAAGTCGCGCGGCTTCATCCAGGAGGCGGTGCCCGACACGCTCGAGATGGTGGGGCTCGCCGGCAAGGCCAAGCGCTTCCCTCACGAGCTCTCCGGCGGTGAGCAGCAGCGCGTCGCGATCGCGCGCGCGATCGTGAACAAGCCCTCGATCCTGCTCGCCGACGAGCCCACCGGCAACCTCGATCCCGCGACCAGCCTTGGCATCATGCAGCTGCTGCGCGCCATCAACGCCTCGGGCACCACCGTCGTGATGGCGACCCACGAGGCCACCTTCGTCGACATCATGCAGCAGCGCGTGGTCGAGCTCTCCCAAGGCGTCGTGGTGCGCGACGAAGTGGGCGGCGGCTACGGCCAGACCGCTTCGATCCCCGTTGCCGACCTCTCGGAGGAGGGCGTGCAGGTGCTGCGCACCACCGAGGCGGTCGTGCGCGCCGCGCTGGCACCGGAGGACGGCGGAGACCCCGCCGCCGGCCCCGCGACGCCGGCCGGCCTCGCCGAGCCGGTGCGCCACCCGGCGCCGAGCGCCACCCCCGTCGCGCCCCCGATGCCTCCGGCCCCCGCCGAGCCCGCGCAGCCCGCCGCTCCGGCTCCCGCCGCCGAGGCCGCGCAGCCGGCCGCCGAAGCCGCCCGCCCGGTCGCACCCCGTCCGGTGGTGCCCCCGTCGCCGCCTCGCGAGGCGTCCGTCTTCGAGGAGCCGCAGCCCTTCGGCGAGCCCGACCCGGAGGTCGACGACGACACCGTGCGCGCCGACGGCCCGCAGGCGCGCCGGATCCCCGGATTCCTCGATCCCGGACGTCCGATGGATCCTGTGCAGATGTCCGAGACCGGCAGCCTCGCCGAACACCTCGGACTCAGCCGAAAAGACGACGACGAGACGGATGTGGGGCCGGCGCGATGAGAGCAGGACTCGTACTCGGCGAGGTCTGGAACGGCCTGCGCCGCAACATGTCGGTGGTCATCTCGGTGATCCTCGTGACCTTCGTTTCGCTCACCTTCGTGGGCGCCGCGATCCTCATGCAGCTGCAGATCCAGCAGATGAAGACCTTCTGGTACGACCGCGCGCAGGTCGCCATCTACCTGTGCACCGATTTCGACCAGAGCGCCACCTGCTCCGGGACCGACGCCGGCGAGGAGGAGATCTCCGCAGTCGAGAGCGCCCTGCAGTCGGACACGCTGCGGCCCTACGTCGACGACTACTTCTTCGTCGACCACGAGCAGGCCTACGCCGAGTTCACGAAGCAGTTCGAGGGCAACCCGATCCTCGACATCACGCGACCCGAGCAGCTCAACCAGACCTTCTGGGTGAAGCTTGAAGACCCGTCGCGCTCCGACATCGTCACCGAGACCTTCTCGGGGATCCCCGGCGTGCAGAGCGTGTCCGATCAGCGCAGCCTGCTCGACCGGATCTTCCTGTTCCTCGGTGTCGCGAGCTACACGGCCATCGCGATCGCGGGGCTCATGCTCGTCGCCGCGATGCTCCTCATCTCGACCACGATCCGCCTCTCCGCGTACTCTCGCAGACGGGAGATCGGGATCATGCGCCTCGTGGGCGCATCGAACCGCTTCATCCAGACCCCCTTCATATTGGAGGGCATCATCGCCGCGCTCGTCGGAGCGGTGCTGGCGGGGGCCGCCTCCGTGGGGATCGTGCGATTCTTCGTGCAGGGCTTCCTGGCGCGTGAGGTGCCGTTCACGAGCTACATCACGGTCGAGCAGTCGCTCATCGTGCCACCGGTGCTCGTGCTCGTGGGCGTGCTGCTCTCGGCCATCGCCGCGAAGATCGCGATCACCCGCTACCTGCGCGTGTAGCGGGCTCGCGGCCCGCATCGCCGTGCGGCGAGACTGAGCGTTTCAGCGAGACGGACTGTTCCAGCACCTCTGGAGCAGTCCGTCTCGCTGCATCAGTCGTGCTCGCCGAGGCTGCGGGTGCGCTAGGCTGGATCTTCGCGCTTGTGCGCGGATCCAGACCCCGGTGCGCAGAGAGGATGTGACATGAGCCCCAAGGAGACCGGCGAGAAGCTGATCGCCTCGAACAAGAAGGCGCGGCATGAGTACCACATCTTCGACACCTACGAGGCCGGCATGGTGCTCACCGGCAGCGAGGTGAAGTCGCTGCGCATGGGCCGCGCCTCGCTCGTCGACGGCTACGTCTTCATCGAGCGGGGAGAGGCCTGGCTCGACGCCGCCTACATTCCCGAGTACCTCAACGGCTCGTGGACCAACCACGCCCCGCGCCGCAAGCGCAAGCTGCTGCTGCACCGACAGCAGATCGACAAGCTCTACCAGAAGACCCGCGAGGGCGGCATGACGATCGTGCCGCTGCGGCTCTACTTCCTCGACGGTCGCGCGAAGGTCGAGATCGCCCTCGCGAAGGGCAAGAAAGAGTACGACAAGCGGCAGACCCTGCGCGAACAGCAGGACAAACGCGAGGCAGAGCGCGCCATGCGCGCCCGCAACCGTCTGGGGGAGTAGCCCGCCAACGACTGCGCCCATCCCCGGTGAGCCCGTCCACTCGACAGCGTGTCGGAGCGGCGCTCACCCGGGTGGGGCGCAGTCGCGATTCTGGGCGGATCCGCCCTGCCGTCAGGCCACCGCGTCGAGGGCGCGGCTCACGTCGAGCAGCACGCCGCTCTGCAGGCCGTGCCAGTGCTCCGTGTCGGGATCCGGCCACGTCGAGAGCTTCACGATCACCGAGTCGGTCTGCGGCTCCAGCCACAGGTTCTGGCCGTGGATCCCGATCCCGCTCACGTTGCCGCGCTCGTTGCCGGTGCACCACCACTGGCGCGTGTAGCTGCCCTCGGGGAAGGCGCCCGTGAAGCCCTCGTAGGTCATGGCCTCGCGCGATCCGCCGGCCATCACACTGCGCACCCACGCCTCCGAGACCACGCGGCCGCCGGGAGCGACGCCCCCGTCGAGCATCATGCGGCCCACGCGGGCGAGGTCGCGCGCCGTGGACGAGACGCCGCCGTTCGCGAACCCGAAGCCCGCCGAATCGACCGTGATCGTAGCGTCGCGATCCGCGTCGAGCTTCGACCACAGGTACGTCGAGAGCGCTTCGGCGTACGGCAGCCCCGTGACGCGCTCGATCACCCAGGCGAGCACGTCGGTGTTCGCCGAGCAGTACTGGAACTCGCCCGTGGCGCCGTTGCCGCGCAGCGTGGTGAGGAACTCGTAGGTGTCGGCGGGGTCCCCCGCGCGGCGCGAGCGCCAGCCGGCCGAGCGGTCGTGCGTCTGCACCTCGGAAGCGGGATCGACGTAGTCCTCGCTGTAGTCGATCGCGATCTCCATGTCGAGCACCTGCTGCACCGTCACCCGCGGGGCGTTCGGATCGCCCTGCGGGCCGTCGTAGACGGAACCGGCGAGCTCGGGCACATACGTCGTGACCGGCTGTGCCGGATCGATCCGCCCCTCGTCCACCAGCGCCCCCACGACCGTGCCGCACAGCGACTTCGAGACGCTCATCAGGAGGTGCCGATCGTCGGCCGCGAAGCCCGGTGCGTAGTACTCGGCCAGCACTTCGGCGCCGCGCAGCACGAGGAACGCGTTGGTGTAGGTCTGCTCGAGTCGCGCCTGCAGATCGGGCATCTGCGGGGTGAGCGCGTCGAGGCGCACGAGCGCTGCGAGGGGCACCGCGGGCGGGCGGCGGGAGATCGTCGCCGACGGGAGCAGCTCGCCGAGGTGGGCGAACGCCCAGCGGTTCTGCGGCGCCTCCTGCCAGCTGTCGAGGTGGGGCTGCCCGGGCTCCGCTCCGGGGAAGCGGGGCGGGTGGGCGCCGGTGAGGCCGGTCACGCCGCGACCTGCTCGGTCTGTTCGGCCTCGTGCTGGGCGAGCTGCTCGGTGATGCGGCGACGGCCCAGGACCGTGTAGAGCACCGCGGTGACGATCATGCCGGCGGGCACCGACAGGTCGATGTAGCCGATCGCCTCCGCGAGCGGGCCGGTCCAGATGTCGGTGGACAGGAAGAGCGCGGTCGCCGCGCCGCCCGCGATCACCGACACCAGGCCGCCGATGCTGAAGCCGCCGGTGTACCAGAACGCGCCGGTGCGCGTCTCGTCGAACAGGTCGAAGCCGCTGTATCGGTTGCGCCGCATGATGATGTCGGTGACGTAGGCGGTCATGGTCGGCGCCGAGATGATGAGCAGGAACTGCAGCATGAGGTTCACCGCGTCGATGAGGCTCGTCGACAGCGCGAGCACGACGGTGAAGATGGTGCCGAGGATGCCCACCAGCACGGCCGAGGGGATGCGCTTGATCGGGATGCCGATCGACTGGAAGACCATGCTCGAGGTGTAGGTGGTCATGCCGTTGAGGGCGATCGTGTTGACGATGACGCCGAGCACGAAGATCGGGCCGAACCAGGCGGGCACCATGTCGAGCAGCGGGTATTCGATGCCGAAGGCGAGATCCTCGGGGCTGACGGCGCCGCCGAGCAGCGCGCCGAACGAGGTGAAGACGATGCAGGGGGTCGCGCCGCCGAGCGCCGTCGCGGCGATGATGTGGGAGGGCTTGGTCTCGCGCGGCAGGTAGCGGGCGAGATCGGCGCTGTTCGAGTAGGAGAGGGGGGGGTGGAGGCGAGGATCGCGAAGCCGATCGCCATCGACGACCAAAGACCCACGCCCTCGAGCGGCTCGGGCTGCGTGAAGCCCCAGTCGATGTGCGGCAGGATGTAGCCGACGACCACCACGAAGATGACGAGCAGCACCGCGGTGATCGCGGTGTAGGCGCGCAGGATCAGCGCGTGGCCGTAGACCGCGACCAGTACGGTGATCGCCGACACTACGAGGCTCACGAGCACGATGTTGAGCGTCTCGTTCTCCATGCCCATGCGGCGCAGCAGCTCGGCGCCCATGAACGTCGAGGCGACCCAGTTGAGGGCGAGGAAGACGCCGGAGATGAACCAGCCGTAGAAGGCGATGACGAACTTGTTGCCGATCACGCCGTAGATCGCGCGGGTGATGACGGAGCCGGAGGTGCCCGCCGAGGGGCCGCTGATGGCGACGATGCCGGGGAACACCCAGAGCAGCGAGGAGGCGATGATCACGAGGATGGCCTGCCAGATCTCGAGCCCGAGCACCACGGTGAGCGTGGCGCCCATGGTGAAGTTCAGCACGCTGACGTTCGGCGCGGCCCAGACCGCGAAGAGATCGCGGGCGCGCCCGTGGCGCTCGGACGGCGCGACGAGCTCGATGCCGCGGGTCTCCGGGTGGGTGGCGACGTCGGTGAACTCGTGGGGGGCGACGGCGGGGTCGTTGGACACGGGTGAGGATCCTCTCGGCGGAGTCCCGAGCATCATTGCTGGTGGCATGTGAGCAGCGCTGCTATTGGTCATGGGGCCAATGGACTCTGTTGGTCACCTATCCAATAGGATGATGCTCATGGTGTCAAGCGGAGAGCCGACGGCGGCGCGGCCAGAGGGATCCGGCGCGGTCCCCGAGCCCTCGCGGGGTCCATCGCGGGTACGGAAGCAGCCCGAGGAGCGGCGCGCCGAGATCCTCGCCGAGGCATCGCGCATCGCCCTGGAAGAGGGGCTCGAACGCATCACGCTGCGCGCCGTCGCCGACCGCCTCAGTGTGCGGCCCGGCCTCATCAGCCACTACTTCCCGGCTGCCGAGGATCTCGTCGTGGCGGCGTTCGTGCTCGCCATCGCGGGGGAGCGGGATCGCCTGTTCTTGTCGGACGGGGACCCCCTCGATCGGCTGGTGGTCTTCGTGCAGCGCATGCAGTTCGAAGAGGAGGGCTTCTCGCGGCTCTGGCTGAACGCCCGGCACCTCGCCAGATTCACGCCGGCGCTCGCCGACGCCATCGGGGAGCAGGAGGGCCTCGACCGCGGCCGGCTGGCCGAGGTCATCGATGCGGGGTGCGCCGATGGTGTCTTCACCGTCGAGGATCCCTTCGAGGCCTGCGTGCGCATCTTCATGGCAGTCGACGGCTTCGGCTCCTACGCCAACGATCCGGCCCCCTTCGAGCACGCCGCGTACGTGCACTTCGTGGCCGACGTGTGCGAGTGGGCGCTCGGCCTCGAGCCGGGGATGCTGCGCGAGCGTGTCGCCCGCGGCTATGCAGAGCGACCCGACGGTGATATCCTGTAGGGCCGGGATCACCCCGGATTGACAATTCAACAGCGCGTGATGCGAATGTCCCGAAGCTGCACCCCAGGGTGCTCGCGCCGCCTGCGGCGCACACGGGGCCGATCGGTTTCGACACGTCGATTTTGAGACTGTGAGAAGCGGGCCGAGGACGCGGAGTTATCTCGTAAACGCCCTTCGCAAACCATAGGTGCCAACGCTAAGCGCACCGACTTCGCTCTCGCTGCCTAAGCACGAGACCGAGTCCGTCAGGTCGGGTGGGCCTCCGCCCCGGTTTCCTGGCGTCATCTAGGGGGCTTGCTGGTGCGTCGTGTCTCAGGGCGCATCGGGACTTTCACTGAGACTGGGCCTGTCGTTCTAGGTGTTCGTGACAAAGAACGGGGCCGAGTAGAACGTTTGCACGAACTACGCTCGTAGAAGGCACGGAATCGTCGAAGTGGACCGGGGTTCGATTCCCCGCGGCTCCACCAGAGCATTCGCATCACGCGCTGTCAGAGTTCGTCTGGGAGGCCACCTATCTGGGTGGCCTCTTTTCGTTGCTCAGCTTGACCGGCTAAGCGGCTTCCGGAGTCTCGGCGAAGTCTCCTCCGCAAAAAACCGGTGGCTACGGTGATTCCGTCCACGCGCAGCTCATCACGTCGTCCTGTTTGACGCCGAGGAGCACCCAGCCGGGGAACGGCTCGCCGTACACGGGCCACGGCTCGAGCCCGAACACCTGCGCGGGCCCGTCGGTCGCGCCGCCGTCGACCGAGACGTCCGGAGCGGGGCGGAGGACGCCGTCGTACGATACCGTCTCGTAGTCCGCAGCCGTCGGGCAGAGCCCCCCGAAACCCGACACCGGGTCAGTCTGCACCGGCCACCACTCGCCGATGCTGCCGGCCTCGACCGCGTGGACGATGCGGGTGCGCTCGTCGCTGCCGATATCAGCGCAGGCGAGAGCCTCCTCGCCGATGTTGCGGCGGGACTCGTGGATCTGCACTCCGCCTGACTCCACTGCGGTGACCGAGTGCGTGGCGGTGCCGCAGCGAGACATTCTCGCAACGGGGAGCGTGAGCTGCACCGGGCCGTCATCTCCCGCGATCCAGAGATACCACTGCTCATCGATCGCGTTCCCGTCGAGGCGGGTGATCTGCACGGCCGCATCCATGCGATCGTCTCCTGTGAGCTCGGCCGAGACGATCTCACCGAGCTCGTATCTCACCATTCCGTCATCGAAGGCGCCGTCGACGAGATCGAACTGCACCGTTTCCGGTGTGTTTCCGCCCGGCCGAAACGTCCAGGTGAGATTGCCGAAGTCGGTCTCCTCGAGCCCCATCGGCTCAGACTGCTCCGGCTCCTGCTCTTGTTCCTGAGCGGAGTCGGTCTGCCGAGGCGCCGTCTCGGTCGCCGCGCAGCCCGCGAGGAGGGCGGCGCAGACCGCTCCCGCGCACAGGAGCAGCGCGGTGCGCAGGTCTGCGAAGTCAGGGGCGGGCGACATGCCATACACGGTAGAACGTCCCGAAGCCCGCACCTCGAAGTTGTGACCAAATCGAGAACTGACACCGGGCCCGCTCCGGCGCCCCTCACCGGTGCTGGCCGGACGAATACCTCGTGAGCGGCTGCGGGCGGGCGACGACCCAATCGTCTGAGGGCAGGCTCGCCTCCGTTGCGGGCCGCTGCGGCAGGGGGCAGGATATGAGCATGAGCGAACCCGTGCCCACCGCCCCCGCGTCGCAGTCCCACCCCGGCGAAGCCCACGGGCAGAACATCGGACAGCGCCTCAACTGGCTGCGGGCCGGAGTGCTCGGCGCGAACGACGGCATCGTGTCGACGGCGGGCGTGGTCATCGGCGTGGCCGGGGCCACGCCGAACAACGTGCTCGCGATCGCCACCGCGGGCATCGCGGCCCTCGTCGCGGGCGCCTTCTCGATGGCGGGCGGCGAGTACGTCTCGGTGAGCACGCAGCGCGATACCGAGCGCGCACTGATCGCGAAGGAGCGGCGCGAGCTCGCCGAGATGCCTGCGGAGGAGCTGGAGGAGCTCGCCGGGCTTTACCGCGAACGCGGGCTATCGCCCGATCTTGCGCACCAGGTTGCGGAGGAACTCACCGCGAAGGACGCGCTCGCCGCCCATGCCGAGGTCGAACTCGGCATCGACCCCGACGAGTACACGAGCCCGTGGGCAGCCGCGGTCTCGTCGTTCATCTCGTTCACTGTGGGGGCGCTGGTCCCGCTCATCATGATCCTGCTGCCCTTCGGCGAGCATCGAGTGTGGATTGCGGCCGTGGCGGTCGTGCTCGGCTTGCTGCTCACGGGGTGGATCAGCGCCGTGCTCGGCGGGGCGCCGCGAGGCCGCGCGATCCTGCGCAACGTGGTCATGGGGTCGGCTACCATGGCGGCCACCTACGCGATCGGCATGCTCTTCGGCGTCGCCGTGAGCTGAGCCGGGCACTGAGCCAGGGGCGCCGGCCGATCCGCCGGATGGGCTTCGCGCCGACGATGCGGAATACTGGTGCCGCGACGGTCGTGCGACCGGGCGCGAGACGGAGGAGCCCCGTGGAAGCCGCGACCGAGACATCCGATACGACCGGGGTCGATGCGCCCCCGCGGGCCCGGGGCACGCTCGTCGCGCTCCTCTTCGCCGCCACCGTCTGCAACATCAACACCGTCGTCGCCGGCATCGCCGTCCCCGATATCGGCCGGCAGTTCGGCGCGTCGCAGACCGCGCTCAATCTCGTCGCGCTCGCGACCGGCCTCGGGCTGTCGGTCTCGGTGCTCTATCTCGGTGCGGTGGCGGATCGCTACGGCCGCAAGCAGATGCTGCTCATCGGGATCGCGAGCACGCTCGCGGCCAGCACGCTTTCCAGCCTGTCGGCGTCGGTCGAGATGCTGATCGTCGCGCAGGTGCTGGTGGGGCTCGCCGGCGGCATGGCATTCCCCACCACGCTCTCGCTCATCACCGCGCTCTGGGTGAAGGGCTCCGGCCGCACGGGCGTCATCGCGATCTGGTCGAGCGTTTCGAGCATGGCCACCATTGCCGGCGCGATCCTCGCGGGCCTCGTGCTGGTGCTCACCAGCTGGCACTGGGTGTTCATGCTCAGCACCCCGATCGCCGCCGTCGCGTTCGTGCTCGTGCTCCGCTTCGTGCCCTCGCACGTCGCCGAGTCGAACACCCCCGTCGACCACGTGGGCGGGGTGCTCTCCGCATCTGCACTCGGCGCCCTGGTGCTCGGCGTCAGCATCGTGTTCGCGCCCGGCGGCGCACTCCTCGGCGGGGTGCTGCTCGCACTCGCCGCGGTGCTGCTCCTGCTGTTCGGCTGGCGGCAAGCGCGCGCCAGATTCCCGCTGTTCGATCTGAGCGTCGCCCGGCAGCGGCTCTTCTGGCTGCCCGCAGTCGGCGGCCTCATCGCGGTGGGTTCGCTGGGCGGGGCGATGTTCGTCGGCGAGCAGTTCATGCAGAGCGTGATGGGGTACAGCCCGCTGCAGACGGGGCTCGCCGTCATTCCCGCGGCGGTGAGCCTGATGCTCGCGGCGCCCCTGTCGGCTCGCGCCGTCGGGCGGCTCGGCACCCGCGACACGATGCTCATCGGCTACGCGTTCCTGCTGGTCGCGATGCTCAGCATGCTGTTCTGGCGCGAGGAGTCGGCCTACCCGCTGGTGGGATTCGGCTTCTTCATGATCGGGATCGGCGTGACCTTCGTCATGACGGCCTCCCGCCGCGCGCTCACGAGCAGCACTCCCGTGCGCCGCGCCGGCATGGCGTCGGCCACCTCCGACCTGCAGAACGACCTCGGAGGCGCGGTGATGCAGGCGCTCCTCGGCGCGGTGCTCGCGAGCGGATTCGCCGCGGTCATCGCGGGGAAGATCGCCGCCTCCCCGGATGCGGCCTCGCTGAGCGACGAGGTCACCCGAGCCCTGCAGTCGTCGTTCGCCTCGGCCGAGCAGGTCGCGCAGCAGTACCCGCACTACACGCAGGAGATCCTCGACGGCGCTCGCGCGAGTCTGCTCGACGGCTCGCTGCTCGCGTTCTTCATCGGCGCGGCCGTCACCCTGATCGGCGCCGCCGCGATCCGCTTCGGCCTGCCGAACCGGGAAGCCGAACGGCGTCTCGCCGAGGAGCGCACGGAAGAGTAGCCGACGAGGTCACGGGATTCCGAGCAGACCGGCGAGCAGACCCGCTGCGGCGGCCGCAAGCACGACGCTCCACGCCGGAAGCCGCGCAAGCGCCAGGAGGAGCAAACCCCCGGCCGCGATCACGAGCGAGGCGGGTCCCGTCACACCCGAGACGATAACCGGATCCCACAGCGCCGCCGCGAGGATCCCCACCACGGCGGCGTTCGCTCCGGCCATCGCGGCGCGCGCAAGCGGCCTGGCGCGAAGCCCGTTCCAGAACGGCAGAGCCGCCAGCAGCAACAGGATACCCGGCACAAACACCGCGACCAGGGCGAGCAACGCCGCCGGCGGAGCCGACCACCCGGAACCCATCTCGAACCCCAGGTACGCCGCGAACGTGAAGAGCGGCCCGGGCACCGCCTGCGCGGCCCCGTACCCCGCGATGAACTGCTCGGGCGGTACCGCTGCCGCGATGGCCGGCTCGGCCTGCAGCAGCGGCAGCACCACGTGACCGCCGCCGAACACCGCCGCGCCGGCCCGGGTGAACGCGTCGGCGATCTCGGTCCAGAGCGAGGGGGCAAGACGGTCGAGGATCGGCAGTCCGACGATGAGCCCCGCGAACACCGCGAACGCGACGACGCCGACCCGGCGCGAGAGGCGCAGTGTCAGCGGCGGCGGATCGACCGGGAGCGACCGGCGACACCAGAGGGAACCCGCGACGAGGCCCGCGGCGATCGCCCCGAACTGGCCGATCTGGGTCGGCAGCAGCAGCGCCAGGGCCGCGCCGGCGACGCCGATGGCGATGCGGGGAAGATCCGGGGTGAGTGTGCGGGCCATACCCCACACGGCGTGAGCGACCACGGATACCGCCACCGCCTTGAGCCCGAGGAGCAGCCCCGCCCACAGCGGTCCCTCGAGCGAGAGCGCGCCGACGGCGAACAGCACGAGCAGCATCGCCGACGGCAGCGTGAAGGCCGTCCAAGCGGCGAGCGCGCCGAGCGCGCCGCCGCGCATCAGGCCGAGCGCGAAGCCGACCTGGCTCGACGCCGGGCCCGGCAGGAACTGGCAGAGCGCCACGAGTTCGCCGTACTGCCGATCGCTCAGCCACGCCCGTCGCAGTACGAACTCCTCGCGGAAGTAGCCGAGGTGAGCGACGGGGCCGCCGAAGGAGGTGAACCCCAGTTTCAGGAACGCCCGGAACACCTCGGCGGAAGAGTGCTGACGGCTCATTCGGGAGGGGCCTTCGCTCGGGTCGGGATGGTTTTAGTTTAGGGGTGCTTTGCCTGCTCTTGGGCACTTGCTCTTTCTTGTTTCTCCCCTCTCATTCTCGTTTCTCCCTACCTTTCCTACCTTTCCTTCCAAGCCGGGCGAGAGGTGGATTTCGCATGTGGATGTTGATGTGGAGCTGCGAAATCCGCCTCTCGGCTGGTGGTTGCTGGAGGAATGAAGGGGAGGAAGGGAAGAAGGAGGAGCAAGGGGAGCGGGGAGCGGGAGTGGAGAGGGGAGCGGGAGAGGTGCGGGAGAGGAGAGAGGAGAGAGGAGAGAGGAGAGAGGAGAGAGGAGAGACCCCACAAGATGAGGGCAGCCCGTCTCACGGGTAGGCTGAGTGGTCATGAAGCGGGTGGCGGTCGTCGTGCTGGAGGGGGCGAAACCCCTCGACGTCGGCATTCCCGCCCAGGTGTTCACCACCCGCGCCAGCATGCCCTACTCGGTCGACGTGTGCGGCGTGCAGCCGGGGCTGATCGCGGGCGGGGATGGGCTCTCGTACCACGTGGAGCACGGGATCGAGGCGCTCGAGACCGCGGATCTCGTGTTCGTTCCGGGCTACCGGCACCCCGACCGCGACGCTCCGCCGCCGGCGCTCATCGACGCGCTGCGCGCCGCCCACGAGCGGGGGGCGCGACTCGCCGCGATCTCCACGGGGGCGTTCGCGCTCGCCGCGACGGGTCTGCTCGACGGCCGGCGCGCCACGACCCACTGGCACTATTCGCGCATCCTCGCTGAGCGCTTCCCTGAGGTGCGCGTCGACGAGCGCGTGCTGTTCGTCGACGAGGGCTCGGTGCTGACCTCTGCGGGCGCGGCGTCCGGGATCGACCTCTGCCTGCACATCCTGCGCAAGGAGGCGGGCATGGCGGTTGCAAACCACGCCGCCAGGCGGCTCGTCGCGGCCCCCTATCGCAGCGGCGGCCAGGCCCAGTACGTGCCGCACAGCGTGCCGGAGACCCACGGTGAGCGTTTCACGGAGACTCGGGCGTGGGCGCTGCGGCGTCTCGGCGAACCGCTCGACATCCCGCGCCTGGCGGCCCATGCCCGGGTGTCTGAGCGCACGCTCTCGCGCCGCTTCCGCGACGAGACGGGCTACACGCCGATGCAGTGGATCATGCGCGCCCGCATCGATCGTGCGCGCGAGCTGCTCGAGGAGACCGAGCTCCCGGTGGAGGAGATCGCGGCGGCGGTGGGGCTCGGCACGGCGACCAATCTGCGGCGGCACTTCCGCGCGGTGCTCGGAACGACGCCGAGCGACTATCGGCGCACCTTCTTCCGCGACTCGTGAGCAGGGGCGCGCTCGAGAACCGGGGCCGTCGGGTGGCGGATAGCGGAAGCAGTTTGGCGGGATCCGTTCGAAGCCTGGCATTAGGGCCACTGGACGTGGTGCGGAAATCGCGTCACCCTGGATACGAGGCATTTCGCGATCAACGCTGAAGGAGAAAGTGCAACCATGACCGCACGTGTGGCTATCAACGGATTCGGACGTATCGGACGAGGAGTGCTGCGCGCAATCCTGAAGAATCAGAGCGATATCGAAGTCGTCGCGGTCAATGATCTGACCGACGGCGAGATGCTCGCGCACCTGCTGGAGTGGGACAGCGTCTACGGTCGCCTGAAGCGGCACATCGCCTTCGAGGACGGCGAACTGATCGTCGACGACCGCCGCATCAAGGTGTTCGCCGAGTCCGACCCCGCGAAGCTGCCCTGGGGCGAGCTGGGCGTCGACGTGGTGCTCGAGTCGACCGGCCGCTTCACCAAGGCGGAGGACGCGCGCAAGCACCTCGAAGCCGGGGCCGGTCGCGTGCTCGTGAGCGCCCCCGCGACCGGCGCCGACCTCACCGTCGTCGTCGGCGTGAACGACCACCTCTACGACCCGGAGCAGCACCGCATCGTGTCGAACGCGTCCTGCACCACCAACGCCTTCGCCCCGCTCGCGCAGGTGCTCGACGACCTCGCCGGTATCACCCAGGGCTTCATGACGACCGTGCACGCCTACACGCAGGACCAGAACCTCATCGACGGCCCGCACAAGGACCGCCGGCGCGCCCGCGCCGCCGCCCTCAACATCGTGCCCACCTCGACCGGCGCGGCCAAGGCCATCGGCCTCGTCCTGCCGCAGCTCGACGGCAAGCTGTCGGGCACGTCGATGCGCGTGCCCGTGCCCGTCGGGTCGATCGTCGAGCTCAACGCCGCCGTCTCGCGCGAGGTGACGCGCGAGGAGGTGCTCGAGGCCTACCGGGCCGCGGCCGCCGAGGGTGCGCTCGAGCACGTCTTCGAGTACTCGGACGAGCCGCTCGTCTCGTCGGACATCGTGGGCAACTCGCACTCCTCGATCTTCGACTCCGAGCTCACCGAGGTGCAGGGCAAGCACGTCAAGGTCACCAGCTGGTACGACAACGAGTGGGGCTTCTCGAACCGTGCCGCCGAGATGCTCGCCAAGATGGCGGGCTGACCCGGCTCTCCCCTTAGAACGACGAACCCCGGCGCGCGCGCCGGGGTTCGTGCGGTTCAGGGACGCCGAGGCGGGTGCTGCCGGTGCCGGGCGCGCAGCACGAGCGCGGCGATCCCGCGCCATCCGAGCAGGAAGACGCCGAGAGTCACCGCGGCGACCAGGATGAATGCGGGAGCAGTGCCCTGCCCCGAGAGCAGTCGCATGCCCATGCCGAGCACCACGGTGCCGATCCACACCGGTACCCCGGAGCGGAGCAATCGCACCGGCTGCCGCCACACCATGCCCCAGCCCCACACGAGCAGCAGCCCGACGAGGAAGGGCCAGGCCGTCTCGATGAGGCCGAGCAGCGCCCCGCCGCGCGAGTGGCTGGCGCGGCCGAGCCCCGCGAACAGCAGCACGAGGGCCGCATCGGCCGCGAGGGCGAGCCCTGCGAGCCACGGTGCGGGGGAGCGGCCCGTCACCGCGCGGCTCCTTCGGCCGCGCGGGCGCTCTCGATGGTGGCGATGACCGCGTCGTGCAGGGCGCCGTTCGTGGCGAGCGAGCTGCCGTTCCACGCGCTCGCCGATCCCTCGATGTCGGTGAAGCGGCCTCCCGCCTCGCGCACGATCGGCACGAGCGCGGCGAGGTCGTAGGGCTTGACGTCGAATTCCGCGACGACGTCGAGCAGCCCCTCGGCGAGCAGCATGTACGACCACATGTCGCCGTAGGCGCGATCCCGCCAGACGGCGCGGCTGAGCTCGATGAGCGGCCGCAGGTAGCCGGCGAGATCCCACTGCTCGATGCTCTGGAAACTGAGGGAGGCGTGCTCGAGCTCGCCGATACCGGAGACCCGCAGTCGGCGCGGATCCTGCCCGGCCTGCCGCCCCCAGGCGCCGCTCCCGGTCTCGGCCCACCAGCGCGCCCCGAAGGCTGGCGCGGAGACCACGCCCACGGTGGGCTCGCCGTCGACCTCGAGCGCGATGAGCGTCGCCCAGTTCGGCACGCCGCGCAGGAAGTTCGCGGTGCCGTCGATCGGGTCGATGATCCAGCGCCGGGAGCCCTTCTCGGAACGGCCCGACTCCTCGCCGAAGAAGCTGTCGCCGGGCAGCTCGGTCTCGATCCGCTCGCGCAGCGCGCGCTCCACGGCCTTGTCGGCGTCGGTGACGAAGGAGCGGTCCGGCTTCGTCTCGATCGTGAGATCCGCCGACTGGAAGCGAGGCAGGGAGACCGAGTCGGCGAGGTCGGCGAGCGCGAGGGCGAACGCGAGATCGGGCGAGGGGGTGGGGAGTGAATCGGGCATCGGGCGCCTTCCGTGAACGGGCGGTGAACCGGGTTCGGATACGAGAAAAGCCCCACCCGGAGGTGGAGCTTTTCTCAGTGCGTGCGCCCTCACGGGCTCGAACCGTGGACCCGCTGATTA
>NZ_ATXU01000016.1 GCF_000421845.1 Leucobacter chironomi DSM 19883
GACTCGTCACCACGCGGCGCAACCGTCATCGTCACCTCGAACGAACCATCAGCATCAAACTGCAACGCCCGCGGCAGACCGTTCTTGTCCACCGCACCATGCGCCCACACCAGCTTCGCGCCAGCTGTGCACCCGGCGTTAATGTACGCGAACGTCAGATCCGCCACATCGATGTCCGCACACGGCGTCACATAAATCGACTTCGTCGGGTCATACCCCGAACCCGTCACCGTCACCGACGCACCCGCACGATCCAGATCCGTATTCGGCGACACCACGAACGACGGACCCACAGGCACAGGCGCGGCGGGAGTGGAGAAGGTGAAGGCATCGGTGGCCTGGCCCTGGTAGCCCGCGACTCCGGCCGGCGCGAGCGTTGACGCGAACACGCCCGCCGCGGCCGTCCACTGCTGCAGTGAGTTCGTCTCGGCCGAAGTCCCCGTCGCAGCGATCGTCGCCACGACGATGCGGGCAACGGAGTCGGCTCCGGCGGTGTCGGTAGTGCTCATCTCAGCTGAGACGGTGGCCGCGCCGTCGGTCGCAATGGTGATCCGCGGGTTCTGCAGCGCGATCGTGAAGCCGTGCGCGGGGTTATCCCAAATCACACCACCGGTGTAGGCGATCTCACCGGTGCCCGCAGCTGGGTCGAAGCTCGACGCGGCCGACTCGGGGAAGTGAGTGGTTCCGTCAGGGTTGAGCGTTGCACCGCCGTACGGGGTCTGCGTGCCTCCCACGCCCGCGAGGTAACCGCGCCAGCTGGCCTTGAAGCCCCAGTCGAGCGATCCGCCATTCTCACGCACCGCTTCAAGCGTTGCGGGCGGCGCCGCGGCGAGCAGCGAGGGAGCCGCTGCTGCGGTGTCGTCGACGGGCTGAGCGGTGTCAGCTTCGGAGGGCGTTTCGGCGACAGGCTGCTGCGGTGCGGCTGGCTCTTCAGCGGGGGCCTCGCTCGGCGTGCCGTTGCTGGGGGCCTCGGGGGCCGTGGTCTGCTCGACCACCGGATCGGCGGGGAGCTCTTCGGCCGAAGCGGCGGATCCGCCCAGCAGGGCACCTCCCGCTACCAGAGCAGACACCAGCAATGCCGCGAGTGACCCTCGCAAACCCCGACGTGCAAACATGCGCAACGCACTCCTTGATGGATGAAACTGGGACGTGGGCGGGAACGCGGCAACGCCGCTTCCGTGCCACATCCGACTCAGATGAGGCATACCTAACTCGAGGCACCGAAGAATAGTCTGACGAATATCATCCGATGATGCAAGTCGGGGTGATCCGCCTGGCCCGAGCAGCGGTATTTCCCGGCCCGCGAGCAGCCTCGCGGCGTACACTGACAGCGCATCGAAGCCCGCGAAGGAGCATCATGAGCCAGCCGACCGGATCCGCCGACCACTACGAGGTGCGCCTCGACGACGCCGAGTGGCGCACCCGCCTCTCCCCCGAGGAGTACGCGGTCCTGCGCCAGGCCGCGACCGAGCGTGCAGGCACCGGCGAACTGCTGAACGAAGACCGCGATGGCCTCTACCGCTGCCGCGCCTGCGGCAACGAGCTCTTCGTCGCCGGCACTAAGTTCGACTCGGGCTGCGGCTGGCCGAGCTTCTACGAGAGCGTACGCCCGGAGGCCGTCGAACTCCTCGAGGACCGGAGCCTCGGAATGGTGCGCACCGAGGTGCGGTGCGCGAAGTGCGGATCGCACCTCGGCCACGTGTTCCCCGACGGATTCGGCACCCCCACCGGCGACCGCTACTGCATGAACTCCCTCGCACTGTCGTTCGAGCCGGAGGCCGGATCCGCCGACGAGAGCCGGTGATCGAGATGCCCGCAGAATCATCGACGCCCCGCCCCGCACTGGAGGCGGTGCGGAATCGACGCTCCTTCTCGAAGGTTACCGAGGAGGCCCCGTCTCGGGCCGAGATCGAAGAGCTCGTGTCGGCGATGTCGAGCATCGCAGATCACTCGGGTCTGCGCCCGTGGCGCATCATCAGCCTGCGCGGCGACGCTCGCAAGAAGCTCGGCAAGGCGTTCGCCAAGGCGGAGGGCGGATCGCGCGACAAGTACATCGCGAAGGCGCAGCGCGCGCCTCTGCTGCTCGCCATCGTGGTGTGCCCCCGCAAGAGCAAGGTGCCGCTGTGGGAGCAGGAGGCGGTGGCCAGCGGCGTCGCGCACACGCTCGGGCTGCTGCTGCACGAAGCCGGCTGGGGTACGTTCTGGCGCACCGGCTCGCTCACCCGGGCGAAGGCGGTGCGCAAGGCGCTCGGCGTGCAGAAGCCCGAATACCTGCTCGGCTGGATCTACGTCGGCGGCATCCCCGACAAGGATCGGCGCGTGAAACCCCGCAAGCCCATCGAGCTGTCACGGCACCTCAGCGAGCTCTGAAACGGCCGCCTCAGGCGCGTGCGCCCCGCCCCGGCAGCGACGCGATCATCACGGCCACCAGCGCCACCGCGGTGCCGACGGCCATCAGGGCCGTCACTCCTCCGGCGAGCGGCAGCGAGGCCTCCAGCAGCACCGACGCGATGAGCTGCCCGGCGACGTTCGACATGCTGAGCAGCAGCACCCCGGTGAGCCGCACGAGGATCGCCGCCACTGCGATGAAGATCATGCCGATCACGCCGCCCACGTAGAACCAGGGCTCGCTCGGCCAGCTCTCCGGCCACCCCTGCACCGCCAGCGACACGGCCGCCGCGATGACGAGCACCACAGTGCCCACCACGAAATTCACGAAGGTCGCGGCAATGGCGCTCTGCGCCGCCGCCCGTACCAGCCCGTTCACCGCAGACTGCCACGCCATACCGATACCTGCGATCAGCGGCACCACGACGAGCCACGGCGATCCGGAACCTCCGAGGCCGCCCGCGACCGAGATCGCAACCGCCACGACCGCGAGCCCGGTGCCCACGACTCGCTGCAATGACGGATCCACGCGGCCGCCCGGGCCGAGACCGATGCGATCCATGAGCAGCCCGCCGAGCACCTGACCGGCGACGATGCCGACGGTGAACAGCGCGAGCCCGATCACCGACGCCACGAGGCCCTGCGTGAGCACGAAGAACGCACCGCAGGTGCCGCCGAGCAGCCCCCAGACGGGGTACCGGCCGGAGCGCACCTCTGTGGAGAGGAGCCGCATCCCGCGCCGCGCCTTCGGCGTGACGAGCGTGATCAGCGCGAGCAGCAGCATTCCTGACCCGAATGAGACGGCGGCGGCGAGATATCCGTTGCCGATCTGCTGACTCAGGCCGCCATTGATGCGCGACTGCACCGCGACGAGCATGCCCGCCGTACCCGAACCGAGCAGTGCGACGGGAACTCTGAACCTCACATGCACTCGGCCTACCCTACTCCTCGGGGCCGTAGCGGGAAGATTCCTCGGCTGCGCAGGCAGCCGGATGATCAGGATCGCGGCGCTTACGAGCGCAGCGAGTGGAGCCCGGCCCGCGCTTCGCTCCGTGGCCGGCGCTTGTGAGCGCCGCGGCTCTGCGACGAAACGCTGACGCGTTTCTTACTGGAGCCGCCTGTCGGACTCGAACCGACCACCTGCGCTTTACAAGGGCGCTGCTCTACCAGATGAGCTAAGGCGGCAAACGGGGCGGCCACGTGCGTCGCCGCCCCGAGCAGTTTACTCCGACTTCGTCGCGTCGTCGGAATCGGTCTTGTCGGAGGCCGACTTCTTCTCGACCTCGCCCTTGACCTTCAGCAGGTACGACTCCAGGTCGCCGTCGCGGGCCTGGTTCCACTGCTGACCGTTGACGATCACTGTGGGGGTGCTGACGAGGCGCTGCGCCTGGTCGGCGGGCTGCAGCTCGGTGCCGCCGGGGCCGAACATCTGGGCGCCCTTGGCGAGGCCCTGCACGCCGGTTTCGCTCACGGCCTTGTAGTTGGCTGCGATGAAGCTGCCGAATCGCACGTCCTTGACGCACTGGCGCAGCTCGGTGGTGAGCTCGGCGCCGGCGCTCTCAGCCTGTTCGAGCAGTTCGTCGTCGGAGAGGCCTGTGGTGCCCTCCTTGGGCTGCACCTCGGCGCTCAGCAGCGTGTTGTGCAGCTTGAAGGCGACGTCGGGCTGCTCCTCGACGACGCAGGCGAACAGGTTCGCGGCGCGGGTCGAGTACTTGGTGCCCAGCGAGGCGCTGTCGAGGAAGTTCAGCGGGTAGACCTGCAGGTCGACGTCGCCGCTGCCCACGTAGTTCTCGAGCATGGTGCCGTACTGCTGCTCGAACGCACCGCAGGCGGGGCACATGTAGTCGACGTAGATGCTGACGTCGAGGGGCAGCTGCTTGCGGTCGACCTCGGGCGCCTTGCGCTCGGCGCCGGCCTGCAGTGCGGGCGTTTCGACGACCTTGAGGTCCTTGGTGAAGACGACACCGCCGGATGCCATGTTCTCGGGGCCGGGGCCGGCGGGCTTCATCGTCTGGGTGAGGATGAGCGCGACGACCGCGAGGATCGCCAGCACGCCGACCACGATGCCGCCCTGCAGCATCAGGCGGCCGCGCTTCTCGCGGCGCTTCTCGGCTTCGCGGGCGAGGCGCGCCTGCTCGCGGGCGCGCTCTCGGCGCTCGTTCTTCGTGAGTTTCTCTGCCATGGCTCTCTCCAGGTCGGGCCGCGGTCGGCTCCGGTTCTTCGTTCGGGTGGCCGGGCGGCGCTGCGCGCCGCCCGCACCCTACTTCTTCTTGTTGGCGCGACGCTCGGCGCGGTTCGCGGTGCCGCCCTCGGCGGGCACCTGCTGGCCGAAGGCTCCGCGCTGCGTGGGCTGCTGGGGTGCCCCGGCAGCCTTTCCGCCGGGGGCCTGCGCCCCGCTGACCGACGGCGCGCCGTCTTCATCGGGGGCGGTGTAGCTGAGCTTGGACTGATCCGGGGTCTGCTGCTCTTCGAGCCCGCCGCCTTCGAGGTGCACGTGATCCTGCGGTCCCTCGGCGGGGCGCACCTTCACCTCGAGGTTGTAGAGCAGCCCCATCGACTCTTCCTTGATCTGCCCCATCATGCCTTCGAACATGGTGAAGCCTTCGCGCTGGTACTCGACCAGCGGATCGCGCTGCGCCATCGCGCGCAGGCCGATGCCCTCCTTGAGGTATTCCATCTCGTAGAGGTGGTCGCGCCAGCGGCGGTCGATCGTGGCGAGCACCACACGGCGTTCGAGCTCGCGCATGGCTTCCTCGCCGAGCTCTTCTTCGCGCTTGCGGTAGGCGACCTCCGCGTCGGAGAGGATCTCGCGGCGCAGGAAGGCCTTGTCGACGCGGGTTCCGCCGGCCTCTGCGACGAGTTCGTCGACGGTGATGCCGATCGGGTAGACCTGCTTGAGGTCGCTCCAGAGCGCGTCGAAGTCCCACTCTCCGTCGAGACCGTGGGAGTCGAGGATCGCGTCGATCGTCTGCTGACGGAACGCGTCGATGCGACCCTCGATCTCTTCGCCGTCGAGGATCTGCTGGCGGTCACCGTAGATGGCCTTGCGCTGGCGGTCGAGAACGTCATCGTACTTCAGCACGTTCTTGCGGATCTCGGCGTTGCGCTGCTCGACCTGGCTCTGCGCGCTCTGGATGGCGCGGGTGACCACCTTCGACTCGATGGCGAGGTCGTCGGGGAAGCCGTCGCGGTTCATGAGCGCGGCTGCGGCGCCCGAGTTGAAGAGGCGCATCAGGTCGTCGGCGAGGGACAGGTAGAAGCGGCTCTCGCCGGGGTCGCCCTGGCGGCCGGAGCGGCCGCGCAGCTGGTTGTCGATGCGGCGGGATTCGTGGCGTTCGGTGCCGAGCACGTAGAGGCCGCCGACGGCGCTGACCTTCTCGGCTTCTTCGGCGACGGTGCGCTTGACGGCGTCGAAGACGTCATCCCAGGCTGCCTCGTAGGCTTCGGGATCGTCCTCGGTGGAGAGGCCGCGTGCGGCCATCTCCTGCACGGCGAGGAACTCGGCGTTGCCGCCGAGCATGATGTCGGTGCCGCGGCCGGCCATGTTGGTGGCGACGGTGACGGCGCCCAGGCGACCGGCCTGCGCGATGATCGCGGCTTCGCGTGCGTGGTTCTTGGCGTTCAGCACCTCGTGGCGCACGCCCTTCTTGGCGAGCAGGCGGGAGATGTACTCGCTCTTCTCGACGCTCGTGGTGCCGACGAGGACGGGCTGGCCCTTCTCGTAGCGCTCGGCGATGTCCTCGACGGCCTGCTGGAACTTGGCCTCCTCGTTCTTGTAGACGAGGTCGGGCTGGTCCTTGCGCTGCATGGGCTTGTTGGTGGGGATCGGCACCACGCCCAGCTTGTAGGTCGACATGAACTCGCCGGCCTCGGTCTCAGCGGTACCGGTCATGCCGGAGAGCTTCTCGTAGAGGCGGAAGTAGTTCTGCAGGGTGACGGTGGCGAGCATCTGGTTCTCGGCCTTGACCTGCACGCCTTCCTTCGCCTCGATGGCCTGGTGCATGCCCTCGTTGTAGCGGCGGCCGGCGAGGATGCGGCCGGTGTGCTCGTCGACGATGAGCACTTCGCCGTTCAGCACGACGTAGTCCTTGTCGCGGGTGAAGAGCGCCTTCGCCTTGATCGAGTTGTTGAGGAAGGAGATGAGGGGGGTGTTCACCGACTCGTAGAGGTTGGTGATGCCGAGGTGATCCTCGACCTTTTCGATGCCGGGTTCGAGCACGCCGATGGTGCGCTTCTTCTCGTCGACCTCGTAGTCGGCGCCGGCCTCGAGCTTGCGCGCGATGCGGGCGAACTCGGCGAACCAGCGGTTCGCCTCGCCCGAGGATGGGCCGGAGATGATGAGCGGTGTGCGGGCCTCGTCGATGAGGATCGAGTCGACCTCGTCGATGACGGCGAAGAAGTGGCCGCGCTGCACGCGCTCTTCGGCGCTGGACGCCATGTTGTCGCGCAGGTAGTCGAAGCCGAACTCGTTGTTGGTGCCGTAGGTGATGTCGGCGTTGTACTGCTCGCGGCGGGTGGCGGGATCCTGCCCGGAGACGATGCAGCCGGTGGTCATGCCGAGGGCGCGGAACACGCGGCCCATGAGCTCGCTCTGGTAGCTGGCGAGGTAGTCGTTGACGGTGACGACGTGCACGCCCTTGCCGGCGAGCGCGTTGAGGTAGGCCGGCATGGTGGCGACGAGGGTCTTGCCCTCACCGGTCTTCATCTCGGAGATGTTGCCGAGGTGCAGGTTGGCACCGCCCATCACCTGCACGTCGAAGGGGCGCAGTCCGATGGTGCGCTTGGCGGCCTCGCGCACGGCGGCGAACGCTTCGGGCAGCAGGTCGTCGAGGGTTTCGCCCTTCGCGAGCCGCTCGCGGAACTCGTCGGTCTCCCCGCGCAGATCTTCGTCGCTGAGGTCGGCGAAGGAGCTCTCGAGGTCGGTGACCGTCTTGGCCAACCGCTGGAGCTTCTTCAGGGTGCGACCCTCGCCGACGCGAAGGAGCTTTTCGAGAACTGTCGCCACGTTGTGTCTCCTGTAAGGTTCTGCACGGTGGTCCGCTTCGCGACTTCACCGCCGTTGCCGAATTGTGACAACTCCTCAGCTTAGCAAGGCGCAGCCCGGCATCGGCTGGGGACTTGCCCGGATGGAGGTCCTGTGGGGGCACCCTCGCACGCCGTGCTCGTGATCCTCCCCACCTACAACGAGTTCGGCACGCTGCCGGGCGTGGTCGCACAGCTGCTGCGCGCGGTGCCCGAGGCGCAGGTGCTGGTGGTCGATGACGGCAGCCCGGATGGCACGGGGGCGCTTGCTGATCGGCTGGCGGCGGCGGATCGGCGGGTGACCGTGCTGCATCGCCCGGGCAAGGGCGGGCTCGGCACCGCATACATCGCGGGGTTCCGGTTCGCGCTCGCTGAGGGCTATCGGATGGTGGTGGAGATGGATGCGGACGGCTCGCATCTCGCCGAGGAGCTGCCGCTGCTGATCGATGCTGCGCGCCGCGTGGGCGGCGCCGCTATCGGGGCGCGCTGGGTGGCGGGCGGGCGCATCGTGGGCTGGCCGCGTCACCGTCGGTGGATTTCGCGCACCGGCACGCGGGTGGCGCGGATCGCGTTGCGTTCCGGGTTGCACGACTTGACGAGCGGGTTCCGGGCGATCGACGCTTCGTGGCTGGCCCGGCTCGATCTCGGCGCGCTCGACTCGCAGGGGTACGGGTTTCAGGTGGAGTCGGCGTGGGAGCTGGAACGGCTGGGCTGCCCGATCGTGGAGGTGCCGATCACCTTCGTGGAGCGTGTCGGCGGCCGTTCGAAGATGACGTGCGGGATCGTGTTCGAGGCGCTGTGGAATGTGCTGCGCCGCGGCTGGCGGCTGCGCTTCGGTCGCCCGCAGGGACCGTCCGCCCCCTGATCACGCAGAAGCCTCCCGTCCCCTGAGCTTGCCGAAGGGACCGCAGGCTTCGGCGTGCAGCGCGGCTTAGGCGGCGGTGGTGTTCTCGGCGGTGTCGCGCTTGCGGCGGCCGAAGACGGCGAAGAGCACGCCGCCGGCGATGAGGATCGCTCCCCCGATACCGATCGCGGTCATGCCCGCACCACCCAGCACCGGGAGGGCGCCGGCCGCACGCTGCGCGTTCGCGATGTTCACGACCAAGCCGGCACCGGCGAGGTTGGTGCCGGGGTAGACGGTGATCTCGGTGGGCGTGGTCGACGCGACGTAGCCTGCGGGGGCGGCCGTCTCGACGACCCAGTACTTCGTGCCCGCAGCCGACGCCTTCAGACCATTGATCACGACGAAGCCGTGATCGGCGCCCTGATCTGTGGTGGTGAAGGTCTTGGTGTCGGCATCAACACCCGCACCCGGGCCGAACTCGAGGCCACCGGTGACGGGCTGGCCCGCGGTCACCTGCGCCGCAGCAGCGGTCGCGGCGGCCTGCGTGGTGAACACCTGGAACTTCGCACCCGCGAGACGCTTCGACACATCACCCTGCACGTGCTTGTTCAGACGGGCAGTGCCCCACAGCGACTGCGCCTCGATGATCCCGTGGGTCATGTTCATCTGCACCGATGCTTCGTTTCGCGTGACACCGTTCGCAAGAACCGCGATGATCTTCGCGTCGTACTCGAACACGATCACCGAGCCCGGCCCCGCGGCGTTCACCTTCGCCCGCCCCGCTGCCGAGAGGTAGCTCTGACCGGGCTGGCTCTCCAGGTCCGAGGAGTCGAGCACGACCGGCATGCCGTTCTTCGGCGTCACCGTTGCACGGTCGGGGAACTGCGTACCGCCAGTGCCCGCCCGGGTCTTCGTCGGATCCCAGCGCTCCATCCCGTTCAGGAACGGGCTCTCCGCTACGAAGAACTGCGAGATGTTGTACCCGACCGAGTCCGGCACATAAGCCGCGATCCGCCACGTCACTTTGTCGCCAACCGCGTGCGCAGTCGTATCGTCCACGGTCTTCACGAAGTAGGGGTCGTCCCCGAGGGTGTTCTTCGGGTACGCGTGCACGTCGTACCGGAATACCCCCGGCTCGGTCGTGGGCATGGGCAGGGTCACGAGGAAGGGCTGTGCCGGGGTGTCGATCGAGTTGCTGCCGAAGTCGGTCTCGGTGACGTAGAACAGGCCCACGGGGAGGGTGTCGAACACGGCCAGACCGCCGTTCGCGGTCGTTTCGGCGACCGGGGCCCCCAGTGTCGCAGTCAGCGGATCGAACGGAGTCGTGCCGTTCAGATAGGGCTGGATCGTCGCCCACCCGGCGTCGGTGGTGAGATCGATCGGAGTGCCACCGATCTGGGTGACCTGTTCGACGGTGAACTCGACCCCGTTGATCGGGAGGGCGTCCGCGGGCAGGCTGCCCGGGGCGAGCTCGGAGCCGTCGCCCGCAATACCCGGGGTGGCGGGCTGGGAGAGCTTGTGGATCGTGAGCGACCGGGGCTGGTTCGGGTCGATGTTCGACGGCGCCGCCTGCGCGGCACTGACCGTGACCCCCATCAGCGCGGTCGCACCCAACGCGACCGCCGCCACCGCGGCGCTGAGGCGCCTCGTGGTTCTGGACATGGTGTGTTTCCTTTCCTCCACCCCCGAGGGGGAATCAGTTGTTCTCGATGACTTCAGTTCATGGTTCAGACGGCGCCGACCCGACAGTCCCTGGCACCCGGCGACGCCGCCACAGAACGGCAGCAAGCAGCCCGGCCGCGACGATCAGACCGCCCCAGGTGAGGATGCCCTGCACGGTCGCACCGCCCAGCACCGGCAACGGGAACGCGAACCACTGGGGTGTCGCAAGCGTGACCTTGCACGCGGGCTGCACTCCCCCGCACCCAGTCGGTCGCACGACACCATCACCGGTCACCGAGTTCACGAGGGGTGTCCCGTACGCGTCGTCCTTCACCGTCACCGTGTACGACACCTGCTGCGACAGACCCGGCGCCACCGCCGGCACCTGCCAGCTGAGCTGCGACCCGGCACGGGTCACCCCGGCCGGCAGATTCCCGGCGAGCTTCGCACTGTTGAGCACCTGCGAGGCGTCATCCGTCACGACGAGCCCCGCGAGGGACACGTCCCCGGTGTTCGTGGCGGTCAGCGTGTAGGTGACCTGCTCGCCCGGGCGCACCGTCGCACCGTCTGCAACCGGCACCGGCACCCCGCCGCGCTCCACAGTGGCGGTCTTCGCCAGCTCCCAGGCTCGCTTCCCGAGGGACGCCTCGAAGTCGTCCGACGCCGACACGAGCATGCCCGTCGTATCGGATCGTCCGTTCAGCGTCACCCGATCCTGATGCTTCGGATTCGCCGCCGACAGTGCGGGAAGGCCCGGTCCACACTCAAGCATCAGCCCCTGGGGCTGGAGCACAAACGGTTGACCGTCATCCGTGTAGGTGATCGGGTTCCCCAGCGTAAGCAGCCGACCTCCCTGCTCCCAGCAGGACATATGGGTCACTGCTGGGCCAGCGAGTGTCAAGTCGGAGATCGTCAGGTTCCCGATCGGCTCGGCACCGCTATTCGCGAAGTGCATCCACACTGTGAGCGGGTCACTCACCCCCTGCGCATTCGGCGCCAACAACGCCGGATCGCCCTGGTCACTCGTCTTCACCGCCGTGAGCGGAGAGGTAGCGACGACAAGACCCAAGTTCACGTATCCGGTGTGATGCCCCGCACCAACGCTTAGCGGCTCAGAAGTCGCCGTGACCGGGTTGAAGCAGCTTCGAACCCCGGTAGGAGCACATCCAACAGCGGCCGGCAGCAACGGCACCGCCCCATAGGTGTAGTCCGCCGGGCTCTTTCCCGGGCCGAGCATCCGACGCCCCCGCGACGGGCAGCCAGGGGCTCTCCACCGGCACGAGCGTCGGGGTCACCTGGGTCGTGTAGAACAGGGTCGCCCCCGACGTGGTCTGCTCCGTCTCGAGCACCGCGCTCGTGAGGGAGAGTGTGCCGCCGAAGTGCGATCCACCGCCCTCCCAGGTGGGCACCGCACTCCCATAGCGAGCCGCATCCCCGGGGCTGGGGAGCACGACCACGGTCTCCGATGCCCCCGACGACGCCAGATCCACTGACCAGTTCAGCGGCTCGCCCGGCTGCACCTTCACCGGCGCGGCGGTCACCTGCGCCAGCGACGACGACTGCGTGAGCACCGCCACCAGGGCGTCGGCCACGGCCGGTACCGGCATGGCCGATCCCGCGGGCTGCTCACCCGTCAGAGAAAACGACGCGGTGTTCGAGACCGCATTCCGGGCGGTCTGCGTGGCCTGAGCCGTGTACTTGATCTCGGGCAGGGTCGCGACACGGGTGTTCGCGTTCCACGACGCCGCATACATCGGCGCCTGCGCGGGAGCGAAGGTGAGGGCGGCTGGCGTTGATTCCGCATCCCCGCACACCCGCCCCGACGGACCGGCAACCGCGTCAGTGACCGTCATCACCCAGCCGGGGGTCTCATTCACCGGCTGGGTGACACAGCGATCCAAGGTGACCGTCACCTCGGGGGCGAAGCCGTCGCCCACGATGACGGGCTTCTCGATCCTCGGCGACACCGTGAACCGCGCCTCACCACCCGGGTACACGCTCGCGGGATCCGCGGCGTGCGTCGCTTGCAGGGTCGGGGTTTCGGGGAACACGAGCCTGACCGCGCCCGGCGCCGACACCACAACCCCGGTGCCCACCCGGCCACGCAGAGTGTCTCTAGCGAGCACCCCCACCCGGGAGACACCCTCACGAATGCGCGACGGCAGGGTGACGGTGTACTTGCCCGCCCCGGGGTCTGCGGCGATCGGGAGAGAGCCCCACACGAACGAGACTTGCAGGGCGCGCGCCCCGGCCGGGGCTTCCTCCTGCTCCACCCAACCCACGGCGACCGCGTCCGCATCCGCAACCGCATCGCCGGTCACACTGGTTGACCACATCAGCCGGTACTTCGACGGATCCACCGGCTTCCCGTCAGGGCCAGTCACATTCACCAGACCGTCCACGCGCTGCAGTTCCGGATCCCACTCGTCGGACACCACGATCCGCTCGTTCGTTTGGATCTCGTTCGTGTACACGCTCAACTGCTGCCGGAACTGCGCCCCCGGCGCCAGCTCCGCAGGGGATGCCGGGTTCGAGATGCCTGTCTGCGCCGCGTTCACCCAGAAGCGGTTGCCCGTTTCGAACTTCGAGACCGAGTCGTCGCGGGGGTACTCGACCTGCTTGCCGAACACCGCACCCGGCGTGGGCACCGGCCGATACACCGTCACCGCGGAGAAATCGTTGTTCGGGAACACCGCGCCCGCGGTCGCGCCCGTCGCCGCATCGTAGGTAGCGAAGGATTTCGGCTTGCCACCGCCGGGCTGCGAGCCGTCGCCGTTGTTCAGATAGTCGGCGGTCGCGAACGCGGCATTCGAAACCTCGAGCTGCACCTCGTACGAACGCGAGTCACCCTCGGCAAGCTCAGGCCACCCCCCACCAGGAAGCGCGAACGTCAGCGTCTGCGTCCCTGAGGTCGTGCCCTGGATCCAGCCATCGACCACGGGCAACGTCACACCGTTGACCCGCCACACCGTATCCGCCGGGAACGCCGACACATTCACCCGGGTGTGCCATGCCGTCGCCGCGGTCGCACCCTTCGACGGCGAGAAGCCCGGCCTGCGCAACTGGGTGGGGCCCACAATGAAGCTGCCGGCACCGTCACCGTTCCAGAGGTACGACGTCGCACCGGGCCGGATCGTGAGATCCGCCAGCGGCGCCGACACCACCGACACCGCCCCACCCTCGACCGAGGTGTACAACTGCTGCCCCTGCACACCCAGCTCAGCCGTGAGTCGCTGGACCGACCGCACCACACCCGCCGTATCCGCCGCAGACGCCACCACGGTGCGCGTCACACTCGCCGACACACCCGCCGACACACTGAACACGCACGCCCCCGACACCACAGCAGCCGACGCGCCCGGCACCGACTGACAGAACTGCGCCAAAGAACCAGCACCCACTGACAGATGCGAGGTGCCCGCGAACTTCACCGACACCTGCCGCGCCGCCGCAGGCAAAAACCTCAACACCAGCTCGTACCCGACCACATCGCCAGAGGACACGACACCGTCGGTGGCCGTGTCATCACCCGGAGCAAACCCATTCGCGGTGTTCACAAACGACGCAGACGAGGTGCCATGCCCGGTGCCGTCGAACACCTTCGCGAACGACATCTCGGTCTGCGGGTTCGGGCCAGGAGCAGCATACGCCAGCCCCGCAGTCACCGCAACCCCGCCGCCCGCAAGCAGCGCCACGACCGCGACCCACGCCGCGCACCTGCGCAGCACGCCGCGCACCGCCGCCCGGCGCGGTCGACGCGCGCGCATGGGCAGGGGCCGAGCACCCTCGCCGATCGCTCCTGACACCAATGCTCCCAGCTTTGCAACGAACACGATCCGTCTGCTCGGTCGGGCCGGAGCTCCCTCAGGGAGAGATCGATTCGAGAATTGTAACGAAACAGCATTTCGCAAGGCAACTGACTGGCAGTTTTCACCAATCACAGCAAGAACCTCAAGGATTCTGAGAATCAATTCAGATTATCCGGGCTCACTGACCGAAATTGCACTGGTCACGCAAGATTCACCCATGCGTTCGCGTTTTTCACCCGCACTGTTCGCGTGACGCACCTCGCTCCCGCTCAGCGGCATCCCGGAACGACTGAGCCCGCCTCCCCCCGGAGAACCGGGGGAGGCGGGCTCAGATGGTGCAGCAGCACCTGACGGGACGACGGGCTGGAAGGCCCTCGCCTCAGCGGGCGGGCACTACTCTTCCGTGAGCGAGATCACGCCGTAGTTCCAGCCCTTGCGGCGGTAGACCACGCTGGGGCGCCCCGAGCCGTGCTCGACGAAGAGGAAGAAATCGTGGCCCACGAGTTCCATCTGGTCGACGGCGTCCTCGATCGAGAGCCGCTCGGCGGGGAACTCCTTGCTGCGGATCACCACCGGCGAGTACTGCTCATCGCCGCCCTGCTGGTCCGGGAGCGGAATGCTGCCGGTCGCCACGGCGTCGATAACCTCGGCGGGCGCCGGCGTCACATCGATCTCGGCGAAGTCATGGGCTGCGGCATCTCCCAGGGAGAGGCGACCGCGGCCGCGGCGATCCTGCCGTTTGTCCTTCATGCGGCGAATGCGCTCGAGCACTCGCCCGTAGGCCATGTCGAAGGCCGAGTACTTGTCTCCGCCGGCAGACTCGGCGCGGATCACGGGGCCCGGGCCGATCAGCGTGATCTCGACCAGATCACCGTGCTTCGGGCTGCGGTCGCTCTGCCGCGAAACCTTCACCTCGAGCGACTGAGCCCTGGGAAGCAGGCCCGACACCTTCTCGGTCTTCGATTCGACATAGTTCTCGAAGCGGTCAGTGATCCCGACGTTCTTGCCGCGGATGTTCACGTCCATGGTGACCTCCCAGGTGACTCAGGCGGGTGGGCCTCTGTGGCGCACCGTTACGCCTTTCCCGCACTCTACTGCACTCGGGGTTTGCGTTTCCACCTCGGCTGCGAGCTCCCAGTCGAAACCCCGGAAACTCATTGAAACCCCGCTGTCGACGAGATATCAGACGCCCTCCTCACACCTGAATCCCGCGCGTGTCTCGCCGCTGCGCGTGGCAGAGCGCCACGATCGCGACCACGATCGCTCCCTCTGCTGCGAGCGCGGCGCGGCAGGCGAGCACCGTCGATCCGGTGGTGATGACGTCGTCGACGAGGATCACCTCCCGGCCGAGCAGCACGGCGCAGCGCGAGGCCCGCACCCGCACCCTCCCGGCGTTGCGGGCGCGCTCGTCGGCGGCGAGTCCGACCTGGCTGCGCCGCCCAGGCCCCGCCCGCAGCGCGGCGACCCGCAGGGCGCGCACGCCCTGCCCGCGCAGCGCGCGGCTCACGAGCAGCTCGACGTGGCGGAAGCCGCGCCGCCGCGTGCCGGCCCGGCGCGACGGCGCCGTCACGATCACCGGGGCCGCCGGTCCGCGGCACGCGGAGATCGCTGCCCCGAGCGGCGCGCGCAGCTGCGCGCCGAGTTCTCCCGCGAGCCCGATCCGCCCGCCGTGCTTGAACGCCACCAGCGTCGCCCGCAGCACCCCTGCGTAGGCTCCCCGCACGAAGCAGGGCGTCCCGACCTCCGGGCGCAGCAGCGGTGCCGGGCGACGCAGTTCGACTCGGCACGGCAGACAGCAGTCGCGGTCCGGCTCACCGCAGCCCACGCAGGCGGTGGGCCACAGCAGGGAGACGAGATCGAGCCAGAGCTCGACGAGTTTCGGGAGGAGCGCCATGACCCGATCCTGTCGCGTCCGAGACCGCCTGGCACCGCGCCCGCCGACATCTGTGGAGAACCGCCGCGGCCAGCGTTCGAGGCGCCGCCTGTGAGCGGAGTCCCCGTCTCACCCCCGCTTCGCGAGCAGCGACACCCCGCTGTCGAGCCGCTGCCAGCCACTGCCCTGGGCCGCGAAAAGGTCGCCGTTCTCGCCGAGCACCCGCAGCTGCGTGCGTCCGCCGCCGCCCGACACCTGCATGCCGCCCGAGATCGATCCGCCCTGCTCCACGCCGAAGCGTCCGGGACCGCCGACGGTCAACTTGCCGGCGTCGTCCACGCGGGTCAGCGCCACGAACCCCTGCTGCCCGACCCAGTCGAGATCGACCGGTCTGCCCACGGCCCACATCTGCACGTCGGCCTCCTCGGTCGTCGCGATCGGCATGCCGTTCTCGCCCCGCACCACACCCGCCACGAGCACCTGGCTGCCGGAGTCGCTGGGCACGAGCGCCGCGATCCGCGCCCCCTCGGGCGACAGCCGCACCGCCACCGGCTCGCGCCCCGCGAGCCAGGGGGCTGGGACCGTCGCCGACGAGCCGTCCGGCCCCCAGATCTGCAGCTGCTGCGCCGAGGAGCGCTGCGCCGTCCAGACGTATCCGAAGACGTCGACCCCCGGTTCGAGCAGCCCGCCCCGGGCATCCACGAGCACTCGACCCTCGTCGTCGAGGCGCGTCACACCCTCGCCGTTCAGCACAGCCGCCGTCTTGCCGTCGAGCGAGAGCGACACCGCCTTCGGGCCGAAGGCCGCGATCCCCTCGGCGAATCCCGGCGACGCCGTGAACCGGCCCGAGATGAGCTTGCCGAAACGCCCGTCCACCAGCACCGAAGGCTCGTACACCTCGCCCAGCACGCGCGGGCCGGTGCCCTCCGGCGGCGGCTGCACCTGCACCCCGTCGACGTACAGGTCGAAGCCGTTGACATCGGCCACCGTCTGCAGACTCATACGCACCTGCTGATACACCTCGGCGAGCGGGTTCTGACCGCCCTGCAGCAGCGCACCGGAGAGATCGATCCGGGCCCTGCCATCGACCACGGGCACCGAGTTCGAGACGAGCGAGGTGCCCGAGGGGAAGCCGCTGTGCACCGCCTCCCGCAGCCGCTCCGACGGTCCTTGCAGCAGCGTGCTGACGATCGCCGTCGGGAGCGACGAGCGGTTCAAGAACCAGCGGGTGTCCGGCACCAGGAGCTCACCGGGCCCCACGAAGTACAGCTGCCGCGGCGACCAGATCGACGTGAAGGTGGTGCTGTCGAGGATGACGCCGGCGGGCGCGGATGAGATGCGCCACTCGCCGGCGACGCGGGTGAACTCGAACCGCATGTCTGTTGCGGGCCCCGGCTGCACCGGCAGCATGACCCCGCTCTCGTCGACCTTCGCGACGGCGGCGAGCGACAGCACGCCGGCCGTCTCGCCCTCGGCCCGGTACGGCCTGCTGCCGTCGTCGATGAGCACGCCCAGATGCGGATCCCACTGGCCCGCGTACTCGGGCGCGAGGAACTCGCGCGCCACGGCGTAGTCGTCCGAGCTCGACGACGCCGCTTCGACGAAGCCGCGCACCACGTCCTTCTGGCTCGCCCCTGACGACGGCCCCGAAGGGATGCTCTGCCAGGTCTGGTCGACCTGCTGCAGGTTCGTCAGGCCCGGCTGCACGGGCCCCGTGGAGGGGATCGCCGCGCACCCGGCCAGCAGCGTCGCGGCCGCCAACCCGGCCGTGATCCGCCACGCACGCCGCGGCCCCCGCACCGAAAACACCGCCCGCACCGTCGCAACGGCCCCGGCCGCCCCCGCGCTCTTCCGCGTGCTCATCGCCGCTCCTTCCGGATGCGCCGGCCCGGCCGCCGCAGCCACCCGCCGGTCTTCTGCGGATCACCCGCCTCGGTCTCGACGTCGTCGGGCACGAGCGGCAACGGCGACATGAAGCTCGTGATCGCGTCGCCCCGCGGCAGGGTGAGCCTGAAATTGGATCCCTCGCCCGGCCTCGACCAGGCCTCCAGGATGCCGCCGTGCACCGCCGCATCCTCCTGCGCGATCGCGAGGCCGAGCCCCGTGCCGCCGAGGGTGCGCTTGCGCGAGGGATCCGCCCGCCAGAAGCGGTCGAACACGTGCTCGACATCCTCCGCCCTCATGCCCACACCCCAGTCGCGCACGCCGATCGAGATCGCGGCCGCGTTGGAGTCGATCGTCACCACGATCGGATGCCCCTCGCCGTGCTCGATCGCGTTGCCCACCAGGTTCGAGACGATGCGGCGGATCCTGCGGGCGTCGACCTCGACGGGCGCGTACCCCCCGAGCGGCCGCACCTCGATCAGGCTCTCAGAAAGCGGCTGCAACCCGTCCACCACCTCGTGCGCGAGCGACACGAGGTTGGTGGGCTCGGTGTCGAGGGTCACCCGCCCCGCGTCGTAGCGCGAGATCTCGAGCAGATCGCCGAGCAGCGATTCGAAGCGCTCCACCTGGGCTCCGAGCACCTCGACGGCGCGCTTCTGCCCGGAGCCGAGGCCCTCGGCGCTGCCCTGCAGCACCTCGCTCGCAAGCCTGATCGTGGTGAGCGGCGTGCGCAGCTCGTGCGAGACGTCCGAGACGAAGCGCTGCTGCATCTCGGAGAGGTGGTCGAGCTCGCGGATACGGGCCTGGAGCGTGTCGGCCATGTCGTTGAAACCCTCGGAGAGCGCGTCGAAGTGCTCGTCGTTCTGCCCGGGCATGCGCGCGTCGCTCTCCCCCGCGGCGAGCCGTCGACTGGTATCGGCGGCCGCGCGAATCGGACGGAACACGATGCGCGACATGATCCACACCAGAATGCCGATGAACGCCATCATCGCCGCCGCCGTGATGAGCAGGGTGCGCTCCACGAAGCTCAGCGTGTCCTCGGTGTCGGCGAGGTTGTAGCCGATGAAGAGGTCGTAGCTGCCTGCCTCCGCCGGAAAGGTGAGGGTCGAGCCGACCACGATGCCGGCCGACTGCGAGCCGTCGTCTCCGTGGAAGGTGACGGCCTGCCAGTGCTGCGGCAGATTCCCCTCGCCGACCGCCCGGCTCAGCTCCGCGCTCACCGCCTCGCGCAGCATCACGCTCGTCGCCGCCGAGGAGGGGGCCTCCGGATAGGACGGCTGGCCGGGCTGCCGCCGCAGGTACACGAGCTGGCTCGCCGAGGTGTCCTGCACCGTGCGGCGCACCGACACGGCGAGCTCCCTGAGACCCACCGCGTCGGACGCCTCCGACGCGTCGATCTGACGCTGAGCCGCAAGCGTCGCCCGCGCCGAATCCTGCAGCGCCTGGTCTCTGCGCGACGAGTAGAGGTCGTCGCTGATGCTGGTCAGCGTGAAGACCCCCGCCACGAAGATGACGAACCCGGTCACCAGACCCGTGATGGTCATGGTGCGCAGCATCAGCGAGCGCCGCCACCGGGCGCGGAAGGGGCCGAGCACCGGCTGGGTCGCCCTGAACCAGCGCAACCGCAGGCGCCTCAGCGCGATACCCGCGCGGGAGCGCCCCCGGTGCGGCAGGGGCGGCTGCGCTCGGAGGGACGGCACGGGCACCCTACTCGACGGGCGTGCCGGCGCGGTAGCCGACACCGCGCACGGTCGTGACGATGGTCGGGTGATCGGGATCCTGCTCGATCTTCGCCCGCAACCGCTGCACATGCACGTTCACCAGCCGGGTGTCGGCCTTGTACTGGTAACCCCAGACCTTCTCCAGCAGCACCTCCCGCGTGAACACCTGCTGCGGCTTGCGGGCGAGGATCGCCAGCAGGTCGAACTCGAGCGGGGTGAGCGGGATCGGCTGCGATCCCCGGCGCACCTCGTGCGCCGAGACGTCGATCGTGAGATCGCCGATGCGCAGCGTCTCGGCCGCGTCCTGCTGCGGTTCGCGCAAACGCGCCCGGATGCGGGCGATCAGCTCGGCAGGGTTGAACGGCTTCACGACGTAGTCGTCGGCACCGGCCTCGAGGCCGCGCACGACGTCGCGGGTGTCGGTGCGGGCGGTGAGCATGATGATGGGGGTGCCGGACTCGGTGCGGATCCGCTCCGCGACCTCGATCCCGTCGAGCCCCGGCAGCATCACATCGAGCAGCACCAGGTCGGGTCGCATCTCGCGGAACTTCTCGACGGCCTCGGTGCCGTCGACCGAGAATTCCGTCACGAAGCCCTCGCCCTGCAGCACCATGCCGAGCATCTCGGCCAGGGCCCTGTCATCGTCAACCACCAGGATGCGCGCGCTCATGTGTCCCATTATGGCCGCTCCGCCTCGGAGTCGGTGGATTGCGGCGACACCTGCCGCTCAGTAGTGCTCGAAGCGCCCCGGCAGCAGCTCCCACGGCTCCCGCCCGAGATACTCGCACACCGCCTGGTAGACGCAGTGCTCCACGAAGTAGCGGCGGTGCTCGTCGTCATCGACGTGCAGGCCGCGAGCCCGCTGGATCGGCATGCGGTACATGATGATGGTGCGAGCGGCCCGATCGATCGAGTAGAAGAGCGGGAGCCGGCTCTCGCCCCGGCCCGTCGGCGCTGTCTGGAAGCCGATCTGCACCCCGCGCAGCTCGTCGGGAAAGCTCGACTGCAGCAGTTCGACGGCGCCGCGGGCATCGGCCTCGAAACGCAGCACGCGGGCGTTCGGGTCGGGAAGACCGGCGCCCGTGATCGAGGATCGCATCCCCCGCCGGCCATGCCGCCGCTGCGCGCGCACAGGGGCGGGGGCGGAGGGCTTGCGCTCGCGTCGGAACATGGCCCCCAGTCTACGGTGCGCTCGGACCGCGAGGCCGGACGCCCGGCTCCGGGAGTCCGGTCCGGCTCGCGCCAGATCTGCTCGATCCCGGCGCTTCCGGTCAGCGAGTGTAGACGGTGAGCACGCCCTCTCGCGGATCGGGAGCGAGGATCGGATAGCCGGCGATCAGTCCCCCGCTCACGTACCGCACGCCGGCGTGCACCGGAACCGAGCTCGTGAGGAGCGCGTCGGCCGGAGCCCGCACCACTGCGGCCGACCCCGCGGGCAGCTTCTGCTTGCGGGCGGTGCCGCCGCCGTCGGCCTGCTCGACCACCAGTTCGGCCTCGACCTCGCCGGGGTTGACGACCACGAGCTCGCCGCCGTCGACGACCGGCACGGCCGCGGGCACATCGGCGGCCACGACCGGAGCCGGTGCGAACCACTCGTAGTCATGCCCCTCCGCCACGGTCGCAGAGCCGAGCGCGGCCGCGATGACGGGCACATCGGCATCCACGATCACGGCCTGCGCGTCCTCGGGCCAGTGCGGCACGATCAGCTCGCCGACCGATGCCTCGGCGAGCGCGATGTCGCCGAGGTCGGTGCTGCGCCCGGTCGCATCGACGGCGCGCACGTGCGCACTGCCCTCATCGCCGCTCGGCGCCAGCACCCGCACGGCCACCGGGAAGTCGTCGCCCTCGCCGGAGTCGCTCGGTCCATGCCCGTGATCGCTGCGGTTGGCGACCCCCGGGATCACGAGCGTCGTCTCCGGATCGATCTGACGGGTCACCGACGAGACGGCGAAGGGCGAGATGCCGGAGGTCTGGCCGACCCCGAGACTCGCCGTGACCGGCGCTCCGGTGCTGATGACCCGCACCGCCAGACGCTCCCGCTCCGGGGCGTAGCCGTTGAGCGACACGGTCTGCATCGTGCCGGCGGCGACGAGCACACCCGCGGTCTGCACGGCGTCGACCGGGCCGGACTCGTCGTAGACGCTGATCTGCACCGTCGCCGGCACCGAGCCGGGGTTGCCGAGGCTGAGCGTCGTCGACACCCCGAGCGCGGTCGAACCGCCCAGCAGCCACTGCTCGTTCAGCGGCTCGCCGCAGGCGCTCCCCGCCGCCCCGCTCAGGGTTTCGGTGCTCACCGCCTGGATCTGCGCGGCGGCCAGCGGCTCGTCGACGGGAGCCTCCAGCACGACCGGCGACGCTTCGCCGCCCTCGGGCCGTGTCAGGCTCACGACCTCGGTCGGCGCGCCCGAGACCGCCACGGCGGGCGCGCCCGTCGGCACGGCCGTCCCGGGGCGAGAGGGGTCGGCGCCCAGCTCGGCGAAGGGGCCGGCGCAGACCAGGCTGCGGACGGTGTTCTGCGTGCTGTCGACGGTCACAGCGATCGGTGCGCGCTGGACGGCGGGCAGCTCGGTCTGGCCGAGCAGCAGCACCGCGGCCGCGCACACGCCCACGACGACGAGGCCGGTCGCGGCGCGGGCGCCGCCGCGCAGCACTCGGGAACGATCGCTCATCGCGGTTCTCCGTTCTCGGGATGCTCGGGGGCGGGATGCTCTGATGCGGGATCCGCCGGATCGGCGGGACGCGGTTCGACCGCGGGATCCGCCGGAAGCGCGGTCGGATCGACCGGCGCCGCGGATCCGGGACCCCCGGCGGGGACATCCCCGGCAGCGGGGCTCCCCGGTGCCGGCAGCCCGGCCGCGGCACCCGCCCGGGTGCGCTTCGCCGCACGCCGACTCGGCCGCTTGCGGCGCTCGGGCCGGTACGTGACCTCACCGGTCGGCAGCGCGAGCAGCACCATGCCGATCAGCACCAGGAGCTGAATGCCCCAGATCGTCTGCCCCGTCAACGACGTGCCGCCGAGCCTCGTGCCCGCATCGCCCTGCGAGTCGGAGACGGACTCGGGATCCGCCACCCGCCACAGCAGCCCCTGCGCCGTCACACCCGCGCTCGCGAGCGCTGCGTGCTGGTCGAACACCCTCTGCAGCTCGGCGCGCTCCAGATCGCTGCCGCCGTTCACGAGCAGCACGAAGCCGATCCCCTCGCCTTGCAGGCTGTCGCGCATATCGGGGCCGCCGATGCTCGCGAGCCCGCCCACGAGCTCGGCGAGCCGGCGATCCGCCGCGGTCTCGACCGGCGACGCGAGCGACGAACGGATGCGATCGAGCCGCAAGCCGCTCCCCGTGACCAGCTCGGCGCGCACGCTGTGGCCGGCCTCCGGGGTGAGCACGAGCGTGCGCACATCGGGATCGTTCTCCCCCGCCGCCTGCACCAGCGCCGGCATCTGCGCGCTCGCCGGCACGAACGGCACCCGGTTCAGCAGCAGGTTGCCCGCGACGGGCACCACCGCGAGCAGCGCGGCCACGAGCCCCACCGCCACGACGGGCGCAGCCCCGCGCCGCAGCGCAGTCGCCCCCAACGCCGCGAGACTCAGCACCGCGATCCAGTACACCGCCAGGCCCGACCCGGTCCACACGGCGACGCTCTGGTCGCCGACCACCGAGAGCTGCAACTGCCCGGCGGCGATCGCGGTCGCCATGCCGAGCCCGCCGAGCACCGCGTTGAGCACCGTGACGGCGACGCGGCCCGTGAAGAGCCCGAGCAGCGCGAGCAGCGCGATCGGAGCCATCAGCACGCCCACGAGCAGCGTGGCGGGCGGCCCGCCGAGACCGATCCCGTCGAGGATGCCCGCCCAGCCTTCGAGACCGAACTCGGGGAAGCCGAGCAGCAGATGCCAGGTGGTGCCCGCGTCGAAGGGCGCGATCACGCCGGGATCGCGCAGCAGATCCAGCGGGCGGCCGTTCACGAGCAGGTAGACGATCTTCGGGGCGAACAGCACCGCGGGCATGAGCGCCGTGGTGAGCACGCGCGCCGCACCCCGCAGCGTCGTGAACAGCCCCACCACGAGCAGCACCAGGGCGGCCGGGATGAGGATCGGCGCAGCGGCCAGCGCCACCGCTGCGAGCAGCGACGCCGTGCCCGCCCAGCTCCACGACTCGCGGCAGCGGGTCGCCGCGAGCAGCAGCCACGGCAGCACGATGGCGAGCACGAGCGTGGGCAGACGACCCGAGTCGAGCGAGCCGAGCAGCACCGGGCTCAGCGCGAAGCCGAGGCTCAGCAGCACGCGCGCCGGACGCGACTCGGTGAGCTGCGCCGCCCAGATCCAGCCGCCCAGCGCGGCGAGCGGGATCGCGGCGATCATCAGCAGCACGAGCGCGTGCGAGGGGTTCCAGAAGGTCAGGGTGCCGAGCAGGGCGAGCACCCACGTGAACGGGTCGGCCGGCACGCCGCCGAGCGGCCGCGTGTTCCACCACAGCTGATCGATCGCGCTCAGGGGGGCGAGACCGCCGCCCGCGAGACTGGTCTGCGAGAACGCCCACCAGGTGAGGGCAACCGCCGCGACCGCGGCCGCGACGAGCACGGCGAGGCCGCCGGTCGAGATGAAGTGCAGCTCCCGCCGCTGCCGCCCGGAGGAGGCGAGGATCGCCTCACGGTCGATCATGCGCGCGGTGCGCACGCTCTTCGGATCCACCCGCAGCTGCCGGATCGCAGGCCACCCCGCGGTCGAGTGCCTGCGGATGCGACGGCGCGACGCGAGGATCGCGTGCGGTCGGAAGAACACGGCGAGCGCCGCCACGAACTCGCCGAGCATGTAGCCCGGCTGCTCCCGGATCAGCGACCACAGCACGCGCAGCACCGCGTACACGGGCAGCCCGAGCCACTCGAAGAACGCCACGGGCGCCGGAGCGTAGGCGATCCGCCGATGCAGCTGAGAAGTGCGAGCCTGACGGTGCGCGGCGCGCAGCACCGAGCGACGGCGATCGAGGTGCGGACCGGCCACGCCGCTCTGCGCGAAGCGCACGCGAGACGCGGGTGCCACCTCGACCCGGTGCCCCGCGAGGCGGGCGCGCACGCAGAAGTCGAGCCCGTCGTCGTAGACGGGCAGCGCGGGATCGAAGCCGCCGAGCTGCTCCCAGATGTCGCGGCGGACCAGCATGCCGACGGGGCCGACGCCCAGCACGTCCTGCAGGTGGTCGTACTGCTGCTGGTCGAGCTCCTGCCGGCGCAGCGTCCAGCGTGAGCCGTAGCGGGTGAGGCTCTGACCCAGCTCGATGATGCGCTCGGGGTGGTCCCAGTCGACGAGCTTCGGCCCGGCCACGACCACCGAGGGGGCGCGCTGCACACTGCTGAGGATGTGCTCGAGCGCCTGCGGCTCGGGGCACGCATCCTCGCTGAGCAGCCAGATCCAGTCGTCGACGCCGGCGACGGCCGGAGTCGTCTCTACTGCGCGCGCGACGGCCTGCCCGAAGGAGAGCCGCGACGAGAGGCCCACCACGCGCTCGGCGCCGCTGTGCATGAGCTGCTCGCCGACCCGCTGCGCCCCGCCGTTGTTCACGGCCACGATCGCATCCGGTGCGACGGTCTGGCCCGCGATCCCGGCGATGGTCTGGTCGAGCCATTCGCCGCCCCGCTGGGCGACCAGAATGGCGGTTACTCTCGTACGCATATCGCGCTCAGTCTAGGCGCGGATGCCCGGCCTTCCCTGGCGCCATGCCAGGCAGCCGCTAAATAGCCTCGCCCCCGCAGCAGTATCGATCGATAGTGCAGCAGGGGCGAGTGCGAAGTCGGGGTCTGGTTCTGCGAGGGCTAGCCGGCCTCGCGGCGCAGCCTGCGGCGCTCGCGCTCGGAGAGCCCGCCCCAGATGCCGAAGCGCTCATCGTTCTCGAGCGCGTAGTCGAGGCACTCGGAGCGCACCTCGCAGCTCTCGCAGATGCGCTTGGCCTCGCGGGTGGATCCGCCCTTCTCGGGGAAGAACGCCTCGGGGTCGGTCTGCGCGCAGAGGGCGTCGACCTGCCAGGCCAGCACCTCCTCGTCGCTGCGAACCCCCGGAACACCGAGGAAGACAGGATCTACGAACCAGTTACCCGGAACGGGGGTTTGCGACGGATCCGACACTGCCGCTCCTTTCCTCTGCTCCGGGCCACGCGATGCGCGCTGATACCTCACAATTACATCGGTGTGATTCGTTCAAGTCAAGCCGGGAAGTTTAAACCCTCAATCACGGCTTGAGGGTCGAAGACACGCCAGCGTGTCGCAAACGTGTCACGGCGGGACGGAGCTATCCCCAGATCACCAGCATTCGGTAGGTCATCACCGCGACCGCCAGATGCACCACCGCGAGCACCAGATTCGCCCACCGCGTGCGATCCACCAGCGCCCAGAACCCCGCAGCCGGCGGCAGCAGGAACGCCACGATCAGGTACATCCAGAACTCCAGCGGATCGCCCACCGCCGCGTTGCCCGCGAACGGCGCCGCGATCGAGATCACGATCTGCGCGAGCAGCAGCAGCGTCACGAGCAGCGTCGCGCCCATCGTGAAGTCATCGGGCCCGCGCTTCCGCAGCGCCGCGATCAAGCACAGCACCGCACCCACCAGAGCGACCGCGATCAGGACGACGGCAAACCAGAGGATCACGCTGCACCCTCCCCGCCCTGCGCCTCGCCCGCGCCGGAAGCGGCGGCGGCATCGATGCCGGTGTCGGTGCTGGGGTTGGCATCCGGCGTCGGGAAGTTCGTCACGACCCGCGTGCGCCCCCGCTTCACCTCGACCAGCCCCACGAGCCGCCCATCGGGTGCGACCGCGGCCGCGAGCTTCGCGTCGGGCTGCGCGGCCGGATCCACCTCCACGCGCTTGCCGTGCCCCAGATCGACCGCCTGCTCCGCCGTCAGCACCAGCTCGGGGAACAGCGCGGTCGCTACCTCGGTCGGCTCGGCCAGCGCGCCGATCCGCCCCTCCACCAGCTGCTCCGTCGACGTGACGCCCGCCACCGCGAACGGCCCCACCTCGGTGCGCCGCAGCGCCGTCAGGTGCCCGCCCACGCCCAGCGCAGCGCCGAGGTCGCGAGCGAGAGCGCGGATGTACGTGCCCGACGAGCACCGCACCGTCGCCTCGACGTCGATCACCGGATGTTCCTCGCCGTCGGGCCCCGCAGCGACGCGCGGCCGCGGCTCGCCGATCTCGAACGCGTGGATCGTCACCGGCCGCTTCTTCAACTCGACCTGCTCGCCCGCCCGCACCCGGTCGTAGGCGCGGCGCCCGTCGACCTTGATCGCGCTCACCGCGCTCGGAGCCTGCTCGATATCGCCCGTGAGCTCGGCGACGACGGCCGCGATGCGCGCCGGATCGGCCGCGAGCCGGGCCACCTCGGCGGGATCCGCAATGCTCAGCGTCTCACCCTCCCGGTCGTCGGTGACCGTCGCCGAGCCGAGGCGGATCGTCGTCGAGTAGGTCTTGTCGAGGCCCACGAGATGGGTGAGCAGCCGCGTCGCCGGGCCCGCGCCGAGCACCAGCAACCCGGTCGCCATCGGGTCGAGCGTGCCGGCGTGCCCCACCTTGCGGGTGCCGAGCGCACGGCGCGCCTTGGCGACCACGTCGTGGCTGGTCCAGCCCTCCGCCTTATCGATCAGCAGGATCGCCCCCTGCGGGGGCAGCGGGCCGGGAGCGCTCTGGGCCTGATTCGTCACCCCTCCAGCCTAGCCCGGCCCAGGGGTGCGAGCTGGGGGCCCGGGCCGGCGCGGCCTCCGTTCACACAGTGGATCGCAGTTCAGACTGAGCTTCTCGCTGAGAACCTCAGTCTGAACTGCGATCCACGCCCTGAACTGCGAAGGGTAGTGCTCCCGCAGCCCCGATTCTCCGAGCTGCGGATCGCTAGGCTGTGCGCGTGGACACCACTCCGATCGCGCGCGAACTCAACGCCTGGTACGCGCGCACCGCGCGGGATCTCCCCTGGCGCGATGCCGACGCGACGCCGTGGGCGATCCTCGTCTCCGAGTTCATGCTGCAGCAGACCCAGGTCGACAGGGTGCTCCCCCGCTGGACGGCGTGGATCGAGCGCTGGCCCGCCCCCTCGGCGCTCGCCGCTGAGGAGCCCGGCGAGGCAGTGCGCGCGTGGGACCGTCTCGGATACCCGCGCCGCGCGCTCTGGCTGCACCGCGCCGCCGTCGAGATCGCCGAGCAGCACGGCGACCGCGTCCCCTCCGACGTGGAACAGCTGCTCGCACTCACCGGCATCGGCCCCTACACCGCGCGAGCCGTGGCTGCCTTCGCGTTCGGCGAGCGGCACCCCGTCGTCGACACGAACACCCGGCGCCTGCTCGCCCGCCTGCTGCACGGACGGGCCGCCGCAGGCATGCCTTCACCGCGCGACCTCACCGACATGGCGCAGTTGCTGCCCGAAGAACCCGAAGCGGCCGCCGTCTTCAACGCCGCGGCGATGGAACTCGGCGCCGTCGTCTGCACCGCCCGCGCGCCCCGCTGCGATGCCTGCCCCGTCGCGCAGTGGTGCGAGTGGCGCGGCGCCGGCTACCCCGACAACGCGCCTGCGAAGCGGCCGCGCCAGGCGAAGTTCGAAGGCAGCGACCGGCAGGTGCGCGGCCGGATCATGGCACTGCTGCGCGCCGCCGACGCCCCCGTCTCACCCAGGCAGGCCCTCGCCGCCGCTGCCGAGGGCGGCGTGCGCGATCCCGAGCAGCCGCGCCGAGCCTACGACTCCCTCGTCACCGACGGGCTCATGATCGAGCTCGACGGAGCCGTGCGCCTTCCCTGAGCGGCGCCTCGCCCGACGCGAAGCCGCCACGAGAGCGGGCAGCGAGCGGGCTCAGCGCTCCTCTTCGTCGTCTTCCTCGCGGGGCTTCACATAGGGGTCGGCCTCGCCGGCGTACTGGGCGCCGGCCGCGAGTGCCGCCGCCTCTTCGTCGCGGCGCTTCGCCTCGGCCAGCAGATCGTTGAGGTGCTGCGCGCTCTCGGGGAGCTCATCGTGGATGAACTCGAGCACGGGCGTGAGCCGCGTGCCCAGCTGCTTGCCCACCTCGGTGCGCAGCATGCCCGTGGCGGCCTTCAGCGCCGCCGCCGAGTCGGCCTGCTCCTTCTCATCGCCGTACACCGTGTAGAAGATGCTCGCCTGCTGCAGGTCGCCCGTGACGCGCACATCGGTGATCGTGACGAAACCGAGGCGCGGATCCCGCAGCCCCTTCTCCAGCCTGCGCGCGATGATCTGCTGGATGCGCTCTGCCACCTTGCCGGCCCTGGGATTGCTCATGCCACCAGCCTACCGCCAGCCCCCGACACGCAGCGCACCGGCCCTGTCGCTCCGAGCGGCCGGATCCGCGAAGATGGACCCGTGAGCAGAGCCGACGACGACCGCCTGCACGACCTCGTGCTGCTGCGGAAGGTGCGCGACCGCATCGACCGCGACTACGCGACCCCGCTCGACGTCGAGTCGCTGGCCAGCGGCATCGGCTTCTCGGCCGGGCACCTGAGCCGCGAGTTCAAGGCCGCATACGGCGAATCCCCCTACAGCTACCTCATGACGCGCCGCATCGAACGCGCCATGACGCTGCTGCGCCGCGGCGATTTCAGCGTCACCGAGGTCTGCTTCGCCGTGGGATACGGCTCGCTCGGCACCTTCACCACCCGCTTCACCGAGCTCGTGGGCATGTCGCCCGGGCGCTACCGCAGGGAGGGCTGCGAACCGCTCGCCGGGCTGCCCGGCATCATCACGATGCGCGCCACGAAACCGGTCAGGAATCGAGAAGTTTCCCGTTCCGACGGCGAGTAGCGTGACGGGCATGAAGATCAACATTCACGTCACATTCCTGCCCCACACCGACCCCGACGCCTCCCTCGCGTTCTACCGCGACGTGCTCGGATTCGACGTCCGCAACGACGTCGGATACGAGGACATGCGCTGGATCACGGTCGGCCCGCCCAACCAGCCCGATACCTCCATCGTGCTCACGCCGCCCGCCATCGACCCGGGTCTCACCGACGACGAGCGCCGCGTCGTGCGCGAACTCGTCGCGAAGGGGGCCTACGCCTCCGTCGTCTTCGCGACCGACGAACTGCAGCCGCTCTTCGAGAAGGTCGAGGCCTCCGGCGTCGACGTGCTCCAGGAGCCCATGGACCAGGACTGGGGCGCCCGCGACTTCGCCTTCCGCGATCCCGCGGGCAACACCGTCCGCGTGCAGCAGCTCGCCTAGCCGCACCCATCCCCCCTGCCCCTGGCCCCTCTTGCCCCCTGACCCCTCTTGCCCAGCTGCCCCTCACCCCACCCGCGCCGCAGTTCACGCAGTGGATCGCAGCTCATTCGGACCCCATCGCGGAAATTCCTCCGCCTGAGCTGCGATCCACTGCTTGAACTGCGGGCCTCAAGTGCAGGGGCAGGGGCAGGGGGCAAGAGGGGCCAGGGGCAGGGGGCAGGCTGCTGGGAGAGGCGGGCTGCTGGGGCGGGCTGCAATGCAGACAGGGG
>NZ_ATXU01000017.1 GCF_000421845.1 Leucobacter chironomi DSM 19883
CACACATCCGCATGCGCGGGGTCAGAGAACACTGCGTCGAGCTTCGCTTGTTGTTTCTCGGTGAGGAACGCTTCGCCGGTGCGCAGCACTTTCCGGATCGCGTAGAGGGGATCGCCCCGGCGTCCGCGGTGTCCGAGCGTTTCCTGCTGGACTCGCTGCCGCACCCGATCGAGCGCGTCACCGGCGAGCTGAACCACGTGGAACGGATCCATCACCTCGACCGCGTCAGGCAGATGCTGCTTCGACGCGGTCTTGAACCCGGTGAACCCGTCCATCGCGACGATCTCGATCCCCGCACGCCATGCCGGTGTTCTCGCTGCGAGCCAATCGGAAAAGACCTGCTTCGAGCGTCCCGGAACCATGTCCAGCAGCCTCGCGGGGCCGGTCTTCTCCCTCACCGGGGTGAGATCGATGATCACCGTCACATACTTGTCACCTCGGCGGGTGTGCCGCCACACATGCTCGTCGACGCCGATCGTCGTGACGCCATCGAAGCGGCGCGGGTCATCGATAAGCATGCGGCGGCCTTCCTCGATGATCGCGGTATTGGCGGTGTTCCACGCCACCCCGAGTCCGTCTGCGATCCTCGCGACAGTGAGGTGCTGACAGACGATCCCTTCCAGCGCCCACCTCAGTCCACGGCGAGAGATCTTCGCCCGGGGCTCGGCCGCCAGATCAGTGTTCTGCCGCCAGAGCCTGCCACACCCGGAACAGGTGAAGCGTCGGACTTTCACGTGCAAACGCGTCGGTTTCCACCCGTGGGGTTCATGCGCGAGACGACGGATCACCGTTCCTCTCGGAATGCCCTGGCAGCCACACCGGTGGCACCAGTCATCCGGGTCGAGGACGCGACACAGAATGACCGACTGGTCGGGATCAAGGCGTTGCCCGATCGCTTCAAGTCCGAGCTCGTCGAGGCGACAGAACGTGGTCAGGTCAGGGGTGGAGAAGGTAGCGTTAATGAGCGAAGACCTCGTGGTGGGTATCCGGACTTAGACACTCTGATTCTCCCGCGAGGTCTTCGCTCTCTCACACCTCTCGGGCAGGCCGATCTACACCCTCAAATGCGAAGAGCCACATTTACTCTTCGGGCTCCCTGGGAAGACGATCCGGCGGGGTTGGCAGGATGCGCTCAAGCCCGCATTCGAGGCAGGTGAGTCGCGCCATGTCGACGCGCTCCATCGCTGCACCGCACCCAGGGCAGGGCCACATGGTCAGGCCCGGCGCACGGAGATCATTTGCCAGCCCTCGGGGATCAGCTTGCGCAGGTCGTCCATCGTCTCTGCTTCGATCTCGCCGACCTCATCACGGCGCTCGAAGGTTCCGGACGCGGTGAGCGCGGTAGTCCCGGCACGCATCGCGACTGGTGCTGACACCAGATCGAAGCCCGCCGGTCGCTTCGCCTCCAGCTCGGCCTTCACCGCGTCGAGACCTTCACCCGCCACCTCGACAGAGACGGTCTCGACGCGGCGGATCGTAGCAGTGAGCATGAGACGAGCCTACCGCGCAGTCTGGGCCCGTAGTGTGTGGGCAAAATGTGGGCAAACACGGCTCGCCGCGGATGGACAAAGCCCCCTACTTGCCAATGTTTTCTAGGCGAGTAGGGGGCTTGAGGCGTTGGTGCCCTGGAGAGGAATCGAACCTCCGACACCTTCTTTAGGAGAGAAGTGCTCTATCCACTGAGCTACCAAGGCGCGGCCCGCAGGGCCTCTGCGAGTCTAGCAGCCCGGAGACAGCGCAGCGGGCGGGGTCGAAACCCCGCCCGCTGCGTGAAAAGCTCTCGGTCTTAGCCGAAGCGCACGACGCCGCTGGGGGCGCCGTCGAGGAACGCGCTCGCGACGACGGTCTGGTTGCCCTGGAAGCCACCGTGCACGGCCTGACCGTTGCCGATGTAGACCGCCACGTGGCGACCCGACCAGATCAGCACGTCACCGGGGGCGTAGTCGCCGCTGGTGACGAGGGTGCCGCCGAGGCCGGTGTACTCGCCGATCTGCGTGCCGAGGTCGCCTGCGGGGATGCCCACGGCGCGCAGTGACTTCTCGACCAGGGCGGTGCAGTCCTGCATCACGCCGAGCTGGGCGAGGGCCGCGTTGACGATGCCCTGAGCGCCGACACCCGCGGGGATGTCCTTGCCCGAGAACGACGACGACGAGGTCTGAGTCTTGAGCTCCTCGGCGCGCTTGGCAGCCTCTTCGGCTTCCTTCTGCTGACGCTCCTGCTCGATGGCTTCGGCCGAGATGGCGCCCTCGGGCGCGGCGATCGGTACGATCGTCTCCTCGACCAGGGGCGTCTCGAGGCTCTGCGCCGCGGCGAAGCCGTCGGGCAGGCCCTGCGACTCGGGTGCGGTCGCGTAGGCCGGAAGGCTGAAGGTGCCGACCAGTCCGAAGCTGAGTGCCGCAGCACCAGCCATCTGTGCGATTCGCTTCGCCTTCTTCGCGGTCGGCTGAGCGGCGTCACCGGAGGCTACGAGCTCCGTGCTGGGGTTCTGAATCACGAGATTATCTGCCTAACGTTGCTTTGCGGTGTCTCTGCGTGAGAAACGGCCCTTTCGAGCCGCGACCGTTCAAGAGTAACCGAAGATCACGGGAATGTCACGCTCGGGTCACGAAACCCTCAACCTGCCTTGAAACTTCAAGGATCGGCGGGGTTCTGGGGCGTGCAACTCTCTCGACGCCGAGAGATCAGATGACGCCCTGCTCGAGCATCGCCTGAGCCACGGTGACGAAGGCCGCCGAGTTCGCACCCAGCACGTAGTCCCCCGGGCGCCCGTAGCGCTCGGATGCCTCGTAGGTGGCGGTGTGCACGTCGCGCATGATGTCGTGCAGCCGCGACTCGCTCTTGTCGCGATCCCAGCGCGAGCGCGCCGCGTTCTGGCTCATCTCGAGCGCCGAGGTCGCGACACCGCCCGCGTTCGCCGCCTTGCCCGGCGCGAACAGCACGCCCGCCTGCTGGAACAGCTCGACCGCGCCCGGCGTGGTCGGCATGTTCGCGCCCTCCGCGACGGCGCGAACACCGCCCGCGATGAGCGTGCGCGCGTGCTCCTCGGTCAGCTCGTTCTGCGTGGCGCACGGCAGCGCGATCTCCGCCGGCACATCCCACACCGAGCCCGTGGCCACGAAGTGCGCGCCGGGCCGCCGGGCCGCGTACTCCGAGATGCGGGCGCGCTCGACGCCCTTGACCCGCTTCAGCAGATCGACGTCGATGCCCTGCTCATCGACCACGTAGCCGCCCGAGTCGGACGCGGTGATCGCTTTGCCGCCGAGCTGTTGGATCTTCTCGATCGCATAGGTCGCGACGTTGCCGGACCCCGACACCACGGCCCTGCGACCCTCGATCCCCTCGCCGGCGCGCAGCAGCATCTCCTCGGCGAAGAACACCGCACCGTAGCCGGTGGCCTCGGTGCGCACCTCGGCGCCGCCCCAGCCCACGCCCTTGCCGGTCAGCACGCCGGCCTCGTAGCGCTGGGTGATCCGGCGGTACTGGCCGAACAGGAAGCCGATCTCGCGCGCGCCCACGCCGATGTCACCGGCGGGGATGTCGGTGTGCTCACCGATGTGATGCACCAGCTCGGTCATGAAGCTCTGGCAGAAGCGCATCACCTCGGCGTCGCTCTTGCCGCTCGGGTCGAAGTCGGATCCGCCCTTGCCGCCGCCGATCCGCTGCGAGGTGAGCGCGTTCTTGAAGATCTGCTCGAAGCCGAGGAACTTCACCACCGAGAGGTTCACGGAGGGGTGGAAGCGCAGACCGCCCTTGTAGGGCCCGAGCGCCGAGTTGAACTGCACGCGGAAGCCGCGATTGACCCGCACCAGACCGGTGTCGTCGGTCCACGGCACTCGGAAGATCAGCTGCCGCTCCGGCTCGACGAGCCTGTCGAGGATCCCCGCTTCGATGAAGTCGGGGTGCTCGGCGAGCACCGGGGTGAGGGTGTCGAGCACTTCGTGGACGGCCTGCAGGAACTCGGGTTCCGCAGGGCTGCGATGCTGGACGGTCTCGGTGACGGCGCGGATGTGCGCCTCGGGGGTGGGCAGCGACAACGTGGACTCCTCGGTCTATCAGCTCCATTGCGAACGGGGTCGGTGCAATCCCGCCTCTTTTACCTGGTTCACCCGCTCGCGCGGGCTCGTCTCTACACCGAGACGAAGATGTGGGCCGCGATCTCGAATGGCAGGTCGATCGCTTCGTCGGATCCGTCGGCCTCGATGTGCACGATGTCGCCGCGGCGCGTGAAGGTCGCGGAGCGGCCGGGCACGACTCCCGCGGCCGCGAGCTGTTCGAGCAGCTCGGGATCGACCTGCATGGGTTCGGCGAGGCGCTTGATGTTCGCGGTCACGGATCGGTCGAGCTCGATGAGCAGCTCGCTCAGCCCGGTGACGCCGGTCTGGAAGGATCCGGTGCGCGTGCCGCCGAGCTCTTCGAGACCCGGGATCGGGTTGCCGTAGGGCGACTCGGTGGGGCGGCCGAGGATGTCGAGGAGCTTGCGCTCGACGCGCTCGCTCATGACGTGCTCCCAGCGGCAGGCCTCCTCGTGCACGTATTCCCATTCGAGTCCGATGACGTCGGCCAGCAGCCTCTCGGCGAGGCGGTGCTTGCGCATGACGTGCACCGCTTTCGTACGTCCGTCCACCGTCAGCTCGAGTCGGCGATCGTCGGTGACGACCACGAGACCGTCGCGCTCCATGCGCCCGACCGTCTGAGAGACCGTCGGCCCGGAGTGTCCGAGACGCTCCGAGATGCGCGCGCGCAGCGGCACGATCCCCTCTTCCTCGAGTTCGAGGATGGTGCGGAGATACATCTCGGTCGTATCGATGAGATCAGTCATCGCCGTCCTCTCAGCACGTCGAAGTTGCACACACGGCGCCCGGCGCCGGGGATACCAGCCTAGAGCATGCGGCCGACACGTTCCGCGTTCCGGGTCGGGAGCGCCGCCTCGGGCGGGGCGCCGCCCCCGGGCGCCCGGTCGAAGAGCGTCCTGGGCCGTCGATAAGATATGACGCATGGCCGACATCACGATCCCCTCCGACCTTCTTCCCGCCGACGGCCGCTTCGGCTGCGGGCCCTCCAAGGTACGCGACGAGCAGCTCAGCTTCCTCGCCTCGCTGCAGCCCGGGGTGCTGGGCACCTCGCACCGCCAGGCTCCGGTGAAGGATCTGGTGGGCAGCGTGCGCTCGGGTCTCGCCGAGCTCTTCCGCGCCCCCGAGGGGTACGAGATCCTGCTCGCCAACGGCGGCGCGACCACCTTCTGGGATTCGGCCGTGCACTCGCTCATCGAGCGTCGCAGCCAGCACCTCACCTTCGGCGAGTTCGGCGCGAAGTTCGCGAAGGCCGCCGCCGCGGCTCCGTTCCTCGACGAGCCCGACGTGCGCAGCGCCGACGCGGGCTCGCGCTCGCAGGCCGAAGCTGTCGCGGGCGTCGACGTGTACGCCTACCCGCACAACGAGACCTCCACCGGCGTGATGGCTCCGGTGCGGCGCGCGGCCGGCGACGCGGGGGCGCTCACCGTCGTCGACGCGACGAGCGGTGCAGGCGGCATCGATTTCGACGCGAACGAGGTCGACGTCTACTACTTCTCGCCCCAGAAGAACTTCGCCTCGGACGGCGGCCTGTGGTTCGCCCTCGTCTCGCCGGCCGCGATCGAGCGCATCGAGCGCGTCACGGCCTCGGGCCGCTACATTCCCGAGACGCTGAACCTGGCGGGCGCGATCGAGAACTCCCGCAAGAACCAGACGCTCAACACGCCGGCGCTCGCGACTCTCGGGCTCATGGACGAGCAGGTGCGGTGGATCAACGCGCAGGGCGGTCTTTCCTGGGCGGCGGATCGCACTCGCGAGTCGTCCCAGGTACTCTACGACTGGGCCGAGCGCTCCGCGGTCGCGACGCCGTTCGTCGCGAACCCGGATCACCGCTCGCAGGTCGTCGTCACCATCGACTTCGACGATTCCATCGACGCCGCTGCGATCTCGAAGGCGCTGCGCGCCAACGGCATCGTCGACACCGAGCCCTACCGCAAGCTCGGCCGCAACCAGCTGCGCGTCGCGACCTTCACCGCGATCGAGCCCGACGACGTGCGCAAGCTGACCGGAGCGATCGACTACGTGCTCGAGCGCCTCGGCTGAGCCGCCTGAGGTGATGCCGCCTGCGGCGGTGCCGTCTCCGAGCGAGGCGCCACCGCACGCGGGCCGTGCAACGCAAGAACCCTCCGATCTCTCGATCGGAGGGTTTTTGCGTGTGCCGGGCTACTCCTCCTCGGAGCGGTCCCCGGCCGTCTGCGCAGCGGCGGCGGCGTCATCCGCCTCGTCGTAGTCCGCTTCATCATCGGCGTCGTCGGCGTCGTCGAACAGCTCGCTCTCGTCGGCGTCGTCTTCGCGATCCTCGTCGAAATCGTCATCGTCCGAGTCTTCATCGTCCGAGTCTTCATCGTCCGAGTCGTCATCATCCGAGTCGTCTTCGAGGTCGACCCCGTCGATCTCGTCGTCGAAGTCGCTGAAATCGTTGTCGAGGATGTCGGATTCCGCGTCCTCGTCGCCGAGTTCGGCGGCGGCCTCCTCTGCAGCGGCGGCCTCCTCAGCAGCCTGCTTCGCCTGCGTCTCGCGGTACTGCGCCAGCCGCACCGACCACGGCACCCACTCGGGCGCCACGACGGAGCCTTCGCTCGGCAGCAGCTCCACCTCGAGCACGTTCACCGGCGACTCCTCGTCGACGCGGGCGAGCGTCGCAGCCCAGCGCCAGCCGGGGTAGCCGGCCAGGCGGCACTCGAAGAAGAGGGTGAGCACGTGGTCCTCGTGCACCTCGTGGCCGGCGTCGGAACCGATGGACCCCGGATCCGCGATCTCGGCGAGCGCCTCGCGCGCCTGCTCGCGGGCGGCGAGCAGCACGGGGTCGACGGTCGCGGGCTCAGACATCGAAGTCATCCGCGACGTGACGCAGCATGGTGGCGACCTTGCGCGACTGGGCGCGCTCGGGGTACTGCCCGTTCTTGAGCCTGCCGCCGAGCGCGTCGAGCAGTTTCACGAGGTCTTCGACGATCACGGCCAGCTCGTCGGCCGACTTGCGGGTGCGCTTGGCGAGCCGGGGAGTCTCGAGCACGCGCACCGAGAGCGCCTGCGGCCCCTTCCGTCCGTCGGCGACGCTGTACTCCAGGCGAGTGCCGGCCTGCACGTCGGCGCCGTCAGGGATCACCGACGCGTGCAGGTACACCTGCGCTCCGTCATCCCCCTGGATGAACCCGAAGCCCCTCGCCTCGTCATAGAACCTGACCTTGCCGTTCGGCATGCCTCGTTCCTCTCCTGTCCGGCGGATCTCCCGCGCACTGAAAGCCGAGCGCCGAGCGCTCGCATACCCGGCCAAGTCTATCCGGCCGAGCTTCGCGCCACATGCAGCGGATCCCGCGATAAAATGGACCGGATGTCGACAGAACCCAGCACCCCTTCGCTTCTCGAGCGCATTCTCGCGTACGCCTCGCTCTCCATCATCGCGGTGGCGCTCCTGTCGTTCTTCGTCACGCTCATCGTGGGTATGAACGATCGTTTCGCCATGGCCGAGGGGCTGTGGCCGTTCGTGTACGGGTTCTCGCTGTTCGGTCTGCCCGTCGGCTTCGTGCTGCTGATCCTGCTGCTGATCCTGAGTCAGCGGCGTCGCCGCGCCGAGTTCCGGCGCGAGAACGAGCGCTGAGCGCTTCTCGCGCTATGAGCGGCATCCTCGCGCTCGCCTCCGCCGTTGCGGGGATGGATCGCGCCGAGCTGGAGCGGCTCGTGCGCCGCAGGCGCGTGCAGTCGCCCGCCGCCGTGCTCGACCCCATCGGCCTCGCGACCGAGCTGCTGCGGCCCGAGTCGGTGGCGCGCACGCTGTCGGCGCTCGAACGGAGCAGCCTCGCGGCGCTGCTGGATGCGGATCGCGCCGCGCCTGCACAGGTCGACGAACTGGCCGCGCTGGGGCTTTTCGGCGTTGCAGAGCGGGCCGCGCACGAGGGCTCGCAGCGAGGCATGCCGGTGCCGCTGCCCGAGGTCGAGGGGGTGCTGCGCGACGCGCTCGAAGCCGCCGGCATCGACCCCGCCGAGCTGCATGACGGGGAGGCCGCAGACTCGCCCCCGGACCTTGATGCTCCGCTCGTGTCCGACCCGGAGGGCTCCTGGTACGCGACCGGGCTGACGGCGGTCGCGCAGGCGGCCGAGTGCCTGCGCGTGCTGGGCGAACGACCCGGCCGCCTCAACCGCAACGGCACCGTCGCCGTGGCGACGGTGCGAGCGCTCTCGGAGGCGACGCGCATCGACGGGGATCAGACCGTCCGCACTCTGACCGCGCTCGATCGCGCTGCGCTCACGAGCACCGCGCTCTCGGACGCGGCGCTGTTCCCGGCCGCCGGATCCGCAGCCTGGCTCCTGAGCGCTTCCGCTTCGCGCTGGCTCGCCCTCGCCGAGGCGGCACTCGGATCGATGAGCGGCGAACTGCGTGCGACCCTGCGGCACGGGGATCCTTCGGATCTCGCCGCTGCCGCAGCCGCGCTCCCGCAGCGGTTCCCCCTGCTGCCGGAGACCGAGTTCGCGGCAGCGCGTTCCTTCGCGGCGGACGCCGAGCATCTGGGGCTCACCGTGCAGGGCCGTCTCAGTGAGGTCGCCCGGCTCCTGCTCGCCGGTGAGCGTGAGGCCGCGGAGGCACTCGTCCAGGGGATCTTCCCGGCCGCCTCTCCGGGGGTCTACGTGCAGCCCGACCTCAGCGTCGTCGTGCCCGGCCCGCTCTCCCCGGATGACGAAGCCGTGCTCGCCTCGCTCACCGCCCCCGAGCACGTGGGCGTCGCCTCGACCCGGCGCATCACCGAGGCCTCCGTCTCGGCAGGGCTCGAGCGCGGGCTCACCGCACCGGAGGCCCGCGCCGTGTTCGAGCGGCTCTCGCTCACCGGCATCCCGCAACCGCTCGACTATCTGCTGAGCTCCCTGGCCGAACGCCTCGGCAGCATCGTCGTCGACGAGCACCACGGCGACGACGGCCGCACGAGCATCACGGTCACCCGTCCCGACCTCGCCGAGACCCTGCTCGTGGATCGCGCTCTGCAGCACCTGCAGCTGCACCGCGCACCCGGCACCGGCCCCGGCACTGGCACCGGCACCGGCACCGCGCTCCTCTCGAAACTGCGCATCGACCACGTGCTCGCCGCCCTCGCCGATGCCCGCTACCCCGCGACGGCCCGTCGAACCGCGCACCCCGACGGCGATCCGGGATCCGCCGCTGCCGTCGATGCGGCGAGCGCAGCCGGCGCATCGATGGCGAGCACGACGCGCGCCGAGGCAGGCTCTGCCGGGCCCGGTGCGGCACCGGGCCCGCCGTTGCCCGACGTCCTCGCTGCGCTCGTCGACCGCGTCTTCGCCGCAGCCCGCTCGGAGCCCGGCTCGGGTGATTTCACGCGGCGCCTCGAACTCGCGATCCGGGATCGCAGCACCGTGCGCGTCACGGCGGAGGCGCGGGGCGAGAGCCGCACCTTCACCCTGCTGCCCGTGTCCGTGAACGCGGGCAGGCTGCGGGCGAGCGACCAGGCCGCCGGCGTCGAGCGCACCCTGCCGATCAGCACGATCACCGCGGTCGACCCCGCCTGATCCGCCTCCGGCCGCTCGCCCTCCCCCGCGCCGCGGGATCCGCTGCGAGCCCGCCGCCCGGCGCCCCCGGAGGACTCGCCCACCGGGGCGGACCCTCATCCGGGCGGCGTAGACTCGAGAGCTATGACTCTCGGGCCCCTCATCGTGCAGAGCGACCACACCGTCCTCCTGGAGGTCGCGCACCCCGACGCGGAAGACGCCCGCCACGAGCTCGCCGTCTTCGCCGAGCTGGAGCGCGCCCCCGAGCACATCCACACCTACCGCGTCACCCGGCTCGGCCTCTGGAACGCCCGCGCGGCCGGGCACACCTCCGAGGAGATCCTCGGCACGCTGAACCGCTACGCGAAGTTCCCGGTGCCCACCGGCGTCGCGAGCGAGATCGAGGACACGATGCGCCGCTACGGGCGCCTCACCATCGAACGCGACGACGAGGGCGCGCTGCTGCTGCGCTCGGACGACCCGGCGATCCTGCGCGAGGTCACCAGCGCGAAGAAGATCGCACCGCTGCTCGGCAACCGTCTCGACGAGCGCACCTACCCGCTCGAGCCGTGGGCGCGCGGCGAACTGAAGCAGCAGCTCGTGGTGCGCGGCTGGCCCGCCGAGGATCTCGCGGGCTACACCCCCGGCGAGCCGTACGACATCGGCCTCGAACAGCAGGGCTGGCAGCTGCGCGACTATCAGGCGAAGGCCGTGGAGGCGTTCCAGCGCGGAGGATCGGGCGTGGTCGTGCTGCCGTGCGGGGCTGGCAAGACGATCGTGGGCGCGGCGGCGATGGCCGCGGTCGGCGCGAAGACGCTGATCCTCGTCACCAACGCGGTCTCGGCCCGTCAGTGGCGCGACGAGCTGATCCGCCGTACGAACCTCTCCGAGGACGAGATCGGCGAGTACTCCGGCCAGGTGAAGGAGATCAAGCCGGTCACCATCGCGACCTACCAGATCCTTACCAGCCGCCGGAAGGGCGAGTACCAGCACCTCTCGCTGCTCGACGCCGAGGACTGGGGCGTGATCGTCTACGACGAGGTGCACCTGCTGCCCGCCCCCGTCTTCAAGCTCACCGCAGACCTGCAGGCGCGCCGCCGGCTCGGCCTCACCGCCACTCTCGTGCGCGAGGACGGCCGCGAGGGCGACGTGTTCAGCCTGATCGGGCCGAAGCGCTACGACGCGGCGTGGAAGGACATCGAGGCGCAGGGCTTCATCGCACCGGCCGCCTGCTTCGAGGTGCGGGTGCAGCTGCCCGAGTCGGAGCGCATGGATTACGCGGTGGCCGAGGATCAGGACCGCTACCGCATCGCCTCCTCGACGCCCGAGAAGCAGCGGATCGCACGGCGCATCATCGCGAAGCACCCCGATGAGCAGGTGCTCGTGATCGGCCAGTACATCGACCAGCTCGAAGCGATGGCCGAAGCGCTCGGCGCCCCGCTCATCACCGGTCAGACCCCCGTCGATGAGCGCGAGCGGCTGTTCCAGGCGTTCCGCAGCGGCGAGGAGCGGATTCTCGTGGTCTCGAAGGTCGCGAACTTCTCGGTGGATCTGCCCGACGCCTCGGTCGCGATCCAGATCTCGGGCTCCTTCGGGTCGCGCCAGGAGGAGGCGCAGCGCCTCGGCCGTCTGCTGCGGCCCAAGCGCGAGGGTATCACCGCGTCGTTCTACACGCTGATCGCGCGCGACACCGTCGATCAGGATTTCGCCCAGAACCGGCAGCGCTTCCTCGCCGAGCAGGGCTACAGCTACACCATACTCGACGCGCACGAGGTGTAGCGCGGGCCGCCGGCCGAGCACCTGCCCGGAGCCCCCGCAGACCGCCCAGCCCGCTTTTCGGCCGCAACACGCGATGCCGCACACTGTCAGCCGCTTCATAGCAAACTTCCAGATACTGAAATCATGACTACGCAGAACAAGGGACCCCGGATCCTCATCGTCGACGACGAGCCCAGCATCCGTGAGCTGCTCAGCACGAGCCTGCGCTTCGCGGGCTTCGGCGTGCGCGCGGTTGCCAACGGTGCGCAGACCATCTCGGCCGTACTCGAGGAGGAACCCGACCTCATCATCCTCGACGTCATGCTGCCCGATATGAACGGCTTCAGCGTGACCAAGCGGCTGCGCTCCGCCGGCTACACCGCACCCATCATCTTCCTCACCGCGAAGGATGACACCGAGGACAAGGTGGAGGGCCTCACCGTCGGCGGCGACGACTACGTGACCAAGCCGTTCAGCCTCGACGAGATCATCGCGCGCATCAAGGCCGTGCTGCGCCGCACCATCCAGGAGGATGAGGACTCGGTGCTGGCCGTGGGGCCGATCACGATGGATCAGGACACGCACGAGGTGTCGGTCGACAGCACCCCGGTCGAGCTCTCCCCCACCGAGTTCAAGCTGCTGCGCTACCTCATGCAGAACGCGAACCGCGTGCTCTCGAAGGCGCAGATCCTCGACCACGTGTGGGAGTACGACTTCAACGGCGACGCCGGCATCGTCGAGTCGTACATCTCGTACCTGCGTCGCAAGCTCGACCCCCTCACCGAGGAGTCGCTGATCCAGACCAAGCGCGGCTTCGGGTACATGCTGAAGACCGAGACGAAGTAGAGTGGCCCGTCTCGCCGACCGCTGGGCCGATGTCTCGCTGCGCGCGAAGATCACCGGCGTCACGGTGTTCATCCTGTTCCTGGGACTCATCGTGGCCGGCGTCGGCACCCTCTCGGTGCTGCGTCCGATGCTCGCACTGAATCAGACGAACACGCTCATCCAGCTGCGCAGCAACCCGGCCGACGCGCTCGCGCAGGGCGCCGACATCAACAACCTCACCCGCAACGACATCCTCTACGCGGACCGCCTCTACTACGTCGCACTGCTCGGCTCCGACGGCAGCCTGCAGTACGACAACGCCCGGGGCGAGGGGTCTTCGTCGACCCCGCAGGTGCCGGCGCCCGAGGCCATCAACCGCGAGGGCTTCACCCCGTTGTCGAGCCCGGACGGCACCGAGTGGCGCGCGATCGCGCTGCCCATCGCCGAGAACGGACAGATCCGGGGCACGCTGCTCATCGCGGCGTCCAGCGGCTTCATCAACCAGGTGCTGGCGCAGTACGTGGTGATCTTCACGGCGTTCGGGATCGCGGTGATCCTGCTCGGCGCCGCCCTCACGCGGCTGCTCGTGACCGCCACCTTCCTGCCGCTCGCCGAGGTCGAGCAGACCGCGCTGGAGATCTCGCGCGGCGACTATTCGAAGCGCATCATGGTGTCGAGTCCGCACACCGAGGTGGGGCACCTGGGCGAATCGCTCAACGTGATGCTCGACCGCCTCGACGGTTCGCTCGAGGATCAGGCCCGCACCATCGAGCGCATGCGCCGCTTCATCGGCGACGCCAGCCACGAGCTGCGCACCCCCCTCGTCTCCGTGCGCGGCTACGCCGAGCTGTACCGCATGGGCGCCCTGCAGGACGAGGAGCAGGTGGGGCAGGCGATGGAGCGCATCGAGAAGGAGGCGATCCGTATGACCTCGCTGGTCGAGGATCTGCTGGCCCTCGCCCGGCTCGACGAGCGTCGCGCCCTCGAACTCGCCCCGCTGCCGCTCGGCCGGCTGGCCCAGGACGCCGCGCTCGACGCGCGCGCGCAGGCTCCCGACCGGGAGGTGAGCGTGGTCGAGGATTCCGCCGACCCCCAGGTGCTCGGCGACGAGCACAAGGTGCGCCAGCTCATGACCAACCTCATCGGCAACGCGATGCGGCACACCCCCGAGGGCAGCCCGATCGAGATCGTGGTTTCGACCGTGCCCGCCGAGGAGGGGCGGCCGAGGATGTCGCGCTTCGAGATCGTCGATCACGGCGAGGGGATCCCCGAGCAGATCCGTGATCGCATCTTCGGCCGCTTCTGGCGGGCGGACACCTCTCGCAACCGCGAGACGGGCGGATCGGGCCTCGGTCTCGCCATCGTGAAGTCGATCGTCGACGCCCACGGCGGCACCGTCGGGGTGCACGAGACCCCCGGCGGCGGCGCGACCTTCCGCGTCGACCTGCCCGCACCCGGCGCCGATTCCTGAGCGGGTGGGGGCGGGCCCGCCCCCACCCGCCACATCCCGTCAGCCGGTGAGACGCACGGGAAGATCGCAGCTCCGGCATCCACCCGCGTCGGGAACGGCACTGCGGTACCGCTGCGCCGATGCTCGGACGCTTCGAGGCCGCCGGCGCGGCACGGCGGGAGTGGGAGCGCGGCATGCATCTCCGCCGATTGCGTCGTCTCGATGCGAGCAGGGCTGGTGGAGACCAGCACCCGCCCGGCCCAAACGCACGAACGCGGCGGCCGCACCCGAGGGTGCGACCGCCGCGTTCGCGACGGGCTTCGGACTTAGAAGTCCATGCCGGCGCCGGGGTCGGCCGGAGCCGCGGAGGCGGGCTCGGGCTTGTCGGCGACGACGGCCTCGGTGGTGAGGAAGAGACCGGCGATCGACGCGGCGTTCTGCAGCGCTGAGCGGGTCACCTTGGCGGGATCGAGGATGCCCTGCGCGACCAGGTCGCCGTACTCGCCGGTGGCGGCGTTGAGGCCGTGACCGATGGGCAGGTTGGCGACGCGATCCGCGACGACGCCCGGCTCGAGGCCGGCGTTCTGCGCGATCTGACGCAGCGGCGCCTCGATGGCGGCGCGTACGATCTTCGCGCCCACGGCCTCGTCGGCCGAGAGCTCGAGCGTGTCGAAGACGTCCTTGCCGGCCTGGATCAGCGCGACACCGCCGCCGGGCAGCACGCCCTCTTCGACGGCAGCCTTCGCGTTGCGAACGGCGTCCTCGATGCGGTGCTTGCGCTCCTTGAGCTCGACCTCGGTCGCGGCGCCGGCCTTGATGACGGCGACGCCACCGGCGAGCTTCGCGAGGCGCTCCTGCAGCTTCTCGCGGTCGTAGTCGCTGTCGGTCGACTCGATCTCGCGGCGGATCTGAGCCACGCGACCCTGGATCTGCTCCTCATCGCCACCGCCCTGGACGATGGTGGTCTCGTCCTTGGTGATGATGACCTTGCGGGCGCTGCCGAGCATGTCGAGGGTGGCGTTCTCGAGCTTGAGGCCGACCTCCTCGGAGATGACGGTGCCGCCGGTGAGGATCGCGATGTCCTGCAGCATGGCCTTGCGGCGATCGCCGAAGCCGGGAGCCTTGACGGCAGCCGACTTGAAGATGCCGCGGATCTTGTTGAGCACGAGGGTCGCGAGCGCTTCGCCCTCGACGTCCTCGGCGATGATGAGGAGCTGCTTGCCCGACTGGATCACGGGATCGACGACGGGGAGCAGGTCCTTGATGTTGGAGACCTTGCTGTTGACGATGAGGATGTAGGGATCCTCGAAGACCGCCTCCTGGCGATCGGCGTCGGTGACGAAGTAGGCCGAGAGGTAGCCCTTGTCGAAGCGCATGCCCTCGGTCAGCTCGAGCTCGGTGCCGAAGGTGTTCGACTCCTCGACGGTGACGACGCCCTCCTTGCCGACCTTGTCGATCGCCTCGGCGATGAGCTGGCCGATCTGCTCGTCGGCAGCCGAGATCGAGGCGGTTGCCGCGATCTCGTCGGTGGTCTCGATCTCCTTCGCGTTCTCGAGGAGCTTCGCGGTGACCGCGGCGACGGCCTTCTCGATGCCCTTCTTGATCGCGATGGGGTCGCTGCCGGCCGCGACGTTGCGCAGACCCTCGCGCACGAGCGCCTGAGCGAGCACGGTGGCGGTGGTGGTGCCGTCGCCCGCGACGTCGTCGGTCTTCTTCGCGACCTCCTTGACCAGCTCGGCGCCGATCTTCTCGAAGGGATCGTCGAGCTCGATCTCCTTGGCGATCGAGACGCCGTCGTTGGTGATCGTGGGGGCGCCCCACTTCTTCTCGAGGACGACGTTGCGGCCGCGCGGGCCGAGCGTCACCTTGACAGCGTCGGCGAGGGTGTTCAGACCCCGCTCAAGTCCACGACGCGCTTCCTCATCAAACGCAATGATCTTTGCCATGTATTTCGCCCCTCCCGGACGTCTCTGCTGATGGTGGGCTCCGTGCCGGTGCCGGGCACCGACGTACGGATGTTTTAGCACTCAGTCGATTCGACTGCTAACACCAATCTTGGCACTCAAGCATGACGAGTGCAAGCAGCGGCGCTCGCGAGGAGCGAACACGCGGTGAACGCCGGGAGCGCCCGGAACGCGGTGAGATGCACAGGAGGCTGCACGAGCAGCCGAGGGTCACTGCGCGGGAAGGGTCGCCGGATCGACGGCCTCGCCCGTCTCCGGGTTGACGGGCCAGCCCGAGTCGGGATCGATGAGCCAACCGGTGGCGGGATCGATGAGCCGTCCGCTCTCGGGGTCGATCTGGTACCCCGTCTCGGGGTCGACCTGCGGCTCCTCGGGAGCGGGCGACTGGACCTCCGCGACACCCGGCCCGGCGTAGTCGGCGCCGAGCAGCACGATGAGCCGCGCGCCGTACTCCTGATACGAGTCGGCCGGGTACGTGGAGATGCCGCCCAGTTTCGCGGCGAGGCCCGCCGCGGCCGAGGCGTCGGCCTCGTCGGAGTAGAACACCGCCGAGATCTGCACGTCGCTCGCCGCCGCGCTGCCGCTGAACAGAATGGTGCCCCACTGCTGCTCGGTGATGATCTGGTCGACCGCTGCGGCGAGGTTCGGGGTCGGGGTGCCGTTGAGCACAGCAACGGTCGCGGCGGGATCGAGGATCGCCTCCGGCGCTTTGGTGGAGCTCGACGTGCTCGCGGGTCGATCTCCCGTGAACTTGCCGGCGTTGCCGATCCCGCTCACGATCGCGATGCCGACGGTGGTGAGCAGCGCGAACCCCAGCAGACCGGCGATCAGGTACTGCCAGACGTAACGGGGGCGCGGGGTGATGCGGTGCGCTCCGACGCGGCCGCTGCGCGGCACTCTGTCGAAACGGTCTTCGGGGTAGTCCTGGCGCGCGCCACGAGTCGTGCTCGTGCCCTCGATCTTCTGCGCCAACCCTGCTCCCATTCCGTCGTTCACGTGCGTCTCCCCCGCGGATTCCACTAGCGTACCCCGACCGTCCCTGACAGTTCTCCTGCTGTGATGGCGATTGGAGGGCGGATCGCGCCGACGCTTCGCGCCGTCTCAAGCGAATCTCCTCCGTGCTCCGCACGTCGGCTGGCTTGCAGATCGGCGCCGGATCGCACCGACGGTTCGCGTCGTCTAGAGCGAATCCGGCGCATATATCGCGCGGGCGAGCCCGTCGATCACGTCGGGGATCCGCGTGCCGCCGGCGAAGAGCACTGAGTCGTCGACGTCGACGATGCGCCGGTGCTGACCCGCCGAGGTGAGGGCGATGCTCGGTTGCGCCTGCAGCAGGCCGTCGACGCCGCCGGCGCTCTCGAGACCCTTGGTCATCACGATGATGATGTCGGGGTTCATCGCGATCAGCGCTTCCTCGGTCATGGGCTTCTCGCCCTTCCACCCGATCTCGGCGGCCACGTCGACGGCGCCGACCGAGCGGATCAGCGAGTCGACGCCGCTGCCCTCGCCGAAGAGGTAGAAGACGCCTGCGGTGCCGCGCACGTAGAGGAAGGCGACGCGGGGCAGCTTCGAGGCGTCGGCGGGCAGCAGGCGCTGCACCTCGGCCTCCTTGGCGGTGATCGCCTGGCGCAGCGAGTCGATCAGGGCGGGGCCGGCGGCGCCCACGCCGAGGGCGTCGGCGATCTGCTGGGCCGTGGCGAAGCTGCTCTCGGCGTCGACTGCCCGGTCCACCGTGACCACGGGGATGCCGGCGTCTCGCAGTTGCAGCACCACGTCGGTGGGGCCGATGCTGCCGTCGGTGATGATGAGGCTCGGGTTGAGCGCGAGCACGCTCTCGGCGTCGATCGAGTGGCCGTCCTTCGTCACGACCGGCACGTCTTCGGAGCCGGGGAACGTGGTGGAGACGTCGCGTCCGACGATGCGGTCGGCGAGGCCGAAGGCGGTGACGAGCTCGCCGACGGAGCCGCTGAGCGAGAGCGGCACGATGCGCGAGGTGTCCGTGACCGTCACCTCGGTGTCGCCTGCGCGGTCGTGCGAGGCGACGGTGACGGGCAGCTGAGACTCGGGGGCCTCGTCGAGCGGAGGAATGCTGGGGCCGCCGACGAGCGCGGTCGTGGGGCCCTCGTAGGCGGTGGGATCCGCGAGCGGCGCGACCTCGCTCAGCGGGGGCAGCTCGATCGGCTCCGCAGCGGCGGCCCCGCCCTGGGAGGAGCCGCTCTGGCAGCCGGTCGCACCGACCCCGAGCAGCGCCACGAGCGCGAGCGCGGCGATCCGGCGCTTCGTTCCCAACTTCATACGACGGCGCTCCTCAATCCATCCGATGAATACCGGGGTTTAGCCTAACCCAAGCTAGGTATGATGATTCTCGGACTTCGAAGATCCACCCCATTTCCACATCGGCCGAGCCGTGCTCGCCGCGTGTGCAACGCAAAGGTGTTCCGAGCTCGCATGACCCCCTCCTCGTCCGCCACGACGTCCCGTCACGCGACGACGAAGACCGTTCTCTTCGTGTCTCTCGCGGTGGCGCTCATCGTCTCGATCGTGCTCTCGGGCAGTACCGGGCAGCTCGGGATCCCGCCGCAGGAGGTGCTGGGGTCGCTGCTGCACCGTGTCGGCATCGACTGGCTGCCGCTGCCGAGCCATCCGATGGGCGATCAGACCCTCTGGACGGTGCGCTTCCCACGCGTCGCGATCGCCGTGCTCATCGGTGCGGGACTCGCAGTGGCGGGTCTGCTCATGCAGGCGATCTTCGGCAATCCGCTGGCCGAGCCCGGGGTGATCGGCATCTCGTCGGGTGCCGCGGTGGGCGCAGGCCTCGCCATCGTCTTCGGCGTCACCGTCTTCGGCGAATGGACGACGGCGGTGTTCGCATTCGTGGCGGGTCTCGGCGCCACCCTGCTCGTCTACGCCATGAGCCGGGCCGACGGCCGCACCGAGGTGGTCACCCTGGTGCTCACCGGCATCGCCGTGAACGCGATCGCGGGGGCGGGCATCGCGCTCCTCACCTTCCTCGGCGACACGCAGTCGCGCGAGCAGATCGTGTTCTGGCAGCTCGGCAGCCTCGCGGGCAGCCGCTGGTCGCAGGTCGCGATCATCGCTCCCGTCATCGCGGTGGGCCTGCTCTCGGCCTACTTCGCGGCCCGCAAGCTCGATCTGCTGTCGCTCGGCGAGCGCAACGCGCGCCACCTCGGCGTCAACGTGGAGGTGCTGCGGATCAGCATGATCTTCGTCGTGGCCCTGCTCACGGGCGCGGCGGTCGCCTTCGCCGGCATCATCTCCTTCGTGGGCCTCGTGATCCCGCACCTCATGCGTATGATCCTCGGCCCGGCGCATCTGCCGCTCGTCACCGCGTCGGCGCTGGGCGGCGCGCTGCTGCTCACCCTCGCCGACCTCGCGGCCCGCACGGTCGTGCCGAACGCCGACATGCCCATCGGCATGCTGACGGCGCTCGTCGGCGGTCCGTTCTTCTTCTGGCTGCTGCGACGCACCCGCAAGCGGAGCGGGGGGTGGGGGTGATGGCCCGCCACATCGAGCTGCCGCAGCGCGCCGTGCTCGGCGAGACCGTGTGCGCGGCGGAGTCCGTGCATCTGGAGCGCGGCGGCCGCGTGCTGCTCGACTCCGTGTCGCTGGAGCTGCGGGCCGGCGAGGTGCTCGCCCTGCTCGGCCCGAACGGTGCGGGGAAGTCGACGCTGCTGAGCGTGCTCTCGGGCGATGTCACCCCGGATCGTGGATCGGTGCGCTTCGGCGACCGCGACATCACCGACTGGTCGCTCTCCGAGCTGTCGCGCCGCCGCAGCGTGCTGCTGCAGGACAACCAGCTGCTGTTCCCCTTCACCGTGCATCAGGTGGTCGAGATGGGCCGGGCGCCGTGGCGTCGCACCCCGCTCGAGGACGACGACAATGCGGCGATCTCCGAGGCGATCTCCGCCGCCGACGTCGCGCATCTCGGCAATCGCCGGGTGCCGTCGCTGTCGGGCGGCGAGCGGGCCCGTGCGGGCTTCGCACGGGTGATGGCGGGGCGCACGGGCGTGCTCATGCTCGACGAGCCGACCGCGGCACTCGACCTGGGGCATCAGGAGGCCGTGCTCGGGATCGCGCGGGAGCGTGCTCGCGCCGGCGACGCCGTGCTCGTGGTGCTGCACGATCTCAATCTTGCAGGGGCGTATGCGGATCGGATCGCGCTGCTGCGCGACGGCGGCATCATCGCCTGCGATGCACCGGATCGGGTGCTCACCGCAGAGGTCGTGAGCGAGGTGTACCGCACCCCGGTCGAGGTGATCCCCCACCCTGTGACCGGCAAGGGGATCGTCCTCCCCCGGCGCGTCTGACGCAGGGGCGGATCCGCGATCCGGATCCGCCCCTGCACCGGTCTACGCGACCCGCCGTGTGCCGCCCCGCACCGCGGCGTCGTCGAGTCGGCCCGTACATACCGAGACGGCCCACGATTCACGTGAATCGTGGGCCGTCTCGGTATTCGTAGGCCGGCTCAGACCTCGGGCGATGAGGCGTCGTCGGAGCCTGACTCGGCCGCGGGCTGTTTCTTGCCGCGACCGGCGATGAGCATGCCGACGGTGACGCCGATCACGAGCACCGCGACCCCGGCGATGACGATAGGCACCCAGGGCACGCCGGGCTCGGCGGCCTGCTGCGGTTCGGCCGTCTCGGCAGGGACGGGCTCGGCGGGCGCCTCGACGGCGCTCTCGGCGAGCAGGCAGTCGGCGGTGGCCGTGAGGCTGACGGGATCGAGCTCGTCGCCCGACACGTAGCTGCCGTACTCACCGTTGAAGGCGTCCGCACCCTCCGCGGTGAGACGGGCGGAAGCCGAGACGATCTCGAGATCGCCGCCCTGCGCCGACACAGCGCCGGCGAGGTCGATCTTCGCCGCGCGCACCTCGGTCGCGGTGGCCGCGCCGCCCGCGTTCGCGGTGTCGGTCGCCCCCATCGTGAGCAGCAGATAGGCAGTGTCGTCGCCCGCGAACTCGATCGCGGGATCGGCGATGTCGAGCTGCATCGCACCATCGTGCCCGGTGAAGTGCACGGCGCCCGTGAACTCGATCCGCCCCTCGTCGAGGGTGTCGGAGAAGCTGCCCTCGGCCTCGCTCCAGATGAAGTTCGGCGTCTCGTACCGCATGTCGTCGCTCACGGTCCAATCGCCGTTCGCAATCGATCCGCTGATGTACGAGCGGAAGCTCTCCTTCACGCCCCAGGACATCTGCGCGGTCTGCACCGTGCAGGTGCCGGCTTCCTCGGCCGGAGCGGGGGCCGCGGTCGCGGCGGCGGGTGCCGCCAGTGCCGCCGCGCCCACGATGGCGGCCGTGAGGAGCCCCCGGATCGCTGCCGTTCTCTTCGTCATTTCTCTCCCGCGTTTCCTCGGCGCTGCACGACCACCAGGCCGGTCGTCGCTCCGGCGACCACGAGCAGGGCGATCGCCGCGACCCACCATACCCACACGGGGCCCTCGTCGGCCGCGAGCACTCCGGCGGCCATCGGCTCGGCCTGCTCCGTGACCTTCGCGGTGGCGGCCTTCTTGACCTTCTCCGTCTTCACGGTCTCGGCCTTCTCGGCGACCTCGATCACGGCGCCAGCGTTGATGCTGCCCTGGAGGGTGATCGTGTGCGTGCCGGGTTCGAGATCCTCGGGCAGCGTGCCGATCCAGCGCACGGTGCCGTTCTCATCGGAGCCCGCAGCCTCATCGAGGACGATCGGATCCGAGTAGACCACCACGAGGATGTCCCGCTCCTTGCTCTCGAAGCCGGAAGCCTCGATCTCAATCTCACCGCCCGGCACGAGCTTCTTCGCCGGAGTCACCACGGTCACGCCCGTGGTTGCCGGAGGGGCCGCAGCGGGGGTGCGCTTCGTCTGCTTCGCCGACACCGTGGTGGTGCCGTAATTTGCTCCGCTCACCGCGCCCACGGTGAAGGTGACCGGGTCGATGCCGAAGGAGCCTCCGCCCGCTCCGCTGCCCGTCGATCCGCCGCCGCTGATGGCACCGGCGACGGGTGCCCCAGCCCAGGTGGCCTCGCCGTTCGCCCCCACTGACTTAGCCGCGACGGCGAGATTGAGGGCGTACGATTCGCCGCGCACCGTGATGGTTCCCGAGAGCGCGTTGTGCACGGTGATGACGGGGTTGGCGAAGGTTTCGCGCATGAGTCCGGCGTGCCCGGTGAAGGTCACCACGCCCGAGTACTGCACCGTGCCGGTGTGCGAGGCGGCGTTCCAGGCGCTGCCTGCCTGCGGGAAGACGTAGCCGCCCGCGCCGCCGCCGACGCCGTTCCCCGTTACGCTGCCCTTCGCGCGACCCGTAGTGTAGTCGGCGAATCCACCGGAGACACCCCAGGTAAGCGAGCCCGGCCGTTGCGCGCCCTGCGCGGGCTGCACAGGAGCGGGCTGCTCGGGCTTCGGGGCAGGCGGCACAACCGTGCCGGAGAGCTGATCCCACTGCTCCTGAGTGACGTTTACCGCGGCACGCGCGTAGATGGTCTCAGCCGTCGGTGCCGAGTGTTGCTTCCAGAGCAGCACCTCGTACTTCTTCTTCCGATCGAGCTTGTCCTTCGTTGCGAGGAGGGTGAATGCGACTGACCCGTGCGTCACGGTCGGGAAGGGCTGCGCGAACGCGGTGTAGCCGCTGTCCTCTGTCAGCTCGCCCTCCATACCTGCTTCGATGACTGCGGCATAGATCTGGTCGCCGTCATCCACGGGAAGCTGTTTGCCGGACACTTTGATCTCAAGGCCTGAAGCCGAGATCGAAGTCAGGGCCTGGGCGCTCGGCATGATCGGCCCGAAAATGCTCTCCCAGTTCTCGGGTGAGACCGTGAGGGCTGTCGCACCGACCTTGCGATCCGAAAGCTGGCTCCAATCCACACCGCTCAGCACGACAACTTCATACTGCTTTGTGCGGTCAAGCGCGGACGGGGCCGCCTGCAGCAGGGTGTCAAACGCACCACCGACGACGGCACCCTTGGGGAGGAACGCCCAGGCAACCGTGTCACCGTTCGCGATGACCTTCTTTCCCTTCTCGACAATCGCGACGGTCAGGCCGTCCTCGCTCTGGCCGGGGCGGACACCGGTGCCTGCGACCGTGACCTTGAGACCGGCGAGGCCGGCCTCTGTGATCGCGGCGGTCATCGTGGGCGCCTTGAAGCCCAGCACCACCTTCGCGTCCTGCGAACGATCCGTCATACCGTTGTGATCCCGCAGCGTGAACAGCGACGTCACTGACTCGTCACCACGCGGCGCAACCGTCATCGTCACCTCGAACGAACCATCAGCATCAAACTGCAACGCCCGCGGCAGACCGTTCTTGTCCACCGCACCATGCGCCCACACCAGCTTCGCGCCGGCTGTGCACCCGGCGTTAATGTACGCGAACGTCAGATCCGCCACATCGATGTCCGCACACGGCGTCACATAAATCGACTTCGTCGGGTCATACCCCGAACCCGTCACCGTCACCGACGCAC
>NZ_ATXU01000018.1 GCF_000421845.1 Leucobacter chironomi DSM 19883
CAACGAGCGCCTCAACCGGGAGATCCGCCGCCGCACCGACTCCGTCGGCATCTTCCCGAACCGCGACGCGATCATCCGCCTCGTCGGCGCCGTCCTGGCCGAGCAGACCGACGAATGGGCCGAAGGACGCCGCTACCTCGGCCTCGATATTCTCGCCAAAAGCAGACTCACCCTCGTCGCCGACAACAACCCCGAGGAGGTGACCGACAGCATCCTCGAACTCAGCGCCTAACCCCACACATCGAAGGACCCACCGCTACACCACTACCGGGGACTTGACCTCGAGACGGCGCCTTGGAAGGCGCCTCTCCCAGTACAGCCGCGATGGCGTTGCGCCTGGTCGGCTTCTCGTTCAATCTCACCCCGTACCGGCTCGGCGCGCCTAAGCACGGCAGGATCGGACTTTGACTGTTCGACCCATTGCTCCAGCGCGATCCGAGTCTACTCAGTGACGCTGAAGGGCAAGGACTTCGAGCTGCGCCTTGGTGTCCTCGCAGGTGCGGACGGTGGGTACTTTGTAGATGGCTCCATACCCGTTCGTTTCCTCGCTCATGACGAGTACCTCATTCATGTATGAGGCCCGCGATCCTCGGATGGGTCACGTCAGAAGCGGCAGAACAGGAACGAGTGCCCTGAGCATGAATCAAGCGCCGAGGAAGTCAATATTCCGTTCTGGACTGTTGTAAAAACTACGACGTTAGCGCACGCAGGTTCCCTCTGCAGTCGACACTGGACTCATTTCCAGCGTTCCTCCCTGAAACAAAACAATCCCTAAGCTCTCCAAGAGATTTAAGACGCACATCCAGTTGAATCTTGGAACCTGCGGCTCCATTATCTCCACCCTCCACGGCAAAACCAGCTGCATTCGGCCCATGCTGAAAGCGCAGGAGCCAGCCGCTGATTCTCACCAGCGGCATAGCTCTTCGACATCTCTACAAGGAACAGGCGATCTGCTGGTTCGGAGAGCCCATCAAGCATTCCTCTTAAGTCACTAGGCAGCGATGCCACACGCCACCGCGGCCAATGCCACACGAAGGAAACGGGAGGGAGACGACGGCTGCAGAGCGCTCACGCTCCTAGAGGCTCCAAACAGCCCGGCCAAGAGCCCGCGACCCGCGATACGCTCCCGCGCCACTTCCCTTCGACCTCATACATGCGGGAGCCTGTCCTGCTCCGCGTTGCTCCACAACGTGGAAGGGTCAGCCACTACCCGATCGTCACCGCTCGCACGCACGACCGCGACTATCGCTGGGGCACAGATCGCGCACGAATGTCAGTGGTCCCTTCTACATTGCATACGTGCCGATCGGCGCATCAACGAATGGAGTTTTCAATGCGAGTTCAGCCCTATCACTCGATCAATGAGTCTGATCCCGATGTGCACCACGTGCATGACAACTGCCCGAGTGGGCAGCAGATCCCCTCCTGGAACAAGAGGGCGGGTACGAACGGGTGGCCGCTCTGCGCTCACTGCCGCGACATGTGATCGTGGGCGCCGTGAAGGCTGCAGAGTCGCAGCCTTCACGGCGGTCTCCGCGCATCTATTCTTCGCGCCTGATCGTCCAAAAGGGTGAGCGAGGGTTCGTTCGACGGGCTCGGGGAACGAGCCCCACTACGCGCCTTTCTTGCGGCGCCGCGAGGAGCCGGGTCCGGAGCGGGATGCGGATCCACCCGACTTCGCAGAACCAGGCCCCGAACGAGACCCGGAACCCGATCCTGAAGCCGCCCCCGAGCGAGACCCCGATCCAGCCCCGCCCCGCCCCTTGCCCCGCTTCTTCGCGGCGCTCGACTTCTGCACGCTCTGCTTGAGCGCCTCCATGAGGTCGATCACCTCGGCATCGCCAGAACCGGCGTCGGAATCGCCAGACGCACCGAACGTCTCCTCCGTGTCGAGCGCCTCCCCCGCCCGCCGCTTCGCCTCGATCAGCGAACGCAACTCCTCCTGGTACTCGTCGCGGAACGCCGACGGGTCGAAGTCTCCCGAGAAGCTCTTCACGAGCGAGGCCGAGAGCTGCAGCTCCTTCGCCGAGATGCGCACCCGCTTGTCGAGCGCCGGAAAGGCCGCCGAGCGGATCTCGTCGGGCCACAGCAGCGTCTGCAGCAGCAGCATGTCGCCGCGCACGCGGAGCGCGGCGAGCCGCGTCTTCTGCCGCAGCGCGAACTCGACGATCGCGGTGCGGTCGGTCTGCTCCAGCGTGCGCCGCAGCAGCACGTACGCCTTCACGGTCTTGCCGGTCGGTTCCAGGTAGTAGCTGCGCGCGAACAGGATGGGGTCGAGCTGATCCGACGGCACGAACTCCACTACCGAGATCTCGCGATCCTGCTCCTGCGGGATCGACGCGAGATCTTCCTTGGTGAGCACGATCGTGTCGTCCTCGTCGGCGTATGCCTTGTCGATGTGCTCGTACTCGACGATCTCGCCGCAGATCTCGCAGCGCCGCTGGTATCGGATCCGCCCGCCGTCCTTGTCGTGCACCTGGTGCAGTTCGACGTCGTGGTCTTCGGTGGCGCTGTAGAGCTTCACGGGCACGTTGACGAGCCCGAAGGTGATCGCTCCGCTCCAGATCGCTCTCATGCGTACAGTACAGCCCGCAGCGGTGTCAAAGGTCTACTGCTTGCGCGACCCGGCGACGATCATGTAGGCATGGCCCGCAAGGAACAGACCGTCGAGGTGGGCGGGCGCCGCATCCGGGTCTCGAATCTGGACAAGGTGCTCTACCCCTCCACCGGCACCACCAAGGGAGATGTGATCGGCTACTACAGCGCGATCGCCCCGACGATGCTGCCGCACTGCCGCGACCGCCCGGCGACGCGCAAGCGCTGGCCCGACGGGGTGGGCGACGACGGCCGCGGCGACTTCTTCTTCCAGAAGGACATCGGCGACTCCGCGCCCGACTGGGTGCGCACGGGCCGCATCCAGCACAAGGATCACGTGAACCACTACCCGCTCGTCGACGACGAGGCGACGCTCGTGTGGCTCGCCCAGCTCGCCGCGCTCGAGATCCACGTGCCGCAGTGGCGCTTCGACGCCTCGGGCGAACCGCGGAATCCGGATCGCCTCGTGTTCGATCTCGACCCCGGCGAGGGCGTGACGCTGCGCGAGTGCGCGCGGGTCGCCTTCCTGGTGCGCGATATCCTGCGCGACATGGGGCTGCCGTCGATCCCGGTGACGAGCGGCAGCAAAGGCATCCACCTCTACGCCGCGCTCGACGGCTCGCAGACCTCCGACCAGGCGTCGGCGGTCGCCCGCGAGCTCGCCCGCTCGCTCGAGGCCGACCACCCCGACGACATCACGAGCTCGATGAAGCGGGCTTTGCGCCCCGGCCGCGTGTTCATCGACTGGAGTCAGAACAACGCGTCGAAGACCACGGTCGCGCCGTATTCGCTGCGGGGGCGGATCGCGCCCACTGTGGCCGCACCGCGTTCCTGGCGCGAGCTCGCCTCCCCGCAGCTGCGGCAGCTCGAGTTCCGGGAGGTGCTGCGGCGGGTTGCGAAGCGGGGCGACCCGCTCGCCGAGCTTGCGGAGTTATCCGACGCGCTCGCGGTGTCGGATCGCCTGAGCGTCTACCGGTCGAAGCGCGACGCGGCGCGCACCCCGGAGCCGGTACCGCCAGCGGGAGCCGCACGCGACGCAAGCTCAGGCACGGTCGACTCCGACTCGGAGGGCGAACGGCGAGACGGCCCCGTCTTCGTGATCCAGCGCCACGAGGCGCGCCGGCTGCACTTCGACTTCCGTCTGGAACACGACGGCGTGCTCGTCAGCTGGGCGCTGCCGAAGGGGGTGCCGACCGACCCCGCGGTCAATCACCTCGCGGTGCCCACCGAAGATCACCCGATGTCATACCGGCACTTCGAGGGGGTCATTCCGAAGGGCGAGTACGGGGCCGGCAGGGTCGAGATCTGGGATGCCGGCACCTACGAGCTCGAGAAGTGGCGCGACGACGAAGTGATCGTGCGGCTCACCGGCCGCCGCGGGGGCGGGCTCGGCGGCCCGCGGCGCTACGCGCTGTTCCGCGCGGGCGAGGCCGACGGGAAGCCGCGGTGGATGATCCACCTGATGAGCGACGACCTGATGAGCGACGACGCGACCGGGCCGCGGCCTGCGGCTCACCGCGGGCGGGCCGGTGACACCGGGGCGGGTCGTGCGAACCGTCGCTCGCGGCTTCGGGATCGCGAAGCGGATCCGGCTCCGCCCCCGGCCGACGGTTCCCGCCGCACCACCGGCGCGGCCTCCCCTGCGGCCACCGATCCCGAGCTGCGCCCGATGCTCTCCGAGCGGGGCTCCCCCGCCGAGTTCGAGCGGCTCGACGAGCACAAGTGGGCATTCGAGATGAAGTGGGACGGCATCCGCGCGCTCGCCTTCGTCGACGGCGAGCGCTGCGCCCTCCGCAGCCGCTCGGGCGGCGATCTCACCGCCGCGTACCCGGATTTCGCTGCGCTGCCCGCGGTGGTGAACGGCGAGCAGGCGGTGCTCGACGGCGAGATCATCGCGTTCGGGGCGGACGGGGCGCCGAGCTTCAGCCGACTGCAGCGCCGCTTCGGAATGACGGATCGCGACGACGTGGCGCGGGCGCGCCGCGAGGCGCCGGCCTCGTACCTCGTGTTCGACGTGCTGAGCATCAACGGTCGGGATTGTCGCGCGCTGCCGTACCGGCAGCGCCGCGAGCTGCTCGACGCGCTCATCGAGCCGGCGCCCGGAGTGCCCGTCGCACTGCCCGAGGTGTTCGCCGGGTCGGCGCGCGACGCCGCCGAGGCGAGCCGGGCGCTGCGCCTGGAGGGGGTGATGGCGAAGCGCTGGGCGAGCCCGTACCGTTCGGGCGCTCGCTCCTCGGACTGGCGCAAGTTCCCGCTGATCCTCACCGATGAGGCTGTCGTGATCGGCTGGCGCGACAGCCCCTCCGACACTCTGGGCTTCGCGTCGCTGCTGCTCGCGGACCGGCAGGACGGAGCCTGGCGCTATGCGGGCCGGGTGGGTACCGGGTTCTCCTCGGCCGAGCGACGCGCGATCCGCGCCCGCCTCGCCCCGCTGGCGTGCGCCGAGCCCGCCGCCGAGGTGCCCGCTGCGATCGGCCGCGACGCGCACTGGGTGCGGCCGGAGCTGGTGGGCGAGGTCGTGTCGAAGGGCCGCACAGCGGGTGGCAGCTTCCGGCAGCCGGTGTGGCGCGGCTGGCGCCCCGACAAGTGCCCGACCGATCTCTCGGCCCCGAGCGAGGCCGAGGCGTGAGGCCCCCAGATATGAGTCGCCGAGGCATGAGGCACCGAGGCATGAGGCTCATCCGACAGGCCGCCTGGTGGCTCGCCGACTACCTCTACGCGGGCTGGCGGCAGCTGGCCGCAATCTGCTCCCGAGCGGATCCGAGCGCCCTCACCACCGGAGGCGGTGCGCCGGTTCTCGTGATCCCGGGCGTCTACGAGCCGTGGCGTTTCATGCTGCCGCTGATCCGCGATCTGCATCGTCGAGGCCACCCGGTGCACGTGATAGAACCGCTGCGGGGCAACCGCGTGCCCGTCGCCGCGGGGGCGCGGCTCGTGGACGAGTACCTCGCGGCCCGCGACCTGCGCGGCGTCGTGATCGTGGCGCACAGCAAAGGCGGCCTGATCGGCAAGCACCTCATGTCGTTCGGGGCGTCAGCCCACCGGGTGAGCGCGATGGTCGCGATCTCGACGCCCTTCGGCGGATCCCGCTACGCGCGCTTCATGCTCGGCTCGACGCTGCGCGCGTTCTCGCCGCGCGACGCGACACTGGCGCTCCTCGCCCGCACGCTCGACGTGAACTCGCGCGTCGTCTCCGTGTTCCCGAGCTTCGATCCGCACATCCCCGAGGGCAGCGAGCTCGCCGGCGCCCGCAACGTGCGCGTCGAGACCGGCGGGCACTTCCGCATCCTCGCCCATCCGCGCACGATCGCCGAGGTGCGGCGGGTGGCCGCGCCCGGCACGCCCCGAGTGCCGGAGAAGCCGCCCCGCGCCTAGGCTGTCCTGCCCTCCTGCCGAGAAGCAGAGTTCAGGCCGCCGGCTCGATCGGGGTGAACACCGGCGCTTCGCCTCTCCGGAACACTCCGATGGTGCCAGCCGCGACTTCACGCCAGGTCTGGCTGCTCCAGTGCAGTTCGAGGGGCTCCGAGACGATCAGCTGCGCGTCCGGCGGCAGCCGATCCTCACCCCCGTCGACGGTTCGCAGCACCGTGGCGCCCGCCGAGTGGAACAGCGTCGGCGCCTCCGCACCCCGCACGTCGGGGCTCACCCACCGCAGCACCACCAGTTGCGTGCCGTCAGAGGCGCAGATCGTGGAGCGGAAGGGCGCTGCGACACCGCGGTCCCGCCTCGCCCGCTCCACCCGCTCCACCATGCGGGTGAACGCGCCCACCGGGTCTTCGGCGAGCCCGAAGCTGAGCGCGAGATAGAAGCAGACCTCGGAGTCGGAGTTGCCGAGGATCGACGGGTAGAGCCCCGGGTCGACGTCGAAGGTCAGCTCGCGCTTCAACGCGGGGAAGCCGTGGATCTCGCCGTTGTGCTGGAACATCCACCCGCCGTGCACGAAGGGGTGGCAGTTCTGCTCGGCGATCGTGCCGCCGGGGGCCGCGCGCACATGCGCCAGGAAGCAGTCCGACTCGATCTGCGCGGCGAGGTGCCGCAGGTTCTGGCTGTCCCAGGCCGGCTCGATCTGACGGTACTGGCCCAGGGTGCCGCCGCGCCCCCGCCAGGCCGCACCGAAACCATCACCGTTCGTAGGGAAAGCGCTGCGACGGAACTGCGCGGCGCGCGGGTCATGCGGCAGATACAGATCCCGCGCCAACAGGCTCTGGTCGATGAGCGAGTGGTTCGGCCGCACGAGCACGTCTTCGAGCGGGATCGGCGATCCGAGGTACGCGAGCCAGCGGCACATAGTCCACTCCTTCGGGTGCGGCTTGGATCCGAGGGTAGCGAGGCTTGCCGCTCTCGCTCTCAGGATCGCGGATCCCGCGGCCTCGCCCGCTCAGGACTCCGCAGGGTAGGTCACCTCGCGATCGGGGCCGAGCATGGCGCCGAGGCTCAGCTCGGCCGGCTGCACCTGGCCGGCCCCCATGATGTGTCGCACCCCGTTCCCCGCTGCGAGCAGGTGGTCGGCGATGATGCGGCGGTGGCAGCGCCACCACACCGCCTCCGAGCACATCACGGCGGTGGGCCGTGCCGCGGCCGCGCGGCGCAGCTCCCCCAGCGCTTCGGCGAACTCCTGGCCGAGTGCGTGATCGGCGTAGTTGTGGAAGCTGCGGTTCTGCCACCAGGCGTTCACCTCGAACGGCACCTCGCGGCTGACGGGCCGGCGCCCGGTCAGTCCCTCCAGCCGGGAGAACGCCACGCCCCGCTCCCCGAGTGCGGCTCCGAGCGCGTCGGCGTTGAACTGGGGGAAGCGCCGCGAGCCGGGCAGTCGCCGCACGTCGATGACCGACTCGACCGCGTATTCTTCGAGCAGCCCGGCGAACTCCTCGATCGTGCGGGTCGAGTGGCCGATGGTGAAGATCGTCTCCCGCTCCATGGTCCCCCTTCCTGCCACTCTACGACCGCCCCGGCGCGGCGCGGCCGCGCCCCAGCACCGCCACAGGCCCCGAAAGGCGAGTTTCGCACGAGTCACAGCGATCCGCCATGCGAAATCCTCCTCTCGGCGGCCCGCGGAACGGGCCGGGTAGCCGCGCAGAGCGAGCCAGCGAGCGACGCGGCTTATGCCAGGGGGCCGTCGAGCAGACCGAGCACCGCGGCGCGCGTGAGGGCGGCGTCGCGCGAGGACACCCCGAGCTTTCGATAGACGGTGCGCAGCTGCGACTTCACGGTGTTGCGCGACACGTAGAGGCGCGCGGCGATCTCGTCGATCGAGCCGGTCTCGACCAGCACTTCGAGCACGGCCTGCTCGCGCGGGCTGAGGCTCTGGTCGAGCCGCGGCGCGGCCTCCGCCGGCCCCATGTCGACCCCGACGAGCGCCGCCGTCTCTTCGTCGCCCCCGCCGTACCGCAGCGCCGTAGCGAGAGCCTCGCGGTCGCGCGGCAGCACAGCCCGGAGGGGGGCGCGCATCCCGGTCGTCCGCGCGAGCTCGACGATTCGCGGGATGATCGCCGCCGCATCGATCTCGTGATCGGCGCGCAGCGCCGCGCACGCGAGCACCAGCTCGGCCTCCAACCGGTTGCGGGGCGTGAGACCCTTGAAGCCGAGCACCCGGTAGGCCCGCAGTGCGGCCTCCGAGGGGCGATCGAGGGCGAGCTCGGCTCGTGCGAGGGCGATGCAGCAGCTCGAACTGTGCCGCGCCGACCGTGCGGCGGCGCTGCGCGCCGCTCCGGGCGATCCTCCCGCGAGGTGCAGCTCGGCCTCCGCGGCGTCGAGGAGGCCCCGTGCCATCGGCGTCAGCGGCGCCGAGCTCCGCTGCTCGCGCAGGCGCTGCAGCCGCGACAGCCCCGCTTCGACCTCGCCCGCGAGACGGTCGCGGAGCGCGCGGGCGAAGGCGTAGATCGGCCAGTGCTCGATCATCTCCGACAGCGGGCCCGCGGCGGCGAGGCAGTCCTCGGCGATGCCGGCATCGCCCTCCTCGATCGCCACGATCGCGCGCCCGAGGTGGAAGAAGTCGGCGGGGCTGGAGTCGCGCCACCCCGGCGGCCATTCGGCCGCGTCGGCCTCTGCGAGCAGCCGGCGCGCGAGCGGCAGCTCTCCGCTCAGCGCCGCGAGCCCGGCCCGCATCGAGAGCGGATCGACGCGGTCGAGGCGACCGGCCTCGACGTGGAGGGCGTCGGCGAGGTCGAAGCAGCGGCGCGCGAGCTCGATGTCCCTGAGATAGAGCGCCCCGATCCCGAGGTGCACCTGCAGCATCGGGCCCATCCGCCCGAGTGCGTCCTGATCCTCCTCGCTCAGCGCCCGGAGATCGTCCACCACCTGGCGGATGAGCGGCAGGGCCCGTGACGAGAAGGGGGTCAGCCGCAGCGCGGCCGCCTCGAAGCCGCGGTAGGCGACGCGCTCGCGGTGCAGGCCGCGGCTCGGCTGCAGCCGCTGGAACAGCGACTCCGTGGCGAGCAGCTGGATGGCCCGGGGCCGGGTGTCCGGTGCCATGTTGGAGAGCAGCACGAGCATGACGGTGAGCCCCGGGTAGCCGCGCAGCCGCGACGCCCGCACCGAGCGGAACACCGCGTAGGTCTCGTCGCGCGCTTCGAGCAGTTCGACCATGTTGGCGAAGGCCACCTCGGTGGCGAGTTCGAGGTCGTCCATTTCGAAGGCGATGCGGAGCGCCTGCAGCGGCTCGCAGCGGATCAGGGTGGATCGCACGGCTGCAGCGAGCAGGGTGCGCCGTTCGTCGGCGGGCACCTCCTCCGCGGCATCCTCCGCGAGCACCCCGCGCAGGAACGGGTGCATGCGCAGCCAGTCGCCGTCCCACTCGGCGATGCCTCCCCCGTCGAGGCGCGCGACCACCTCATCCGGGATCGCCCACGCCGTGAGGATGCCGCGATCGACCCGGTCGAGCAGCGCGAGGCGCAACGCCCACTCGTACGCCTCCGACGGCGCTCGGAGTTCGATCCGCAGCAGGCGCCGCATCCGACCTTGCGCGCCGGAAGCGCCGCGGAGGACGTCGTCGAGCCCGGCTCGCACCGCGATCATGAGGCCCTCGGCACCGCGCAGCAGCTCCGACCGGGCCTCGTCATCGTCGAGCAGGCCGGCATCGCGCAGCTCCTCCGGCACGACCCGCAGTTCATCCCTGCCGATCAGATCGACTGCGGCGTCCGAGGCCGCCGAGAGCTCGCGGGCGGTGCTCCCGCTCCTCGTCGCGACGGCGACCCTGAGCCGTGGGGCGCGATCGATGAGGGATCCGAGCCGCTCGAACTCGGCGGCGTCGATCCGTTCGCCGCGGTCGATCACGAGCACGCCCGCGCCGGCCGAGGCGAACGCCTCCAGTTCTGCGATCGGCAGGCGTCCCTCCTCGGGCTCGCACCAGAGCACCGGCGCGGCGCGGCTCGCGACCCACGCCGCGAGCAGCACCGTCTTGCCCGAGCCGAGCGGGCCCTGCACCACTGTGATGTCCGGCCACGACTCCAGCCGTTCGAGGAGCCTCGGGCGCGGAAACGCGGTCGCTGGCACGCGCGGCGCTCGCCGCGCGCCCTGCCCCTCGTCCGTGCGGGTGATTCCCACTGCTCCGTCGTCCATCCGTGGCGCCCCTGGGCTGCCGGCCTCCCCCCGTGACACGAGCGCCCAGCGGCGATCCTTCTCCTGCTCTCCACCCTAGCGATGCCCGGACGGCAGCACGATTCGGCGGGTGCCGGATGACAGCGCCCTGGATCGCACGGCGGGTGAGGCTTGCCTCGCCTTGCTTGCAGATCGCCGCGATTCGCGTCACAGTAGAGATCATCAGGTCGAAGCGACCCGAACGGATGAGTGAAGGGGCGAAAATCATCATGGTCCAAGCCAAGAACAAGTCAGTCGTCGTCTCGAAGGAAGATCTCGACCGGTCAGTGGGAGTCGAGCACTACCTCGCGCCCGTCGTGCGCGACCTGGTCGCGCTCGCCGTCAACGGCAAGCAGGCGCACTGGCATGTGCGCGGCGCGAACTTCATCGGCGTGCACGAGTTCCTGGACGAGGTCGTCGCGCACGCCCAGGACGGTGCCGACGAGGTCGCGGAGCGCATCGTCGCTCTGGGCCTGCCCGTCGACGCCCGCATCGGCACGGTCGCGAAGAAGGCCAGCCTCCCCGAGGCGACCGAGGGATTCCAGCAGTCCGACGCAACGATCCGCGAGGTCGTTGCCGAACTCGACGCGGTACTCACCACCGTCTACGCCGCTGTCTCGGGGCTCGATGAGATCGACCCGACCAGCCAGGACATCGTGATCGCGCTGGCGCAGCAGCTCGACAAGGATCGCTGGTTCCTGGCCTCGCACCTGATGGCCTGAACGACCCGGGGGTCGAAGCGCACCCGGTTGGAGCCTCGCGAGGCTCCGACCGGGTGCGCTGAGGCGCGTCTCGCGCGCTGCAATCGAGGAGGTGCGGGATACGCCCTACGCGCGCTGCTCACGGTACTCCGCTGCGGCGGCCCAGATCTCGGCGAGTTCGCTGCGGATACGATCCCACTGAGCGGTGACCTCGCGGCTGTCGCGAGCACCGGCCCAGAGGTGCACGTAGCGCCCGCTCAGCGGATCGGCGCGCACCCACTCGTCGAGCCACGCGTCGACGGCGTTCATCAGCAGCTCTCCGGTGAACGCGTCCCGCGAGCGCTGCACCAACCAGGTGACGCCGACACCCGGCGGCGCCTCGATCGGCTGGATGTGCTCCGCGGAGTCGACCTCGATGAACACCCGGCCGTAGCTCTTCTTCGGCAGCGCCGCGCACCAGTCGCGCAACGCGTCGAGGTCACCCGCGTCCCCCGCCGCGAGCACGCACTCGAGGTAGCTCGGGCAGATGAAGATGAAGTCCGACGAGTGGCTCTCGTCGGTATGGTCAGTGGCGCTCACCCCTCCAGTGTACGCGCATCCGCCCTTCATCTGACGATCACTGGGGATTCTGTCAGCGAGGCGGATCAGGCACCCCTTCTGGAGCGGCGGATCAGCAGCACCGAACCCCCGGCGAGCAGCGCGAAGGCACCTCCGAGCAGCACCGGCGTCGCCGCTTCGGCCCCGGTCTTCACCAGTGGGCCCTGCTGCCCAGCCGAGCCGGCCTTCGGATCGCTCGGGGCGGGTTCGGGCTTCGGTGCCGGCTTCGGCGCCGGCGCGACGGTGAAGGACGCGGCCACCGGGGTCGCAGCGAAGTAGGTCCCGTTCCCGGTTTGCGTGGCCTCGACCTCGCAGGTGCCGGCTGCGCTCGCGGTGAGCGCACCCCCGGAGACGGTGCAGGAACCGGAGCGCACCGCGTAGCTCAGGCCGAGCCCGCTCGTCGCCGATCCGCTCAGGGGGTACGCGGTGCCGGCAGTGAAGGATCCACCGCCGAAGGCGATGGTCTGCGCGACCTTGCTCGCCGTGAAGGTACTCGTCGCGGATCGGCTGCCCGTTCCGAAGGTGATGCTCACCGGGAAGGACCCGGCAAGCGCGGCGGTGCAGGAGTTGCCAGTGCAGCTGAGACCGGCGCCGGTCACGGACATGAGGCTCGTCAGGTCGATCGTTTCGCTGCTCGGACCGGTCGTCGATGCGCTGAACGCGGCCTGGGTGAGCGCGGTCGTCGCAACCGGGGTCACGGTGATGGTCCCGATGTCGATCAGATAGCTCACGGTTGCGCTCGGCGCGGCGCGGCCGCTGGGCGCAACGCTTCCGCCCGCCGGCACGAGGGAGGAGCCGCCGGCTCCGGAGCCGTTGAAGCTCTGGCCGTTGATCGCACCGACGCCGCCACCGCCGCCGTAGTAGCCGCCACCGCCACCGCCACCGCCGAGATAGTTACCCGCACCTTGGCGGTCACCACCATCGCCCCCGACGCCGAGCGAACCTGCGGTTCCCGGCGTTGCCGATCCACACGTGCCACCGGCACCACCGGACGCGCTCGTTCCCGGCTGAGCGGCATCGCACCCGGCCTGGGGAACGCTGCCAGCCTCGCCCGCGGCTCCGCCGGACGCGATGACCTCCGGCGGCGCAGCGACAGTCTTCACACTGCCACCGCCACCGCCGGCGACCGCGACACGTGCCAGGAGATTGTTTCCATACTGGCGCACGTCGGTGGCCCCTCCACCGCCGGCGACATGCCAGAGTCCAGTGCCGTTCCCGCCACCGTTGTAGCCGCTGTTCTCGGTCTGACTGCTATCCGTCTTCACTCGGCCGTTCCCGCCGACGACGACGGTCAGGGTCTCGCCCGCGACCAGCCCGGGGAGCGTCCCCGTGACCCGGGCTCCGCTGCCGATGAGAGTGGGGTCGGTGTTAACCCACTGCCCACCGCCGTTCCCGCCGACGAGTTCGAGGTCCACCGAGGTGACATTGGCGGGCACGGTGAAGGTCTGCGGCGCACCGGTGGAGACGTAGCTCACCGAGCACCGCAGCTGCTCACCGTTCGGCTCGGGCACGCACACGGGGGTCGGCTCCGGCGGTGCCGCTGCTGCAGGACTCGCCGCGACCGTCGCGCCTCCGAGCCCGAACACGGCGATCGCGCCGATCCCGACCATGGCGAAGACGCCTCTCTTCGACACACCCATCCTGTGCTCCTTCAGATTCCGTGCGCGCGAGTGCAGCACCCGCGCTGGGCCACCCCAAAGAACCGACACTAGAGGATCCCGCACGCGTCGCACATCGGCCGATCTGCGCGCCTGCTGCCGCCGGATCCGCGACAGCGCGCGGGAGTCAGGCGCGCACTCCTCGCGATCCACGCTCTCGCCCCCGCGCAAGCTGCACGGTTTCTGCGCGAAGTGGCACTGTGCGGTCGCCGGCGCGGATCTACCGTGCCGCAGCGCCGCTACGTCTCGATCAGGCGGCCCGCTTCGACGTGCCAGTGCCTGTCGAGGCGCACGTTCTCGAGCATGCGCCGGTCATGGGTGACGAGCAGCAGCGCGCCCTCATAGCTGTCGAGCGCCTGTTCGAGCTGCTCGATGGCCGCAAGGTCGAGGTGATTCGTGGGCTCGTCGAGCACGAGCACGTTCACTCCTCGCGCCTGCAGCAGCGCCATGCCCGCGCGGGTGCGCTCCCCCGGTGAGAGCTCGGCGCCGGGCCGCAGCACGTGGTCGGCCTTCAGCCCGAACTTCGCGAGCAGCGTGCGCACCTCGGCGCTCGGCATGTCCGGGTTCTGCCGCTCGAAGGCCTCGGCCAGCGGCAGCTCGTCCGCGAAGAGCGAGCGCGCCTGATCGATCTCGCCGATCGCGACCGAGGCACCGAGGGCGGCCGATCCCGAATCGGGTGCCCGCCTGCCCAGCAGCATGCGCAGCAGCGTCGACTTGCCCGCGCCGTTGGGGCCGGTGATGCCCACGCGATCCGCCGCGTTCAACTGCACCGAGACGGGCCCGAGCACGAAGTCGCCCTGCGTGACCCGGGCCTCGTTGAGCGTCGCCACCACCGCGCTGGAGCGCGGCGCCGAGCCGATCGTGAACTCGAGCTGCCACTCCTTGCGCGGCTCCTCGACCTCTTCGAGCCGACGGATGCGGCTCTCCATCTGGCGCACCTTCTGCGCCTGTTTCTCGCTCGATTCCATCGAGGCGCGGCGCTTGATCTTGTCGTTGTCGGGGGCCTTGCGCATCGCGTTGCGGGTGCCCTGGCTCGACCACTCGCGCTGGGTGCGCGCGCGTGCCACCAGGTCGGCCTTCTTCCTCGCGAACTCGTCGTAGTCGTCGCGCCGGTGCTGCCGCGCGATGGCGCGCTCCTCGAGGTACGACTCGTAGCCGCCGCCGAAGACGCGGTTGCTGTGCTGCGCCAGATCGATTTCGAGCACCTGTGTGACGCACCGGGCCAGAAACTCGCGATCGTGGCTCACGAGCACCACGCCACCGCGCAGACCGCCCACGAATCGCTCGAGCCGTTCGAGCCCGTCGAGGTCGAGATCGTTCGTCGGCTCGTCGAGCAGCACGATGTCGAAGCGCGAGAGCAGCAGCGCTGCAAGGCCCACGCGGGCTGCCTGCCCGCCGGAGAGCGAGGTCATGAGCGTGGATCCCGACACGGCGGTCGCGGCGCCTGCCGATTCCGCGGTGTCGAGCCCGAGCTCGGCGAGCACCGCTGGCAGCCGCTCTTCGAGGTCGGCGGCGCCGCTCGCGAGCCAGCGGTCGAGTGCGGCGGCGTACACGTCGTTCGGGTCGGCGCCGCCCGCAGGCGGGTTCGGGTCGCCGAGGGCGAGAGCCGCGGCATCCATCTCGGCGGTCGCGCGGGCGCAGCCGGTGCGACGCGCGATGTACTCGGCGACGGTCTCGCCCGCGATGCGCTCGTGCTCCTGCGGCAGCCACCCCACGAAGGCGTCGCCGGGTGCCAGGTGGATTTCGCCGGCCTGCGGCTGCAACTCTCCGGCGAGGATGCGCAACAGGGTCGACTTGCCGGCGCCGTTCACGCCCACCACGCCCACCACGTCGCCGGGCGCGACGGTGAGATCGAGCCCATCGAAGAGCGTGCGATGGGCGTGGCCGCCGGCGATGCCGTTCGCCACGAGCGTTGCTGTCATACCCCTCAGACTATGGGGCGGCGCGACCGCGCGGCGACACTGCGCGCTTCCGGCAGGCATGAAGCACAAAGCCCCGATCTTCGCAGAAGAACGGGGCTGTGATGGCTGGCACGCTCGACCTCTGTTCGCAATTCTCGCATGGGAGCTTTGCCCCTGATGCACTGCGAAAACTAGCGGTTATGCCGCAACGGCCGGACGGTTTGAACAAGCCAGTTTCGCCTCGACACCAGGAGCTGTCGGGTCTGATGCATGTTTAGGTGACATTCAACACGGCTAGTTTCGGCTGGCCTGGAAGGATGAACCTATGCCCTCTCGTTACCCCAAAGAGTTCCGCGACGACATCGTGCAAGTCGCCCTGAATCGCGGCCCGGAGGTGACGCTGGCGCAGATCGCGAAAGACTTCGGAATCCATGTCGGCACGCTCGATAAATGGCTCCGAGAGGAACGCGTCGAACAGGGCCAGAAGCCCGGTGTCACCCGTTCCGAGAATGCTGAGCTTCGGGAGCTTCGCAAACGGAACAAGCTCCTCGAGCAAGAAGTGGAAGTGCTTCGTCGTGCGGCGGCGTATCTTTCCCAGGCGCATCTACCGGGAAAAGGCTCTACCCGCTCGTGAAAGAGCTCACCAGTGACGGGATCCCCGTCCAGGTGTCGTGCCGGGTATTGAAGCTCGCCCGCCAACCTTACTACCGGTGGCTCCGTAACCCAGTGACTGAGCGTGACCTTACGCAGGCGTATCGAGCGAACGCGCTCCACGACGCCCATCTTGAAGACCCCGGGTTCGGGTACCGGTTTCTCGCCGACGAAGCGAAGACTCTCGGTGAAGTGATGTGTGACCGGACTGCATGGCGGCTCTGCCGAGACCAGCAGTGGTGGTCAGCGTTCGGGAAGAAGAAAGCACGAGGGAAGCGCAGAAAGCCCGGCCCACCCGTGCATGACGACCTGGTGCAGCGCGAGTTCGTGGCGGCTACTCCGAACGAACTATGGCTTTCGGACATCACTGAGCATTGGACGAGTGAAGGCAAGCTGTATCTGTGCGCAGTGAAGGACGTGTGGTCGAACCGAATCGTGGGTTACTCCATCGACGCGCACATGGCCTCCGCGCTTGCGGTGACCGCGTTGAACAACGCCGTGCTTCGCCGCGGAGACGTGCGTGGGTGTGTGCTGCACACGGATCGTGGATCGCAGTTCCGAAGCCGGAAGCTGCAGCGCGCGCTCACCGTTCACGGCATGGCCGGCTCGATGGGGCGTGCGGGTGCTGCGGGCGATAACGCGGCGATGGAGTCGTTTTTCAGCCTGCTCCAGAAGAACGTCCTGAACCGCAAGACCTGGGGCACCCGAGACGAGCTTCGTCTTGCCATCGTGACATGGATCGAGCGCACTTACCATCGACGCCGCAGACAAGCCCGATTGGGGCGTTTGACGCCGATCGAATACGAGACCATCATGAACAAACAGGTCGCACTCGCTGCCTGACCAAGCTGTCACCTAAACGTGCATCAGACCCGGCTGTGGATGGATGCTGCAGAGCTTGTGCCGAGCACAAATATGAATCGAAACTACGGCTTTGGGGTTCGCTGTCTCATGAATTCACCTTCCTAGTTACTGAGCATCTGCTCGGATCAGCTGGACACACCCGGCTTCTCAGTGCCGCGAGTCAAACCCCACCACTGCATGGGACTCCGGCTGTCAGCTCACTGCTCCACGCTCATACGCCAGGCGCAGCGGTCCCCGCTCAACCCGAAAACATGGCGCCTGCGAAAGCACCAGGACGACACCAGAAGAGGCTCGCTTTGCGTAGTTCTGGTTGATCTCGTCGCGAGTGATCTCACCATCGCGAAGCAGCTTGTTTGTTGCGAGCTTGAAGATCTCGATGTCGATTCGGCTCTTCTTCCCATTTGAGGTCAACCGTTCCAAGCCAGACCAGTCCACCCGCAGAATCTCGTTCGTGCGACCGTCCTCCGCCGTCAGGGTAGAGCCTGCGAGCGGGATGATGTATTGCTCCCAGATCCTCTCGAACGATACCTGTTTGCTGGAAGGGTTGCCCTCATCGACCGGGGCAGCTGCTGCTTTTGGCTTCTCAAATTCCAGCTTCTCCGAGACGGAGGACGTCGCCGAGAGGAGGAGAATCTCGATGTTGAGTTTGTCAGCGACTTCCTGAGCGTCTTGTCGCACAATTCCGTCTGTTGCGAGTACGGCACGGTCGCAATCGAAATAGTCCTTCACTCCGTGCAGTTCCATCATCATCTGCCGGTTCACCTGCCGAGAGGTGTGGCCGTAGAGCTTGGCCTGGATCGCGAGTCGCTCGGTCTCGTTCTCGGCGAGCACGTCAAGGCCGTAATCGTTGCTGTAGCTGGTCAGCTGGGTGCGATAGCCCTGCGCTTCGTAGTACTTAGCTACATGAGACTCGTATGCCGACGGTGTGAGCATGCGGTGGTCCTCCAGCGAGCCTCGGGAGCACTGATACTCCACAGCGATTACCATTCAGAATGGATGCTATCCCAGGCGAGGAGAACACATGGGGCACGGCCTGACACCACGGCAAGAGATCGTCGAGATCAAGCTACGGAACCTCGTCTCGGGCTCACCGAAGGCCGAGATTGATCAAGTACTAGCGGAGAAGCCGGCGCATCGCATTGTGTCGATGTCGCTGGCGTCTTCCGAGGAGTTCAACACTGCCGGGATCGTGCTGCTGGTCATCGAATACCTCGAAGAAAACTGACGCACCGATGAGTAGCGAGTTCACGAGAGAGACACTCAGCACCAGGGGCTTCCAAGGCTTCGTGCCGATACGAGAGCTAAGGTCCTCCCCGGAACTCATCCCTGCGGTGCGGTGCGTGTACGTCCTGCTTCGTGACGGGACCCACTCTGAAGCGCCCTGGGTTTAGTGGAGACTCAGCTCATTTGATTACCAGTTCTTGGACGCTGGTAACCCCAGCATAGAACGCTTCCTCGTACTCGAACGGTGGCACATCATCGAGGTAGCCGTGCAGCCGTTTCGTGTTGTGCCAGTGCACCCAGCCGAGGGTCGCGAGCTCGAGGTCATCAATCGGGCTCATCGCATTTGAGAGTGTAGTCGTGGTCTGAATCCGCCGGCCTCGAGCAGGGATCTCGCGATGTAGTGGGCCAGGTTTCGGAAGCCCAGTGCCGAGCCACGCAAGTGCTCGAGTCTGCCGTTGATTGCTTCGGTCGGTCCGTTCGAAGTTCTTGGGTGATCGAAGTACGCGAGGATGTCTGCCCGGCGCCGGTCGAGCGTGTACGCGAGCTTGCGGAGTTCGACGAACCAGGATGGCGTGGTGGCTTTCACCGTGTCGATCAATTCACGGAGCCGACGTCTGCCGTTTCCCGAGAACTTCTCCCGATACGAGTTCACGACCTGTTGGTAGACCCGCCACGCACGCCACACATCCGCATGCGCGGGGTCAGAGAACACTGCGTCGAGCTTCGCTTGTTGTTTCTCGGTGAGGAACGCTTCGCCGGTGCGCAGCACTTTCCGGATCGCGTAGAGGGGATCGCCCCGGCGTCCGCGGTGTCCGAGCGTTTCCTGCTGGACTCGCTGCCGCACCCGATCGAGCGCGTCACCGGCGAGCTGACCCACGTGGAA
>NZ_ATXU01000019.1 GCF_000421845.1 Leucobacter chironomi DSM 19883
GACCGCGCACCAACTCAGCCTTGTAGTATCCGTTCACCGTCTCAGCGAGAGCATTGTCATAGCTGTCACCCACGGTCCCGATCGATGGCGTCGCTCCGATCTCGGCAAGACGCTCACCGTAACGAATCGATGTGAACTGGCTGCCCGCATCGCTGTGGCAACGCAAATCTGGAAGATGCCTGCCGCGCGACCATCGTGCCATCTCGATCGCGTCAAGCACCGTCTCGGTCTTCATGTTCGATGCACATCGCCAGCCCACAATCATGCGACTGTATGCGTCGATGATGAAGCACACGTATGCAACACCCTGCCAGGTCGGCACGAACGTCAAATCGGTGACCCACAACTCGTTCGGCGCAGCAGCGTTGAACACGCGGTTTACGAGGTCAGGGTGCCTGGGCATTCGCGGGTCGGGCTTCGTGGTCTTCACTCGCTTCTCACGGCGCACGCGCTCAATCCCGAGGACTTTCATGAGCCGGGCGACCTGGTCGCGACCGATCTGGATACCTGCTCGCTGGGCGGCTTTCCAGAGCTTGCGCGCCCCATAGACGGAGTAATTGTCTTCCCAGAGTTCGAGCAGCCGCGGCGCGATTTCCGCGTCGCGCCGCTGCCGGGCAGACGCTGGTCTGCTATTCGCTGCGTAATACGTGGACGGGCCACCTGCAATACCTTGCAGATGCGCTCGACCCCGAGCCTTCAACCGGCAACAACATCGTCCTTGTTGCCGTTGATAAATGCCACTAGTTCTTGTGTTGGCGGTCGAGCTCCGCCCCGAAGAAAGACGCGGCCCGTTTCAGGATTTCATTCGCGCGCTTGAGCTCACGCACCTCTTGCTCAAGCTCTCGCATACGTGTCTGCTCGTCGGTCGTAACCCCAGCTTTCACACCGTCATCGATGTCAGCTTGACGCACCCAGGAGCGCACTGACTCGACCCCGTAGCCGAGCTGCTCAGCCACCCGCGACGTCGTTCCCTGGCTCGTACCGAGCTCGGCGCGGAGAGTGCGCACCATCCGGACCGCTGCAGCCTTCTCCTCAGCGGAATAGCGGCGTCCCTTGTTCTTGTGTTGGGGCATGAATCCATTCTCCATCCGTAACTCTGGAGCCTCCAACAAACCCAGGGCGCTTCAATAGGTCCCCTGACGGAGTTTCGGGATCGCGACGTCGATCGTGCCCACGCGGGTGTCCAAGTCCCGGTGCCGGTAGCCGTTACGCTGCGTGACACGGTCGGGACTGGCCTTGCCCCATTCTGCGCCGACGACGGCGTCCGCGTCGGCGGACAGTAACGCGTTAGTCATCGTCTGCAACAGATTGCGCATCAAATCCGGCGATGCGTCGGTCAGGGCTTCCGTGAGCACACTCGCGGGGTCGACAATATGAGTAGCGGTCATCGTGGTGATGTCCTTTCGAGGATTCTGTGGAAGGTTGACTCGAAGGACCACACGGTGACCGCGTCCACGTCAATGACGGGCCGGTCACCAGCGCGGCTACACCACTCTACGGGGCACTACTTTCGAAAAAAGATGCGGCACCAAACCCACGGCGATTCATGCGTCAGATGACGGATTTAATCCTGAGGAGTCATCCACGGGGGCATTTGGAACGCAGCAATGTTACCGAACGGCTCGGGATGCAGCAGCACATGCTCGTGATTCTGAATCTGATACACGAGGTGCGCTTGACTCAGTGCGGCATCGTTCGTTGTGTCTGGGTACAACCTCGGCACCTGTCCCGATTCACCGAAATAATAGATTCCGTTCACGCCCCGATACGGCCACCTGCGGAGATATTCGACCACATCATCGACATTGCGCGAATCAACCGAAGACCATGCAGCTGCAAGCATGCGAACTTGGTCGTAGACCGCTCCGGCCTGTGACCATCCGGGATCCTCACTGTATTTCTCGACATACTGCTGCCGGAAACGACGTCCAAGTTCATCGTCGTAGGTACCGGTTGTCGTCGACCAGATTACCCCGTCGGCGAGCGGGCCAAGTTCGCGAAGGTACGAGGGAATCGAGGGTGAATAGATGCAGTAGACAAGGGCGGGAAACGGGTCTTTGCGAAACGCGCGCTGAAACTCGATGAGTTCGGTCTCGATGAAATTGGCGATCATTACCACGTCGGGGCCATGCTCAGCGATCTCTCGCACCGTCTCAGTCCAGTCGGTTTCGCCGACTGGTGTCGAGATCGTGGCCGCTACTTCCCAGCCCGCGGCTTCTGAAGATTCAATGAACGACGGGGTCTGCAACTCCATGCTGGCCGAGGGCATCTCGACGCAGACTACCCGGCGGTTTCGAGGCTGCCAGAGGACTTGGTCTTCAAGGCTCGTGACCAAGCGGATCATGCCAGTTCCGTAATAGGTCTCTGACGCGCAGGTTTGAAACACCATGCCGTAGCGCCAGGGCTCTTGCTCGGTTCGCAGCACATCGGCCTCGAATGTCGCAGTGTGCAAGAAAGGCTTGCCATAATCGGCGATCACATCGAGAAACTGTGGGTGTTCGGCGCTCACATAGCTGGTGATGATTGCATCAACGTCTTCATCGATGAGATGTTCAAGGCCCGCCTTTACGCTCTGCCAGTCGAAGATCTGAACCGTTGCGCGTACACCCACGATCGGTCTACCGCCGATGCCGCCCTGCCTATTTATCTCGTCGATCGCCAGCATGGCGCCATTAAGCATCTGATCACTATCACCACCAGTATCGTCGGCAAACACGATACCCAGCTTGATCGGCGCAGGAGCCGAGTAGTCGTCTCGGATCGAACGCAGTTGCAGGTCGTTTCTCTGGTGAACTGCGAGCTCTAACTCGGCGACACCAATGCCTCCGACCTCTGGTGATCCACCCGGAAACGGAAGGCGCAAAAGGCCGAGGTCGACCGCAATAGCTGCGAGCCCACCACGCGAGCTTTGATCGAGCTTCTCGAGCAGTCGTTCGAGTTGGCTTGACACCGTTCTCGCGGAGGTGCCGAGCCGCGCGGAGATTCCGCTGTTCGTCAAACCAAGCGCGACGAGCGTGAGTACGTCAAGTTCTCGCACCGTAATGCCTCGGGGCATCTCAGTTTGACGGATCCGCACCCGTACTCGGTCTTGTGCACCCACCTGAAATGAGCCCGGTGAGTCTCTCGTCAGTTGGACATCGAGCCAAGTGTTGCCATCGCGCCAAAAGAAGCGGATCGATGGCCTCGTGAGGCGCACAAATGCGCGTGCGTAGTTCCAAAGTTCCTGCGGCACCTGCCGAGGAAGATCAGGGGTCGGCGTCTGGGCCGAGATCATCCGTTCGATGCTCCAACTGGTCATCAGTTATTCGAGCCCCCTCCCGCCACCAGACCTATGTCGCCAGGAAGCCACCGTCGACCGGTAGCACGATGCCCGTGACGTATGAAGACGATCTGCTGATCAAATAGTAGCAAGACTCCGCGAGCTCCTCTGGCCTGCCGCTGCGCCCGAGTGGCACGCGATGCATGAGTTCAGACGGGAGTCCAGGAGTGCCATCGACGGCGCCAGCGTGGAGCATGTTTACCCTGATCCCGTATGGTCCCCATTCGGCCGCGAGCTGGCGCGTGACACCTTCGAGTCCGGCCACTGCCGCATTCATCGACACACTGGAATGTCCGTTCGCCCCGCGGCTCGCCGAAACGTCACTGATGAACACCACAGATCCATCATCGACTGAGGTGCCACCACGCAGTCGCAGCATCTCGCGCGCGCCAGCCTGCGCAAATAAGAACGCCGCCCGCAGGTGCTGCGATTGAACCGTTTCCCACCCAGTAGAAGACTCGGTCACCGCGGCACGAGTGCGGCTCGTATGTGCGGAATATACAAGTGCGTCAGGTGCGCTTTGCCACAGTGAAGTTACCGCTGAGAAGGTCGCCTCGATCTCGTCGGCGTTCGTACCATCGGCCCGAAGAACGGTGACCTCTTCGGCGACCTCAACGTGTTCGTCATGCGCAACGATCAGTGCAACACGCCAACCGCGATCACACGCAAGCCGCACGAGCGCGTGCGCGATCGGATCAAGGTCACCCGAGACTACGAGACCCGGCACGCATTCCGACTCGGTCATGTGAAGTTCACCCCACCATTTATTGGAATCTTTGCACCGCTCACGTAGGCACTATCTGGCGAGGCGAGCCAGGCAATAGTCGCGGCGACATCCTCAGCGGCACCGTGTCGCCCAAGTGGAACTTGCTCCCGCAATTCTCGGTATCGCGTCTCAACGTCGACCGAGCGAGCCTTGGCTTGTTGCTCGACCTCCGCCTCGTGCATTGGGGTGAGAATGAACCCAGGCGCGACTGCATTGCAGGTGATGTTGTGGGGCCCGAATTCAACTGCCATCGCTCGAGTCAGACTGTGGATCGCACCCTTGCTTGCGCAGTAATCAGATCCATCGGGAGTGGGGTCGTCAGCAAAGAGCGACCCTAAATTGACGATACGCGCCTGCTGTGACGCTTTCAGGTACGGCAATGCCAGTGTCGTGAGGGCCACCACTGAAACTACGTTTACCTCTAAGGTATTGCGGAGGTCGTCGAGACCGAGGCGTTCCAGAGATTTTCCCGCCCCTCCCGATGCGGCGTTGTTGACCAACAGGTCGATACCGCCGAACGCTGCGATCACTTCATCGATCAGTCGTGCGCGTAATGCCTCGCTGGTGATGTCTCCAACCACGGCAACGGCGTTTCCAGCAGTAAGTTGCTCTTCGAATGCAGCTCTGAGCGAGGAATCACGGTCACAGAGGCCTACCAAGTAACCGTCGCTGAGCAATCGTGACGCAACGGCCTGGCCGATACCCGAAGCCGCACCGGTAACGACAGCGATCTGACTCTTCATTCCTGCTGGCCTCCTTGACACGGGTGATCACCTTTACTGTGTCGCAGCTTCAGCCTCTCATGCATCAGTCAAATGACGGACTCCGCAAGCATCACTGTCTACGTCGAATGACCCATGACGCAAAGCTCAGAACCACTCAGAATGAATTTATGCCGCGTGGAATCTGCATGTGGTTACACAAAAACTAGGAGTCATCGATGACTACACCTCGCTGGACCATCAGCATTGACACGGGGGGCACCTTTACGGATGCGATCGCCCGAAACACGGCCGGAGCCATCTTCGAGGCAAAGGTTGCATCGACTCCTGAGGATCCATCGCGCGGGCTGTCGAACGCCGTGAGTGCGCTTGAGTCCCAGGGAGTCAATCTGCCTGACGTATCTCTCGTCTGTCACGGAACAACTGTCGCTACAAACGCAACCCTCACCGGAAACCTAAGCCGCGCGGCGCTCGTCACGACGAAAGGGTTTCGCGACGTGCTCGGTTACCGACAGTCCAATCGCCCCGATGTCTATAGTTTGACTCCGAGGCGCCCCTCCGATCTCGTGCCTCGTTCGCTGCGCTACGAACTCTCTGAGCGGCTAGACTCTGCGGGTCGAGTGCTTGAGGCTCCCTCAGACGACGAAATCGATGCGCTGATCGAAGAGATTCGCGAGGCGGATCCAGAATCGATCTCAGTCTCATTTCTGTTCAGCTACCTGAATGACACTCACGAGCGCCAGGTTGGTGACGCACTGAGAACAGCGTTCCCCGACCGACCCGTTACGCTTTCGTCCGAGGTTGCCCGCGAATTCCGTGAGTACCCTCGTACTGCGACGACTGCGATCAATGCGGCACTCCGCCCCATTGTTGAAAACTACCTCAATAGGGCGAGTGAGGCGCTCGCGGAGAGTGGCGTCCAAGCTCCCCTTCTCGTCATGCAATCCAACGGTGGAAGTGTGCCAGCTCAGCGAGCGGGTGCCGAGGCGCACAAGCTCGTGCTTTCAGGCCCTGCCGGCGGCGTTGCGGGCCTCAAAGCACTTGCGGATTCACTCGACGAACCAAATCTCATTGGCCTCGACATGGGCGGCACATCAACTGATGTCTGTTTGCTGCGCGGCGCGACAATCCCCTTCACCACCATTCAGGAGATTCAAGACCACACCCTGCTCGCACCCACGGTTGATATCCACACCATCGGCGCGGGTGGCGGCAGCATTGCGTGGATCGACGCTGCCGGAAGCCTGAAGGTTGGACCCCAGTCTGCCCGTGCGGTTCCGGGACCGGCGTGCTACGGGCGCGGCGGAATCGAGCCCACGATCACCGACGCACACACGGTCCTCGGAACGCTTGGGTCTGGCGAATTGGCTGGAGGCCTTCGCATCGATCGTGAACTCGCAGTTCAGGCCGTGGAGCGCATCTCGAAGCCGCTCGGAATGACGGCCGAGGAGGGCGCCGAAGCGATCATTGCAATTGGCCTCGCCCACATGATCCGCGCACTGCGAAAGGTGAGCGTTGAGCGGGGCCTCGATCCGCGCGACTTCTGCCTTGTGCCTTTCGGCGGCGCGGGTCCGCTCCACGCGGGACACATTCTGCGGCACATGGCCCTCAAGAACGTCATCATTCCTCTGCGACCCGGACTCTTTGCGGCGGACGGCCTGCTCGTTGCTGGTCTTCGCATCGATCATGCCCAGACCATCCTGCAGGAAGCAGGCGATGAGGCGTACTCAGAAATCGCAGCGTGGTACGACACGGCTTCGGAAGAAGCAGTCGAGCAGTTCGGAAAAGACGGCATTGCTGCCGAAGACATCCAGTCAGAGGGGACTGTGGATTGCCGATACCGCGGTCAGGGATTCGAACTCAGTATCCCAATTCCTGATTGGAGCCTCAAGACGCTCCGGCGCGTACCCGCACTGTTTCACGCGGCGCACAAGGAGCGCTATGGACACAGTAACTCGGCGGAACCCGTCGAGATCGTCACGATACGCCTCGCGAGCAACGGATCAATTGATCGCAGCGGTGAGGGCATTGAAGATGTCGTCGCGACGGAGCTCCCGGAGGATGCCGTAGTGCTCACCCGACCCGTGTTGCTCGATGAATATGGCTGGGTCGATACTCCGGTCATTGACCGGTCGAAGCTCCCGGCAGGCTGCGAGTTCGAGGGCCCCGCAGTTATTCAACAGATGGACGCCACGAGCGTCATATTGCCCGAGCAGCGCGCCCGCGTGGTGAGCACACTCGACCTCATTATCACTGACGAACGCCGTAAGGGAGAAGAATCATGACCCAGCAGACTGAACCCGTAGCGCTCGGAACTGTCACCTTCGAGATCGCCTCTGCAGCACTGCAATCGGCGGCCGAGGAAATGGGCAGCGTGATCAAGCGATCGAGCTACAGCCCCATCATTCGAGACATGGACGACTTCTCGTGCGCGATCTTCACGGCGACCGGCGACCTCGTTGCACAAGCCGACTACATTCCCGCACAGCTAGGTGCGATGTCGCTCGTCGTGAAATCGGTGCTGCGCCGGTGGGAAGGGCGGATTCAAGAGAACGACGCCTACATCTGCAACCACCCGTACCAGGGTGCGATGCATCTCCCCGACGTGAACATCGTCATTCCCATCTTTTATGAGGGCGAGCTCATCGCCTGGGCTGGAACCGCGGCACACCATATTGATGTCGGCGGCGTGAACCCCGGCAGCGAGGGTCCCGAGCTCACCGAGGTATATGGCGAGGGCGTCGTGATGCCGCCGCTGCGGCTCTCAATTGCTGGCGAGGAGAACGAAGACTTCGTCGATCTCTTGACGGAGAACTTCCGCGATCCACTGAGCACGCTCAGCGACCTGCGAGCTCAGCGCGCGGCCTGCCGCCTTGGTGAAGAACGGGTGCACGAGCTCGCGAGGCTGTACGGCAAAGATCGTCTGCTCTTGGTGATGGATCGGATGCTCGACGTCGTCGAAACGGCTGTCACCAAGCTGCTTGAGGACCTGCCCGATGGGATCGGCGAGGCAGAGGGTTCGCTCGATGATGATGGTCGCGACGGCGACCCCACTCGGGTGCACGCGCGCATTGAGAAGCGCGGCGGCCGCTTGCACATCGATCTTTCCGGATCAGACCCGCAAACCGCTGGCGCGATGAACGTGCCGTGGGCGAGTTCGCGTGCCTGCCTCGTATACGCGGTGCGCACGGTGGTGGCTCCGGGGCTCGGATCAAACGACGGGCTGCTCCGCACGCTCGACATCACGGCGCCAGAGGGCATCGTCGTGAACCCGGAGCACCCGGCCGCCGTGTCGGCCCGGCACAACACGTGTCAGCGGCTCGCTGACACGCTGATCCGCGCACTGTATGAGATCTGGCCAGATCGCGCTGTCGCTTCGAGCGGCATCAGCTTCTTCTGCTTCAACGCTGGCTCAACGAGCCCGTCGACGGGTCTCCCCGCTGTCATGGCAGATGTCGTCGGCGGCGGCACCGGCGCGAACGCGCAGGGCGACGGGCTCGACGGCGTCGACACCTACATGTCAAACGTTGGGGTCATGCCGACCGAGGTCGCAGAAACCAACTACAACATTCGCATTCGCAAGACCGAGTTTCGCCCGGGTTCGCAGGGGCGGGGCGAGTTTAACGGCGGCCTTGGACTCATCAGAGAGTACGAGATTCTCGAGCACCCGCAGCACGTCACGTTCTACGGTGAGCAGACCGATTCGCGCTTCGCACCCGAAGGCGCGGCCGAGGGTGAGCGCGGGCGCGAGACCGTCGTCACCATCATTGGCCCGGACGGCAGTGAGATCGTGACGCCGAAAAAGGCCTCTCGCATATTGCAGCCCGGCACCATCGTTCGGGTCGAGACCGCCGGGGGCGGCGGCTACGGCGACCCTTCACTGCGCGCGGAGGCTCTGCGAGAGTGGGACGAACTGGAGCATCGATTCACAGATGCCGTGTCGACAAGGGGCACGGCCAACTAAGGAGAACACAGATGTCTCAGTGGCCTGACGGGCACCTATACGCGGCAACCGTGAGTTTCGATTTCGACGCTGAAGAGGTGTGGATCGGCGAGAACCCAGCGAATGCGAACGCTCCGGGCGTGCTCTCCCAGGGCGCGTACGGCCCAAAGGTCGGCGTGCCGCTCATCCTCGACATCCTTGAAGACGCCGGCATCGCCGCGAGCTTCTATGTGTGCGGCAAAGACGCCCTGCGGCACCCCGAGTCAGTGCGCAGCATCATCGAGGCGGGTCACGAGGTCGCGCATCACGGGCACTCGCACACCTCACCGACCTCGCTGGGGCCCGGCGAGGAGCGTGCCGAGCTCGAAGACGGTTTGCGCGCGCTCCGTGATCTCGGGGCAGATGTTGTCGGCTACCGCTCCCCTTCGTGGGAGTTCACCGACGACACCCTCGACCTACTCACCGAGCACTGCCTTGAGTACAGCTCGAACCTGCTCGACAACATCGTGCCGTACCTGCATTCCACGCATGACCTCATTGAGGTACCGATCTCGTGGATCCTTGATGACGCGCCGCACTTCTGGTTTGCGAATGATACGTGGGAGAAGACGATCCGCTCGACTCGAGAAGTGCTCGACGTGTGGCTGCCCGAGATCGATGGAATCGCGCGCTACGGCGGCCACGCGATGGTGACGATGCACCCGATGATCACCGGTCGCCCATCGAGGCTCGCCATGCTCGAGGAGGTCATCGAGCATCTCAAGCGAACGAATGCGTGGATCGCGACAACTCGCGAAGTTGCCGACTACGCTCGGGCGAACGGGCCTCTGGAGCTTCGTCGTACAGCAAGGAGCTAAGCAGTGGGTAGCTACGCGCGAATCCGCATTTCTGGTGACACCGCTACGCGCTCGCGCCAGTATGGTGAGCTCGCTCGCGAGCAGATCACCTTCATTCGAGACGGGTATGCCGAGGCGTACGCAGCCAAAGGCGTCTCCTGGAGCGATGCGGTCGCGCAAGCGCTCGCCTATGTTCCTACAGTTGAGGTGGCGTTCCCCGAGCTGCTCGAAGAGATTCGAGGCATCGCCGAGGGCAGCGGGCTGTCGTTCGAAGATGTCATGACAATCAATTGTCGCTCAGAGATTCTGCACGCGGCGACCGTGGGGGGCGCTCGCACGACGGCTCCGTGGCGAGCGTTTGGTGAGTGCAGTTCGTTCGCGCTCGAAGACGACCGATCCGCCACGGGCACGGCGATTGTTGGGCAGAACTGGGACTGGCTCGAAGCGCTCGGCCCCGGCACGATTGTGCTCGAGGTCGAACGCGAAGACGGGCCGAACTATGTGAGCATCGTCGAGGCGGGGTTGCTCGCGAAGATGACGATGAACGCGCACGGCATCGCGATGGGCATCAATACGCTTGTCACGACGCTCGATGGCACGACCAACGGGGTGCCGTTTCACTTCTTCATTAGAAAGCTCGCAGACGCCGAGAGCCTCGCTGGCGCGCTCGACATACTCGCGTCGGTCGGTCGGGCAACATCGGGTAACTACCTGCTCGCGTCGGCTGATGGATCGGTGCTGAACCTCGAAACCTCACCCGGCGACGCACGCAACGTCACGCCGCAGATCAGCACAGATGGCGTGCTGCTGCACACGAATCACTTCATCGCCCCCGTGCACGGTGGCCAAGATCTTGCGCAGGTGTCGATGTCTGACAGCTTTGTGCGGCTCGGGCGCATGACCCGTAATGTGCGCAATCAAGACGGCCCGCTCGACACCGCGCTCCTGCGCGCTGCCCTTTCGGATCACGCCGAGCACCCAAACTCAGTGTGCTGTCACCCAGACCCAGCGAGCGATCCGAAGAGCAGGTGGAAGACGCTCGCGTCGGTGTTCATGAACCCCGCCGCGCGATCGATCTCGTATACCGAGGGCCCGCCCTGCGAAAGCGAGTGGATCGACGCCGACTACTCCGAATTCCTCTCGGGCAAGTAGCCCTGCCAAATCCGCACCATTTTCAGTACGGTTTTGACACACTCTTCGCTAACAAGCTGAAACTGGTTGGCGCCGGGTATCTGACTCCCGGCACCAACCAGTTTCTGTGCGCGTAGCTACGCGAAGACTCCCCTACGCAGAGACTTTCTCAACGAGCTCGGCAATCTCCTCCGCGAACTTCGCAGAGATCGAGATCTGATCCTGCTGCCACGGGTGGAGCTCCCGTGTGGGCGATGGGCCGAAGCTCACGTCAAACGGATCCTCGACCTCGGTCTTGTGGCCGCTCAGCGTCTCAAGCACTGCGATACCGCAGAACGGTGTGTGCACGGCAGAGTATCCGCCTTCGTGCGAGAACACGATCTTGCCCCCGGTGAGCTCATCGGCGAGCGCGAGGAGTCGCTCGGCCATGCCGCGGAATCCGTCAGAGGTGACGCTCATGCGCCCCAGTGGATCGGCTGCCGACGGGTCGAACCCGCTCGATACAAAGATCACGTCTGGCTTGAACGCACGAATCGCTGGGGCTGCGACCTGGTCTACGACCGCGAAGTACGCGCCATCGCCCGAGCCCGCAGGCAGCGGAACATTGATGTTGAAACCGTGGCCGTCACCCTCGCCGCGCTCGTCGGCCATGCCGGAGTCGACGGGGAACAGTCGATCCTGGTGCACTGAGATCGTGAGCGTGTTCGGGTCGTTCCAGTAGATCTTCTGGGCGCCGTTGCCGTGGTGCACGTCGTAGTCGAAGATCGCGACGCGGCCGAGTTTGCCTTCGGCGCGCAGCCGCTCAATCGCGACGGGCACGTTCGCGAAGATGCAGTATCCGCGGCCCATATCTGGTTCGGCGTGGTGCCCGGGTGGGCGCACGAGCGCGTACGCGTTGTCGACTTCACCGTCGAGCACCGCGCGAGCGGCTTCGTAGGTGCCGCCCGCAGCGAGCGTCGCGATCTCGTAGCCACCGCGGCCGAACGGGGTGAATCCGTCGCCGCCGTCACCACCGTGCTCGGCTGATTGTGCCTTGATGCTCTGAATATGGCGGTCGGTGTGAACGCGAGCGAGATCCGCTTCGGAGACATGCTCGGCCTTGAGCTTCACCAAGTGATCGATGAGACCCGAAACCTCGACGAGCCCCGCAAACCTGGTCTTCGTGTCTGGGCTCTCGAAGTTCTGATACGGCTGAATGTAGCCGCCCGACTCGACGAAACCGGCGTGAGTGCCGGTGTTGTGCCACGCGTACTGCTGATGCCAGACGTACCCGGTTTTGCGCTCCATTGCTTCTCCTTCATCGGTTGTGCTGTTCACAATAAGCAACCATTTCGAGAATCGAATCGGTAGTTTGACGGATGCGACGCATTCAGCGCGTTCTTTAAGCTGAGGCACCGGAAGGTTTTAGGTGCGAGTTTTCGCATCCTTCCGCCCGAGCAAAGGAGCATCATGGGTCATAAGTTTTCACGCCTCACAAAGTTTGGGGCCGTTGCTGCCGTAGCAGCACTCGCACTCACTGGGTGCAGCAATGGTGATGGATCGGGCGCCACAACTGCCGCCCCCGAGGGTGAGAGCAAGGGCGCGATCGCGATGAGCTTCGCCGGCCTCACCGTGCAGATTTGGAACGACATGCTCCCCTTCCAGGAGGAGATCATCACTGACGCTGGGTACGAGTTCATTACTCACGATCCGGCGTGGGACCCGCAGGCGCAGGTTTCTGACTGGGAATCGTGGATCGTTCGTGGCGACGTGAAGGCGATCATGGGCTACCCCGCTCAGTCGGACGCGATGGTCGCGGTGACGCAGCAGGCTGCTGATGCCGGCATTCCGGTTGTCGCTTATGGCAGCACATGGGATGGCGTGCAGGCAGCCGTGTACTTCGATCACCTCGAAGACGGTCGCATGATGGGCGAGACCGCGGTTGAGTGGATCAAGGAGACCTACCCGGACGAGCAGGTCGATGTTGCCCTCCTCGGCTACCCTGACACCGACCTTGGCCGACTCCGCGCCGAAGGTATCCGTGCCGCCCTCGATGACTCGGGCCTCGACCTGAACATCAACGAGCACAAGACGCTCACCGTCGACGACGGCTACGCTGCGGTGCAGAACCAGCTCAACGCATTCCCTGATACCAAGGTCTGGCTCTCGATTTCGAACGACATGGCGCTCGGCGCATACCAGGCACTGCTTGACCAGGGCACCGATCCACAAGATGACGGTGTGCTCCTCGCGCATCTCGATGGCACCGATGCCGAGCTCGAGATCATCGCAGAAGAGGGATCGTTCTGGCGCTTTGTCTACATGACCCCGGCTCGCGAGATCGCGGAGCGCACTGCGCAGATGATGATCGATGCGGCAGAGGGCAACCCGCTCGAAGATGAGATCCTTCCGCTCACGCTCGTGACCTCGGAAAACGCAGAGCAGTACTTCCTCGAGAATCAGTAATCTGCCACCCGCAAACGGGGAAATACAAGGAGAATACGGTGAGCGAATCTCATGATCGGCTCGTGTTCGACGGAATCTCGGTTGACTTTGGGGCGACCCGCGCGCTGAACAACATCAGCGTTCGGGTCGCACCGGGTGAGATCGTCGGCCTGCTCGGACACAACGGTGCGGGCAAGAGCACGCTGCTCAATGTTGCGACCGGCGTGATTAGCGCGTCAGAGGGGTCGTTCTCGGTTGACGGCACGCTCGTTGGTAGCACGACGACACCGCGCGAGGCCGCGGAACTTGGCATCACTGTCATTCACCAGGAACCCGCCCTCGCACCGAATATGACGATCCTCGAGAACCTGTTTCTCGGCAGGTCGACGCCGTCACCAAAACAGCAGCGCAAGCTCGCGACGGAGGCGCTGAAAACGGTTGAGGCTGACTTGCGTCTCGATATGCCGGTTGAGTCGCTCGATCTCGGCGAACGTCAGCTCGTTGATCTTGCTCGCGGCCTTCTCGGTGGCGAGATGAAAGTGCTCATGCTTGATGAGCCGACCGCTGCGCTTGGAAAGCACGAGACGGATGCGCTGCACGCGCTGATCCGCCGATTTGCCGACCAGGGAACCGCGGTGCTCTACGTTTCGCACCGCCTGCCCGACATCATGGAGGTCTGCACGCGCATGGTGGTGCTGCGCGGCGGCGAGCTCGTGGTCGATGGCCCCGCGTCTCACTTCACCGCAGCGAAGCTCGCTGAGGCGCTCGTGCCCGATCTGCGGTCGCTCGATTTCACGCAGGTCGATCTCGGTGGCGAAAAGTTCATGGCAGAGGTGCCTGGCGGCACAATCACAGCCCGCGAGGGCGAGGTCGTTGGCATTTTCGGCATGGCGGGTGGCGAGCAGTTCAAGCTCGCGGCAGCAGTTTCTGGCGCCTCCCCCGACGCCGCGATCGAGTACACGCTCGACGGCAAGCAGGTGAAGTTCCACTCGACGCCGAAGGCGATTCGGCATGGTGTGTTCTTCGTGCCGGCAGATCGCGAGACCGAGGGGCTCATCGCGTCTGAGACCGCGCTCGATAATGTGATGCTCCCGTGGTTCGCGCACGCGCCCTCGCGGGGCTGGTGGGTGTCGGCAAAGAGTGGATCGAAGCTCTACACCAAGGCCCGCGAGTCACTCGATATTCGCGGCCCCGAGGGCAGCGCCGAGATCTCGCAGTTCTCTGGCGGAAACCGCCAGAAGCACCTGCTCGCGCGGTGGCTGTACCCGAAGCCGCCGAAGTTGCTCGTGCTCGCGCAGCCCACCCAGGGTGTCGATGTGGGTGCGAAGCTCGACATCGTCGAGGGTGTGCGCGATGCCGCCCACGCCGGCGCGACCGTGCTGGTCGCGTCGAGCGAGTCCGACGAGATCGCGAGCATGTGCGATCGCGCCTATGCAATCCTTGGCGACAGAGTCGTCGAAGTTCCCCGCTCGAGCACGTTTAACGAGGATCTCCTCCAAGCCCTCCTGTCACTGGCAGATCCGGCATACAACTAGACCTCTCATATAGAAAGACGACCGGAATATGTATACCGAACGCCTGAAAATCTTCGCCGCCAAGAACGGCATCTTCCTCGCGCTCATCGCCCTCATCGCGGTGTTCTCGATTCTGCGGCCCAACTTCTTTACACCGCAGAATGGCCTGACGATTCTGCTGCAGGCCGCAGAGCTCGGGTTAATCGCGGTGCCGGCGGCGTTCCTCATCATGTCGGGCACGATCGACCTGTCTGTCGGGTCGATCGCTTCAGCTGCCGCGATTATGGGTGGATCGACAATGGCGAGCACCGGCTCAGCGACCATCGGCATTCTGGTGGGCCTAGTGACCGGCATGGTGGCTGGGGCGCTCAACGGATTCTTGATCTCGTACATGGGGCTGAACTCGTTCGTGGTCACCCTTGGTGCGCTGAGCGTTTGGGGCGGCTTTGCCCTGCTCATGGCGCAAGGACGCACGATTCCCCGGTCTGACCTGCCCGAGACGTTCCGTGTTATCGGCAACTTCAAGGTCGGTGGTGTTGTGCCGATTCAGATTGTGGCGCTTGCCCTGATCATTCTTCTCGGCTGGTACGTGCTCAACCACACGAAGTTCGGTAAGGAGGTCAAGGCGATCGGCGGTAACCAGCGTGCCGCACGTCTCATGGGTATCAAGGTGAAGCGCAATCGCTTCCTCCTCTTCGTCGCGAGCGGGTTTTTCGCCGCGCTTGCTGGCATGCTGCTCTCTGCCAAGCTGCAGTCGGCAAACCCGAGCGTTGGCGTGGGCCTCGAGCTCGAAGCCCTGACTGTGGTGCTCCTCGGTGGCGTGGCGTTCGAGGGTGGTATCGGCCGCATCAGCGGCGTCGTCGCTGGTCTCCTCTTCTTCCGCGTGCTCCGCGCCGGCCTTGTCTTTATGCAGGCGTCGCCGTTCCTACAGACAATCCTCGTCGGTGCGACGCTGATCGTCGCGGTTGCTCTCGATAGCTCGATCCAGAAGGTGATCCGCAGCTCCTGGGCAAGACTCGGCAAGAAGGCCATCAAGTCTGAGGAGGATGGTGGCGGAGGCGTGCACGCCGCTGAGAAGTAGTGGTGAGTGATGTGACTTCCTACACGGGTGCTGGCAGTTCGCTGCCTGTCACCGAACTCAGCATTGCACGCGTGAAGGAGTTGCTCACGTCTCGAACCGTTACCGCGGTCAAACTTGTGGCCCGGCACCTTGAACGGGTTATCGCATACGATCAGACGGGGCCCAAACTCAACGCGATTCCGGTGCTGAACCCCAACGTCTTCGACGAAGCCGCTGAATCAGACCGCCGCTACCGCCTGGGTGGTAGCGCACTCCGTCCACTTGAAGGTGTCCCCTTCGCGGTGAAAGACAGCTATATGGTGCGTGGGCTCACGGTAGCAAAACGAATCTCCCGCATTTGAACATCTGATCGCGAGTGACGACGCATTCACGGTGGCTCGGCTTCGTGAGGCAGGCGCGGTGTTAATTGGCAAGACGAATATGCTGCCTCTCGCGGCCGGAGGCATGCAGCGGGGTGTCTACGGTCGAGCGGAGAGCCCCTACAACCCAGAGTTCTTGACGGCGGCATACGCCTCAGGGTCATCAAACGGTTCAGGAACCTTGAATCGCCGTGGGTTTGGTGCCGCATCTTTTCGAGTTGAAAGGATGGCATCATGCCAAAGAACATCGATCCCGCGCTCCGTGAGCGCGCCGTCAGGCACGTGCGTGAATGACGAGGTGGTCGAAAACGCGGTCGAGGGCGACGCTGAGAACGGGGCCGAAGCCCCCGCGCCTCAGGAGATTAAATAGCCCCCGTCAACTGGCAGCACCGTCCCGGTGATGTACGACGCCGCTCCGCTTGCAAGAAAGAGGCAGGCCGCAGCAACCTCGTCGGCCTCACCAAGACGCTGAAGCGATAGCCGATCCTCAAGCGCGGCTGTCGCTTCGGCGTTTTCGACGATGGTGGTCATCGGGGTGTGGATCACTCCTGGTGCGACAGCATTCACCCGAATTCCACGAGGTCCGAGCTCAGCGGCCAACTGTTGAGTTAGTGACACTACCGCTCCCTTGCTCGCGGCGTAGGGCGAACATGGCTCGAGCCTGTCGCCTCGTGCGTAGGCAACCGAGGTGAGCAACACGATTGCGCCTGACTCCATCACGCGGCTCGCCGCCTGTGAAACGAGAAAGGAGCCCGTGCTGTTCACCGTCATGCTGAGATTCCACTCATCCAGTGACGTCGATTCGATTGCCGAGTGACGGTAGATTCCTGCGCAGTGCACGACGGCGTCGGGCGATCCACCGAGAATGTGTTGAGCCTCTTCAAACACCTTTGTGACCTGGTCTGCGTCGGTAATGTCTGCAGTGTGCGCGGTGAATCCATCGGACTTCCAGGCGCCTGCGGTGCGGTCGATTCCGAGCACCCTACCGCCTGATGCGATTACGGCCTCGCTCACCGCTCTGCCGATGCCAGACTGTGCGCCGGTCACGATGACTTTACGGGGGAGTGTTCGGTTGAAATCCATGGATGTGCTCCTCTATGAGCTGGTAATGATCAGTTGTAGTGATCGCATCACACTCGGGGCATCGGCCGCCTCCGCTGAATGACGGAGATAGGCCCTCACTCCTCCTATCGGGGAATCGTAGCGTAGCTCTCAATCTCTTTCTGAATGCGGCCGATCGCTTCAGCGTCGAGATCCGCACCTGGCACTGCCTGGTCCCAAGCGGTGAGTACGGGTCTGCTGCACGTTTAGGTGACATCTGATCTGGCTTGCCCGAGGGGTGGGTCTGGAAGGATGTTGTTGTGCCAAAGCCATACCCGAGTGAGTTCCGTGACGATGTTGTGCGCGTCGCGAGGAACCGCGATCCTGGAGTGACGATCGAGCAGATCGCGAAAGATTTCGGCGTTCACCCGATGACGTTGCAGAAGTGGATGCGTCGCGCCGACATCGACGACGGCGCCAAGCCTGGCAAATCGCGGACTGAGGCGGCCGAGATCCGTGAGCTGCGCAAGCGGAACCGTCTTCTGGAGCAGGAGAACGAGGTTCTGCGTCGGGCGGCGGCGTATCTGTCGCAGGCGAAC
>NZ_ATXU01000020.1 GCF_000421845.1 Leucobacter chironomi DSM 19883
CGCTCCACACAACGCGAACGCCCTCGTTCTCAAAACCGGGGTGCCCCCCAAGAGCACCGTAACACGAATACAGTCGTACCGTAATACCGTATTCCCAAGCATGCGGGATCGTGACCCCGCGGGGCCCTCGAATCCGACGCTCAGACCGCGGCGGCCTCCGCCAACCGATCCTCGGCGAGCGCGGCCGCCCGGCGCACGTGCTTGGCAGCAGCGCGCTGCGCGCCCTCCGCATCACCGGCGCGGATCGCCTCGACGATGCGCTCGAGCTCCTCGGTCATCGCCCCCATGCGGCCGGGCGTGGACAGCGTCAGCTTGCGCAGCTGACTGATGCGCGCCTTCACATTCGACAGCATGTCCCCGATCGCCGGGTTGTGCGAGGCGACGACGAGGGTGGTGTAGAAGTGGTCCTTGATCTCGAGCAGCTCGACGAACGAGGCCTCCGAGGCCTCCCGGATCCTCTGCAGATCCGCCTCGAGCAGACGCAGCTGCTCGGGCGTCGCGCGCAGCGCCGCCAGCCTGGCCGCGGTCGACTCCAGCGCCTCGCGCACCTCGTAGAGCGCCCGCGCCTCATCGACGCTGAGCACCCGCACGATCGGCCCCACGTTCGGCAGGATGTCGACGAGCCGCTCGGCCTCGAGCTGCCTCAGCGCCTCGCGGACGACCGTCCTGCTGACGCCCAGGCGATCGCACAGGTGCTTCTCGGTGAGCCGCGCGCCGGGCTGGAAGTCGCCTCGGACGATATCGGCCCGCAGCACGATGACCGCCTGCTCGCGCAGCGGGGCCGCGGTTCTCGCCAGCACCATCTCGTCTCCTAAGTTCGGCGGCCGGGGATCCCCCCGGCCGGTCGCGGGTTTCATCCGGCTCGCGCCGGTTCGGGCCGACGCGTCTGCACCAGCGCGAGGGCCTCCCGGAGGCTCCGCGCGGCTTCGACCTCCATGCTAGTCGTCGGCGCCCCGACCTCGACTCCGCCCGGGCCCACGGTGTAGCAGGCGACTTCACCGTCCACGGCGATCACGACCGGCGCCTCGAGCACCGGGGCGAGGACGACGATATCGGTGACGAGCGCCACTCGCGCCTCGGGGGTTCCGAGCGAGCCGGAGAGGTCGATGCAGTGCGACGGGGAATCCTCGCCGGTCGGCGCCCCCGATCCTCTGAGAGCGATGAGCTCGTTCACCGTGCCGACGATCCTGACGGATCCTCCGGCGCTCCGCAGCTGGAGGATCCTGCCGGGCAGCGCCCGAACGCGGATCCCGTCCGAGCGCAGTTCCCCGCTCAGCGCGTCGGCGAGCATCCGGTACTCCACCGCCGTTCGGAGCAGGGCGCTCTCCCACGGGGCCGCCGACCTGCCCGTACCGCACGCGCCGCACATCGCTACTCCCCCACCAGGCCGTCGATGATCCGCGCCTCGGCGGCCCGATAGAGCGCCAGCGCATCCTCCGGCGACCCGGTGCTCCCGATCGCGAGCGACAGCAGAATGCGCGCCTTGAGCCCGTCCCCGAGGTCGCTGATCGCCACGCCCCGACGGGCGAAGAAGATCTCGGAGCCGTCGTAGTTGTAGGTCTGCCTCGCGAGCGGGAAGCCGCCGGTGCGCGAAACGAGCACGACGGGGTGCCGATCCGCCACCTCTGCGATGCCGTGCGCCGCGCGCCGGTTCGTGTGCCCGTTGCCCATGCCGGCCACGACCAGCCCCCGGTAGTGGCCGGGGAACAGGCCGGGAAGCCAGGCGAAGGCGTCTCCGAGGGCGGCGGTGAGCAGCAGCACCCCGCTCCCGTTGCCGCTCGCGAGGTCGAGCACCGGGCGCTCGACCGGGGCACGATGGCGGAAGAACGAGCCCTCGACCATGACCCCGCACGGGCCGATCGGAGCGGACGCGAACGCGTCTGGCAGGAGCGTGTGGGTCTTGCGCACGTAGGCGGCCGGGTGCACCATCCCGCCGAGAATCACCACCGTCTCGGCGGCCACCGCTCCTGCGAGATAGTCGAGGCAGTCCTGGATGTTAGCCGGCCCGTCGGCGCCTGGCCGATCCGGAGTCCGCATCGCTCCCGTGCACGCGACCGGGATCCGGGCGCGCACGAGCAGATCGACCGCGAACGGCACCTCGTCGAGGGTGTCGGTGCCCTGGATGACGAGCACCCCCTCGCTGCCGGCGGCGCAGACTTCGTCGATCCGCGCCGCGATCCGCACGGCGTCTGCGAGCGACAGCCAGTTCGAGGGCAGCGGCGGCAGGTCGTGGAAGACGAGGTTCAGATCGGGTCTGCCCACCCGGTCCCCGAGGATCGCCTCAGCGCCGAGCGTGGGCTCGACGCCCGAGTCGCCGGCCTTCGGCACGGACGAGATCGTGCCGCCGACCGCGAGCACGTCGATTCGTTTCATGAGCGCCCTCTCCTGCGCGCCGTCGGGGCGGGCGCGTCACCCTCCCCGACGGGTGGCACCGGCTACCCCAGATCCCGGTCGAACGGGTACTTCGCGTTCGACTCGAACGGGAAGCGCCGACGGAAATCGCGGGCGATGTCGAGCGATGTCTCGAACGTGACCCCCGGCAGCTTCGCCATGTGCTCGATCATGCGCTCCATCATCATGAGCACGTGGGGGCGGCCCGAGACGTCGGGGTGGATGGTGAAGGGGAAGACGGCGTAGTCGTACTCCCGGTACACCCAGTCGAACTGCTCCCGCCAGATGTCCTCGATGTCGCGGGGATTCGCGAAGCCGTAGCTGTTCGGACTGTTCTTGTTGAACATCATGGGCGGCAGATCGTCGACGTACCAGTTGCCTCCGAGTTCGACGAGGTCGACCTCCGTGCCGCGCACGAGCGGCTTCATCCAGTCGCTCGCGTCCTTGGAGTAGTCGATCTTCGTCCAGGAGTCGCCGACTCGGGCGTAGAACGGCTGGAAGTCGTGAAAGCCCTGCGACTTGTCGTATTCGTACCCCGCCTCGAGCAGCAGGCTGGCGGTGTGGTTCGACATCTCCCACCATGGGGCGATGTACCCGCGCGGGCGCGTGCCCGTCAGCTTCTCGAGGATCTCGGTCGAATGGAAGATGACGTCGCGCTCCTGCTGCTCGGTCATCTCGATGCCGTTCTCGTGCGAGTACCCGTGGCCCCCGATCTCGTGCCCGGCCTCGACGATCCGCTCGACCATGTGCGGGAAGGTCTCGGCGGAGTGCCCCGGGATGAACCAGGTCATCTGGATGTCGTACTTCTTGAAGAGGTTCAGCAGACGGGGCACGCCCACCTCTCCCGCCCACATGCCGCGTTGGATGTCGTGCGGCGAGTCCTCCCCGCCGTATGATCCGAGCCAGCCGGCCACCGCGTCGATGTCGGCACCGAAGGTCACCTTGATCTCTTTTGCCACCTGCGTTTCCCTTCTCCATTGAACGAATCCGATTCACGTATCATCGTATTACCGTATTCTCGTAAAGTCCAGAGTGATCTGCCTGGCTCGCGCCGCGCGAGGAGCGCCCGTCCGCTCAGCCCAGCAGATCCGCCCCGCTGGCCGCGAGCAGACTCGCCATGGTCTGCGGTTCGCGCACCGGCTTGAACCCGACCGCGCCATTACCTGTGCCCTCCCGCTCCGCAGCGTAGATGCCCGGCGCCAGGATCGAGTTGTAGGTGAACGGGGTCGAAGCGTAATAGGCGCCGGTGTCGGGCACCACCACGATGTCGCCCGCGTCCAGGCGAGCGAGACTCCGGCCCCGCGCGATGAGATCACCCGCGAAGCAGCAGGGACCGGCGACGTCCTGCACGACCTCGCCCCCAGTCTTCGGCTCCCCGCTCCCCGTGAAGGGCAGGATCCGAAGCGGCCACGAATCGGGCATGAACACGGTGCGGGTGGCGACGTGCGCGCCCGCGTGGGTGACAGCGATCGGTCGACCGCCCGAGCTCTTCGTGTACTCCACGAACGCCGCCATGAACCCGGCCTTCGCGAGAATGCTGCGCCCGAACTCGGTGACGATGCGGTAGTCGCCCGAGAAGAGCCTGGGCACCTCCGACCTGAGCGCAGCGGCGTAGCGCTCGAACCCGGGATCGCCGTCATCGCTCTGGAAGTCGACGGGCAGACCGCCGCCGATGTCGATGGTGAGGATCCGCTGCGCTCCGGCCCGCCGGTTGATCTCGTCGGCGAGCGCCGTCACCTCGCGGATCCCCTCGACCATCATCTCCGACGCGACGCCCTGGGAACCCACGTGCACGTGCACGCTGTTCATCCAGGTCGCGCCCAGATAGGCCTCGATCACCCGGCTCCGACTCTCGGCATCCCGAATGCCGACCCCGAACTTCGACTGGGCGCCGGCCGTGCTCATCGCCTCGATGCTCCCCGTGCCGATCTGGGGGTTCACCCGGAAGCCGATCGAGCGTTCGACCCCATCGCCTCCGACCCCCTCCCCCAGGCGCCGCGCGATCCGTTCGAACTCCTGCAGATTGTCGATGTTGATCTGCGCGCCGCACGCGAGCGCTCGCTCGATCTCGCGATTCGTCTTCGCCGGGGAGTCGAACACGATCTCCCGACCCGCGAAGCCGGCGCGCAGCGCCATCTCGAACTCGCCCTCGCTCGCGACCTCCGCCCCCATCCCCAGCTCGCGCAGCATCCGCAGCAGCACGGGCAGACTGCCCGCCTTCGCGGCGAAGGCGTGCAGCACGTCCGGCCCGCCGGAGAACGCCCGGCGGAGACTGTCGACGTTCTCCCGCAGAGTGGCGCCGTCGATGAAGCTCGCGATCGGAGCCAGGTCGGGATGGAGCAGCCCCGCGGAGAGAGCCTCGCGCAGCACCTCCGCGCGGCGATCGGCGATCGGGTTCACGGCATCACGTCCCCGCAGTTGGGCCCGATGGTCTGCCCCACGAAGATACTGCCCGACGGCTCACCTGCGAGCAGCAGCACCGCCGGCGCCACCTCCTCGGCCCTGCCGAAGCGCCCGAGGGGCAGCTCCCGCAGCTTCGCGGCCCGCCACTCGTCCGACAGCGACGCGAGCATCGGGGTGTCGAAGGGGCCCGGCGCGACCGCGTTCACCAGCACGTTGTGCGGGGCGAGCTCGAGCGCGAGAGATCTCGTGAGATTGATCACCCCGCCCTTGGACGCGGTGTAATGCGCCATCTCGCGAGCACCCTTGATACCGAGCTGCGACGCGACATGGATGATTCGCCCCCAGCGGTTCCGCTTCATCTCCCCGGCCACCGCCCGAGCGACGCGCATCACCCCCGTCAGGTTGATGTCGACGACCCTCGCCCAGTCGTCGTCGTCCATCTCCGTGATCTCGTGCTGATCCCCCTGGATGCCCGACGCATTCACGAGGATCTCGACCGAGCCCCCCAGCAGCTCCGCGGCCCGCGAGACCGCCGCATCGACCGATGCGGTGCTGGCGACGTCGATGTCGATGTCGGCGCCCGCGAGATCCGCCGTCGCCACGCGGGCCCCCGCATCCCGGAGCTGCGCGCCGATCTCGCGCCCGAGCGTGCCCGCCCCGCCGACCACCAGGGTCCGCCGCCCCTGCACTCTGAACACATCGCCCATCAGTTCCTCCCTCAGTTCCCCCCGGTTTCGCCCGCGCGGGTTCCGCGCGCGCCAGCCGGTCCGTGCCGGAGCCCTACTCCGACTGCTTCACCGTGAGTCCTCCGTCGACCACGATCTCCGCCCCCGTGATGTAGCGCGCGTCGTCGCCGCAGAGGAACCGGATCGCCCCCGCCACATCCTCGGGGTCGCCGATCCGGCAGAGCGGCACCGTGGGCGCCAGCTCCCGCAGAGCCCGCTCGCCGAGCGACTCCACCTCGTCGAGCGACTGCGGCGTGCGGACGAGCCCCGGGATCACCGTGTTCACCCGGATGCCCCGAGGCCCGAACTCCATCGCGAGGCTGCGCACGAGGCCGCGGATCCCCGACTTCGCGGCGGCGTAGTGGGCGTGATCCGCCCAGCCGTAGATCGCGCCGGTGATCGACGCCACCGCGACGAGCGCGGCGCCCGGATCGAGTCGCGGCGCGGCGGCGCGGAACACGCGCATCACCCCGGTGAGATCGACATCGATCACGTCGTACCAGTCCTCGTCGCGCATGCGCTCGATGGAGCTCCTCCGCAGGATGCCGGCGTTCGCGACCACGGCATCGATCGACGCGAGCCGCTCGCCGGCCTCCGCGAGGAGCCGGTCAACCGACGCCGTCGATCGCACATCGAGCTCGACGGGGTGCGCTCGGCGGCCGAGACGCTCGACGTCGCGCACCACGATCGCCGGATCGTGCGGGTCCGCAGCGTGGTATCCGAAGACGACGTCGTGGCCCGCTCGGGCGAATCGCACCGCCGTCGCGGCGCCGATGCCGCTCGCGCCCCCGGTCAGCACGAGCCCCCGGGCCGGCCTCGCGGCCGCGCTCATCGGCTCAGCATCGGAAGCGCCAGGGGCCGCATGGGGGCCGCCGTCGCACCCGCGAATTTGATCGCAGCACCGACGAAGCAGAACTCCGAGATGTTCTCGCGCGCGAGGCCCTCGAGGTCCACCACCTCCATGATGGTGACACCCGCCTCGGCCATGAGATAGGTGTGCACCGGCAGCCAGTTGCCCTCCTCGGTCGAGGGGATCTGCTCGAGCGAGAGATTGTCGGCACCGATGAGCACCGCGCCCGCCTTCGCTAGGAACTCCGCGCCCTCGCGGGTGAGCCCGCCCTCGTTCTCGATGTACTGCGGCGTCGGCCACAGGGTCATCTGGCCGGTGCGGATCATGACGACATCACCCACCCGCAGCTCGACGTTCTGCCGCTTGCAGGCGTCCTGCAGATCCTTCGCGCCGATCCCGTAGCTCTGCGGCAGCACGTCGACCCCCAGCAGGGCCGCGATGTCGAGCATCACGCCGCGCGCGATGATCGGCGGCTGCTTCTCGGGACCGCCGATGTTCCAGACGCGGTTGCCGAGGTGCTCGTCGGCCTTGAAGTTGTTCCACATCGCGCCGTGGTAGCCGAAGTGATTGAGTGTGTCGATATGCGTGCCCGTGTGGGTGTACATCGAGATCGCGTCGCCCGAGTACGACACGAGTTCGTTCTGCGCCGCGTCCTGCAGCCCCATCGGGTCGTCGATGACGGTGCCGCGCGGGGTGTTCGTCATCCAGATCTGGTAGTCGGGCTGCCCGGCCGCGGTGAAGCTCGGCATGCCGAGGAAGTAGTCGACGCTCATGTCGATCACGTGGCCCATATCGGCGACCGACATCGCCGAGCGCATGGTGTCCGGCGTGATGAGGTTCAGCATGCCGATCTCGTCGTCCTTGCCGAAGGGGCTCTGGGTGTTCTTCCGGAACTCCGCGAGGTTCGCCGCGATCACGCGCTGCTGCGCGGCGTCCATGGTCAGAGGTGCGCACATGGTGGTTCCTTCTCTCTTCTCTGAGTTACGAGGCTGATGGTTCGGTGATGACCCGGTAGAGTTCGGGCCTCCGCGAGCCGAAGAGGTCGAGTTCGAAGACGCCCGGGTCGAAGACGATCTTCGATCGACGCGCCAGGTCGAGATCGATGTCCGCGGTGATGAGGTGGTCGCCCCGCCCGCACAGCTCCCGGATCGCGCCGTTCGGCTCGTAGATGCCGCTCAGGCCGACGAAGTCGACGCCGCGCTCGGCGTCGCCCCGGTCCGACACGAGCACGTACATCGCATTCTCCATGGCCCTGGCCGGCGGGAGGATGCGGGCGACGGGCTCGGCGGGAACCGCCCAGTTGGTGGGGTGCACCATGATCTCGGCGCCGAGCAGGCTGAGACTGCGCGCCCACTCGGGGTAGCGCAGGTCGTAGCAGATGCTCATGCCGATGATGCCGGCCCGCGTCTCGACGACGGCGGGCTGATTCTCGCCCACATCGACGAAACGGTCGGCGCCGAGGAACGGCAGATGGGTCTTCCGATAGCACACCACCCGATCGCCGTCGATGGTCGCCGCGGTGTTGTAGAGCCTGCCCGACGCCGCGTCGAGCTCGACGAACCCGACGACGACCACGATCCCGAGCTCGGCGGAGACCGCCGCGAGACGGGTGATCTCGGGCCCGTCGGCCTCGATCGACGCCGCCTCGGTCTCGGCCCTGGTGTCGAAGAGGTAGCCGCTGAGACCGCACTCGGGGAAGACCGCGAGTTCCACTCCGTCCGCCGCGAGCTCACGGATCGCCGTCTCATGCGTCGCGAGGTTCTGCTGCACGTCGCCGATGGCGGCTGAGATCTGGGCGACCGACACCCGAACGATGCGTGCCATCACTGCCGCCCTCCCTTGGTGCGGAGGAACTCCCACCCGCCGTTCACCACGATGGCCGCGATGAGCACGACGCCGAAGGCGACCTGCAGCACGTAGCTGGGGGCGCCGGTGGCCGTGAGGTAGTTCTGGATGAGGAAGATCAGCAGCCCGCCGATCGCGGCGCCCACCACTCCGCCGCGCCCGCCGAGCAGGCTCACGCCGCCCAGCACCGCGGCCGAGATGGCCTGCAGCGTATAGGCTTCGCCGACCGTGGCATCGGCTCCTCCGAGCACGATAACGAGCAGGATCCCGGCGATGCCGGTGCCCAGGCCCGCGATGACGTAGGCCGTGAAGCGCACCCTCGTCACGTTGATGCCGGCGGTGTAGGAGGCGCGATCGTTCGAACCGACCGCCCGCAGGTTGCGCCCGTACGCGGTGCGCATGAGCAGCCCCCAGAGCAGCGCGAAGACCACGATGATGAGGAGCATGTTGGGAATGCCCACGGTCGTGCGGTAGAACCAGCCGAACGTCTGCGTGTCCACGCCCACGGGAGAGCGCAGCAGCTGCAGCGCGAGGCCTCCGTAGATGAGGTAGGTGGCGAGCGTCGCGATGATCGGAGGGACCCGCAGGAACGCCACCAGCAGGCCGTTCAGCGCACCGTTCACGAGCCCGCACCCCACCGCGATGAGGATCAGCAGCGGCAGGGAGGTGACCCCCTGCGGCATCGCGATGCCGCCGATGATCACGGCGATGAGGCCGGCGGCCGGACCGACGGAGAGGTCGAGGCCGCCTCCGCCACTCATCAGCACCGGCGCCTGGGCCATGGCGAGCACGATGAGCGGCGACGCGTAGAGCAGCACGAGCTGCCAGCTGCCCGACCCGAAGAACGCCGGGCTCTGGATGACCGTCATCACGATGAGGACGACGAGTGCGACCGATACGGGCGCCCAGTACGGGATGGTCTGGACGAGGCCGCCCTTCGGGGCCGAGAGCTTCTTGCCCATCGGCTCAACGGTTCTCGTGTTCATGCGGGGTTCTCCTCGGTCTGGAAAGTCGCGCCGTCGCGGACGCCGAACATCGCGGAGAGGATCTCCTCCTGCGTCCGGTCGTCGCCCTCGAGCACTCGGGCGACGGAGGATTGGCGGCACACCGCGATGCGGTCGCTGATGAGCAGCAGCTCCTCGATCTCGGTCGACAGCATCACGATGGCGACCCCGTCCGCCGCGAGACCCGAGAGCAGCTTGTAGAACTGGCGTTTGGTGCCGACGTCGACGCCGCGCAGCGGATCGTTCAGGATGATCACCGACGGGTTCGCGTTGAGCCACCGCCCGATGAGCACCTTCTGGGCGTTGCCGCCGGAGAGCTGGGACACGGGCACACTCGTGTCGCGCGGTCGCACGCTGAGCTTGTCCATGTACACCCAGGTCGCTTCCTCGAGCTTCTTCTTGCGGAAGAAGCCGAGCGTCGAGATCGCCTTCGTGGTCGCGATGATGAAGTTCTGCGCGACGCTCAGGGGCGCGAACAGTCCCTCCTCCTGGCGCTTCGCGGGGACGTAGGCGACGCCGCGCTTGAAGGCCTGGCGGTAGTTCCGCACACTGCGCTGCGGCTCGCCCGGCTGGGTGCTCAGCGACACGCTGCCGGAGGCGGGCGCGTGCAGGCCGGCGACGGTCTCGGCCAGCTTCGACCCGCCCTGCCCCTCGAGGCCCGCGATGCCGAGGATCTCGCCCGCTCGCACGTCGAGGTCGAAGGGCGCTGCACCCGAGGAGAGGGAGACGCCCTGCAGCGCGAGCCTCACCGCCGCTTCCTCGCCGTCGGCGCGCACGGCACGCTCGTGCACGTAGTCGGAGGCGTCCTGCTGTCCGCTCATCATGCTGATGAGCCGCTCGGGCGTGGCCTCGGCCTTCTCGACCACTCCGACCAGCCGACCGGATCGCTGCACCGTCGCACGGTTGATGAGGATCTCGAGCTCGTCCATGCGGTGCGACACGAAGAGCACGCTGCGCCCCTCCGCGCGGCTCTCCTTGATGATGTCGAACAGCCGGTCACGGGTCTGGATGTCGAGCGCCGAGGTCGCCTCGTCGAGGATGAGAAGCTTCCAAGGCCTCGCAAGCGAGCGGATGAGCGTCAGCACCTGGCGCTCCGCCACCGACATCGCGTGCACCGGACGGCGCAGCAGCGAGGCGTCGTAACCGAGGCGCTCCGCGAACTCCAGCGCCTGTTCGCGCTCGACGCTGTTCTTGCGGTCGCGTTTGAAGAGGCCGTCGACCCCGAGGAACACGTTCTCGATGGCGGAGTTGCCGTCGGAGATCAGCGTCTCCTGGAACACGGTGTTCACGCCGTGCCGCTGGGCGTCGGAGGGGTTGTTGAACACGACCTCCTCGCCCGACACCATCAGCGAGCCCGAGGTGGGTTTGATGATGCCGCTGAGCAGCTTCACGATGGTGCTCTTGCCGGAGCCGTTCTCGCCGACGAGGCCGTGCACCTCGCCGGGCAGTATCTCGATGCTGCAGTCCTGGATGGCGAGCGTGTTGCCGTAGCGGTGCTCGTCCACTTGCAGCGACACCAGGTAGTCGTCGCGCTTCGTCGCACTCATAGTCTCGTCTTTCATCTGGATCTCCCGTTCACAGTCGGTTCGCGATGTGCCGGTCGCGTCCGTAGATGGCGATGAGCACCAGGATCACGAGCCCGAGGAAGACCTGCTGCAGGTTGGAGCTCACGCCGAAGCCGATCAGGAGCATCGTGAACTGGGTGGTGAGCAGCACGCCCGCGATCGTGCGCCCGTAGCCGCCCCGCCCGCCGAGCAGTGAGGTGCCGCCGACGACGACCGCCGTCAGCGTCTGGAACATGTAGGGCACGCCGATGTCGGCGGACGCGGTGCCGCTGAACCCGGCGAGCAGGATCCCCGTCATCGCCGCGAAGACGGCGCTGAGGGTGTAGACCACGGAGCGCACCAGCCAGGGCCTGACCAGTGCGTAGGTCGCGGCGGTCGAGTTGGCGCCGAGCGCGTACATCTGCAGGCCGAACGCGGTGCGGCTCTGCAGCAGGATCGCGACCACGGCGATGACGATCCACAGCAGGATCACCGCGGGCACCGGGATCGGGCCCGTCGAGGCGACGGGCGAGACCGCGTCGGTGATGAATTGCGGGATCACCCCGCCGGTGCGGCCTCCCGTCGCCCAGAGCACGCCGCCCGTGATGATGGAGCCGGTGCCGAGCGTGATGATGAGGGGGTGGATCGGCAGCACGCTGGAGAGCACGCCGTGCACCAGCCCGATGACGATCGACAGCGCGAGCAGCAGCAGCAGGATCATGCCGAAGGGGACGCCGCTCGCCGTGAGCTTCGCGACGGCGACGCAGGCGAGGCCGATGACGGCGGGGATCGAGAGGTCGATGCCGCCGGTGATGATCGCCCAGGTCTGCCCGACCGAGGCGATGCCGAGGATCGCCGCGAGCACGAGCAGCGATGTGATGCCCGTCACCGTCAGCACGGAGGGCATCTGGATGCCGATCACCGCCATCATCACGACGGGCGCGATGAAGACGAGGTTCGGTGCGATCTTCGCTCTGAGGGATTTCTTCGTGTCGACGCTGATCTCAGTCGTCGTGGGAGCTTCGAATGCCATTTCTGTCCAATCCTGCGATGCAGGTCGGGGCCCTTTGGCAGCAAAGGACCCCGACCTCGATCGAATGGGTACGACGATTCGCCGTTTATTCGATGGGGAGAGTGGTCAGCACCGGAGCGAGCTTCGGAGCAGGATCACCACCCTCGAACAGATCGTCGTAGTAACTATCCGGCACCGACTCACCACCCACCGGCTGCGTCGAGCACACACTGTTCAACGTCATCGCCGGATCGTAGTACTCATCGAAATTGTCAGCCGTGATCACCTGCGGCGGATACAGCAACGTGTTCACCACCGGCTTCTGACCCGACAGCATCCGCAGCGCGACCTTCATCGCCTCCACAACACCCTGCCCCGCACCAGCCGACAACGAGATCGACTCCGCACCCGTCGACTCCCACTGAGCCATCGCATTGCACGGACCCTCGAACCCGGTCACCGGAACCGCGTCACGACCAGCCTGCGAGAGCGCCTCGTTCACCGGAACGTTGCACACCCCGCCATCCCACACACCCGCGATCTCACCCGGATGCGTGCTCAGGTAATTCACCATCTGCGACTTGATCACCGCGGAATCCCACTCACCCGTGATCTCATCCACATTCAGACCGGCATCCTCGAACGCCAGCCGCGCCGCCAACTGCCGCGCCTCCGCCGTCGCCACACCCGGAATACCGTTACACATCACCACGTTCCCGGAACTGCCCGACGACTCGATCTGATCCACCAGCCAATCCGCAGTCACCTTCGCAGCCGCGAACGCACCGAAATCAGAATGGATCACACTCGTGCACTCCGTACCCGACTGCATCACCACCGTCAGCACCCCGGCCGCCAACGCCTGATCAAACGCCTGGCACACCCCGATCGACGGCGGCTGCATCGCAAGAATCAGATCACACCCCTGCTGCACCAGACTATTGACCTGATTCGCCATCAGCGTCGCATCATTATCAGCATTCGTGACCGTCATCTCACCCTCGGCCAGACCCTGCGCCGCAAGATCCTTCACCAGACCCTGCGCCACCTCCAGACCCTCGATACGCCACGTGTTCCCCTGGAACGAATCCGCGTAACACACCTTCCACGGACCCTCCGGAGCCTCATAATCCGCATACGGATTCGGCCCCAACCGAGTACTGTTCCAGAACCCCTCGTAATACTCCTGCACCGACGCCGGAAGCGCCTCCAGCACCTCCGTATCCTGCTCCGTCGGCTCAGCATCACCCGGACGCATCTGCGTATACGCCCCGGCCCCATCACCCCCCGGAGCTCCCGCGATCTCCCCGCCACCCGACGAACACGCCGCCGTGAACAACAGCATCCCAGAGACCAGAACCGCAGCGACCCTACCCGCCACGCCCCTGACTCGAAGCCGATCACCCATCACAGACTCCTAATCCTCATTGATTGGTCGCTCCACACAACGCGAACGCCCTCGTTCTCAAAACCGGGGTGCCCCCCAAGAGCACCGTAACACGAATACAGTCGTACCGTAATACCGTATTCC
>NZ_ATXU01000021.1 GCF_000421845.1 Leucobacter chironomi DSM 19883
AATACCTGTTTCGAGCGGCCCTCGACCATGTCCAGCAGCCGGGCCGGGCCGCGTTTCTCGCGCACCGGGGTCAGATCGATGATCACCGTCACATACCTGTCTCCGCAGCGAGTATGCCGCCAGACGTGCTCGTCGACCCCGATCGTGGTAGCTCCGGCGAACCGGCCAGGATCCTCGATGAGCCTCCGTTTCCCCTCGGCCAAGATCGCGGTGTTCGCGGTATGCCACGACACCCCGAGGCCCGCTGCCGCGCGTGACACGGTGAGATGGTCCAGGAGGAGCGCTTCCAACGCCCAGCGGAGCCCACCACGAGAGATCTTCGCCCGGTCCGGGGCAGCGAGCGTGGTGTCCTCGCGCCACACAGCACGGCACCAGGAACATCGGTATCGGCGCACTCGGATCAGCAGCGTCGTGACGCGATGCCCGAAAGGCTCATGCGCGAGCCGGCGAGTCACCGTATCGCGGGCGACCCCCTCGGCTCCGCAACGCCTACACCACGGGTCGGGCTTTTTCACTCGGCACTCGATGACCGCATGGTCGGGCTCGAGGTACTGCCGGGTCGCGGTCAGGCCGAGTTCATCGAGGCGGCAGAACGTCGTCAGATCAGCGGGCTGGAAGGTAGCGTGGTGCATGTCGAGGTCTCTCGGATGGACAGTGTAGGAACTTCCATCATCGAGAGGCCTCGATCTATCTAGCGGCAGCCACTCCGGGCACCACTTCTACACTTCCAAATGCGAAGAGCCCGTTATACTTGATCCATGAGTGTCCTGGGGTCGGGGGCTCAACCGTTGAGGTGACCCCCGAACCTGATGGGGGGAACAGTGCAGAAGACGACCGTGCGTCGCTCGTTGTGGGGCGCTCTCGCAGTCGGAACTGTCGCAGCGCTCGTCGGCGGCACTCTGGTCGCAGGCGCAGAGCCGGCGTGGACCGCTCCGCAGCAGCACGAGGCCACCTTCGACTATACGGTGTCGACGCAGAGCTGGGTCGTGCCCGCGGGCGTGACCTCGATCCAGGTCGAGATCCGCGGCGGCCAGGGCGGCAACGGCGGCGCGGATGCGACGGCGGGACCGGATCCGAGCTCGTATCGCGGTCTGGTGGCCGGCACGCTCGAGGTCACCCCCGGCCAGTCGTTGACGATCGCCGTCGGTCAGGGCGGAGCGAAGGGCCGCGATCGGATCAGCGGGAGCTCGGCCGCGAACACTCCGCCTGCCGGGGGATCGAACCCATTGGGTGCGTACCGAGGCGGCAACGGCGGCTTGGTGGCCACGTCCGGCAGTTCGGGTCAGGGCGGCGCCGGCGGCGCGGCATCGGTACTGCGCGTGAACGGCCAGGACATCGTCGCCGGCGGCGGTGGCGGCAACGGCGGGTCGGGTCAGTACGAGCCGACCCGGGGGCGCCCGGCCGACGGCACCTTCGTCGGCCGCACCGACACCACCTCCTCGAACGGGCAGACGGGCATCCAGCCCAGCGGCGGCACCAGCAACGACGGCGGCGGCTCGGGCGGCGGTGGCGGCGGCGCCCAGGGCGGCGCGCAGGGCCGTGTCGAGTTCGGCGCCGGTACGTCGACCGAGTGGTTCGGCTATGGCGGCTCCGTCGGCGAGAACAGGACGACCGGTTTCGACGGGCTGAGCGCCTCGTATGAGCATGCCGCCCAGAACTCGGGCAACGGCTCGATCGTGATCCGATGGGTCACCGGTACCGCGGCCGCGCCTGCCGCGCCGCAGGGCGTGGCAGGCGTCGGCGAGGTCGACCTCTTCTGGAACCCGCCCGCCGAGATCGGCCAGGGTCCCATCACCGACTACCAGGTGCAGTTCAGCTCCGATGACGGCGGCACCTGGAGCGCATCGCAGACCGTCGGCTCGGCCGACGCCGTGCTCACCGTCGGCGGGCTCACCAACGGCACGGCATACGTCTTCCGCGTCGCCGCGGTGACCCCTGCGGGCGTCGGCGAGTTCTCGCCGAAGTCGCAGCCCCTCACCCCCTACGCGCTTCCGTCGAAGCCGACGATCACGGGCCTCGCCCCGCAAGACGGCGCTCTCTCGGTGACCTTCGATCCTCCGGCGACCGGTGCGCCGCCGACCGGATACCAGTACCGGGTCGACGGGGGCAGCTGGGTGCCCGTCGCCGGCACCGGGCAGCCGATCGTGATCCCCGGCCTGACCAACGGGGTCGCGGTCGACATCGAGCTGCGCGCCACGAGCGCCATGGGCACGGGCGCGATCAGCGATCCGGCATCCGGCACGCCGCGAGCGACCCCCGGGGCGCCGACGATAGTCGGCACCACGGCGGGCATCGGAGTCGGCACGGTCGGCTTCGTCCCCGGCTTCGACGGCGGATCGCCGATCACCGGCTACGAGTACCGCCTCGACGGCGGGGCCTGGCAGCCTCTGGTTTCGGGAGCGAGCCCGCTCGAGCTGACCGGCCTCGGCAACGGCACCTCGACCGCGGTGCAGATCCGTGCGCTGAATGCGGCGGGCGCCGGTGCGCCGAGCGCGGCCGTGAGCATCGTCACGCCCGGTGCTCCCGGTGCTCTCGTCGGGGCCTCTGCGACAGGCCTCGACGGCGCCATCTCCGCATCGTTCTCGCTGGGATCCAACGGCGGGTCGCCGATCACCCGCGTCGAGTACAGCCTCGACGGCGGCGGCACCTGGGTGCCGGTCGGCACGACCGGCCCGATCACGATCCCGGGCCTCGCCAACGGCACCGCGCAGAGCGTCCAGCTGCGCGCGGTCAACGCCGTGGGCGCCGGGCCGGCCTCGACGGTCGCGGCGACTCCCGCGACCGTGCCGGGCGCCCCCGCAGTCGACCACATCGAGCGGACCTCGGGATCCGGTGCGCTCGAGATCGAGTTCACCGCGCCGGGGAACGACGGAGGATCCTCGATTACCGGCTACGAGTACACCACCGACGGCGGAGCGACATGGACGGATGCGGGATCGCTGACCTCGCCGATCACCATCTCCGACGGCAGCGACGGCACACCGCTCGACGAGGGGACCGAGTACACGGTGGCACTGCGAGCGGTCAACGCCGTCGGGGCCGGCCCGGCGTCCACCGCGCGCGCCACTTTCGGCCCGGTGCCCGCGGTGCCCGCGAGTGCTCCGACCATCACCTCTGTCGTTTCCCAGCCGGGTGCCCTGGCTGTGACGTTCACCCCGGGCGACAACGGCGGCGCGACGGTCGACAAGTACCAGTACTCGATCGACGGCGGCAGCACGTGGGCGTCGACGGGATCGCTCTCGGGCCAGTTCGTGATCGGCGGCCTCACCGACGGCACCACCTATGAAGTGCAGGTGCGAGCGGTGACCGGTGCCGGCGACGGCGCGAGCTCGGCTCCTGCGGCGGGTACCCCGGCGTCGACGCCGGCTGCGCCGGCACTGAACGCGGTAGAGCGCGGGGACGGCCGGCTCACGGTCGACCTCACGCTGGGCGGCGACGGCGGATCCGCGATCACCGACCTCGAGTACACCTTGGACGGCGGCACGACCTGGGTCTCGGCCGGTCAGGCTTCGGGTCACGTCACGATCACCGGCTTGAACAACGGCCAGAGCTACACCGTGCAGGTGCGCGCCGTCAACGCGGTCGGTGCCGGCGGCGGATCGAACCAGCTCACCTCGGCCCCGGCCGCTGCACCCCCGCAGTCGGCGCTGGCCCTGACCCCGGGCGACACCACGGTCGCGGTCGCGGCCACGTTCTCCGACGACGGCGGTGCGCCCCTCACCCGGATCGAGTACTCGATCGACGGCGGCAGCACCTGGGTCGGCACGGGCAGCCTCTCCGGCTCGTTCCTGCTGACCGGTCACCCCAACGGCACGCCCGTCGAGGTGCGGGTGCGCGGCGTGAACGCGATCGGCGAGGGCGCCCCCGCGGTCGATTCCGCGACCCCGCGCACGGTCCCTGGCCCGCCCACCGACGTGGTCACCGTGGGCAACACGGGATCGATCGAGGCGAGCTGGCAGGCGCCCGCCGACGACGGCGGATCGCCGATCACCGGGTACACCGCCTATGCCTACGCATCGGTCGATTCGACCACGCCGCTCGCGTCCTGCACCAGCGCCGGCCCCGAGGCGTGCACGATCACGGGGCTCGCCAACGGAACGACCTACTTCGTCGCGGTCGCCGCGACGAACGCCGCCGGCACCGGCCCCGAGTCGACGCGCCGCCCCTCGGCGATGCCGCTGCAGCGACCGGCGGCACCGAACCTCACCGCGGTCGCCCCAGGCGATCAGCGCCTGACGCTGACGTTCACCGCGGGCGCTGCAGGCGACCGGCCGATCCAGCGGTACGAGTACTCGATCGACGGAGGATCGACCTGGCTGCCGCTCGGCACGAGCAGCCCGGCGACCGCCTCGGGTCTCACGAACGGCACGCTCTACAATGCGCAGGTGCGCGCGGTCAGCGAAGCCGGTCCCGGCGCGGCCTCGAACGTTCGCAGCGGCACGCCGTTCGGCTATCCTTTCGCGCCGACGAACATCGTGGCCACCCCCGGCGTCGGCAGCGCGACGGCGACCTGGGATCACGCGGATCTCAACGGCAACACGCTGCAGCGCTACGCCGTCACGCTGTTCAGCGCAGCCTCCGGCGGGACCATCCTCGGCGGCGGAACGCAATTCACCACGGGCACGAGCCTGACCTTCACCGGGTTGGCCAACGGCACGACCTATTGGGTTTCGATCCAGACCGAGACGAGCAGCGGAGCCAGCGCGACGCCGACGCTCTACTCGGAGCGCTCCGATCCGCGCGTGCCGGTCACCCCGCGTCTCGCGGGCACCGCGCCGACGTTCGGCCCGATCACCTCGACGGTCGACGGCTACACGGTCACGATCTCGAACTACGATGCGGCGGCGACCTACACGCTCGATGAGTCCGCGCTGCCGGCCGGCGCTTCGGCGAGCCGCACCGGCAACACGATCACGGTCACGGGTCTCGCTCCGAGCGCGAGCGGCACGGTCGGCGTGACCGCGACGCGATCCGACCGCCTGCCGGCCTCCGCGCCGGTGACCGGCGCAGCGCTGAACGCGGCGCTCGTGCCGACGTTCGGCACGCCGACGCGCACCGCCGACGGCTACACGGTGCAGATCACGAACTACGACGGCGCCTTCTCCTGGGGGGCGACCCCGCTGACCGGTTCGGCGACGGTGAGCGCGTCGGGCCTCGTCACCGTGACGGGTGTGGCCCCCGGCTCTGCGACCACCGTCACCGTGTTGACCTCGCGCAGCGGGTACGCGCCCGGCAGCGCGGCCACCTCGGGAACCGCGCTGAGTGCGGCCCTGGTGCCCGACCTCGGCGCGTCGACGCGCACGGCCGACGGTTACACGTTCCAGATCGAGAACTACGATCCCGATTTCAGCTGGGGCGTCACGCCCTCCGCGGGCACCGCGTCGATCGACGCGTCGGGCCTCGTCACAGTGACGGGCCTCGCGCTTGGCGCCTCCGCGACCGCGACGGTCTCGACCTCGCGCGCCGGGTACGCGCCCGGCAGCGCGGCCGCATCGGGCACGGCGCTCGAGGCAGGCGTCGCTCCCACGTTCGGCACACCCACGCGCACCATCGACGGCTTTACGGTGCAGATCGCCAACTACGACGCGGCGGCGACGTACACGCTCGACGACTCTGCGCTCCCGGCAGGCGCCTCGGCCTCGCGGACCGGTGACACCATCACTGTGACCGGCCTGGCAGCGGGCGCATCAGCGACCGTCGGCGTGGAGGTCTCGAAGACCGGCTTCACCGAGGCCGATGCCGGCGTGACAGGTGCAGCGCTGGATGCGGCGCTCGTGCCGACGTTCGGCACGTCGACGCGCACGGCCGACGGCTACACGGTGCAGATCACGAACTACGACGGCACCTTCGCCTGGGCGGCGACTCCGGTCGACGGTTCGGCGACGGTGAGCGCGTCGGGCCTCGTGACGGTGACCGGCCTCGCTCCAGGCGCCTCGACCTCGGTGGCGGTCTCGACCACGCGCACCGGGTACGTCTCCGGTCACGCGAGCGCACCGGGCACGGCGCTCGAGACGGGCATCGCTCCGACGTTCGGCACGCCGACGCGCACGGCCGACGGCTACACCGTGCAGATCGCGAACTACGATCCCGCCGTCACCTACACGCTCGATGATTCGGCGCTCCCGGCGGGCGCCTCGGCCTCGAGGACCGGTGACACCATCACCGTGACCGGTCTCGCCGCCGGTGCGAGCGGCACGGTCGGCGTCACGGCTTCGCACCCCGATCGCACCGAGGCGTCGGCGCCGGTCGCGGGCACAGCCCTGAACGCGGCCCTGGTGCCGACGTTCGGCACGCCGACGCGCACCGCCGACGGCTACACGGTGCAGATCACAAACTACGACGGCGCCTTCTCCTGGGCGACGACCCCGCTGACCGGCTCGGCGACGGTGAGCGCGTCGGGCCTCGTCACCGTGACGGGTCTCGCGCCAGGCGCCTCGACCTCGGTCACGGTCTCGACCACGCGCACCGACTACGTGCCGGGCAGCTCCGACGTCGCGGGCACGGCGCTCGAGACGGGCGTCGCCCCCACGTTCGGCGCGCCGACGCGCACGGCCGACGGCTACACGGTGCAGATCGACAACTTCGATCCGCTGGCGGTCTACACGTTCTCCGCCCCGCCGGGAGCCTCCGCGGCCGTCGACGGATCGGGTCTCGTGACGGTGACCGGCGTGGCGCCGGCCGACTCGGCGACCGTCGGCGTCACCGTCTCGAAGACCGGCTTCACCGACGCCCAGGCCCCGGTCACGGGCACCGCGCTCGAGACGGGCATCGTGCCGACCTTCGGGCCGGTGACGCGCACGGCCGACGGCTACACGGTCGAGATCACCAACTTCGATCCCACCGCGGTCTATCTGCCCGATGCCCCCGCCGGAGTCACCGCGATCATGGTCGGCAGCACGCTGCTGGTTAGCGGTCTCGCGCCCGAGCAGAGCGCCACGGTCGACCTGCGCGTGCAGCGCCCGGGCTCGACCGAGGCTGCGGCGCCGGTCGCCGGCGCCGCCCAGAAGGCGGGATCCGCGCCGCGCCTCTCGGCGCCCCGGCCCACCCCCGACGGCTTCGAGGTGACCATCATCGACTACGATCCGGCGCTCGGCTACGCGCTTTCGGTCTCGGCGGGCACGGCGACCCGCGATGGCGCCCTGATCACCGTGCGCGGTCTCCGGCCGGGGCAGCAGGCGGTGTTGACGGTGACCTCGTCGAATGCCGGCACGGTGGCGAACACCCAGGCGGTCGCGGGCGCTGCGGCGCTCGCCCCGGGCGCGCTCGAGCAGACCGGCGCGCCGGGCACGCTGCCGCTGGCCGCCCTGGCGGCGCTGCTGATGATCGCGGGAGCCGCCCTGCTCCGCCGGCGCCGAGAGGCGTGACGGGAGGCCGGGCTCCGGACGGTTCGCCGATCCGGAGCCCGGCAGGCCCCCGTTTGGCCCGCTCTCCGATCCGTGATGGCCTTCTCCTTGGCCAAAGACCGCCGGTAGGGTTCGCAAGATCCCCGTAACGTTCGAGGCTTCGGAAACGAAGCGGCGAAGACCTGCGCAGGTGCGAACTCCTCGATCGAGGGATCAGATCCCGAAAGCTCAGAAGCTCCGTGCGTGCGCGCCGGAGCTTTTCTCATTCCCCGGGGAATGCGGATGCTCCGAGCGGCGGTGGCACCGGGCGGCGTCCGCCGGCCGGGAACGACAAACTAGGGAGCACCATGGCTACGAAGGATGCCACGGTCGCCGAACTTCAGGCAAAGTTTGAAGGGTCGACCGCCGTTCTGCTGACTGAGTACCGCGGTCTCACGGTTGCTGAACTGCGCGAGCTGCGCAACAGCATCCGCGAGCACGCGACGTACGCCGTGGCGAAGAACACGCTGACCAAGATCGCCGCCAACAAGGCCGGCGTCACCGCTTTCGATGACGAGCTCGCCGGCCCTTCGGCTCTCGCCTTCGTGCACGGTGACCCTGTCGCGGTTGCGAAGGGACTGCGCGACTTCGCCAAGGCACACCCTCATCTGGTGGTGAAGGCGGGCTACTTCGATGGCAACGCCCTGACCGCCGCTGAGGTAGGCAAGCTCGCCGACCTCGAGAGCCGTGAGGTGCTGCTGGCCAAGGCCGCCGGCGCCATGCAGGCCGCTCTCGTGGGTGCGGCGCAGCTGTTCAACGCTCTGCCCGCCAAGGCCGCCCGCGGCTTCGGCGCGCTGCAGGAGAAGCAGGACGCGTAAGGATCGGCGCCTGCCGATCCGCGAGACAGTCAACCCGCCCGTCGCGCACCGCGCGCGGGCACACCATCAAGGAGAAACATCATGGCTAAGCTTTCGACCGAAGAACTGCTCGAGCAGTTCAAGGGCCTGACCCTCATCGAGCTCTCGGAGTTCGTGAAGGCGTTCGAGGAGACCTTCGACGTCTCGGCCGCCGCCCCCGTCGCGGTCGCCGCCGCCCCCGCCCCCGCCGCCGGTGGCGCTGCCGCCGAGGCCGCCGAGGAGAAGGACGAGTTCGACGTCGTCCTCGAGTCGGCCGGCGACAAGAAGATCCAGGTCATCAAGGTCGTGCGCGAGCTGACCGGCCTGGGCCTGGGCGAGGCGAAGGC
>NZ_ATXU01000022.1 GCF_000421845.1 Leucobacter chironomi DSM 19883
TGCCGTTGGGTGTGGTGGGGTTGACGGCGGATCAGGTCGCTGAGGTCTCGGGTGTCGACCTGCAGGAGCGGACCTCGCTGGCGGCGCTGCTGCGGTCCGTGCTCGGGGGCGTGATGGACTCCGAACTCAGCCTTCGCGACGAGGTCGACGTGTTCGCGCCCGTCGCCGACCTGCTGAAAGTCACCCTGCTCAGCGCCCTCACTCCCGACCGCGCCACGACCCGGTATCCGCTGGCCGAGCAGATCGTCACCTACGTGCTCGACAACCTCACCGACCCCGGCCTCGGAGCCGCCAGGATCGCGAAGGACCTGCACGTGTCCGAGCGTCTGCTCTACGCAGAGATGTCCCGCGCGGACATCAGGCTCGCGCAGCTGATCCAGTCCCAGCGCCTGCGTCGCGTCCGCGACGCCCTGACCGCACCGGCCACCATCGACGTCCCCATCGGCGTCCTCGCCCAACAGCACGGGTTCGTCTCCGCCAGCCACTTCAGCCGCATCTTCCGCGAAGAATTCGGCACCACACCCCGCCAATGGCGCAACAACACCACACCTCGCCTCGATGGGGCCCAGGACGAGAGCCGACTGGAGCTCTCGCAGCAGATCAGACCAGAGGAGACGTACGGATGAACGATCCTCTGTCTGACCTCACCGTCATCGACTCGGAGGAAGTTCGAGCATCGGATATCCCTCGCGCGCTGACGGCCGCATCGATTCTGTACGAGGACGGGGCTACGCAGGCATTCGCCGAGAACGGCAAGACCGTGTATGTCGAGAACGGAAGACCCACGTTGGGGGAGTGGTACGTGGATGCAGAGGGGCAGTTCTGCTCCTTCTGGCCGCCGGACTACCGAGCGTGCTACGAACTGCGCTGGCTCGTCGAAGACGAGCGGATCACTGGTCTCCGCTTCCGCCGCGGCTCCTACAGCGCCGTCGGTCGGTACCAGTTTCCCGGGCCTGACAATGCTGTCAAGGAATGAGCAGGGCGTCTCGGCAACGGGCCAGAAGCTCGGAGAGACGGGCGCGCTCCACCGGCTCGACCTCCATCGTCATGCGTTGAACAACCGAGGACACTTCTTCATGCGCGCGTTCGAGGATGAGCTCTGCGGTGTCGTTCAGCACCACGCTCCGTTCTCGCCGGGGCCCAGGATCACTCGAGCGGCTCACGAGTCCCCGCTTCTCCAGTCCCTGGAGCAGCACGTTCATCGACTGGCGGGACACGAACGCGCGCCGGGCGAGTTCAGAGCTCGTGATACCTGGCGTGTCCTGCAAGGCGGTCAAGCACGCGTATTGCGGCACGCTCAGCGCGAGCGGGCGAAGCCGATCGTCCATTCGCTGGTTCAGGAGCGACTGCGTCTCCTTGATCAGCACCCCCAGCGACTCCGGGCTCCGGTCCAATGCGTCCATGTCAATAGTTTGACACACACTCCATTGAGTGTCAGGATATTGACACTGGCGTTATTGAACAGAACAGGAGCCTGCTCATGGCAGCAACAACCACCGGCCCGGACTTCGTCTCTTTCCAGGTGCGGGACCGCGCCGTCTCCGCGGAGTTCTACGACAAGCTCGTCGGACTCACGCGGCTCCCAGACTCGAACCCGGCAGCGACCGTCTTCTCCGCAGGAGGAACCGCGTTCGCCGTCCGCGACCCGTTCCCGGGCGTGGATCTCGACGCGATCCCTCAGCTCGGTGCCGGCATCGGCGTCTGGTTCCACAACGATGACGCGGAAGGTGTGCAGGCACGACTCGTCGACGCGGGAGTGCCGATTGTGCAGGAACCGGTCGAGGGGCCGTTCGGCCTGCAGTTCTCGTTCCGAGATCCCGACGGCTACGTCGTCACGATCCACGCCCGCGCCTAACACCACCATGGCGCAGCACACCCTCTCGGTCCCAGTGCTCGGGCCGTGGTCGTTGCGCACCAGCAAGCGGTTCTGGGAAGAGTTCACACCTACCGCGATCGAATCCGGCGGCGACCCGGACGTCCTCTCCGCACGCTTTGTGAGCGAGCACGACTGGACGTCTGTGTCCGCCCACGTCACCCAGAGCGGGGAGAGCACCCAGATAGGTTTGTCCGGCCCGGGCGATCTGGCCGCAGCCGCTGAACAGGTGCGGCGCTTCCTCTCTCTCGATGTGGACGCGCGGGGATGGCCGGCCGTAGGCGATCGCGACCCGATCATCGCCACCGCCCAAAGGGCTCTCCCCGGATATCGCCCGTGCGGCTTCCATTCCCCGTACGAAGCCGCTGCCTGGTGTGTCTTGTCGCAGCGCACTCGCGTCCCAGTCGCTGCCCGACTCCGCCGCGACCTTATCGTCGCGCACGGCAACGACGGGGCCTTTCCCGCGCCCGATGCGCTCATCCGCGCCATCGACGCCAGAGAGCTGGACCTACCCGGTCGGAAGCCAGAGTATCTCCGAGCTGTCGCAGAGGCCGCACTCACCGGACTGCTCAACGGTCCTCGGCTCCAAGCAATGCCCGAAGAATCGGCTCGCCCCCACCTGCTCGCGGTGACAGGCATCGGCCCGTTCGCCGCGGACCTCATCCTTATCCGCGGCGCCAACGCCCAGGACATCCTTCCGCGCGCGGAACGCCGCCTCCACGCCGAGATCTCCTACCAGTACGGGCCCGAATCGCTGCTCGAGGAGGTCGCGGAACGCTGGCGCCCCTTCCGCTCCTGGGCCGCCGTCCACCTCCGTGCGCTCCGAGAGCAGCGCACCCACGAGATGGGCTGACCGATGACCCTACAGCTCTTCGATAGTGGAACGTCATCGCTGCGCACGTTCGCGCCCCTGCGACCGGGCCACGTCGGCATCTATCTGTGCGGTCCGACTGTTCAGGCTCCGCCACACGTCGGTCATCTCCGATCCGCAGTGGTCTTCGACCAGCTGCGACGATGGCTCCAGATCGGCCACGATCTCGACGTGACCCTGGTGCGAAACATCACCGACCTGGACGACAAGATTCTTGCCGCGAGCCAGACGGTGGGCGTTCCATGGTGGGCGTGGGCGGCTCGTCATGAGAGGGCGTTCGCCGACGCTTATCGCAAGATCGGTATCTTGCCGCCGACGATCGAGCCGCGCGCGACAGGGCACACCGCCGAGATGCTTACCTTCATCGACCGGCTGATCGCCCGAGGCCACGCGTACCGAGCGGGAGGGGAAGCGGGGGACGTCTACTTCGACGTCTCATCATGGCCCGACTACGGGTCTCTGACCTCACAGGAGCACGGCACTCTCCGCGGAGACGAACATACCGATCAGGCAACAGAGAAACGTGACCCTCGCGACTTCGCGCTCTGGAAGTCGGCTCCCCCGGACGCGGGGGCCAGCGAGGAGATCGTTGCTCCTGCGGCATGGGCTTCGCCTTACGGGCCGGGACGCCCCGGATGGCATCTGAGCTGCTCGACAATGATTCTCCGCTACCTGGGAGAGAGCTTCGATATCCACGGTGGCGGGCTCGACCTGCGCTTTCCTCATCATGAGAACGAACAGGCGCAGTCCCGTGCCGCCGGATACGGATTCGCGCGCTACTGGATGCACAATGGCTGGGTCACGTCCGGCGGCGACAAGATCAGCAAGTCTCTCGGCAATGCGACACCCCTCGACGAGCTACTGCAGCACATGCGTCCTCTCGACCTGCGCTACTACCTCGGATCGGCCCACTATCGGTCGAACCTGGAACTGACCGACTCCGCCCTGCGATCCGCCACGGCGGCGATGCGCAGGATCGAAGACTTCATCACCCGGAGCACCAACCACTCCAGGCGCACGGCGGACGCGGACATGCTGCCGGTCGCATTCCGAAACGCCTTGGATGACGACCTCAACATCCCCATGGCACTCGCGGTCCTCCATGACGAGGTCAGGCAGGGCAACACCGCCCTCGCCCAGCACGACGCGCGGGCCGGTGCCGACGCATTGGACGCCGTGCTCGCCATGACTGGCGTCCTCGGCATCAACCCGCGCGACAGCCCGTGGGACGAATCAACGGCCACACCCCCGCTCGCCGAGCGCGCACTGGAGGCCCTGATCGCACAGGCGCTCAACCAGCGAGCCCAGGCCCGTAAGGCCAGGGACTTCCGTACGGCAGACCGTATCCGTGACGAACTCGACGCCGCCGGGATCGTGCTCAACGACAGCCAGTCAGGTACGACATGGGGCTTCACCGAAGGCGATACCTCATAGCCCGGAACAACAACAGGAGGATTCTCGAAGTCACAGCCCACTCCCAGGCTCACGGGACCAAACCGCGTCACCCCGGCGTTATCAACAGTGACGCCGCAGCCAGCGGCGCCGAACAAGGAGGACATTGTGTCGCACGATTACAGCAAGACTTCTGAGGCCCTGAGCCGCCTCAACGACCAGCAGTACCGCGTCACCCAGAAGGACGGCACCGAGCCGGCCTTCCGTAACGAGTACTGGGACAACCACGAGGACGGCCTGTACGTGGACGTCGTCTCCGGACAGCCCCTGTTCTCATCCACCGACAAGTACGACAGCGGAACCGGATGGCCCAGCTTCACCAAGCCGGTCGTCGCTGACGCCGTCCACACGAAGACGGACCGATCCCTCTGGATGCCCCGCACCGAGGTCCGCTCTACCGGGGCGGACAGCCACCTCGGGCACGTCTTCGACGACGGCCCCGCGAACGCGGGCGGCCTGCGCTACTGCATGAACTCCGCCGCGCTGCGGTTCATCCCCGTCTCCGACCTGGAGGCCGAGGGGTATGGAGAGTTCCGCTCACTGTTCGAGACCACCACCACGACCACGAAGGAGCACACATCATGACCAGTGGAATTCACGACACCGGAGAGGTCACCCGCACACCCGGCACCGAGACGGCCGTCCTGGCCGGCGGCTGCTTCTGGGGCGTGGACGAGCTCATCCGCAAGCAGCCGGGCGTGATCAGCACCCGCGCCGGATACACCGGCGGGCAGAACGATCACGCCACCTACCGCAACCACCCCGGCCACGCCGAGGCCGTGGAGATCGTCTTCGACCCATCGAAGACGACGTACCGGGACATCCTGGCGTTCTTCTTCCAGATCCACGACCCGTCGACCCTGAATCGTCAGGGCAACGATATCGGCACCAGCTACCGGTCGGCGATCTTCCCGCTCACCCCCGAGCAGGAGCAGGTCGCCAAGGAGACGATCGCCGACGTCGATGCCTCCGGTCTGTGGCCAGGATCGGCTGTCACCACGATCGAGCCCGCCGGCCCGTTCTGGGAGGCCGAGCCCGAGCACCAGGACTACCTCCAGCGGTATCCGAACGGCTACAACTGCCACTACCCTCGTGCCGGCTGGGTCCTGCCCCGCCGCATCCAGGCGACCGAGGCTTCCGTCTGACCATGTCCACGTGGGGGCGCGTCACCGCTGAGCCGGTGGCGCGCCCCCGCGTCATCAGTGACGGAGGAATGATGCGGAACGACCGTGAACGAAGATGAAGACAACGCGGTGGAGCGACGTCGCGCAGCGTCAGCCGCAGTCCTCACATGCGCAGACCTGACCGATGCGCTCGGCCGGAAGCACCGTCACCGCGCCCATATCACCGGGCTCGTCAGTCCGGCACCCGAACGCATCCTGTTCGGGCGCGTCGCGACGATCTCCTTCTTCCCGACCTGCCACGCCGCGCTCGACCCGGAGGAATACACCTTCGGACGGCTGTTCCACCAGGCCGTCGACGGATCAGCAGCCGATCCCGGCAACACGGTCCTCGTGATGGCCAGCAACGGCCACAGCTCGACGTCTCTCGCCGGTGGAACGAAGCTCTCCCGTGCGACCAACGTCGGCCTCGCCGGCGTCCTGACTGACGGACGCCTTCGTGACTTCGACGAACTGGCCGCGGAACCGTTCGCCGCATGGTGCTCGGGAGAGGCCGTCGCCTGGGGTGGAGCAGTGGTCACGCCGTTTCAGGCAAATGTTCCCGTCGTCATCGAAGGAGTGGGCATCTATCCGGGCCAGTACATCTTCTGCGACTCATCGGGAGCCGTCGTCATCCCCGACAGCGACATCGACGAAGTGCTCGAGACCGCCCATCAGATCCGCGCCGACGACAGCGCGTCCCGTGACCTGATCGCGCGGGAAGGTCGCAACGGAGGCCTGACACGCGAGCGGTGATCTCACGGTGCCGGTGGCGTGGTGTTGTTGCGCCATTGGCGGGGTGTGGTGCCGAATTCTTCGCGGAAGATGCGGCTGAAGTGGCTGGCGGAGACGAACCCGTGCTGTTGGGCGAGGACGCCGATGGGGACGTCGATGGTGGCCGGTGCGGTCAGGGCGTCGCGGACGCGACGCAGGCGCTGGGACTGGATCAGCTGCGCGAGCCTGATGTCCGCGCGGGACATCTCTGCGTAGAGCAGACGCTCGGACACGTGCAGGTCCTTCGCGATCCTGGCGGCTCCGAGGCCGGGGTCGGTGAGGTTGTCGAGCACGTAGGTGACGATCTGCTCGGCCAGCGGATACCGGGTCGTGGCGCGGTCGGGAGTGAGGGCGCTGAGCAGGGTGACTTTCAGCAGGTCGGCGACGGGCGCGAACACGTCGACCTCGTCGCGAAGGCTGAGTTCGGAGTCCATCACGCCCCCGAGCACGGACCGCAGCAGCGCCGCCAGCGAGGTCCGCTCCTGCAGGTCGACACCCGAGACCTCAGCGACCTGATCCGCCGTCAACCCCACCACACCCAACGGCA
>NZ_ATXU01000023.1 GCF_000421845.1 Leucobacter chironomi DSM 19883
CCGAGCCGATCAAGTTCTCGGCGGGCACCGTCGAGATCCCCGCCGACCCCTCGATCGTGTCGCTCAACTCCGGCAGCGACTACGGCCTCACGGATCACTCGCAGTTCGCGAACGTGGGCCGAGCGACCAGCCTCGTCGAGACGCCCGAGGGCATCGTCGCCGAGTTCGCGATCGCCCGCACCCCCGAGGGCGACAAGCTGCTCGCCCGGGCCACCGCCCCCGACCAGGCCGCACGGCCGCGCCTGTCGGCTGAGATCGCAGGCCTGATCCGTCGCGGCGCGGAAGCAGTGAAGGCGCGCCTCACGGGTGCCGCCGCGTGCAGTCAAGGAGCGTTCGCCTCCGCGGCGATGTTCTCCGCCGTCGACGGCGCGGTCGAAGTGCTTGAGGAGGAGAAGCCCGAGACCACGCTCGACGACGCGACGAGGGACGCCCTCGTCGTCGACGTGACCGCCGCCGTGCTCGACGCGCTCGGCGACACCGACCCCGACCCCACCGAGACCCCCGACCCTGATGAGAAGGAAACCACCATGACGGCATCCGTCCCCCGCCAGCTCCGCACCCACACGAAGAACGACGACAAGACCAGCGCCACCGGCCTGTTCGCCGCGATCGCCATGGCGAGCCGATCCAACGACCGATCCGGCCTTGAGCCCTACCTCGCAGGCTCGGCCGCATTCGCGATCGCGAACGTGAACCACGCCGGGCCGAGCGGCGCAACGATCTCGGCCGACATCGCCGAGCCGACCTACATCGGGCAGCTGTGGAAGCGGAAGAAGTACGAGCGCCGATTCTTCAACCTGTGCGGCACTGAGACGCTCACCAGCTTCGATATCCGCGGCTGGCGATTCGTCGACGGGAAGGCCCCCGAAGTCGCCGCCTACGCGGGCAACGGCGCGGAGATCCCGTCCAACGCGGTCGACACCGAGCCGGTCACCGAGACCGCGCGCCGCATCGCGGGCGGGCACCGCATCGACCGCCGGTTCACCGACTTCCCCGACCAGGGATTCTGGCAGGCCTACTTCGACTCCATGGTCGAGTCCTACGCTCGCGTGTCCGACCTCGACGCGCTGTCCACCATGGTGGGAGACGCGACGGCAGTCACCCCGGGCACCGTCCCCGCCGACGTCGCCCCGGCCCTGGCTGCGATCGTCGACGGCGCGCTCGCGATCATCGCGACCGAGAACAGCCCCGCCTTCGCGGTCGTGTCGCCGGAGCTGTGGCGCGATATCGTGCTCACCGGCCGCGACGAAGTGCTCGGCTACCTCTCCGCCTCGTTCGGTCTGGAAGAGGGCAGCGCGGGCGGCTTCCGCATCATTCCCGGCCCGGTGGGGGCCGGAAAGACCCTCGTAGGCGCGCGCGAGGCCCGCACCATGTACGAGCTGCCCGGCTCCCCGATCCGCGTTGAGGGACTGGTGCCCGCGAACGGGCAGATCGAGCCCGCGCTCTACGGCTACATCGGCGACGTGACCCACAACGCAGCCGCTCTCGCCCTCGTCACCGCTGCCCCGGCGCAGGGCTGATCGTGACTCGCTGGCATGACGCCGAGTCGGCCGCCGATGCGTGGGAAGACGCGCCTGACGACGACGAGCGACTGGAGGAACTGCTCGCAGTCGCTCGCGCCCAGGTCGTCGCGTACTCCCCGCATCGGAAGGCCGACCCGGCCGTCGCCGCTGACTCCGACGATGTGCCCGTCGAGTACCGGCTCGCGCAGCTCCGGCAGGCACAGAACCTGTGGGCGGCGGGCAGCGTCTCGACGGACGGCGGCATGGGTGACGGGGATTCGTTCACGCTCACACCGCACCCGCTCGACTGGCACGTCAAACAGATCATCCGGCCCAGAGGAGGACGGCCCCGTGTTCGATAGCGCGCGCGCCTACGTGCTCGATGAGATCGCCGTTCCGGCCGACTGGAAGGTCGTCGACGAGCAGCGCCTGCCCGACACGATCACACGGGAAACCGTGGTCGTGAAGCACAACCGGGTCGAGAAGCTGGCCGACGCTCCGCTCGGCCACCTGAGCCACGAGATCATTCTCGCCGTGTTCATCCCGAACAAGGATCTCGCGAAAGCTGAGGCCCGCCTCGACGCCTCAGTGACGGAGATCCTGGCATCCATCGACCGTCACCCGACGATCAAGTGGACCGACGCCCAGAAGGTCGTTCACCCGAACGGCCAGTATCCCGGCTGGGAAATGACGCTGACCGTCATCACCGCCACCCCGACAAAGGAGAGATCATGACGCAGATCGCCGTCAACCCGTTCCAGCTCACCGACTGCCTGTTCACGGTCGAGTCCGACAACTACGAGGCGCACGTCTCGAAGGTCGAGTTCGTGCCCACGTCGACGAGCGCACAGTTCAAGGGAATGACGCCGAGCGCGGCGTACACGTTCGCGGGCACCCCCACGTGGGTGTGCAACCTCACCTTCGCGCAGGACTGGAACACGCCGGACTCGCTCTCGCGGTACCTGTTCGAGCACACGGGCGAGTCCATCGACGTCACGTTCGAGCCGCAGAAGGGCGGCCCCGCGATCACCGCAACGCTGACCGCACAGCCCGGGTCGATCGGCGGCGACGTCGACGCCGTGGCGACCTCCTCCGTCGCGCTCGGCGTCGTCGGAAAGCCCGTTCTCGAACCGCTCGCCCCCTGATCGTGGCCGGGTCGATCAGCCTCCTCGTCAAGTCGCCGCTACAAACGCTGATGCAGGCGATGCGCGGCCTTGACACGGATGTGCGAACCGAAATCGGGAAGCACACGAAAGCGCAGGCACAGCCCATCTGGGCGGAGGCCACCCGATCGCAGGTGACGACCCGGCTACAAACCAGACTTGCCGACTCCGCCCGCACGGGCGTTACAACCCGCAACGTGTTCTTCCGCGCGGGCGGAGTCGGCAAGATCGGGAAGACCCCGCTCTCGCAGCTCGCGAGAGCGATCGAGCACGGCGCGCACCCCGACACGAAAGTCGCCACGCGCTCGCGCAACGGCAAGGAGTACACGCGGCGTATGGGCGGCGGCTTCCGGCTCCCCCGCTCGCGCGGCTACGTCGCCTACCCGGCTTCCTCCGAGGCGATCCCGCGCGTCGCATCACTCTGGGTGCAAACCGCTGTCAGGACCATCCACGAGAAGCTGGAGAAGGTGAAATAGCATGGCGAAGCCACCGATTGAGATCGGGGTCGCGAGCGAAGGCCGAGCCTTCCGAGAGGGCATCGAATCCGATGTGATTCCGCCCCTCGAAGACGCTCAGAAGGAGCTGCGCGACCTCGCCAAGAGCGGTGAGAAGACCGGCGACGGTCTCGAAGACGTCGGCCGCGCGGGCCGCAAGTCGGGCGACCAGCTCGAACAGGCGATGCGTGAGGCGCAGCGCGAGAGTGATCGCACCCGCGCCGACGTCGAAAAGCTCGGCGACGAGATCGTGCGCGCAGGTCGCAAGGGTAAAGACCTGGACGACGGGGTGCGCCGAGGCACGCAGGGCGCGAGCGAGGCGGTCGCCGAGTTCAAGCAGGAGGCGGTGCAGAACCTCAGCGAGACCGTCTCCAGCTTCCGAGGTGAGGCCGAAGACATCGCGCAGATCGCTCAGGACACTCTGGGCGGCGTCATCGGGAACATGGGTCCGGCTGGCCTCGCGGCAGGCGTAGCCGGCGCCGCGGGTATCGGCCTCATCATCGCTGCGGTCGAGCAAACCAAAGAGCACACCGCGCAACTCGAAGCGAAAGCCGCCGACCTCGCCGCTGCGTGGATCGAGGCGGGCAGCACCGGGGAACTCTCAATCGAGCAGATCGCCGACCGAATGCGCGACCTCGCCACCACCGCGGAAGAAGGCGTGACGAACCTCGCCGATCTGCGCGACCAGGCCGAGGGCTCCGCAAGCGGATTCCGGCGGCTCGCTGAGGCATACGCGGGCAACACCGCCGAACTCGACAAGATCATCGAGGCCGAAGAGGCCGCCCTCACCGCAGCCGAGAGCCGCGCCCGCCAGACCAAGACACTGCACGGCGAGCAGGTCGACGACCAGCGCGCCCTCGTCAACGGCCTAAAAGAGCTGCAAGCCGAGACCGATCTCGCAGCAGAAAAGGAAGCCGCGTGGCTCGCCGCGGGCGGCCCCGAACTCGAGGCCAAGGCCGCCGCAATCGAGCAACTTCAAGGTGAGCTCGACGAGGCGGTTGGCGCGTGGGGTGAGTATTACAACGCGGAGACCGGCGCGACTGATCCGGCCGGATACATGGCCGCGATGCAGGCCCGCATCGACGCTACGCAGAACTTCAACAGCAACGTGCGGACCCTCGCCGACGCCACGGGGCTCACGATGGAAGAAGCGCAGGCCGTGCTCGACCAGGGCGTCGACTTCGCCCCCATGCTCGCGTCGATCGTGGGTGGCGGGCAGGAGTCGATGGAGAAATACGCCGGTCTCGTGCAGCAGATCGTGGGTGGCGGGCAGGAGATCGCTGACGGCTCTCCGATCACCCTCACAGGCGCAGCAGAGACCGGCCAAGCCGAGGCCGACCTCGACGCAGCCGCATCCGACCGCACCAGCGAGGTCACCGCGCGCACCAACACGAAGGCGGCCGAGTCCGCGCTCGACACCGTAGCGGAGGAGCGCACCGCGACGATCAAGGCCAAGGCCGAGACGAAGGGCGCAGCCGAGGCGCTGGCGGCGTTCACGTCCACCTCGCGCGTGGCAAGTATCGGAGTGTCCGCCAATCTCGGACCAGCCGAACGAGCGCTCTCGGAATTTGTCAACCGGCCCCGCACTGTCGTGGTCGATGTTCGTACCAGGGAAGGGCGGCCCGTACCGTGATCGTTTCATCCGGCCCCGAGGCCGTCGAGCCGCTGCTGTGGGTCGATAGCTCGCAGAAGCTCAAGTCGCAAAACCGCGTCCATGAACTGCTCTCCGGCCGCGTCGCCGTGACCCTCGCGCCGCCCGCGCTCCGCTCGGGCTCGCTCGGCCTGCTGTTCGACTCCGAGGCGGCAGCGGCGGCGTGCGTCGAGTTGCACGCCACGGGCTCCGTGTTCTCGCTGGAGGAGCCTGACCGGCCCTCGCTCGAAATGACCTACGTGCTCGCCGAGGGCGGCGGCATCGAATCCGAGTACCTGAAAGACCACACCGACGCGGACCTGTGGATGGTCCGCATTGACTACCAGGAGGTATCAGAATGAGCAGCACTCTCAGATCGCTCACGATCTCGATGCGGAAGGACGCCCGCACCGCGCAGGACGCCGCCGCCGAGGCGGGCAGCGCCGCGCGGGCGGCGGTCGCGCCGGTCGCCGCCGAACTGGCCGAGACGCAGCACGAGCTGATGAAGCAGGGCGAAGCCTTCGGCGAAGTGGGCGCAGATCTCGCCGAGCAGGGCGAGCGCCTGACCGGGCACGGCGAGCGCCTGGCCGCGACCGAAGACGCACTCGACACGATCATTCTCGACATGCTCATGGGAGGCACTGATGTTTGACCGACTCCGCAAGCTGTACCAGCTCGGCAAGCTCGACGTGGACGGCCTCGCAGCCGCCGTACAGCGCGGCTGGATCACCGAGGACCAGGCCCACGAGATCGTCAATCCGCCGTCAACTCAGGGTTGACGCCATGATTCCGCTGTCTCGCCATTCGGTGACGCTGCTCGATGAGAGCGGGGTGCCGCTGCCGGTCGATCCTGTCTCGGTGCGGGTCACGATGGATGCGGCGTGGTCGCCCCGCTTGCAGGGTGTCGTGACCGTCCACGCCGCTGACGCCGACCTTCTTGACCGGCCCCGGCTGCGGCTCCGACTCCGGCAAGCGTTCGGGCCGGACATGTCCGTGGCGGCGCTTACCGCGTGGTGGGGTGGCTCGCTCGGTGCGGCGACGCGACGTGTGGGCGGCTCGGCCGGGGCCGTCTCGCGTGCGCTCACCGCGCCGTGGCACACGGCCGAGCGCATCCAGCGTCTCTCGGCTGCGTCGGGCCTGTGGGGCGGAGCGCCCGCCGTAGTCACTACGGCGGGTTTGCGCTCGGTCTCGGCGATCACGTCGGCGCTCAGGCAGCCGGGAGGGCAGTACCTGCCGCCGCCGCCGCAGGTGCTCGACGCGCTCGTGCGCGTGCGCCCCTCGACGCTCTCGGCCTCATCGACGCTAGCGACGGTCGAGATCGCGAGCGAAGAGATCGCGCTGCACGACGCCCGACGGCTCGCGTCTACCCCGTGGATCTCGTCCGCGACGAGTCTGCGCGTGCTCGTGCAGCAGATCCTCGACCATGTGAACGGTCATCTTGCGCCCGGTCCTGATCTGCCGATCAATGCCGGGCAGACGTGGGAGGCCGGTGAGACGCACTGGGACATGCTGCACCGGATCACCGAGGCCGCAGGCTGGCAGCTCTACGGCGACCTCGACGGCCGCTACCAACTGCGCCCCGCACTCGCTGAGCCTGGCACGGTCACCCTCGACCGCGATCTCAACCTCATCGACTATGACGAGACCTACACCCCGCTCCCGGACTCTGCCATGGTCGAATACCGGCTC
>NZ_ATXU01000024.1 GCF_000421845.1 Leucobacter chironomi DSM 19883
GCCGTCGATCGTGGGGGCGGAGAGTTCTCCGAACGGGAGGAGGAGGCCGCGCACGGTGCGGGCCTCGGCGTCGGCGAACAGGGCGGTGGTCGGGGTGGGCATGGGGTCAGTCCTCCACAGGGTCGGAGATTTCGGGGGTTTCGGTTTCGGTGAGGCTGGAGAGGTCGAACCGGATGCGTCGACCGGGGTCGCACACGTCGTCCATGGACAGGCGCGCCTCGATCGGGCGCAGCCACGTCGGCAGCGTGTAGTCGATGAACTCGTTGCGCTTGCCCTCCTGCGTCGAGTAGGTGAGCGTCGCCGACGACATGGACCCGTCGAGGAGCGCGGCCGGGAGCGCCGTCAGGCGGGCGATATCGAGCACGATCGCGTTGCGGCCCTCTTCGAACAGGTCAGTCGACACGGCCCCGTGTACGCGCAGCTCGACGCGGTGGTCGGTGAATCCGACAGCCCCGGTCGGCGAGGTGCGCGCCGCTGACCAGTCGGCGAGCATCTCGTCGATCTCGTCGTCTTCGAGTTCGTCGTCGCCGATCTCGTGAAGCTCGACGAGCGGGATCGGGTTCTGTGCGCGCCCAATCCACGCTTTCTGGAGGGCGTGCGCGCCGCGAATCGTGTCGGCACCGGCTTCGAGGATGCCCTCGAAGCTGCCCGGAATGAGGATCACCTCGTTGGCCTTGGCAGGCACCCCGTCGACGGTGATCTCCCCGGTGGTCGAGTTCACTGACCACACCTCGAACGGCACCCGCGCCGCGTCCTCGATCTGCCCGGCCGCGTCACGCTTGACGGTCCACATGCTCCACCCGTGATGGAACAGATCGTCGACAGTCCACGCGAGCCGGTGCCACGGCGACACATCGCCCGATGTGCGATAGAGCCAGGGCTGATCGACGCGGGTCTCGCCCTCAAGCTCAACGAGCGGCAGCGAGGCGATGATTCCGGCGAGCACGTTGCGGGCCTTCGCCAGCGCCGGAATCCGCATCGCACCATTGCGGTTCACCTCGCCGGTCGCGCCCTGGAAGTGCTCAGACCACGCGATACGGCTCAGCGCGGCTGACTCGTGAGGGGTGACGAGGCCCACCGCGGCCGGTGCCGCGTAGCTCGAAACCGCCTGGGTACGTCGGAAGATATCAAAAAGTCCCACACCCCAACCATGCGGAGGGGGGTGGGACTTTCGACGAACTCTCAGCGTGTCGCGGTGAGCTTGCGCTGCTGCGCGCGCCGCCACTTCCGAGCGGCCTCACGGGCCTGTTTCGACTCAGGGTGATGCACCTTCTCGTGGGTCACCGCGCAGGCGTGCCCCTCGGCCATATCGAGCCGGATCGCGGACCACCACGGGCACCCGGCACACGTAATCACGACCGTGCAATATCCGTCGTTGTCGAGCTTAATCATGGTTCACACGTCCTCGGTGGGTCTTGGTCTTGGGCTTAGATTCGTCGAACGCGAGCAGCGCAAGCGCTGCCGCCTCGATCGCGGTGATGTCGTGTTCGGGGTGCTTCGGATCACGGCCGAGCGCCCACGCGCTCACCCCGGCCTTGCGCTTCACGACCTTCTTGGCGGCATCGTCGAGTTCGGGCTGCCGATAGTGCATGATGCGATCCGACGCGCGAGCCGGTGTCTTGGTGATCTTCTCCGCTTCGTCGGGGCCGTTGACCTCGGAGACGATGAGCGTCGCGGCCTTCTTGACGTCCATGAAGCCGCGCCCGTCAAGCTTGGGCCGGGGCCGCAGCTTCTGCCAGCCGGGCAGGAATCGGGCGATCACGGGTGAGGCCGTGTCGAAGGTGAGTGCTCGGGTGTACTTGCGGGCGTAGTGCGGGCCGGACTTCTTGAGCCATTCCACGCCGCGCTTGTGGTCGATGAGGAGGAGCACGGCGCGGCCGTTCTCCTCGCGCCATGCGGCCACGATCGCCGCGAATGTCTGGTCTGGGTGGACTGCGACCGCGAGCCCGAACTCTTCTGGCGGGTCAGGGAGATCCGCCCCGGTGCCCGCCTCGGCCCACTTGATCGGGTCGAGTAGGCCCGCCGCCTCGCCGATCTTGCCGAAGATGTTTCCGTACTCGCGCAGGAACTTCTCTCGGCTGAACTCGTCGAAGTTCTCCTTGATCGAGTCGAGCGTGGTGAGCGTGCCAACGCCGGGGTGGTGCAGCTCGATCAGTTCGCGGGCGCGTCCTGCGGGGTTGTCCTCGGTCGGTTCCCAGTCGGAGGCTTCCTCTTCGGTGACGTCTTCGGGGAAGTGCCACAGCGCGCCGCCGCCCTGCCCGTTGCGGAGCGTGGTGATTGCGTCCCACAGCATGTTGCCGGTGCGGAAGCGGCCCGCGGTGCCGATCGACACGACCTGTGCGCCCGGCCTGGTGTCGAGCGTCGGCAGCACTGCGGCGCGCACCTCGCCGATGTACTCGGGATCATTCGGTTCGCCGGACTCGTCGAGGATGAACAGATCGAAGGCTTCGCCGCGCACGTCGTCGAGCGTTGACAGCCAGTCGACCGTGCCACCGCCCGATGCTGTGAAGTCGAGCCCTTCCATTCCTGCGATGCGCGAGACCTTGAGCGGGCGGGTGCGCTTGTCGCGGTAGAGCGCTTCGACGGGCGCGGCGACGTCCTTGAGGAACCGCTTTCGCCCGGCCTTGCCGCTCGTCAGGGTGAGGATGCCGACGCGGTAGTCCTCGCGGTGCGCGGCCCGGCCGACTGCGACCGCGTTGAAGGTCGTCGACTTCGACGAGCGGCGCGGCACGAGGAAGGCGTTTCGCTGGTGCCCGGCGTTCAGCACGTCAGCCAGGAATAGCTGCTGCGGCTGCGGGG
>NZ_ATXU01000025.1 GCF_000421845.1 Leucobacter chironomi DSM 19883
GCGTCCGCCGATCGCGCGGTCCCCGTCGAAGCGGAGGAGTCGGGCACCCTCCAAGAACTCTCGCCGGGTCTGCTCGGTCGTCACGAGATTTGAGTGCGTCGTGGGGAGTAGCACCCGGTCACGGTGCGCGATCCAGGCCTCCTCATCCATCAGGATTTCCCCGGCGTGATCGGGGGGAAACGCCCCTTGGTGAGCCTTAGCGGGGGAGGCACCGCCGCGACTCAAAGAAGGTCGTTCGACTCGCTCGACCTCGACGAGTGCAGGGGTGTAGGTCGGGGCGACGAGCGCGGCGAGCCGTTCCAGCTCGGCGAGGTCGACGCCCGACGCGAGTAGGCGGGCGAGCGCGTCGACCGTGTTGTCGTTCACCATCGGGGCAGCCGCCGCGCTCGGCGCGAGGCCGCGTTCGTCTTGATCGCCCCGGCCCGCCCGCCGTCGCTGCGGTTGCACGAGCGGTGCGAGCCGCCCAGGTTCGACGGGTCGAGGGTGCCGCCCTTGTCGGCGTCGATGATGTGCCCGACGTCGAAGCGCTCGCCGAGCACGATCGGACGTCCGCAATTCACGCAGGGCACATGCTCGCCACGGGTCAGGCGGGCGGTGATGACTGCGCGCACCACGCGGCGGGCACGATACCACTCGGGGCTGCGGTGGTGTCGGCTCACGGTCGCGGCCCCCGCCCCTGCCAGGTGAGCCACACGCACACGCCCACAGCGGCGAGCAACAGCAGGCACGAGCCCGCCCCAGTCGTGGTCATGGCGTCCTGCCAGCTCATCGCGCAGCCCTCTCGATTGCGGCGCGCTTGCGGCGCGCACGGCGTTCATACGGGCCGCAGTGCTGCACGACGGCGAGCATGTCACCCGAGATCGGATAGGCCAGCAGCTCGGGCATCTCGCCCGCCATGTCGTGCAGCATCTCGGCATCGTCGTGGGCGTGGATCGCGGCGCACAGCTCAGCGTGCGCAGAGTAAGCGCTCATGCTGTCGGCTCCGTCACTTCGTGGCGCTCGTGGCGAGGGCAGTGGTACGAGTGCAGCAGACCGGGGCCGCACTCGCAGCGCGGTCGGCGGCTGGCGCGGCTCTCGTGCACCTCGGCCATGAGGTCGCGGTCGAGGTCAGCGAGGAGCTTGTACGCGGCCTGCACCGCCTCAGGGTGCGATTCCGCTGTGGCGGTGCGGCGGTACTGGGGCACGCCGTTGATGTAGGCGCGTGCGATCCAGGGGCTGAATCCGCGGTCGTAGCCGAGCGGGTGTACTTCGAAGCGGCGTCTGACGGTGGCGTGGAGCTTGATCGTCATGGTGTCTCCTGGTGGGTGAGGCTGCGGGCGTCGGTGCCGCAGCGGAGGCAGATAGTCGAGGTGGCGGGGATCAGGTGCTCGGCGTGGTGGCGGGCGTGGCATCGGGTCGTCATGAGCGTCGCGACGGCGGTGTCTTCGTCGGGGGTGCGGGGCGCGGGGCGGGGCGGGTTGAGGCGTGCTCGGCGGGCGGCGGCGTTGGCGAGCTTGTGAGCGGCGGCGATGCTGCCGTAGGGGCGTGTGGTGGGCACCGGGTAGCCTCCGTTCTTGACTGTTCGATGGTGGGAGGGGTGGAGGTCGTCACGCCCTGATACGCGGCCCGTTAGGGCGCGTTCAGGGCGTGCTGTTCGACGGAGCCGGGGGCTTCGGACTTGCACGCTCGCGCGGGTAGCGCGACACGACCGGGGTGCTCACGCGGCGGGATGGATGGTGGGGGTGCGCGCCCGGGTGTGCCTTGACCGCGCCCCGCCGTGTGATCGGGGTGGCGACTTGGTGCGCGGTAGCCTCCCGCGGGTCTCCCATGTGTGGCCTGGGTAGCGTCGTCTGTTCAGTTGTGCCCGGGGTGGCCTGGTGGTGGGCGTGGGGACAAAGCTTTCTTAGCGTGCATGACACTAAGAATCTTTAGCGCGAAGGATTCTTAGCGGATTGGGCGCGGCGTGTCGCGAAGATTTCTTATTGCCCGGTTTATGCTTGTGTCATGGCACCACAACTAACGACAGAGGTTCACTCCGTAGGCGAACTGATTAGGGCTACGCGCGCAGAGCGCGATCTCTCGCTCAGGGATGTTGCGAGGCTCATTGGGTCGACCGACGCCTCGGTCTCCAATTGGGAGCGTGGCAAGCATCAGATCACGCTCGGGAACGCGATCAAGTTCGCCGAAGAACTGAACATCCCGATCGAGTGGATGATCGAGGCCATGAAACGCGAAATGGCCTCCACCCCGAAGGGTGGAGGCCAATCGTGCGCCCTCACGGGCTCGAACCGTGGACCCGCTGATTA
>NZ_ATXU01000026.1 GCF_000421845.1 Leucobacter chironomi DSM 19883
CCTACGGACTCATGACCGCCGATCAGATCGGCTCCGTGCTCGTGCTCGCCGCCGCGCTGCTCAGCGTCACCGGCCTCGCCGTCGCACACCCGACGCGCGACTAGCAAGAACGCAGAGAATCCCGTCGACCTCGACGGGATTCTCTGCGCGTGCTATTTGTTCTCGAGGGTGTCGGAGGGTAGGCGCGGTCCCAGACCTGCCACGATCCCCGAGGCGGCCAGGAGCGGGGCGGAGGCTATTGCGCCGATCGCTGCGATGACCCACCCGGCGACCTGTTGCTCTTCCTGCCCGTAGCCGGTACTCGTGAATCCCAAGAACAGGCCGAGCGCGGCGAGCGCGGCGAGGCACCCTCCCGTCACGAGCAGGGCGTTGAACGGTGCGCGCGCGGCAGGCGTGAGCGGCGTAACTTCAGTGTAGTCGCGCTCCGGGGCGCTCTGATCTGCGTTCATGAGCCGAGCATAGCGTTAGCCGACGGCTCGCTCAGCCGCCGCGAGCATCCCCAGGCGCATCTGGCTGTCCCGGGCGGGGGTGTAGATCTGCGTGGTAACGACCGATGCGTGCCCGAGGAACTTCTGAGTGGCGCGAAGATCGTAACCGGTGCCCGCGTAGACCTTGCCCGCGCCACGGTGCCGGAGCATGTGGCCGGTGACGCCTGGGGGTAGCGCTCGGCTGAGCAACTTTGAGACGTAGGGGGCTGAGAGGTGGCCGTCGATCCGACCGGGGAAGACGTAACCCCGGGGCCGGTCAAGGATCTCGCGTGCGATCTCGTCATCGAGCGGGATCGTGCGCGTCTTGCCGCCCTTGCCATGCACGATGAGCGAGTGGCCCACTAGATCCTCGATCACATCGTCGGTGTGCACAACCGCGATCTCGCAAGCGCGCATGGCTTCGATTGATGCGAGCTTACCCATGAGCGCGGTGCGTTCGTCGGCCGATCCTTGGATGCGGCGCACGCTCATCTCGTCGGCGGGGCGATGCGTGCCCGGGGGCGCGGGCCGCGACCGGAGCCCCAGCGCTGGGTTATCCATGCGCCGCCCGGTGAGCTGGAGCCACCCGAAGAACTGGCGCGCCGCAGAGCGGGCCGAGCGCCGAGTTTGCGCGCTCCAGTCCTTCGCGCTGAGCCACGCAGCAAGGTCATCGAGACCGACCCTGAGCGGATCGGCGTCGGGCAGCGCGACCGCAAGCCGCCGCAGTTGATAGCTCCGCAGTTTCACGGTCTCGCGTGACGAATCGCATGAGCGGAGGTAGTCGAGCCATAGGGAAATGAGAACGGCCCATTGCGGGCCTGCGATGAGAGTTGGGTGCATTCTTGCAGCCTGTCCAGAAAGCGCTGGCGCTCGGAATCAGGCGGCGCGCCGGGCGCGCCGCTCCTCGCCCCACATCAGGCCGAGACCTCCGAGAGCATCCATGAGGGTACGTGATCTGGTATGCTCGCAGACGTTCGGATAATGATAAACCCGTAATCAGCGGGTCCACGGTTCGAGCCCGTGAGGGCGCACG
>NZ_ATXU01000027.1 GCF_000421845.1 Leucobacter chironomi DSM 19883
CCCGCCGTAACGTGCCCAGTAGACGAGGCTGCCGGGGCCGATCTCGCCAGTGCCGTGCGTCTTCAAAAACCGATCCGCAAGGCGGGGGCGGTGGAACGGAAACTGCCGCCACACCTGATCGGTGTAGCCCGTGCCGGGCGCGTGGCCGTCGCCGGGCTGCACGCCAAGGGCGTACATCCAAGCAAGGCCAACATCGTGACACTCGCCCGGGAATGCGCCGTCAACGTCGATGCGCTGCCCGAGAAGCGGACCGTACCATGCTGCGAGATCGGGCATGTCACAGCTCCACGATCTGCCACGCGATCCGGCACCCGGACGGACTGCTATTCATGACCTGCATATAGCGGAGCGTGAGGGTCGTCGAGGCGGGGCCGCGCTCGACACGATCCAGCGAGACCATCGCGAAAGTGCCCGCGTCGTTGGCGAGGGTGACCATCATAGTCTCGTCGGCGGCGAGCACAGTCGGGATGACTGCGGTGATCGTGCGCAGGTGGATACCGCCCTGAAAGTTATCTGACCATGCGGCGGCCGGGGCGGTGTGGGTGCCCTGGTGTCTGCGCCACGTCCCATCGGGGGCGGGCGACCACAGCGCACGCGATCCAGTGGTGTCCTTCCAGCGTGATCCGGGCGGGGCCGGGTAGAGCGCCTGCCGCTTCGCGGGCGGCCCCGCGAAGTAGGCCAGCGCTTCGGAGATCGCCTCCATGCCGAGGTTGAGGAGCGAGGAGAAATCGGCCTCGGCGTCGTCTTCGCCGTAGTGGTAGACGCCGCGAGCGTCGAGGGTGCCGGTTGCCATGATGTGCCTTTCTAGGGGTGGGTGGTGATATCGGAGAGGGTGACCCTCATGCGGGTGGCGGGGTACTCCCATGTGACGGACTCGACCGTCGCTGAGGCGGGCTGGTCGCCTGCGATGACTTCGATGAGCTGCCAGGGGCGGAGACCGTAGAGGGCAAGTGCGGTCGCGGTCGCGGAGCGTGCCCGCTGTCGTGCTCGCGTGAGGAGGTGCGCCGCTGCGGATGGGCCAGGTGTCGGGCCGTCTCGCTGCTCATGGACCGTGCGGGCCTGCCCGAAGCTCGCGTCGATGATGTAC